>NZ_KB892868.1 GCF_000373965.1 Uliginosibacterium gangwonense DSM 18521 | reverse complement strand
TCGATCTGTGCATCGGTATAAGCCTCGGTCAGCCCTTCAGCACGGGCCTGCTTGGCCACGGCCACGGCGATGTTGGCCGAGACCTTGCGCATGTCGTTCAAGGGCGGCAGCAGCTTGCCTTGCGGGTCGTCCTTGGCGGGTGACATGGCCGCCAGTGCGCGCGCTGCGGCGAGGAACATGCCGTCGGTGACGCGACGGGCCTTGACCGCCAGCGCAGCCAGACCGACTCCGGGGAAGATGTAGGAGTTGTTGGTCTGGGCGAAGTGGTGGGTCTTGCCTTCGTAGTCGATGGAGGCAAAGGGGCTGCCAGTGCCGATGATGGCGCGTCCTTCGGTCCAACGCACGATGTTGGCCGGTTGGGCTTCGACGCAGGAGGTGGGGTTGGAGAGCGGGAAGACGATCGGGCGGGCGACATGGCGGGCCATTTCGCGGATGATCTCTTCGCTGAAGGAGTCGGCCTGACCAGAAACGCCAACCAGTACGGTGGGTTTGGCGTTACGGGCCACGTCGAGCAGCATGGCCTTGTCGGCGCTGTCGAGCTTCCAGCTCTTGAGCAGGGCGCTGTCCTGGGTGTAGGCCTTCTGGAAGGCTTCCAGGTTCGGGGTCTGTTCGGTCACCAGGCCATGACGGCCAACGATGTAGAAGCGCTTGCGGGCTTCTTCTTCGCTCAGGCCAGCTTCAACCATGGCGTGCTTGATCAGATCAGCAATGCCGATGCCGGCTGAACCACCGCCGAGGATGGCGATGCGTTGTTCGGTCAGCGCTACACCCGTGATCTGGATGGCGGACAACAAGGTGCCGGTCGCAACCGAAGCGGTGCCCTGGATGTCGTCATTGAAGGTGCACAGGCGGTCGCGGTAACGGTCCAACAGACGGTTGGCGTTGTTCTTGTGGAAGTCTTCCCACTGCAGCAGCACTTTCGGCCAGCGTTTGTGGACGGCGGCCACGAAGGCTTCGATGAAGTCATCGTATTCCTGACCACGCACGCGTTCATGGCGCCAGCCAATGTAGCGCGGGTCAGCCAGACGTTCTTCGTTGTTGGTGCCCACATCCAGCGTGATCGGCAGCGTGGTCGACGGATCAATACCGCCGCAGCCCGAGTAGATCGCAAGCTTGCCGATGGGAATGCCCATACCGCCCACCCCTTGGTCCCCCAGACCGAGGATACGTTCACCATCGGTGACGACGATACACTCGACGTTGTCAAAACGCGGGTTGGCCAGAATCTGATCCAGACGATCCTTGTTCGGCAGGCTCAGGAACAGCCCACGCGGACGACGGTAGATGTGGCTGAACTGCTGGCAGCCTGCGCCCACGGTGGGGGTGTAGATGATTGGCAGCAGCTCTTCCAGATGTTCGGTGATCAGTGCGAAGTAGAGTGTCTCGCAGGTGTCTTGCAGATCCCGCAGGAAGACATAGCGGTCCAGATCACTCGGCAGGGCCCGCACGCATTCCAGACGGCGCTGTACCTGGTCTTCCAGGCTTTCAATGTGGTCCGGCAGCAGCCCATGCAGGTGGAACGCGTCACGCTCTTCGAGTGTGAAGGCGGTGCTTTTGTTCAGCAGCGGGTTTTCGAGGATTTCGTTGCCGCGCTCTGCCAGCAGCAGAGGCATATGCTTGGTGGTTGTTACATGTGTGCTCATGGGTGTTTCTCAGCAGGTTGAAGCGTTGGTGCGGAAGTCGTGCCACGGCGTAGCAGCGTGGGTTGCGTCAGGATTTCCGGGCGCAGGATTTCCGCGAGTTGTTCGGCTGTAAGCAAGCCACGTTCCAGCACCAGTTCGGAGACGCCGCGTCCTGAAATGAGTGCTTCACGGGCGACTTCGGTGGCATGGGTGTAGCCGATGTAGGGGTTGAGTGCAGTGACGACGCCGATGGAGTCTTCCACGCTCTTGCGTAGGCGTTCGACATTGGCGGTGATGCCGACGACACATTTGTCGGCAAGTACACGACAGCCTGCGGCCAGATGGGTTGTACTCTTGAAGAGACTATGGGCGATGATCGGCTCAAAGGCGTTGAGTTGGAGCTGGCCGCCTTCTGCTGCGAAAGAAACGGTGACATCGTTGCCGATGACTTCGAATGCAATCTGGTTGACCACTTCAGGGATTACCGGGTTGACCTTACCCGGCATGATCGAAGAGCCGGCCTGACGTGGCGGCAGGTTGATTTCCCCCAGGCCCGCACGCGGACCGCTGGAGAGCAGGCGTAGATCGTTGCAGACCTTGGAGAGCTTGGTGGCCACGCGCTTGAGCACACCGGAGATCTGCACGAAGCAGCCGCAGTCCTGCGTGGCTTCGATCAGGTTGACCGAGGTGATCAGCGGAATGCCGGTGATTTGGGTGAGGTGGCGGCGCACGATTTCCGCATAGGCCGGATGGGCCGTGATGCCGGTGCCAATCGCGGTGGCCCCCAGGTTGATTTCACAGAGCAAACGGGTTGTTTCGCGGACACGTTCCTGATCTTCGCCTAGCATGACGGCATAGGTGGAGAACTCCTGCCCCAGCGTCATGGGCACCGCATCCTGCAACTGGGTACGCCCCATCTTCAGTACGTGCTTGAATTCTTCTGCCTTGGCTTCGAAGGCACCACGCAGATAGCCCATTGCGTCGATCAGGCGCAGCAGGCCGTTGTAGGTCGCTAGGCGGAGCGCAGTGGGGTAGACGTCATTGGTCGATTGACTCATGTTAACGTCTTCGTTCGGGTGCAGCAGGTTATAGTCGCCTTTTTTGGCGCCCATCAGTTCCAGGGCACGGTTGGCGATCACCTCGTTGGCATTCATGTTGGTCGAGGTACCTGCTCCGCCCTGGATCACGTCGACCACGAACTGGTCGTTGAGGGCGCCAGCGCGGATTTCCTCGCAGGCGGCGATGATCACTTGTGCCTTGGCCGGGGCCAGGAAGCCCAGCTCCAGGTTGGCGCGGGCTGCGGCCATCTTGATTTCGGCCAGCGCACGGATTAGGTCGGGGTAAGTGGAGATGGGGATGCCGGAGATCGGAAAGTTTTCCTGGGCGCGCAAGGTATGCACACCATAGTAAGCTGCTGCAGGGACTTCACGGTCTCCCAGAAGATCATGTTCTAAACGTATGCTTGCCGCCACAATTTGCTCCTCGGCTGGATGTAGGTTACAACAACCCAAGACTGGCTTGAATACATCTTATGAGTGGTGTGAGGACTACTACTAGCGCCATACAAAGAATGCATGGAGTCATTCAAAATGAAAGAAGTCACAGGTTTTTTTTGATCTACCTCAGTTATGAATATCGATTGGTTTGAAGACTTCATCTGCCTGGTTGAAGCGCGCAGCTTTTCGCTTGCCGCGCAACGCCAGAGTGTTTCCCAGCCTACGTTCAGCCGCCGCATCCAGGGGCTGGAAGAATGGCTGGGCACCGAGCTGATCGACCGCACGGCCAAGAACGTGCGCCTGACGCCCGGTGGGCGGGTATTCCTGGCGTTTGCCGAGGAGATGGTGCGGCGCACGCGGGAGATGCGTGCGATTCTCCGCGATCAGGCCCCACTGAGTGGTGAAACGGTGCGTTTCGCGGTCGCCCATACCTTGTCGCTGACCTACTTTCCCGGCTGGCTCAAGCACCTCAAGGAACGCTTCCCGACGCTGCTGGCCCGCGTGTTGGCAGTGAATGTGCAGGACGGGGTGACGACGCTGACCGAGGGGGAAACGGATTTCCTGATTGCCTATCACCATCCGCAGATCCCCTTCATCAAGGAGTCTCGCGGCCACCCCTACGTCTCGCTCGCCAAAGACCGCGTGGTGCCCTACAGCGGCGTGGATGCGGAAGGCAAACCGCTGTTCTGCCTGCCTGGCAATTCGCGCAAGCCCTTTCCCTTCCTGGCCTATGAAAGTGGCGCGTATCTGGCGCATATCGTGGAAGTGATTTTGCTTTCTGCAGGCCACCCGAGCTTTTTGCAGCGCTCGTTCGAGACCCATATGGCCGAAGCGCTCAAGGCCATGATCGTGCAGGGGCATGGGATTGGCTGGCTGCCCGCAAGCTGTGCGGCGCGCGAGATACATGACGGGGTGTTGGTGCAGGCGGGGGATGAAGATTGGGTGAGCGATATCGATGTCCGCGTCTACCGCTCACTGGACAATACCAAACCCATAGTGGATATGATCTGGCAGCATCTGCTGGAGGAGACGGCAGAACCCAAGGGCTCTGCCGTTCAAGGGACTTAGGCCGATTCGTGGGCCAGCGCAGGCGCTTGTTCTGGCACGGTTTCGTCGTCTTCAACGGTCGCGCTCAGCTCACCTTCCCACTTGGCAACCACGGCGGTGGCGATGCTGTTGCCGATCACGTTGGTGGCGGTACGACCCATGTCGAGGAACTGGTCGATCGCCATGATCAGCAGCAGGCCGGATTCGGGCAGGTGGAACATCGGCAGCGTAGCGGCCACCACGACCAGGGAGGCGCGGGCGACACCGGCCATCCCCTTGCTGGTGAGCATCAGCACAGCCAGCATGGTCAGCTGGGTGGCAATCGACATGTGGATGCCATAGGCCTGGGCGATGAAGATGATCGCAAAGGCCTGATACATCATCGAGCCATCCAGGTTGAAGGAGTAGCCCAGCGGCAGGATGAAGCTGGTGATGCGCTTGGAGGCGCCAAATTTTTCCAGCTGTTCCATGGTCTTGGGATAAGCCGCTTCGCTGCTGGCGGTGGAGAAAGCCAGCAACATCACGCTGCGCATCAGGCTCATCAGCTTGAAGACGCGCTCACGCAGCACAATCCAGCCTGCGGCAATCAGCAGTGCCCACAGTACAATGAGGCCAGAGTAGAACGAGGCGATCAACTTTCCGTAGGTGAGCAGCACGCCCAAACCTTGTGTGGAGATGGCCGCACCCATGGCGGCGAACACACCGATGGGGGCAAACTGCATCACGTAGTCGGTCACCTTGATCATGACGTGAACAACATCGTCGGTGAACTTGGTGATCGTTTCCACCTTCTTGCCCAGCGCGGCAATCGCCAGCCCGAAGAAGATCGAGAACACCAGGATTTGCAGGATCTGGTTGCTGGCAAAGGAATCGAACACGCTCTTGGGGAAGACATTGAGCAGGAAGTTCGTGAAGGTCAGCGACTTGGTGGCCAGATTGGTGCTGGCGTCTGCCGGGGGCAGTGGCATGTTCAGCGCAGCGCCCGGTTGTAGGACGTTGGCGAACAGACAGCCCAGCAGCAGGGATATGATGGCTGCGGTGACAAACCACAGGATGGCTTTGCCGCCGACACGGCCCACAGCCTTGCTGTCGCCCATGTTGGCAATGCCGGAGACCACGGTGCTGAAAACCAGCGGGGCGATGATCATCTTGATCAGGCGCAGGAAGATATCGCTGACCAGACTGAAGTAGCCCGCGATTTCCTTGGCCGCGTCAGGGGACGGGGCCATCGAGTTGACGGCGTAGCCTGCAACGATACCCAGGATCATGCCGAGCATGATGCGGAGTGTGAGCTTATTGGCGTTCACGTGAATGATTCCTTTGGCGAGGAGTGGGTCTTTATGATCCGCCCCAATCACTGCTTGGGGCTCACGCTAGGAATAGCATCCAACGTGCCAGGCTACGGAAACCCGGCATTGGGCTTAACTTGCTGTATTACAAGGAAATGACAGCAAGTTCTGGGCGGTTTTTCGACGTGTAACAGCTTTGGCGAACGGTTTTCCGTTCGCTGTTGGCCTACGCCCACTCCAATAGAACCGGGGTGTGGTCCGAAGGCCGCTCAAGTTTACGCGGCGCCTTGTCGATCCAGCTGCGGGTCACCTGTGGCGCCAGCGCAGGCGAGACCAGCAGATGATCAATGCGCAGCCCGAAATTGCGGCGAAAAGCCATCATCCGGTAATCCCACCAGGAATAGCTCTTTTCCGCCTGTTCAAACAGCCGGAAGGCGTCGACCAGCCCCAGGTTCACAAGCGCACGGAAAGCCGTGCGTTCCGGCTCCGAGACCAGCAGGCCTTCTTTCCAGTCCGGGTGGGCATCGCGTTCTTCAGGCGCAATGTTGTAGTCGCCCGCCAGCACCAGTTGCGGATAGCGGACCAGTTCATCCTTGAGCCATGCTGTCAGCGCCTCCAGCCAGGCGAGCTTGTAGGTGTATTTGTCCGAGTCCAGTGCCTGACCATTCGGAAAATACGCGCTGATGACCCGCACGCCACCGATGGTGGCAGCAATGATGCGTTTTTGCTCATCGGCAAAACCGGGGATGTCCCGGCTCACATCCTGTGCCTCGGCACGACTGATGATGGCCACGCCGTTGTAGGTTTTCTGGCCATTGAATGCGGCGTGATATCCGGCGGCTTCAATCTCGGCGAGCGGAAAGGCTTTGTCTTCACACTTGAGTTCCTGCAGGCAGACCACATCGGCCTGCTCGGCGGCCAGCCAGTCCAGCAGATGGGGCAAGCGGACTTTGAGTGAATTGACGTTCCAGGTAGCAATTTTCATAGGGGCAATGTCGGGGGGAATGGATATTGGTGTCGGTTTTTGTCTATTGTATGCGTTTCTGTGGCGTGTTGCCGTCTAGTGTGAGGAAAGCAAAACCCGCACGCGGCAACGGGGATTTGTTAAGATATTGACATATGAATGCTTGTGCTAAAAAGGGGAAAAGATGAAGAACATATGGGGAGCGGGGATTGCGCTTATGTTGTCGGCCTGTGCTTCAACGTATAGCGCACCGGCCATGATTGCACCGCGTGTGTCGGCACCCGTCCAGGTCAAGCCTGCCGAGGTGCTGCGGGTCAGCAAGCGGGTGTTGGCAGGAGAGGGCTTCCAGATCAACGATAGCGATCTGGAGGCTGGAACGCTGATTACCGCGCCGAAGAATTTCCGGGTGTCGACCAAGGAGGCCGATTGTGGCTCGACCATGGGGATCGACTACCTGCTGGATAATCGCACCACCACCCGGGTCAGCTATAGCGTGATTGCAGAAGACGGGCGGGTGCTGGTGACAGCCTATGTATTGGGGGAATACAAACTGGGGGATGCAATGCAGGATATTACCCTGACATGCGTCTCCAAAGGCGAGCTGGATCGCTGGATGCTCAGCAAGGTTCTGGATGAATTGGGCCGCAAGTAATGCTATCCGGCTAGAGTTTTCCTGCGGAGTAACGGTAGAACCGCAGGGACTCCGGGCACTTGACTAGATCCTTGAGTTTGAAGGGGGCCTCGTTGTTTAAGTGCTTGGCATAGGTGTTGCGCGCATGCGCAATACACACAATGGCCAGCCAGGCATCCAGTTGCACCATCGGGTTGGTGAAGTTGCGGGTAAACAAGGCTTCATCGCGGATGATTGCATTGTCATCAAAGCGATTATCCGCGAGATATTCGCGCTTGTAGGCAAAGGTGCCATTGGTGGCGTGGTTGGGGCCGAATGGCCCCATCTGGAAGAGCTTGTTGCGTGTGCAGTCGTACACATACATCAGGCTTGAACCTGCAATCAGCGCATCACTGGCGCTGAGCGTGGCGACCGCATGGCTGACCCGGCGTGGCGGATAGTAATCGTCATCATCCATGTGCACCAGGATATCGCCTTTGGCATACTCGGCCAGCAGGTTGCGCTTGTGCCCCAGCAGGGTTTTCTCGTCCAGGCGGATATAGCGCACGCCAGGCTGGTTTTGCAGCAGATCAGCGACACTGTCTTCGCCATCGTCGAGTACCACCAGTTCCATGCGATTGGCGGGATAATCCTGGCGGCGATAGTTGCGCAGCAGTTGCGGGATGAAGGCGCGGCGGTTGGCGGTAGGGGTGAGAATGCTGACGAAGGGAAGCATGGCAATAGGCCTTGGATACCAAGCTTGCAATGATGCAAGATGCGCGGCCAAAGTGCAAATTTCGGTGCCTTGTCCCGCCGGAGCTGCCGATGTAGCACCTCCGGCGGATCGGTTCTCAGGCGTCAAACGGCGAGATATCGCCCGGTTTGCGTAGCATCTTGTTGACTTCGTCCAGGTGAAGCTCTTCCTGCACGATCATCTCACGTGCATATTCTTCCAGCAGCACGGATGTACTTTCTGCAATCTTGAGCAAATCGTAATAGCCCCTGAGGGCGTTTTTCTCGTGTTCTAGGCTTTCACGTAGAATATCGCCAATATCGTGTTTTTCTGTTTCCAGCAAGGCGCCGATTTTCAGCGAAGGGTGGCCGCCCAGCAAAGTCACCAGTTCTCCGGCTTTGTGTGCATGCGTCAGCCCCTCGGCGGCATTGTCTTTGAGCCACGAGACGATGGGGATGCGGTGATAACCATATACCATCAAGGAATAGTGGGTATAGCGCACCACACCGGCTAGCTCGGTTTCCATGATGAAATTGAGTGCCGCGATGGCTTTTTTTGTGTCGAGGTCGTTCATTGAGGCTCTCCTGTCAGGTTTGTTCATGGCCGTCGGTGATTGCGATGGCTTCTTCATTCTGGCTGCCTTCTTCCGATTCAACAAGGGAATCAGACAGCAGATTGCGCAAGCCGCACGTCAGACCCGTTGTGCTGGAGGGCTTGGACAAATGTGCAGCACTTACCCTTTCTTTTGCAATGGTTTTTGACCGGTCGGCCGATGTTGTGGCGACATGCGGTCGGGATTTTTCATACACATCGTCTGTGTGAGGCCGACTGGGGCGAGGCGCTGGCGAGCGTGGAATTCCGCTTGATCAGGGTGATAGCGCCTCTGTTGCCTCCTGCGGATGAGCAGACCCTAGATCCTTTGTGCGTAATATTCCACGATCAACTGCATTTCCAGTGGAAACGGGATGTCGTCCAGGCCGGGCAGGTAGCTGACGCATGCACTCAATTGCGCCTCATCTACGGCAAGCCATGCGGGGCGGCTCAGTGCCGGATCAGCAAGGTTGGCCTGAATGATCGTCAGGGTTTTGCTCCGGGGATGAATGCTGATGACATCTGCTGTGCGCACTAGGAAGGATGGGATATTTACCGCTTTTCCATTGACTCTGAAGTGGCCGTGATTGACGAGTTGCCGGGCAGCAGGAATCGAGGGGGCAAAGCCTGCGCGAAACACCACATTATCCAGGCGGCGTTCCAGCAGTTCGGCCAGTTTGGCCCCGGCGGAATCCCTGGCGCGGCGGGATTCGATCACCAGGCGGCGCATCTGCCGCTCAGACAGGCCATAGTTGAAGCGCAGTTTCTGCTTTTCCTGCAACTGTAGCCCGTAGCCGGATTTGCGCTGCTGTTTCATCCCATGCTGACCGGGTGGGTGTGGGCGGTTGGCAATCGTTTTGCGGGATAGGCCGGGCAGATCGACACCCAAGGCACGCATGATTTTGAGACGGGGGCCAGTGTAGCGAGACATCCGTTGAATCCTTTCAATATTTCTTTGGCATGGTTTATTTGGTGAGGATCAGCTTGCCGTTGCGTGTCGCCCGCAAGGTGTAGCGCATGCCCTCATGCTCAATGGTGATGACATTGGATTGGCCTAGCAGCGCCCGGCTGGGGATGATTGCAGGCTGCGGGGGCTGTGCATGTTCTGCCGTAACCTTGAATCCCGGGGGTGGTGTGCTCGAAATGTCTTTCATTGCGCGCCAATCCGCTCAGTGCAGCAGGGCTTGCTGCATTTTTTCTGCCATGGCGCGGCTCTGTACTGCCTGCTCCTGCTTATGGGCTTCCAGCTCTTCGCCCAGGCGATACCAGATGTCAGCCAGTTCATCGCATGTCCGTGCCAGCAACGGATCGGTATCGGTGCGCTCGGCGAGCGTTGTCAGTTGCAAGACCAGCGCTTGGCATTTTGCCCGACTTAAGCCATGGGCCGCCGAGCAGGTCAGAAGGTGGAGGGCGGCTGCCAGTAATGTCGCCGGGCTCGTCTGAGCCATGTCTGGATCGATATTCATCAATGACTCCTTGGGGTACGGTCAAGAGAGTGAGTGGGTATGGCTGATGGATATGCCATTTGATAGCGATGCGTGCGTCAAGCGTGTTGTGCGCAAAATGTCAAGCGCGAGGCAAGCCATCTTTTTCATGAGTGATTCCTGCGATGAAAAGGTGCTGGCTGGCTGACATGGTGTCGCTGGCTTGCGAAAGCAAAGAGTGGCCCATGGTCGGGCACGCTACGTGGTGAGGAGAGGCTGCCGCTGTATGGCAGCCCCTCGCCACCTGTCATCAGTCGATCCCCAACCGATCAGCCGACGACATGGGTGATTATATACAAATGAGAATCATTCGCAATTGAAATTTGCGAATTTGTTTTGGTGGGTTTGATGTACTGGGAAGGGGCGCAAAAAAGCCACCCTAAGGTGGCTTGGTGATGGGGTGTTGGTGCGCTTACTCAGCCGTTTTCGGCTTGAATTGCTTGGGATAGCCTGCTGCATCCAGGGCACTGTTCCAGCTGTCCTCATTGAAGCCCTGGACCAGCTTGGAACCCACCGAGAGGGAGGGCACCATCGGAGCTTTGCCGATCTGCTTGACGATGTCCTTCACGTCATCAGTGGTCTTGACCACCTTTTCGGTGAAGGGCAGCTTGCGGGCCTTGAGGAGCGCACGGGCCGTGTCGCAGACGTCCTTGTAGTCGGGCGAGGAGTAGAACGTAATCGGCGCAGCTTCAGCCGCCTTGCGCACGTCATAAGGCAGCTTGTCCATCTCGATGGTGTTGGTGCTGAGTTTGCGGGTCTGGGCGTTGGTGTCGGTGGGGGGCACGTCGGAGTATTGCACCTTGCCGTTTTTATCCACCCAGCGATAAATCTCGGCATTGGCAAAACTGCTCAATACCAGCCCCGCTACGATCAGTATCGCAAGCCAAGCCTTTTTCATGTTCTTCTCCTGTATTCCCGTTCAGTTTTCCACCATGCCACTGTGGCGCAACAGGGCATCGATCCGTGGTTCGCGCCCACGGAATTTGCGGAACGATTCCAGCGCCGGGCGTGAACCGCCTACGGCAAGCACTTCCGCAAGGAAGCGTTCGCCGGTATCGCGGTCCAGCACGGGCCTGCCTTGTTGCCGTGCTTCTTCAAATGCCTCGTAGGCATCTGCGGAGAGCACTTCGGCCCATTTGTAACTGTAATATCCTGCAGCGTAACCTCCTGCAAAGATGTGCGAAAAACTGTTGGGGAAGCGCTGCCAGGCGGGCGGAATGATGACTGCCACCTCGCGCCGCACCTCATCAATCAGTTTTTGCGCATCCAGCGGATGTGTTGCCGTTGATTCATGATGCAGGCGCATGTCGAAGAGCGCAAACTCCAACTGCCGGACGGTCTGCAGACCGCTTTGGAAGTTGCGCGCAGCCAACATCTTGTTGAACAGCGTGCGGGGCAGGGCTTCACCGCTGTCAACATGGGCAGTCATTTGGGAGAGCACATCCCATTCCCAGCAGAAGTTTTCCATGAACTGGCTGGGCAGCTCCACCGCATCCCACTCCACGCCATTGATGCCGGACACCCACAGGTCTTCCACCTGGGTGAGCAGATGATGCAGGCCGTGGCCCGTTTCGTGGAACAGGGTCTGCACATCGTCATGGCTGAAGGTGGCGGGTTTGCCGCCAACCGGGGCGGGGAAGTTGCAGACCAGATAGGCCACCGGGGTCTGGATGCCGGTGGCTGTCCGGCGCCGGGTGATGGCGCTGTCCATCCAGGCGCCACCGCGCTTGGTGTCGCGGGCATAGAGGTCAAGGTAGAACTGGCCGATGAGCTTGCCTGCACGTTCAATGCGGAAGAAACGTACATCCGGGTGCCAGGTGGGCGCCTGCTCGGCCTGGATGCTGACGCCAAACAGCCCCTCGACCACGCCAAAGAGTCCGGCGAGCACCTTGGGTTCGGGGAAGTATTGCTTGACCTCCTGCTCGGAGAAGGCATAACGCGCCTGCCGGAGTTTTTCCGACGTCCAGGCGGTATCCCAGGCCTGCAGGTCGGCCAGCCCCAGTTCCTTGGCCGCAAAGGCCCGTAGCTCCTGCATGTCGCGTTCAGCGAAGGGTTTGGCGCGTTGTGCAAGCTGGTGCAGGAAGTCGAGCACCTGTGCCGGCGTGTCGGCCATCTTGGGTACCAGGGAGACCTGGGCATAGTCGCCCAGCCCCAGCATGGTGGATAGCTCGGCACGCAGGGCCAGGATGCGCTGGATCAGTGGGGCGTTATCCCATTCGGCGTGGCCTTTGTCGGCGGAGAACTCCGAGGCGCGCGTGGCGTAGGCGCGATACATCCGTGCCCGCAGCTCACGGTTGTCGGCATATTGGAGCACCGGCAGGTAGGAGGGCATGTGCAGGGTAAAGAGCCAGCCGGGTTTGCCTGCGCGCTCGGCGGCTGCGCGGGCTGCGGCCAGCGCGTCTTCCGGGATGCCTGCCAGTTGGGTGGCGTCTTCGATATGCTCGGCATGGGCGTTGGTCGCATCCAGCAGATTTTCGGAGAATTTGGCAGCGAGCCCCGCGAGTTCTTCCTGAATTGCCTGGAAGCGCGGTTTTTGATCATCGGCGAGTTCTGCGCCAGACAAGCGGAAGTCTCGCACTTCGTTATCGATGATGCGTTGCCGCGCAGGGGAGAGTTGCGTGTATTCCGCGCTGGCCTGCAAGGTTTTGTACTTGGCAAACAGCGCAAGGTTTTGTCCCAGCTCGCTGTAATAACGGGTGACTTCAGGCAGCATTGCGTTGTAGGCTTCACGCCATGCAGGGGTATCCATCACCCCATGCAGATGGCCGATCACCCCCCAGGCCCGTGAGAGGCGCTCACCCATCGTCTCCATCGGGGCAACGAAATCCGCCCAGGTCGCCGGGGTGCCCGGGGCACTCTGACGGGCGATCAGCTCACGTCCTTCGGCCAGCAACTGACTGATGGCCGGAGCAACATGTTCAGGGACGATGGTGTCGAAATGGGGCAGGCCGGAATTGTCGAGAAGTGGATTCATCATGGTCGTGTGGGTAGAAAGTCTGAAGTTCGGGGCTCATTATGCCGAAATCAAGACTGAGCTTGCCTTAAAACCGATGCGGAGTACAACAGTATGAGTGAGACAACAGATCGTCGTGCGGCGTTCAGTGAAGCGATCGAACGGGAGATGCGCACGGGGGAGTTTGTCTTCCCGACCAGTATGCAGGCGGCGATGATGATTCGGCGTGCCCTGGAAGAGTCTGAGGCAGGGCTGACCGCCGTGGCCAAGGTGATCAGCCTGGAGCCGGTGTTGTCTGTGAAGCTGCTGCGCATGGCCAATTCTGTGTTCTACAACCCTTCTGGGATTGAGGTCACAGATGTGCAGCGGGCGCTGATGCGGGTGGGGGTCAACAATGCGCGGATTCTTGCCTTGTCGGTGATTGGTGACCAGTTGGCCACGGCGACCGAGTTTGCCCCGGTGATCCGGCTGGCTGAACAGCTCTGGCGCCATTCCCTGGATGTGGCCTCGCTGGCGTTTGCAATCAACATCCAGCTTGAAAATGCCCAGGCCGATACCGCGATGCTGGCAGGCATGGTGCATGACATCGGGCAGTTTTACTTGCTCTCGCGTGTGCATGAATTCCCCGAGTTGCTGCATGAGCAAAGCGAGCTGGCCGAATTCATCCTGTATTGGGATAAGCAGGTGGGGCAGGCCGTGTTGCGTGCAATGGGTACGCCGGACGTGATTGTTGAAGCGCTTGATAACCAGGATACATGCAGCGGCGTATGGCCGCCGCATAAGCTCTCCGACCTGATCTTCCTCGCCAACAGCGCGGCAGGCACCCCCAATCCGTTCAGCACTTTGTCATTGGAAGCGCAGGTCGAGCAGCGTCGTGCCGCATTCCAGAGCGTGGAGCATGAAACCATGAACCGCCTGCTGGATGAGGCGAGGGTCAAGCGTGCCGCCGCCTTGGCTATGCTGGCTGCTTGAAGTGGTGGCGTGATCTGGCTGCGACACCACCCATAAAAATGGCCGACAGTGTCGGCCATTTTTACGTCGGTTGTGTTCCGATTATAGCGGGAGCTTTTCCCCTGTCAGGCGCTCGTAGGCTTCCAGGTACTTGGCGCTGGTCTTTTCGATCACATCCTTGGGCAGGCGCGGGCCGGGGGCGGTTTTGTCCCAATCCAGCGTTTCCAGGTAATCGCGCACGAACTGCTTGTCGTAAGAAGGTGGGGAGATGCCTTCACGATAGCCCTCGGCAGGCCAGAAGCGGGATGAATCCGGCGTCAGCGCCTCGTCAATCAGATGCAGCGTGCCACCATTGTCGAGGCCGAACTCGAACTTGGTGTCTGCAATGATGATGCCGCGCGAAGCCGCATAGTCACGGGCTTCACTGTACAGTTGCAAGGCAGCGGCCTGGGCCTTGGTGGCCAGAGCCGTCCCCATCAGGGCTTCGCATTGGGCGAAGTCGATGTTTTCATCGTGGGTGCCCAACTCGGCCTTGGTCGACGGGGTGAACAACGGCTTTTCCAGGCGGGCGGCCATGGGGAGGCCAGCGGGCAATTCAATGCCGCAGACCTTGCCGGTCTTCTGGTAATCCTTCCAGCCCGAACCGATGATGTAGCCACGCACCACCGCCTCGATGGGCAGGGGCTTGAGGCGCTTGACCACCAGGGAGCGCCCGGCTACCTGATCGCGCTCCTGCGGATCGACCACGTCTTCCGGGGCAATACCGGTGAGTTGGTTGGGCAGGATGTGGCCCAGGCGGCCAAACCAGAACATCGCCAGTTGGGTGAGTACCCGGCCCTTGTAGGGGATCGGGTCTTGCAGGATGACATCGAAAGCCGACAGGCGATCTGAGGTCACAATCAGCAGTTTGTCGTTATCCACCGCGTAGATGTCACGCACCTTACCGCGCCCCAACAAGGGCAGGCTCTGGATGGTGGACTCGAATAAAGGCTGACTCATGAACGCAGACTCCGGCTATGAAAGCGCTGATTTTAAAGCAAAGTGACCACGCCCACAGGATAAATTATGGGTAAGCGTTGCCAAACCAGCGCTGGGAACACTCATCCCAACTGGCTTTGTGCATACAGTGCGGCCCCAACAATCCCTGCCTGATTGAGAAATTTGGCGGGCACCACCGGCGCCTTGATGGTGATCTGGGAGGCAAATTTCTCCATCTTCGAGCTTGCGCCACCGCCCAGGATGACCAAGTCCGGCCAGAGCAGGGCTTCCATCGCGCACAGGTAATGGTTGAAGCGGGTGCCCCACTGTTTCCACTTGAGGGCATCGGCATCCCGGGCGGCTTCCGAGGCAAAGCGCTCGGCCTCGATGCCGTTATCCAGGTAGATGTGCCCCAGCTCGGTGTTGGGCAGCAACTGGCCATTGGTAAACAAAGCAGTCCCCAGGCCCGTGCCAATCGTTACGATCAGGACCACGCCGTGGTGATCCTTGCCAGCACCAAAACGCATCTCGGCCAGGCCCGCCACATCGGCATCATTGGCTACATACACCGGGCAACCCGTTTGGGTAGAGAACAACTCGGAGACCGAGGTGCCGATAAACGCCTTGTCGATATTCGCAGCCGTGCGGGCAATCCCGTGCTGGATCGCGGCCGGAAAGCCGATTCCGATGGGCCCTGTCCAGCCATGCTGGCGGGCCAGTTCCTTGATGGTCAGCCCTACCGCCTCAGGCGTGGCGGGCTGCGGGGTTTCAATGCGGATGCGCTCGCTGACGAGATTCCCGCTGGTGGTGTCAACAATTGCCCCTTTGATGCCGGAGCCACCTACGTCAACGCCCAAAATGTTCACTTCATGCTCCCTGTGGCAACAGGCCTTCATCCCTGGTGGGCGACTGCCACACAATGGGGATGTGCCTTGTGATTGGATCTGATTTCATCTACTACGGCTGTAGCCGGGGCGCTTGCCTCAGGCGGAGGGCGGAACGTAGCCGCTGGCTGCCTCAGCACCTTCGCCGAAGAAGTGGCGTTCCAATTGCTCCGTCAGGTACTGGCGGGCTTTCGGGTCCATCAGATTCAGGCGGTTTTCATTGATCAACATGGTCTGGTGGCGAATCCATTGTTGCCATGCCTCCTTGGAGACGTTTTCCCAGATCTTCTTGCCCAGCGCGCCGGGCAGTGGTGGCAGATCGAGACCTTCGGCTTCGATACCGAGCTTGATGCATTTCACCATACGGGCCATGAATGTATTCCTAGTGCAAACTTGTTGGGAGTCTGTAATTGTAGGGGCTGGCGCGCTAAAGCAACAGAGCCGCAAGATGTCGATAGGGGAAAGTGGTTACTGCAAAAGTGCCCTAACAGGCTGGAATTGTTTGACTGTAAGCGGTTACAATGTGCTAAATGAGGTTTGAAACCGTATTTTCAGATAGCGAGAAATCATGGATCGTCGTGCCGAGGTGGTGTATCAAATCTTCCCTGAGCGCTTTGCCATCGGTGCTCCCCACACCAGTGCCAGCAAGCTGGCGCTGCCCATGTATCAAGCCAAGGGTAACGCTACGCGGGCCTGGCATGAGATGCCCGCCATGCGCCCGAAGGAGGCCCGCGACCGTGGCCATATCTTCTACGGCGGTGATCTGGCCGGGGTGATCGATAAACTCGATTACCTGCAGGATTTGGGGGTGACCACCCTGTACTTCACGCCGATCTTCAAGGCGCCCTCCAATCACAAATACGATGCGGTCGATTTCTTTACCGTTGACCCCATGTTTGGGGACGAGAAAACCCTGCGCCGCCTGATTGCCGAGCTGGATCGCCGGGGGATGGGGCTGATCCTGGATGCCGTACTCAACCATGTGAATTATCGTAACCCCTGGTTCCTGGCGGCCAAGCGCGGTGAGCTGCCCTATAAGGACTGGTTCAGCTTCGATGCCAAAGGGCGGCACGAATGCTGGTGGGGGAACGAGTATCTGGCCGAATTGAATCTCGAAAACGAGGCTTTGCAAGACATCCTCTTCAAAGGCCCCAAGAGTTTCCTCGCGCACTATCTGGAGATGGGCATCAAAGGCTGGCGCTTCGATACTGCGCAGGACCTGGGCCTGAAAACCGCTTGCCGGATTCATGACGCTATCATCCCGCGCTTTCCCGAATCCCAATTGCTGGGTGAGCTGATTACCTACGCCGGTGGCTGGCTGGATGGCAGCGGCTTTACCGGCATGATGAACTACTACTTCCGCGAAGCCATGCTGGCTTGGCTGGCGGGCGACATCAGCCACCGTCAGGCGGCGATGGCTATGCAGGACTACTACCAGGGCTATGGGCATGAAGGCGCGCTCAAATCCTGGCTGATGCTCTCTAGTCACGACACCATGCGGCTACGCACGGCGATTCCCGACCCCAAGCTGCGCCAACTGGCGATTGCTGCGCAATTCACCTTGCCGGGCATTCCGCTGATCTACTATGGCGAAGAGAATGGCATGGAAGGCGCGGACGACCCGGATTGCCGCCGCGCCATGATTTGGGATGAGGCCCAATGGGAAGTGCCCATGCGCGAATTTGTGCGCAAGATGGTTGAGCTGCGCCACGCGCTGCCCGCCCTGCAACACGGGAGCCTGACCATGCTGAGCGACCGCCAGGATAGTAACGCCCTGATCTTTGTGCGCCAAACAGATGTATTGGGGGAATTTGTTTTTGTGGTCATCAACCTGAGCCGCAAGCCGCTCAAGGAACTGGTGTTCGTCCCCTGCCCGCACCTATACAGCAGCGTGCCTTTGCGTGATCTGATGGACCCCGAGCGTGAAGCGGTGAAGATGGGCGGCGGCTGCGTCTGGCTCGAAGCGCCAGCCAGCGGCGTGGCGGTGTATGCGCCATTTGAGCCGTATGACAATTACCGTTTCTTCAAACCCCGCAATCAGGCAGGCGTTTGAGTTGGGTGGTATTGGGGGGCAGGGCGCCCCCTATTTTCACGGCCCTAGAAATGGCTACTGGTGTTGCGTAGCGAACGCAAAAACAGCCCCAGTCCACCCACGCACAGCACCAGGATCACCAGCAGATCAAATAATGACATCGCTCGTAGCGAGAACTGGATGTTTGACAGCACGCCAAAGATGATCGCCACCAACGCGCCTACAAACAGCAGCCAGCCCAAAGGATTGCGAGCATTGTAGAACACCATGCCGACGCCAAAGACCAGGGGAATCAGTAGCATGCCACTGGTGATGCTCATCCCGCCCATGGCTGACGCGTAATAGAGGGGCGCCCCCAGCGAGAAGGGAATGTAGATCATGATCGAGTGCAAGAGCAGATAGAAGCCCCCACACATCATCACAAGCCCCAGAAGAAAGCTGCCCACCCCGCCAGAAGTGCCGCCCGCTCCGGTGATTTTCATGGTTTCTCTCCAAGTCTGTTTGGGCAAAGTGTAACCCAGATGCCTTTATCCATGCCCCACCCCGCGCGGATCAGTAAAATTGCAGGCAGGTTTTCAGCTTGAAAGACAAAAAATGAGCAAAATCCCGATGCGGCGCATTGTGGTGGATGAGCAGACTTACCTGTGGCGCCGCCGTCACCACCATGCCGAATCTCCCGAGGGCGCCATGTGTGAGGAGATTTTGACCCTCTATGCACAGGGCTTTGGCAAAAGCGCCTTGCGCCTCGTCTTCAAGGGCGATGCAGAGTGGGGCGCGGGGGATTTTGACGCCGGGGTGATCTACGCCCGCCATGGTACGCTGAGCTACAACCTCAACCGCCCCGCCGTGGTCGCCGCCCTGATCCGCTACATGCTCCAGCAAGGCTGGCTGCCGCAACGCGAACGCACGCCACGCATTGAGGCACAGGCGATTCCTTTGCTGGAACTGTCACGCGCACCACTGGAAAGAGTGTCCGTTCGCAGAAGCTGATCTGTGCTGGGCGCAGGAAATACAAAAAGGGCCGCCCGAAGGCAGCCCTTTTCAATACTGCATCAGGCGCACAAGGCGCCAGATAGCGAACGCGAATATCAGTTCTGGCCGATACGCACGATCTTCAGGCTGTTGGTGCCGCCAGATTGGCCGAGCGGTTCGCCCACGGTGATTACCACGACGTCGCCCGGTTGCACCAGCTTGTTGCGCAGCAGGGTCATTTCTGCTTCGCGCATCAGGTGTTCGCGGTCATCGGTGATGCGGGGCATCATGATCGGGTGCACTTCGCGGTACAGGGCTACCTTGCTGACGGTCTCAGGCAGCGAGGTCAGGGCGTAGATAGGAATACCGGAGCGCATGCGGCTCATCCACAGTGCGGTGGAGCCGGATTCGGTCAGGGCGACGATGGCCTTGGCGCCCATGTGGTGGGCGGAGAACAAGGCAGCCATGGCGATGGACTGATCGATACGGGTGAAGGTGCGGTGCAGGAAATCCTGTTGCAGCGTGACCGGGTAGGACTTCTCGGCTTCTTCACAAACGCGGGCCATGGTTTCCACCACTTCAACCGGGTACTTGCCAGCAGCAGTTTCGGCGGAGAGCATCACGGCGTCGGTGCCGTCGAGCACGGCGTTGGCCACGTCGGACACTTCGGCACGGGTGGGCACCGGGCTGGTGATCATCGATTCCATCATCTGGGTGGCGGTGATCACAAGCTTGTTGGCTTCGCGGGAAGCGCGAATCATCTTCTTCTGCAGTGCGGGCACAGCGGCTTCGCCCACTTCAACAGCCAAGTCACCCCGGGCGACCATCAGGCCGTCGGAAGCTTCCAGGATTTCGCGCAGGGTGTTCGGTTCAACCGCTTCGGTACGTTCGATCTTGGCGATCGTCTGTGCATCGCTACCGGCAGCGCGCAACAGGGTGCGGGCCATGTACATGTCGGCAGCGGTCTTGGGGAAGGAGACGGCGACGTATTCGATGCCGATGGCGGCAGCGGTCTTGATGTCTTCCATGTCCTTGGCGGTGAGCGCCGGAGCGGTGAGGCCGCCACCCTTCTGGTTGATGCCCTTGTTGTTCGACAGCTCGCCGCCGAAACGCACGCGGGTGTGGATTTCCGCTCCGATCACCTTTTCAACGTCCAGCACGATGGCGCCGTCGTTGAGCAGCAGGATGGTGCCGGGCTTCACATCGCGGGGCAGATCCTTGTAGTCCAGGCCGACACGTTCGTCGTTACCCAGTTCGCATGCTGCGTCCAGAATGAAGGCTTGGCCTTTTTCCAGGAAGGTTTTGCCGTTGGCAAACTTGCCGACGCGGATCTTCGGGCCTTGCAGGTCGGCCAGGATGGCGACGGGCTTGCCGACGCGCTTGGCGGCTTCACGCACCATCTGGGCGCGGGCCATGTGGTCTTCGGCCTTGCCGTGCGAGAAGTTCAGGCGGACAACATCAACCCCTGCGCGGATCATGCGTTCCAGGGTTTCGGGATCGTTTGAGGACGGTCCCAGGGTTGCCACGATCTTGGTATGGCGTTGCATAAATACTCCTTCAATGGGTGCTGTAATAGCGGGATCAGGTTCGACTACCGGCGTGGATACTGGCGCAGTGTTCTTGGCACTGGCAGGTGCACGTCGGGTTGCCGTAGTTTTTTTCGAGGGCTGTTTTGCAGCCTGGCCTTCAGACTTTTTCATCGGGCGTGAGCAGGAAAGTAAAAGAGAAATCGGAGTGTCTGTTGGCCGAGTGTCATAGGGATCAATTGTCAGCTCGTTTGCATAATGCGTCGACCGCTGGCAGGGTCTTGCCTTCCAGGAATTCCAAGAAGGCGCCACCGGCGGTCGAGATATAGCTGATCTTGTGGGCCACGCCGAACTTGGCAATGGCCGCAATGGTGTCACCACCACCCGCCAGCGACATGGCATGCGACTGGGCAATGGCTTCGCTGAGTGCCTTGGTGCCGTGGGCAAAGTGGTCGAATTCAAAGACCCCCATTGGCCCATTCCAAACGATGGTCTTGGCGGTCTTGAGTTGCGTGGTCAGCGCCTTGGCCGTCTCTGGCCCAATGTCCAGGATCATCTCATCATCGGCCACCGCGTCTGCGGCCTTGGTGATGGCGGGTGCGTGGGCGGAAAATTCCTTGGCGACCACCACATCGGTGGGCAGTGGCACGGAGGCGCCACGGGCCGCCATCTTTTCAATGATGCGGCGGGCTTCCGGCACCAGATCAGCCTCAACCAGGGATTTGCCGACATTCAGACCGGCTGCCAGCATGAAGGTGTTGGCGATGCCGCCGCCGACGATCAATTGATCGACCTTGTCAGACAGGCTGTCCAGAATGGTGAGCTTGGTCGAAACCTTGGAGCCCCCCACGACAGCCACCAACGGGTGTTGCGGCTCAAGCAGCGCTTGGGACAGTGCTTCCAGCTCTGCGGCGAGCAGGGGGCCGGCGCAGGCGATCGGTGCGGCCAGTGCTAATGCGTGAGTGGTGGCCTCGGTACGGTGCGAGGTGGCGAAAGCGTCATTGACATACACATCGCAGAGCTTGGCCATGCGTTCGGCCAGCTCCGGGCTGTCTTTCTTTTCGCCTACATTGACCCGGCAGTTTTCCAGCACGGCGACTTCGCCGGGTTTGACCTCAAATCGGCCGTCGACCCAATTCTGGATCAGACGCACGGGTTTGTTCAGGAGTTCGGCCAGACGCGCGGCCATGGGGGCCAACGTGTCTTCGCGTTGAAAATCACCTTCGGTGGGGCGTCCCAGATGCGAGGTCACCAGCACCGCCGCGCCCTTTTCCAGCGCCAGCTTGATGCAGGGAACCGAAGCACGAATGCGGGTATCGTCGGTGATGGCACCGGAGTCATCTTGCGGCACGTTCAGGTCGGCGCGGATGAAAACACGTTTGCCTTTGACGTCCAGCTCGGTCAGTTTCTTGAATCGCATGGTTGCCATCGAAAGTGAAAAAACAGGTGGAACAAACGAAAAACCGGCGGGCTGCGCCGGAAAAACCGTGCAGCCCGCCGACTCAGCCAAAAACTACTTGGCGATAACGCGAACCATCTCCAGAACCTTGTTGGAGTAGCCCCATTCGTTGTCGTACCAGGACACCAGCTTGACGAAGGTGCCGTCCAGAGCGATACCGGCTTCAGCATCGAACACGGAGGTTTGAGCTTCGCCACGGAAATCGGTGGAAACCACCTTGTCAGCGGTGTAGCCCAGCACGCCCTTCATCGGGCCTTCGGAAGCGGCCTTGACGGCAGCGCAGATCTGCTCGTAGCTGGCTTCCTTGTTCAGTTCAACGGTCAGGTCAACCACGGACACGTCAGAAGTCGGCACGCGGAAGGCCATACCGGTCAGCTTCTTGTTCAGTTCGGGGATAACCTTGCCCACTGCCTTGGCAGCACCGGTGGAAGACGGGATGATGTTTTCCAGGATGCCACGACCACCGCGCCAATCCTTGTTGGACGGGCCGTCAACGGTCTTCTGGGTGGCGGTAGCAGCGTGCACCGTGGTCATCAGGCCGCGCTTGATGCCGAAGGTGTCGTTGATGACCTTGGCCAGAGGAGCCAGACAGTTGGTGGTGCAGGAAGCGTTGGAGATGATGGTTTGACCAGCGTAGGTCTTGTCGTTCACGCCGTAGACGAACATCGGGGTGTCGTCCTTGGAGGGAGCGGACATGATCACCTTCTTGGCGCCAGCAGCGATGTGCTTTTCTGCGGTTTCCTTGGTCAGGAACAGGCCGGTGGATTCGACGACGATATCAGCGCCGACTTCGTTCCACTTCAGCTCTGCCGGATCCTTGACGGCGGTCAGGCGGATCTTCTTGCCGTTGATGATCAGGGTGTTGCCTTCAACTGCCACGGTGCCCTTGAAGCGGCCATGCACGGAGTCGTAGGTCAGCATGTATGCCAGGTAGTCCGGCTCCAGCAGGTCATTGATACCAACGATTTCGATGTCGTTGGAGAAGTTTTGCACAGCTGCGCGGAACACCATACGGCCGATGCGGCCGAAGCCGTTAATACCGACTTTGATTGCCATTTGTTAATACTCCATTTATCAAAGGGTTAAAAAATCCACCTTCAACGCGTGCCGCCAATTACGCGAGCTTCACCTGACCGGGGGAAAGCCAGATACGCGGGAACGAATCAACAGTAAAACCTAGAATCCTAGAGCAGCCGCGTGACAACTTCGACTACCTTCTCGGGCGTAAACCCGAAATGCTTGAACAGCGCGCCGCCGGGGCCGGATTCGCCAAAGCGGTCCAGGCCGATCACGGCACCCTTGCCACCCACGTACTTGTACCAGGCATCCGACACACCCGCCTCAATGGCCACACGCGGCAGATCGCCACCCAGCACTTCGGCGCGATAGGCAGCATCCTGCTGATCAAACAGGCGGTTGCAGGGCATCGAGACCACACGTACCGGCACGCCGGTTTCCGCCAGCTGCTTTTGCGCAGCCAGGGCTGCACCCACTTCGGAGCCGGTGGCGATCAGCACGGCACGGGCTGCACCCACTGCTTCAGACACAATGTAGCCACCCTTGCGGATCTTTGCCAGATGCGAATCATCGCGTTGTACCACGGCGAGGTTCTGGCGGGTGAGAATCAATGCGGAGGGGCCATCTTTGCGCTCAATGGCGTTGATCCAGGCCACCGCCGTTTCAGCCGGGTCGCAGGGGCGCCAGACGTGCAGATTCGGGATCAGGCGCAGCGAAGCGGTGTGCTCAATCGGCTGGTGGGTCGGGCCGTCTTCACCCACACCGATGGAGTCGTGTGTGAACACCATGACCTGACGCACGCCCATCAAAGAAGCCATGCGGATTGCGGAACGGCAGTAGTCCGAGAACACCAGGAAGGTCGAGGTGTAGGGGATGTAGCCACCGTGCAGGGCAATGCCATTGGCGATGGACACTTCGGCAAACTCCCGCACGCCGTAGTTGATGTAGTTGGCGTCCGCTACGCCGGGCAAAAATTCCTTGGTGCCACTCCAGTGGGTCAGGTTCGAGCCAGCCAAGTCAGCGGAACCGCCGAGCAGCTCGGGCAGGGAACCCGCCAGTGCCTGGATGGATTGTTGCGAAGCCTTGCGGGTAGCCACGCTATCGGTACGGACGATGGCCGCCTTTTCAAAGGCTGCGGCAGCCTGCTTGAAGGATTCGGGCAGTTCGCCCGACAGGCGACGCTTGAGTTCGGCCGCCAGTTCCGGGAAAGCCTTGGCGTAAGCTGCAAAGGCATTGTTCCACGCGGTTTCGGCGGAGGCGCCAGCAGCCTTGGCATTCCACGCGGCGTAGATGTCAGCGGGAACTTCAAACGAAGCATGCTCCCAGCCAATGGCCTTGCGCACACCCGCGATTTCGTCCGCACCCAACGGGGCGCCGTGGGAGTCACACGTGCCAGCCTTGGTTGGCGCGCCCTTGCCGATGGTGGTACGGCAGATGATCAGTGCCGGACGTTGCGTATCGGCAATCGCTTCCTTCGTGGCGGCTTCCAGTGCGGCAGCGTTATGGCCATCAATCGGGCCGATCACTTGCCAGCCGTAGGCTTCAAAGCGTTTCTTGGTGTCGTCGGTGAACCAGCCGGTGACGTGACCATCAATGGAGATGCCGTTATCGTCGTAATAGGCGGTCAGCTTGCCAAGCTTCCAGGTGCCCGCCAGCGAAGAGACTTCGTGGCTGATGCCTTCCATTAGGCAGCCATCGCCCAGGAAGACCCAGGTGCGGTGATCCACCACATCGTGGCCGGGGCGGTTGAATTTTGCGGCGAGCATCTGCTCAGCGAGCGCAAAACCAACGGCATTGGCCAAACCCTGGCCCAGTGGCCCGGTAGTGGTGTCCACGCCGGGGGTCATGCCGACTTCGGGGTGGCCGGGGGTCTTGGAGCCAAGCTGGCGGAAATTCTTGAGTTCTTCGATCGGCAGATCGTAGCCGGTCAGGTGCAGCAGCGCGTACAGCAGCATGGAGCCGTGGCCGTTGGAGAGCACGAAGCGGTCACGGTTGGCCCACAGTGGGTTGGCTGGGTTGTGGCGCAGGTGATGGCGCCATACCACTTCGGCGATTTCGGTCATGCCCAACGGCATGCCGGGGTGGCCGGAATTGGCTTTTTGCACTGCATCCATCACCAAGGCGCGCAGGGCGTTGGTGACGGGGGTGTAGATCGCGGAGTCGTCTTTTTGCGTATTCTGCATGGTAGTCGCGGGCTGGCGCCTTGATGTTTGTTAGGACAAGGTTGCAATTATCTCGCAAAACCCGTCAGAGAGCGACTCATGAAATCAGTCTCATGATTGCTCTGTTCCTATCATCTCAAGATTCGCAATCAAATATTACTATTGCGAAGGGCTAAACGTGCTTGACGGAGCGCAAGAAAGCCTCGCCAAATTACATTTTGCCGGCCTGTGCCTCCTTTCGAAACCCTGAGAACATCACGCTTGGCACCAAATTTGTGCCAAGCGGGCTATGCGAATTGGTTTTTTTGGACTTTGTCTGACCAAGCATGGACTGCATTATGGTCGAAACTGCTTTATTTCACGATGCGGTAAAGCCTGTATTTTGATTTAAAATCGAACTAATTTGTTTTGTGTGCAATAGCACAATTCAATGAAGCCATAAGAGTGGCTTCTGGATTGGTTTTCAAGGTTGCTATATTGAAAATTGCTGCAATGCAGAATTGTGTATTTACAACGCTGCTGGGGCAAAAAACCGGGTATCTGCCTCTCTTTATGCCTGCAAGGCTTGGCGCCGACGTTCAACCAGCCCCGTGATCAAGGGGGTGAGGATGACCTGGAAGGCCATGTCGCGGTACGCGCCGGGCACCACCAGGGTGTTGATCCGACTCATCCAGGCGCCGGGCAGGGTGGCCAGCAGGTAGGGGAAGTCCACCTGATGCGGTTCGCGGAAGTGGATCACCACCAGGGTCTCGTCATCCGTTGGGATACCGTGGGCGGAAAAAGGATTGGCCGTGTCGACAACCGGCACGCGCTGGAAGTTGATATGGGTGCGTGAGAACTGCGGCACCATGTAGTGCACGTAGTCATCCATGCGATGCAGGATGATCTCGGTGACTGCCTGTTGCGAATAGCCCCGCTCCTGGGTATCGCGGATGGTTTTCTGAATCCATTCCAGGTTGATGGTGGGCACTACGCCAATCAGCAGATCCACGTGCCGGGTCAGATCCACTTCGCTGGAGATCACGCCGCCGTGCAAGCCTTCGTAGAACAGCAGGTCCGTATCGGAGGGCAGGGGCTTCCAGTCGGTGAAGGTGCCCGAGGGGCGACCGTGGAGCGCCGCCGTTGCGTCATCGTGCAGATAGTGACGCGACTGGCCCGAGCCCCGGGCCGCGTATTCGCAGAACAGAGCCTCCAACTCGACGAACAGATTGGCTTCCGGCCCGAAATGGCTGGGTGCGCGTATGCCTTGTTGTTCGGCCTGGGCGATGACCTGCCGCATGGCTGCGCGGTCGTAGCGGTGGAAGGCGTCCCCTTCCACGTAGGCGGCACGGATCTTTTCGCGCTGGAAAATCCAGTCAAAGGTTCGTGAGACGGTTGTTGTCCCGGCGCCCGATGAGCCGGTGACAGCAATGATGGGGTGGAGTACCGACACGGCCTGTCTGCTCAGCGGTGCGATTGCAGCCAAGCCAGCCACTCTGCGTAGAGCACCGGGTTGGAGGCCAGTACCACGGCGCGTTTGGGCAGCGGGGCGGCCACCAGCGGCCCACCATCGAGCACGCCATAGGCGCCCCCGGCTTCTTCCAGGATCAGGCGTCCAGCCGCGTAATCCCACAGGGCTTGGCCGCCGTGCAGGTAGATATCCAGCCGACCTGCTGCTACAAAGCACCATTCCAGGGCGCTGGAGCCGAAATTGCGCTGTGAATAGTAGGGTGGGCGAGTGATCAATTCGGTCGCCAGCCGGTCGGAAATCCGTTTGAAATCAATGCCTGCCACCGATAGTCTGAGTTGCGGGCTGGAGGGACGCAGTGGCAGGCGCCGTCCATTGAGCCAGGCGCCACAGCCACGGGCAGCGTAGAAGGCTTCGTCCGTGGTGGGGTTGTAGATCACACCATACTGGGTCTCGCCCTCCACCATGTAGGCAACCGACACGGCAAACAACGGCACGCCGTTGGCAAAGTTGGTCGTGCCATCAATCGGGTCGATGCACCAGATTCCCTGCCCACCTGTCTCCCAGCACGCGAGTTGCTCCTGAGTACTCATTTCCTCGCTTAGTATGGGCGCCTCTTCCAGTTCTGGCAGTTTCTCCAGCAGGGCCTGCTGGGACGCCAGATCAGCCTGGGTGAGCGAGCTTCCATCGGTCTTGTGCTCGCGGACGGCGTTGAGGAAATACGGCATGATCGCATCACGGGCAACGTCACGGATGATCGATTCGAGCGCGCGGGCACGGGCAAGCAGCGGCATGATGGATGTCCAGGGCAAGAGGGGTGTCCCAATGATAGAGCCTTCGCCCATCTGCAGGCTAGTGGCTTGACCAGATCGCCTTTTTGGGAGGCCCATTGTGCTGCTCGAAAGTGCAAAGTGCTCAAATTACTGAAACCTCCATTTACAATAATCCCCATCCTCGGATAGGGTGTTCCGTTTGCTACCTGGGATATCCTGTCACCATGCCTTCCCGTTTCTATTGTCCCCCACCGCTGAGTGCGCCTGCACAGTTGCCCTTGCCTGGCGAGGTCGCCCACCATGCGTTGCGTGTACTGCGCCTGCGTTATGGTGAAACCGTCATCCTGTTCGACGGTGTGGGGGGCGAGTTCGTGGGGGAATTGGTGGAGCTGGATGGCCAGCCGGGGGTCGCATTAAGCGCACAGCTGGAGGTGCAGCGTGAAGCACCGCTTGCCATCACCCTGGTGCAAGCCCTGGCCGTGGCTGACAAGATGGATTGGATTGTGCAAAAGGCGGTGGAACTGGGGGCGGTGGCGATACAGCCGATCGAAGCCGAGCGCTCCGTGTTGAAGCTCACGGGGGATCGTGCCGCCAAACGCGTGGCGCACTGGCGGCAGATTGCGGTGGGTGCTGCCGAGCAGTGCGGGCGTAGCCAGTTGAGTGCGGTGGGCGAGGTGGAACGCCTGTCCCGCTGGCTGGCACAGCCTTTTGCCGGAGAACGTTGGATACTGGCGCCAGAAGGCGGGGCGCGGCTCTCAAGCATGCCTCGGCCAAGTGCGCCGGTTGCATTATTGATCGGGCCGGAAGGCGGGTGGAGCGAAGCCGAGCTTGCCCAGGCCCAGGCGGCAGGGTGTAAGCCTGTGGCGTTGGGCCCCCGCATCCTGCGCACCGAAACGGCGGGGATGGCGGCAATGGCCGCGATGATGGCCCTTTGGGGCGATTTTTGAACTTTTGAGTCGGGCCCTATGGGCCAAAGAAAGAGATGAGCAATAAGGAAAGCCGGGTATTCAGCGAGAATCTGTCCGCCGCCGTCCGCATGGGCGACGAAGAGGCCATCCGTTTCGTCGATTGGGTGCGCGATGCCGCGCCCTACTTCCATACCTTTCGCGGCAAGACTTTCGTGCTGGCCTTCGGCGGCGAAGTTGCACAGGGTGAGCGGATGGAAGACCTCTGCCATGACTGCAACCTGTTGGCCGCGCTGGGCGTGCGACTGGTGCTAGTGCATGGCTCACGCCCGCAGATCGAGGCCGAGGTCGCCCGCCGTGGCCTGCAATCGCACTACCACCGTGGCTTGCGGGTGACGGATGCGCGGGCGCTGGAATGCGTCAAGGCCGCAGTCGGGGTGACGCGTATCGAGATCGAGGCGCGGCTCTCGCAGGGTCTGCCCAACACGCCGATGGCGGGTGCCTTCATGCGTGTGACCGGGGGCAACTTCATCACAGCCCGTTCAATTGGCGTGGTCGATGGCATCGACTATCAATTCACAGGTACGGTGCGGCGGGTGATTGCCGATGAAATCGCGGCGGACCTGGATCAGCAAAACGTGGTGCTGATCTCCAACCTGGGGGTGTCGCCCGCCGGGGAAATTTTCAATCTGGCTATGGAAGAAGTGGCCGAGCAGGTCGCCATCGCGCTCAATGCCGAAAAGCTCATCTACCTGTGCGATGCACCGGGGCTCCTGGATGGGCATGGCCGTCTGATTGACGCCATCACCGCCGAAGAGGCTGAACGCATGTTCAACGCCGGGGTGGGGCTCACGGAAGACCTGCACCTCTTCCTGCCGCGTGCCATCAAGGCCGTGCGCAACGGCGTGGCCCGCGCCCACTTGATTGACCGGGACAAGGACGGCGCCCTGCTGCTCGAATTCTTCACCCGCCAGGGGGTGGGTACCATGGTGGCGCGCGATCCGCTGCATCGGCTGCGGCAGGCCTCGACCGAAGATGTCGGGGCGCTGCTGCAACTGCTCGCGCCCTTGGAGGCCGATGGCACCCTGGTGCGGCGTGGGCGTGAGCTGATTGAAATGGAGATCGGACGCTTCACGCTGGTGGACCACGACGGCGTAGTGGTGGGCTGTGCGGCGCTCTACCCCTTCCCTGAAGATGGCATGGCCGAGATGGCCTGTCTGGTGGTCAACCCCGAATACCGGCGCGCCGGGTTGGGGGAACGCCTGTTGCAACATATTGCCAGTGAGGCACGCACACGCGGTTTCAAGGAACTCTTCGTGCTGACGACCCGCACCGAAGACTGGTTCCGTGAGCGTGGCTTCCGCGAAGAATCCATGGAAGCCCTGCCCGAGCGCAAACGCGACCTGTACAACTTTCAACGTCGTTCCAAGGTGTTCATCAAGACTTTATAGGAGACCTCTACTGCTGTGCGACTCCGCGCCCAACTCTCCGAACCCAGTGGCGTATTGCGTGCCTGGCTGATCCGCCGGAGCATGTATGCACTGCTGTGTGGGGTGTTGGCGGGGGTGGTGTGCTGGGCGACAGCGTATTTCCAACTTGGGCTCGCCTGGGAGTTGAGTGGAGCGCTGTTTGTCTGCCTGTCCGTCGTGGTCGTGATCCATGCCGGGTTTGCAATGGGCAAACGCACCTCGACTGCCATCATGACGCGCTTTGCCACCCAGGTGGAAGACTGCGCCCAGGGGTGGAATGCCCTGCACATCCCGCGCATGGGTTGGGCGCCTTACGACCGCATGGCCGAGGCTGTTGAAGCCCTGGCCGCCTACCGTCTGCAAGGCTACGAAGACACCTGTGCGGCCTTGCAGCGTTACCGGCAGTTGGCCGACGAGGCGCCGGGCCTGGAAGTATTCCTTGATCTCAATGGCATGGTGCAGTGGATGAATGCCATGGGCACGCATCGCCTGAATGCGGGTGGCAAGGCACCCCAAAGCATTCAGGGCTTGCTTGAGGATTGGGTGCATCCCAAGGATCGTGCGACCTTGCTTGAGCACATCGACAAAGCCATCCAGGGCGTGGTGCGTGAGCGCATCGAGGTACGCCTGATGCAGGCGGACAATAGCTTCTTCTGGGGGCAATGCCGCCTGATGCCCCGGCTTGACCCCGCCGGGCAGGTTGCCGGGGTGCGCCTGTCGGTGCAGGACATCCAAAGCCGTAAAGACGCTGAAACCCGCCTCATTGAAATGGTGGCCGCCCTGCAACGCACCCAGGCACTCAAAGAGCATTATCTTGGCCGCAGCAATGACGAGCGAATGCGCCTGTCGGCCCTGCTGGATATTGTGCGATTTGGCATCCTGTTCATCGACCGCGATCACCGGATCATGTACATCAATCAAGCCGCTGCGCTGACGCTGAATCTGAATAATCGCAAGGAAGTTGTCGGCATGCGCGATGACGTGCTGCTTGAGCTGAGCAAAGACCTGCGCGTGAATGATGAGGCCTATCGTGAGCATCTGGCAGCCGTCATGCAGCAGAACCACCGAAGTGAGCCGTATGACATACAGCTTTTTGACGGACGGGTGATCCGGGAACAATCCTCCCCCGTGGCGGGTTCAGACGACAGCCACCCCATCGGGCGGGTGTGGATTTTCGAAGATGTGACCGAAACCCTGAAAAACCAGCGTCACCTGACTGAAATGGCTGAATGCGATCCCTTGACGGGCCTGCTCAATCGGCGGCGTTTTCGGCATGAACTTGGGCGCCATATTGCGGAGTCCTTGCGGCGCGGAACCAGTCTGGCGCTGGTCAGTTTCGATTTTGATGGCTTCAAGAACATCAATGATCGCTTTGGTCATCAGGCTGGCGACGAAGTGCTGATCCGCGTCCCCCAGGCTTTGCAGGCGGTGATCCGGCGCAATGAATTATTCTTCCGCCTCGGCGGCGACGAGTTTGCCATCCTGGTCCCACATGCTCAGCGTGAGAGCGTGCAGCGGCTGGCCCAACGCATCATTGAAAAAGCCAGCCAGATTGAATTCGTTTTTGCCGAGATGCCTGTGCGAATCACCTTGAGCCTGGGTGTCGCATTTGTCCCCGATCACTCCAGTGATGCAGAGGAACTCGTGATTGCCGCAGATCGTGCCTTGTATCATGCCAAGGCAAATGGTAAAAACTGCTGGCACATGGCTGAAGAGCGCGGCTGGAATCCGGTGGATTCCAGCATGGAACTTCTGCTGCTGGATAAATATTCTGGAAATCGTAATGACTAAGCAGACTGTGCGGGTTGTAGCCTGCCCGCAATGCGGCACCAATGTTGAATGGCGCCCGGAGAGCCGGTATCGGCCATTTTGTTCGGAACGCTGCAAGCTGATCGATATCGGCGCCTGGGCCAGCGAAACCTACCGGGTTGCCGGGCAGGAGGAACCGCTGTCAGACGAGGTGCCCGAGCAGCACTGAAGCATTCTGGGTGGCGCCGCCTTCAGGTGCCTTGCCACGCACCTTGGATCATCGCAAGCCCGTGTGCCCCCCGTTCGCGGGCCGAAATCATGTCATTGGAATTAAGTCCGCCAATGAGTAGTACCGGGATGGGGAGCTGGGCCATCAGTCGGGCCGCTTCATCCCACCCGAGCCCTGGGCGCCCAGGGTGTGAGGCGGTTTCCTTGACATTCCCCAGCAGGGCGTAGTCCAGGCCGAGTTTGGCCGCGTGCTCAAGTTCCGCACGGGTGTGGCAGGACGCCCCCACCCATTCAAAATCCGGCCTGCTCTGGCAGCCCGCCAAAATCCGGGCAGAAAGATGTATGCCGCTGGCGTTCATCTGTCTGGCATGCTCTGGGGTGGTGTTGAGCACTGCGATGGCTCCGGCATTCTGGCAACGCGCCAGCGCCTCGCGGATGAATGTGTCGTGTTCAGCCTCCGGCAAGCCGCTTTCTCGGATCTGGACTAATTTCAGCCCGGCTGCCAGGGCCGTGTCCAGCGCGGCAAGCTGGGCCGCAGTGCCGATGCGCCAAGCATGGGTCACGGCCATGCAACGCGGCAGGCTCAGCGCCTTGAGAATCGGGCCGTTCGCAGGCAGCATGGGCGACACACTGCTTGCCCCCGCCTGTTGCCAGATCAGCGCGCTATGCACATGGTCTCTGGGCTCGCCGCGCCATTGTGGCACCTCGAAAAAATGCAGGCTCACATGGGCGTGTTCGTATTCATGCTCGCGGGTCAGCCAGGGCCAAGCGGCATCCACGGTGATGCCCAATTCCTCTTCCAGCTCACGGATCAGCGCGTCTCTCGGGGTTTCGCCAGCTTCCACCTTGCCACCAGGAAATTCCCAGTAACCGGGGTAGAAAGTATCCGGGGCACGCTGGCCGAGTAGGAATGTGCCGTCTGGCCGGGTGATGACGGCAGCGGCAACGTGAACGATTTTTCTCATCTTTTGGGGCTCAAAAATTTTCAGATTGTCGGTGGGGCGGGCAAGGCAAACGCTGGCGAAGCGACCCGGCAGACATGGCGGGCGTAGATGCTCTCCAGCTTGGCAAGAATGGCCTCCTTGCCTGCCAGATCGGCGCCGGTGATGCATTCGCGCAGCACATCAGGGCTCAGTGCGGCCAGCGCAGGGACTGACAAGGGTGCCCACGACAGATGCCAGGGCTCCGGGTGCACGCCACCGCGTTCGATATCGTAGGGGCGAAAGAAACCGAAGCGGGCCATGTTCGCGTCCAGCCAAGCTGTGAGCGCTGCAAAGATGCCATCAGAGGCGTATTCCGATGGAATGAGTTGCAGCTCGTAGTCCGATGGCATGGCTGCGCGGTCATAGATGTCAAACTCGCAACCCCAGTGGTGGCGGCTGGCGCCGGGCAGTGCCGACCACTCCAGAATGGTTTCCACCAATGCATCCGGGGCGAGGCAGGCGTGGTCTATCGGCCGGCACTGTGCGTCCAGCAATATCCGTTCGCCATGCCATTTGCGTTGCCAGATGCGGGCCTGATCCTCAAAGCTGCGGTAGGCGCTGGCGATGGCAAGCTCAATGCCCTCTGCATGGGCAGCCGCCTTGAGTGCGAGCAAGGCTTCGCCCGCCTGGGCATGGGCCAGGAAATGGCTGCCATCCGGCAGCACGAATTCCTGCACATGGCTGCGGCTGCGCCCGGTCAGGGCCTGTGCGTCAAGCATCTGATTCACAAACTGGCCCTGCCTGCGTAATCGCGGGCGAACTGCCACGCGACCCGGCCATTGCGTGAGCCGCGCGAGAGCGCCCATTGCAGCGCTTCGGTGCGGATCGTCTCCCAGTCTTGCAGCGCGACGCCAAACTCCTGCAGCCAGTGCTGCACGATGGCCAGATATTCATCCTGGCTGAAGGGGTAGAAGCTCACCCACAGGCCAAAGCGTTCCGACAAGGAAATCTTTTCTTCCACTGCCTCGGCGGGATGAACCTCTTCGCCCACATGCTTGGTGCGGGCATTTTCCTCGAAGTATTCCGGCAGCAGGTGGCGGCGGTTGGAGGTGGCGTAGATCAGCACATTGTCGGGCACGGCGGCAAAGCTGCCATCCAGCACGCTCTTGAGGGCCTTGTAGCTCAGTTCTCCTTCGTCGAAGGAGAGATCGTCGCAGAACAGGATGAAGCGTTCCTCACGTGCGGCAACCAGATCCACGATATGGGGCAAGTCAATCAGATCACTCTTGTCGACTTCGATCACCCGCAAGCCTTCTGCTGCGTATTCGGTCAATAGCGCCCGGATCAGTGAGCTTTTGCCCGTGCCGCGCGCACCCGTCAGCAACACATTGTTGGCGCGCTGGCCGCGCAAAAATTGCAGCGTATTGATCTGCACGCGGCTCTTCTGGTTGTCGATATCCTGCAGGTCGGCAAGGTGAATGGTTTGCAGGTGGTGGATCGGTTCCAGCCAGCCGCGACCCTGGCGGGTACGCCAGCGGTGGGCTACGGCGTTCCAGTCTGGCGCAGGCGGGGCAGGGGGCAGATTGGCTTCCACGCGGGCCAGAAGACGCTCGGCACGGTCGATCAGGTGTTCGAACTCGGACAAACTCATCAGTAAAATCCTTGTCGCAATCGGGCAAATTGCCCGCTGCCTGACAGTATACTTTCGCTCTTAGGGTTTCGACCAAGAGAGAATGAGCGAAATGGACCAAATCAATTCGCGTCAGGCATGGCGCCCAAGTGTGTTGTGTGCGATGGGGGTGGCGCTTGCGCTGATGTTGGGCGGCTGTGTCACCACCCAGGTGACAGAAACACCCACAGCGCCCACTGCGGTGGGAACGGACAAACCCTGCCCTGTCACACCCGTCTGTCCGGCCTGCCCCAAGTGCCCCGGCACGCCGGAGGCGGGCGCGTCGCAACCGGCTGCGGCCCCGTTTCGTGAAGCCGCCTGGACAGACCTGCCCGATTGGCAGCGTGATGAGCTGAATCAGGCCTTCCCCGGCATGCTGGCTTCCTGCAAGGCCATGCGTCAGCCGGAGGTCAAGGCGGCCTGGATCGGGTTTTGCGAAGCAGCCCAGGCTCTGGGGCCCAAGCCTGCCAGCGCGCAGGTGCGTAGTTTGTTTGAACAGTGGCTCGCGCCCTGGCAGATCGTCAATCCCGATGGCAGCATTGAGGGGATGATGACCGGCTATTACGAGCCTCTGATCCGTGCCAGCCGCTGGAAAAGCGCCAAGTTTTCCGTGCCGGTGTTCGGTGTGCCCGATGATCTGCTCAATATCGACATGAGCGAGGTCTACCCGGAAACCAAGTCGATGCGCCTGCGTGGGCGCCTTGAAGGTCGCAAGGTGCTGCCGTATTGGTCGCGCGCGCAGATTGATGCGCAGGGCGAGCATTTCCCGGCCAAGGTCCTGGTCTGGACCGCAGACCCGCTGGAACTACTATTCCTGCAGGTGCAGGGCTCCGGGCAGGCCGAGCTGTCGGACGGCAGCCGCGTCCGCCTTGCCTATGCCGATCAGAATGGCCACCCCTACAAGTCGATTGGCCGCTGGCTGGCGGACAAGGGGGAAATGCGCGCCGATCAGGCCAGCATGCAGGGCATCCAGAACTGGGTACATGCCAATCCGGCGCGCCTGAATGAATTGCTCAACGCCAACCCCAGCTATGTGTTTTTCCGTGAAGAGGCAGCCAACAACGAGGGGCCGAAAGGCTCTTTGGGGGTGCCGCTGATGGCAGGCCGGGCAGTGGCGGTTGATCCGCGTACCGTACCCTTGGGGGCGGCGCTGTTCCTGGCAACCACACGGCCCGATGGCGCCCCGATGAACCGCCTTGTGATGGCGCAGGATACCGGCGGGGCGATCCGTGGCCGGGTGCGGGCCGACTTTTTCTGGGGCTTTGGCCCTGAGGCCGGGGCGCAAGCCGGGCGGATGCGCTCGCAAGGCAAGCTCTGGCTGCTCTGGCCCAAGGGCGCCAATCTGCCCAAGGGCGAGTGAAAAAACGCCGCCGGAATCGCAGATTCGGGCGGCGCAATGGAGACTCCGGTGAGCCCTAAAGCTCACCGGGATGAAACGCTAGTTCTGCACAAAAACAGCCGTGGTGCGTGCCGGTACGCTGAAGGTGCCAGTGCCAGCGGTGAATGTCGCGGTCTTGACAACAGCATCATGCCCCGCTGACTGCACCGGATGCAGCGCCACCGTGCCCGCGCCCGCAAAGGCTGGCAGCTTGTAGCTCTGGGCGGCGCTGTTGGCGTTGATCAGAACGATGATGTTCTTGTACTTCTGATCACCACAACCGGCTGCCCCTGATATCTGCATGACAATCAAGCCGTGCACCTGGCCGATGTTCTGGTCAGGGAAGCTCACGCATTGCTTGACGGTTTGCGTGGTCTTCAGGCGGAACATGCTGGTGTCCTTGCGCAGTTTGAGGAAATCTTCAAATGCCGCTTCACTGTTGGCAATATCCGCCACGCTCGGCGCATTGATCTGGGCGAGCGCTGCGCTGGCCACCGTGGTGTTGCTCCAGGTGCCGACAGCTTCGATTGGCAGGCCAACCGCCCAATTATTGCTGGCTCCCGTCCAGTCGATGCGGTTGAAGTAATCGCCGGAGTTATAGCTGTTGCCATCTGCCGACTTGGAGCGCAGGAACTCGTCACCCGCATGGAAGAAAGGCACGCCTTGCGCCAGCGCAACCGTAGATAGCCCCACCACATGGGCGCGGGCACGGTCTGCCGTACTGGTGGCCACCGGGTGCTTGTACTGGCTGATGTCCCACAGGGTTTCGTTGTCATGCACCGAAACGTAGGCAATATTGTCTTGCGGGACAATGGCATAACCCGCCGGGCTGCCGAAGTAATCCACGCCAGCGCCGGTGGTGCTGGCGTTAAGCGGGAAGTCCGCCAGATTGCCTGCCAGCGAAACACTGATGCGGTTCTGGATCGGCCAGGCTGCATCCTTGCTGCTGCCATCGCAGGTTGCCGTGTTGGTGATGCCGTTGAGCAAGGCGCCGCTACCGTAGCACAGACCCGAGATAAAGCCCTGATTGGCCACCAGTGAATTGCCACTATCGAATGGCCCGCCGCCGCGTACTGCGTCGCGCAGGCGATCGTTGAAGGTGCCAATCCCTGTGCCCGCCATGGCAGATTGTTGCGCGCCAGCGAAGCTCAGGTTCTGCTGCGACCAGCCTTCGCCATACATCAGGAAGGCGGGTGAGTTGCTGGTGCGTCGCCCATCGGCCAGTGCCACGCCATTGAGCATGCTTTGGGCATCAGTCATGGCTTGCTTGGGAATCAGGCCCATGATGTCGAAGCGGAAGCCATCTACCTTGTACTGGTTGGCCCACACCTTGAGGGTGTCTTGCATCAGTTTGTTCATCATAGTGTTTTCGGTGGCGGTATCCGAACAGCATGATGCGTTGCGTACCGAGCCGCTGGCATCCAGGCGCTGGTAGTATCCTGGAACAATCTTGTCGAGCACCGAATTCTTGTCCTGCCCGCTGGATGTTGTATGGTTATAGACCACATCCATCACCACGCGCAGGCCAATGGCATGCAGCCCCTGCACCATCTGGCGGAATTCGCGCACGCGGGCCAGCCCGTCATCCGGGTTGCTCGAATAGCTGCCAGCGGGAGCCCCGTAGTGGCGCGGATCGTAGCCCCAGTTGAAGCAGTCGGTTTCTGCGGCGGCAGCGGCAGCCGTGGCTGCAGCCAGATCGGCACCGGTAGAAGCCGGAATGCTGGGGTTGGCACAAGTGCTGTCATTGACGCTGGAAAAATCGAAGGCGGGCATGATGTGCACATGGGTCAGCCCTGCGGTGGCGAGTGCCTGCAGATGCTTCATGCCATTGGTGACGCCTGCGTTGGCAGCGGCAAAAGCGCCAAACTTGCCGCGCTGGGCGCTGACTACGCTGCTGTCATTGGCCGAGAAATCCCGCACATGCAATTCATACAGGCTGCTGTCGACCGGGTCGAGCATAGCTGGCAAACCGCTTGCCACATGGCTGGCCCAGCCGCTGGGAGCGGTGGTGGCGTCTGCAAGGTTGATGACCATGCCGCGCACGCCATTGGCATTGAGCGAGAGTGCATAGGGGTCACTCACGTCCGTGTTCGTCACCAATGCACCTGCGCCACTATTGGCCGCACGGCTGTAGACCTGCACCGTGTAGGTGTAATAGGCGCTGTTGGTCCAACTGGCGTCCGCTGCGGTATAGCTCCACACGCCAGAGGCCGCATCATGCTGCATGGTGTAGGTGCTGGGCGTGGTGGCCGTGGCGCTGGCATACACATTCAGCGTGACGGATTTTGCCGTGGGTGCCCACAGGCGGAAGGTCGGTACGTCACTGGCATTGAAGCTCAGCCCCATGGTCTGGGTGCTGGCTGCACTGCCATAGAGTGCATCCAATACCGGGGCGAGTTGTACCTGCGTGCCATCAACAACCTTGCCTGCGCTGTCCGAGGCCAGTACCGCCACCTCATCGGTGAGCAGGCTCTGTACCGTGGACGTGCTGACCGAGGCGGGTAGCGTCAGTACAACAGCATTGCTCGCGTATTGCGGGAACTTGCTCGCCAGATTGCTGGGCAGCGCGCTGGCAACAGTCAGCGCCAGGCTGGCATCTGCATTGGCCACTCCGCTGCTGGTGGCGGCCAGAGTTCCCTGAGCCGAGTAAGCCAGCGAATAGGTGTTGCCCGCGCTCGCCCCCGGCCAGACCAGCGTGCTGGCATCCAGCCAGATCGCCTTGGCCGAGCCCAGGTTCACCGCACCCGGCAGGGTGGTGTAGGCCGTGCAATCGTTGGCCTTGAACCACACTTCCTGGCCGACCGTGGCGATGTTGCTGGCAAAGCTGACGTTCTGGTCACTGCCGCAATTTTTGTTGCCCGCACCATCGGTGAGGAGGAAAGACATGGCCGTCTGTGCCTTGTCGACCGGCATGTCGACATAGACGCCGTAGCTGTCTTTGCTATTGAAGGGCGTATTGGCGGGCCAACTCGGCGTGCTCAGGGTGGAGCCTTGCCAGGAATAAACGCCCCAGCCCGTGTAGGCGCCATCCGGGCGGGCGTAGTGCACCCGCAGGGTGAGCGCTGCTACCGAACTGCCCGTATTGGAAGGTGTCGTAGAAGAAGAGTCACTTCCCCCACCTCCACCACCGCAGCCTGCCAAGAGCAGTACCGCTGCGCCAACCATACCCCAGTGCATGCACTGGCGTTGAATGCCACGTGTGAATTGCATGATCTCAACCATCCTCCTTTTTGGGGCGCCCAGTGGAATACCGGACGCCGTGGAACCACCTGGAGCCTTGGGCTCTTCTGTCTGCGACCCGCAACCTCTTTACGGAGGTGTAAGGCCAGTCTGCTTGTGGTTTGATCCTGGATGCTTTTGTCAGGTCGGCGAGCTTACGGTGCTGACACAACAAATTTTTATTATTCAGATACTTATTGTTTGTAATCGGTTACAAAGTCACCCTCTCTTCAGTTCCTCATGCACACGTCACTGCACTTTTGGCCTTCGCTTCTTGGCATTATAAGGAACAAAAAAAAGCGAATCCAGGTGCAAGGTGTGCCAGGGGAGACTGGAGAAAGGGTAGTTGTGTAAGCGGTTACAGTTTAGTTTTACGCCAATGCTTATGCAAGAGACTTACGTATAGGGAGATATCCTGATCTGCCATGCCGCACGCCCAGAAAAACGGAAAATCTGGCGGCCGTGTGGGAGTGTTTTAATACCCTCGCTCCGCGCCTTGATGACTTACGAGGTGTTGATGGAGCAAGGAAGGACTGAGATTGGTTACGAGCGGACGGTCAATGACGGGAGACGAAAGCGGCCATTCGTAGGGGCTGCAGGGAACTATTAGCGCAGCGTCAATTCACGAAGTGAATGGCACCGGAGGCTTTGGGCTTATCCTCGTAATAGACGGCATGGTAATTGGGTTGTCCATGTGGCGCAGTTCGCTTCGCTCAGAGCGCCCTACTTCTTGGGTGATGCCACGATTGCGCCGTACGTGGTGCGTCAGATGGAGTGGTTATGCCAATCGAATTACATGTAAAGATATGTTACTATCCCCACTCTGCGAATAGGCCATGACGCACAGCGCTGGCCCACGTCGAGCCCGTCTTTCACTGGAGTTGAGATGCGATTCATCTTTTCTGTGCTTGGCCTGCTGCTGCTTGTCTCCGGTTGCGCAACCGCACCGATCCCCTTGGCGCCACAATCCGAAGCATTGCTCAAAGGCAAGCAAATCAAGCTTGTGGAACACAAAAAGGAAGAGATGGCCTTCAGCACGCTGACCCCAGGTGGCGCAGCCTTCGGCATGATCGGTGCTGCCATATCGTCCAACAACGGCAAGCAGGCCATTGCGAAGTTCGGTCTGCTCGATCCAGCAGCCGAAATCGCTCAAGGGCTCGCCCAGGGCCTCGCAAACCGATATTCCGCGCGCATTGCCACAGATCTCATTCCGCTGGGGGAGTTGAACCCGGAGGAGCTCGCTCGCAAGCAAAGCGCCGATACGCTCTTGCTGGATGTCGGCCCCAGCGGCACGATGGTCGTCTATTACCCGACCAACTGGGGCAAATACCGCGTGATGTATGGCGTCCCCGTCAAACTGTTTGAGGGCAAGAGTGGTCAGATCCTCGCCCAGGGTAGTTGCAGTTATGTGCCGGACGATCTGCCCCACGCCCCTTCATATGACGAATTATTCGGTGGGCAAGGTGAAGTTCTGAAAGCCCACATCAAGACCGGCCAGACCATTTGCGACAGCAAGATCCGTAAGGAATTGTTCCGTCTCCCGGCACAGCCCGATGTCGCGGCGCAAGCCTTACCCATGGCTGTGCCCACTGCACCGGTGCGAGTCCCCAGCGCAATGGCCGCACAGCTGCTTCTGGTGACGCCACAAAACGGCTACGCGCAAATCAACGAGATCGACAAGTTCCCGATGAGCGCAAAATACCGGAGCAGCTACGAGGCCTATTTGGCCAGCCCCAAGCAAACCAAGATGCTCGTCGCAGGTTCAAAGGGGGGCTTCTACTCCACCAAAAATGCATCGTTGGAACAAGCCCACGCCCTCTTTGACCGCTGCCTTGCCCAACACCCGGAATGCTGGGTGTACGCACTGAACGACGAAGTAGTCTGGAGTGAGGATAAGGCTTTGCGGATCAGCCGCGACAAACTCAAGCCGCTGACCAGCCAACCCTGACCCAGCCACGTAGTGTGGGTTGGCTTTATCAACCCGCGAGGGTAGGCAAATCGCCAACAAGAAAATGCACGGGTTACGGTTTCGCCTAACCCTCCCTACACGGCTGGGTCGAGCGTGCCATGTTAGGGAGCACGCGCCAATGTTATTCAGCAAAACAGCCCCCTATAACAAGTTAGGCTGACCGACTCTGTCGGTCCATAGTTTTCGTTCACGACTGTTTATAGATACCTAGGGGGTTATGCATGCGTTTCTTGCAAAAAATTTGTGTTTTCCTTGCTGCACTAGCCATTACAGGCTGCGTAAGCGTTCCACCACAAATTCAAGGAACGAAAGCCACGTCGAAACAAGATTCATATGCCAAGACATTTCCAAAGCGCGCGGACAAAGCGACTGTTTACATCTATCGAGCCAACTACGTTGGCAAGATATTTTTCCTAACCGTTAGCGCAAATGACATTCAAGTGGGGGGTATTCCAGGCTATGGTTTTTTTGCACTTGAGTTGCCCTCTGGCAGCTATACACTAAAAACGAAAGCAGACAAAGATGCGGAGCTAAAGATCGATGTCGCAGCTGGGAATAGCTATTACATTTGGCTTGATATGTCATTTGGTATGCTGATGGGGAACCCAGATTTTAGGATTGTGAATGAGAAGGAAGCGCAACCCGTCATTCTGGATGAATGTTCAATGGTGACGTCTTCCACATTCCCTAATGTTGCACCTTAATGCCTCCACGCTAGCCCGGTAGATACCGTCTTGCTTTAAATAAAAAATGCCCGCCAATTCGGCGGGCATTTTTACATCTACGGTCCAGCCTCGGTTGGGGCTTTTAGAGTTTGAAACGCGCCACCAATCCACGCAGCATGTCGGCTGCTGCATTCAGTTCGGCGACGGTGCCCGCGACCGACTGGATGGCCTGATCCGTTTCCATCGCGGCGCGGTTGCCCAGTTCTGCGGCCTTGGCCATCTCGGAGGTGGCGGCGGATTGCTCGCGGGTGGCGTCGGCAATGTCGCGGATGGCTTGAACCACGCGGTCGATCTGTTGCTGGATGCTGCTCATGCGGTCGGCCACGCGGTGAGAATCTGCCACGCCGGAGGCCACTGATTCGCGCGTATGCTCCATGCCTGCGATGGCTTGGGTGATGTCGCTGTCGGTCTGACCGATCAGGTCGGCGATTTCCACGGTGGCTTTGCCGGTGCGTTCGGCGAGCTTGCGTACTTCATCGGCCACCACGGCAAAACCGCGCCCCTGTTCGCCTGCGCGGGCGGCTTCGATGGCGGCGTTCAGGGCCAGCAGATTGGTCTGGTCGGCAATATCCTTGATCACGCCGACGATGCTGTTGATCTGCCCGGAGCGTTTGCCGAGTGCCCCCAGCGTGTCGGCCAGTTGCCCGACCTTGGTGGAGATGCCGTCAATGCCCTTTGCGAGCGCGGCCACTTCGACGGCGGAGGTGGTGGATACTTCGCCGCTTTCGTGTGCGATGGCCTCAGCATCCTTGGCGCTGTCGGCGATCACGTTGATGCTCACGGTGATCTCTTCGATGGTGGCGGCCGTTGCTGCAGACACATCGGCTTGCTTGCGCGAGTCATCCGAGATGAGCTTCATGACCCGTGACAGATTGCCGACGTTGCCACCCAATTCCTCCGATTTGCCGCGTACTTCGCTGAACATGTCACGCAGGCTGACTACAAAGCGGTTGAAGGCGTGAGCCGTCAGCCCGACTTCGTCCTTGGCCTGGATCGACAGGCGATGAGTCAGATCACCATCGCCGGAGGCTATTTCGTTGAGTGCGTCGTGCAGGCGCCGCAGGTTGGCCAGCAGGCGCGTCAGCCCCACATTGGCGACCAACACTGCGATGCCGCCCAGGATCAGGCCGGTCGCCAGTAGGGTCAGGATCATGTGGTTGAGCGGGGCCAGGATGCGCTCACGATCTACCACGGTGCCCAGCAGCCATTCCGAGCCGGGGACCGGCATCACGGAGACGAAACTGGTGCGGCCATTGACGGTGGCTTCCTGCACGGTGTCTTCTTTGGCAAGTTGTTGCAGGCGGTCGGCATTGAGGCCGGGCATGATTTCGTCGACGGCCTTGAGGGTTGATTCCGCTGCCGGGTGGGCGACGATTTTGCCGTCCCGGGTGACGAGGAAGGCGTAGCCATCGGCACGCAGCTTGATGGCTTGAATCTGGGCGATAACGTCTTCCAGGGTTACATCCCCACCGACAACGCCTTGCACTTCACCGTTGATGATGACGGGCGAGCCAAAGGTGACCCCCAGCTTTTTGGTGCTGGCGAACACATAAGGGGCGACCAGAGTGCTGGCTTTTTCACCCGCTGCCTTGGCATACCAGGGGCGGGAGGCGGGTACATAACCTTCGGGCGGTTTTTTGTCCGGGTTGTTGTAGATCATACGTTGATCGGCAAAACCGGCGAAGGTCTGCTCAAATCCGCCTGCATCCTTGGCTACCCCTAAAGCGGGCAGGATGTCCGGTTGGGTAGCCACCCGGCTGGCGACTGCATCCACTGCACTGCGCTTGGCCTGCACCCAGCGTGCCAGGGCTGCATCGTTGCCGATGATGGTTGCCTTGATTTCATTGCGCACGCCGCTGATGATTTCATTGCTCATGTTGTGATAGGCCACAGCAGAGAGCAATACGATCGAGAGCGCCAGCAGTGCGACGACGAACAGTAGCAACTTTCGTTTGAGATTCATTGCGTTCTTTCTTTGTGATATCAGAATTCGGTTGCCATGCCGATGTTATGCACAGGGCCGTGCAGAAGCGCCGCCTTAATGTGGGCATAGCCGAGCTGCTTGGTAAAACCAAGTGACAAAACGTCTATTCGGCCTTACAGGCAGGGAACTTGAGCAGTTTATGTGCCTGCTATTGCAAACATGCGTAGATATGTGTGAACCAAAATACAGGCGCTGGTCGCGCAGTGTCTGTGCCTGGATGTCACGAAGCCTTCAGGCTCAGGCGGAATCCCTTGCGGGCTTGCCAACTCGATAGTGCGGTGATGCTGCCAATGGTTACAAACACAGGTAGCGCACCGAACATGCCCGCTACTGCACCATAGATTGAGGGGCCTGCCAGCCCCATGCTGTTGCCCATCATGGCGCGCAGGCCCGCACCCTCTCCGGCCTTGTCGGCGGGCATGGCACGGTAGATCAGGCTCAATATGCTGGGTTGCCCCACCCCGGCCGCCAAGCCCAGAATCAGCCCCAGGGTCGCGTGAACATAGCCATTCACAGCAAAGGGCAACAGCAGGAAGACCGTGGTGGTGGTAGCAAAGGCAAAGCTGAGCATCCGCCATTCCGGCAGATGACGCGACAACCAGGGCAGCAGGGCGCGCACAGCAAAGGTGCCGACGGCAAAGCAGGAGAGAATCAAGCCGATGGTGGTCGCCGAGAAGCCGCGTTCCTGACCTAATACCGGAGTCATGAACGAGAAGCCGTCGTAAGACATCGAGACCACCATCGCCAGCAGATAGATGCGAAGCAGGCGCGGGTCGGAGAACACCATCTTGACCACGCTATCCCCATTCCGCCGGGCGCCTTTGTGTCCGCCCACACCACCCGGCACATCCACGCAGAACGAGGTGATGAGGCTGCAGACTACAATCAGGGCCAGCGTGGTATAGGCGGCACGAAAGCCAAAATGGTCGATCACGATCCCGGCAATCGATGGCCCTGCCACGGCAGAGACCGAGTTCCCCATCTGCAGCCAGCCGATCATGCCCACGCGTTCGTTTTCCTGCGCAAAAGGCATGAGCCCAACGGCCACATTGGCCGCCAGCATATAGCTGCCAAAACCGAAGCCCCCGACTGCGGCAGCCAGCAAAACCGTGGTTATATGCGGAAAGACGACCGGCAGGAGCAAGCCTGCGATCATGATGATCTGGCTGGTGCGCATCACCCGGCGCGGCCCCACCTTGTCGATCCACCTGCCCATGTGCAGCGAAAGTATTGCGGGCAACAGGCTGTAAGCGCTATAGGCGACCCCGGCCAGTGTTTCTGAGCCTTGTTGCTTGAGTGCGAAGAGGGAGGCCGCCACCCGCCCGCCGCCCATCGTGACGTGGGCGAGGATCGATACGGCGATGAGCGAGAAAACCTGGATCTGGTTGCGTGAGAGCTGCATGCCCGGATTTTAACATTGTCAGACAACTAATGGTGTGTCGGCATGTATCTTTATGAGGGCGAATCATCTGCAAAAACAGGTGCTTGCCGATATATCAGGCGTCAAAATCACGCAGTTTGGCGACATCGGGCACGCGGATCGTCTTACCTTCCACTTCCAGCAGGTCGTGACTGCTGAGGTTATGCAAAATGCGTGAAAAGGTTTCAGGCGTGACTGACAGGCGGGACGCCAGCACCTGTTTGCTGATCGGCAGGTCAATCTCCAGCGAGCCTTGCGCCAGCCCGCCGTCGCCCGCTTCGCGCAGCAGGTAGCCGATCAGGCGTTGGGTGGAGGAGCGCAGCGCGTAGCCCTCCACATCCTGTACCAGCGTGTGCAGGCGCATTGACAGGCCCGCCAGCATCTTGCGGGCGAACAACTTGTTATTGTCGATCAGATCTTGCACTGGTTCGCGTGGGATAAACAGCACCAGGGAATCGGTAAGCGCCTCGGCGGTGACGGGGAAGGGGCGCTCCAAGAACATCACCGCTTCGCCAAAGCTCATGTGCGCGGGAATCAGTTCCAGCACCTTCTCGTTGCCATTGGGCGCGCTGACCGCCAGCTTGATCTGCCCATGCACCACCACATAGAAACCAGTACAGGGCGAGCCCTGGCGGAACAGAACCTCACCACGGGCCAAGCGGTGTTCGCCTGCGGCCGCGGCGATCAGATCAAGCGAGTCGGCATCGACGGCGGCAAACAGCGGCAGGCGACCAAGCAGGCCACGGATATCGGCTTTGAGTTGTTTTTCCATTGCGGTGCAAGTGCTGCGAAAATGAAGGGGTAACCCACATTCTGGCTAAAGTATTCATGTCCGTCACGCGCTGCGATATTTTCTGCAAAGTCATCGATAACTATGGGGATATCGGGGTGTGCTGGCGCCTGGCCCGGCAACTGGCCGGAGAGCATGGGCTCGCGGTACGCCTGTGGGTGGATGATCTGGCAAGCTTCCAGCGTTTGGCGCCTGCCATTGATCCGCAGCGGGGTGAGCAGATGCTTGCCGGGGTTAGCGTGTGCCCTTGGGATGTGCGTACTGCGGTGGCCCAGCCTGCCGAGATCGTGATTGAGGCGTTTGCCTGCGATCCGCCCGACGCCTACATTGCCGCCATGGCCGCACTGCCTCGCAAGCCCGCGTGGATCAATCTTGAATACCTCAGTGCCGAAGACTGGGTGGAGGGCTGCCATGCCATGCCTTCGCCACACCCCCGCCTACCACTCACGCGCCACTTCTTCTTCCCCGGTTTTACGCCGCGTACCGGGGGGCTGTTGCGCGAAGCGGCCTTATTGCCGCGTCTGCAAGCGTTTCGGGCGGATGCGCAGGCGCAGGCCGGGTTTTGGCGCAAGCTGGGGGTGCCGTCTCCCGCCACGGAGGCACTGAAAGTTTCTTTGTTCGCCTATGAGAATGCTGCGGTAGGCGACTTGCTGACGGCCTGGAGCCAGGGAGATCGGGAGATATTCTGTGCCTTGCCCGAAGGGCGCATTCTGCCCCAGGTGCGGGCATGGGCACAGGGGCTGCCATCGGGGGCAGGTGGACCTGTTTGGCACAGCGGCAGGCTGACTGTCGCTGTACTTCCCTTTATGCCCCAGGACGACTACGACCTGCTGTTGGCCGCGTGTGACCTGAACTTTGTGCGGGGCGAGGATTCCTTTGTGCGTGCGCAGTGGGCGGCCCATCCCTTCGTCTGGCACATCTACCAGCAGGAGGATGCGGCCCATCTGCCCAAGCTGGCCGCATTCCTGGGGCACTACACCCGGCGTATGGATGAGGCCAGCCGCCAAGCCCTGGACGCGTTTTGGCAAGCCTGGGAGGGGGGGCAAGGGGCCGCACAGGCTTGGCCGGATCTGCTTGCCGCGTTGCCAGATTTGCAGGCCGCCGCCGAGGCATGGCAGAAATATCTTGAAGAAAATGGTGATTTGGCTGCCAAGCTGCTGATTTTTTGCGAGGATTTGTTAGAATGATCGGCTTTGTAAACTTGTAAGGCGCTCGTGGGCGCCGCTTAGGGTGTCCTATGAAAACCGCTCAAGAACTCCGCTCTGGTAATGTCGTGATGGTCGGCGCTGAAGCGCTGGTGGTGCAAAAGGCTGAATACAGCAAGGGTGGCCGTAACGCTGCTGTGGTCAAGATGAAGTTCAAGAACCTGCTCACCGGCGCCGGTTCCGAATTCGTCTACAAGGCTGACGACAAGTTTGAACTCGTCCAGCTCGACCGTAAGGAAGTGACCTACTCCTACTTCGCCGATCCCATGTATGTGTTCATGGATGCTGACTACAATCAGTATGAGATCGAAGCTGAAAACATGACCGATGCGCTCAAGTACCTGGAAGATGGCTTGGTGTGCGAAGTTGTGTTCTATAACGAAAAGGCCATCTCGGTTGAATTGCCCAACTCCGTGGTGCGTGAAGTGATCTACACCGAACCCGCTGTGAAGGGCGATACCTCTGGCAAGGTGATGAAGCCTGCCCGTCTGGCCACCGGCTTCGAACTGCCTGTGCCGGCTTTCGTTGAAATCGGCGACAAGATCGAAATCGACACGCGTACCGACGAATATCGCAACCGCGTGAAGTAATTTACGTGCATCAAGGGGCCTGGTTTTTTAACCACGTGACCCAAATGATTGTTACGTCTGTCTGTCAAAAAGGGGCCTGTGGGCTCCTTTTTGCTATTGTGATGTCGAATTGCCTGAGTAATTAAATAAATAAAGAAAAGCGTGAAATTTTGTGATATCCGGTGGGGCTGTCTTGAGGTATCGTTATGCACACATTTTTTCGCATTCTTATAGGAAGTCTGATGCTGTCAGGGCTGTGCGTCACTCCGGTGATGGCACAGACGGCTGACGCCCAGGAAGAGACCACCCCGGCCAGCTCATCCAGCAATGTGGTCGAGGAAGTTGGCGATGGCGTCAAAACCGCTAGCAGTGCCGTGGCAGGGGCAGCAAAAACTGTTGCGCATGGCGCCGTGGATGCCGCCAAGGATGTAGCGACCGTGGCCAAGAAGGTCTACCGCGGCGCGGCCCGGGCAGGCCGGGCTGTGGGCCATAAAGCCGCCGAAGTCGGCAAGGATGCCGGGCACAAGGCAGCGGAAATCGGTCGTGAAACAGGTCAGAAAGCCAAAGAGGCTTTTGGTGGCAAATAACCGCTATTTGGGAGTATAGGGTGGGGTGCAATGTTGAGAAGTCTGCAAGGAGATGGCTGTCGTGACCAATAGCGCCACACAGGCGGATATCGCTCCGTTGCATGCGCACACCACCCCGCACACGCCCAATGCGTTGCCAATTGGCGCCCGCATGGGTGAATTCGAGATCGTCGGCCTGATCGGCGAAGGTGGCTTCGGCATTGTCTATCTTGCCTATGACCATTCGCTGCATCGTCAGGTCGCGCTCAAGGAATACATCCCGGTCAGTCTGGCCGGGCGTAACCCGGATGGCTCCGTCTCGGTGCGTACGCCCGAATACGAGGAAGCCTTTGCCGCCGGGCGTTCCAGCTTTGTGAATGAAGCCCGCCTGCTGGCGCAGTTTGATCACCCCGCACTGGTGAAGGTATTCCGTTTCTGGCAGGCCAATGGCACGGCCTACATGGTCATGCCCTACTACGTGGGCAAGACCCTGCGCCAAGTGATGCAGGAGCGCCCCACGCTGGATGAAACGTGGATCAAGCGCTTTCTCTCCCCCGTACTGGATGCGCTGGAAGTCATCCACCGTGAGAACTGCTTCCACCGTGACATTTCGCCAGACAATATCATTGTGTTGCCCAACGACCGCCCTGTGCTGCTGGATTTTGGCGCTGCACGCCGGGTGATCAGCGGCCTGACCCAGACGCAATCTTTGACGGTGTTCGTCAAGCACAGTTATGCGCCCGTTGAGCAATACGGTGAAGTGCCGAATCTGAACCAGGGCGCGTGGACCGATATCTACACCCTGGGGGTGATGCTGTACTTCATGATCACCCGTAAGCTGCCGCCCCCTTCGGTCAGCCGGGTGGTGGAAGACCGCTATGAGCCGCTGGTGACTGTGGCCGCTGGGCGCTACAGCGAGGCATTCCTGAGCGGTGTGGATCTATGCCTGCGGGTGCGCCCCGAGCAGCGTCCGCAGAACATCTCGGAAATGCGTCTGCTGCTGGGTATTCGCAGCAAGCGCAGCAAATCTTCCCGGCACAGCTCTCGTGAGAGCCACGATACAGACTCTCAGGCAACAAAGACGTCCTCCGGCAAGCACGACAGTCCCTTGAGTCGTTTGGCCTCCCAGCGCATGCCGCTGGGGGCGGCGCTGGGGGTCGTGCTGGTTCTGGTGGGGGTTGCCTACTATGTCGGGATGCATGTGTCGGAGTCTGATGAGGCCGCTCTGCAGCCCGGCGTGGCTGCATCGCAAGCTGTTGTGACAACATCTTCTCATCCCGTGGTGGCTGAAAGCGCGCCCGTCGTGGTGGCACCTGCAACCACCAGCACACCTGCTGCCAAACCGGTCAGCAAGCCCTCTACGAAGTCGTCGGGCTCACACGCGAGCAAGCGGGAAAGCAACGACGGTGTTGCCGGTGCGGCCAAGCACATCACCAAGGGGGCCAAAACCATGGTCAATGGGGTGACGAACTGGGCCAAACGCACGTTTGGCAAATAGGCCGGAGCCGGGTCAATCTAGCAGTTCGCTCTCCAGCTTTGCCAATTCATCGGCCACGGTGCCACGGTGGTCAAAGTCGCGCTGGGCACGGCTGTACCAGTGCCGGGCGTTGTCCAGATCGTTCTCCTCAATGTGCACAATGCCATGAAGCCATGCGCCCAGCAGCGAATCGTCTGCCTGTACCTGTTGATGGACTTCCTCCCACTGGCCACGTCGGGCAAATGTCAGCAGAGATCGAAGATTCACCATTGTGGTCTCCTCCAAAGGGTCGGTTCCTGAGACAATTCTGGCACAACACAGACAGATTGCTCTCCCCATGTCACATCCCTACATCCGTATCCGTGGCGCACGCCAGAACAACCTCAAGAATCTGAGCCTGGACATCCCGACCGGTGAGCTGGTCGTGGTCACAGGGCCTTCCGGCTCGGGTAAAAGTTCGCTGGTTTTCGACACGCTCTATGCCGAAGGCCAGCGTCGCTACGTGGAAACTTTTTCGCCCTATGCGCGGCAGTTTCTCGATCGCATGGATAAACCGCAGGTCGACGCCATCGAAGGCGTGCCGCCTGCGATTGCCATCGACCAGACCAACCCGGTGCGCACCTCGCGCAGCACCGTGGGGACGATGACGGAGATCAACGACCACCTCAAGCTGCTGTTTGCCCGTTGCGCCAAGCTCTACTGCCACAAATGCGGGCAGGAAGTGCGACGGGATACGCCCGCGAGCATCGCTCAGGCCATCCATACGCGGGCGGATCAGGCAAGTGATCCGCGTCTGCAGGTACAGGCCGCGATTGCGATTCCCGATAATTTCAGCGAAGAGGAAGTCCGCGCTGCGCTCCAGGCTCAGGGTTATACCCGCGTTGAAGCCGAGCCCAGCAAAGCCAAAAGCCTCATCGTCACGGTCGACCGCTTCCGCGCCGGAAATGTGGAAGAGGCCCGTTTGCAGGAGGCGCTTGAAGCCGCCTTGCGGCTGGGCAACGGGCAGGTGCGTGTGCAGGCCGAGGAGGCGCAATGGCGTTTCTCGGCGGATTTTCACTGTGCGGATTGCGATATTCATTACTCCGATCCGATGCCTGCGCATTTCTCCTTCAATAGTGCGGTCGGTGCCTGCGAGGATTGCCGGGGCTTTGGCCGGGTGATCGGGGTGGATGCCGGGCTGGTGATCCCCGACGAATCCAAAACCCTGGCTGAAGGCGCCATCAAGCCGTGGCAGACGGAAAGCTACCGCGAATGTCTGGACGATCTGGTCAAGCAAGCCAAACGCCAGGGCGTGGCCATGGATGTGCCGTGGCGCGATCTGCCGGAAGAACACCGGCATTGGGTGTTTGAGGGCGACCCGCGCTGGGTGAGCTGGGAAAAGAGCGGTACGCGCTATTGGTATGGCGTGCGGCACTTCTTTGACTGGCTGGAAACCAAAGCCTACAAGATGCACATCCGTGTGCTGCTCTCCCGCTACCGCGCCTATACGCCTTGCAAAACCTGCGAAGGCGCACGCCTGAAAATGGAATCCCTGCTCTGGCGGGTCGGCAAGGAAACGCCTTTGCCCGCCGGGCAGCGTTTCCGCCCGCGTGGCATGCGCATGCCAGAGGCATCGTTCAAGGCACTGCCGGGGCTGAATCTGCATGAAGTGATGTTGCTGCCGATTGAGCGCCTGCGCGAATTTATCATGCAAATGGAATTGCCTGCGCCACTGGATCAGGCCACCGATTTGCTGATGGGCGAACTCAAAAGCCGCCTCGGTTATCTGTGCGATGTGGGGCTGGGTTATCTGACCCTGGATCGGCAAAGCCGCACCCTCTCCGGCGGTGAAGTGCAGCGGATCAACCTGACCACTGCTTTGGGGACTTCGCTGGTCAAAACTCTGTTCGTGCTGGATGAGCCTTCCATCGGCCTGCATCCGCGTGACATGGCACGCATCAATGGCGTGATGCGGCGTCTGCGCGATGCAGGCAACTCGCTTGTGGTGGTGGAGCACGACCCGGCTGTCATGTTTGCGGCCGATCACATTCTGGACATCGGCCCCGGCCCCGGCAAACAGGGTGGGGAAATCGTGTTCTGGGGCACGCCGGACGAGTTACGCGAACGGGATGACACTCTGACGGCGCGCTACCTTAGCGGTTCGATGCGTGTTGATGCTGGCTTGAAGCGGCGTGAGGTTGCCAAGGGAACGTCCCGCCTGAGCCTCTTGGGCGCCCGTCAGCACAATCTGCGGGATGTGGATTTGCAGTTGCCGCTGCATCGTTTTGTGGCGCTGACTGGGGTATCTGGATCGGGTAAGAGTACCTTGATTCAGGATGTGCTATACCCCGCCTTGCAAAAGCATTTCGGCGAGCCGACTGAAGCACCAGGCAGCTATCGCAGCCTTAAAGGCATTGACGGATTAACTGGCGTGGTGATGGTCGATCAGTCACCCATCGGTAAAACTGCGCGCTCCAATCCCGCGAGTTATGTCGGCGCTTGGGACGCCATCCGCAAGCGTTTCGCTGCCGTGCCGGAAGCCGCCCAGCGTGGCTATACTGCGGGCACATTCTCCTTTAACGCAGGCGATGGCCGCTGCCCGACCTGTGGGGGCTCAGGCTTTGAGCATGTGGAGATGCAGTTCCTCTCCGACGTGTATCTGCGCTGCCCGGATTGCGATGGTAAGCGCTTCCGCCCCGAAGTGCTGGAAGTGCGCCTGCGCGGCAAATCCGTGGCGGATATGCTGGAGATGACCGTGCGCGAAGCGCTCGACTTCTTCGCAGGCGAAGTTGATCTGGCGCGCGCGCTGCAACCCCTGGTGGATGTGGGGCTAGATTACCTCACCCTCGGTCAGCCGGTGCCTACCTTGTCGGGGGGCGAGGCGCAGCGCCTCAAACTCGCCGGGCATCTGGCCGCCACGGCAGAAAAGCTCGGTCGCAAAGCCAGCAAGGCGGGAAAAGACAGGCCTGCGGATTCGCTGCTGTTCCTGTTCGATGAGCCCACCACCGGGCTGCACTTTGACGATGTGGCCAAGTTGCTGCGGGCGCTGTCGAGACTGGTGGATGCCGGGCATTCGGTACTGGTAATTGAGCATAATCTGGATGTCATTGCAGCAGCGGACTGGGTGATTGACCTGGGGCCGGAAGGGGGGGATGCAGGCGGGCAGATCGTGGTGCAAGGCACTCCTGAAGAGGTGATGGCTTGTGCGCCCTCGTATACCGGGGTGGCCCTGGCCGAATACCTCAAGGCGATTGGCAAGCCCGCCAAACGCAGCAAGAAATCCGCTGCCCTGCAGGTGGCGGAAGCCCGCGTCAAATATCGCCCGGTCAACGATGTGGTGAGCATCGTGCGGGCGCGCGAGCACAACCTCAAGAATGTATCGGTGGATATCCCGCACAATCGCTTTACCGTGATAACAGGGGTATCGGGTTCCGGTAAAAGTACATTGGCATTTGATATCCTGTTTGCCGAAGGGCAGCGGCGCTATCTTGAATCGCTCAATGCCTATGCCCGTCAATTTGTGCAGCCTGCCGCCAAGCCGGATGTGGATGCGATTTTCGGCATTCCACCCACCGTCGCCATTGAGCAGCGTACCAGCCGGGGTGGTCGCAAGAGTACGGTGGGCACGCTCACCGAAGTGCATCATTTCCTGCGCCTGCTGTTCGTCAAGCTCGGTACGCAATATTGCCCGGATCACCACATCGCCATCGAGCCGCAAAGCGCCGACGCCATTGCAGCCCGCATCCTGCGCGATTGGAAGGGCAAGGAAGTGACCTTGGCATCCCCCTTGATTGTGGGGCGCAAGGGCTTGTATACCGATCTTGCCAAGTGGGCGGCCAGCAAAGGCTATAGCCATTTGCGCGTGGATGGCGAACTGATCGCCACCAAGCCCTGGCCGCGTCTGGACCGATTCAAGGAACACAACATTGATTTGCCGGTGGCAACACTCAAGCCTAATCCGCGTGAAGAAGCCAAGCTGCGTGATGCGATTGGCGTGGCGCTGGAACATGGCAAGGGGGTATTGCATCTGGTTGATGCGGCGGGCGAGGTGATCGTGTTCTCCACGCTACGGGCTTGCCCAACTTGCGGCGAGAGCTTCCCGGAACTTGACCCGCGCCTGTTCTCCTACAACTCCAAGCATGGTTGGTGTGAGGAATGCTGCGGCACTGGGGTGAAGCTGGCGAACTGGCTCAAAGACCCCGAACTCGATCAGACCGAGATGGAATTTGCCGGGCTGAATTACGAGCAGAACGACGAAGATGCCCACGAGGAAACCTGCCCGACATGCGCAGGCTTGCGCCTGAATCCGACTGCGCTGGCGGTGCAATTTAAAACGCATAACATCGCGGAATACAGTGCGCTGTCGGTGGGCGACATGCTTGACTGGGTACGCAAGCTCAAACTCAAAGGGCGTGAGGGCGAGATCGGGCGTGATATTCTTGCCGAGTTGGAAGGACGTTTATCCTTCCTGCATGATGTGGGCTTGACCTATTTGACCCTGGATCGCGCCGCACCCACGCTCTCGGGCGGTGAGGCGCAACGGATTCGCTTGGCCTCGCAGCTCGGCACCAATCTGCGTGGTGTGTGTTACGTGCTGGATGAACCTTCCATCGGCCTGCATCCCCGCGACAACCAGATGTTGCTCGATACCCTGCATGCCTTGCAGGAAAAAGGTAACACCGTGGTGGTCGTGGAGCATGACGAAGACACGATCCGCCGTGCCGATCATGTGATTGACCTCGGCCCCGGCGCGGGGACGCGTGGCGGGCTGATCGTGGCCCAAGGCACGGCAGCCCAGTTGGCGAAAGTGAAGGAATCCATCACCGGGCGTTGCCTGCGTAATCCGCTGCGCCACCCTGTGCAGCCGCCGCGCCTCGTGGATGCGCAAACCCCGGCGATTGTGGTCAAGGGGGCGGATCTGCATAACCTCAAGCAACTGGAAGCCCGCCTGCCGTTGGGCCGTCTGACAGTCGTGACCGGGGTGTCCGGCTCCGGTAAATCGACGCTCGCGCGGGATGTGCTGCATGCCAGCCTCAGGCGGCTGGTGCATGCTGAAAATGCCCCGGCTGAAACGGGCAAAACCAAAGCGGCACGCGCAACCGGCACGGTTCGTAAAACCGGTGCCGCGATCCGGGGCTGCGCCTCGATTGAAGGCTGGGAACAGGTGGGGCGTGTGCTGGAAGTGGATCAGACTCCCATCGGCAAAACGCCGCGATCCTGCCCGGCCACCTATATCGGCTTCTGGGATGCGATCCGCAAGCTGTATGCCGATTCCGAAACCGCCAAGCTGCGCGGTTGGGCGCCGGGGCGCTTCTCCTTCAATACCGCAGGCGGGCGTTGTGAAGCCTGTGAGGGGCAGGGCATGAAGACGGTGGAAATGAACTTCCTGCCCGATGTGAAAGTACCTTGTGATGTCTGCGATGGCAAACGCTTCAATGCCGAAACGCTCACCGCCACCTGGCGGAGCAAGTCGATTGCCGATGTGCTGGCGATGGAAGTGGATGAGGCAGTCGAGTTCTTTGCTGCCCACCCAAGCATAGCCCACCCGCTCAAGCTCTTGCAGGACGTGGGGCTGGGTTATCTCACCCTCGGCCAGCCATCGCCCACGCTGTCTGGCGGCGAGGCGCAGCGGATCAAGCTGGTGACCGAACTCGTCAAGGTGCGCCCGGATGGCGCCACGCGTGGCCGTGCGCGCACCCCGCATACCCTGTACGTGCTGGATGAGCCGACCGTGGGCCTGCACATGGCCGACGTGGAAAAGCTCATCATCGTGCTGCACCGGCTGGTGGATGCGGGCAATTCGGTGCTGGTCATTGAGCATGATCTGGACATGATGGCTGAAGCCGACTGGATCATCGATCTGGGGCCGGAAGGGGGCGAGGCAGGGGGCAAGATCGTTTTTGCCGGGCCGGTGGCGGCGTGTGTGAAGGCGCCTACCCATACGGGCAAGGCACTGCGACATTTCCTGAGCCGTGAGTCAATACAGGCGTGAGTGGGGGCGCAATCTGTGTTAACCTCTTGATTGTACGCAGGCTTGGTGCGTACCTTACTTCCATCTTTCGTGATGCAAACAGAGCAAAAACAAACAACCCCCTGGGTGTCCGGCAGACATCGCCCCCCTAGCATTCGCCGGGTGCCCGCCACCCGCGCCCTGACCTGGCTGGGCAAAGGCTGGTCCTTGTTCATCGGGCAGCCAGGGTTTTGGCTGCGGGTGTCGGCAGGGGTCTTCGTCATCCTGGTCATTTCCCTGTTCTGTACGGTGATTCCCGTCATCGGGCCGATGGTGCCCTTGCTGATGCTCACCCTCATGCTTGGTGGGATGATGTTTGCTGTGCGGCGCCAAGGGGAAGGACGCCCCCTGCGGTTTGCGATGTTGTTCGAAGGCTTCCGCCTCCACCCTGGCAACCTGAGCCTGCTTGCGGTCTTTTATGCTTTGCCTCTGGTGTTGATGCACCTCTTGACCATGCTCGCCTTGGGCGGCTCCCTGATGGTGGGGCTGCTGGGCTGGTCGGTGGGTACGGCGGTGAGTACCGTGGCGGCTGATATCATCAGCTTCCTGGCTGGGCTGGGGGTGCTGTGGATACTCTTCCTGTTGGTGTGGGGGGTCTTGCTGCTGGCGCTGTTGTTTGCTCCGGTCCTGGTGATGCTGGACAACTACCCTCCGCTGGACGCCATGCGCTATTCGCTGAAAGCCAGCTTGCGCAGCCTGGGCTCCATTGTCCTGCTGGCGGTGTGCTTTTACGTGATCTTTGTGGTGGTGCTGATTCCGCCGATGTCGCTGGCCTGGGTGTATCTGCCGGTGCAGTATCTGGCCATTCTGGTGCTGGTGTTGGGGCCATTGAGCCTGCTCGGGGTGCTGATCTATATCCCCGTGATGGTGGGTTCCATCTATGCCGCCTATGGCGATCTATTGGCCGATCAAAACCGTGTAACCGCTCCTACCCCGACTGTTGACTGATGCAAGCCAACAAACTTCGTCCCATTCGCGGCTGGTATTGGATTGCCGAAGGCTTCACCCTGGTCCGGCGCATGCCGATGGCGTTTTTTTCGGCCGCCTCCACGGTGGCGATGCTGGTCTTGCTGTTCGGTTTTGTGCCAGTAATCGGGCAAACCGCGTTGATCCTGGTGCTGCCACCGTTGGAAATCGGCATGTTCCTCATCAGCCGTGAGGTGGCCGAGGGCAACCGCATCCATCCCGCGCTGCTGTTTGCCGGGTTCCGCATGAAGCTGCGCCCCTTGTTTGCGATTGGCGGCGTCCGCCTGATCGGCAATCTGGTAGCACTCTGGCTGGCTGTGCTGATTAGTGGCATTGCGGGGGTACGGCTCATGGCGTTTGTGGAAAGCGGCAAGCAGTTGCCGCCCGAGCTTCTCAATAGCTATCTCAAGATGCTGGCGCTGTTCTTTTTTATCCGCCTGCCTATCGAGATGGCTACATGGTACGCCGCGCCCTGCGTCGGGTTGCGCGGGCTGACTGCCATCAAGGCGCTGTTTTTCAGCTTTGTGGCCTACTGGCGCAATTTCTGGGTGTTGGCCGTATATACCTTGTCATTCTCGCTGCTATCGGGGTTTCTGACCTCGGCGCTGATGTCTGTCACAGGGGGGAGCACCATGCTCTCGATGGTGGTGATGGCGTTCTGCGTCGTCTTCTGGATGGCGCTGTACTACGCCGCGTTCTATCGAAGCGCCTGTGATGTGTTTGGTGAGTGGCCTCACCCGTGGACCCATGAAATCTAAGGATGGCGTACTGGGCGTAATGGGGGGGACGTTCGACCCCATCCATTTCGGCCATCTGCGCCTTGCAGAGGAAGCGCGACAGGCACTGGGGCTGTCCCGGGTGCGGGTTGTACCAGCCGGGCATCCACGGCATCGTGATCAACCCTGTACCAGTGCAGAAGATCGGCTGGCCATGGTGCAGTTGGCACTGGGTGATCTGCCGCAATTCGAGCTGGACGATAGCGAAGTGCGAGCAGACCTGCCCAGCTATACGGTGCCCACCCTGGAGCGTCTGCGCAGCGAACTGGGGAGTCAGCACGCCCTTGTGCTGTTGCTCGGGGTGGATGCCTTCCTGGGGCTGCCTTCGTGGTATCGTTGGCGCGAGCTGTTCGAACTGGCGCATATTGCCGTGGCAACGCGCCCCGGTTATTCCCTGAATGAGCAGCACATGGGTGAAGCACTGCGTTCAGAGTTCCATCATCGGGCCTGCGCCCGCCCGGAGCGGCTTGCCAAGCGCCCTGCGGGTATGGTGGCCAGTTTTGCAATGACACCGTTGGCAATCTCGGCGACTTCCATTCGTGCCATCCTGGCGCAGGGTGGGAGTCCACGTTTTTTGCTACCTGACGCAGTCCTCGACTATATTCAACAACATCACCTCTACGGAAATTAATTCCCTACTTATTACATGGATATTCGCAAGCTGCAAAAGATCGTGGTTGACGCCCTTGAAGACGTCAAGGCCGTCGATATCGAAGTGATCAATACCACCAAGCTCACCTCTTTGTTTGACCGGGTGATCGTAGCCAGTGGTACCTCCAACCGCCAGACCCGTGCGCTGGCCAAGCATGTGCAGGAAAAGGTGAAGGCCGCAGGCGGTGAGATCATCGGCGTGGAAGGTGAGGAAACCGGCGAATGGGTGCTGGTTGATTTAGGCGATGCCATCGTCCACCTCATGCAGCCCGCCGTGCGTAGTTATTACAACCTTGAGGAACTGTGGGCCACCACGCCGGCACGCAAGCGCAAGCTGCTGGTCGATAGCGAGACCGCCGCGCTGGAATGAGGCTCATCGTTGCCGCTGTCGGCACGCGTATGCCCGGCTGGGTGGAAGAGGGCTTTCGTGAATTTGCCAAGCGGCTGCCCCGTGATTGCCCGCTGGAACTGGTCGAAGTCAAGGCCGAGCCCCGCACCACAGGCAAAACCCCCGCTGCCATGATGGCGGCGGAGGCGGAGCGCCTGCGTGCCGCGCTGCCCACGCGGCGGCGCTTGGTGGTGCTTGATGAACGAGGCGACGATATCTCTACCCGTCAGCTTTCCCAGCGTTTAGCACGCTGGAAAGAGACGGGGGACGATGTTGCCTTTGTCATTGGCGGGCCGGATGGGTTGGACCCCGCCTTCAAGGATGAGGCGCACGAAAAGCTGCGCCTCTCCAGTCTGACCCTGCCCCATGCGATGGTTCGTCCCCTGCTGGCCGAGGCGCTATACCGTGCCTGGAGCCTCTTGAACAATCATCCTTATCATCGTGAGTGAGCGCCCATGCTGTTGAATTCCCGCCGCATCTATCTGGCTTCACGTAGTCCCCGGCGTCGTGAGCTGTTACATCAGATTGGCATCGATTTCGACACCCTGTTGTTTCGTGCCCCGCCGCGCGAAGATGAGGAAGTCAACGAAGCAAGCCTGCCGGATGAGGATGTCGAGACCTATGTCGTTCGCGTCGCACTTGCCAAGGCTGAAGGTGGCTTGCGCCGGGTGGCTTGGCGCGGTCTGCGACGGCAGGCGGTGCTGTCCGCCGATACCACGCTGGAGTTTGAAGGCGAGATCATCGGCAAGCCACGTGATACACAACACGCCGAGGAAATCCTGTGCCGCCTCTCTGGCCAGGAACACCATGTGCTGACCGCCGTGGCGGTCGCCCATGAGGATCGGCTTGAATATCGCTTGAGCCGCAGTTGTGTGCGTTTCCGCCCCCTGGATGTGCATGAAATCCGTCGCTACATCACCACGGGCGAACCCATGGACAAGGCCGGGGCTTACGGTATCCAGGGATATGCGGCCACCTTTATCTCTGAAATCAAGGGGTCATATTCAGGCATCATGGGCCTGCCGCTGTTTGAAACATCCGAACTGCTGCGCGCCTTCAAGTTGATGGACTGAGTAGGCCCTAACGGCGTGAGGATGTAAAAGCCAGCCAGCTCAAGGCGCAGAAGGGCCAGAGCAGGGCAAAATCCAGCGTCAGGCTGCGAAAACCGATGAAGTGACCGCTGCGGATCAAGTGTTGTGAGGCTTCTTCAAACGGGTTGCCGGGCGCCAGATTGATCAGCACCGTGGCCAGCAGAAGAGCCAGGTTGGCCAGCGCCAGACGTACCGATGGGCGCAGACGCCAGCATACCGCGAGTGCCACGGCTCCCAATCCCATCCCCCACAAGGCGCCTGGGGAGGCCCACAACAGTGGGTCAGGAGGAATCACGAACCAACTGGTGGCGATGGTCTTGATGGCAGCCCCGATCAATACCAACAGCCCGAGCAGCCACGCGCTGGCCCCCTTCAGGCCGCAGCGGATAAAGAGGCCGAAAGCAAGCAGGCTGAACGCTACCCCGGCCGCTTCAAACCATACAAAGCGCCGCACAGAAAAACTGATGGGGGCAAGCAGATCGAACACGGGGCGCAGATCGCCATTGCTGAAAAGCGGGGCCAGCGGCTCGCTTTGGGTCAGCCACCAAGCCAATACCAGCAGCATGCCGATTTCACCACGGTGCCCCGCAGGCAGGCGGCGCATCCGCCACGCATGAAACCAGCCTCCGGGCAGCAGGATGTGCCGCCAGCGCAGGCCCGCCAGGGCGCCAATCAAAGCCCCGAGCGAGTTGCAGGTCAGATCGAGGTTTGAGGCGACCCGGCTGACCAGATAGTTCTGGCAGAACTCCAGGCTGAAGCTGTAGAGCGTGCAGACCAGAAAGCTTGTAATAACAGCGTTGCTGCGCGAGGTGATGGTACGGCGGGCGGCGACAACGAGAAATCCCAGTGGAATAAACCCCAGAATGTTGACGATGAAGTCGGAGAGAATGAAATAACGCGGCCAGCCCTGAAAGAGAAATTCCAATGGGCTGCCGGATATGCTGCGGTAATCGTCAAATGGCCATAGGCAGGCGTAGGCCGTCAGGCACAGGTAGGTAAAGCCCAAATAGCGGGACAGGCGGTGGGTATCCTTGTTGGAGCCTGCCAGCAGGATGGTGGTGACGGCCTGATCGGTATTCATGCGCGGCCCGGTATCCTCATGTCATCCCGCATCCTGGGCGCGGATGTCTGCGCCTCAGGGCTTGTGGCTGGCATGGTGGGTAAGTGTGGCGGCGTGCACAGGATGATGGTGGTCATGGCTGAGTGCACCCGGCACCGGAATGGGCGGGGTGGTCACAAGCTGTGGCAAGAGGGAGAACAGCATAAAGCTACCCAAGGAAACAAGGAAGCCCACGAAATGCGGTAGCCATACCTGTGTCCAGGCCGGGGCGTTGGCACTGGCGGCGAGAATCTCTAAAGCCACCCAACTGATCAGCCCCAGGAGCATCGACATGATTGCCCCCTGAGTGGTGGCGCGCTTCCAGTACACCCCCAGGGCCAGCGGTACGATAGCTGCCACCAGGGTGACCTTGTAGGCGTTTTCGACCAGGCCGTAGATCGAGAGCTTGGAGTTGACCGCGATGCCTGTGACCACGGCGGTGAAGACCAGCACCACGATCTGCATCCAGCGCAGGAAAAGCCGGTCGGTCATGTCTGGCCAGAATTTGAGCAGAATCGGGCGGAGCAGGTTTTCCGAGAAGGTGACCGAGGGCGCCAGCAAGGTGGCCGAAGCACAGCTCTTGATGGCTGAGAGCAGGGCACCGAAGAACATGATCTGGGCAAACAAGGGGGCCTTTTCCAACACCAGCTTGGGCAGGATCAACTGCGAATCGGTATCGATATACTTGGCCACCAGATCCGGCGCAATCATGACCGCACAGTAGGCCAGGAACATCGGAACGAAGGCGAAGATGAAATACAGCGAGCCGCCCAGCACGGTGGCCCATACGGCAGTCTTTTCGGTAGAGGATGATTGCACGCGCTGGAAGACATCCTGCTGCGGAATCGAGCCGAACATCATGGTGATCCAGGTGCCGACGAACATTACAATGGCATCGATCTTGAATTCCGGGAAGAAGTGGAACTTGCCTTCCGCGCTGGCATGCGCCACGACCGCACTGACGCCCCCGGCGGAAGAGCCCACGTCCCAGCCGATGTAGAGCATGCCGATCACGATCACGATCATCTGGATGAAGTCGGTGATGGCCACCGACCACATCCCGCCAAAGAGCGTGTAGATCAGGACCGAGGCCGAACCCAGCCACATCCCCAGTTCCTGTGAGACGGCGCCATCGGAGAGCACGAAGAACACCAGCCCCAGCGCCTTGATCTGAGCCGCAACCCAGCCCAGGTAAGAGATCACGATGCAGCAGGTGGTCATCAGCTCAATCGTGCGCCCAAAGCGCAGCCGATAGTAGTCGCCGATGGTCATCAGGTTCAGCCTGTAGAGCGGCTTGGCAAAGAACAGGCCAACCAGAATCAGGCACATGGAGGCACCAAACGGGTCTGCCACCACGCCATGCAGGTCTTCCTTGAGGAAGGTGGCAGGGATGCCAAGCACCGTTTCGGAGCCAAACCAGGTGGCAAACACCGTGGCGGTGACGATATGGAAGGGCAGGGCCCGGCTGGCGACGGCATAGTCCTTGGTGTTATGCACGCGCAAGGCCGCATACAGGCCAATGGCAATGGAAATCAGCCAATACAAAATCACAAAGGTTAGTAACATAGGACCTAGCCCTTGAGCCAATGGCAGGCTCGCACCTGATCAAACACAGACAACGGCCCCATGTCTTGCTGAACATGAGGCCGTCGCTTCCCGGCCTGATTATACCCAGTCAGGCGTCTGCCTTGCGTTCAAATCCCACAACATACGAGTTGGATCAGGGTTTTGACACGGCATGGCTGTACGTAGGCGCCGCTTTTTCGTAATGAAAATACAGTTCGCTGGCAAGCAAGGCGAAGATGCCCAACACCAATGCTGCCAGCAGGCGGTTTTGCCTGCGCTGGGTGGTGAGCAACTGTGCCTGCTGTCGAAGCTGTTCCTGCTGCGCATCGTTGTTTAGCATCTTGTGTGCCAAGCGTGGCAATTGCGGCAGGGTGGCCGCCCAGCCAGGGGCTTCCTCCTTCACATGGCGGAGTAGTGCCCGCCAGCCCAGTTGCTCGCTCATCCAGCGTTCAAGGAAAGGCTTGGCGGTCTGCCACAGGTCCAGCTCCGGGTCCAGATCACGCCCCAGCCCTTCGATGTTGAGGAGGGTTTTTTGCAGCATCGCCAGCTGCGGTTGAACCTCCATCTGGTAGCGCCGTGCCGTCTGGAACAGGCGCAGCAGCGTCTTGCCAAAGGAAATGTCTTTGAGCGGGCGGTCGAAGATTGGCTCGCACACCGCACGGATGGCGCTTTCGAATTCCTCTACGCGGGTATCGGCAGGCACCCAGCCCGCTTCGATGTGGGCCTGGGCTACGCGCTTGTAGTCCCGCCGGAAGAACGCCAGGAAGTTCTGCGCCAGATAGGCCTTGTCGCGTTCGTTGAGCGTGCCCATGATGCCGAAATCCAGTGCAATGTACTGTCCGGTGGGGGAGACGAAGATATTGCCCGGGTGCATGTCGGCGTGGAAAAAGCCATCACGGAACACCTGGGTGAAGAAGATTTCCACCCCCGCACGCGACAGTGCCTTCAAATCCACGCCCTGGCTGACCAGCGCGGGGATTTGCGAAATCGGGGTGCCGCGCATGCGCTGCATCACCATGACTGAGCGCCCGCAATAATCCCAATACACCTCCGGCACCACCAGCAAGGGTGAATCCTTGAAATTGCGCCGCAACTGCGAACAGTTTGCCGCCTCACGCATCATATCCAGTTCATCGTAGAGGTGGCGCGCATATTCGGCGACCAGCTCACGCGGTTTGAGGCGGCGGCCATCCACCCACAGCTTTTCGATCAGCGTGGCGGCCGTATCCAGCAGTGCCAGATCGTGGCTAATGAGCGATTCGATACCAGGGCGTAAAATCTTGACCGCCACTTCGGTGCCGTCAGGCAACTCGGCAAAGTGCACCTGGGCCATGGAGGCGGAGGCCACCGGGGTACGCTCGAATTTGTTCAATACCTCGTCGATGGGGCGACCAAATTCAGCTTCCAGGCAGGCAACGGCTTGTTCGGAAGCAAACGGCGGCACCTTGTCCTGCAGTTTGGCCAATTCTTCGGCAATATCGTTGGCCAAGAGGTCACGGCGGGTGGAGAGCAGTTGGCCGAATTTGACGAAGATCGGCCCCAGGGTTTCCAGGGCACGCCGCAGGCGCACGGCACGGGGTTCGCTAAAGGTGCGCCGTGGCAGGATGCGCCTGATCCACTCCCCCACCCGCGTGGTGGAGGCACGATCCAGGATCATTTGGTCGAGGCCGAAGCGCAGGCTGACCGAAGCAATTTTGGCAAGGCGAAAGAGACGCACGACAGGTGCCCGATGTTTTTCACATGAAGCTGCGATGGTAGCAGTTTGGCGCACTTCCCGTTACTTTCAGGGGCTCGCTGCGGTGTGTATAAAGATTGTCACCAGCCGGACGGACGAAGGATAGAATAGACGCTCTCAGAGAGAATTTATGACCGATAACATGTCAAACCAAATCCAGAACGATTGTTTTTTGCGTGCCCTGTTGTGTGAGCCGACTGACTACACACCGGTCTGGCTGATGCGTCAGGCCGGGCGTTATCTGCCGGAATACCGGGCGACCCGGGCGCACGCAGGCAGCTTCATGGATTTGTGCCGGAATGCCGCATTCGCCACCGAGGTGACGCTGCAACCCCTGGCACGTTTCGCGCTGGATGCGGCGATCCTGTTCTCCGATATCCTCACCGTGCCGGACGCCATGGGCCTGGGCCTGTCGTTTGCCGAAGGCGAGGGGCCGCGCTTTGCCCATCCGCTGCGGGATGAAACTGCGATCCGCGCGCTGGCGGTGCCGCCGATGGAGCGGCTGCAATATGTGTTTGACGCGGTGGGCGAAATCCGCCGCGCCCTCAAGGGAAGTGTGCCGCTGATTGGTTTTTCCGGCAGCCCCTTCACCCTGGCCTGCTACATGGTGGAAGGCGCGGGGTCGGATGATTTCCGTCACATCAAGGCGCTGATGTACAGCCGCCCTGATCTGCTGCACCACATCCTGCAAGTCAATGCGCAAACGGTGACGAGCTACCTCAACACCCAGATCGAAAGCGGCGCCCAAGCCGTGATGGTGTTCGATACCTGGGGCGGCGTACTCAGCACGCCTGCGTACCGGGAATTTTCACTCGCCTATATGCGCCAGATCGTGGTCGGGCTCAAGCGCGAGCACGATGGGCGACGCGTGCCGGTAGTGCTGTTCACCAAGGGCGGGGGGCTGTGGTTGGAGGATTTGGTCCAGACCGGCTGCGATGCGGTGGGGCTGGACTGGTGTGTCGATCCGGCTCAGGCGCGTGTCCGCACAGGCGGCAAGGTCGCCTTGCAGGGCAATCTTGACCCCGGTGTGCTGATGGGCTCCGCCCAGCATGTGGCCGCCGAGACGCGCCGCGTGCTTGATGGCTTCGGGCCACAGCCCGGCCACGTCTTCAACCTCGGCCACGGCATCTCGCAACACGCGCCGCATGACAATGTACGGGTGCTGGTGGAAACCGTGCATGCATACAGCCGTGAGCAGCGTGCGGCCATGGCGGTTTGATCCACTATTTTTCCGGAATGTTTTCTTGGGCAAGGTGCAAGAGATCCGCACAAGTATCTTGACTTATGCACAAAGAGCGTGTCCAAGGCGCAAAGCGGCACGGTTGTTACAGTATTTTGACGTCAATTCCTATCTTCTTGATTTTAAAAGAATTTATTTTTATGACGACGATCTAGCATGAAACAAGCGGCGTTTGCAAGTCCACCCAGGGGATTCATTCGGGCAGGATACTCACATTTTTATCCACAGATGCTGTGGATAAAGGCAAACGTAATGAAATTGCAAAGTCTTGCAGCCGTATTCATCTAAACCACTTCAGTTTTTCTTCCTAACACACTGAAGTAGAAAATAAATTTATATATGGATAAGCTGGCTTTGTCGCGTATCGTCCGTATAGCCCTCCCACTCCCCCGGCCCCAGCTCTTTGACTATCTGGCGGCAGATGATGCGCTGGCCGTGGGCCTATGTGTCCGGGTACCCTTTGGTCCGGGGGAAAAGACCGGGGTGATCATCGAACTTGATCCTGCCGATCCGCCCCCCGTTAGTAAGCTCAAACCGGTATTGGAAGTCCTGGCGGATGTGCCGCCATTGCCCGCACAGTGGCTGGCGCTGACCCAGTTCGCGGCCCGCTACTACCAGCATCCCTTGGGCGAGGTGATTTCCGCTGCGCTGCCCCCGGGCATCCGCCGGGCCGTGCGCCTGCCCCGCGAGGAGGACCCCTGGCTCGCCACCACGCCAGCGGGGCGAATTGCTTTGGGCGAGGCACGGAAACTCACCCGTGCCTTGTCGGCCGTGCTAGCCGTGCAATCTGCTGGGGCGCGGCGACGCAGCCAGTTGCTGGGGGACTTGGAAGGCGACGCAGGTGCCGCCATCCGGGAGGCGCGCAACAAAGGCTGGTTGGAGACGGTGGCACGCGCAGGTGAGCGTGAGCCGATCGGTGCCCTCACGCTCAACGCCGCACAAAGCGAAGCGGTTGAGCGCATCGGCGCCGCCCTGGGGCGATTTGAAGCCTTTCTGCTCTTTGGCGTGACCGGCAGCGGCAAGACCGAGGTGTACCTGCACCTGATTGCCCAAGCGCTTGTTCAGGGGCGACAAGTCTTGATGCTGGTCCCGGAGATCGGCTTGACGCCCCAACTGCTCGAACGTGTGGCCAGCCGCTTCCCCGGCGCCAATCTGGTGAGCCTGCACAGCGGCCTGGCTGATGGCGCCCGCTCACTCGGCTTCGCCCAGGCATTGCGGGGTGAGGCAGATATCGTGCTGGGCACGCGCCTGTCGATCTTTGTTCCGCTGCCGCGCCTTGGGCTGATCGTGATTGATGAGGAGCATGACACTTCCTTCAAACAGCAGGATGGTCTGCGCTATTCAGCGCGGGATCTGGCGGTCTGGCGGGCGCATCACGAGAACGTGCCGGTGGTGCTGGGTTCAGCCACCCCCGCGCTGGAAACATGGCTTCATGCGCAGAGCGGGCGCTACACGCGTATTGATCTGCCTGCGCCTGCCGTGGCCGAACGCCCGCCCACGTTGCGGCGTATCGACACCCGTAGGGTCAAGCTCGACAATGGCCTCTCGCCCATGTTCATTGATGCCATCCGTGCCCGCCTGGAACGTGGCGAGCAGAGCCTGTTCTTTCTTAATCGTCGGGGATATGCTCCTGTCGTGGCGTGCCCGAGTTGCAACTGGGTGAGCGCCTGTATGCATTGCTCGGCCAATATGGTGTTTCATGCTGCGGATGGCTTGTTGCGGTGCCATCATTGCGGCGCGGAAACCTGCGTGCCGAAAGCCTGCCCCGAGTGCGGCAGCCAGGATTTGCACGCCTTCGGGCGTGGCACGCAGCGTCTGGAAGAACGCCTGAACGAATACTTTCCCATGGCACGGATTGAGCGCGTTGACCGCGATGCGGTACGCACCCCAGGCCAATGGGAAGATGTACGCAACCGCATTGCCAGTGGAGAGATCGATATCCTTGTCGGCACGCAGATGCTTGCCAAGGGGCACGATTTTCCCAATCTCACCTTGGTGGGAATCGTGGGGGCGGACGCGGGTTTGTTCTCTGCCGACTATCGGGCGCCCGAACGCCTGTTCCAGCAGCTCATGCAGGTCGCCGGGCGCAGCGGGCGAGGCGATCTGCCCGGCGAAGTGCTGGTGCAGACCGAATTCCCCGACCATCCGCTCTACGAACATCTGGCCCGCCGCGATTATGTGGGGTTCGCCCAACGGGAACTGGATGATCGCCGCGCCGCAGGGTTTCCGCCGTATGGTTATCACGCGGTGCTGCGCGCCGAGGCGCCCGAGCTGGAGCAGGCCATCGCTTTTCTCAAACAGGCCCGCGAGGTGGCGCAGGCCTTGCAGACGGCTGTCATGCTCTACGATGTGGTGCCCATGCGGCTGGTGCGCCGCGCCCGCCTGGAACGCGCCCAACTGGTGTTGGAATCCGACCAGCGGGCAAGCCTGCAGAGTATGCTATCAGCGTTAATGCCCCTGCTGTATTCCGTTAAAATAAAGAAAGATGTGCGCTGGCACATTGATGTGGACCCTGCCGAACTGTAAGCTTGCCTCCATTCCAGACGTATTCCGAGTGTCTGATTTGCACCACGTTGGTGCTTTCCCTGTAGCGCAGTTTCTGGATCACAAGCATACTGAAAAGGTGCCTTACGCCTTGCATGGGCAGGGCGGTAAGGCTCTTTCACAAGAATCAGGTGTTGTATGGCACAGCACTTGCTGATGGTGCGGACGGTGCAGCAAGGTCTGCGCTTCTTGACATAACCTCTGTGTGCTGCGCAGATACACAGGTGTCTTACCTCAGAAGAAAGGGAAAAGAATGCTCAAACAACGGAGTATGGGAAAATTTTTGGCATTGTTCATCTTGGCTGCGGCAGCCTTGCAGGCGCACGCAGCAGATCGCGCCCATGTGGTGGTGCTCGCCACGGGCGGCACGATTGCCGGTGCTGGGGCTGATGCCGCCAACAGTGCAACCTACCAAGCCGCCAAGGTGCCGGTCGACAAGCTGATCGCTGGTATCCCTGAATTGGCGAAGATTGCCGATGTGAGTGGCGAGCAAGTATTCCAGATCGCCTCCGAGAGTTTCACCAACGATAATCTGCTGGTGCTGGCACGCCGGGTCTCCGCCCTGCTCAAGGATAAAACCGTGGATGGCGTGGTCGTGACCCACGGCACTGACACCCTGGAAGAAACCGCCTACTTCCTCAATCTCGTGATCCATAGCGACAAGCCGATCGTCGTGGTGGGCTCGATGCGTCCTGGCACCGCCCTGTCTGCCGACGGCGCGTTGAACCTGCTGGATGCCGTGAGTGTGGCCGCCAACCCCGAGTCGCGTGGCCGTGGCTCCCTGGTGGTGATGAATGACGAAATCCATTCTGGCCGTGATGTCACCAAGACCATCAACATCAAGACCAATGCCTTCGTGAGCCAATGGGGTCCGCTGGGGATGATTGTTGAAGGCCGCGCCTACTGGTTCCGCAAGCTCGACAAGAAGCACACCATCAATTCCGAATTCGATATCGACCGCATCAAGGATCTACCCCGCGTCGACATCGCCTACAACTATGGCACGGTAGGCAAAGAGGCCTATGAGGCTTTTGCCGCTGCAGGCGCCAAGGCTGTGATCCACGCTGGCACGGGTAACGGCTCTGTGGCCGGCCGCATGGTGCCCGTGCTGCAGGATCTGCAATCGCGTGGCATCCAGATCATTCGCTCCTCCCGCGTGTGGGGCGGCTTCGTGGTGCGCAATGCCGAGCAGCCGGATGACCAATACGGTTGGGTGGTGGCCCATGACCTGAACCCGCAAAAGGCGCGTATCCTGGCTTCGGTAGCACTTGCCAGCGGCATGGATGCCAAGGCGCTGCAAAAAGCCTATTGGGAATATTGATCGTTGATTTGAATGTTGGATGCTGTCCAAAGGAGCATAGGCTGCGGCTTGTGCTCCTTTTGATTTGCGCCGTGTGCCATGCGTTCAAAGGTCTGTAGGTCATGGAGAGGTAAAGATCTTCTGCTAAAAAACCTTATTACAGCACCGCGAAAATTTGTCCCACAAACACCAGGCTCCTTTTTCATCAAGGATCAAGCATCATGCTGAAAAAAACACTTCTGGCCGCATTGTTCATGCTCACTTCCAGCGCGGCTTTTGCACAGGTTGGCGGTGGCGTTCAGGTTGGCACAACCGGGGTCGGGGTGGATTTCGGCTACCAGTTCTCCGATTCCCTGGGTGGGCGCATCGGATACTCAGGCTTCAACTACTCACGCAAGACCCACACGTCCGATGTCGACTATGATGCCAAGCTCAAGCTCTCATCGCTGCGCCTGCTGGCCGACTGGGAATTGGGCGCTGGCTTCCGTGTGTCGGGTGGTGTGGTGTATAACAACAACAAAGTGGATGTGACCGGGCAGGCCGCCAATGGGACCTATACCCTGAATGGCAATACCTATCAGGCATCCGACATCGGCAACTTTACCGGGCGGGTCAAGCTGGGTGATGGGTTTGCGCCGTACCTGGGGATCGGCTATGGCATGATCGCCAAGAAGGGGCTGGGCCTGTACGCTGATCTGGGCGTCATGTACCAGGGCAAGGCCAAAACCTCTTTGAATGTAACGTGTGGCGCGGCATTGAGCAGTAGCCAGTGCACACAATTGCAAAACGACGCTGATGTGGAACGCCAGAAGGTGCAAGACAAACTCAACGGTTATAGCTGGTATCCGGTGGTGAGTGTCGGCGTGTCATACGCGTTCTGATGGAGCTGTGTCTTGTGGATGCTGCGGCCCGGTGGTCGCAGTTTTGCCTTAAATCTGCTCAATCAAGGCACGAACCTTCCGCATGATCAGGAAGGCGGGGGCCAACCGCCATAAGGCAATTGCCACGCATGCTGCTAGCATCATGAGAAGGACGCTGCCGCCGATCAGGATCGGCAGTACAATGATTGCCAGCAGCACAAAGGCTGCACTATCCAGGCTCAACCAGCCCGCCGTGATGAGTTGCCGCTCCCCGTAGCGATCAATATGCTGGCGCAGGCGGATGGCGATGGGCTCGATGCGCGCCAGGCGCTTGCGCAAATCTTGTTCCTTGGCATCACTGCCGCCGTGGCTGCGCACCCCGGCGAGAATGCGATCGAACTCATCCAGCTCTTCACGCAAAACATCGCAGAATTCATTGCTCATCATCCGGGCGTCTACATGGCGGCGCAAACGCCCCTGAATGAAGCCTGCCGCTTCGGCCAGCGCGTGGAATTCTTCCGCCAGGGTCTCACGCCGTGCCTTTTCTGCGGCCTCAATGCGTGCGGCAGCCTTGCGGGCTTCCGGCAAGAGGGCATCGATCACCAGCAGCATTTCTGCTTCCATGCTGGCTGGGTTACCCAGCTTGGCAAGCCAGGGGGAACTGACGAGCAGCGGTGCCATCTTTGCGCTGATGTGCTGGCGCAAGTGAGCTGTCCATTTGCGGTCATAGCTCAGGGCCAGCAGATTTGGCAGCAAGGCTTGCATGGGTGGGTGTTGCAAGTGCATGTTTCCATACATGGCTTGTTCAAAACGTCGGGGTTCCTGAGGGTCGCCTGCCGTATCAGTCTGCTGGAGTAACTCGATATGCATTTTCCATAGCGCGGCAAACTGGTCGCAGGCGCCATACCAGCGCTCCACCAGTTCTGCCATTTCAACGTTACCGGCTTCAGCGTAGGCCTGTGGGACGCGGGCCTCGTAAATGCGGAACAGCCATTGTGTGGCAGAGGCATCCCCTTTCAGCGCCTGGGCCGCATGGTGCAGGATGGCACGGGGCTCTACGCTCTGCCCGCGCCATACCGGTGGAATGCCGGGGGCCAGGTGCAGGATCAGGCGCAGCAATTGCATGTCCGGCGGCAGCGGGTGCTCATGCTTGTTTTCGATCAGCAATCGTACCGTGTTGTGATCTTTCTGCATATCCCGAAACCATGCCTGCAATTGCCCATTCTGGATATCACTGACACCCGCCTGCCAGTTCCGGGCCAGGGCCACCGCGAGCTGTTCCGGGCTGTGGCAGATATCCGCGCCGATGCGGTAGGAATGCGCGTCCGCAAAGGTGCCATGCTCCACGGGTTCGGTCAGGGTAATGTCATTGGCAAGCCAGCGGGCCAACTCCTCCGCTCCCCAGCGTTGCTTCGGGTTGCGCAGGAGCAGCCCGTGCAGCAACATGCGCAGCCGTATGTCCGCCACTGCGGAAAGGTCCATGCTGCGCGTGCACAGTGCATGCAGGATGACTGTGTCGGATAGCCCTGCAAAGGGGTGTTGCCCCAAGGCGCATTCAAGCAGGATCATGCCCAGCGACCAGTAATCGGCCTTGGTGTCGAGCACCCCGGCGAGGCTCTCCGGCGCGGCATACATCAGGGTGCGGGCCATGCCGGTAAAGCACTGGCTGGCCGCTAGTACCGAGGCGATGCCGAAATCGGTGAGTACCAGATCCAGCGGTGTTTCACTGCGGATCAGGATGTTTTCCGGCTTGATGTCGCGGTGGACGATGTTGTTGGCATGTGTGTCCGCCAGGGCCATGCCCATCTGCTCGATAATCGCCTTGATCTGGCTGGCGGCCATCGGCGTGCCCGGCATGCGCTCGCGCAAGGAGCCGTGGGCACAGTATTCCATGATCTCATAGGCATGGCCTGAGGTCTGCCCGCTGGCCAGCACCTGGATGCAGCTTCGCGGATTGATCTGGGCGAGAAGGGCCTGGATTTCCGGTTTCGGGAGAATGCCAGATCGATACAGCTTGAGCACGACTGGCTGCGCGGTGCCAAGTGCTTCCAGCACAAACAATTCGGCTTCTGCGCCACGCGTGGGCAAGGGGCGTAGAATGCGGTAATGCTCTGCGAGTGAGGCCGGTAACTGGATCAGTGAGGATGTTTCCTCTTCGACGCGTGTTAGTGGTCGATTGCAGTACACACACGTGTCGCCGCCTGCGGGATTGTCTTGTGCGCAGTCCTCATAGGGGCAGCGGATGACCCCGGTTTCTGTGACGGGTGGGGCGATGATGGTGTCTGGAGATGGAGCAGGCTCCATGCATACCAGGTCGACTCCGTTGAGCAGGGTGCCGCATGCACAGCGTAAAACCTGGGGCGCATTGGATTGGCCGCAGCCAGGGCAGATACGGTGGTACTGTGGAGCGCTGCTTGCGGCCATGGACGCTACTGTCTCCAGGATACATCAGAGAAACGCACGCCCTGTTCGGCACAGCGCTTTTCCAGCGCTTCCATGTCGCCCCGGTCCGGGATGCCGATATACCACACGCGTCCTTGCTCCACGCTGGCCTGGATGCGTTTGCCAACGGCATGAGCCGGGGCGTCTACGTACTGTGTGTAGCGTCTGCGCCCACGCGCCGAAAGCAGGACCAGCTTCTGGTTGAGCGAGCCGCGCCACATATTTCCAAGCGGTAGGGCATCGGCATAGGGCTCCGGGATCAGCGCATCCAGTTTGCTCAGGATGCCGTGGTGGCGGCTTTGCAGGGTGGCCAATGGATAACCGCTGTAGCACAGGATGTCAAAATCCAGGCCGGAACGGTTACGCCATTGCAATAATTCGTCGAGCAGTGCAGACAAGGCTTGGGGCTGGTCAAAAGGCTCGCCGCCGGAAATCGTGATGCCGTTGAAACCGTTTTGTGCAACCTGACGGCACCAGTCCAGTAGTTGGTCGATTTCCATTTCACGGTTCGGGTCCGCCTCCCAGGTGTCTTGTGAGATGCAGCCCTTGCAGCGGATGCTGCAGCCTTGCAACCAGATGCCGATGCGGCGACCGGGGCCGAGTACGGTGACGGGAAAGTGTGCCTTGTTGACAGCGATTTTCATGCAGTGCTCAGTCCACTTGCAAGGTCAGGGATATGACCTTGTCTTCTTCTGCAAGCGCGGTGACGACAATGCGGCGCTTGCCTTCGATCTCTTGTGCAAACAGGGCACGCGAGAGCGGGTTGATGAAATTTGATTCCAGCGCATTGCCAATGCCGCGCCCGCCGTTGGAGAGGTCCCGCGTGCAGCGGGCCAACAGATCGCTGCGTATTTCGGCAGGCATGGCCAGTTGCAGATGGAATTCTTCGAAGAGGCGGCGGGCCACGTTTTTGAGCATACCATCAAAGATCCGCTCGGCTACTTCGGGGGAGATGAAATCGAATACGACGATGTTATCCCCAATCCGGTTGAGAATTTCCGGACGCGACAGGCGGAACTTGAAGTAGTCCCCAATCGCTTCGCGCACTCGACTCTCGACGATGTCATACGCATCCCCTGGGCGCACATTCTGGCTGCGCCGCCCCTGTTCATCTTCCACATAGATGCCAAGGTTGGAAGTAAAGATCAAGATGGTTTCCGAGAAATAGGCGGTGTCTCCTCTGCCATCGGTCAGACGCCCGTCTTCGAGAATCTGCAGGAACTTGTCCAGAATACGCGGATGGGCTTTTTCGATCTCATCGAACAGCACGACTGAAAAAGGTTTTTCGCGCACTGCATTGGTGAGTTCCCCGCCTGCATCAAAGCCGATATACCCTGGTGGCGCACCAAGTAGGCGGGCGCTGCTGTGCTCTTCGGCGAACTCGCTCATATCGAAGCGGATGTAGGCGCGTTCGTTGCCGAATACCAATTGGGTCAGTGTTTTCGCCAGTTCCGTTTTACCTACGCCGGTGGGGCCGGCGAAAAACAGCACGCCACGCGGGCGACCGGAGCCGCTGCGAGCCTGGGCACCGGTCAGCCCCATGGTGGAGCGTTTGAGGATGTCCAGCGTCTTGACGACGGCGCAGCGTTGCCCCTTGACGCGATCTTCGATGAAAGACTGTGCGTCGCGGATCTTGGCGCGCAGATAGTCTTTGCGCCAAGGGTTATCCAGTGCGCCGACTTTGTAGCAGCGCACGGCGTCGTCGATGGCGTCGATCCCCAGGTGTTCCCGGCTAGCCAGTTCGGTGATGTCTGAGAGCGCGTTGAGCGTCATGCCCTCTGTGCCATCGGTGAAGTTTTTGATGAACTTGGCGCGGGCTGCCTCGCTGGCATCACTATGCCCATCGAATAGTGCCGCCAATTGGTGGGCGGCGGCCTCGCGGGTTTCGTAATCTGGGCGGGAGACGATAAGGCTGGCGACGCGTTCGCTGTCGAGTGCAAACCATGAGGGAAGATCCTGCGGGCGGTTGACCAGCCACAGGATCGGGTTGAAAAGTGGTATACCACCGTCCTTGGGGACGAGTGCCGAGGCGTTCAACGATAGCTTTTCTGCGGCAATAAAGAAGCGGTGCTCAGCTTCGCTGAGGTGGTCTGCCTGGCGGGTCAGGCGCGAGGCGAAATCCACCAGCAGCGCACAGCGTGCCTCGCGCTGTGCGCTCAGGTTACGCATCACATTGTTGAGCGTTTCCAGGCTGATCTGTTGGGAGCCATTGGCGAGTTTGAGTTCAAACAAGCGTTCGGCCAGCGCTTTGGGCTCCGCTTCGTTGGGATAGACACGCAGCCCATCAACCGGGTCGTAGACCAGCAAGCACCGGTAGCCCTGGGCCTTGAGCGTTTCCCACAAGGCGCGCAGCAGGGGCAGGAGCACCGGCCCACCGGGCTGTGGCACCAGAAAGCTGTCGCGGATGTTGCCAGAGATCACATACTGCGAGCGGATCGCAAGCAGGCGCTCCAAGTCAGCAAGCCAGCGTGGTGCCGTGTTGCTCATTTCATCTCCCGCGCCCGCAGCGCCTGGGCGGGTGTCTGTTCTTCATCGCCCGCAAAATGCGGCAACTTGCTACGCTCGACCAACTGTACCGGCAGGTCGCCCGGTTCCACCCGGCGGGTGACGTTCAGGAGCACTCCCTTGGCTTCCAGCGCCTGCATCAGGGCTGGGAATTCGCTGCACCAGCGGTCTTCGGCCAGATGGTCGCGCACGCTGCGTTCATTATCGCCTTCGTCCACGGCGCGGATCACGTTGAAGTTGGCGCTGTGGCGTTTGAAATCCAGGCGCATCCGCACCATGTAATTGCCCCAGCCCGGGCGCTGGAAGTGCACCATGCCACCTTCCACGTACAAGGTGTGGGCAACCTCTTCCACCTCATAGCCCAGATCCTTGAGCGATTGCTCGATGACGATGGCAGCGGCTTCGTCATATTCGCGCTTCTGTACGGCTTCCAGATGCTGTGCGATGCGCAGGCGCAGTTCGGTTGCCAACAGATCGGCACGCTCACCCGGTGGTGTGGCGTCCAGGGTTTTGGCCAATGTGGCGATGTCGGTCGGGATCTCGCCCAGATGGGCGATGCGCAGCAACAGGCGGGCCGAGGGCAGGGCTTGGAGAGAGATCGGCTGATCCAGGTATTCGGCCAAGGCATCCAGCGCGGCAGTTTCCTGCTCGCTGCGGCAGGCCGCATCGGTGAGCAGGATGCGCTGCAGATCATCTGCCAAGCCTTCCAGGCCACGGATATAGGCGGCGAGCATCGCTGGGTCTTGTTCTGCCGGGCGTTGTGGGCGGGTTTTGGCGAGGCTGTCGCCACGGCCCAGTTGCTCGGCCAAGTTGCCTAAGCGTTCCAGGCGTGCCTCGGCGGCCTGCAGGGAGGCTTCCAGTGCTGCCTGCCCGGTGCTGGCGGCATTGCCCTGGGTAGTGGCCCGGTTCTGTTGCGCATCCTGATGGCTTGCACGCAGCGCCGCCGCCTGCGCATATCCATTGGCAATGGTCTGGGCTGCACGGATGCCCGCTGCGACCAGGACGACGCCTGGTGCAACGGTGATGCCGGTAGTGATGGGGCTGCTCATAGCGGGGCCGACCTGGCTATCCTGATGAAATCAGCACATATCCTAGCGCGGAATGGCTTCCTGTGTGCGACCCCAGGTCAGGCCTGTGGGCCTTTGCCCGCACCAGGAGGTGGCTTGGCGCAGCAGGCCCCGGCGTCGGCCTGCGCGTGGGTGGCCGTGTTGCGCTGGCGCCACGCGCGGAATGCCTGCCACATGTGACGCAGGCGATCTAGCCAAGCGGGGTGAGGGCAATTATCCGCCATGCAGAAAGTTTCCTATTTTTTGTCGCAACTCGCGCTGCAGGCATTGTAACTGCTCTGGCAACTGGCACCACGGCCACAGCTATACAGTTTGGCGCCGCAGGACTGGATGCAGGCATCCCATTTATCCGAGTGCGGCGCGTTTTCCCCTGGCAGCGTGACGTTGCCCCGGCCCCTGCTTTGTGGGCAGGCTTCCAGGTTGAGGGTACGGGCCGGGCTGCCAATCTGTGCCCAGGCGTCGGAATCGATAGGCAAATCCAGCATGACTGCATTGATGCTGTTCTGCTTGCTCAACACGCGCGAGCGGCTCAGGGTATCCAGCGCCCAACAGTCGGCAGCCTGGACCTGCTCGGGCGTGCGTTCGGCGCCCAGTGGTTGCTTGAGGGCAAAGCGGGCGCATTCCTGGGCGAAGAGGAAGAGCCTGGTTTCTGGCAGCAATTGCGGCAGAGCTTTCGGGTTGTAGTAAATAACGAGTTTGTTGTCGTCTTCCAGCGCGGCTTCAGCAAAGCGCCCCAATTCGGGGTCTGCCTGGGCGGGCACGGGTTTTCGGGCTGCATCCACGCAGCCATCGTAACTGAAGGTGGTGCCGGACTCGGCCGCATGGGCAAAGCCGGACAGGGCCAGCACGGCAAACAGGGAGGCGATCCAGCGTAACATGGCGAATTCCCGGAATAGTTTCACGTAAACTACCAATCTAGCCGAAATTCCGAGCCGGGCGAGTAGCGGGCGGATCGGCGGTTGTATAATCTCGCACTTTATCATTCAGACACTTCGCAGAGGTCATTATGGCCGGTCATTCCAAATGGGCCAATATCCAGCACCGTAAAGGGCGTCAGGACGCCAAGCGGGGCAAGGTTTTTACCAAGCTGATCAAGGAAGTCACCGTTGCCGCCAAGCTCGGCGGTGGTGACCTGAACTCCAACCCACGTCTGCGTCTGGCGGTGGATAAGGCCAAGGCCGAATCTATGCCCAAGGACAATATCGAAAACGCCATCAAGCGCGGTACTGGCCAGCTTGAAGGCGTGGTGTACGAAGAAATCCGCTACGAAGGTTATGGTATCGGGGGTGCCGCCGTGATGGTGGACTGCCTGACCGACAACAAGACCCGTACTGTGGCCGACGTGCGTCATGCTTTCTCCAAGTATGGCGGCAACATGGGCACTGATGGCTGTGTGGCCTTCCAGTTCAAGCACTGTGGCACCCTGGTGTTTGCCCCCGGCACGTCGGAAGACGCGCTGATGGAGGCCGCCCTGGAAGCCGGAGCGGAAGACGTGGTGAGCAACGATGACGGTTCCATCGAAGTGATCACCGGGCCGTGGGAATTCACCACTGTCAAGGAAACGCTGGAGAAGGCCGGTTTTACCGCCGAGTTCGGCGAAGTCACCATGAAGCCGCAGAACGAAACCGTACTGGCAGGCGAAGAGGGTGTGCGCATGCAAAAGCTGCTCGATGCGCTTGATAACCTGGACGACGTGCAGGAAGTCTATACCTCGGCAGAAATCGACGAGTAATCGCCTGTTTCTGCTGCGACTGGAAGGCAGGCCGATGTTTGGCCTGCTTTTTTTATTCCATTTCTAAACCAATCCACTCTTTGTCGACTTCGCCTTGCCGTGGGTTGATCACTGTCTGCGGTTTATCTTCGTGATCGAATTGGTTTAGAAACGGAATTACATTTGCCGGAACAGGTGGGCGAACTGGCGGCTGACCGGGAGTTTTTCTGAGCGGCCTTGCAGGCTCAGGTGAATCCGTCCGTTCTCATCGCGTTCTGCGCTGGTGATGCAAGCGGCATTGACGATGGTGCCACGATGCACCTGCCAGAACTGCTGTGGGTCCAGCCCGGTCAATAATTCCCTGAGCGGTATCCGGATCAGTGCCTCTGTTTGGGGGGTTACGACGTTGACATACTTGTCGCTGGCCTCAAAGTAGATCACCTGTTCGACGGGAATCATCTTGACCGAATTACCCACACCAGCACGGATGATGCGCAGGCGCTCCGTGGCGGAGCTTTGCCCCAGCAAGCCTTGCAGGTGCAGGGCAAGCTGGTCAAGCGAGCTGGACTCTGGTTCGGTGAGGCGTTCGCGCAGGCGGGCGATGCAACGCGCCAGTCGCTCCGGCTCCACAGGCTTGAGCAGGTAATCCACGGCTGCAGCTTCAAAGGCGGCCAGCGCGTATTCGTCATATGCCGTTACGAAGACGATCAGCGGTGGCTGGGTGTATTCGCACAGCACCTGGGCAGTTTGCAGGCCATCGCGCACCGGCATGCGCACATCCAGGAAAATGACATCCGGGTGATGGGCGTCCACCATGGCGAGCGCCTCGTCGCCGTGGGCGGCAAAGCCGATGCATTCGGCTTCACACCATTGCTCCTGTAGGTGGGCAGCCAAGGCTCGTGCAAGCAGGGGTTCGTCCTCGGCAATCAGGTAGCGGATAGGCGTCATGCAGATTGCTCCTGCAAACATGTCATCGGTATTGCTATGCGGGCCAGGGTGCCGTGTGGCGAGAGGGGGGCGAGTGTGAGTTGCGCCTTTTTACCATACAGTGCAAGCAGACGTTCGCGGATATTGGCAAGGCCCGTTCCGGTGCCCTGCGTGCTACCGGATTGGGCCAGCCCTATGCCGGTGTCGCTGACTTCGACGATCAGTAGATCGTCCTGACGCTGGACGTGGATACGGATTTCTCCACCTTGCGGAGCAGGTTCGATGCCATGCTTGATCGCGTTTTCCACCAGTGGTTGCAGCAGCATGGGGGCCAGCGGCAGCTCAACGCAATCGGCCGGGCATTCAATATGGGTACGCAGGCGATTGGGGATGCGGGTTTCCATGATCTGCAGGTAGGCCCGCAGCAACTCGCATTCCTCCCCCAAGGTGGTATGCGTATTGCGTGAGTGGATCAGGGCGCTGCGCAGATAGCGGTTGAGGTGACCGAGCAGTTCGCGGGCATGTTTGGGGTCGATGGCGATCAGGGCGTCCAGCGTGGCCAGGGTATTGAACAGGAAGTGGGGTTCCACCTGGGCCTGCAGACCGCGTAGCTGGGCCTCGACCGCGGCACGGGAGGCCTGTTCGGCACGTTGCCGCGCCTCCAGATACCGTGCTTTACCCGCAAAATAGAAAACGCCGAAACACCCGCCCAACAATGAAAAAGTCAAACTATTCCAGAGGTGATCCAGGGTCGGAATGTAGTATTTCACCCCGATCCATACACAGGGTACGATGCTGCCCAAAGCAAATCCGGCAGGGATTCCCAAGAGTACCGAGAGTGCATACCCGAGTGGCGCCTGGAGATGCCAACGCAGGAAAAGACGATGCAATGTAGAGATGCACAGATAAATCGATAAACCGATACTCTGGCTGGTCACCAGGACGACCCCAAGATGGGCCCAGTTCATTGTTACTGCACTATAGGTCAAGCCGATCAACAGGTTGAAAAGTATCAGCGATGGAAGATTGCGTACAAAGCGATGCCAGCTGAACTGATAAAGTGACTCACTGTGTTGGTCGCCCATGATTGTGGTTCTGTTCATCGAGTCTTAGATAGCTTCTATCATTTACCTGGCGGTAGGGCGACAGGTAAAACCTAAAATGGATACTTAACCCAAGCATACAATAAAGAGCGATTCGGCAAATTGCGTGCAATGGCTTCACGGGGGCCATCAAATTGGCGCCAGCCGCCCTCAACGCTCCAAACATCGCCTTGCCAGTTCAGCGACAAAGTTGTGATGCGGCCATGATCGCGCGGTGTATACAACACATCAAGCGCCGGGCTCCAGCGCGCGTCGGTCCATGATACCCGTAGCAGCAGATTATCTTGCTGCAGATTGGTACTGGTCGTCGGCGCAGCCAGATTGGCCACCATCCCACTTTGGGCCGAATGCCCCAGCCACTCAGGCACAGACTGAATGCGTTCGCGCCAACGCCGCCAGTCTGCTGCACTGGGCGCGCGGTTGTCGTGCCAATACTCGGCCAGAACCCCCAACTGATTGTCTCCCGTCCAACTGCCCCCTAACAGGCTTTGCCATCCCCCTTGTCCAACTGTTTGGGCATAGCCCATCCCGTTTTCTTGAAAATGCATGAGCTTCTCTGCGCGCAGCGCCGACGCATGAACCTCGATAGAATCATTTATCACCATTGCCCACGCCATGCCCGCCTCTGCGCCCGTTTGGCGGCCCCAGCGTGTGACGACATGCCAATCGGAACTGCCTTGACGCAAATAGTAACGGACCGCTGCAGCCGCTTCGTTCTGAGCGCTTGCCTGCTGATCTTTGAATGGATTCGCCAATACCATGGACCATGCCGACTCACCTGTGTAGCGTTCGGCCATCGCGACTCTCACGCCTTCAAGGGTCGCGCCATAGAGTACCCGCCGGTTTTCCTGCTGGATCACATCTAGGGGGCGAAAACCCTGGCCGACATCCCAACTGACGATCTTCTTGCCCAGCGTGAAATGCCAGTCCTGCGCCTGCCCGGACCAATACAGCTCATTGAACAGGCTTTGCGTGTTACTGCCGCCAGGGCGGCTTTGGGTCTGGGTGAGTGTGGCCTGGGCTTGCACCGGGCCTGCGCGGCCCTTGAGGGAGAACTCTTCGCGCAGGCTGTCTTTGCCCGCCTGCATGCGTTCCCGTGCTGGGGCGAGCAGACCATTCCGGTTCGAGTTATCGGATTCCGACAGCATGCGCAGGCTGCCTGACCAGTCAAAATTCTCTGCCCAGACTGGTGGAGTAGCGAGAAGCAATGCAATGGGCATTAACAGAACCCGGGCACGAGGGCGCATGCTCAGATCTCCGCCCGGGTCAGGAACATCGGGTTGTACCACTCATCCGGCGCACGCTTGGGTGTGCGCGCAAGGTAACGCACGGTGGTTTCACGGCTCTTTTCGATCTGGTCGAGCAGGATCATCTCCTTGACCTGCCGCCGCCCATCCACCTTGTCGAGCACGAAACGCGCCTGCTTGGCGAGCTTGTCTGACTGCACATACAAATCGGAGCGCACGGGTTCGGCACTCCCCACCGCCAGCCACAGTTCGATCAGTGCATAGGTTACGCCCTTGCGCTGTGAAGTTAATGACAAGTGTGTGCAGCGTGCCTTGCTGCCTTCCTCGCAAGGCTCTTCACCCACAATCTTGCCGTCATAGTCCCCCGCCCAGTTGAGCGTGGCGATGTCTCCGGTGGAGGCGTCGCCGAGCAGTTTCTGGGTCGGGGTGATGCGCATCGGGCGCTGGCTGTTGGGCATGATCAGCCAGAAGTCATCGCCCAGCATCAGCACCTTCTGTCCTTTTTCGGCGGGTGAGCGCATCAATACCAGGGATTGGCGGTTCTCGCGCACCAGCACGAGGTAGTGACGATCCTTGTCAGGATGCCCGTTCTTGCTGACGATGATCTGGGTTTCCACCTGCATCGCTGTCTCACTCAGGCGGTAGGTATCGGCCTTTTTCAAAAGTGCCTGGATGCCCTCGTCGGCATGGGCGAGCGGGAGGATTGTGCAGGCGAGGAAGGCGATCAAGGATTGCTTAAACATGGTTCAAGGCCTCCACGATGGGTTTGCGGGCCGAACGGCGGCTGACGAGTGTGGCGCAAAGGGTTGCCAGCACGACTACGCCAAGAACGACAAGTGCATAGATGAGTGGATTGATCGACACGGATAAGGGGTAGCCGACCGAGCGCCCGGGCGGTGGGGGCATCTGGATGCCCGCGTACAGCAGGATGACTGAGACGATCAGTGCCAGTACGGCCCCAACCAAGGCGCCCGCACCACCCAGCACCGCACCTTCCATGGCAAAGATGCGCGTGAGCTGCTGGGGCAGGGTGCCCAGGGCGCGTAGGGTGCCGATCTCACGGGTGCGTTCGATGATTGACATGCTCATGGCGTTGGCAATCACAAACAGCACGATGATGGCGATGATGCCACCCAGGGCACCGAAAATCCGGTTATACAATTCACGCACGGATTTGTAGAAGAATGCTTGATCGCGCCATGTCTGGGTGGTGAAACCCTTGCCTGCGGTGGCTTCGATGCGTGCACGGTCGTCGTCAGCCAGCTTCATGTCAGAAAGATATACGCCAAGCTGGCTGATTTTTTGGGTGACAAGCATCCTCTGTGCGGTTTCAAGATCGGTGTAGAGGGCGCGTTTGTCATATTCGGGTACGCCGGTTGAAAACGTGCCGCGCACCTGTACGTCAAGTGCGTTCAGTGCTCCATCGGTGGTGGAGGCCAGCAGGGTCAGGCCCGAGCCAGGGTGGACCTTGAGTGTTTTGGCAAGTGCTTCGCCCACCAGGATTTGTGGCGTATCGGATTTGGCAGAGCTGAGCAGGCTGCCTTCCTTCATGTTCAGAAAGGGGCCTTTGATCAGGAACTCGCTATCCGGGTCAATGCCGGTTGCCATCATGATCACCGATTTGTCGCCATTGGAAACCAGCCCAGAGAACTGGATGCGCGGCAGAAGGTAGCGCACATCGGGGTCTGCGAGCAGACGGCTGCGCAGCGCCGGGTAGTTGTCAATGCCATATTGCAATGGCGTATCCTCTTCGTGCTGGAAGTAATCGCTGCGTGCGACGACTAGATGGCCTGCGTCGCGTGCTGCGGATTCGGCCAGACCCTGGTAGGTGTACTCGGCAAAGCCTGCCGCGAGCAGGATGGCGGCGGTGCCCAGTGCGGCGATGAGCAAGGTGGTGGCAGAGCGGCGCCGGTTGCGCAAGGTGTTGAGTACGGCAAATTTGAACCATTTCATGGTACGTGTCCCTTTATGCCGCCACCGCAGGTGCGGCCAGATGGGTGAAGGGCGCATCAGGCAGGATGTACCCATCGCGCATTGCCAGCACACGATCACAGCGCGTGCTCAGGCGATCGTCATGGGTGGCGACCAGGCAGGCGGCGCCTTCGGCGTGGCAGAGTTCGCGGATCAGGGTGATGACCTGATCGGCAGTATGCGAATCGAGATTCGCGGTCGGCTCATCGGCAATCACCAGACGTGGCCATTTGACCAGGGCACGTGCTACGGCCACACGTTGACGCTGCCCGCCGGAGAGGGCGTCGGGGCGCCGTTGTGCCTGTTCGCGCAGACCAACCTTTTCCAGCATCTCGGCCACCCGCCGCTTGCGTTCGCCTGCGTTGATGCCCGCCAGGAACAAGGGGTAATCGATATTGTCGGCTACACTCATCACGGGTACCAGATTGAAGCCCTGGAAAATAAACCCGATGGCATTGCGGCGCAGCAGCGTCCGGCAGGTTTCATCAAGTTGGCTGACGTCCTCGCCATCGAGCAGGTAGCGCCCTGTATCGGGAGTGTCGATCAGCCCGGCGATATTCAGCAAGGTGCTTTTGCCGCTACCCGATGGCCCCGTCAAGGCCAGCATCTCACCAGGGGGTAGGGCCAGACTGGCGTCGCTTAAGGCCTGCACGCGGCCCTCACCCATATTGTATGCTTTACTCATGCCCTGCAGGCTGATGACAGGGGTATGTTCGCTCATTTCCACACCTCCTTCAGCTTGGTTTGGGCGGTTTGGCGCGCAGCCGCATCGCCCGAATTCAAGACTTGCAATTGCTCGATGGTGGAGGCGGGTTGCTTGTCAGCTGTGGCGGTTTTTACGGCCAGCCCGACTACCGCCTGACGGAATCCGGCAGGGGCGGTGAGCAGGTCAGCGTCCGCAAGGATTTGCTGCAATTGCTGGTGCCCGAGCTGGCTGCGTTTGAACATGTCCGGCAAGGCCAGGAAAGTGCTGGCAGCGACCAGACGGGTTTCCAGCGTGACGGGTACGCCGCGTACCAACTGGCGGGTTTGCTCCGGGCTGAGTTGTTGCAGGGCCTTGTCGATGGTGGCCAGCCCGTTTTCGGTGTATTTCAGCTTGTTCCAGGGTAGCCATGCCTGTTTGCCCTGTAGAGACTGGGCTGAACCCAGATAGGCGCGAAACAGCGGATTGGTGGGCTCCTGGCGAGAGAGTTGCTCAAACGCGCTGACCGAGGCCTCCACTTCATCGCCACCCGTGGTACGGGCTTTTTGCAGGTGGGCAACGGCGGCCTTAAAGGCGGTTTCATCAACAGCCTGGGCTTGCTGCATCCCCAAGGGCAAAGCGCAGCACAGGGCGAACAGCAAGGCGATGCGAGATGGCATGGCGTTTCCTTTTTGATGTGAGGAGGAACGCTGCCACTGTAGGACGGGCGGGGCGCCGGGTCAGGCAGGATGAGACGAAGCCTTGTTTTCCCGGCGCGAGTTACGCATGGAGGGGATGAATGGCGTTTAGGCGGATGCCCGGCCGAGCGAATGTGGCATCAGCGGCTGCGCTTGCGCGAGATGTTCCGGCGTGGCAAACCACCGCTGGAGCAGGCGGCAGATGTCTGAATCGAAGCAGCGGGGAGGCTGCCTGGTCAGCAGTTCGCCAAGTTCAGCCTCGGACTCTGCACTACCCAGATGGCACCATTGGTCGAAGACGTGGGTTTGCGCCCGCAGGCTGGCCGGGTCAGATTCGCTCAGCAGGATTGCGCCGGGCCAGGGCCAAGCCCGCAGGCGTAGTGCGGCCAGCGCGGTAGCCAGCCTCAGATCGTGCAGGCGCGGGTTTTCCTTGCCGGTGCACACCCCGTTGCAGCGCCCGAGGTGCACGCCCTGGCAGGCTCCAAAGCCTTGCTCCAGGCCAATGCGGGTGGCGCACAGGCGGTGCTGGCGGGCCAGCTCCTGCAAGGCGGTACGGGCTTCGCGCTCCCCCCGGAAATTGCCAAACACGTCTTGCCAATTGGCCGGGTCGGTCTCCTGCAGATTTTCCAGTGCCAACACCGGGCCGGTTTCCACCTGCCGATGCCAGCGCCAGCCAATTGCCTGGGTGGGCTCTTCATCCTTAAGCTGGCGGGTGAGCGTCAGTTCCCGTAGCTGTGCTCCCAGTTCACCTGCACAGGGCCAGGTTTCCACGTCATGGACACTGGCGGCGAGCTTCTTGGCCTTGGCGTCGGTGCGTGTGGCGGTGAAAATCCCCAGCACCTGCGAGCGCAGATCGCGGGCCCGCCCGATTTGCAGGATCTGCCCGGTCGGCCCCCGGAAGACGTAGGCGCCGGGGCTGGTCGGCAGGGCTTCCAGGTCGCCCTTGGGCAGACGCGGCACGCTGGCCGTGGAATAGGCTTTATCCCAGGCACGTTGCAGGCGCGCGTCGTCCGCACGCAGCAGGGCGTCGCTGAGAAAGCGCCAGACGATCAGCGCGTCATCCAGCGCCCGGTGGCGCGCATCAATGGCATAGCCGTGGCGGGCGATGATGGCATCCAGCCCGTGGCGGCCATGTTCCGGGTCCAGCGCGCGGGAAAATTTGACCGAACACATTACGGGAGCATCCCAGGTTTTGTGTTCAGTCTCGAATGCAGCACGCAGGAAGCCATAGTCAAAACGCGCATTGTGGGCGACAAAAACAGCGTTTTGCAGCTTGGCGTGCACAATGTCGGCCAGATCGCTGAACTTGGGAGCGTCTGCCACCATCTCATCGCTGATGCCGACCAGATTCTGGATGCGGAAGGGGATCGGCATGCCCGGATTGACCAGCGAACTCCACTGCTCAATCAGCTTGCCGTCTTCGGCAATCAGGATGGCGATCTCGGTGATGCGGTCTTTTGCTGGATCAGCCCCGGTCGTCTCCAGGTCAACAATGGCAAGGCGCGGAAACAGCATGGGGCGGTGATCTCGAAGGCAGGCAAAGGCGCCACAGGGCGCCAGCAGGGGTTAATCCGGTTGGTAGGGGTAAGGCTTCTGGGCAACCCGGGATTCGGCGCGAGCCTCCTGGATTTCCGGGCTCTGGGGTTTATCCCACCACAGGGAACGCCCCTTCTGTTGTTCTTCACGCTCTTCGGGGTGTTGTTCCAGCCACTGGTTGATGAACTGGGTGAAGTCGGATGTATAGGCCATGAATCTCTCTTCTGTTAGCGTTTATTGAGTGGTTTGTCGTAATTGCGTTCGCGCACGATCCGCACCACGTCGGTGAGGCGGCGTACCGAGCGCATCACCCGGGCCAGATGCAGGCGGTTTCTGACCTGGATGGTGAAATGGATGATGGAGCTGGGGCTGTGCTCATTTTCCATGTTTACGTTCTGGATGTTGGCTTCCATGTCCGCGATCGCAGCCGCCACGCGGGCCAGAACGCCACGGCGATGATCCACCAGCACCCGGATGCCCACGTCGAACATGCGTTCGGTGGACTCCTCCCATTCTACGTCGACCCAGCGCTCGCGGTCGGAGGAATGGTTGCGGGTGAGCATCGGGCAATCGTTGATGTGCACTTCCAGCCCCTGACCCTTGCGCAGCATGCCTACGATGGGGTCGCCGGGGATGGGGCGACAGCAGCGCGCCATCTGCACCGCCATGCCTTCACCGCCCTGGATCAGGATAGGCACCATCGGGCGGGGCTTGGTATTGGGCTCTTCACCACTGGCCGTATTGCGTTCATGCTGCAGGTCCGACAAGCGCCGTGCAACCATCGCGGCCAAACGTTTGCCCAGGCCGATATCGGTGTAGATGTCGTCCCGGCTGCGCACGCTCAATTCACGCAGGAAGCGATCCCAGGCCGAGGCGCCGATATCCGGCAGGCTGGTGCCAACTTGCCGCAAGGCTTGGGAGAGCAAGCGCTCGCCAAGCTGGGTGGCTTCCTCCTGCTGTACGGTCTTGAGGAAGTGGCGGATCTCCGCCCGGGCCTTACCGGTGCGCACATACGACAGCCACGCCGGGTTCGGGTGGGCGTGTTGGGCGACCGTAATGTCCACCTGATCGCCGTTTTTGAGTTCTGTGCGCAATGGGCGCAGTTCGCCATTGATCCGGCAGGCCACGCAACGGTTGCCCACATCGGTGTGCACGGCGTAGGCAAAATCGACAGCGGTGGCGCCACGTGGCAGGTTCAGAATCTTGCCCTTGGGCGTGAATACGAACACGTCGCCAGGGAAAAGATCGATCTTGACGTGTTCCAGAAATTCCGAGGAATCCCCGGAGGTGGACTGCAGCTCCAGTAGGGATTGCAGCCAGTTGTGCGTTTTGCGTTGCAGGTCGGACAGCGACTGGGCCGTGTCGTCTTTGTAGAGCCAATGGGAGGCGACGCCCGATTCAGCCACCGCATGCATCTCCTGCGTGCGGATCTGCACTTCCACCGGCATGCCTTGTGGGCCAATCACCGTGGTATGCAGCGACTGGTAGCCGTTGGCCTTGGGCAACGCGATGTAATCCTTGAACTTGCCGGGTACGGGCTTGAACAGCTCGTGCAAAGCCCCCAGGGCGAGGTAACAGCCGGAGGTGTCTTTGACGAGGATGCGAAAACCGTAGATATCCAGCACCTGCTCAAATGACAGGTGCTTCTCCACCATTTTGCGGTAAATCCCGAAGAGGTGCTTTTCGCGCCCGTATACCTCGGCATCCACGCCCCATGAAGGCAGGCGCTCACGCATGGTGTTCATGAGCCGGGTGACCATCTCGCGGCGGTCCCCCCGCACTTCGCGCAGAGCCTTGCCCAGCACGCGGAAGCGCATCGGGTAGGTGTTCTTGAACGAGAGTTCCTGCAACTCCCGGAACAGCGTATTCAGCCCCAGGCGATTGGCAATCGGGGCGAAGATTTCCAGCGTCTCCCGTGCGATGCGACGGCGCTTGTCGGGCCGCACAGCATCCAGGGTGCGCATGTTGTGCAGGCGATCTGCCAACTTGATGAGGATGACGCGCACATCTCGCGCCATGGCCAGGAACATCTTGCGGTAGTTCTCTGCCTGGGCTTCCTGATAGGTCTTGAATTCGATGCGGTCGAGCTTGGAGACGCCATCGACCAGTTCGGCTGCTGTTTTGCCGAATTGCGCTGCGATGTCTGCCTTGGTGACATCGCTGTCTTCCATCACATCATGGAGCAGGCCCGCGATCAGGGCCTGTGCGTCCAGATGCCACTGTGCGAGAATTTCCGCCACTGCCAAGGGGTGCGACACATAGGGCTCACCGCTGATGCGGAACTGCCCCGTGTGGGCACGCAAGGCAAGCCGAAAGGCCTGCTCAAGCCGGATCAGGTCATCTGGCTTGATGTAGCGCTCCGCCTGACTATACAGGCGGGCAAACTCCACTTCTTCGTCAAATTCGGCCAGGAAACCGTGGGAAACCGGTTCCGGCGGCACGACCACCCCCCCTTCCACACGCAGCAAGGCTGCTGCTGTGTTGTGATTGGCGGGGGCAAACGAAGCTGCTGCTGGCTTGGGCTCCATTTAGCGACTCCCGAAGCGTATCCAAGCCCGCTGCATACAATCAGCCCTGGGTGCGGGTCAGCACTTCCAGGCCGATTTTGCCGGCTGCGATTTCGCGCAGGGCAATCACGGTGGGCTTGTCACGATCACCATCCACCAGCGGCGTGCTGCCAGCACTGATCTGGCGGGCGCGATAAGTCGCGGCCAGGGTCAGCTGGAAGCGGTTCGGGATGCGTGGCAGGCAGTCATCTACAGTAATACGGGCCATTTGGATTCCTTGTTTCTTCAGACAGCAGGGAGAAAAACTTCCGGATTGCGACGGCGGACAAGAGGCGTGCGCAGGCGTGCCGCTTGGACGGTGGCACACAAGTCATCGAGTGCCCGTTGCAAGTCTTTGTTAATTATAACGTAACCAAACTGGTCTACCTGCCTCATTTCATCACATGCGGCGGCAAGACGTTTCTTGATCACCTCTTCGCTGTCTGTGCCACGGCCGCGAAGCCGCTGCTCCAGGGCTTCAAAGCTGGGCGGCATGATGTAGATCCCCACTGCATCGGGGAAAATTTTGCGCACCTGGGCCGCCCCCTGCCAGTCGATTTCCAGCAGCACGTCCTGCCCTGCCTGCATCTGCTCTTCCAGCCACAGGCGGGAACTGGCGTAATAGTTGCCATGCACCAGCGCCCACTCAATGAATTCGCCTCGGTCGCGGCGGGCCAGGAAATCCTCGGGGGTGGTGAAGTGATACGCCACCCCGTTGACTTCCCCTTCGCGCGGCGCACGGGTGGTGTAGGACACGGACAGGCGCACGCCGGGGTCTCGCGCAAGAAGCCCTTTTACAAGGGTGGTCTTTCCTGCGCCAGACGGGGCGGCAACGATAAAGAGAGAACCAGACATGATGAAAGCCAGCTAAAAAGGTTGATTACTCCAGGTTTTGAACCTGTTCGCGCATTTGTTCAATGTAGACCTTGAGGTCGACCGAGATATCCGTCAATTGGGGCGCGACGGCTTTGGAGCCCAGGGTGTTGGCTTCGCGGTTGAGTTCCTGCATGAGGAAGTCCAGTCGCTTGCCTACCGCCCCCCCTTTGTTGAGGATGCGTTCGACTTCGTCGAGGTGGGTTTGCAGGCGGGTGATTTCTTCGGCAATGTCTGCGCGCTGGGCAAACAGGGTGACTTCCTGGCGGATGCGGTCTTCGTCGAGCGTGGCGACGGCTTCGCGCAGGCGCAGGGTGAGGCGTTCGCGGTAGTCGGCAATCGCAGTGGGAATCAGGGGGGCTGCGGCGGCGACGCGTTCGCGCATCAGGGTGATGCGCTCGCGCAGCATGTCGGCGAGCTTGGCGCCCTCTCGGGCACGTGAGGCGCGGAAGTCAACCAGGGCTTCCCGGGCCAACGCCTGGACGGCGGCGAGCAGGGCTTCCGGGTCGGGCGACTGCTCGGCCAGAATGCCTGGCCAACGCAGGATTTCATTGACGCTCAGCGGGGCCGCATCAGGGGTGGTGGCGCGGATCTGGTCTTGCACCACGTTCAATTGCTCCAGAAGCTGGGCATTGATGTTCAGACTGTTGTTTTGTGCATGAGCCGCCTGTAAGCCTAGGCGACATTCGACCTTGCCTCGTGTTACGCTGGCGTTAATCAGCTCGCGTATGGCTGGCTCGGTGAAACGCAAGTCTTCAAAGATGCGGAAGGACAGATCGAGGTAGCGGGAATTGACGCTGCGCAGCTCGATCTGCATGGATGCACCCCCAACTTCACGGGTGAGGGTTGCGTAACCGGTCATGCTTAATACCATTGGAATCCTTCCTGCTGGATGCGGCCTTGTAATTCGGGCCTTTACACCTGTGGAACAAAGCCGGACAATCTCACGGCTAGTGGATCATAACGCCCGACTACATGGCCTCTCAAGTTAATTCGCCTCTGCCGCCTGGGTTTCAGCTCGAGCAATATCGCATCGAGCAGCAACTCAGCCTGGGTGGTTTCTCCATCGTCTATCTGGCGACGGACGCTGAAGCACGCCCTGTGGCGATCAAGGAATACCTGCCAAATTCGCTGGCCTTGCGCAAGGCGGGCGAGATTGAACCGCAGATTACAGAGGAGCATCAGGCTGCATTCCGTTACGGGATGAAGTGCTTCTTTGAAGAAGGGCGGTCCTTGGCCAAGCTGATGCACCCCAATGTGGTACGGGTGCTCAACTTTTTCCGTGCCAACAATACAGTGTACATGGTCATGCAGTTCGAGCGTGGTCGCACCTTGCAGGACTTCATCCAGCGCAACAAGGGCCACATCAAGGAGCGTTTCATCCGTGGCGTGTTCACTCGGCTCCTCAATGGCTTGCGTGAGGTGCACGCCCACAAGTTGCTGCACCTGGATATCAAGCCGTCAAATATCTACCTGCGCAATGATGGTGCCCCGGTGCTGCTGGATTTCGGGGCTGCACGCCAGACTCTTGCGCAAGACACCCCTATGCTCAAACCCATGTATACGCCGGGGTTTGCGCCACCAGAACAGTTTCAGGACCGCGAGCATCTGGGGCCCTGGAGCGATATCTATAGCATTGGCGCGGCGATGTATGCCTGCTTGGCGGGCTGCCCGCCGCAGCGTTCGGATGAGCGCCTGAAAAAAGACCAGATGGAACCGGCTACCAAGCGTTGGTCGGGGGACTATTCCCCCCATCTGCTTGAAACCATCGATTGGTGCCTCAATCTGGACCCCTTGGCGCGGCCGCAGAGTGTGTATGCCTTGCAAAAGGCGCTGCTGACGCGCGCGCGCCACGTTCCCAACAAGACGCCGGCTTCTCTGCTCGAACGAGTGGGTAACCGGCTCCGTGCTTTGATTGGCAGATCATGAAGTTCACCATCTACCAGGAAAGTCGGCCGGGGGCCCGGCCTAACAATCAAGACCGCGTGGCCTATAGCTATACGCGTGATGCGCTGTTGATGGTGATCGCCGATGGCATGGGCGGTCACTTGCATGGCGAGATTGCCGCGCAGATCGCCGTGCAATACATCACCGAGGCTTTCCAGCGCAGCGCAACCCCACAGGTGCATGACGAGTTGCTGTTCCTGTCGCGCAGCCTGGGCAATGCCCACGCCGCGATTCAGGATTACGCCTTTGACAAGAACCTGCCGGAAGCTCCGCGCACCACCATCGTGGCCTGTCTGGTGCAAAACAGCGTGGCCTTCTGGGCGCACGCTGGGGATTCGCGCCTGTATCTGGTTCGCCGTGGCCGTACCATCCAGCAGACCAAGGATCATTCCCGTTTGCAGATGATGCTGGATCAAGGTTTGATCGATGAAGAGGCAGCGTTGCATCACCCCGCGCGGAACCGGATTTTTAGTTGCCTGGGGGGATCGCATTCGCCGCAGATCGAGTTCTCGTCGCCGGTGCCCTTGTTCGCCAATGACCTGATTGCGATGTGTACCGACGGGGTGTGGGGTAATCTGGCGCCTGATGAGGTGGCCGAGCGCCTGGCCGAAGGCGACGTGCTGGAGACTTCACCGCGCCTGTTGGATCGTGCCGAGGCCAATGGCGCGCTGACCTGCGACAACCTGTCGATCCTGACCATGCGTTGGCATGATGATTATGTGATGGAGCAGGCCTCTGCCATTTCCACCGAAGGCATGCCCGTGGATGGCATCACGACCAAGATGGAAGGGTTCGCCCGGCATCGCCCGCCAGAGGGCGGCAATCTGTCGGACGCGGATATCGAGTCGGCCATCACCGAGATCAACATGGCGATCAAGAAATACTCCCGCTTTGATCCGGGCAAGTAAGCCGGTTCTACGCCACCCATTCCATGCGCCGTGCTCTATCGCACGGCGTTTTCCATTTCAAACCGAGTGAGAATTTACATGACCCGTCCTTCCCTGCGCCAAGCCAACCAGATGCGCGATGTGCGCATCACCCGCCACTACACCTGCCATGCCGAAGGCTCGGTGCTGGTGGAATTCGGCAACACCAAGGTGTTGTGTACCGCCAGCGTGGAAGAGGGGGTTCCGGGTTTTCTCAAGGGGAAGGGGCAGGGTTGGGTGACGGCCGAATACGGCATGCTGCCGCGTTCAACCCATACCCGTTCGGCACGTGAAGCAGCCAAGGGCAAGCAAAGCGGGCGTACCCAGGAGATCCAGCGCCTGATTGGCCGCAGCCTGCGTGCGGTGGTGGATCTGGAGGCGCTGGGCGAACGTCAGCTCATTATTGACTGCGATGTGCTCCAGGCCGATGGGGGTACCCGTACCGCATCGATCACCGGTGCCTGTGTAGCGGTACATGATGCGATGCAGAAGCTGGTGGCCGTTGGCAAGCTCGCGGCCTCCCCTCTGCGTGACTGGGTGGCAGCCGTCTCGGTTGGCGTCTTTGAGGGGGTGCCGGTGCTGGATCTGGATTACCCGGAAGACTCTGCCTGCGATACCGACATGAATGTGGTGATGACGGGCAGCGGTGGTTTTGTGGAAGTACAGGGCACCGCCGAAGGCACCCCCTTTTCACGTACCGAATTGAATGCATTGCTGGCCTTGGCCGAAGAGGGGATTGCCCGCTTGGTGGCCTTGCAGAAGGCGGCGGTGGCGCAGTAGGGGATTTGGCGTTGGCAGGGGGTTTAGCGTATCTTACGAAGTCCTACAATATTGAAAACCCTTCAGGGTTTCTGAAAATATGCCGATCCCCCTCTATGAGTTGCTGATTCGCAATGCGGCCTGGTCACAGCGTGAGCGCGAGGCCGATCCCGAGTTCTTCTCCCGTCTGGTGGCTCAGCAGAGCCCCGAATACATGTGGATTGGCTGTTCAGACAGCCGCGTGCCCGCCAACGAGATCATCGGCCTGGCGCCGGGTGAAGTCTTTGTTCACCGTAACGTCGCCAATGTGGTGGTACATACCGATCTGAACTGTCTGTCCACTTTGCAGTTTGCGGTGGATGTGCTCAAGGTCAAGCACGTCCTGATCGTCGGGCATTACGGCTGCGGCGGCGTCAAGGCCGCCATGAATGATGTGCGCCAGGGCTTGGTGGATAACTGGCTGCGCCATGTGCAGGATGTGCATGAAAAATTCCAGTCAGAGCTTGCCCGTCAGTCCGACCTCTCGTTGCGCGCAGACCGCTTGTGTGAGCTGAACGTGATCGAACAGGTGCTTCATGTCTGCCAGACCACGATTTTGCAGGACGCCTGGGCGCGCGGTCAGGATGTGTCTGTGCATGGCTGGATGTACAGTCTGGCCGATGGTCTGGTGCGGCAACTTGGCGCAGACGTGGGCTTGGGGAGCGATCCGCGTGCGGCCTATGAGAGCGCGGTCAAAGCCACGCTGCAGCGTATTTCGGCCTGATCGGCCCGGCCCCGGTTGAGGTCTCAATCGGGGCAGGATGCCACTCGGCTTTCCGCAATTGGGCGGCGAGGATGAAGGCGGTTATACTCGCTCCACCATTTTTCGGGATTTGTGTATATGTACGGTACGATTTCCATGGCGAAATACCAAAAGGGGAATACCGTTTCGGGGGTGCTGATCGGCTTGCTGATCGGGATCATTATTGCCGCAGCCATTGCGCTCTATATCAATTTTGGTCCCAAACCCTTTACGTCTCCCAAGGTCGACACGGTCACCAAGCCTGCGCAAAGCGCGCCGGTGGGGAATGTGGCGCCTATCGATCTGCCCGGCAAGCCAGGGGATCGCCCTGTGGGGCCCAAGCCCACGGTGAGTGCGCCTGCTGCAGCCAATAACCCGCCACCGGCAGCCTCTGCTTCCACGCCTGCCTCGGGCGACGGGGAGAAGAACAAGTTTGATTTCTACAAGATCCTGCCCGGTGGAGATGCCGCCTCGACCCCGGTGCCCGCCAAACCTGTGGAAGCCCCCAGCAACAAGGTTTCCTTGCAGGCAGGCGCCTACCAGAATCCGTCGGATGCCGACAATCTGAAGGCCCGTCTGGCGCTGGCGGGTGTCGAAGCCAAGGTACAGCGCGTCGACCTGGGCGATAAGGGCGTGTTCTACCGTGTACGCCTCGGCCCGTTTGACACGGCTGCAGAGGCGGATGCAATGCGCGCAAGATTGGCAACGGAGGGGATAGAAACCAGCATTGTGCGGTCCAATCCTTCGGCAAGTGGCGCGACCACTGCAAAACACGGAACTTAATGGAGAGATTCAGAATGAAGCGACGCAGTATTTTCAAGGGTTTGCTGGCTACGCTGGCGTTTACGGCTGTGGGTAGCGTCTGGGCCGAAGGGCCCGAGATCGGGCCGATTTCCCCCGCTCAGGCGCCCAGCACAGGGCCGGGGCAAGTGGAAGTGTTGGAGTTCTTCTCCTATGGCTGCCCGCACTGCGCCAATCTGGACCCCTTCCTGCGCAAGTGGGAGCAGTCTCTTAAGAAGGATGTTGTGGTCAAGCGAGTCCCTGTCTCGTTCGGGCGCCCATCCTGGGCCGCATTGGGTCGCATCTATACTACCCTGGACGCGATGAGGCTTGCCGACAAATTTGGTCCGCAGGTGTTTGAAGCCGTCCAACGTTCCCGCGTCCGCCTGGACGACGAGAAGGCGCGTAACGAGTGGCTCGCCAAGGTCGGCATTGATGTGAAGACTTTCAACGATACCTGGCGTTCATTTGGTGTGGATACGACGACCCGCCGGTATGAACAGTTGGCTGTGGCTTACAAGATTGAATCCGTGCCGACGCTGACAGTGCAAGGTCGCACCCGTGTGACCGGTGAAGGCCCGGATGCGATCAAGGCTGTGGACGATCTGATCGCCAAGGCCCGCAGCGGCAAGTGAGTGCTTCGACGCCTCCCCGCGTCTGGATCACCGGTGCTTCCAGCGGTATCGGCCAGGCGCTGGCGCAATGCTATGCGCAACGCGGGGTGATGCTGGGACTGGTGGCGCGCCGTGCCGATGCTTTGGCAGAGGTCGCGGCAAGCCTGCCGGGCGAACATGCCTGTTACGTGGCAGATGTCACCCAGCCTGATACGCTCAAACTGGCCGCCAGCCAATTCTGTGAACGCTTCGGCGTGCCCGATATCGTGATCGCCAACGCCGGGGTCTCCGTAGGGACGCTGACCGAAGAACCGGACGATTTTGCCGCCTTTGACAAGGTCTTCCGTACCAATGTGTTGGGCATGGTGGCCACCTTCCGCCCCTTCGTGAAAGAGATGCGGCGGCGTGGGTCCGGGCATCTGGTGGGCGTCTCTTCCGTAGCCGGTGTGCGTGGCCTGCCTGGGGCCGGTGCCTATAGTGCCTCGAAGGCCGCCGCTAGCCGTTATCTGGAAAGCCTGCGCGTCGAGCTGCATGGTACGGGCATCAAGGTGACGGATATCCGCCCAGGCTATATCCGTACCCCTATGACGGCTGTGAATCCCTACCGCATGCCTTTCATGCTGGATGCAGATGAGGCGGCCCGGCGTTTTGTGGCGGCTATTGAGCGGGGGGCGGGTCAGGCGACCATTCCGTGGCAGATGAGTCTGGTGGCAAAATTACTGCCACTGGTGCCCAATGCCCTGTATGACCACTTTGCCTCCCGAGTCAAGCGCAAACCACGTGGCATATTGTGATAGTGTGAGCTGCTTTTGCGCTTGTAATCAGCTTACTTACCGGGAGCTTTGAGCGGGAGGGTGATCGTGAAACCCGTACCCACTCCTTCGGTACTGTTCACCTTGATGCTTCCCCCCAGAATCCCCGTTACAATGTTGTGAACGATGTTCAGCCCCAACCCTGTACCATCCTGGCCGAGTTTGGTGGTGAAGAAGGGGTCGAAGATCCGCTTCAGATTGGCGGGTGATATGCCAATGCCGTTGTCCTGGCAGAGCAGGCTGACATGCTCTGCATCCGGGCATTCTGCCCTGAGCAGAATGCTGCCATCGTTACGTCCCTCAAATGCATGCAACAAAGCGTTGTTGAGCAGGTTGGCCAATACCTGACCCAGCGGGCCGGGGTAGCTGTCCAGTTGCAGGTCGGCAGGAATGCGGGTGTCAATGCTGAAATTGGTCTTACGAAATACCGGATGCATGGTGACGATGATCTCGTTGATTACCTCCGCCAGATTGAAAGTACGGCGTTGTGAGCTGGTCTGATCAACCGCGACCTGCTTGAACGAGGTAATCAGTTCAGCGGCGCGATGCAGATTGCGTACCAGGATGTCGGCCGCTGAGTCGTTCTCATTCACGTAACCATCCAGAGTCGACTTGCGCAGGCCGGATTGCATTTGTGTGCGGAATTCCTTGTTCATGTCGCGCAAGGTGCTGGCCACGATCAGGCTGTTGCCGATCGGGGTGTTCAATTCGTGGGCGATACCGGCGACCAGTGAGCCGAGTGCGGCCAGTTTTTCGGAACGCACCAGTTCATCCAGTGTGCGCCGCAATTGCTCCAGGGTGTGTTCCAGATTCTGGTTGGCTTGGGCCAGATCCTGCGTGCGTTCTTGTACCCTTTGTTCCAAGGACAGGTTCAGTTCCTTGATCTGGCGTTGTGCTTCCAGAAGCTGGGTGACATCGACAATGGCAATCAGTTGGCTGTCTTCTTCATTGATGGTGACTCTGCGGGCAATCAACTGGCAGTCCCGCTGCTCGCCACGCGCGGTGAGGAGCCGCAGATCAGCCGAGGCGGAATCCTGCGTGCCACCCAATACGGTGGCGAGCCATGTCTGGTAGGCGGCACCGCCCGCGTCCTGAACCATCTCCAGGTTGCCAAAGGCCAGCCGGAAAGCCGGATTCAGGTCCAGGCAATGCTTGTCAGTACATCGGAATAATGCCAGAGGGATGGGTGAGCTTTGAAAGATGGAGGAGAAGCGCTGCTCGCTGTGCTGCAAAGCTTCCAAGGTGCGCTGACGCGACAATTCCGCACCCGCCCGGGAGGCGCCGATTTCGGCTAGAGACTGGATTTCTTCCGGGCTATTGGGCACAACATCGAACAGCAGGGCCAGATGCCCCATGATTTCCTGATGGGGGTCCAACAAGGGTTCCGCAATAAGCGCCTTGCAGTTCACCGCGTTTTTCAAGATGGCATCTTCCTGCAAGTAGCCTTTGATGTTGTCGACGATGCGCTGTGCGCCAGCAAGCTCGATATGCCGGGCGATGCTATGGGTTTTCGGGTGCAGGCCCGTGGCAATCTCGGTTGCACTGCGGCCCCAGGTGGTGCACACCTCGATGTTGTCGTCCTGATTCAAGGCAATATAGGCTCCTGATGCGCCGGTGCCACGCGCGATGACGGCCAGGATCTGGGTGAGGAATAGGCGAGTGTCATTGCTGGCTTCGATCCGGGCGATATTGCGCAAGGCATCGGCAATGATGTGCCGGTCGGTGACATCGGTCATCACCACGACCCACTGTTGCAAGCTCCCCTGGTCGTTGCGCATCGGTTGGAGTTCCATCGACACCCAATAGGGTGTTTGCGTGGCGCTGATGCACAGCAATTCGTTGATGGATTGGCTGGTGCCTGAGGTAAAAACCTGATCAATGATGGTATAGCGAGATCTGTCTTGCGGGCTGGTTTGTCCTTGCAGAAGGCCGATGAGGGGCCGCCCCAAGGGGCTTGCACCGGGGGGGACACAGCGCTCGCCAAAGGCACGGTTGAACCAGATGACATTGCCAAGCGCGTCGACCAAGGTGACCAGATTGGTGGTCATGCGCACGACCGTTGCCAGACGCCGGATCTCATCGTCGGCCTGCTGTTGCTCGGTGATGTCTTCGACCATGGCCACAATGCGCAGCGGGGTGCCTTCTGCATCACGGATGGTAGAGTAATACCATTGACATATTATGGTTTGCCCGTCTGCGCGCTTGTTGTATTGGCGCTCCTGGCCGGTGCCGTTTTTTGCCAGATCGTCGTTTCTATCTTTGAGGGGATTCCGTGGGGTTGTCTGCAGTATGCTGATGGGTTTGTTTAATGCGCTGTTTCTATCCCATAAAAAGGTATTGCAGGCGGCCTCATTCCAGTTCTGGATGGTCCAGTCAAGATCGAACTCGATGACTGCCAGCGGACTTTGATCCACCAGTGTTCTGAGGCGTTGTTCGCGGTCACGCAGGGTTGATTCCACGCGCATACGTTCCTGAAGATCATTTTCCAGTGCCTGGTTTTTTTGTTCCAGCGTCTGGAAGAGGTTTTGCAAGGCTTGCCGGGTGACTTCAAGCTGCGCCTCCACCTCACCGATTTCATCTTGCCGCAAGGGCTGGATGCTTGCGGAAAGTTCCCCCTTGGCAAGCGAGATGGCTTCTGTGGTGAGCCGCTTGAGTGGCCGCCCGACCCGAACCTGCAAGACCGCCAGGATCAGTAAGACGCTGCATAACAGTTGCAGGGCCAAGGCTTCGCCTTGTGAGATCATCTGGCGTTGGAATTCACTGGTGAATGCGGCGTCGGATATTTCCAGCCGGACACGCCCGATGACTTCGCCCCGATGTAGCACTGAGCGCTCCAGCTTATAGATTTTCCCCAGGCGTCTTTCTGGGTTTTCGCGGAATACGAAACGCCCCAGTTCCGGGTCAAGCACTTCCACGGAAACCAACGGCGAATCCTTCATGACAGCTTCCACCAGTGCGGAAGTGGATTCATTGTCAATCGCCCAGAGGCTTTCCCGCACCCCCAGGCTGAGGACATCCGAGTCCCGCTGAAGGGCCTGGATGATCTCACGATCAAGTTTATCAACGTAGTAGTTACGGGTCAGGTAGATTCCCACTCCTAGCGCGGGCAGCAGAACTCCCAACAGCACGGCGATGACGACGGCTTTGCGGATGGTGAGCTTCAGGCCCAAAATGTGTTCCCCTTAGTGAATATGCTGCATGTTTGGCGTGTTTTGAACGCTTTTGTCATGCGTCATGTGCGGTATCCGTGGCGGTGTTCTTGAGCCACTCAAGCAGCGCAGGCGGCTCAACCGGGCGGCTGTAGAAATAGCCTTGTATATCGTCGCACCCCAGCGCTTTGAGTACCTGAACCTGCGCGGCGGTTTCCACGCCCTCGGCAATGACGGACAAGCCCAACTTGTGCCCCAGTTCAATCACCAGCTCGGGAATCCGGCGTGCCCGTTCGTTGGTGGCAATGTCTGTGATGAAGGCGCGGTCGATCTTCAGGCGGTCGACGTGTAGGCGTTGCAGGTAGGATAGCGAGGAAAACCCAGTGCCGAAATCATCAACGGCCACGTGCACGCCAAGCGCTTTCATCGCATCCAGCGTATGGCTGAGGAAATCGATTTCTTCCATGGCGACGGATTCGGTGATTTCCAGCTCGATCAGGTGTGGGTCTACTCCGCTATCGGTCAGCGCCGCCTGCAAGGAGGCCAGGAAATGTGGGTGGCGGAATTGGGCCACCGATAAATTGATGGCCATGCTGATGCCTTCAAACCCGGCGCGGATGATTTCTGCCTGCTGGAAGCAGGCCATGCGCAAGACCCATTCACCGATGCCAATGATCATGCCTGAGTGTTCGGCAATCGGGATGAAGCGGCTGGGTTCAATCATTCGTCCGTCTTCTGCCCGCCAGCGCAACAGGGCCTCTATGCCCGAGACCTTGCCAGTGGCGACTGATACCTGGGGTTGATAGACCAGGAACAGGCGCTGTCTCTCGATAGCGGTGCGCAGCGATTGGAGCAGGCGAGATCTTTCCCTGATTTCCAGGGCCATATCACGAGTGAAGAAGGCATATTCTCCGCGATGATGGAGTTTGGCCCTGCGCAGTGCCAGGTAGGCGCTTTTCAAAGCTTCTGATCCGTCGCCGTCCACATCGACCAAGTGCGCGATCCCCATGGTGATGGACAGAATGACTTCTTGGCCGTGTATGACAAAGGGCGTGCGGAACAGGGCTTGCAGGGTGGCGGGCAGAAGCTGCTCAATCAGGCCCAGCACGGCAAAGGTGTCGGCAGTCAGGCGGGCGAGGTTGCATTGGCCGCTCAGGCTAGAGCGCATGCGGGCAGAGACGGCCTTGAGCAGATCATCACCATATTGATGCCCAAGCGCATCGTTGGTATCGGCGAAACCATCCAGGTCGATCAGCGCCAGGGTGTAGCGCCCGCGTTCGCCGCCCAGCAAGCGTTCGTCGAGCTTGTTGATCATGCTGCGACGGTTGGGGAGCCCGGTCAGCGAATCGAAATAGGCAAAATCGTGTAGTTGCGAGAACAGCAGGGTGTTTTCCAGCCCGACCGAAATGTTGGTGCAAAACACTTCCAGTAATTGGCGGATGCTTTCATCGATGCTGATGGGGGCATCCAGGAAGGCGGCCATGTTGCGTTGTGCCCGGCTGCTGAAAAACAGTACGGTATGCTGATCGGTAAAGATGTGCTTGCCGGCGTTCAGGCAATTGATCAGCGCATCTTTGACCCGGTCTTCGCTGATGTCATCCAGCGGCATGTTGATCAATTCCGCATAACGGCCTGCTGCGGCAATGATGATGGTGCCATCGTCCTGTGGGCTAGGATTGGAGGGGGGGTGTTGCACGCAGATCAGGCCTTCGGAACGCATGCCCAGCAGGGCGGCCATCTGGGTAATGACGCCCGCCGCGAAATTGCGAATGCCAGACAAGGCCAGTAGCTCTCCTGTGGCATGCACAATCAGGTCCAGCCCACGGCGAGACGTATTGATGGTGCGGATCTGGCGGTAGGAGCGGATGGCGGAGGTCAGCGTGGTGAAAAGCTTGTTGCGCGTGAGTTCGGATTTGGTCTTGTAGTCGTTGATGTCGTAATCACGGATAGCATCCATCTCCGGGGCGTAGCCGGGTTGGCCGGTACGCAGGATGATCCGTGTCTCGGCCATGCCAAACTCGGTACGGATGGTGTGGACAAGCCGGAGCCCGGAGTCTTCCTGCTCCATGACAACGTCAAGCAAAATAACTGCGATATCAGGTGCTGAAGCCAGGATGTCTCGCGCCTGGGCGGCAGAGTCGGCATGCAGGAAGTTAAGGGGGTGCCCCAGGATGTCGGTGCCGCGCAGGGCAAAGGTGGTGGTGGTGTGGACATCGGGGTCGTCATCGACAATCAGGATGTTCCAAGGCGTGTGCTTGGGTGTTAGGCTGGCATGATCACCAGTTTGGGCCGAACCCATTTCGCCTGCAAACACCAGTTCGTCATTGTCAATCGTCTTGTCAACCACGATTACGTCTCCCATGGCGTATTCCCGGACCAATCCAAGATCGCATCTGCGTGTTTACGACTGTCGTCTGGTCTGGCTTGAATAGCTTCTGTGTCTGGATGTGAAGTAGTACTCATCAAGCTTCAGGGGCTTACACATCCGGGCGAATCTAGTTGATGTTTTATCACTGAATGGAAGCGGGAATGTCCTGCCCGCCTGTCTGGGGAGTGTTTTGCCCTTTTGGGCTTGTTTGCCCCGGGGTCTGTTCAAGTCTGCACGGCTGCCTGCTCATGCAGGGGCTTTGATGTGATAATCGAAGTATTTACCAGATTGTTGAGTGGATCTGGCTTTTGTGCGGGATGAGACGATGAATTGCAGAAGCGTGTGGTGCCTGTGGCTGCTAGGGTGGATGGTGGGGAGCGCTTCGGCGTGGGGCGCGGAACTGACGATTACGGAGGCTTGGGTGAGGGCGCCAGTCGGTCATCAAAAAAGCAGTGGCGTTTTCTTGAACATTGTTTCCCCTGTGCCACAGTTGATCGTCGGGGCGCGTGCTGACGTAGCGGAACGTGTCGATCTGGTGGAGATGCTGGTGGCTGATAGTGGGCCGATGCGCCCGCACAAGGTGGAGGAGATCCGGCTGGTGGCGAAGGAAAAGAATTACCTGACGCCGGTGACCCATTACTTGATGTTGGCAGGGTTGAGACGCCCGCTTGTGGCGGGCGAACATATCGCGGTGGTGCTGGAGCTTGAGGCGGCTGGGCATGTCCGCTCGACAGCCACAGTCGATGCCGTGGTCAAACCCTTCTATGAGGGGAACAGGTAGGGCTGCCTGTTCAGTTTGGCGTGCTGCTTCCCACCCCATTGGCAGGTGGCGCTTGTGTGGTGCCGCTTGCGGAGGGGGGAGGCATGATCAGCGCACCTTTGATGCCGCAGGCAGACAGGATCAGAGCGCAGCAGAGTAGTGTCAGGATTCGCATGGGGCCGATGGATCGATAATTGAACCCCGAAGTTTAGCGCAGAACAGGCGCAGGCATGATTGATATGCAACGGAGAGCAGGATGGATGAGAGTAAGTTCAGCCAGTTGGCGCAGGCCGAATTGGCCGCAATCGAGGCCGCGATTGAGGCGGCGATTACCCGCGCTGATGCGGATTGCGATGTACAGATGAGTGCCGGGGGCATTCTGGAAGTCGAGCTGGAGGATGGCGCCAAAGTGGTGATCAACCAGCATGCCGCCATGCAGGAAATCTGGCTCGCTGCGCGCACGGGCGCCCATCATTTCCGCCCGGAAGGCGGGCGCTGGATTGATACACGGGATGGCCAGGATTTGCGCGCAGTATTGACTCATGTACTGCGTACCCTGTCAGATGGGGAACTGGTCGTATTCTGATTGTGTTGTTGGGGATCTGAAAAAAGAGCCTGATCGAGGGACCGATCAGGCTCTTTGCGTATGACAGCCTCAGGTGGTCGGCTCGCTTTGTGCAGCGGGGTCTGGTTCGGGAGCGTCAGCGGCTGGAGGGGCTGGCATATGCTCCTCGTAGATAAAGTCATCCCCTTCCTTCTCAATGGTGGGTTGGACCTTGACCAGACCGCTGGGAGGACTCATGAACTGCTCGGGCACCCCCTTCAATGCGACGCGCATATAGTCGATCCACATCGGCAGCGCAAGCAACCCACCAGTTTCGCCTGAGCCGAGTTTCTTGGGTTGGTCAAAGCCGATCCAGGAGACTCCGACCAGGGTGGGCTGGTAGCCGCAGAACCAGGCGTCGACATATTCGTTGGTCGTCCCCGTCTTGCCCGCCAGGTCGCTACGCCCCAGGCTCATCGCCTTGGCTGCCGTACCACGACGGACCACGTCTTTCATCATCATGTCCATCAGATAATCGTTACGGGGGTCAATCACCCGTTCGGCCTGCTGGCCTGCCACGGAGGGGGTGACGCGGGCGAGGACGTGGCCTGAGGAATCCTGCATTTCCTTGACCAGATAGGGCTGGATACGATAACCACCATTGGCAAAAATGGCATAAGCCGATGCCATCTGCCAGGGGGTAACAGAGCCCGCACCCAGCGCCAAGGTCAGGTAGGGTGGGTTCTTGGCCGGGTCAAAGCCGAAACGGCTGGTGACATAGTCCTGTGCGTAGCGCACGCCAATGGCCTGGAGTACGCGAATGGCCACCACGTTCTTGGATTTTGCGAGCGCTGTGCGCAGGCTCATCGGGCCTTCATAGCGGTTGTCGTAGTTCTGTGGGTTCCAGTCTCGTCCCCCGGTTTCCTCTGACGAGAAATTCAAGGGCGCATCCTGGAAGACGCTGCCGGGTGTATAGCCTTTGTCGATGGCTGCGGAATAGATGAAGGGCTTGAAGCTGGAGCCCGCCTGGCGCCAGGCCTGAGTCACATGATTGAATTTGTTGCGGTTGTAGTCAAAACCGCCGACCAGGGAATGGATTGAACCATCACGAGGGTCCAGCGATACAAAGGCGCCTTCTACTTCGGGGGGCTGAGTGACCAGCCAGTTCTTGCTGCCTTTTACCAGGCGGATGATCGCCCCAGGACGAATGCGTTTTTGTTGCGGAGCATTGTCGGAGAGCATTGGGCCGGGGAAGCGTAGCGAGTCTCCGGATAGATCGACGAGTTCCCCGCCACGCATGTAGACCTTGACGAGCTGGCGAGAGGCTTGCAACACGATGCCGGGCTTCATCTCATCCAGATCGGGATAGGCATCGATCATTTCTTCCAAAGCTTCATCCTTGTTGGACTCAATATTGCTCAGGTCCACATAGTCTTCCGGGCCACGATAGGCATGGCGCTGCTCGTAAGACAGGATGTTTTTGCGTAAAGCTTCGTAAGCAGCCTGTTGGTCTGCCTTGACGATGGTGGTGATCACCTTGATGCCACGCGTGTAGGCCTCCTCCTTGAACTGGTCATAGGCCATTTGGCGGGCCATTTCGGCTACATATTCAGCATGTGGCATGGCGACAGCGCTAGCCTGGGCGTTCCTGCCGATTGCCAAGCGCATAGGTGTGGACAGGGCCTGTTGATAGGTCTCTTCATCCAGATAGTTCAGATCCCGCATACGGCGCAACACGTAATGCTGTCGCAAGGTGGCGCGGGGCAGGTTGGTAACCGGGTTGTAGGCAGATGGCGCCTTGGGCAGGCCTGCGAGCATTGCATATTCGGCTACGCTAAGCTGGGATACCTCGCGCCCGAAGTAGGTTTGTGCCGCATTGGCAAAGCCATATGCGCGTTGGCCCAGGTAGATCTGGTTGATGTAGACCTCAAGAATCTTCTCTTTGCTCAGGTTATGTTCGATCTTGAGGGCAAGCAGAATTTCGTAGAGTTTGCGGCTGATTGTTTTTTCACGACTGAGGTAGAAATTGCGTGCCACCTGCATGGTGATGGTGCTGCCGCCTTGGCGCTTGCTACCGCCTATCAGGTTCAGCAGCGTGGCGCGGATCAAACCGCTAAAGTCGACGCCGGAATGTTCGAAGAAGCGATCATCCTCGGCTGAGACGATCGCTTGTTTGAGTTTTTCTGGTACATCGTTGATGGCGATGTAGGTTCGACGTTCTTCGCCAAATTCACCGATCAAGGCGCCGTCTGCGGTATACACCCGCAAGGGGATTCGGGGCTTGTAGTCGGTCAGTGCATCGAGCGATGGCAGCTTGGGCCAGGCAAAGGCTGCGGCAACAGCGATGGATGCGGCGCCTAGAACGAGCAAAGTGCCAACGAACAGTAGGCTGAGTAACAATGGGCGGGTGCGCATGGGATGTAATAAGTTGTTTCGGTGCGTGTGAGACGGATTATTACTTGATTGTCTGCCGCGTCAATCATATTAGATAGAAGGGCGGAAACGGAAAGCATTCCGACTCTTGGCATAAAACGAACACTTGGGCTGCCGTTCGGCGCCGATTTTAAGAGCCAGCTTTACTTACACAGTAGGTTACTGCTAGGATTTAAAGTAAATTGTCGTAAAAGCGTCCAACTATCGGATTTTAAACGATATTTAAAGGATTGCATCAAGTTATGGATATATCTTCGTTGCTGGGAGGGGGGTCTAAGGCCTTGATTGGTCTGGATATATCATCCTCTGCTGTTAAGTTGGTTGAACTGTCGGAAGCGAGCTCCAAGCAATACAGGCTGGAGCGCTACGCAATTGAGCCTTTGCCGCGTGACGCGGTAACCGATGGCAACATCTCCAGCCTTGAGGCTGTTGCGGATGCCATTAGACGTGCGTGGAAGCGATTAGGTTCCGGAACGCGTCAGGTTGCGCTCGCGTTGCCCGCTCCTTCGGTGATCACCAAAAAGATCTTCCTGCCTGCCGGTTTGCGCGAGGTGGAGATGGAAGTGCAGGTGGAGTCTGAAGCCAACCAGTACATTCCGTTCGCCATTGACGAAGTGAACCTCGATTTCCAGGTGCTGGGCTATGCCCCTGGCAGCGAAGAAGAGGTCGAAGTGCTGATTGCCGCTTCCCGCAAGGAAAAGGTTGAAGATCGCGTGGCTGCGGCCGAGGCGGCAGGGCTGAAGGCGTTGGTGATGGATGTGGAATCGTTTGCCTCGCTGGCTGCGTTCAATCTGATCCAGAGTCGTTTGCCAGAAGCAGGTAAGGGCAAAGTCATTGCGATGGTCGACATTGGCGCCCAGATGATGAAAGTCACCATCCTGCGTGACCAGAATGTCGTGTATTCCCGCGAACAGGCTTTTGGCGGCAACCTGCTGACCCAGGATATCGCCCGCAACTATGGGATGAGTTTTGAAGAGGCGGAAGCTGCCAAGCGTTCCAACAGCCTGCCGGAAAACTTTGAACACGATCTGTTGCGCCCGTTCATGGATAGCGTGGGGCTTGAGGTTTCACGCGCGCTGCAGTTTTTCTTTACCTCCACCCAGTTCAATCAGGTGGATCACATCGTGCTGTCAGGCGGCTGCGCGGTCATCCCAGGCGTCGATCAAATCGTGTCGAGCCGTACCCAGGTGACCACCGAAGTGGCAAACCCCTTTGCCGGGATGGCCTTGTCGCAGAAGGTACGGCCCAAGAGCCTCGCAACGGATGCTCCAGCACTTATGTTGGCGTGTGGATTGGCTTTGCGGAGATTTGACGCATGATTAGCATCAACCTACTGCCGCACCGCGAGCAGGCAAGAAAAAATCGGCGGCAACAGTTCTACTCCATGATCGGCTTGGTCGTGATCATCGCGGCGGTCATCTGGTTTGTGGTCTACCAGTTGATTGATGGCGCGATTCAGAGACAGGAAGGTTCCAACAACTACCTGAAGAGCGAGATTGCCACGCTGGATAAGGATATTGCCGAAATCAAGCGCATGAAGGAGCAGATGCAGGCGCTGCTGTCGCGCAAAAAGGTGATTGAAGAGCTGCAATCCAACCGCACTGAAACGGTGACTCTGTTCAATGAGTTGGCCAAGCAGATGCCGGAAGGGGTGCAGTTGCGCGGAATCAAGCAGACCGGCATGATCATCAATTTCACCGGCTATTCGCAGTCAAACGCCCGCGTTTCGCAATTGATGCGGAACCTGGACGCATCCCCGGTTCTTGAGAATCCCAAGCTTGATGTCATCAAGACAACGACATACAACAAGCGTACGGTGGGAGACTTCAGTCTGAACATGTCCATAGAACGGGCTCCAGTGGCCGAGCAGTCGGGCGCAGCAAAGGCTCCGTCGAGCCAACAGTCGGCAGGGGTGGCAAGCAAATGAAAAAGACCGCAGTTCCTGGCGCCGCCGGTTTTTCCTTCAACCGGTTGGTGGATGATTTCCGGCAGATGGACCCCAATGATCCGGGTGTCTGGCCGATGGCTCCGAAGGTTGTGGTATTGATTGTCCTGCTGCTGGTTTGCCTGCTTGGATCATGGTGGTTGAGCTGGAAAGACCAGTTGGATGCTCTGGACGCCCGCCATGCTGAAGAGCAAAAGCTCAAGGATGAGTGGCTCGACAAGAAAAAGCAGGCTGTCAATCTTGCCGAATACAAAAAGCAACTGGATGAAATCGATCACCAGTTCGGCGCCTTGCTCAAGCAGTTGCCCAACCGCTCGCAAATGGAAGCCTTGTTGGTTGATATCAACCAGGCTGGCCGTGGTCATGGCTTGCAGTTTGAACTTTGGAAGCCTGGGCAGGAAATGGTCAAGGATTTCTATGCAGAACTGCCGATTGCGGTCGAATTGACGGGGAGCTATCACGATTTCGGGCAATTTGCCGCAGATATTGCCAAATTGCCGCGCATTGTGACCCTTCGGGATTTGTCTGTTTCCATGAACAAGGACAACGGTTTGAAGATGGCTGTGACAGCCGTGACCTACCGTTACCTTGATGAAGAGGAAGTGGCCAAACAACGAAGAGAAAAATCCAACAAAAATGCCAACAAGCAGTGATATGGCTCGGAGATACCAAAATGCGTAAGGTGTGGCTGATGCTTGGGATCGGGCTCCTGTTGTTGGGGTGCTCCGGCGAAGAGCATGAAGATTTGAAGAACTGGATGGCTGATCAGGCTAAAGACATGCGCCCCAAGCTCATGCCTTTGCCAAAGCTGGAGACCTTTCCATCCGTTGATTACGATGCAGCAGCGCTGGTTGATCCATTCCAGGCATCCAGGCTGGAGCCAGAAAAACGACCGGGTGCACGTGGTGCCAATGCACCGGACCCGAATCGGCGTAGGGAGCCTCTGGAGGCCTATCCGCTGGAGTCACTCAGAATGGTGGGTCAAATGATGATGAATGGACGCCCTGTCGCCTTGATTCAGGCAGATAAGACGATCTACCAGGTTAAAGCAGGGAATTACATGGGGCAGAATTTTGGGTTGGTGACCAAGATTAGCGAAACAGAAGTCGTGCTCAAGGAACTCATCGAAGACGCCAATGGCGATTGGGTCGGGCGCGAAAGCACAATTCAGTTGCAGGAGCCGGAGGCGAAGAAATGAGCATCGTATTGCGTGTCGTTGCACCCTTGGTGTGCGCTATTGTCGGCCTGCATTCGGCCATTGCAGCGGTAGGGAGCCCCACTCCTGCGGCTGTTGCGGCAGATTCTGCACGTAATGCCATTGAATCTATCCAGTCCTCTGCGGCGGGCGGGAACGTGGTCGTCAAAGTCACGCTCCGGCAACCCCTGGAAGGGCAATTGGGGAGCTTCAGTGTTTCCAACCCTGCGCGGGTGGCAATCGATTTTCCGGGGACTGCCAATGCCCTGGGGAAGAGCGCCCAATCCATCAATGAAGGTGATGTGCGCAGTGCCAACGTGGTACAGGTGGCAGACCGCACACGCCTGGTGATCAACCTGCTGCGCCCACTAACCTATGAGACCAAGGTGGAAGGGCGTGAAGTATCGATCACCTTCTCCCCCGTGGTTTCTAAGTCTCCTGAAGCCACCACCACGGCACGTTTTGCAGAACAGAAGGGCGGGCCGGAAGTGCACGCCATTCGTGATATCGGCTTCCGTCGTGGTAAGGATGGTGCAGGCCGTGTAGTGGTGGATATGTCTGACTCCAATACGGGGATCGACATCCGCCAACAAGGCCAAAACCTGGTGATTGAATTCCTGAAAACCTCTTTGCCGGAAAATCTGCGTAAGAGCCTGGATGTGACTGACTTTGGTACACCTGTCTCCAACGTTGTGACCACGCAACAAGGCAACATGGTGCGCATGGTGGTGACCCCGACAGGCTTGTGGGAACATAACGCCTACCAGACCGATACCCAGTTCGTGGTGGAAGTCAAACCGATTCAGGAAGATCCGCGCAAGCTGGTGCAAGGGAATGGACGTACTGCCAAATATGCAGGCGAAAAGCTCTCGCTGAACTTCCAGAATATCGATGTGCGTTCGGTGCTGCAGGTTATTTCTGACTTTACCAACTTCAACATCATTACCAGCGATTCAGTGACAGGTTCTCTGACCCTGCGCTTGAAGGATGTCCCCTGGGATCAGGCTTTGGAAATCATTCTCCAGGCCAAGGGGCTGGACATGCGCAAAAACGGCAATGTGATCTGGATTGCGCCCAAAGACGAATTGGCCTCGCGTGAAAAGGCTGATCTGGAAGCCAAGACTCAGATCACCGATCTGGAGCCGCTACGTACCGAAACCTTCCAAGTCAATTACCACAGCGCCAAGGCGATTTATGACGGCATCCTGAAGGATAAGGACAAATCCCAAACGGTGCTGTCTAAGCGTGGCTCCATCATCATGGACGAGCGTTCCAACAAGCTCATCATGACTGACGTTGCTGCCCGCCTGGATGACATGCGCCGGGTGCTGACCGAAATCGACATTCCTGTCCGTCAGGTCCTGATTGAAGCCCAGATCGTGGAGGCCTCCGATAACTTCCAGAAATCGATTGGTGTGAAGCTTGGCGTGGGTGGCAAAGCAGGTAGCACGAGCGCAGGAACCGGCCGACTGAATTTCGGGGGCAGTCTTGATTCCAGTATGTATTATGCTGGGCTGACCGATACCAAGGCGACTACGGTCAATTCACAATTGACTCACTTTGCTGCGGAATCGTCCAATACCGCATCGCCGTTCTCCACTTCTTTCGTGCTGTGGAACAGTGCTGCAACTCGCTTCCTGGATATGGAAGTCAGTGCGCTGGAAACCGATGGTCGTGGCAAGGTGGTTTCCCGGCCGAAGGTTATGACCTCCGACCAAGCTGAAGCCTTGATTGAGTCCGGTACTGAGTTGGCATATACCTCCGCCTCCAGTTCAGGTGCCACGACGGTGTCCTTCAAGAAGGCCATGCTGTCCCTTAAAGTAACGCCACAGATTACGCCGGATGGACGTGTCTACATGACTGTGGATGTAAACAAGGACAAACCCAACTATACCAATGCCACCTCTTCAGGCGTGCCGATCGATACCAAGCACGTGATGACTAAAGTGCTGGTGGACAATGGCGGTACTGTGGTAATTGGGGGGATCTTCCAGCAAGACACGTCTGACACCACTGACAAGGTGCCCCTGCTGGGTGATATCCCTTACCTGGGTTACCTGTTCCGTAAGAACACCAAGGTGGATAACAAGACAGAATTGCTGGTATTCCTGACGCCTCGGATCATTACTGATCAAAATCTGGTTCGCTGAGAAGGTAAAAACAAGGGCCGCGCGGGCCCTTGATTCATATCCATGACCACACACTTGGGGCGTGTTCCAAGTGTGTGGGTTTTGTTTTGTAACGATGCACACAGCAGGGATATATGCTGTTTTGTTCTTGTTCGAAAAGAACCCGAAAGTGAAGGTTCTTTGGCGTTGTTGACGTCAGCATCACAATTAACGTTGAGCTTATCGAGACGCTCAATAATGAAATTGGCCGACATGTCGGCCTTTTTTGTTTTGTAGCGTAGGTGTTTTTAGAAAACAGTTGTGGATAACTGTCGCTTGCATCACATCACCAAGCGGATAAACAACCTCTTTTTCAGGTAATGTTCAGTGAATTTGTGTACGGATTGGCATATACTTTTATACTGAAATTTAACGCGCCTAGATGTATTTTGATGTCAGGCGCCAACCCTGAGCGACTGAAATGGTTTTATTTCGGTTGTATTTGAGGAAGGCACGGCAGGGAATACACCTCTGTCTGTGTCTAAGCATTCTGTCCGCCTTGGATGCTCCACTTGGCGGATGAAGAAAAATGGGCTGTTTTTGTGAGAAGAGCCGATTGCTCTTTCATGTTGCTGCCGTGCAGTAGAACGATTGGTGCCTCTGGCACCATGGGCTGTAAGCAATTGGGGCTTGGTTTGTTCATTACATTGGATTGCGGGGGTTGATATGTTGCAATATTTGAAAGTGCTTGCGGCAGCAGCTGCATGCGCCACTTTGGTCGCATGCGGAGGTGGCGGAGGCGGGGGCACGTCTTGCTTGGCTACGACGTGTAGTTCGAGTTCGTCTTCAAGCTCGTCGTCTTCATCTTCATCGGGAGGAACCTCTGCGTCAAACGTGACTCTTTCGGTTTCGTCTCCGAGCCTGACGACCAGCGGATCAAGCACTGTAACTGTGACGGCTGTAGTCAAAGATTCCAGCAATGGTGGTTTGTCTGGCCAGACTGTGACATTCGCGGCTACTTCAGGGACGCTCTCTGCCAGTTCTGCGACAACGGACACCTCGGGTTCTGCTACCGTTACTTTCAGCACCAATTCGGATAAGTCCAATCGCACGGTAACAATTACTGCAGCATCCGGTACTGCACAAAGCACTACCACGGTTGATGTGACCGGGACTGCGGTTGCACTGAACGGGGTCTCCTCGGCAATTGTAGGCGCCACGACCTCCTTCACCGTTGCTTTGAAAGATGCGGCAAACAGCCCGATTTCCGGAGTGACAGTGGCTTTGTCGTCTGCGCTGGGCAACCCGATTTCTTCTTCTGTGGTGACGGACTCCACTGGGTCGGCAACTGTCAGTTACACAGCATCCAAGGGCGGCACGGACACCATCACCGCTTCCGCGCTTGGGGCATCGACGAGCAAGACGGTGACCGTCAGTAGTGTCAGCTTCTCGTTTACCGCACTTTCTTCAAGCAATATCGCTATTAACACTTGCCAGGCGATCACGGTGAATGGTGGCGGTTTTACGACAACACCTTCGTTTGTGAACTTCACGGTCACGCGCGGTGCTCTGCACACGGTGGCAGGTTGTACGGATTCTCCAAGCCAGGTAACGCCTGCATATTCGACCGCTACGACTGTCTGGGTGAAGTCTTCAAGCACAGGGAGTGCAACGGTTACCGCCTCTGCCTTGTTGGCTGATGGGCAAACCTCGATTGCAACCACTTCGCTTCCTGTGAATTTCGTTTCAACAACGCCTGCAACCATCACCTTGCAAGGTACTCCGACCACGGTTTCCGTGAATGGAACAAGTACCTTGACCGCACTGGTGAGGGATTCTGCCGGTAATCCCGTGGAAGGCAAGACGGTTGTCTTTACTACCACTTCCGGTGGTCAGGTGAGCCCGACAACGGCTACAACGGATAGCAGTGGCACGGCAAGCACCACCTTCACGGCAGATAGCTCATCTTCCGGCAACAGTGCGGTGACTGTTGGTGCATCCGTTCTGGGGTATTCCAGTGTTTCGACCACCACCACGCTGACGGTGTCTGGTCTGGCTGTGAATATCGTGCTGGGGACCAACAATCTTCTGGATTTGTCTGCGGACAGCATCTATTACATCAAGACATTCAGTGTCGCGGTGTCAGACAGCAACAGCTCTCCTGTGAAGAACCAGAAGGTTACCATCTCGTTGTTGGGGACCGGGTTCTATAAGGGTAACTGGGTTCTAGGTACATCCGCTTGGTCTCGTGTGCAGAACCAGTATTGCCCGGCAGAAGATCAAAACAATGACGGCGCAATTACCGGTACTGAGTTGGGTGATGTGAATGGTAACGGCCACTACGATCCCAATGGGGTTGCACTGGTGATGGCTAGCACGAGTGCAACGGCTTCGCCTTCTGTTGTGGTGACAACGGATGGTACTGGTGCTGCAACGTTCTATGTCAAGTACCCACGCAACTATGCTAGTTGGGTGGATGTAAACGTCTTTGCTACAACCACTGTGCTGGGGCTCACGGGCGTAGGCTCATCCAAGTTCATGCTGCCGGTACTTGCGTCTGAAGTCAGCTCGACAACTAGTTCACCGTCCTTCCAAGTATCGCCATATGGCGTCGCCTCTGGGTGCGGTAACACGAACTAGCCATAGTGGCTAGGGCAGTCACTCTGCTACAATCGCAGGGTGACTGCGCCAAGTAAAAACAACATCTATCTAATCGGCCTCATGGGCTCGGGCAAGACGACGATTGGTCGGCTTCTTGCCCGACGCATGGGGCGCGTTTTTTTTGATTCTGACCACGAGATCGAACATCGGACCGGGGTCAGGATTCCCGTCATCTTTGAGCTGGAAGGCGAGGCGGGATTCCGTCGCCGCGAGGCTCAGACAATTGCCGAGTTGGGCGCCGAGGGCGCCGGGGTTGTGCTGGCAACCGGTGGCGGCGTGGTTTTGGACTCTGCCAATCGGGAAGTGCTGCGTAACACCGGATGGGTGGTGTATTTGGATGTGCCGACCCATATCCTGTTCGAGCGGACCCGGCATGACTCTAACCGCCCTTTGCTGCGGGTGGAAGATCCGCTGGCCAAGCTCAATGAGCTGCGCGCCCAGCGTGATCCACTGTATCGTGAAACCGCACATTTCATCGTCGATGGCGCCCGCTGCAATTCCAATGGTGCGGTCAACCGCATTCTTCAAGCATGGGAGCGACAATGCGCACAGTCCAGGTAGCGCTCGCGGAGCGTGCCTACCCCATTCATATCGGTACAGGTCTGCTGAGTCAGGCCAGTTTGTTGACTCCTTTCCTGAAACGTCCGCGTGTAGCGATTGTCACCAACGATGTGGTCGCCCCGCTTTTGCTGAACTCCTTTGCGGAGAGCCTGCGTGCTGCAGGGGTGGCGGTTACCGAGATCATTCTGCCGGATGGTGAGGCCCACAAGGATTGGCTGACCCTCAACATGATTTTTGATGGCCTGCTGACGGCTCATTGCGATCGCTCGACCACGCTTGTTGCACTCGGCGGTGGCGTGATTGGCGACATGACCGGTTTTGCTGCGGCGAGCTACCAACGGGGTGTGCCTTTCATACAGATTCCGACCACGCTTTTGTCTCAGGTCGATTCCTCGGTTGGCGGCAAGACGGCGATCAATCATCCGCTGGGCAAGAACATGATCGGGGCTTTCTATCAGCCCCGTCTGGTGCTGGCGGACATTGACAGTCTGAAAACCCTGCCAGAGCGTGAGTTGAAAGCGGGTTTGGCCGAAGTCATCAAATACGGCCTGATTCGTGACCCGGAATTCCTGGTTTGGCTGGAAGCCCACATGGAGGCTTTGCTCGCTTACGACGCCGAGGCGCTGGCCTACGCAGTTGAGCGCAGTTGCATCAACAAGGCAGAGGTTGTGGTGGCGGATGAAACCGAGCAGGGGGAACGTGCCACGCTGAACCTGGGCCATACCTTTGGTCACGCAATTGAAACGGGCTTGGGCTACGGTGTCTGGCTGCACGGTGAAGCTGTGGCGACCGGGACAATCATGGCCGCTGAGCTGTCTGCCCGCTTAGGGATGCTGACCGCGGCGGATGTGGCGCGCGTGCGTCGCATCTTTGAACGTGCGGGCTTGCCTGTGGTGGGTGCCAAGCTTGGTGTTGAGCGCTACCTAGAATTGATGCAGCATGACAAAAAGGTGGCTGATGGCAAGCTGCGCCTGATTCTGCTGCAAGCTCTGGGCAAAGCCATCATTCACGATTCTGCGCCGCAGAAGGATATCATCGCGGCTATCGAAACCTGTTGCTGAGGTAAGACCATGCATGCACTGGCCCCCTATGCCGTGAGCGAGCTTAACTCCAAAGGTCGGCAGGTGCCCGAGCCTCAGCCCGTGGCACGTGGAGAATTCCAACGTGATCGAGATCGCATCATCCATTCCACGGGGTTTCGGCGGCTGGAATACAAGACCCAGGTTTTCGTCAATCACGAAGGCGACCTGTTCCGCACCCGTCTCACCCATAGCATCGAAGTTGCGCAGATTGCGCGTTCGCTGGCACGCGCCCTGCAACTCAATGAGGATCTGGCCGAGGCGGTTTCCCTGTCTCATGACCTTGGGCACACCCCTTTCGGCCATGCCGGGCAAGATGCACTCAACGAATGCATGAAGGACTACGGTGGTTTTGAACACAACCTCCAGTCCCTGCGCATGGTCGACAAGCTTGAAGAGCACTATGCCGAATTTGAGGGCCTCAACCTGATGTATGAGACCCGTGAAGGCATTCTCAAGCACTGCTCAGCCAACAATGCCGAAACCCTGGGGGAGCTAGGGCGGCGTTTTATTGAGCGCAAACAGCCTTCACTTGAAGCGCAGTTATGCAATCTGGCTGACTCCATCGCCTACAACAACCACGATATTGATGACGGCCTGCGCTCGGGGCTCCTCACACTGGAGCAGCTTGAGCAGGTGGATGCGTTTTTCCGCCATAGCGCGGCAGTGCGGGCCCAGTACCCCGGTGTGGCGGGCCGCCGCCTGATCCATGAAACCATCCGCCGCATGATTAATGCGCATGTCATTGACTTGATTGCGCAGACGCAGAAGAATATTGCCGAGTCTGGCGTACATAGTCTGGAAGATGTGCGCAATGCCCCGCCTTTGGTGGCCTTCAGCCCTGCGATGATCCGCGAGCAAGTCCAATTGCAGCAATTCCTGCGAGAAAACCTCTATTGGCATTACCGCGTGCTGCGCGAAATGAGCAAAGCCAAGCGCATCATTGCCGAATTGTTCGATGCCTTCATGCAGGACGTGCGCCTGCTCCCGCCCCAGTATCAGGCGCGTACCCGTGACGACAAGGCGCGCGCCATTGCGGACTATATTGCGGGTATGACTGATCGATATGCAATGAAAGAACATCAGCGCCTCTTTTCCATCGGGCAGATTTAGGGCACCCCATGGCCAGACTAGGGCGCTTGTTCGTGCCGGGATTTCCCTTGCTTGTTTTACAGCGGGGCAACAACGGCACGCCGATATTTCTGGATGAAGTCGATTGCCAAAACTATCGGCATATTCTGCGTGATGGTGTGCGTGAACTGGGTGTTTCTCTTCATGCCTATGTACTAATGCCGGATCATGCCCACCTCCTGCTCAGCGCACCACAGGCCGATGCAGTCAGCACCCTTGTGCAACGTTTGGGCCGCCGCTATGTGCGGGGGTTCAACGACCGCCATCAACGCACAGGCACACTATGGGAAGGGCGCTACCGGTCTACCGCTGTGCAGCCAGAAGCCTATGTGCTGGCATGCTATCGGTATATAGAACTCAATCCGCAACGCAAGGGCCTCGTGGCTGACCCCGCCGCCTATCTCTGGTCAAGCTGTCAGCATCACCTTGGTCTGACGCCAGACCCGCTGATCAGCGATCACCCACTGTACTGGGCTTTGGGGAATACGCCATTCGAACGCCAAGCCCGCTACCGCAGCCTGCTTGAAGCGGGGTCGCCTAGCAAAGAGCTGGAAGCGATCCGCCATGCTGGATATAAAGGCTGGTTGCTGGGCCAAGCGCCTGCAGACCTTGCCAATAGTGAAGACATCAGACGGTTTCAGCCCTTGCCAAAGGGCCGCCCACGACGCAACCCGGCGTAACAGACATGAGCGGGCTATATGCCAGAACGCTGGCCTTGATCGCGTCTGACCCATGGCGGATGGAGTGTTTGCGTCTGGCTGCTGGTTTGCATTTGCCGCAATGGGCGATCGTAGCCGGATTTGTGCGCAACGCCATCTGGGATGAGATTTTCGGCGTCCGAACGACGTTGGCTGATATTGACCTTGCCTACCATTGTTCGCAGAATCTGTCAGCTGAGCAGGAACGGGCATATGAACGCATGCTTGCTGCAAGGGGTGCATGCTGGCAGGTTCGTAATCAGGCGCGCATGCATCAGCACAACGGCGTGATGCCGTATGCATCGTCGGCGGATGCCGTGAGCCGGTATCCAGAGCTTGCAACCTGCCTTTCCATCTGCATCAATCCTGTGCTGGGTTTGTACATGCCCAATCAAGAAGGGCTGGAGGATGCTTGGAGCGGCATCGTGCGCCCAAATCCACGTGTGCCTGGTTCCTCCGCCCTGTTGCACAAGCGCCTGCATGCCAAAGGGTGGGTCCGGCGCTGGCCGGGCTTACGCATATTGGACGTGTGATGCAATTTCCTTTGTTTCTGTATTGACAGAAATATATGAACAGCTACACTGTATTGTATGGAACTCAAACCGATTGCAGAACGTTTTGTCCTCCACTGGGGGGAAATGGGCTCGCGCTGGGGCGTTAACCGCACCGTGGCACAGATTCACGCTTTGCTCTATCTTGCCGCGCGCCCGATGGATGCCGAAGAGATCACTGAAACGCTGGGGGTTGCGCGTTCCAACGTCAGCAACAGTCTCAAGGAATTGCAAGCCTGGAATCTTGTGCGCGTGGTGCACATCATGGGCGACCGTCGGGATTACTTTGAAACCTCGACAGACGTGTGGGAATTGTTCAAGCTGATTGTCGCCGGGCGGCGCCAGCGTGAGATTGATCCTACGGTGACAACCCTGCGGGAATGCCTAGCGAATCCTGCCATTGCAGAGGAAGACCAGGGCGTGCAGCAGCGCATCGGGGAGACGCTGGAGTTCATCGATACTATGAGTGCGCTGGCCGATGAAATGCTACGGTATAAGCCTGAAACACTGATGAAAATGTTGGGTACAGGCGCCAAAATCAGTCGGGCTATCCGTAGATAAATCATCAGTACCTTGTACCAACACGCAAACGGACTTCGGTCCGTTTTTATGAAATATAAATTTCTGTTCTTACAGAAATGACTGACTAAATCTAAATTCTATTTGGCGCCATTTCATCCCAGTAGGAGTTTCATGATGAGAATTCTTATATGTGGAGCTTCAGGCTTTATCGGTCAGGCCCTTTGCGAACGGCTGGCACTTGGTGGATACGATGTGCTGCGGGGTGTCCGACGATGTTCCCGCATTACGGATGTGCAGATTGATTTCAGCCATCCCCTGGCGCCAGAAATGTGGGCGGAGCGCCTGCGTGGTATAGATGTTGTGGTAAATGCCGTGGGTATTATCACAGAAAATACCAGTTCCCGATTTGCTGACGTTCATTACCGCTCACCTGCGGCATTGTTTGCCGGTTGTGTGTTGGCTGGAGTTAAGCGGGTTGTACAGATTTCTGCCTTGGGTGCGGAGCAGGGTACTACTCCGTATTTCAGGAGTAAATATGCGGCAGATCAGTGTGTGATGAAGTTGCCAATTGAATGGTGCATTCTGTGCCCTTCACTGGTGTATGGACAGAATGGCACATCCGCCGCAATGTTCAGGATGAGCGCAAGCCTGCCTCTGATGCTCGTTCCTGATCTTGGAGACGCAAGGTTTCAGCCCATTCATGTAGATGACTTGGTTGATGCGATTGTTGCAAGTATTACTCAGGTGACAGCACGTGGAAAGTGTATTGATGTAGTGGGAGCCTCTCGCATTTCTTATCGTGAGATGCTCGATAGTTATCGGCGCCAAATGGGTTTTCCCGAAGCATGGCACGCCACCATTCTGGCGCCTGTCATGGCGATAGCCGCAAGGTTTGCGGGCATGATTCCCGGTGCTGTATTGAATACGGATAACTGGAAAATGTTGCAGGCTGGCAATACAGGGGATATTGGTGGATATACGCGTCTGGTGGGGCATGTGCCCAGGGGGATTGATGATTTCATTGCACCACAATGCGCTGAAGTGGCACGTTCGCGGGCATTGGTTTTGTGGCGCATCCCCTTGTTGCGCTATGTGATGGCATTCGTCTGGATTGCATCGGCATATGTGAGTGCATGTGTCTATCCGCTTCAAGCCAGTCTGGAGTTGCTCGCACCACTGGGGTTGAGTGGCGCGCCTGCTCAGGTGGCGCTATTCGGTGCGTCAGTGCTGGATCTGATTATGGGGGTTGCATGCGTGGCCTATCCCCAAAAGGGGGTCTGGCTCATTCAGGCCGGGCTAGTGATCGCCTATTCCCTGCTGATTGCCGTGTTTGAGCCAGCGTTTCTCGCCCATCCTTTCGGCCCTGTGCTTAAAAACCTGCCGATTCTGGCGCTGCTTTTGATCCTGTATACAGAGGAGTCTTAATATGGAATACCTTGTCATCAAGACCATCCATATCATCTCATCCGTACTCATGGTGGGTACTGGATTCGGCACTGCGTTCTATCTCTTCTTTGCCAATCGTTCTGGCTCGGTGGAGGCCATCGCAGTGGTATCCCGGCTCGTGGTGCGTGCCGATTGGTGCTTCACCACGCCTGCGGTTATTGTGCAGCCCTTATCCGGCGCGTATCTGCTTTACCTGTCCGGCTGGCCGCTGAATTCATTCTGGATTGTTGCTTCGCTTGGCCTGTATGCTCTGGCCGGGGTTTGCTGGCTACCGGTGGTTTGGCTCCAGATCCGGATGGGGAAGATGGCGCTGGCGGCGCACCAGGGTAAAACACAGCTGCCTCCCTTGTATTGGGTGTATGCCCGCCGCTGGGAAATCCTCGGATACCCCGCCTTTACGGCGATGGTGGCTGTGTATTTCCTGATGGTGACAAAGCCCATGAGTTTCTGATCGCTACGTAGGATCAATGTGCCAGAATGACTCGGAGAATAAAAAACAAAAACACGAACACCCCGATCCCCAAGCCAAAGAACAATTTGATGGAACCTTGAGCATTGGCTGGATTGCCAAGTGAATACGCGGTGGAAGTGTCTGCGGTGTTGATGAATGTGTCTTGATCGCGGATGATGGCTTGGGGAATCAGCACTTCGCTACGGGTGCTCAGTCCTTCGATTCTGCGTACCGCCGTGCCGATGGCGAGGAATTCGATGATGCCGCCGCCTAGATTATAGACATAGGTTTTCACGCCCAACACCTCATCTGCGCCCAAGTCTCGGGCATCGTCGCCCAGGCGTAGCAGGGCGTTTTCGCGTGCGTCGTAGATCAGGCTTGTCAGCTCGTTGATCTCTCCACGGGCGAAAGACTTCAGGAATGAGGTGATTCCTCCCACCAAGCCCAAGGAATAGACCGAAACGCTCAACACCAACTGGACCGGCATGTAGCCTTGATTGATGAGGCTCCACATTTCCTCTTGGGTCAGGTCACTGGTGATCGGCATGGCCTCGGTGGAAGGAGGCAGGGTAGGGTGGATGCCTGCTGTGCCGGTCATCACCATTTCCTGCATGCCTGCAAGGGGCAGAATGGCGGTGCGGATGCCAGTGACTGCGTTGGCGCCAACCAGGCGGGCTTCTGCGCGAATCCGTTCCAAGGCCAGATGGCGGGTATGGTTGAAAACCTGTGAGAACTCGATGACCTCGCCGCGCCCCAGGCTGCGCAAAACCCCCATCATGCCGCCTCCAACCCCTACGGAATAGGCGACATTCCCAAAGACGAAATGTTTTGGGGTGAAGCCCGCGTCTTGCAGGCAATACAAACCCTGCCCATCACAGGCGCTGGAAAACGTAGGGGTGCGGGCAGGTTTCCCGGCTTCGCGCACGCAGGAGCCGATAGCCAGGAATTCTATATTTGTGCCGTGAAACACCAACTCACTGCTCACGCCTGTTACACCATAGCCGCCATTATGGCGGGCTTCCTCGTGTAGCCGGTCGATGGCGCGTTTGCGCCCATCGTGGATAACCTCGGTGACCCCGCGTACCTCACCGCCCGCAAGCGTCTTCAGGCCCGCACCAATGCTACCAATCAGGCCGAGGGACACCACGCTATTGCCAATCACCAGCTCACCCGGTGTAAGCCCCTGGCGATGCAGACAGAAAACCTCGTTACCGGACAGCCCTGAAATTGTGGTCATGGCAAACCCTGCAGAATGTTTGGGAAGCACTATCCGCGAATCATACTGCACGTTGGCAGAAGAAGCACGACGCCGTATCGGAGGACGGTGGCAGCGGTGCGTTACGAAGATCGTTTCTCCAAAGCGCTTTTGAGGAGCGTTTCAAATCTATTACTTTTTCTCAGGCAGCCATGAATGCCTTCAGTACATTTGGAGACGTATCGCACCCAATGTGAATGATTTGCAATACGTATTGGGGGTGCTGTGACAATCTCCTGCAGTGCCCAAAATGGGTATGCCGAAAACTAAAAAGTGAATTAAAAACATGCTTTAAAATTTTATTCCAGAGTGATTTTTATTTCGATTCTCAGGCGGCAACCGGCAAGCACATCTGCGCTGCGACTTGCATACAGCACGATATATGGAATTTATTTTCTGTGGCCTATTGTAGAAACTTCCAGCAGTAGACCACTGAGTATGTTGTTCTTTATAAATGGCTGAAATTTTTTGCAGTTTTGTTGAAATAAATTCTTATTTGCAACAACTTAAAAAATAAAACCGCTCGTCATGAATGGTTTGACAATAATTAACAAGCCACTACTATGCGAATGGATTTTTGATATTGCTTTCCTTGCGAAACTGACTACACCCTTGTTGAAAGGATTGCCCGTGCAGCCAAAGAGTCATATGCCAAGTTCAATTAGTACGGTCATATTAGGCATTGGAAATCCCTTACTGTCGGATGAGGGAGTTGGCGTTCACGCAATTCGATGGCTGGATAGCAATGTTGACGCAAATCAAAAGCGCTTACTCAATCTCGATTTTGTCGATGGTGGAACGATTGGCTTTGCGCTGTCCGGGCTCATCGGAGATGCTGATCAAATCATCATTATCGACGCAGCCGAATTGCATAGTGAGCCGGGTGCTATCCAGGTCTTCACAGGTGAGGGGATGGATCATTTTTTAGGGCAGCGCCAAAGCCTGGCTGTACACGAAGTATCCTTGCTTGATGTGCTTTCAGTCGTGTTGCTGGAAGACCGCTTGCCGAGCAAACGGGCAATTATCGGCATTCAGCCCGCCAGCCTGGAGTGGGGGGAAGCGCCTACCGAGCAGGTGGCCAAGTCTATTCCAGAAGCATGCAACGCAGCCCTCGCGTTGGCCAAGGAGTGGTTGCAATGAACAAGGCCATCACCATCCCGATTGCAGTGCAAAAACCCAACCGTGCACAGCGTGTTGAGCAGTTGCATCACGACATTTTAGAAGAATTGGCACAACTGGTTTCTCGTTTTCTCTCTACTGGCGAGAAAGGCGTTATTGACCTACGCATTCGGGCGCAAGATTTTCTTGCCGATGAGATGCAACCACTCAGAGAACGTTTGGGCAAGGGTGAGGTCAGCGCCAAGTTTGAGGGCTTTGGTCACGTTGATATAGAAGAAACATCTTATCCGGGCATATGGTGGCTGAGCTATTTTGACGCAGAAGAACAGTTGGAAACCCAGCAAATCGAAGTGGCTTGGTTTCCCAACCTTCTGAAGGCGCAAGCTCCTGACATACGACAGGGGGCCGCGCGGCTGGCTGCAGAATTGCTGGGAAGCGATGCCTCGCCTGCAGTAGAGACTCATTGAGCACAAACCTTTGGGGTAACCCAAGAAAGGATGAGTACGATGACTGACCTCGAAAAGACGGATTCAATAGACAGTCCTGATTTCGAGTTCCCGGCTGAACCGGGAACGGTAGGAGAAAGACTTGTGAACCTTGGTGTCAGCCGCCGTGGTTTTTTAAAGTTTTGCACGGCGCTGACATCTACGATGGCGCTTGAAGCGAGCATGGCACCCAAGCTGGCCTATGCGCTTACCACGTCGCGCCCCTGTATCATTTATATGTCATTCCAGGAGTGTACGGGATGTCTGGAGTCGCTAGTCAATTCCTATGGCACAACCATTGAGAATTTGATCCTCACCTCATTCTCGCTGGACTACCAGGAAACCCTGCAGGCTGCAGCAGGCACCGCTGCTGAAGCGGCGCGCAACGAGGCCATGACCAAAAATGCCGGCAAGTATATTTTGGTGGTAGATGGCTCGATTCCGGCCAACGCCAAGAGTGGATACTTTGTCTCCGCTGGTGAAAGTGGGGTGGATCGCTTGAACAAGGCCGCCGCCAACGCTGCATTTGTTGTTGCAGTGGGAAGCTGCGCTGCGTTTGGTGGTCTACCGGGGGCGAGTCCGAATCCCACGGGGGCTGTACCAGTTTCCAGCATCATCAAAAACAAAACCGTGGTCAATGTCTCCGGTTGCCCGCCGATTGCCGAAGTCATTACGGGTGTGTTGGCATATTACCTCACCAATAATGCACTTCCTGCGCTTGACGCGAATAAGCGGCCAACGATGTATTACGGCAAGACGGTCCATAGCAGCTGCTATCGTGAGGAAAACGAGCGGGCAGGGCATGTGGCCAATTTTGGTGACGCAGCGGCTCGGGCGGGTGGTTGCCTGCGCCCTCTCGGTTGCAAAGGGCCGCGTACCCATGCGGCATGCGCAACGATGCGTTGGAATCAGGGCTTGAGTTTCCCCATCCAGTCCGGGCACGGTTGTATTGGTTGTACAGAGCCTGGTTTCTGGGATTTTGGTGGTCTCTACACCAAAACCTCTGGCGGCGATTAATCACATTTCAAACCGATACAGCAGAAACAGCTAGGAGAATTACATGGCCGCTTCTCGAACACTGGTCATTGACCCCGTAACACGGATCGAAGGCCACCTGCGCATCCAGGCAAACACAACAGCCAATGCGGATGGCACATACACGATTTCCCGCGCATCCAGCAGCAGTACCATGGTGCGTGGTATTGAACTGATCATGAAAGGACGCGATCCGCGTGAAGCCTGGGCTTTCGCCCAGCGCATTTGCGGCGTCTGTACCGTGGTACATGGTGTAACCTCGGCACGTGCGGTGGAAAATGCATTAGGCATCACTGTGCCATCCAATGCGGAAATGATCCGTAACCTGATGATTGCATCGCAGTATATGCATGACCACGTTATGCATTTCTATCTGCTGCACATGCTCGACTGGGTTGATGTGACCTCTGCGATTAAAGCTGATCCCGCAAAGGCCGCAACCCTTCAGGCCTCCATGAGCACCTACGCCAATAACACCGCCAGCTATTTTACCGGTGTGAAAAGCAAGCTCACCACGTTCATCAATTCCGGCCAGTTGGGTATTTTTGCCAAAGGGTATTGGGGGCATTCGGCATACAAGCTTTCACCCGAGCAAAACCTGGTTTTGATGGCGCACTATCTGGAGTGCCTCTCGTGGTCCCGGAGCATCGTCAAGCTGCACACCATCTTCGGTGGCAAAGACCCGCACCCCAGCGTGGTGGTCGGCGGTATGCCCTGCGCCATCAGCTCAAGCGGCGGCGGCACGGGCAAGATCAGCACTGGCACAGCAGTCAACAGCGCCTCGCTCAAAATGGTCAGCGATCTCATCACCACCATGCGCAACTTTGTCGACCAGGTCTATCTGCCTGATGCGATCATGATGTGCAAGGCTTACACGGATGCGGCCAAATCTGGTGGAACCGACTGGTCGACCATCGGGGAAAGCGTCGGTAACTATCTGTGCTATGGTGAATTCCCGAGCACCAACATCAATGATCCTGCCAGCTTCCTGATTCCGCGTGGCGTGATTATTGGTCGGGATCTGAGCAAGATCTATCCGATTGATGTCACCAATACCTCTGAATTCCAGGAATTCGTTGCGCACTCTTGGTATGACTACAAGACTGCCAGCAAGAATGCCGGGCTGCACCCGTGGTCTGGGGAAACGACATTCAACTACACCGGCCCTGCGCCAGGCTACACGACGCTGCCGGATAACGCCGAAAGTTATTCCTGGATCAAGTCACCGCGTTGGAGAGGGCGTGCGATGGAAGTCGGCCCCCTGGCCCACGTCTTGATGATGTATGCCAAGGGCAATACCACGGCCAAGACGCTGGTGCAGCAGTGCTTTGGCAAGATTGGCTGGACGGTTGATGCCAATCTGACGCGTTTCCACTCCACATTGGGCCGTACCCTGGCCCGTGCCATTGAAACCAAGCTGATTGGCGATGGCATGGTGGGGTGGTACAACAAGCTGATGTCCAACATCAACGGTGGGGATGTGTCGGTATTCAACAATGCCAAATGGGCACCAACCACATGGCCTGCTTCAGCCAAAGGTTTTGGCTTTACCGAAGCGCCGCGTGGTGCCTTGGGTCACTGGGTGGTGATCGACAATCAGAAGATCTCCAACTACCAGTGTGTCGTGGCTAGTCAGTGGAATGCCGGGCCACGTGATGCGGCGGGGGTTGCAGGTCCATATGAAGCGGGGCTTCAGGGGCATCCCATTGCAAACTTTGATCAGCCGATTGAAGTGCTGCGCACGATTCACAGCTTTGACCCCTGCATCGGCTGCGCAGTCCACCTGACCGATCCAGATGGACAAGCCTCGGTAACGGTCGACTTTAACGACTTTGCCTGAAGCTGTTTTCTGTATCAGCGGGTTTGTGTCCGAGCGAGGTGTGATCCACCTCGCTCGGATGCATTTTGGATAACATGGTAGTGGGTGGATCGCTAAGGAGAGTGCTGCAGTGCACGAAGTCTCACTGGTAGAAAGTGTGCTGGAGTTGATTGAAGATAGCGCACGCAGCAATGGTGTTACGCGAGTCAAAAAAGTCGTACTTGAAATCGGCCAGCTTGCCAATGTCGAACCCGAGGCAATGAGCTTCTGCTTCGAAGCAGTCACACGAGGCAGTATCGCAGAAGGTGCGATCTTGGAAATGTTAGCTAGCCCCGGTTTGGCCTGGTGTATGAGCTGCCAGCGCAGCGTTGAGATTCCCAGCCGTAATGCAAGTTGCCCCGAATGCGGTGGATATACCCTGCAAGTTACCGGCGGCGCGGAAATGCGGGTCAAATCCATTGAAGTTGAAGCTTGAATACTGCCTGATACGGACGACTGGCATGGCCAAGTGCTGCGCGGTTTTGTCATGCTATTGGGTTTTTGTATAAAGGCCCAAGCGCTGTTTGCGCAGCGCGTTCTCATATTTCCAACAAATCACGCCCAACGATGACGCGGCCCGCGAAATTTTTGCGGACAGCCGCTTCCCAGATCGCATCTTCAATGAAGGGATAGCCCCCCGGGACGAAATGGGAGAGTACCAGGGTTTTGACCCCCGCCTCGCTTGCAAGCTGGCCTAATTGCTCGGTAGTGGTGTGGCTGGCGAGCAGGTGTTCCTTCAGCGTTTTGGCGTTGCTCTCGCGGGCCAGTAGCGCTTCGAGCGCGGGGAGGTACATGACTTCGTGCACCAGTACATCGGCATCCTTGGCGAGCTTGACGAGATTGGGTGTTGGGCGCGTGTCGCCAGAAATCACGATGGAGCGATCCGGGCAATCAAAACGGTAGGCAAACGCGGGTGTGACGGGCGGATGTTCGACCAGGGTGGCCGTGACCTTGACGTTCTCGTCCTCAAATATCACGTCGGGCGTGGAGAATTCGTGCGGGACAATCAGGTCTTTGAGCGGCGGACGCCCTTCGTCTGCAATGCGGGTGAGAATGTCGTAGTCATTGAGCGCAAGGAATTGCTCCGTCATCTTCACCAGGGGCGGTGGGCCGTAGGTGTCTACGCGATGAGCCAGGTCTGAGCCCCACGCAAGTAGGAGCAGGTTGCCGTAATCCGCGTTGTGATCCGAATGGTGATGGGTGAGAAACACATTGCGGATCGAGCCCAGTTTCAGCCCGGCCAGCACCAGTTGGCGGGCCACTCCGTTACCACAATCGATGACGTAGGATTGACCGTTGATGACAATGACCTGCGCAGGCGCCGAGCGATTCGGCTTGGGCGTGGGGCCGCCACCGGTTCCAAGCAGGATCAGCCGTGAAGTTTTGCCCTTGTCCTGCCCCGCGCCTTTCCCGATTTCTTTCGTCGTTTCCGCTGCCAGCACACGGCCCAAGGGGGCGGACGCCGCCAGGGCAGAGAGTCCGGCTAGAAAGTGGCGGCGGGTGAGAAGGGGGCTGCGATCCATAAGGGCTCCTGCGTGGGAACGTTAACCAGGAGGCCAGTCTAGATCGTTTTGCCAAGGCATCCAAAGACGGTTTTGTGCTTTGTTAATGCACAAAGCTTTTTGTGCAAGTGCCCGGCAAGCAGGTTTAGGGACGCGTTTTGCAGGCTTCGTCAAACAGGTGTTCCAACGCCGGGTGTACGCCTCGCAAGCCGTTGACGACGGCTTTGGCCCATTCATAGTATTCCTGCTTGCGCTCAAGCGACCAGTCCGCAGGCGGGCTGTTGTGGATATCCCGCAGATTACAGATTTTGTCGGCCAGCTTCACGAGCTTGGCGCGGCGGCTGATCGTGCTGGCGTGTTCAATCTGGCGCCGCTTGCGTTCTGCCTTGGGCAAGGACTTGTCGTCGGTGACTTCCATGACGATGTCGGAAATTTCCTTGCCGAACTCCCGGACAAGCTCCTGTTCTGTCGTATTGGTGTCTTCAATGGTGTCGTGTAGGACGGCGGCAATCAACACGCGCTCATCATCAATCCCGACTTCGTTGGCGAGCACATTGGCCAGGGCGATGGGGTGGTTGATGTAAGGCGATGCGGCGAGATCTTTGCGCCGCTGGTCCCGGTGCTTTTGGGCGGCAAAGGCGAGGGCTGCTACTAAACGATTCATAAAGGGGAGGCTACTAAATATAGGCGTCTATTTTGCCTGAAGCGGATCGCGCCCACCACTGTGTTGGGCATTTCGGCAGATGATTGCGTCGCCGCCGCGCCAGCCGCCTAGGTGGTGAGCCTGACTTGAAAGCGTGCGCTCGTCCTTGCTGTCTATGTGGGCATAGGCCGAAGGGCTGAATTGGTGCTCAATAATTACTCTGACCCTAATTTAATTTCAAATAAACTTGCTTTACGGTATAAATACACTCTGACCCCAATTTAAATGTCTTGTGCCAAGCAGGGGATGCGGCCTATATTTCAAACCTCGTATATATAAATGCATCCGGTTCGACCTCGGTTTACCCGATTCAGGAGTGGAAAGAATGGAAATGCGTTCGCAGGGGTTGTACAACCCCGCCAATGAACATGATGCCTGTGGCGTGGGTTTTGTGGCCCACATCAAAGGCAAGAAGAGCCACGAGATCATTCAGGGCGGCCTGAAGATCCTGGAAAACCTGGATCACCGGGGCGCAGTCGGGGCTGACGCCCTGATGGGCGACGGTGCGGGCATCCTGATCCAGATTCCCGATGCCTTCTTCCGCGAAGAGATGACTGCACAGGGCGTGAAGCTGCCGCCCGCAGGCGAATACGGTGTGGGCATGATCTTCCTGCCCAAGGAAGCCGCTTCCCGCCAAGCCTGTGAGCAGGAACTGGAACGTGCAGTGCGTGCCGAAGGGCAAGTGGTGCTGGGCTGGCGTGATGTGCCCGTCAACCACGAGATGCCGATGTCGCCGCGTGTGCGCGCCAAGGAACCCATCATCCGCCAGATCTTCGTCGGTCGCGGCCCGGATGTGATGGTGACCGAAGCCTTGGAACGCAAGCTCTACGTCATCCGCAAGATGGCCAGCCACGCGATCCAGAAGCTCTCGCTCAAGCACGGCAAGGAATACTACGTGCCCTCGATGTCGGCACGGACGATCATCTACAAGGGCCTGCTGCTCGCCACCCAGGTGGGCGTGTACTACAAGGACCTGGCCGATCCGCGTTGCGTATCCGCCCTGGCGCTGGTGCACCAACGCTTCTCCACCAATACCTTCCCTGAGTGGCCCTTGGCCCACCCCTACCGCATGATCGCCCATAACGGCGAAATCAACACGGTGAAGGGCAACTTCAACTGGCTGCGTGCCCGCGAAGGTGTGATGCGCTCCGCCGTGCTGGGTGAAGATTTGCGCAAGCTCTACCCGGTGGTGTATGAAGGCCAGTCAGACACGGCAACCTTCGACAACTGTATCGAACTGCTGACCATGGCGGGCTACCCGCTCGCCCAGGCCGCGATGATGATGATCCCGGAAGCCTGGGAACAGCACGCATTGATGGATGAGAATCGTCGCGCCTTCTACGAATACCATGCCGCGATGATGGAGCCGTGGGACGGCCCCGCTGCCATCGCCTTCACCGACGGCCGCCAGATTGGCGCCACGCTGGATCGTAACGGCCTGCGTCCGGCTCGCTACATCGTGACCGAAGATGACATGGTGATCATGGCGTCCGAAGCCGGTGTGCTGCCGGTGCCGGAGAGCAAGATCATCAAGAAGTGGCGTCTGCAGCCCGGCAAGATGTTCCTGATCGACATGGAAGCCGGTCGCATCATCGACGACAAGGAACTCAAGGACGCGCTGGCTAACGCCAAGCCCTACCGCGAGTGGATTTCCCGCATCCAGATCAAGCTTGAAGAGGTGGATGGCCCCGAGCAACTGCCGGTGTCCCGCGCCCCCTTGTTGGATCGCCAACAAGCCTTCGGTTATACCCAGGAAGACATCAAGTTCCTGATGACGCCGATGGCTGCCAATGGCGAAGAAGCCATCGGCTCCATGGGCAATGACTCGCCGCTCGCAGTCATGTCCAACAAGAACAAGCCGCTGTACAACTACTTCAAGCAGTTGTTCGCCCAGGTGACCAACCCGCCGATCGACCCGATCCGCGAGGCGCTGGTGATGTCCACCGTGTCCTTCATCGGGCCGAAGCCCAACCTGCTGGACTTGAACAACGTCAACCCGCCGATGCGCCTCGAAGTCTCCCAGCCCGTGCTGGACTTCCAGGACATGGCCAAGCTGCGCGACATCGAGAAGTACACCGACAACAAGTTCAAATCCCATGAGCTGGATATCTGCTATCCGGTCGCCTGGGGCAAGGACGGTATCGAAGCCCGTCTGGCCTCGCTGTGCGCCCAGGCAGAAGACGCCGTGCGCTCGGGCTACAACGTGCTGATCGTCTCCGACCGCAAGCTGGATGCCGCCCACGTGGCCATCCCCGCCTTGCTGGCCACGAGCGCAGTGCACCAGCATTTGGTGAAGAAGGGCCTGCGTACCTCTACTGGTCTGGTGGTGGAAACCGGCTCTGCCCGCGAAGTGCATCACTTCGCCCTGCTCGCAGGTTATGGTGCCGAAGCGGTTCACCCCTATCTGGCGATGGAAACCCTGCGTGAGTTGGCCAAGACGCTGCCGAACATTGATGGCGACAAGGCGATCTACAACTTCACCAAGGCGGTGGGCAAGGGCTTGTGCAAAGTGATGTCCAAGATGGGCATCTCTACCTATATGTCCTACTGTGGTGCGCAGATTTTTGAAGCCATTGGTCTGAACAAGGCGCTGATCGACAAGTATTTCTCCGGCACCCCCTCGAATGTCGAAGGCATCGGCATCTTTGAAGTGGCTGAAGAAGCCCTGCGTCTGCACGCTGATGCATTCGGTGCCTCCCCCCTGTTGGCCGATGCGCTTGATGCGGGTGGCGAGTACGCCTTCCGTATCCGTGGCGAAGAGCATATGTGGACGCCGGACGCGATTGCTAAGCTGCAACACTCCACCCGCACCGGTAACTTCCAGAACTACAAGGAATATGCTCAGATCATCAATGATCAGGGCAAGCGTCACATGACGCTGCGCGGCCTGTTCGAATTCAAGATCGACCCGGCCCGTGCGATTCCCCTGGATGAAGTCGAATCCGCCAAGGATATCGTCAAGCGCTTTGCCACCGGGGCCATGTCGCTGGGGTCTATTTCTACCGAAGCCCACTCGACCCTGGCCATTGCGATGAACCGCATTGGCGGCAAGTCCAACACCGGTGAAGGTGGCGAAGACCCGAATCGTTACAAGAAGGAGATGCAGGGCATTTTCATCAAGAAGGGTGAAATGCTCTCCAGCATCATCGGCAAGGATCGCATTGAGCGTGATATCGAGCTGAAGGAAGGCGACTCCCTGCGCTCCAAGATCAAGCAGGTGGCATCTGGCCGTTTCGGTGTAACCACCGAATACCTCACCTCTGCCGACCAGATCCAGATCAAGATGGCGCAGGGCGCCAAGCCTGGTGAAGGTGGTCAGTTGCCCGGGGGCAAGGTCTCCGAGTACATCGGCATGCTGCGCTTCTCGGTGCCGGGCGTCGGCCTGATCTCGCCCCCGCCGCACCACGACATCTATTCGATTGAGGATCTGGCCCAGCTGATCCACGATCTAAAGAACGTCAACCCGAAGGCTTCCATCTCCGTGAAGCTGGTGTCCGAAGTCGGCGTCGGCACGGTGGCAGCAGGTGTGGCCAAGTGTAAGGCTGACCACGTGGTGATCGCCGGGCATGACGGTGGCACGGGCGCGTCGCCCCTGTCTTCGATCAAGCACGCCGGTTCGCCGTGGGAACTCGGTCTGGCTGAAACCCAGCAGACCCTCATGATGAACGGCCTGCGTAGCCGGATCGTGGTGCAGGCTGACGGCCAGATGAAGACCGGTCGTGACGTTGTCATCGCAGCACTCCTCGGTGCCGATGAAATGGGCTTTGCCACGGCGCCGCTGGTGGTGGAAGGCTGCATCATGATGCGTAAATGCCACCTGAATACCTGCCCGGTCGGTGTGGCCACGCAAGACCCCGTGTTGCGCGCCCGCTTCTCCGGCCAGCCGGAACATGTGGTGAACTACTTCTTCTTCGTGGCTGAAGAAGTGCGCGAACTGATGGCCCAACTGGGTATCCGCAAGTTTGAAGACCTGATCGGTCGTGCTGACCTGCTCGACAAGAAGCGTGCGATTGAACACTGGAAGGCTCAAGGGCTGGACTTCTCCCGCGTCTTCCATGTGCCGCAAGTGGACTCGCCGCGTCGTGTGGTGGACGTACAAGATCATATGCTGCAAAAGTCGCTCGACAATAAGTTGATCGAGAAGGCACAACCGGCACTGGAAAAGGGCGAGCGCGTCTCCTTCATCCAGCCGATCATCAACGTCAACCGCTCAGTGGGGGCGATGCTCTCCGGTGAAGTCGCCAAGCGTTATGGCTTCGCAGGTTTGCCGGATGACACCATCCACGTGCAATTGACCGGTACGGCCGGGCAGAGCTTCGGCGCCTTTCTGGCTCACGGCGTGACCCTGGATCTGGTGGGCGACGGTAACGACTACGTTGGCAAGGGCCTGTCCGGTGGCCGTGTGATCGTGCGCAGCCCCAACGATTTCCGTGGTTTCGGCCCGGAACACATCATCGTCGGCAACACCGTACTGTTCGGCGCGATTGCGGGTGAAGCCTACTTCAATGGTGTAGGGGGCGAGCGTTTCGCGGTGCGCAACTCTGGCGCGGCAGCGGTGGTGGAAGGCGTGGGTGACCACGGCTGCGAATACATGACCGGTGGTACGGTGGTGGTGCTTGGCGAGACGGGGCGCAACTATGCAGCAGGGATGTCGGGTGGTGTGAGCTACGTGTATGACCCGAAGGGCCAATTCCCGGCACGCGCCAACACCACGATGGTGGATCTGGAGCCAGTGCTGTCCGCAGCCGAGCAGGCCGAGAAAATCCACCGTGACGAGTGGCATGCCGTAACGCGTGGCAGCGTGGGCGAGGCCGATGAGGTGATCCTCAAGCAGCTGATCGAAAACCACTTCCGCCATACCGGCAGCATGCGTGCCAAAATTCTGCTGGAGAGCTGGGGGGAAACCCGCCGCGCCTTCGTCAAAGTAATGCCGAAGGAATACCGCCGCGCATTGAAGGAATTGGCAGCCGCCGCACGCGCCAAGTCTGAAACCGTTGCAGCCTGAGCCTGCGGAACTGAGCGAGGAATTACTGAAATGGGAAAAGTAACAGGCTTTCTTGAGTTTGAGCGTCAGGAAGAGGGCTACGAAGCGCCCGAATCGCGCAAGAAGCACTACAAAGAGTTCGTCATGCATCTGACGGACGAGCAGGCCAAGATTCAGGGCGCACGCTGCATGGATTGCGGCATTCCGTTCTGCAACAACGGCTGCCCGGTCAACAACATCATTCCGGACTGGAACGATCTGGTCTACAAAAACAGGTGGCGTGAAGCCATTGATGTGCTGCATTCGACCAATAACTTCCCGGAGTTTACCGGGCGTATTTGTCCGGCTCCGTGTGAGGCTGCATGCACCTTGGGTATCAATGCGCCGCCAGTGGGCATCAAGTCCATCGAGCACGCCATCATCGACAAGGCCTGGGAAAGTGGCTGGGTGATCCCCAAGCCCGCTGCCCAGAAAACGGGTAAGAAGATTGCTGTGGTCGGCTCGGGCCCCTCCGGTCTGGCCGCTGCCCAGCAGCTGGCCCGCGCGGGTCATGACGTAACGGTTTTTGAAAAGCGTGACCGCCTTGGTGGCTTGCTGCGTTATGGCATCCCCGACTTCAAGCTCGACAAGGGTTTGATCGACCGTCGCGTCAAGCAGATGGAAGCCGAAGGCGTGGTCTTCAAGACCAGCGTCTATATCGGTGAGGCTGATCTGCCCAAGGGCGTGGGGACGGATGCCAAGGAAAAGATCACGCCGAAGAAGCTGCTCAAGGATTTTGATGCGGTCGTCATCTGTGCAGGTTCCGAAACCCCGCGTGATCTGCCGATCCCCGGCCGGGAACTGGAAGGCGTGTATTTCGCCATGGAGTTCCTGCCCCAGCAGAACAAGGTCAATGCCGGTGACAAGCTGCGTGACCAGATCAAGGTAAGTGGTAAGAATGTTGTTGTCATCGGTGGCGGCGATACGGGTTCTGACTGCGTGGGCACCTCCAACCGCCAGGGTGCGAAGAGCATCCTGCAAATCGAATTGCTCTCCAAGCCCCCGGTGCAGGAAAACAAGTCGGTGACTTGGCCGTACTGGCCTAATAAGCTGCGTACCTCCTCGTCGCATGACGAAGGTTGCAGCCGCGAATGGTCGGTGACCACCAAGGAATTCCGGGGTGAGAACGGCAAGCTCAAGTCGATGGTGACGGCGCAAGTCGAGTGGAAGCGCGACGAGAAAACCGGCCAGATGAAGATGAGCGAAGTTGCGGGCTCCGAGCGCGAAGTCCCCGCAGAAGCCGTGTTCTTGGCGATGGGCTTTGTCAATCCGGTGGCAAGCTTGTTGGAGAGCTTCGGCGTCGAGAAGGATGCGCGTGGCAACGCCAAGGCAACGACCGATGGCGTGGGCTGCTATGCCTCCAACGTGGCAAAGGTTTTTGTCGCAGGCGATACCCGTCGTGGCCAATCGCTGGTGGTATGGGCGATCCGCGAAGGGCGTCAGGCCGCACGTGAGGTGGATGCGTTCCTGATGGGGGCAAGTGTGCTGCCGCGCTAATAATCTGTCCTGATCTTACGCTACAGATCAGAAACAGGTTCTAAAAGGTGTGTGTTGTGTCTGACGGGAAAGGCGCCTTCGGGCGTCTTTTTCGTTAACCCGGCCGATCATTGTTCAAGTCTTGAATACGCTGACTTCGTTTTGCAGACGGGCGGACATGGATTCGAGTTCCTTGATCTGTTCGCTCACGGCTGTAACGCGTTGGCTGGCTTGTTCGATGCGGCTACTCATGTCATCAATGATCTGGGCAATCTGCTGGCTGGCGGTGCTTTGCTCCTTGATGGCAGCATGAATGCCGCTGATAAAGCCTGCGACCTCGGCGGATGATTCGTCGATACGCGCGACCGCCTCACCCGCCAGACGTGCGTGTGCCACGCCTGCCTGGGCTTCAGCGCTGACTACGGCAATGGTCTCCACGGTTTCCTGCGTCTGCCTTTGCACCGTGCCAATCATCTCGCCGATCTGCAAAATGCTTTGCGTGGTGCGTTCAGCCAGTTTGCGCACCTCATCGGCCACCACCGCAAAGCCACGCCCCTGTTCTCCGGCACGGGCCGCTTCAATGGCGGCATTCAATGCCAGCAGGTTGGTCTGATCGGCAATCTCACGGATCACATTCAGGATTTCAGAAATCCGTTGCGACTGCTCGCCCAATGCCTGCACGGCAGTGGTGGCGGCGGTGATACGGTCTGCCATGTCATTCATGGCACTCACGGCTTCATCGACCTTGGTGCAGCCTTCCAGCACCAGACTTTGAGTGGATTTTGAGCGCGCATCCACCTCCTGCACGTTAGACGCGATCGAATCGATCGATACGCTGATCTCCTCAATTGTCGCCGCTACCGACTGCGACTGCGAGCTTTGCGCATGCGACGAGGATTCGATATCACGCACATGATCGGCAAGTGTCACAACGGCATGATTGACCACGCCTGACTCATGCACCACCCCTTCGACAACTGCGGACAGATTGGTCAGCATCTGCTGGAAGGCGTGGCTGATGTCTTGAATCTCCCTGCTGCCTTCCATTGGGACGGCGACCCGCAGATTGCCTGTCGTGGAGACTCCGGCCATGATGCTGCGCAGCCGCTCCAGCGGTCCGGTGATGACGCGGGCAATAAACAGCGTCGCCACTGTCAGGATGACGCAGGCGATCACGATCATGATCGCAGCTTGGCCAACATTCTTGCGGTAGGCCGTATCTACGTCATCCACATACAGGCCGCTGCCAACCACCCAGCCCCAGGGGGCGTACAGTTTGGAATAGGCGATCTTGGGCAGCGCTTCCTTGCCGTTGGGTTTGGGCCACAGGTATTCCACAAATTCGCCCTTGCCCCGCTGTGCGGCTGCAACCAATTCCTTGACCATGAAGACGCCATTGGGGTCCTGGAGCTGGGACTGATCCTTTCCGTTCATTTCAGCCTTGATTGGATGCTGGACCATATAGGCGCGGGTGTCGTAGAGCGAGAAGTAGTTGGTCCCCTCGTCGTAGCGCATCGCACCCACCCCCGTTTTGGCGGCTTTTTGTGCGTCGGCCACGCTCATGGCGCCTGATGCAGCTTGCTTGCCGTAATACTCGATGACCGAGTAGGCGTTATCGATGGCGACACGCGTGGCGTGCTGCCGATCCACCAGCATCTGGCTGCGCATATTGGCTAGAAAGTAGCCGGTGATGCCAATGATGGAAAGCATCATCAGCCCGATCAGAAGATAGATCCTGCTTTTGACGGTTGTAGCCATGGTCTGCTCTTTGGATATCCCAACTCTGCATGTTGGTATACCGGGCAGGCACAGGCATCAAAAACAGACTTTTGTCTGTCAGGCCAAATCGGGCAGGGTCATCACAGGGACGTGGCGTCTAAACCTCGCCGATTTCTTCCAGTTCGCTCTGGATTTCCAGCCAGCGTTCCTCTGCGGTATCGATCTGTTGCGCCAGTTCCCCCTGGCGTTTGAGCAGCGCCTGCACGCGGGTACTATCACCACTGGCATAAAGATCCGGATCAGCGACTTCGTCGTCGATCTGTTTTTTATCCTTCTGCCAAGTAGCCAGCCGACCCTCCAGTTGCTCCAGTTCCTTGAGCAAGGGGCGGCGGCGGGTAAGCTTGGCTTGCCGCTCTGCCTTATCGGCTTCGCGGGCAGCTATACGGGCAGCCTTGTCGTCCAGTGCCTGGGTATCCTGGCGGGCGTCGGCCTCGCGGCTGCGGCGTGCTTCCAGCCAGAGCAGGTAATCGTCCACATCGCCATCAAAAGGCATGGCGACCCCATCGGCCACCAGCAGGAAGTCATCGCAGACGGTGCGGAGTAGCGCCCGGTCGTGACTCACCAGTACCATACTGCCGTCGTATTCCGAGAGCGCCTTGGTCAATGCATGGCGCATTTCCAGATCAAGGTGGTTGGTCGGCTCGTCGAGCAAAAGCAGATTGGGTTTGTGACGGATCAAGAGCGCCAGAGCCAGTCGGGATTTTTCCCCACCGGAGAAGGGGCCGACAGGGGTATCGACCATGTTGCCCCGGAAGTCGAAACCACCCAGGTAATCGCGCAAGTCCTGCTCACGGGTCAGCGGCTCCTGGCGAACCAAATGCTGTAGCGGAGACTCGTCCGGGCGCAGCTGTTCAAGCTGATGCTGTGCAAAGTAGCCCAGCACCACGCCTTTGCCGAGCAGGGAGCTGCCTTGCTGGGGCGCCAGATCACCGGCCAGATGTTTGATCAGGGTGGACTTCCCGGCCCCGTTCGGCCCAAGCAAGCCCAGACGCGCGCCAGGGCGCAGTTCGAGCTTCACATTGCGCAGGATGGTCTTGTCTTCGTAACCCAGTTGTAGGTCTTTGAGTGTGACCAGCGGATCAGGGGCGCGATCTGGCTCCGGGAAGGAGAAATCGAAGGGGGTATCAACGTGAGCGGCAGCGATCCGCTCCATGCGATCCAGTGCCTTGATGCGGCTTTGTGCCTGCCGGGCCTTGGTGGCTTTGGCGCGGAAGCGGTCGATATATTTTTGCAGGTGGGCCACTTCGCGCTGCTGCTTGTCAAACAGCGCCTGCTGCTGCGCCAATTGGGCGGCGTGCTGATCCTCGAAGGCGTCGTAGTTGCCGGTGTAGAGCGTGAGCTTTTGCTGATCCAGGTGGGCGATGTGGGTGACGCAGGCATCCAGAAAATCGCGGTCATGCGAAATCAGCAGTAGCGTGCCACGATAGGCCGCCAGCCATTTTTCCAGCCACACCACGGCATCCAGATCGAGGTGGTTGGTGGGCTCATCCAGCAACAGCAGGTCAGAGCGGCACATCAGCGCCTGGGCCAGATTCAGGCGCATGCGCCAGCCGCCGGAAAAATCCGATACCGGGCGGTTGAAGTCCGCATCCCCAAACCCCAGGCCGTGCAGCAGGGTGCTCGCCCGGGCGGTGGCCGAGTAGCCATCGATTTCCTGCAGCCGGGTGTGCAAATCGCCGATCAGATGCCCATCGTGTGCGGTTTCGGCCTCGTCCAGACGGCGCTGGATGGTGCGCAGTTCAACGTCTCCATCCAGCACGTAATCTAGTGCCGAGCAGGGCAGCGCGGGGGTTTCCTGGGCAACGTGGGCGATGCTCCAGGTGGACGGAATGTCCAAATCCCCCGTATCCTGATGGAGTTCTCCACGCAGCAGGGCAAACAGGCTGGACTTGCCTGTGCCGTTCGCCCCCACGACGCCGAGGCGCCAGCCGGGGTGGATTTGCAGGGAAAGATTGTCGATCAGGCGACGGGCGCCACGCGCAAGGCTGAGGGAGCGGAACTGAATCAAGGCAAAAGAAGTCAGAAAAGTGGGAAAATCCGGTGCGTATTCTACGCATCTTGAACAACCTTGGCTGGATAGCACATGAAATCGATGATCTTTGCCCTCCTTTTGGCTGCTTTAAGCCCGGCTGTATGGGCTGCAGATACGCAGGCAATGGAAGTGGGTTTGTTGGCACAGCGGGAGCATGCCGAGCAGTTGCGCAATGAAGCTGGGGAGATCCGCCATCGCGCCGAGACGGCCTACGTGCAGGAGGACGCGGGATGCATGCGCAAGATTCTGGTGAATGCCTGCCGGGACAGTGCGCGGGAACACTATCTGAAGGATATCGCCCAGGCCCGCAAGAAAGAGATCGAAGCCAACCGTATCGATACGGAGGCCAAAACCGGCTTGAACCGGTTGCATGAGTCAGAGCTGAAGGCCAAGCGGGCCAACCAGGCATCCATCCACATGAATTCCCCCAGATCGGCACCGAAGCCCGCGGCGTCTGAGGCTGCCGCTGCCGCCTCTGAGCCCGTGCGGATCGCCCCGCCGGCGCTGTCTGCCGAAAAAACGGCCAAATTTGAAGCCCAAAAGCAGCAGCGCAGGCAGGAGGCCGACGCTCGCCACGCCAAGGAGGCGGAGCAAGCCAAGATCCGAGCCGACAAGGCAAAAGCAGATGCGGCCAAATACGAGGTACGCGCTCGTGAGGTGGCCGAACGCAAGGCCAAGCGGGCTGAGCAGTCGTCGCCCGCTCCGCATTCATTGGCCCGATAGGCGTCCGTCAGTCAATCTTGTGAGTTGCTGCGACAATAATGCGGATTGGATTTTCCGCAATCGCCTATTGGGGGGCGTTGATTAGCGGTGCTAATTGGCGGAGTTATCCAGTAGCGTCCCAGCCGAGTCACCCCTTACGTTCGATCCGCATCGGGTCGGATTCGCACAAGGGCCGCTCCAGCCCAGCCTGTGCTTCCAAACTTCCGCGCCATCTCAAGCTACCCAGTGATCTGTATTGATCAGGCGGGGCCGCAGCCTACAGTACCGTATTCAGAACCTGTGCATAATTCTTACTGGGAGGCCGTGATCGGGGCTCATGCGTTGTTCTCCATACCGCTGACGTTTTTCCGCGACAGATTCTGAACAGGTTTTCAGGTTTGAAAATGATTGTCACGTTTCTGTCTGAAGGCGGTACTCAGATTATTCCTATGGCTATTTTCATCATCGTCCTACATCTAACCATATTGTTGGTGAGGATAATGTTTGTCCATACGGGAAGTCTGCCTTAAAACCAAACACGCCAGTCATGTCTTTATATAGGCTGTCTGCCTGTGTGGGTCCGTCATTCGGTTACAGAACTGGCTATCCATGAAATCGTTTATTGCGGTATTGCTCCGTCTGCTGGTCTGCCTGTGGTTCATAGGAGGGGGAGCATTTGCGCATGCCGAAAATTCTGGCCCTACCCCCGAGGCATTAGAGAAGGCACGCAAAATCAACGAGCAGTGCTTTGCCTGTCATGCGCCCGAAGCGCTGCAACATCCGCCCCAAGCAGGTCTGGATCTGGCCAAGCTGCGCCAGGTGATCGTGGACCCAGATGTTTTCAAGAATGCCGATCACGGTCGTCTGGCCTGCACAAAGTGCCACAACGAGGGCTATGACGATTTCCCTCATGCGCCGGATGCGAAAGACTCCACCGGCACCTGCGAGGATTGCCACTCCAAGAAAGTGGCAAAGATCGAGCCTGAATTCAATCGTTCGGTGCATGCCAAGCACATGGCCGACAAATTCACCTGCACCACATGTCATAACCCGCACGTGATGCGTAACGCTGCCAAGCAGACCGATGCGGGTAAGCTGGTGGCGCAGGACAATCGGATTTGCCTGGGGTGTCACGATTCGGATCAAACCTTTGCCAAATTCGCGCCGGAGAAGAAAACCCGTCCGCCGATTGACGACATCCACTCCTGGCTGCCCAATACCCGCTTGCACTGGCAGTCGGTACGCTGTGTGGAATGCCATACGCCGCTGAGTTCGGACATGCTCTCGCACGAGATTGTGAACAAGGATAAGGCCGAACGTAAATGCGTGACCTGCCATAGTGTGAACACACAGTTGAACCTGCGGCTGTACCGCTATCTTGCCAAGGACGAGCATCAAAAGTATGGCTTCGTCAATAGCGTGATTTTGGGCAAGTCTTACGTGATTGGCGCAACGCGGAATCCGATATTAGATTCCATCCTGATCGGCTTGGCCGCATTGACTGTGTTAGGGGTAGCCATTCACGGCCTGTTGCGCATTGTGGCTGCAGCCTTGCGGCGGAGAAAGTAGCATGACTGAACGCATTTATCTGTTGCCGCTATGGTTGCGCCTCTGGCATTGGACGAACGCAGCCTTGATCATTACGCTGGGCATTACAGGCATCAGTATTCATTTTGCAAGCCCCAGTACTGTTCTGGTTGAATTCTCGCTGGCGGTGCGTATCCATAGCATTGCCGGGACCCTCCTTGTCGCCTTGTATGCGTTCTTCGTGGTGGCCAATGCCATCAGCGGGAATTGGTGGCAATTTGTACCCAAGCCACCGGGCATTTTGGCGCGATGCTGGGTACAGATTCAGTATTATTGCTGGGGTGTTTTCAAAGGTGAGCCTGAACCCTTCCCGGTAACCAAGGAAGCCAACTTCAATGCGTTGCAGGCGCTCACCTACTGGTTCATTATTTATATGGTGTTACCTGTTACGGTGCTCACCGGCCTGATCTTTCTCTATCCGCAGTTTGCGCCAAGCCGCATTTTCGGGGTGGATGGCCTGCTCCCGGTGGCGGTGCTGCACTATTTGTCTGCAGCATGCATTCTGCTTTTTGCGGTGGCCCATATCTATCTAGGCACAATGGGGAAGACCGTGACCAGCTTGTTTAAAACGATGATTACAGGTTGGCATGAACATTGAGCCGGTATTTCTCATACGATCAAGTATTTTTCGGAGCAACATGATGAAAATGAAAGCCACTACCCATATCGCCGCCGCACTGTGTATGGCGGCCCTGGCGTATTCGCAGTGTGCATCGGCCGCTGTCGACGCATCCGCTGCAGAGGCTTTGGCTAAAAAAGAAGGGTGTTTGAAGTGCCATGGCATTGATAAGGCGAAGGAAGCCAAGTCCTTTAAGGAAATTGCCACAAAGTTCAAGGGCAAGCCGGATGCTGAAACAAATGCCAAAATCCTTACCCACTTGACCACCGGCCCCAAGGTCAAGCTGGAAGATGGCACTGAAGAAGACCACAAGATCCTGAAAACCAAGGACAAGGCCGAAATTGACAATCTGATTGCCTGGTTGCGCGCACAGGCCAAATGATTTTGCTGGGAGCCGTATGAAGCCGGGCCATGTGCCCGGCTTTGTGCGTTGACGTCGTGGCACATCGATTATCCGCTCTGAGGACTGTACGCCGAGGCGTAAACCGGGCAAGCTCACAGCGTTTGAACATGTCGGATAAGGCTTGGCTGCCGTGAAGATGGATATTATTCGGTGGAAGACCCGTCCTGCCTATGCCGTGGGCGTTTTGGCGACGCTGACTATTTCGGCGATCGTGATCTCGACGGCCTTCTGGCTGTGGGACTTGCGCAAGCGGGAGCTGGCGCATGCCAGCCTGGAGGCGGTCAGCGTGACCCGCATGTTTATGGAGGCGACCGAACAGAGCCTGGACAGCACGGACGTTTTGCTGAAAAGCGTTCAGGAGCGCCTGCAACACCCCTATGGGCGGCAGCTGGCTTTGGATAGTGCCCCCATCCATCTTTTGCTCAATACCCGCGTATTCGGGGTCCGTCACCTCAATTCCTTGTTTATTGTTGATGCGAATGGGATCGTTGTAAATTCATCCCGGGAAATCCCCCAGACAAAACTTTCTGTTGCGGATCGTGACTATTTCAAAGCACTGGCACATCAGAAAGACGATACGCTTTATATCGACAAGCCCGTGATGAGCCGCAAAAGCCAGGAGTGGACGTTACATATTGCACGGCGCTTCAGTGATCCAGACGGAAATTTCAAAGGGGCGATCGTGGCGGGAATGAACACGCCTTATATTGAGGATCTCTACGCGCTGCTCAAGCTGGATTACGTTCGGCCAGTCGCGCTGTATCTGATCGATGGAACGCTGGTCGCCAGCCAGCCCAGGCGTGATACTGTGCTGGGGCAGCGCGCGCCTGAAATCGTTTCGATGAAATTGCCCGTGCAGCGCAATGAGGTTGTGTTCGGACGCCATCGCAATGAGAAGGGGTTGGAGGAATCGTTTGCGCTGGGGCGGGTGTATGGCTTTCCGTTCCTGATCAGCGTGACCAACGAGCAGGGCGAGGCGTTGGCTTCGTGGCGCGAGACGGCTATCCCGATTGCCCTGGGCGCCAGTCTGATCATCCTGTTCATTGCGGCTGTGGCCACGTTTCTGATGAAGGAACTGGTGCGTGAGGAAGGTTTGGCTCGGGCCTTGAACGAAGCAAACGAGCGCTACCATCAGACCGTTGTATCCATGATGGATGCAATTATTGCGGTGGATGAATCTTTTCGCGTGCTGTTGTTTAACCCTGCGGCTGAACAGATGCTGGGCCTGAAAGCCCAGGATGTGCTTGGGCACGCTTTGCCTGCGAGTCTGCCTGCGCAGTTGCACGAGATTTTTCGGCAACTGGCGCAAAATGCCGAATCGGAATTGGATTTGCAGCCACAAATCATCGGGCATCGGGCAGATGGGACAGAGTTTCCGATTGAGTCAACGGTGTCCTATGCTTTGATTGGTGGCCGCCCGCAACTGACGGCGGTGTTGCGGGACGTGACCGAGCAACGGCGCACCGAGTATCAGCTGCGCGAGGTGAATCAACAGTTGCGTGGTTTGTCCGTTTCATTGCAGGAGGTGCGCGAGCAGGAAAGAACGCGCATTGCACATGAATTGCATGACGAGTTGGGGCAGCAGCTGACCGGGCTCAAACTGGATTTGTCTTGGCTGAGTCGTCGCACCAAGGAAGACCGCCCTGTTTCAGCTACCAAAGTGGATGAAATGCGGGGGATGCTGGATGTTGCGATTGCCTCCGTACGTCGGATATCTACAGAGCTGCGCCCCCCTGTATTGGATGATCTGGGCTTTGGCGATGCGGTGGCTTGGCAAGCCAGGGAGTTTGCCAAGCGTAGCGATCTGGCGATTGAGCTGGAGCTGGAGGCCGCCAGACAGGTTACGGATGAAGCTACGGCGACCGCTCTTTACCGGATTGTGCAGGAATCTCTGACCAACATCATGCGCCATGCGCAAGCGAGCCGGGTGGTTATTCGCCTGACTGCGGAGGATGGGCAATTGGTGCTCTGCATTCATGACGATGGCAAAGGCGTGAATCTGGAACAGCCGTCGCATGGTTTCGGCTTGGTCAGCATGCGGGAGAGGGCGAATGCGCTGGGGGGGCAATTTTGCATCACGAGCCAGCCAGGTGATGGGACGCGCGTGGAGGTGACACTCCCACTGGACAGCACATGTATTCAGGAAGAGGCAGTATGAAAATCGAAGTGTTGGTCGCAGATGATCATGCCATTATCCGGGATGGCTTGAAAAAAATCCTTGATGACACGGATGATCTGGTTGTTGCGGGTGAGGCCAGCGATGGCAATCAGACTTTGGACAAGGTCCGGGAACGAGAGTGGGGCCTGCTGATTCTGGATTTGTCGATGCAGGGGCGCAACGGCCTGGATTTGATCAAACGGATCAGGGTTGAGCGCCCGAAGCTGCCGATTCTGATTTTCAGCATGCACCCCGAGGAACAATATGCCTTAAGAGCCCTGCGCTGTGGGGCATCGGGTTATCTCTCCAAGGAGGCGGATGGTGATCTGCTCCTGCCCGTCATGCGCAAGGTGGCAGGGGGCGGAACCTATTTCAGCAACAAGGTGGCGGAGTTGCTGTTATTGGAAGCTTCACGCGATGTTAACCGCCCTCCGCATCTGACCTTGTCTGACCGGGAATATGAAATCTTTACCCGCATTGTGCAAGGGACGAGTCTGACCGAGATTGCCGCAGAGCTTTCTTTGAGTATCAAGACAGTGAGTACGCATAAATCGCATATCCTGGGCAAGATGGGGATGTCGAACCACGTGGACTTGGTTCGTTATGCCATTGAACATCATCTGCTGGAAGTCTCCAGGAATTAGCCGCTCAATGCAGAGCCAGAACTGAGCCCCGGCTTGATGGATAGGAAGGCCATAGGAAAAATCCTATGGCCTTTTTCATCATCGTCCTACAGCGCAAAAGGCCTGTACAACAGATAATCAAATCGTTGCGCTATATAAGCCCCCTATGAGGGGCGAACATCAAGAAGCGCCCCAATCCCAAACAGAGACATATCCGCATTCGCTGCCTGAACGATGGCATATAGACCATAGTGCAGTGTTTGTTATGAAGCATCCTGGTTGTTGTATATCTATACTTGGATGCTTTTGCTTGCCTGCCGCAGCCTGATGGCAGGTTGTGATGCGTTATTTGGGGATGGGAGACTGTATGAGCATAATCCGAAAATTGCTCGTGGCCTGCATGTTGGTGGCTGGTGTCAGTGGTGCGCCGTTAGTGTGGGCGGCTGACAATATCCAATTGCCAGATCTGAGTCCGGCAAAATCCAAAGCCGAGCTTGCGCAAGATACGCTGAAGAAAGACGCGATCTGTACGCGCTGCCACGATGAAACCGAGCCCGCCCCTGTGCTCTCCATCTATCAGACCAAGCATGGCATGCGTGGAGACGCGCGCTCCCCAAGCTGCCAATCCTGCCATGGAGACAGCGACAAACACGTCAAAGGAGAGGCGAACGTCAAAGGTCGGCCTGCTCCCGACGTCGTCTTCAAGAAAGGCAGCTATGCCCGCTCGGGGGACGACACACGTACCGCCCAGTGCCTGAGCTGCCATAAAAACAGCGTCAAGCATAATAATTGGGATGGCAGCCAACACCAGGTGAATGGTGTGGCGTGCAACGATTGCCACGTTACACACACGCCGCATGACAAGGTGTTGAGCAAACCGACCCAGGCCGAGGTCTGCTTCGCTTGCCACAAGGAACAGCGTGCGGATACGCACAAGATTTCAACCCACCCGATTGCTGCTGGCAAGGTTGCATGTTCGGATTGCCATAACGCGCACGGTTCGGTTGGCATCAAGCTGCTGAAGAAGAACACCTTGAATGAAACCTGCTATCAATGCCATGCGGATAAGCGTGGTCCCGTGCTGTTTGAACATCAGCCGGTGGTGGAAGATTGTTCGAACTGCCATACGGCACACGGCTCGAATATCGCCTCCTTGCTGAAGTCCCGCCCGCCCTTCCTCTGCGACGAGTGCCACGATGCCCCGCACGCAAGTCGTAGTCCTGCAGGCCCGAATTCGGCTGGCAAACAAGGCGGCTTTACAGGTGCGTCTGTCAGTGCAAGCTATACCGGTCGCGCATGCACAAACTGTCATAGTCAGGTGCATGGTTCGAATAGCCCCGCAGGCGGTTATTTCCTGCGCTGATACGTGGAAGGAGAACTGTTATGATGAATCGTCAAGATGCGATGAAGCTCAGCACTCTTGCCATGGCTGTTGTGGGTGCCCTCTTTAGCATGCAGGCTCATGCCGACAATGACGAAGAGACCGCTTTGAAGCAGCCCACCAACTTTGTATCCCTGGGCCTGATTGCGACTTCGCGGGATTCCGCCAAATTCGGTGAATATAGCGGGCTGACCAAGCAGGGGGGCTACCTTAACCTTAATTTCAGTGTCCGTGGCGGCAGCGGCTACACCGACAATGCCAATGGGAAGACGTTGCGCTGGTCGATCTCCGGGACGGATCTGGGCCTGACTTCCCGTTCGGCTCAGGCCTCCGTCAGTGATCAGGGCGTATGGAATCTGGGTGTCAGTTACGATGAGTTGCGCCACACCACGAGTGACACCTATCGAACTGTTTACTCCGGGGCCATGGGGGGCAACCAGTTTGTGCTGCCCACCGGGTTTGGTACTGCGTCCAATACCAATACGCTCACGGCAGCACAACAAGCCGCTTATCACGACCAGGATATTTACAATACCCGCCAGAATACGGCCTTTACGGCAGGCTACAAATTCTCGCCTGCGCTTGCCCTGAATTTTGAGTTCAATCACCTCGATCAAAGCGGAGGCAAGCTGATGGCCTTTGGCTCTGCCGCCAAGGCTGGTTCCGTAACGGGTGAGGCGATTTCGATTCTCCCCATGCCAACCTATTACCAGACCGAGACTTTCAATGTGGCGCTGAATTGGTCGGGAGAAAAAGGGCATCTGGCCACCTCTTACTACGGCTCGTTCTTCAATGATCGTTTTAACAGCGTGAAATTCCAGACCTTTGCGGGCGGCAATGTCATGCAGACCATGGTCACGGCACCGAGCAACCAGTTCCATCAGTTGAATCTTGATGGCAACTATGCGATCACGCCCAAGACACGTGTCATAGGTGATCTGTCCTATGGCTTGAATACGCAAAATGATGCTTATGTGGTTGACGCGGGCATGATGAATGCGGCCTTGCCCAGTAATTCTCTACATGGCAAAGTCGTATCTGAAAATGCCAATCTGAAGCTCACCAACCAGAGCATCAAGAATCTGACCTTGGCGACAAGCTTCAAATACAGCCTGCGCGACAATCGTACAAGCTCGGACATCTATCGTTTCAATGCCCTGGATACCACGAATAACGCGGCTTATCCGAATACGCCCCTGAGCTTTGAAAAGATTCTCTATGATGTATCGGGGGATTATCGCATCACCCATGCGCAAGCCCTGCATTTGGCTGCCACCCACGAAGGCATCAACCGTTGGTGCAATCACTATGCGACCAGTGCCACCTATCCGGATGGCACCAATTGCGTGGTGGCGACCAGCAGCCGTGAAGATAAGTTGGAAACAAGCTATCGGCTCCAGGCAACAGATGATATAGACATGCGTGTGGGCTATGTTTATGGCCATCGCCGCACCGACTCCGATCAATACGCCAAGGCGGCTTTTTCCGGCAACAACAGTGGTCTTGGGGCCGGGATCAATGGGGGGGACTTCCTGGGCTATTACCCCTTCTTTGATGCTTCGCGCCGCCAGCAGCAAGTCAAGGCCAATGCGAATTGGCAGATTACGGAAAAGGTTTCGCTCGGCCTGGGTGGCAAACATAGCTACGACAGCTATGATGATTCCACTTACGGGGTACAGAATGGGCGCAACTGGAGCCTGAATCTGGATGTCGCTTACGCGTATAGCGACAACGGCGCGGTTGGCTTGTATGTCACCGAGCAGCGCAAGAAGCGCGATCTGAAGAGCGTGAACAGTCTGGCGACCAATTCGATTTGGACCAACGAGTTGGAAGACCGGGATTTCACCATCGGGATGAATGTCAAGCACAGCAATTTGCTTGGGGATAAACTGGATCTGACTGCCGATCTGAGCTATGTATTTGGCAAGACATCCTACAGCACGCAGGTCCCGTATCTGAGTACCTGCGGTGCGACGGCAACCTATACGTGTGGAGATCTACCCAAGATCAATAACAGAAGCATGTTGTTCAAGTTGGGCGCAAATTATAAGCTTGCCAAGCAATCTATTTTGGGTATGCAATACATTCACAGCCGCCTCAGTGTGATTGACTATTATTACAATGCGCTTCAATACGGTTATACGCCGAATGCTTTGTTGGCAACCAACCAGCAACCCGGAAGTTACGCGCAAAATGCAGTCATCCTGACCTACAAGCAGGAGTTTTGATTTCTCTTTGGGGCCTGATATCCGGGTGACCAAGGAGCGACGCAGTAAAAAGGCCACGACATTTTCGTGGCCTTTTTTATGGGTAGGGGGGCGCAATAACCGCCAGCCCCTGCTCCTGGCTCACAAGCCCAGTAGCGAGCGATGTACCTTGATCACGATTTTACGCAGCGCGGTGGTCTGGCTTACGTTGCAGCAGGGGCGGTGGAATTCACCAGGGTAGAAGATGGTGAACATGCCTGAAGCAAGATCGACAAAGGATTCATTCGCCGGGTCGGGATAGAAGGCGATGTCCTTCTCTTCCAGGCGGTCTTCGGTGGGGGCGAGCGTTCCATCCGGTGGGGCCACGCCGTAGCGCTCGGGGCCGTTGAGCACGATCTGCACATCGGCATATTGCCGGTGGGCCTCGGAGCGGGTGTCCTCCAGCTTCTTGCTGTTCATTTCCTGAATCATGAAAAACATCTGACTGCCGTCGATTTCATAACGCCCGGCGGCCAGCTTGGCGAGGTCTTGGCTGCGTACCGCGTCGACCGCCGTGACGATGGCGGCAGGCAACACCTTCTTGTGTTCGGCCCAGTGGGCCAGGGTACCGATAAACATGAGTTTTCCCTTCTGGATCACGAATGGCGGAGCACTGCACATTTGATGCAGCGCTCCGCAAAGCGGGGATTATGCAGGAAGCTTGGCGATCTTGGCGCGATAATGCTCGGTGCCGTCGATCAGCTTGTCGAGGATCACGTCCAGCGCCCAGAATTTCTCGCGGATATCATAGTTGATGACCCGGCAGCGGATTGAGCCGAAGGTGCCGATGCGCTGGTGGTAGAGCTTGGCGAATGCCGGGTAGCCCTGAGTTTCGGCCACGGCGGCCAGCACCAGGAAATTTGCCAGTTCGCGGGCCAGATCAGGGTGTTTGGCACCCGCCACCAGCAGCCACTTGTAAAGATCGGGGTGGATGTTGGCGAAAACGCCGTTGAAGCCGGGCGCACCTGCTTGCATGGCATCCCAGGCGATGGCCGCGTTGGCATTGAGAATGCGCAACGGGGTGTTGGCTGTCAGTGCCAGACGCCGCTTGACGGTGGGCAGATCGCAGCTGACATCTTTGAGCATGATGAAGCGGCCAGATTCGGCACACCACTTGAGTTCCTCGTCGGTAATCAGGCGGCGATAGGGGGCTGGGCATTCGTAGAGGCCAAGAGGCATGTCTTTGGGCAAGCGCTCTAGCAGCACCTTGAGTGTTGCCATGAAGGTCTCGGTGCCGGTGTTCTTCGGATCCAGGTGATTGGTGACCAGGATGAGCGCATCAGCGCCTACCTCGCTCATCGCGGCGAGCTCCTCAACCTGTTTGTCCACGTCATCGCTGATGTGGCCGGAGACCACCACCGGCACACGCCCCTTGACCTTGCCGACGACAAAGCGGCCAAGCTGGAGGCGTTCTTCCAGCGAGAGGAACATCATCTCACTTGATTGGCATACTGCGAACAGGGCATCTGCACCGTGGGCGAGATACCACTCGATCAGGTTCTCCAGCCCGGGATAGTCGATCTGGCCGTCGTCCTTGAACGGCGTGAGCATGACCGGAATGATGCCTTGGATGGGTGAAGCAGACTTTGTCATAATATTCTCTATCTATTTAGAATTATCTGGAATGGCGCGAGTGACCAGGAACAGGTAGCTCATCGCGCCACAGAAGGCGATGGCTGCCCCGGTCAGCAGGGCCGGTACGAAGGAAAACGATTGGGCGATGAAGCCGGTGGCAATCGGAGCCAGTGCGCCGCCGATGAAGCCGCCAAAGTTCTGCAGCGAGCCCAGCGAGGCAATCCGGTTTGAAGGCGCCACGGCTGTAGCCAGCGCCCAGGAGCAGGCCGACGCGGCATTGGCAAGGAAGATCACCACCGAGATGCAGGCGATGGCAACCGTGTTGCTCTCGGCCAGTGCAGCGGGAACGGTGAAGATCGCCATGCCCAGCATGGCGATCACGACCGGGATGCGACGCCCTTTGACGGGGGAGCCGATGGTGCGTTTGGTCACCTGATCGGAGAACCAGCCTGCCAGCAGGCAGCCCAGGAAGCCGCAGAAGAAGGGAACGGAGGCCATTACGCCGGTGCGAGCAAGGCTCATGTGGCGCTCGTTGACCAGATAGGCAGGCAGCCAGCTCAGATAGACCCAGTTCAGATAAACCGAGCCGAAGTAGCCCAGAATCATGCCCCAGGTGGAGCGGAACGAGAACAGGCCGACCCAGTCCTGAAAGGTGACTTTGACCTTGGGTTTGTCTTCTGCCTCTCCTGTCAGATAGGTGGTTTCCTCGGCAGAGAGTTTGAGGTCGACAGGATCACGATACAGCGCGAACCAGATAACAGCGGCCAGAATCCCGAGGGCGCCGGTGAGGATGAACATCCAGCGCCAGTCCAGAATCAGGATCAGTTGGGTTAGGATCAGCGGCGCCAGGGCGGTGCCCAGGGGCGAGGCGGAATTGAAGATCCCTGTCGGCGTGCCGCGCTTGCTCACCGGGAACCAGTTGCTGACGACGCGTGCGGCAGAGGGGAATTGTGGCGCTTCGCCAATCCCCAGGCAGATCCGTGCAGTGATGAATTGGAAGAAATTGCTGACCAGCCCGCCTGCCGCCTGCGCAAGCGACCAGGCGACAAGCCCGACGCCAAGGAGGCGGCGTGGCCCCACGCGGTCGACCAGACCACCGGTGGGCAACTGCGCCAGGGCGTAACTCCAAGAGAAGGCAGAGAGCAGCAGGCCCATTTGCCCGAGTGACAGGCCAAGTTCCTTGGCGATGCTCTGATTGGCCACGGCCAGCGTGCCACGGTCCATGTAGTTGATGACTCCGGTGAGAATCAACAGAGCCAATGAAGTGATCTGGGCACGACGCACCCGTGGGGGAACTGCGGCATCTAGGGGTGCTGCGAATGTGGGCGGGGGCGTTTCCGCCTTGGATAGGGACATGTCAGCCATGGGTGCTCCTCCTTGTTGTGACGTGTGTGAACATCGTTATTGGTTTTGCAATGTTTCATCTCATTGATCCCCTTGCTCTTCTGAAATGCTGGTGGGATCTAATGTCTGGCTTTCGTCAAAGTGGCCAACGCTCAGCGAGCGGCGGCGCGAGCTATGCAGGTGGGTGCGTAGCGCCAGGGCCGCGGCGGCGTGGTCACGGCGCAGCAGGGCAGAGAGCACCGCATCGTGCTCGCGGATGGCCACGGGGAGGCGCTCGGCGGGCAGGCCGATGCGCTCACCCAGAATCATGCGGATGCGGATGGAATTGACCCGGTGCAGATCGGCAATCAGCTGGTTATTGAGTGCGGCGACAAAGGTGTCGTGCATCTGCCAGTCTGCGTCCTGGGCTTCCTTGAGGAAACTCTCGGTGATCGCCCCTGTTTCGGCCTGCTGCTTGATGCGCTGCAAACGGTCGTAGAGGGCCTGGATTTCTCCATCCGAAGTGCGGCGGGAGAATTCCGCCAAGCCAGTGAGTTCAAGCATTTCGCGCAACTGGAAGGCTTCAACCACCATCTTCAGATCAATATGCACGATCTGTAAGCCACGCTGGCTGATGGCCTTGATCAGCCCTTCGGCTTCCAGCCGGGGGATCATCTCGCGGATGGCTCCGAGCGACATCGAAGTCAGCTCTGCCAGCTCACGTTGGCTGACAAACTGGCCGGGCACCAGTTGCCGGTTCAGAAGGTGTTGGGCGAAGGCATCGTAGGCCTGATCGCGGAGTTTGATATGCGCCATGGAGCGTGTTCCCTTGTTTAACATGAAGGTGACATGTTAGTGGGTTCGCACGGATTTGGTAATGGGTGCAAATCAGGGGATTACAACTCTGAGCCGTGGGGAAGGTCTGCCATCACCAAGGAGCGTGCTGTGTGGCGGTGTCCGGTGTGCATTTGATTGGCCAATTCGCTCATCTCGATCCCCTTCAATGAAGCCGTGCAGCCATCCAGAAACGGATTGCCTGCATCTAATCAATCAGTGTTTACAAACTAACATGTTAGTTTGCTGCCGCGTATAGGTAGGAACCCTGAGAGGGGCGTGGAAGCTGCATGCAGAGTCTCGGTGTTAGGCGAGGGGTGGCGCGAGTTCGCTTGTGTACTGGATCACCTTGTCCTGGGCCTCCAGCGGGGCGACTTCTATGCGGAGGCCCGTGCCGAATAATTTCAGCAAAGCCTCTCTCGCAGCGGTGGCCTGTTCTGTGCTGCGCAGCCTAAGCGTCAGCCCCAGGTCGGCATGCTGATGCAGTGTGTATTGCGGCAAGGCGAAGGGGGCAAGGCAGTGGCTGACATCGACATTGTTGAGCCATTGCCCCGCAAGTGTTTGGAAGCGCACTGGCGGGCGGCCATGAAAATCGCGCAGCAAGGGGCCTTGCGGAGTCATCGCCAGTTCCGCCCAGTCTCCTGTACGATAGCGCAGCAGCGGCAGGTAGAAATTGAAGCCGCCGCTGAGGGTGATTTCGCCACGTTCGCCAGGGGCAGCAGGGCACCCGTCTGGCAAAAGTGTCTCGACATACAGGCGATTTTGCAGCAGCAGATGTCCGCCCGCTTCGGGTAGGTAGACCGCAATCGGCCCGGCCTCGTTCATCGAATAGATATCCAGCACCGGGCAGCCGAAGCGGGCCTGTAATTGCGCGCGCATCCCGTCGCTCATGGCCATGGATGTCGACAGTAGGGCACGCGGGATATGCTGCATGGGTAGCTGTGCCAACTCGGACAGAGAGAGCGGATCGCCGGTTATCAACTCAGGCGCCAGCGCATCAAGGTAACGCGCCCGGTCGTCGGGGTGATGCCAGTCGGCGGGATGCAGATTGATTTTTGCCAGACCTGCTTCATCCAGCAAAGGGGTGACTGAGACATAGGTGAAACAGCGGCGCTGGAATCCGGCGAGTACGACGCTGACATCCCCTTTGCTCGCTTTCAACTCAATGCCGAAGTGGGCCAGCGCACGCCGATGGAATGCCAGATAGCTGGCGGCAATGCGCGGGTGTGAGGGCAGCTTGAGGGGGTGCCCGGTGGTCGCGCTGGTGGAGTATTCGATCAGGCGGTCCAGTGGAAGATCATCGGGTACAAAGCGCGTGATGTTGCGGCTCAGGTCTGCCCGCGAAATGGTCGGAATGTCCGTGAAGCGCGCAGGCACCGGGCCGCGTGCCCGGTAGCCCGGCACACGCTGGTAGGCATCCGTCACAAAGTCGGCTAGCCAGTCGGGCGCATTGTGCCAGCCCAGGCGCGCAGCCAGCACTTCGGCCGTGAAATCGCGCAGGAGGGGGATATCCTCAGCGACAAGGCGGTGGCCACTGCGGTTGCGGTAGATTGGCGCAGCAGGGTGCTCACAGAGGCGGGCCAGCATGGCCCGCCCAGCTTCACTGAGCAAGGGGAACAGACGCTCATCGGGGCGGATGCCATCCCGGCTCATGGTTTATTCCCGGGTGTATTTGTCGGCGGCCTCGGCGGCAGCCTTCTTGATGAGCGCTTCACGGATTTCGCGGGCGCGTTTTTCCGCCTCGCGTGCCGCTGCAATGATCCGCCGCCGTTCCGTGCTGCTCAACGCCTGCAGGCGATCCTGCGCCTGCGCCGCGGTCTCACCTGCCGGTAGTAGGCCCAGATCGGCCAAGGTGATGCGTACCAGTTCCTCGCGCCGCTCGGGGTCGAGAAGGTAGCGCTCCGCCTTGTATTCCGCCGCCAATGCCTGCAAGGTCTGCCCGAGAAACGGCAATAGGCGGGGTTTGCTGATGCGCCCCTGCAGTGTATCGTCGCTCAATAGCCAACAGGCGATTGCACAAAGCGTCATCCCGTTGGCATCTGTACCGGAGAGCGTCCGCAATTCAGCTTCCGTGAAGGGCTGGCCGATCTGGTGGCTGAGGTCGAATATCAACGCACTGACATGCAATTGTCCTGACTTGCCGGTGCGTGGCGCGTCAAGAAAATCCTGGGGCGTTTCCGCCAGGCGCCGCAACAGGATTTCGAGCGATGGGCCTGCGTGAGTCATCGGGTCTGCCTCTGAGTGGATGCCGCGATATGTCCGTCCCGGTGGCGACGGCTGAAATCATGCGCAAAGGCCATGAGCTGCTCCCAATCCGTAATCTTGTGCAAGGCCCAGCCTTGTGTCTGCACGGCCTTGTTGATCGCATTCATCGAGCTTGTCATATAACTGGAAGTATAGTTTGGCAGGTTCAGGGCCAAGGTGCCCCCCGCGCCTGCGCGCCGGAGTGCCTGAGCGGCAATATCCCAACCGGAATTGCCCTTTTCGTCGTCGGCGAACATGGTGTCGATCCCATCGTCCGAGATCATCAGGATATGCGTGGGCCGCTCGCGGCCCGCCGGTTCCGCATAGGTCTCGCGCAGACAATGAATCGGGAATGCTGTGCCGCCGCCAAAAAAGTCTGTCAGCACAGCAAGAATCTGTTGGGGCTGACGAATGAATCCTGGCGTCTGCCGCACCTCCTGCGTGCCACTCCAGAGCGTGACCTGCACCTTGGCACCCGCCCGCAGTGCCGAGAGCGCGATGATGGCTCCAGCCAGCGTGAGCCAGGATGTAGAGTATTGCGGATTGGGCATGGAGCCGGAACTGTCGACATAGATGTCCAGATCAATCGGCTCATGTACCGGCATTTCGCCGGGCTGCTCGCCGTACAGGCGTTTGACGGTTGTCATGCCAGGGGCAACACGCGGGGATTGCAGCACGCTCTGCAACCAATCCAGTTCATCAAGCGGATCACCGCAGTCCCAAGGCTCCAGCCCTTCCAGCAAGGGTTCTGTGCCGGAAGGCGCTTTTTTGCGCGGGTAGGGAATCAGGTGGGGGAGTGCCCGTTCCTGATAGTAACGAATGGCGATGTCATGCTCACTCAATTGCACACCGGAAGCGCGCAGGATTTCGCCATACTCGAAAGGCTCGCGCGTTTGTCCAGCGCTACGTTCCGTGCTTTGGGCATCGAGCGGAATGGCGTTGTTGCCAGCGGTGCGGGCAACCTGTTTGTCATCTTCGCCTGTGATCAAAGGGTCTTCTGCCGGGTGGATGGCACCTTCCAGCTCGCCTGCTTCAATCTCACCGATGCCACCCGTCACACAATCGCGCCCAGCCGATGCTGTGTCATGCAACCAGCGGAGGTGGTGTTTGTAGGCTTCATCATCATCCACGATATAGGGCAGCATCAGGGCCGCAAAGCGCCCCGCGCCATCCAGCCAGTCGCGTGCATAGACGCGGATGACGCGTGCACCCAGCCAGGCATCCGTCTCCCCTCGCACATCCAGCGAGCCTGCGCCCAGGCTGCCTTTTTCAAGCTGCCAGAGCTGCTCGTAGATACGCATGTATAGCGCCCATACCTTGCTGGGTGGGGCATCCTTTGGGGTGTCTGGCTGGGTAGCCAGTTTGCGGTAGATGTCTGCCAGCCGCAAACCGGATTGGCGTTGCAGCCGATCGTTGATGAGCAGATCGGTGTACAGATTCGCCAGCATGGGCGCGTGTTGCGTCAGCGTAGGTAATGCCTGACGCATACGGGCGAGGAGCCGCAGGTTGTCCGTTGCATTGGCAGGGGCCAGTACATGGTGGCCGATCTCATGGGCGAGGACTTCCAGTGCGTAATCTTCCAGCCCAAGTTGGGTGATGGTTTGCAGATCAATGACCACCCGCTGGTCCACGAAGCGGATCATCGCAAAACTGCCGTCCAGCCCTTCCGCCTGGGCAGCTTCGAGTGTGGAACACAGCAGGGCTGGTTGCAGGCGGGTGAAGCGGCTCCAGGTTGCCAGCGCCTCAGTCCATGCCGCCTGCCATCTGTCATGAAGCGGCTGTGCTTGTACATTGCTCATGACAGCGCCAATAAGCGGATGAAATGTGAATAGGGAGAGCAGATCGCCGCCGTGGTCGGGCCGCATACCATCTGCAAGCCCTCGGCGGGCAGGTCCAGATCGCAATGCTGCGCGTCGAGTTGAAGTTGATTGCCGCGCATCGTCAGTCGGCCATTGTCTGGAGAGCCGGCCGCAAACTCTTCAGCAGAGCCTGCATGCAGGGCGGTTCCAAAAGCGTCTGCGCTCAGATACCAGTAGCGCTCTGCACTGCGCACAACAAATCCATCGGCATATACACGGACTTCCGGCGGGCAGCTAAACGGCCCACCAAAACCGCTGAACCCCCCGACTTCATGAACCACGCGCAAACCTGTTTGCGTCGGTTGGGCGGGGTTGAACCAGATATTCGCCTCCATCTCGCCCAGTGTAGCGGTGAGGTCTTTTCCCGGAGGAATCGCCAAGGCGTCAGCCGCCAGTTCCGCAGGCAGGCTGCGTACGATGCCCAAGGCACTGGCGCGAAAGTGGGCCAGCCCGCAACGCCAGGCCAGCACTTGCCCGAGGCTGCGCAGATTGGCAAGATTGGCACAGCGGCCCACCAGCCGGGCCATCTCTCGTGCCCAAAGTGCCTGTCTGCTACTGTCCAAGGTATGCAAATTGAGTGCGGCGTTGAACAGGCTGCCCAGGGTGTCACGTGGTTGTAGCAGGGCCAGTGGCAGGCATGCTGGCAGAACATGCTGCCAGATCAGTCGGGTGAGTGGCAACTCGGCCTTGCCGCGCAGTTGCAGCGTGAGGCCAATATCAAAAGCACACAGGATGAAGCTGTTTGTTCGGTCTGCATCGATGTTGCAGGCATACTCGGCCAATGGGTTCAAAGTGCCGTGCAACAGGTTTTGCACCGCCTGGGTGTCGAAGCCGGGTTGCGCCCGGCTGGCCTCGGCTACGCGGGCATTGAATTGGCTGCGCCCGGCTTGCAGTGCCCGGATCAGGGCGGGGGACAGCGCGTGGGTACTCATGCCTGCGCTCGCAACCAATGGAGGTAGTTGGTGTAGCGTTGATGCAGGTACTTGAGCTTGAGCAGATCGTCATACAGGTGGCCGTAGAGTTTGCGGCCCTTGACGCGTTCGCTGATCAGTCGCTCGATGGTGGCAAGGCGCGTACGGGTGTCGCGCTCGCTGATGCCATCCAGTCCCTTGGCGAAATCGGCCTCAAGTGCAGCAAGTGGGTCTTCGCGGTCAAGGTTCAGGCGCTCGTATTCATCGCAGGCCAGATCGAAGAGATGGCGCAGCCAACTGATGCGGTCTGCCTTGAAGGGGATGTTCTCCGGCAGGTTGAAGAAGGGGGAATCCAGATCGGGTTGCAGTTTGTCATGCAAAACGAATGGCAGGGTCTGGCGCAGGTCTTCCAGCTCCACTTCGCCATTGCCACGGAAATAGGCCAGTGCTTTGGCATACAGCAGAATGGTCATTAGATTGCGCACGGAGACGCCATTGAGCGTCTGGCAGCCAATATCCTTGAGGCGATCCCGTCCGTTGTCTGCGGCCACTAGTTCATGCCATTCGACTCCGGCCAGGCGCGCAGTGTCTTTGGTGAGGTACTCAAACTGGGCGCCAGCCGTTTCAAACAATTCAAACTGGCTGGTGAAGAATTCAATGCGGCGGCGGACTTCGCGTGGCACGGCAATCGCACGGATTTCTTCGACCATGCGGTCGACTTCTTGCTCCGTGAAGATGATTTCCGCCGGTACGCATTCTTCCGGGCGCATGTTTTCCTCGATGCGCAGGAGCAGGTCATCGAGAAAACGCGGGTTGAAGGCCAGGGCCTGCACCACCACATCGATACGGTCGCGCAAGGCCTCCACCACCGCATAGGTGCCACCGCCCCGGTCGTCGTTGGCCGTCATGTACCAGGCCGATTCCGGGCATTCGTAGATGTGGTTGAGGATTTCCGCATAGTTGTCCCCCATCACGGTCAGCAATGCACTCTGGGTACGCGTGGGGATGCGGTTGTATTCATCGACGATCTTGACCCGCATGCCCAGCCAGTTACGCCATGCGATACGGATTTCCTTCATGTCCTGGGCGCCGACCAGATCGGCGGGCAGGGGGTTGCCGAGCAGGTCGGCAATCGTCATCTGCGGGTGGCCATGCTGCATGGCCCGGCGCACTTCCTTGATCGAATAGCCTGCCAGCACCCCCATCAAGATTGCGCTGGCCGTCTTGCCGCGGCCTGGGCCACCCACAAACAGGCACTTGCGCCGGGTGGCAAAGGTCAGCAGCGGCAGCAGGACGAAGCTGGAATAACTCTGTGCCGAGGGCAGGGTCAGCGTGCGTTTGCTGTCGCCAACCTGATAGCGCTGGGTGGGGCCATCGTTGTACTCGATGTCGTAATGCGGACTGATGATTGCCGTATTAACGATCCAGAAATAGGCCTGCCGCAGCTTTTCGTCCAGGGCCACGGCTTCACCGGAGGCTGCATCACTTGTCTGCAAGGGGCCTGCGTACAGGTCGGCCACGTCGAACTGGCGGGGGCGGACAATCGGCTTGGGATTGGTGGGGGACTTGGACAGGCGCTGGAAAAAGTTCAGAGGTGGCATGTCTGATTCCGTCAGGCGGGTTGTTGTTCAAGGGGCGGCGCAAATTGCCATGCGCCACGCAGCAGATCATCGACGGCCACCAGGGCCGCCCGGCAGCGCGCCTCGCGGGTGCCGTGCAGCTCCAGCCAGGGGATGGGTTGTGCGGTCAGCTCTTCGCGGAAGCGTCCGGTCATCCATTCACGCAGATGCTCGCCATCACGCAGACCATCGTCCTCGAAGGGTACGCCCTCATGGCGGGTCAACAGATACAGGGCGCGAGGCGGCATGTTGGCGGCGATCCTGGCTACTTCCGGGCTGGGGCGGTTCATGTAGCGCTCATGCCAGATGCGGGTTGCCATGGCGTCGGTATCGCAGATCAGCACCGGGCTGCCGTGGCGGGCGGCCAGATCCTCCTGGCGGCATTGCTCGGTGGCCACCATGGTGAAATCCTCACTGTGCCAGACGATGTCTTCCGCCCGTGCCGTGGGCGATTTGGCGCGCGCTAGGGCAAGCAGGTTGGCGCTGTATTCGCGGCCATATTCGGCGACCCAGCCTGTGCGTGCCCAGATGCCACCACGCTGGCGCAAAGCCAGTGCGAGATCACGTGACAAGGTGGTGGTGCCGGTTGATTCCGCTCCCACCAGTACCACGCGCAGCGCCAGCCCGGCCTGAACCGCCGGGGAGAGCAAATCCCACTGATCGCACGGGTTGAAACGCACCGCCGTGCCGGAGACCGGGTAGAGGCTGCGGCTCTGGCCCAGGCAGACATGCTCGGCAGCAAAGCGGCGCGCCAGCTCCTCGCCATAGGCTTCAGAGGTGAATACCGCGTCAATGGCCGGGGCTGGGCCGTAGTCACGATTGGCCCGTGCCACGGCCTGACGCATCACATCCACATGCGCCTCCCAGATCGCCGGGTCTTCGTAATCGATGGGAACGTCATCCAGCTCGACCACGATGCGTACATGGGGCAGGGCCGCGAAGGATTCGCGTAACCAGTCGGCGCGATGCTGCATCGGAATCGTCTCCACGCTGGAACCGAGCACCCCTACCGTGACCCGGCGGCAGTGCGCCGCTGCGGTGCGGATCAGGTATTCGTGGCCCAGATGCGGCGGGTAGAACTTGCCGATGACAAGGCCATGCTCATACAGAATCCGGCTCATGCGCGGACCTCCGCCAGACGCGTCTGCGTGAGGCTGCGCCAATGCCACCAGCCTTTCAGGCAGATGAGCAGGAATGCCACGTAGAGCCCGGCAATCAGGGGCAAACCACGATACCAGTACAGGGGCACGGAAATCAGATCAACCGCAATCCACCATGCCCAGTTCGAGAGCTTGCGGGTATTGAGCTGCCATTGCGCGCACAGGCTCAGTGCCGTGATCAGGGCATCAACAGGCGGGCAGGCGCCCTTGAGCCAGACCAGCACTTGCCACAGGAGCAGCGTGGTGAGGGCTGCAATGGCGATCAGGGTGACTTGTTCCCTTTGCGAAGTGGCAAAGACCGGCGAGGATTCCTGCGCATGGTGGCGGGATAACCACTCCCACCAGCCCATTGCGGAGAGCACGATGAACACGATCTGTAGCGAGGCATCGGCAAACAGCCTTTGCTGCAGGAACACCAGCCCGAGGATCAGGCTGTTGAGAATCCCGGTCGGGAAATTCCAGACATTGGCCCGCGCTGTGAGCCAGACGCAGATCACACCGGTTAGGAAGCCAAGAATGTCGCCTGCTGACATCGGCATGCTGGCAACAACGAACAAGGGGGCAGTTAGCGGCGCGAGAACTTCCATGCGAAATATGGCGATAGCAGTGAAAGAGTGATCATGCCACGATCAAGGCTGACTGCCCACGCACGCACAGCGGCTGGGGGAATCCGCTGATGGCCTCATTGGCAGAGTCGTGCGTGATCTTGATCTGTATCGGCGCCACTCCATCCAGATGGCGGATGCAGCAAGGCATTGTGGCGATCGTTGTGGCAATGTATGCCTTTGCGTTATCGGCGTATGCATTGGATTAAGGTGGAAACTAGTTCCAAAGAGCTAGTGCCAAAACGCAGGATTTGTATAAAGTGTAGCTTGTTGTCTGAAGTATCTTGCAGGTAAAAAATCCCCCGCCCCACAGAGGGTTGTTCTGATATGGCCAAAAAATTTCCACTTCATCCCGCCCACCCCGAGCGTATCTGCTGGGGTTGTGACAAATACTGCCCGACAGATGACATGGGCTGCGGCAACGGTGCCGAGCGAACCCTGCACCCCAGCGAAATGTTGGGTGAAGATTGGTACCAGTATGGCGACTGGGGCATTGAGGTGCCAGAGCCCGCGAAATGAAAAAGCCCACGGCATGCCGTGGGCTTTTTGCTGGGCGGTGAGGCACTTGTCCCCGATTAATTACTTCTGGCGATAGTCGTCGTGGCAGCCCTTGCAGGTTTTGCCCAGGTTGCCCAGCGCAGCTTGCAGGCTTTTCTGGTCGACTGCGGCGGCGGGCATGGCCTTGGCTGCCTGAATGAACTTGTCATAGCCAGCCTTGAACTTGTCGGCCTCGCTCCAGACCTTCGGGTCTGCCTTGGTGGGGGCGCCCTTGTCGGTGCCGGGGCCAAAGGCGCCAGCCGTAAGTGGCAGATCGCTGATGGAGGCGATCAGTGCAGCGTGCTGTTGGGCGACATCCTTGTTGAAGGGAATGTCCCCCTTGGCCATGGCGGACAGGACGCCGACGCTGCGCGCCGTCACCGTCATGGCTGACTGGCGGTATTCGATCTGCTGTTCTGGTTTGGCTTGTGCGTAGGCGAGTGCCGACATCAGGGAGGCGGCAACGGCAAGTGCGGCGATTCGATAGGCTTTCATGGTTCCCTCTGCGGTAGAAAAGTTGAAATGCACTGTGCTACAGGCAGGGTCTGTGCCCCGTTTATTCAATGGCGAAAATCTGTTTGATCGTCAGTGTGCCACCTGCGTCGTTGATTTGGAGCAGGCGATCAATATTCGGATGCTTGCCAGGGTTGGCGCGAGCGTCCTCGGTATGTTCGGCATACAGTTCTAGCCCCTTGGTGGCTGCCTCGGGTGTGATTGCACCGTAGAACTGGGCGAGGTGATTGTAAAGGGTGAGTGAGCCAATCTGCCCTTGTTTGTGTTCGATGCATGCAACTTGAGTGCCTTCGGCATCAAAAAGCTGCAATGCTGCAAGGTGGGAAACCCCGGGAAGCTGCTTGAGGTTGTCTGCAAATGCCATGTCAAAATACCTGCGTAAAACGGTTGTGATCCGCTTATTCTAATCGACTCTGCCGCATTGGCCATGTTGAGCCAGTGCCCAAGCCACGTGTTCGCGCACCAGGGCGGAGGTATCCTCCCGGCGGGACTCCAGGGCGGCCAGCACTTCCGGGCTGCCCGGTGCATTGCCCAGCCCCACGGCGATGTTGCGTAACCAGCGCTCATGGCCGATGCGGTAGATGGGCGAGCCTGCCATGCGGGCGTTGAAGGTGGCTTCATCCCAGGCGAAGAGTTCCACCAGCCTTGCGCGATCCAGTCCGTTGCGCACGGCAAAGTCTGCTTCGGTGGACAGTTGGGCGAAGCGGTTCCACGGGCAGGCAAGCTGGCAGTCGTCACAGCCATACACACGGTTGCCGATCAGGGGGCGCAATTCTTCCGGGATGCTGCCTGCATGTTCGATGGTGAGGTAAGAGATGCAGCGCCGTGCATCCAACCGGTAAGGGGCTACGATGGCGCGGGTGGGGCACACCTCGATGCAGCGCGTGCAACGCCCGCAGTGCGCTTGCTGTGGCGCATCGGGCGGCAAGGCGATATCCACGTAGATTTCACCCAGAAAGAAGAACGAGCCAGCGTCCCGATTGAGTAGCAGGGTATGCTTGCCGCGCCAGCCCAGTCCGGCACGTGTGGCCAGTTCCACCTCTAGCACCGGGGCGGAATCAACGAAAACGCGTGCGCCAAGGGCGCCAGTCTGCTCCTGCAGGTAGTCCGCCAGACGTTGCAGGTGGTTGCGCATCACCTTGTGATAATCGCGCCCATGCGCGTATCGGGCAATGGCGGCACGCGCTGGGTCCTCTTCCCAAAGCGGGGCTTGCGTCAGATAATCCATGCGCACGCAAATCACGCTGACCGTGCCCGGCACAAGTTCTGCCGGACGGGCGCGTTTCAGGCCGTGGCGCGCCATATAATCCATGCCGCCGTGGAAGCCGGCGGCCAGCCAGTCGAGCAGGCCTTGCTCGGCATCCGCCAAGTCGACGCCAGCGATGGCTAGGGCGGCAAAACCCAGCTCCCGGCTGCGTTCGCGCAGGTCCTGCACAAGCTGCCGGGGCTCGGAAATCGAAGGAATTGAATGTCTGTCTTGAATCACGATGCAGATGATAGTGCTTTTGCTCCAGAGGTGTACCTAGCGGATGAAACCGCCACCGAAGCATTCGGTGCCGCCTTGGCTGGCGCACTCGAAGCCGGGCTGGTGATCTGGCTCACCGGCGAGCTGGGGGCGGGCAAGACCACCCTGACCCGGGGATTGCTGCGCGCGCTAGGGCATGAGGGCAATGTGAAGAGTCCGACCTATACTCTTGTTGAACCTTATGCTATTTCTAGATTTTCGCTGTATCATTTTGATTTTTATAGGTTCAACTCTTCAGAAGAGTTTCTCGATGCAGGTTTGGAAGAGTATTTCGGCACAACAGGCGTCTGCTTGGTTGAGTGGGCTGAGAAAGCCGCGCCTTACGTCCCACAACCCGATCTTGAAGTGCGCCTGGAAGTTTCAGGCGCTGGGCGCATGCTGCGCTGCCAGCCGCATAACGAGAGGGGGGCTGCATGTCTGACGCGCATTCAAAAGCCACGGTGAATCTCTCACGCCGCCGCCTGCTGCAAGCCGGGGGCGCCTTGATGACGCTGCTGGTCACACCCGTTGGCATGGCCCAAAGCCAGGCCCGTATTCTGGCGGTGCGCGTATGGCCCGCCAAGGACTACACCCGGATCACCCTTGAAGGGGCAGAGAGCCTGAAGTTCTCCCACCAGATCGTGAAGAATCCGGAGCGGCTGGTGGTTGACCTCGAAGGGGTTGAATTCAATAGTGTGCTGCAGAGCCTGCCGGACAAGATTTCCGAGACCGACCCTTATATCAAGCTCATCCGTGCCGGGCGCAACCGCCCCGGCGTGGTGCGGCTGGTGGTGGAACTCAAAAGTGAAGTCGCCCCACAGATTTTCACCCTGGCGCCGGTAGGCAACTACGGCCATCGTTTGGTGCTGGACCTCTACCCGACCGAGCCGGTCGACCCCCTGATGGCGCTCCTGGAAAAGAGGACGCCGGAGGAAGGCGCTGCCTCAACCGGTAGCCAGACCGCCATTGCCAGCAATCCCCAGGAATTGCCGCAGATCAGCAGCCCCGCCAGCGCAGAGAAGAAGCCGGCGGCCGAAGAGCCTGTACGTACCGCCCGGAACGACGCCGCGCGCGGAGCCGACAAACCTGCCAAGCCTGGGCGCGGCGCGAAGTCGGAAATCAATCGCCTCATCACGATTGCCATCGACCCTGGGCATGGGGGCGAAGACCCCGGCGCAGTAGGTCACAATGGCACTTTCGAGAAGACGGTGACGCTGGCTGTGGGCAAGCTGCTTCGGGAACGTATCAATGCAGAGCCGAACATGCGTGCCATGCTTACGCGGGATGCGGACTTCTTTGTTCCGCTCGGGCAGCGGGTGGAAAAGGCCCGCCGTGTGCAGGCCGACCTGTTCGTCTCGATTCATGCGGATGCCTTCATCCGCCCGGATGCTCGCGGCAGCTCGGTGTTTATCCTCTCGGATCGTAGCGCCAGTTCTACCGCTGCACGCTGGTTGGCGCAGAAGGAAAACGCGGCTGACTTGATCGGTGGGGTCAACATCGGCGTCAAAGACAGCCATTTGGCCAAGACCTTGCTGGACCTCTCGCAAACCGCCACGCTGAACGACAGCCTGAAAGTCGCCAAGGCGGTGCTCGGGGAGTTGGGTGGCATCAATCAGCTCCACAAGGGCGAGGTGGAACAGGCGGGCTTCGCGGTGCTCAAGGCGCCCGATATCCCCTCGATGCTGGTCGAGACGGCTTTCATCTCCAATCCGGATGAAGAAAAACGCCTTATCACCGAGGCCTATCAGGAGAAACTGGCAGAAGCGATGTTACGTGGCATCAAGCGCTACTTTGCCAAGAATCCCCCGCTGGCCAAGACCAACAAGATCGCATTGCTGGATTGATGGCAAGAATGGAGGGCACGCGCCCTCCCTCTTGTTGAGGCTTAATGCGTGGCAGCGTTGTTTTCTGCCTGATATGTCTCCAGCTTCTCCAGCACAGGGCGGATTGCCTGGCCCTCCGCCATCTGCGGTTCAGAGTGCTTCAGGTCTTCCTTGGCCTCGCGTTGGGTCACGGCCTTGTTAGCCATGGCAAAAGCCTGTTCAAAAGAATGCGTCTGGCGTAGCGCCTCGTTGAAGTAGGCGTTGCCAAAGAAGGTCCATTCCGCCTCATGACTGCAACCGTGGGAATTGCGATCCTCGCGTGAGGCGGACATGACAAGCGTGTTGTCGTTGGCCAGCAGCTTGACGAAACCGCCTGAATAGCAGGCAGAAACCAGGATGACCCGGTTTTTGATGCCCGCGTCATCGAGCATGCCGCGTAGCGTTTGGGGCGTCAGCTCACCAAATTTGTACGGCCACAAGTCCAGCGAGAAGTGGAAGTCCTCCGCGCCATGCGAAGTCATGAACAGGAACAGCACATCCTCTTCCTTGTTCATCTTGCTGCCAATGGCGGCAAGTGACTTGCGCAACGCGATGGTGCTGGCAAGCGGATATTCCTGCGTTGTGGCAGGGTTGTTGATCAGCGTGATGCTGTGGCCTTCCGTGTCGAAACGTTCCTTGAAAAGCTGGGTGACGCTGCGCGCTTCACGCAGGAATACATCCTGCCCGCCATAGCCCCCCAAGGCGAGCAGATAGAGTTCCGGCACCCCGGGCTTGCCTTTTTGCACGGCATTGATGGCCTGGTCCAGCAAGGCGGGCTGCGCATACAGCACGGCTTCTTGCGTGGCCTGTTCCCATGTGTGTTGGGTACCTGCGGCGGTTTCGTCATCATAGTTGGGTATCCACACGCCTGACGAGTCCTCATCATGCAGCCAAGCGGGCACGGCCAATAGAAAGCTCACCCCCAGCACAGCAATGAGCCGCTGCCCCATCAGTAGATGCAGACTGCGTACCAGGGATACGATAATGGCAAGCCACGCCCAAGCATATGTGAGCCAGATCAACTGATAGGACAATGTCGGGGCTATCCCCTTGGTCATGCACAGACTCAGCAGCAGGCCTACCGCCTGGGTGATCAACAACGGGGTCTGGATAGCCAACATGGCAGTGGGAATTCGCTCTGGCTGCGAAGTCTGGCGCGTGATCGCCCAGGCACTGAGCAAGGAACACAGCAGGCATACGAATAGCCCAGGCAAGGCAGGCCAATAAAACTGCCCCTTCAAGCCCACCGTAATGAGCATAAAGCCAATACCAAGCAGGGCACTGGCAAAAGCAAACAGGACAATTTGAAGGACTGAGACGCGCAGGCGCTGTGCCCCAGCAGGGTAGAACAGCGCAAAGAGCAAACCGGCGTAGAGGTTGTTGCCAAAATCCGCCCATATTTTCCGGCCTCTGTGCTCTGGCACCTCATGAGCAACAGGGCGCGCCGCCACTGCCTGCTGACCGCTGAATTGTTCCAGTTGTGAGATCCATTCGTCTTTGGCTGCAGTATCAGCGAAACATCGCGTGGGAACCCACAAAATACGATAGCCCTTCAGGTAGATCAGAATGGCTTCAGGGCGTAGTTCAATCGCCTCAACTGCAGACCAAGGGTAAATGGCATGGGTGATTTCGGAGTCATCCTCAAGCCCCTGGGTTTGGATCCGCAGACGGTATTGATGCGAAAAGCTCTGTACAACCCTGAGTAGGTGTTTTCGCGTGGATAACCAACCCACCGTTATTGTGAAGACAAAACCAGCAAGAAAAGAGAGCCCGTTGATATCTGCCAAAGGTGTGTAGGGCAACACCACTCCACCCAAGATACTCAAAACCAGCCAGATGCCAAATATCTTGAGCCATGCACTCCGTTTCTGTGTGTGCCCGGCGCGGGGGCGAGAACGGTAGGCCGCGCTGGCGGCAAGCCACTCCGCGTCTGTGATCTCGACTTCCAGCCAGTTTTTTTCTTCGTGTTCGTTGCACATGACAATCTTTACTCAGGCCGAACGTACGGCCTCGACAATATTCAGACGCGCCGCCCGCCATGCGGGGAGCACGCCGCCCAGAAATCCCATGCCAAGCGAGAATGCCAAGCTACTTACAGCAATCTGTGGCGTGAGGCGGAAACTGAAAGCCAACTCGGCAAAGGTCTGCCAGTTCATCGTGGATACCGACAAGGTTTGCATCAACGAGGCGCAACCCAGCCCGGCTAGCCCACCCAATAAAGCCAACAGCATGGATTCTGCCAGAAAGGCGATCAGTATATTCCGCCGGTGAAAACCGATGGCGCGCAGGGTGCCGATTTCCGCCGTGCGGCTGGCAACCGCTGCGTACATGGTAATCATGGCACCGATGATGGCACCGATCGAAAAAATGATGGACAGGGTCATCCCAAGAATGCGGATAAAGGTAGCCAGGAATTTTGATTGATCCGCATAAAACTGGTTTTCGCGTTTGGCTTCTACGGTCAGGCGCTTGTCGGCCATGATCAGGGTATGCACGGCATCGAAGTTCGCACCGCTATCAAGGCGAAAGGCCAGCGAGGAATAGATCGGGCGGCGAAAGGCCTGCTTCATCTGCGCCACGTCGCCCCAGATCTCAGAGCTGAATGCGGTCTTGCCAGCGTCAAAGATGCCCACCACCAGCCAGTCCCGCCGGGCAAAGCTCAAGGTCTGCCCCAACTCCACCCCCGCAAAATTCTTGGCCAACCCCGCACCTACAACGATCTCATTGCTATCCGGGCGGAATATACGTCCTGCTATCAATTTGATCTGTGGGCGCAGTGCGATACCTTGCGCAGAGCTGCCACGGATGGTGACATTGCTGGGTATCCCCGTTGATTTCTTGACCAGTGAATACAGTACCACGCATTCCTTGGCTATCATTGCGCGCCCGGCGTTGTCGGTAGCAATATGGGGCAGGGTTTCAAGTGCGGCCACCTGATCCTGCTCCAATGCACTCTGGATTTCGGTTTCCGACCCGGCCCGGATCACCACCACATTATCAGAGCGGCCTGTATCCACGAGGGTGGCCTTCAGGCCCGCCTCCAGCATCAACACGGTGGCAAACACAAACACCACCAGCCCCATGCCGCCAGCGGTTAATACCGTCGTCAGCCGCCGGGTGACAAGGTTGCGCCAGATATAGTTGAATGGGATGCGCTGGATCATGCCAGGCTCCTCAAGCCTTCAATAATCTTCACCTGCATGGCCCGCCGCGCCGGAAAAGCCGCCGCCACGCAAGCCACCACAATGGCCGCCAGCCATTGCAGGCGCACGGTCTGTGCTGCAACCTGAAAAGTCGGGAAGATGTTATCCAGTTGTGTGCCAATGGCATGGGCCGCCGGGCCGGTGGCCCAGATGCCGATGGCAGCGCCCACAAGCGCCAGCGTTAGTGATTCGGCATAAACCAATGCGGCCCCCACCCAGGGGCGGAACCCCAGCGCCTTGAGCGTGGCATATTCGGCAGTGCGTTCGCGCGAAGCCATCGCCATCGTATTGGCCATCACGGCCATGATGATCACGATGATCACCCAGGAGACGATCTGGATCGCCTGCACGATAGTTCCTGTCATGGCCACGAAGCTGAGTTGAAAGGCCTTTTCTGTTTCAGTGAGTGTTTCTGCAATCGAATTGTGAAACAAGGTATCAATGCGCTGCGAGACGGCTGCCGCCTCCCGTCCATCACGGATACCAACGATATAGATGCCCGCCTGATTCTCAGCGCCTGGGTAGATCTGCTTGATCCGCTCATTGAGAAAATCCCAGTGCAGCATGAACTGATTCTCATCGGTACTGCTGCGTGCACCGCTGTAGATGGCCCGCAACACCAATTGATAATCACCGGGGAAAATCGTGCCCTTGAGCGGGATCACATCGCCCACCTTCCAACCAAAGCGCTGCGCGAGCTTGTGCCCGGCCACCGCGCCACGCCTGTCACGCAGGAATTCCAGGTACTGATCCGGCGGAATCACGAATTCCGGGTACAGGCGGAAATAGCTGGGGGCATCCACTGCAAACTGCGGGAAGAAATTGCGCTGATCGATATAGACCCCGCCAAACCAATTCGACCAGGTGATGTCATTCACCCCCTCTACCGCGCGAACTCTTTCTGCATAGGCCAGAGGCATTGAAAATGTCATGGATATCGAGTTGCGCACAACCAGACGCTTGTCGGACGCCGCATCTGCCCCCGCATACCACGCCGTGACCACCGTGCTGAGCAGCCCGAACGACAGAATCGCCACCACGATCCCGGCTACCGTCAGGCTGCTCCGCAGCTTGTGCCGCCAGGGGTTGCGCAAGGCAATGCGGAGGATCAGGGTTAGCATGATTGTGCCGTAGTGCTTGTATGCTGAAGGAAATCCAGCGCGCTGTTGCGCCTCTCCTCTGTACTCTGATCGCCCTCCAGTCTCAGTACCGGGCATTGCCGCGCCGCCAGCCAGCGCTCGTGTATCGCCCGGCTGCGGCCGCGCAAGCGCCCCTCGTCATATTGAGCCGCCCAATCTAGGAACGCGGGGTCTGCGTAGCCAAAACCTTGGGTTTCCCGCTGGGCAAGGCGCTCAACGCGAATCTTGGCGTCCAGGCTGAGGAAAATGATATGCGTATAGCCATTCTCCAATGCATCTCCCCAGGTGTCTGGCGATCCCGCCATGATGCAGCAGCGATTCGAATGTAAGGCGGCCAATGCCATGCACAGGCGTTCCAGGTGGGGGCGTTTGCTGGTAAATGCAGGGGTGGAGCAGAGCCAGTAAAAATCGTCCAGATCATAAAACGGGCAGCCCAGATGCGCCGCCATTGCCCGTCCCAGCGTGCTGGTACCTGAGCCGGAGGCCCCGATCACTAGTACGCGAAGGGTTTGAGGAAGCGAATTCATGGCTGGAGTAGTGTGTGGTTCCTTGGCGCCAACAGTCTTTATTGTCTCTGGTAAAAGTGTTCAAGCAGGGTTTTTCCTGCAGCTTCAGCTTCTGCACGAATCTTGTCGGAGATGCAATATTTGCGGTAATAGGCCACGTCGCTTAATTGCTCCTGGTCTTGATGCACACATGTGCCAAAATGCTTGGCAAGCTGAATCAGGTCAGTCCCCTTGCGTGCATAAATGTATAGCGTCAGATGGGACGCTGGTGGATCTTGCGAGTCTGCGCCGATGAAGGCGATGGAGCGATCCGCACTAGGGATTTCAACACTTGGTACATGGACAAGAAAAGTGCTTACAAATCCGGTCTGTGCAATGCGGGTGTTGGTGATTTCCTTGCCTAAATGCGGTTGTCGCTCAAAAAACTTCTCGAATGCCCTGCATACTTTGCGTTCAGATGCCCTTTTGCAGAGCCTGCGATTGCTGATTGCCATGTATTCCCAGTCGTCATCTTTGCCTCTGTAATACATTACCGAGGGTGGCAATTCCTCGCCTTCTCCATCCCCGTCATGGTAGATGATGGAGGTGCGTGTGAAACCTTCGGTGTTCGCCGGGGCAGTCTTGATGACCTGAAACAGGAAGGGCAGTGCAGCATCCTGTGGTGCAGCCAAGGCTTGATTCGCACTGATGGCAAAGAGTGCAAGCGATAATATGTGCGTGAGGGTATGTGATTTCATTTTTCTCTTTCGCTATGTCAAGAGCTGTTCTTGCTTGTCGGGTGTCCAGGCACCATCATCCCACCAGTAGTTGGCAAGAATCGTCTTGACATGATAGTCGCCACTAGATTCCTCGAAAATTGGTATATGTAGTGCCTGTGAAAATGCTTCGTCGTATGCTCTGAAATGTTCGAGCAATTCAGGGCTGGTGTTCAAGGGGTAAACATAAAAGCATATCAGGCGATCCTGTTCGTCAATTGCCAGCAACTGTCGGGCAATAACCTTTCCATTCTGGTCTCTGGCATAGACCACCTGTTTGTTGCCATCGAGCAGGCAGGCTATCGCAGAATCATCACATAATCCGCCCAGGCCCAGGCATGTGCCCGTGTAGGAACCCAGCATCAGGACTTCGAGCGGATCTGTTTCCAACGCAAGGCAGATCTCCCCGTGCTGGTGGCGTATGCCTTGGCGCGCCCACAAGTGAACATCCAGCTTGGGATGTGCCTTGAACCATGCTTGATTGAGTGGGTGTTCCAGATGTGCAAATCGATCACCACTCCGGCTATAGGCTTGCATAAAACGCCGGAATACTTTGCGGTTGTCGCGTACCGAGGCATGGAAGCGAACGGCATGATTGGCCTGTCGGGAGTGGTGGCGCAAGGAAAATGGTGCGTCAATCAACCGCCAGACTTCCTCTTCCAAGCCCAGTAACTGGGTTGGCAGCAGCCTTTGCAGGGTGAGCCTGCTATGGCGGTCGATCTGCTGCTCGCGCAAGGTGATCTTGCCTTCAATATGCTCGCGCAGGCGGCGGGGAAGGGGGCTGTCAAGATGGCTTTGTTGGCATCGCTGCAGAATGCGACGACACGCTTCTAGCGGTTCGAGTGCCTGCCAGTTTTCGCTGAACCATGCAGATGTGCTGAAAAAGCTGTTCACTACTTGACGTCGCTGGTCGTAGCCCAGGCAACCCAGCAGATGCGCTGTCTCAATCAGGCGTTTGGGGGCGGCTAGCAAGGCTTGAACGGTGAGTTCCGGTTTGGCTTGGGCCAGTGCGTAAAGTCCTCTGGTGATCAGGCTTTCGTCATTATCGCGTCGGCAGGCCCGCTCCAGTGTCAGCCATACCTTGTCATCTGCCTCAAGCAACGCGAGCCAGCCAGATTCACTTTGGGGCTGCGCGAGGTTTCCCAATGCGGGGCCACAGTGATAATCCTGTAAATACGGTGTGCTGCAAAGCCTTCGCATCAGCGCAAGCAGATGGCTGAGGCTGTCCACCATCGTGTCGAGCGCTTCCCAACTGAGATATACCCAGCGAACCAATATAATGTGCTTTTCTTGCCAAGGACCGGGCGTGGTGAGTATCGAGTCATGCCAGGCACGATAGCAACGCTGTATGACCTGCCATCTGGCTGCGGTCTGTTTGGGGTGTTCTTCCCAATCCATGCGGGCAAAAATGTCTATCCAGTCATAGGCTGTCTGGGCGGAGAGTTGTTCCCATTTCGTGTCTCGTAGCACATCAGAAAACCCCGGATACTGGCTACAAAAAATCCAGCTCAGCTTGATCCAGAACGCATTGTCGGGCCCGACAGCGCTGACCATGCGCAGAATGTCAGCGACTGGCACATCTTCGCAATCTTTTTCTGCCAGCAGGCTTGGTGCGTCTCTGCTGCGCAGAAAGGGGTGGTTGGCAAGATGGCATCCACATAGTGTGTATTCTTCACTGACCCCGCGCGTCAGATTGCTCAGAATGGCCTCGAAGTAGTGGAGAAACCGTTCGTCATTCTCCGTTTCAGCAGAAAGCGCGGTGATTGCTTCTGCCTGCAAGGCATCACAAGGCAGGCTGAACGCTTTGTATTTGAGGATGGCCCGCAAGATGTCTTCCTGGCGGCTGGGGGCCACGCACAGGGCCAATTTACTCCATGCATGAGCTGATGTTTGCAGTGCACACAGGCGGGCCAGCAGCATCAATGTCTGCCCATGTTCGGGGCTGTTCAGCCCTTGCCAGATCCTGAGCCATGCGATCCATTCTGTAACCGGGCGCAGGCGAAGGCTCCACAGGAAATGTCTGCGGAATGTTTCAGGCAGTTTCGGGGGCGTGATTGCAGTGTGGCTGCCGACACGGACCATCAACATTTGCGAGCTTGGTGAGGCTGAGGACAGCCCCAGATCCATTGGCTTTTCATCCGGGCCAATGATGGGGTGTTGGGCAAGATCGATTTGTGCGAGGAATCCATCCAGCAGGCGATCATCGGCTAGCCATGCCTGAAGCATGAGTTTTTGGATGCCCGGCTTGGGCGGCTGGTACTTGGTGCCCTTGAATGCGCGCGGATGTGCAGCGGTAGGCTTCGGGACCGGGGTGGGGTTGAGTTTGGCCGGAATGGGGGTGGGGGAGTTTTCTGGATTCTCAGCAAGGCTCGCCCAGAACACCCGCCAGAATGCGCTCTGTACAGATTGCATATCGCGTGCGTCGGCTAGGCTGTGCCAGTCATGCAAAAGCCTTGTGCTGTGCGGATAGGTGCGTGATGACAGCTCAGACAGGGGGCAGGTGCTCAGTGTCAGGGTGCCATCCTCTGCCATGTGGCTGAGCCAGACCGTAATGCCGGTCTGGCTGCGTTGCAGGTTGATGAGGATGGGCGATTCTTTTGTCATGATGAGGTGGTTTAAACGTTTGTTGCGGTGTTCCAGGTCCGATTTTCTACCAATCCGGAGAGTTCGCCTTTCTCCAAGTGCCGAACGGCGCGCGCTGCGTTGGCGGCGTGTTGGTCGTGGGTGACCATGACGATGGTCTTGCCGAGTTCGCGGTTCAGGCGATCGAGCAGACTTAGGACTTCTTCGCCGGATTTGCGGTCGAGGTCGCCAGTGGGTTCGTCGGCTACGATGACGGTGGGGTCGCTGACGATGGCGCGCGCAATGGCTACCCGCTGGAGTTGGCCGCCGGAGAGTTCGGCGGGGTAGTGTTTGACGCGATCCGAGAGATTGACCAGTGCGAGTGCGGCCAAGGCCCGTTCCCGGCGTTCCCGGCGCGACAGGTGCGTGAGTTGGAGCGGGAGTTCCACGTTTTCCAGTGCTGTGAGCACCGGCATAAGGTTGTAGAACTGGAAGATGAAGCCGATGTTGGCGGCGCGCCAGTCGGCCAGTGCGGCATCCCCCAGCTGGCTGATGTCGACTTGATCAATGATGATGCTCCCGGCATTGGGTTGGTCCAGCCCGGCGATGAGGTTGAGCAGGGTGGATTTGCCGGAACCGGAGGGGCCCATCAGTGCGAGGTATTCGCCCTGGGCGATGTCGAAGTGAATGTCATATAGCACCGGCACTTCTTCGCGCCCACGGCGGTAGGATTTGCTCACATGCTCGATGCAAATCAGAGGCGTGCTCACTGTTTCTTCTCCACCGCCTTGGCGCCATCTTTGAGATGGGCGTCGGGTTTGAGGACAAGGACATCGCCTACCGCAACGCCGGATATCACTTCAATCAGGTCCCCAAGTTTTGCGCCCAGTTTCACAGGGCGTTGATGCGTAATGCCATCGGCAAGAACGAAGACTTGGCCGTCGCGCACAGCTTGTGGATTGATGCCGATGCGCGGGCTGCGTTCATCTGGTTTGAGGGCGCGCTCCAGGAAGGCGATTTTGACGCTCATGTCCGGCAGGGCACGCTCGTCGTGTTCGTCGAACTGGATCTTGAATTTGACGCTGGCCTTGCTCCGATCCACGGTGGGGACGATACGGGCGACGTGCCCTACCAAGCGCAGGTCGGGCAGGGCGTCGAACTGGATTTCCACGGCTTGTTTGAGGTGGGCTTTGGCGAGGCTGGTTTCGGATACATCCGCCTCGATTTCCAGTGTATCCAGGTCTGCCATGGTGACCACGGCGCCCTTGGAGTTGGCGGCTGCGTTCAGTGGGGTGACCACGTCGCCCACGTCGGCCTGCTTGGTGAGGACTACGCCACTGAAGGGGGCGCGGATCAAGGTGTTGTCGTAGCTGACTTTGAGTTCGGTGACCGCCGCCTGGGCGGCACGCACGGCGGCTTCTTGTGCAGCCTGGGCAGCGCGGGCTTGACGGGCTCTGTTCTGTGCGGAGTCAACGGAAGCCTGGGCGACAAAGCCTTGTGCCTTGAGGTCTTGCTGGCGCTTGAGGTTGAAATCGGCATCGACGACCTCTGCCTGTGCCTGCTGGACGCGTGCGCGTGCGGCTTCCACATTGGCCGCAGCCTGGGCAAGCTGGGCGCGGATGTCGGAATTCTCGATCCGCGCGATGATTTGGCCCGCCTTGACCGATGAGCCCTCGCTGACTCCCAACCATTCCAGCCGCCCGGTGGCCTTGGAGGCAACCGATGCCTTGGTTGCCGCGACCACGTAGCCGCTGGCATTGACCTGGGTGAGCCCCTGGGCGGGCCACGCGCGCGCGGCCAGGGTGGTGCTGACTTCCTGTGGCCGGTTGCGTTGCAGGACGAAGCCAGCGCCCAGTAGCACCAGGATGGCCAGGCCGAAAATCCAGATGCGTGCTGACACCCAGGGCTTGCGTGGTGGCGGGAGACTGTTGCGGTCGATCTTTAACGCGGCGAGCGTATCTTGCGACATGGCAGGGACTCCGATCATGATGCTGGAATTGTAAAGGATTGTGGCGCTCTCTGCGCGAAATGGCCCTATGCCCATAGTATGGGAGTAGGTTTTGATTGCCCCTAAGGGCAAAATTGGCTCTTTGGTGGGTGGATGTGGTGCTTGTTGTGATCGCTGCTGTGTTATCCACGTAATTTGAGTGGTGTATATCACGGTTGGTTGACCGTTGGTTGGCACGGCTCTTGCGGCGTTTTGTGTACCGCAAGGCCTTTTTACTGAGTGATTGCATATGCTTCACGTTCTGGATTTGCGTACCTTGGTGTTTGCCCACGGAGTGCTGCTGCTGTCGGCCTCGGTAGGGTTCGTGATAGCGACCCGTTATTTGCAACGTTTTTCAGCATTGCCGTACTGGAGCCTTTCCAGCATGTTGATGGGGGTTGGCTCCATACTGCTGGCCGCACGAGGGTATGTTTCGGCTGAAAGCAGCATCCTGCTTGCTAATCTGCTGATGAGCCTGGCGATTACGATCAAGGTGAAGGCCTTGTCACGTGATTTTGAGCACCCCGTTCCCTTCCTTCCATTGTGCCTGGCATTGGTAGTATCGATGGGGGGGATGCTCTGGGGGTTTTATGTAGAACACAGCACGAGTGTGCGTTTTGCTTTTGGCGCAGGGGTCAACGGCGCGTTGCTGTTGTGGGGCGCGTGGATTGCGTGGTGCTATCTGCGCAGGTCCGATAGCCTACGGGTGGTGGTCGGGATCCTTATTCCACTGGTTGTGCAGGGGCTATGCGGAGTGATCGCGGGCGCCACCGGGTTGGCGGATTATCTGTCGGGCCGAATCGTTGTCGAAGCCTATCCGGGGGCGGCCATCTACGAATTCAGCATGGTGCACTTTTCCATGGGCATGCTGGCGATTTTGTCATCGCTGGGGCTGTATTTTTCTGTCATTTTATTTGTGGCCATGCGCCTGAATGTGGCGCTGACCCAGCAGGCGCATCATGATGCGCTCACCGGGCTGTATAACCGCCACATGTTCTACGAGCTGGTGGAGCGCGAACTGGCGATGGATCTGCGGCGCGGGGTGACTTCTTCTTTGCTCTTCATTGATATCGACCATTTCAAGTGCATCAACGATAGCTATGGCCATGCGGCAGGGGATCACATGTTGCGCCAGTTTGCGGCGTTTTTGTGTCAGCAGTGCCGCCAAAGCGATGTGATCGCCCGCTTTGGCGGAGAAGAGTTTTGTGTGTTGATGCCAACCATCGATGCAGAGGGTGCGCGTCAGGCTGCCGAACGTTTGTGTCAGGAGGTGCGGCAACTGGAAATTCTCTGGGAAGGGCGGTGCTTGCCGTTGACCTTGAGTATCGGGGTGACCGAACGGTGTAATTTCAGCGAAGGCATCGATACCTTGATCCATCGGGCCGATCTTGCCATGTACGAGGCCAAGCAGTCTGGCCGCAACCGGGTGGTGCTCAATGCTGCATGAAGCAGGCCGGATTGCACTAGAATTGTGCTTGTCTGTCACCTGCCTGTTATTGCCTGATAATCTGCCATGCCGCTTGATGATCGTGCCCGCAGTTTTCTCCAGATGCTTCATCGCATCGATGCGCCTCGCCTGAGCGAGCTGCCAATCGATGTCGCGCGCCGCAATTATGCCAAGATGCTGTATCTGTACCGCACCGAGCCTTGCGCGGAAGTTCTGGTACAGGACTGCCACATTGCGCGTCGTGAGCATGAAGGGGGGCCGCTTTCCGCCCGACTTTATCGCCCGATGCGGGCAGGTGATGCCGCGTTGCCTGTGCTATTGTGGTTGCATGGCGGGGGCTGGACCCTGGGGGATCTGGCGGGTTATGACCCATTGTGTCGAGCCATTGCCAATGCCTCTGGCATTGCTGTGTTCACGCTGGATTATCGGCTTGCGCCAGAGAACCGTTTCCCCGCCGCGTTGGATGACGCTTGGCAGACGTTATGCTGGTTGCAGCGCCACGGCGGTGGGTATGGTCTGGATACTGCGAAGTTGGCCGTTGGCGGGGATTCTGCCGGAGGCAATCTTGCAGCGGTGCTGGCCTTGCTGGCAAGGGATGCGGGTATGGTGCTGGCGCAGCAGTTGTTGATTTATCCGGTGGTGAATCTGGCTTCGGATTGGAAGGCTGATGCGCCGTATCAGGCGGGCCATTTCCTGGATGCCGAAGGCATGCGTTGGTTTATGTATAACTATCTGGATACTGAGGCAGACCGGTTGGATTGGCGGGCTTCTCCCGCGTTGGCAAAGAGCCATGTCGGGCTGGCGCCTGCGCTTATCCTGAGTGCCGAGTGTGATCCGCTTACTCCCGGTGTGGCAGCCTATGCCCAGCAAATGCGGGCTGCCGGGGTGCCGGTACGCTACCATGATTATGCTGGGGCAATTCATGGTTTTTTGACTTTTCCCCGTATATTTTTGGCGGCCGACGATGCAGTGTCGCTGATCGGGCGTTGTTTGCGCGAAGATTTCGGGTTGGAGGAGGTAAAATGACGAAGGAATTTACGCCGGAGCAGTCCTTGCTGGGGCGGGCAACCGAGTACCGTAGCAACTATGCCCCAGAACTGTTGTTCCCTATTCTGCGCCAGCAAAAGCGTGACGAGTTGGGAATCGCGTCTGGTGCCTTACCCTTTGTAGGCGAGGATTTGTGGAATGCCTACGAGATTTCCTGGCTCAACCTGCGTGGCAAACCCCAGGTTGCGCTGGGGGTCTTCCGCATCCCCGCTACCTCACCCTACCTGATTGAATCCAAGTCGCTCAAGCTCTATCTCAATTCTTTCAATCAGACGGGTTTTGCCGATGTGGTCGCAGTGCGTGAGTGTGTGCGCCGTGATCTGTCGGCGGCTGCGGGGGCGTCTGTTGCGGTGGAGATCCATAGCTTGGACGAACAACCCATCCGGCATTATGCCTATCCGAATGGGGCGTGTGTGGATGGGCTGGATGTAGAGATCAACTGCTATCAACCAACGCCTGCCTTGCTGCGGACCGTGTCGGGGCATGAGGTGGAAGATGAGTTGCTGTACTCCCATCTGCTCAAATCGAACTGTCTGGTAACCGGCCAGCCCGATTGGGGAACGGTGATGATCCGTTACAGTGGGGCCGCACTGGATCGGGAAGCCTTGTTGCGTTATGTGGTGTCATTCCGTGAGCATAACGAGTTTCACGAGCAGTGCGTGGAGCGGATTTATACCGATATCATGGCGCAGTGTGCGCCGCGCAAACTTGCAGTGTGGGCACGCTATACACGGCGTGGTGGGCTGGATATCAACCCCTTTCGTGCCAGCGAGGCGGGGTGGGGGCCGGATAATGTGTTTGAAGTGCGCCAGTAACTGGCCCGTCTGTCTATCGTCACAGAGCGGTCACAAAACTTTCATGAGCATGTCTGAGGGGCAGGGCATCCTGTAGGGGCTTTTCCCTTATGGTGATGTGCCATGCTTGCTGATGATTTTGTGCCAAAAAGAACGTCGCAGGGCGACGATGGTTTGAGTCTGGGGGACGCCCGCGTGAATGGCCGACAGCGTCAATTGTTGCGGCTGGTGGATGGCTCTCGCAGTCTTGTGCAGATCGGAGCCATGTTGCCGGGGCGTGATTTACGGGCTGAGTTGATTGCGTTAATGGCTGCGGGGCTGCTTGCCGCACCTGTGAAAACAATGGCGCCTGCTGTGGCGGCGGATACGCTGCCAACGGGGTGGGCAGATGCCATGCAATTCATGAAGCACAGGGCGACGGAAAGTCTGGGCGTCATGGCGCATTCCATCATTTTGTTGTTGGAAAAGGTGTGTGATTCGGCGGCGGCCAAAAGCGCCGTGGCACGTTGGCATATGGCCTTGCGCGAATCCCGCAGTGGGCGCGCAGAGGCCGATGCCCATCTGCAGGTGGTCACCACCATGCTCGGGCTTTGAGTTTGTTATGCCGATGGCAATTCGTGCCAAGCCAGTTTTTCATGCAGGCTGACTACGCTGCCGATAATCAGCAGCGCTGGCGGCTTGATGCCTTGCTCGTGCACGATTCTGGGCAAGTCGGCAATGGTGCCGATCACCGTTTTTTGTTCAGGTAGCGAGGCGCGCCGCACGCAGGCGGCCGGGGTATCTGCGGCCATGCCATGTGCAATGAGCTGGCGGCTGATCTCTGGCAGCGAGGTCAGGCCCATGTAGATCACCAGGGTCTGGCCGGGGCGGGCCAGGGTGGGCCAGTCCAGATCGCAGCTTTCATCCTTGAGGTGGCCGGTGACCAGAAAGCAGGATTGGGCATGATCTCGATGCGTCAGGGGGATGCCCGCATAGGCAGCGGCACCCGCTGCGGCGGTGACGCCGGGTACAACCTCAAAGGGGATGCCCGCCTCCCAGAGCGCTTCGGCTTCTTCACCGCCGCGCCCGAAAATGTAGGGGTCGCCCCCTTTGAGGCGCACCACGCATTTGCCCTTGCGGGCCAGTTCAATCAGCAGGCTGTTGATATCAATTTGTGGCAGGCTGTGGTTGCCCGCTTTTTTGCCGACATAGATGCGTTCGGCCTGCTCGTGAGCGTGTGCAAGGACGGCGGCGCTGACCAGATTGTCATACACCACGGTATCGGCCTGTGCCAGCAGCCGTGCCGCCTTGAGGGTCAGCAGTTCGGGGTCGCCAGGGCCACCGCCGACAAGAAAGACCTTACCGACGCAATGGGAATCAGGGGAGAGGGAAGCAGTCATGATGCATGTCAAACCGTAACAAAAGGCCTCGTGAGTGTAACCGGGTCTGGCGCAAATGCCGAATCGGTTGTGGTGCTTGGGGTGTTGTAAGAATGCCTTTGAAAACTGCATTCCGGGTATTTTGCCAATAGGGTTTTGTTGTGTCCGCGCTGCAGCGGTGGTAGCGTCGCGCGATTCTGCATCGCAAAAAGGCATTTCTTTGCGCTGTTTGTTGGCGGAGCCTTGATCTGCCTTGCTCAAGCATTTGAGGATATAGATGTCGCAACATGATTTGCAGTCTGGCGGACATGCAGGCCAAGCCTCGGGGTCGCGCCTGGCCGCGTTGACGCTGGCAGCGGTTGGGGTGGTGTATGGGGATATTGGCACCAGTCCGCTGTATACAATGAAGGAAGTGTTTGGCGTGCACGGCGTGGTGCCCAGCCACGACAACGTGCTGGGCATTCTGTCGCTGGTGTTCTGGTCGTTGATGCTGATTGTTTCGCTCAAGTATGTCGTCTTCATCATGCGTGCCGACAACCGTGGCGAAGGCGGCATCATGGCGCTCACAGCCCAGGCCCAGCGCGCTGCGCACGACTCCCCCCGCTTGATGATCGCGCTGACGATGCTGGGTATGTTTGGCGCGGCCCTGTTTTATGGGGATGGCGTCATTACGCCAGCGATGTCGGTTCTCTCTGCCGTGGAGGGGTTGGAGGTGGCGACCCCGACGCTTAAGCCCTTTGTTGTCCCCATCACGATTGTGGTGCTGGTGGGCTTGTTCTGGATGCAGAGCAAGGGGACTGCCAGTGTGGGGGCGCTGTTCGGGCCGGTGATGGTGCTGTGGTTCCTGACGCTGGGCGTGCTCGGGGTGGCCCATGTGGTCAATTACCCCAGCGTGTTGGCAGCGGTCAATCCGTGGTACGGCCTGGAATTTTTTGTAACGTACCGGTTACATGGCTTTCTCGCCCTGGGTTCAGTGGTGCTGGCGGTTACAGGGGGTGAAGCGCTGTATGCCGATATGGGGCACTTCGGGCGTCGCCCGATCAAACTTGCGTGGTTTGGTCTCGTCTTGCCTTGTATCTTTCTGAATTATTTGGGGCAGGGGGCGCTGGTGCTGGCCGAGCCGGAAGCGATCCGCAATCCCTTCTACCTGATGGCGCCGGATTGGGCCTTGTACCCTATGGTGGGTTTGTCGACGATGGCAACCATCATTGCTTCGCAGGCGGTGATCTCCGGTGCTTTCTCGTTGACCCGGCAGGCCACCCAGTTGGGTTACTGCCCACGGATTGCCTACATTCATACTTCGGCCAAGGAAATCGGCCAGATCTATGTGCCGGGGATCAACTGGGCCTTGTTGCTGGCGGTGGTTGCCCTGGTGCTGGGCTTTCGCTCGTCAAGCAATCTGGCCTCTGCCTATGGCATTGCGGTGACTTTCACCATGATGATCGACACCATCCTCGCTTTCGTGGTGGTGCAGCATTTGTGGAACTGGTCGGGCTGGAAGAGTTCGATCTTCCTGATTGGTTTTCTGATTGTCGATCTGTCCTTCGTTCTGGCCTGTTCGGTGAAGGTGATTGATGGCGGCTGGTTCCCCCTGGCTTTGGGCGGCGGGGTGTATGCGCTGCTGTCAACCTGGAAACGGGGTCGTGGGCTGCTCACCGAGCGGACCCGCATGGAAACCATGCCGCTGGAACTCTTCCTGCAATCCTTGCAGCATGCGCCGCCCCATCGTGTTGAAGGGCTGGGCGTGTTCATGACCTCCAACCCCGATGGGGTGCCGCGTTCCTTGTTGCACAACCTGCTGCACAACAAGGTGTTGCATGAGCGGGTGGTATTGTTGACCGTCAATACGGAAGACGTGCCCCATGTACCGGATATTGATCGTATCGAGGTTGAGCAGCTGGATTATGGCTTCTACCGCGCTACGGTACGCTATGGCTTCAAGGACGAGCCGGATATTCCCGAGGCGCTGCGGATGGCCAGCGAGGCCAACAGTCTGGGCTTCCGCATGATGGAGACGACTTTCTTCCTTGGGCGCGAGCGGCTGGTGTCTCATGTCAAACCTGGGATGGTCATATGGCGTGAGCGGCTGTTTTTCTTCATGTTCCGCAACGCCAGCAGTGCTGCGGATTTCTTCAAGATCCCGGCCAACCGGGTGGTGGAGTTTGGCACGCAGGTCGAAATTTGAATCGCGTGTGGTAAATGCGGATTTTCCGACGGCGCCGCTTGCGTCCCGGCGGCGCCTGGCGCATGCTCCCAGCCTGTCTGAATAAGTGGTAGCTGGATGTCTTCTATGAGTACGATTGCGGTTGTGGGCCTGGGTTACGTTGGCTTGCCCCTGGCGGTTGAGTTCGGTAAGAAGTACCGGACGATTGGTTTTGATCTCTCCCAGGCCAAGGTGGACGCGTATGCCCGCCATGTAGACCCGACCGGCGAGGTGCCGGGTGATGAACTGCGCGCCGCCCACCTGCTGCGCTGTACGACTGATCCAGCCGCGCTGGCAGAGGCTGATTTCATCGTGGTGGCGGTGCCCACCCCGGTCGATGAGGCGCATCAACCGGATTTCACCCCGCTCATCAAGAGTTCCGAGAGCGTGGGTAAGTACCTCAAGCGTGGGGCGACTGTGGTGTTTGAATCCACGGTGTATCCGGGGGCCACGGAAGAAGTGTGCATCCCGGTGATCGAGCGTCACTCGGGCTTGAAGTGGCGTGAGGATTTCTTTGTGGGGTATAGCCCCGAACGCATCAATCCGGGCGACCGTGAACGCACGCTGACCAAGATCACCAAGATTGTTTCAGGCGATAGCCCGGAAACCCTGGAGCGTGTGGCGCAGGTCTATGGCGCCATCATCACTGCCGGGGTGTATCGCGCCAGCAGCATCAAGGTGGCCGAGGCCGCCAAGGTGATTGAGAACACCCAGCGTGACCTGAACATTGCCTTGATGAATGAACTGGCAGTGATCTTCCATCGTCTGGGTATCGATACACTGGAAGTGCTGCAGGCGGCAGGCACCAAGTGGAATTTCCTGCCTTTCCGCCCCGGTCTGGTGGGCGGGCATTGCATTGGCGTGGACCCCTATTACCTGACCCATAAGGCCGAGATGTTGGGCTACCACCCGGATGTGATTCTGGCCGGGCGCCGCATCAACGATGGCATGGGCAAGTATGTGGCCGAGCAGACCGTCAAGCAGATGATTGCTCGCGATTTGCCCGTCAAGGGCGGCAAGGTGATCGTGTTGGGCATGACGTTCAAGGAAAACTGCCCTGATTTGCGCAACAGCAAGGTGATTGATGTGGTTCGTGAATTGCAGAGCTATGGCATTGAAGTGCTGGTGCACGACCCGATTGCCGATGGTGCCGAATGCAAACATGAATATGGCATTGGTTTGACAGCCTGGGATGCCCTGCCTCAAGCATCCGCCCTGGTGGCGGCGGTCTCCCACAAGCACTATCTGGATATGGGGAGCCGGAAATTGGCCGAACGCTTGCTGCCCGGTGGTGTGTTTGTAGATGTCAAGAGCATTCACGATCAAGTAGCGTTGCAGGCGGCAGGCTATTCTGTCTGGCGACTCTAGCAGGGGATTCTCACGATTGGGGGCCGCAATGGACGAAGTGCAGCAGGCGCAGAGTGTATTGGGCTATAGCGAATTGCGCCGGTTGGAGCACACCCATGCGCATTGCACCCCCTCCTTGATGGAACGTGCAGGCTGTGCCGCCGCGCAGTATGCCTTGGAACTGCTGGCAAGCCATGCCGGCTGCGTACTGGTGTTGGCCGGGCCGGGTAACAATGGCGGGGACGCCTATGTCCTGGCCCGCGAATTGTTGCAGCGCGGCGTCAACGTTGTTCTGGCCAGCCTTGCTGAGCCCGCCAGCCTGCCGTCCGATGCGGCGCAGGCGCATGCCTCCTGGCTGGCTGCGGGCGGGCAGGTGTTCCCCGATTTCATTGGCAGACAGTGGTCCCTGGTGGTGGATGGGCTGTTCGGTATTGGCCTGAAGCGCCCCATCGAAGGGATGTATGCCGAATGGATTGCCCGTGTCAACGCCATGACTTGCCCGGTGTTGGCACTCGATGTTCCCTCCGGGCTGGATGCCGAAAACGGGCGTGTGGTGGGGCCCGTCGTGCAGGCCAGCCATACGGCCAGCTTCATTGCACTCAAGCCGGGTTTGCTCACATTGGATGGGCCGGACCATTGCGGTGAGCTTCGGCTCTTTGATCTGGGCTTGAAGACCGAAGGCTTGGGTGGGCAAACCATCGCGCCAGCCTGTTTTGCCAAAAGCCTTCAGCCCCGTCCACACAATGTGCACAAGGGGAGTTTTGGCTCTGCCGGTATCATCGGTGGGGCGGCAGGCATGACGGGAGCTGGGATTCTGGCCGCCCGTGCGGCGCTGCGCCTGGGGGCCGGGAAGGTACTCCTGGGCTTGCTGGAGGCACCGGGTTTCACGTTTGACCCGCAGTATCCCGAACTGATGCTGCGCCAACCGGGAGACCTGCATCTCTTGGCCACAGCGCTGGCCATTGGCCCAGGTTTGGGCGTGTCTGACGCGGCCAGTCAGCACCTACGGCGCGCCATGGCATTTTCCGGCCCGGTAGTTCTGGATGCCGATGCCTTGAATCTGCTTGCTGAGAATCCGGCCCTGCAGACCCTGCTGACTCAACGCCAGCCCGGTAGCGTGATGACGCCTCATCCTGCTGAGGCTGCAAGGCTGGCCCGTACTTCGGTGGCCGAGGTGCAGGCCGATCGCGTGGATTGCGCGGTGGAGTTGGCTGCCCGCTTCAAAGCCTGTGTGGTGCTCAAAGGCTGCGGTTCCATCGTTGCTACGCCAGAGGGGCGCTGGTACATCAATACCAGTGGCAACAGTGGCATGGCCACTGCAGGCATGGGGGACGTGCTGACTGGGCTGATCCTGGCCTTGCTGGCTCAGCGCTGGACGCCCGCCCAGGCGACCCTGGCGGCGGTGCACCTGCATGGTGTGGCCGCAGATCGTCTGGTTGCCACCGGGCAAGGCCCTGTGGGCCTGTGTGCGGGAGAAACCATTGATGCTGCCCGTGCTGTGTTCAACACCTGGCTGAAGTCCTGATTGGGCGCATCGCGGCGTGGGTACTCCTGACAGGGGGCCACCCTTGTTGCGTCGCACCGCCTGGCGCTGCATCCCGCAGCACATGAGTATGACTGGCGAGGTAATTGTGAACAGGCCCTGGGTTCTGGAGGATAATGCAAGGCTGCATTTGTCAGACAACCCCCATGAGCGACTCATCCCCTGCATTATCTGGACGCCACCCTTTCCGGGGGGTGATGCTTTTCATCTGTGCCCTGCTGCTGTTCTCCTGCCTGGATGTTACAGTCAAGTATCTGGCGACCCGCTATAACGTCCCCTTGGTGGTGGCGATGCGCTACATCGTGCATTGCCTGCTGATGGTGGTGATCCTGGCGCCCCGCCAGGGCAAGCGCCTGATCCGCACGCATCGGACCGGCTTGGTGCTGTTGCGGGCGGTCTGCCTGATGGTGGTGTCTCTCTTCGTCAGCCTGGCGCTGCGGCGTATCCCAGTGGCCGAGGTGACTTCCATCCAGTTCCTGGCGCCCATGTTGGTGGTATTGCTCGCCGGGCCTGTATTGGGGGAGAAGATCGGTGCGCTGGGCTGGGTTGCCGCCATTCTCGGCTTTGCTGGCGTGCTGCTTGTGGCGCGCCCAGGGGGCGGGCTTGAGCCGCTGGGGGTCTTCTACGTGCTGTGCGGGGTGGCGGCGGGTGTCGTCTATCAATTGCTGTCCCGCATCCTGATCAGTTCCGAGCGCCCCATTACCATGCTCTTCTATACCGCTTCGACGGGGGCTGTGTGTTTTGGCGCCCTGTTGCCGTGGTTCTGGACAAAGGTACTGCCTTCGCCTTTTGAGTTGCTGCTGTTCTTCAGCATGGGGGTGACTGGTGGCCTGGGGCACTACCTGTTCACCCTGGCTTACCGCGATGCGCCTGCTTCTTTGCTGGCGCCAGTGAATTATTTGCAGATGCTGTGGGCAGGCTTGCTGGGCTGGCTGGTGTTTGCCCACGTACCGGATGGTCTGAGTATCCTGGGCATGGTCATCATTGCCGTTTCCGGCGGTATGGTGGCCCTGAAGTCCCGTTTCTCCAAGCCCGCCTGAGCCTTTTGCTTGCCATGGCATGCCGACGATGGGGTAGGGCATGCCACGCTGCGGGGGTTTCTGAGTAATGTCATGAGCAGCCTGCACATATCATGCTGGCAGGGGTTGATTGTGAGTGGTAGTGACGGCGCCATCCATGCTTACATTTCCCCCTTCCAGGCCATGTACAATCAGCCTTCCTGATGCCTGGGCTGTTGAGCGGGTGATGATAGATTGCAAGGAATGGGAAACATGACTGGTTTGAGCGAACAACTGCGGATTGAGATTCAACGTGCTGTGGCGCATGCCTTGGCAGAGGATGTGGGGACGGGGGACCTGACCGCCCAATTGATTCCGGCCAATGCTTCTGCCCAGGGGCGGGTGATTACCCGCCAAGACGCAGTGTTGTGTGGCGCCCCCTGGTTTGAGGCGGTCTTCCAGATGCTGGACCCGGATTCCAGCATCGTCTGGCACGCCAAGGATGGCGACCGTGTGACGGCTAACCAGACGCTGTGCGATATTTTCGCCAGCGCCCGTGCCTTGCTGACGGCCGAGCGCACGGCCTTGAACTTCCTGCAACTGCTCTCGGGCACTGCAACGGCGACCGCCCGGCATATCAAGGCCGTGGCAGGTACCAAGGCCCATATTGTGGATACGCGCAAGACCCTGCCGGGGCTGCGGCTGGCGCAGAAATATGCGGTCAAGATCGCCGGTGGGGTGAATCACCGGATTGGGTTGTATGATGGCATCCTGATCAAGGAAAATCACATCATTGCTGCCGGCGGTGTGGCGCAGGCCTTGCAGAAGGCACAGGCGTTGGCGCCGTCGAACGCGTTCATCGAAATTGAGGTGGAAAACCTGGGGCAGTTGGAAGAGGCGCTGCAAAACGGCGCCAAGCTCATTCTGCTTGATAACCTGAGCGTGCCGGACATGGCCGAGGCCGTGCGCATCACAGCCGGGCGGGCCAAGCTGGAGGCCTCTGGCGGGGTGAGCCTGGAGCGGGTGCGAGAAATTGCTGAGACGGGTGTGGACCGCATTTCCATTGGTGCGCTGACCAAGGACGTGCAGGCTGTGGATCTGTCGCTACGCCATATTGAAGATTGAAAGACTTGCCTGACCTGACTCCCCAAGAACCTGTTGAAGCCTTTGTTGCAAGGCCGCCGGCAGGTTCCGCAGAGCCGGGCGTTTATGTGCTGACAGGAGTCTGGGTATGCTGTTCGTTTTATATTATGTTGTGGCCATTGTGATTTTGATCATGCATTTCACCGGCTTTCTGGCCCGGAATAATGCTGAATGGTTGATCTACATCTTGGCACTGACAGTGTTTCCCGCAGTGCTGTATCTGTAGGGAGAACAGAAGAGCAAGGCAAGCCTTGCCCTGTAGCAAAACAGCATGACTACGCTGCTTTGGCGTGGTCATGCTGTTTTTTTATGGTGGGCTCGGGGGCTTTTACCAGATTCCCAGTTCGCCCAGTTGCTTGGTGGCTGCTTCTGCCCAGCCACGATTGGCTGCCGGGCTGGCCGGGCTGGGGTGCAATACTCGGCCATATTTGACGGGTAGCCCCGCGCAAGCCTGACGAGCGCGTTGCTCTGACCACGCACCGATGCCGATCACCCATTCCGCTTTGGTGGCTTCGACCAGCGCGCGCAGGTGGCGGTCGCAGGCCGCCAGCAAGGGCGCCTGTTCCGCAGCTGGGAGTTTGTCCGGCGTGACGTTGCGTTTGCCTTCAAAGAAAGCCAGTGGACAGTAGTTGGCCACGAAGTGTTCGGCGAAAAAGGTTTCTGGGGCGCCAAAGCGTTCGGCAAACAAGCCCCACAGGCGGCGTCCGCTGACCTCGGAGCGTGGGCAATCCCAGCCCTCGATGGGGCGATCCAGCGTTTCGCTGGCCGGTTTCTTCACTGGAGCGGAGAGCCCCATCCAATCCCGTGCCGAAGCAATTTCACCGAAGGGCACACCGATCTGCACCATGCCGAAGGGGCCGGGATTCATGCCGATGAACACTACCTTTTTACGCCCTTTGCCAAAGCGTTTGAGGTATTCCTCGTGTGGTGCCCAAGCGTAGTCGAGCGGATTGTAGGTATGGGTGACGGGGGCCGCAAAGCGCATCGTGGCGACTTCGTCAGACAGGATGCGGGCGGCCTCGATCAATTTGGCACTCATTGTTGTTCCTTGATGGCATTGGTGTCACCGCCAGACCACGGTGCCACCTTGAAAAGCAGAAGCATACCCGGCACGGCCAGCACCGCACAGAGCAGAAAGAAATCAAACCATCCCAGCGATTCAACCAACCAGCCGACTCCGGCACTGATGAGCGTGCGCGGGATGACCATCAGACTGGTGAAGAGCGCCAACTGGGTGGCGGTGTAGGCAGGGTGGGTGGTTCGGGCGATGTAGGCGACGAAAGCGGTGGTCCCCAGGCCGACGCCTGCGGCTTCCATGCCGATCACGAGCGCCAGCGCCCACAGCCGGAAAGAATCAGCCGGGGCAGGCCCCAGCCAGGCCATCCAGGCAAAGCCCAGGATGGCGATCCATTGCAGCACGCCAAATACCCACAATGCCCGGTTGATGCCGAGCCTGAGCATCCACAGCCCGCCGAGCAGGCCGCCGATCACGCTGGGCCACAGCCCCGCATTCTTGGCGATTAGCCCGATCTGGGTTTTGGTAAAGCCCATGTCGAGATAGAAAGGAGTCGCCAGCGCGGTGCACAGGGCATCCCCAAGCTTATAGAGGAAGATGAAGGCCAGCACCCATAGCGCGGCCTTGACACCGTGGCGGCTGAAGAATTCATGGAAGGGCTCAACCACCGCCTGACGCAGGGTGCGCGGTGGTGCTGCGATCATTTTGGGCTCGGCAACCAGCAGGCTCATGGCCACACCGGGGAGCATGAAGAGGGCGGTGATGAGAAAGACGCTCCCCCAGGGCATGCGGTCTGCCAGAATCAGTGAGATGGAGCCGGGCACCAATCCTGCGATCTTGTAGGCATTCACATGGATAGCGTTACCCAGGCCCAGTTCGATTTCGGGCAACAGTTCGCGGCGGAAGGCGTCCAGCACGATATCCTGCGTGGCAGACAGAAAGGCAATCAGCGCAGTCAGTACCAAGATAAGCCCCACCTGGGTGGAGGGCTTGAGTTGCCCCACTGCAGCAATGCCTACGATCAACAATACCTGGGTGAGTAGCATCCAGCCACGGCGGCGCCCAAGCAAGGGGAGTGCGTAGCGATCCAGAAAGGGCGACCAGAGGAATTTCCAGGTGTAAGGGAACTGGATCAGCGCGAATGCCCCTATAACTTTGAGGCTCAAGCCCTCGGTCTTGAGCCATGCAGGCAGCAGGTTGAGCAACAGGTAGAGTGGCAGACCGGAGGAAAAGCCGGTGACGATGCAGATCAGCATGCGTCGGTTCAGCAAGACTTCAAGCCAGAGAGGGCGTTTGGTTTCAGGCACGGCAGCGACTGACGGCAACAAAGTAGGGATTATGCCGCAAGACCTTGCTGATCCGTTGTGACTTCGCCAAGTGGAGTCAGGATGCACCGGGAGCCAGCGCGCAGATTTCACCACGTACTTCGAAATCGGCAAACAGCGCAGCCATGTGCTCGATCAGGCGCGTGGGCGGCTCGGAAGATTCAGCCAAAGGCGAGGCCCCCACGCCCTCGCTGCGATAGCGTTGCAACACGAAACGCTTCACACCAAGATGCTGCGCAAAGCTGGCCGCAAGCTGGGCCGATTCCTCTGTGATCACTTCATGGTGCCAGGTCAGGCGGAATTCATGATCAATGCCGCTGGCCAACAGCAACTTGGCACTGGCCGTAACACGGGCGGCGCTCCCCGGTGCGCCGCTCAGGGCATCGTAATGGTCGTAGTCGGTCTTCAGGTCAAAGCCCACCCAGTCTAGCAAGGGCAGAAGGGTTTGCAGGCGGTCCGGGTAGGCGCCGTTGGTGTGGAGCCCCACACCCAAGCCCAAGGTGCGGATGGCCGCGATCGCTTCTGGCAGGCAACGCTCTGCGGTAGCTTCTCCGCCGGAAAACACGACGCCATCCAGTTCGTTTCTCCCCGCCTCAAGATGGGCTGCGATGTGATCCCACTGTATGCCCGTGTCAAGTGTACGTTTTTGCAGTTGTGGATTATGACAATACGCACAGCGCCAAGGGCAGCCACGCAGAAAAATGGTAGCAGCCCGCCTGCCGGGCCAATCGATTCGGGAGAAGGATTCAAATCCGCCCAGCCGAATGCGGGTTTGCCAGGGGGCTCGGTCAGCGGGGTGTTCCATATTCGGTATTCAATCAGTTGTACTGTATGCCAAGGCGTCGGATCTGTGTGATGGTATTTCTTTGGCATATTGACGCAGGCGTGTTCAGCCATCACGTCAGTATTTGCCACCCATAAATGAAAAGGGGCATTGAAATACGTTACGCCATGATAGCGCAATGACAGGAAATGTCCCGCTTCGCCTATAATCCCCACCTATTCGGGTTCTTGCGCCAATCTCAATGAAAATCCTGATCATCAAGCGAGACAAACTGGGCGATATGTTGCTGACAACACCCATGCTGTCGCTGCTGCGCCAATCTTTGCCACAGGCCCGTATCGAAGTGCTGGCCAATACCTACAACGCCTGGATTCTGGATGGTAACCCGGACGTGGACCGGGTCTGGCGCTACCAGCGCGTCAAGGAAGCAGGGCGTATCCATTGGCGCGCGGCGTTTGCGCAGATCGGGCAGACGCTGGCCTTGCGGCGTGAGCGGTATGATTGGGTGATCATCGCCAATGGGGACGCCTCGCACCGGGCGATCAAGCGCGGTGCCTTGATAGGTGGGCAGCATCTGGTCTCCTACGTGGATGACAAGAACACGCACCGGGCGGTGACGGACCCGCTGAACATTCCCAAAAGCATCCATGAGGCACGGCGGATGGCCAATCTGCTGACGCCTCTGGGGATCACGCTGCCGGACGAGTTGGCGCCGATGCGTTTCCAGCTCCCTGCCGAAGCAGAAACCTTTGCCCAACAGTGGCTTGCGGAGCAAGGGCTGGTCGCAGGTAGCTACATCACCCTGGGCCTTGGTGCGCGCCGGGCCAAGAAGCAGCCCACTACCGAACAGATCATTCGCTGGACGCGCCACTTCTATGAGCAGTGGGGGCTGAAGACGGTATTTATGTGGACGCCAGGTAAGAGCGACAACCCGCTCTATCCCGGTGACGACGATGTGGCCCAGCCCGTGTTGGATGCTCATCTGCCCTGGTTGGTGCCATTTCGTGGCGCACTCAAGCCCGCACTGGGCCTGATCTGGCATGGCCGCACCAGCCTCTTCCCGGATAGCGGCCTGATGCACTTTGCCGCTGCCAGCCCAGGTGGCGTGCTGGGCTTTTTTGCCGAATCCAATGTGTCGCCGTCCCCGCAGCAGTGGGGGCCGATCGGCCCGCGCACCCGGTGGTTGGATGCGCCCAAGGCCGTGGCCGAACTGGCAGATGCGGATGTGCTGCTGAAAGTGGCAGAGCTGCTGGCCTGATCAGGCCTTTTTGGCGCCGTACAGGTAGGGGTTCAGCGTGGGGTCGTTGTACATCTTGAACTGGCGATAGACCTTGTAGTAGGCCTTACCTGTGGCGAAATCGGCCAGTAGGCGTTCCAGACAGGATGCCAGATCGGCGCGCTGCTCGCGCAGACGCGCAAGCTTGGCGGTGCAGGTGGCGACGTGTTCTGCGGAGGCGTCGCTACGTTGGGTCTGGATGCCCATGTGGAAGATCTTCAGCGCCAGGATCGACATGCGGTCGACCATGCTGCCTGCCGTTTCCGAATTCAGGCGGCAATCCGGTTGCGCCACGGCGCTGCTGAGTGCGGAGAGAATGACTTCGTCCATCTTCTCGATGGCGTCATTGCGTTTCTGGTTATAGCCGTCAATGGCCCGTTTGTTGGCAGCAATCTCACCGTCGGCTACATCCTTGCGGCGGGCGAGGTCTTCCTCATCCCATAGCAGGTTGTTGAAACGGTGGTTCAGTTCCAGGAACTGCCACAAGCCTTCGGCAAAGCGTGCGGAGGCTGTTTTGGCCCAACTACGGTTGGCAACGCATTCGTCGTGAAAGGCAATGATATCTGCAGCGGCAATCAGCATGGTCATGGTGATAGAGCGGTTGGTCAAAAAACGATGGGACATTCTACGTGGAAAATGCCCCTTTCGTTGTTAAGCGGAAGCCCGCCCCAGTCGGTATAAGGCCACGCTGGCGTAATTGTTCGGGTCGACATCAATGAGACGGTCTTCATCAAAAGCCGCGCGCTCCAGCACGGCGATGCCACGGTTGCCGCAGAGTTGCTCAAAGTCAGCCATGGTGAAGAAACGCACATTGGGCGTGTTATACCACTGGTGCGGCAGGATGTCTGAGACTGGCATGTGCCCTTCATTGAGCGACACACGGTGGCGCCAATAGCCGAAGTTGGGGAAGCTAACCACCGCTTCATGGCCCACGCGCAACATCTCGGCCAATACACCTTCCGTGTTGTGGATCGCCTGGAGCGACAGGCTCATCACCACATAGTCGAACTGCTGATCCTCAAACCCTGCCAAACCTTGCTCCAGGTCGATCTGCAAGACATTGACGCGATTTTGCAGGCAGGCAACCACCCGTTCGGGGTCGCGCTCAATGCCATAGCCGCGCACATTGCGGGTGTTGGCCAAGTGCTGCAACAGGCTGCCATCGCCGCAGCCCAGGTCCAGCACGCGTGCATCCGGCTGTACCCAACGGGCGATCACATCGTAGTCGTAACGTTCCTGATTTCCTGTTTTGACCATGTCACACCTCGATATTCTGGAAGTACGCACGCATGGCGGCGTGGTAGGTGGGGTTGTCGAGCAGGAAGGAGTCGTGCCCGGCGCTGCTGTCGATTTCGACATAGCTGACAGTGCGCTGGTTGTGGAGTAGGGCGTAGACGATCTCGCGTGAGCGGGTGGGCGAGAAGCGCCAGTCGGTACTGAACGAGGCGAGGAAGAAATTCGCCTTGGCACGTGCCAGCGCCGCCTGCAGGTTGCCATCGTACTCAAAGGCCGGGTCGAAGTAATCCAGCGCCTTGGTGGTCAACAGGTAGGTGTTGGCATCGAAGAAGCCCGCGAACTTGTCGCCCTGATAACGCAGATAGGATTCGATCTCGTATTCCACTTCGAAGTGGTACTTGTGCTTGCCGTGGCGCAGTTTGCGGCCAAATTTCTCGGCCATTGCGTCATCCGACAGATAGGTGATGTGCCCCAGCATGCGCGCCAGCCGCAGGCCGCGAACGGGCACCACCCCGTGCTCGTAATAATCGCCACCGTGGAAGTCCGGGTCGGTCAGGATCGCCTGCCGGGCCACTTCGTTGAACGCGATGTTTTCGGTTGAGAGCGTGGGGGCGGCGGCGATCACCATGCCGTTACGCACGCGATCCGGGTAGCGCAGCGTCCAGGCCAGAGCCTGCATGCCCCCCAGGCTGCCGCCCAGTACGGCGGCCCAGGTATCGATGCCCAGGCGGTCTGCCAGCCGGGCATGCGAGTCGACCCAGTCTTCCACCGTCACAAAGGGAAAGTCCGACCCCCAGCGTTTGCCGGTGGCCGGGTTGATGCAGTTCGGGCCCGTGGTCCCAAAACAGCCGCCCAGGTTGTTGATGCCGACGACAAAGAATTTGTTGGTATCCAGCGGCTTGCCCGGCCCAACGAGGTTATCCCACCAGCCGCTGCTCTTGGGTTGGTCTGCATACGTACCGGCTACGTGATGCGAGCCGGACAGGGCGTGGCAGACCAGCACTGCATTGCTGCCGCTGGCGTTGAGGGTGCCGTAGGTTTCATAGACCAGTTCGTAGGCGGGAAGAACGCCGCCACTGCGAAGCTGGAGCGCTTCGCCAAACTGGGCACGCTGGGGTGTGACGTTTCCGACACTTCCTGAAGCTGTCATGATCTTTCCACAAACAAAAAACCCGGTCGGCAAAAGCGCGACCGGGTTTGATGTGCCCGCCCGCTTTAGCCGTATTTGTATCGCGCCCGCAAGCTGAGTCAAATTGGCGCGTAAGAGCAAAGGTACTCCCGCGATTTCCGATTGTCAAACCCCGCGAACCGCTTCCTTCGCAGGCAAATAGCCACGTTTGGGTCTGGGGCAGGCACTCGGGATGCGACGCCATATGCGAAGGTTTGAGCCTGGAAATCTCAACAAGATGCAGCATGAAAGCTGAAACACATGCCAATAGAATTGATGGTTAGACGGTGTTTTGTCAGTCAATGAATACATGTGTATGGCATTTATTGTGGTTCGGGCGTATTGAGGCATGTTTTGTAGTGTGCGTCTGAATGTAAAATTTATGCCGAGGTAATATTTTATCGTGAGGCAGAAATGCTTTTGGTTCAGATAGGTTTAAAGGTTGGCGTTGAACTTGCTTAATAGATAGGGTGTCGGTGTATTTGGAGAAGCCAGTGGAACAAGAAATACAGAAAAGAGAGACTGACTTTGCGCAGGAATTCGCTGTGCGCCGCGTCAATCTGCGCACGCCTGCCCACGTGGAGGCCTTCATTGGCCTGTTGCAACACTATGCAAGCGGTCCCAGCGGTGGGGGGGAGCCATTAAGTGACGAAATTTGTCGCTCGCTTCCAGAACAATTGATGAATTGGCCGGGTTTTGTCAGTTTTATCGTTTGGGATGAGGGGCGCCCGGCAGGACTCATCAACTGCTTTACCGGCTTTTCCACCTTTCGCGCCAAGCCCTTACTGAATGTGCACGATGTGGTTGTGCATGCCGACTACCGTCGCCGTGGGGTGGCGCGCACGCTTTTTGCTGCAGTAGAAACCGAAGCGCTTGCGCGTGGCTGTTGCAAGATCACCCTGGAGGTGCTGGCAGGCAATGCAGGCGCAAGGGCGGCATATGAGCAGTTCGGGTTTCAGCCCTATGAGTTGGACCCGGCGATGGGGTGTGCGATCTTCATGGAAAAGAAGCTCTAGCCCCGCACTGTTGTATGCCTGAGCGGTATCAGGCTGGGCGACCGTCTGTCCAATTCGTTCCATTTTGCCCAAACAGGCAATGTGAAGGGATACGGACGGTTCGCTAGCATGGAATCTGGTTACATTGTTTTTTTGAGGACGCCATGTTCAATGTTGAGATTTTCAGCAAGACATTGAAGGGACGCATCGAGATTGCGGAGCGCCGCTATCGCTTGTCGCCGAAGTTGCGGCAAGCCTTGATTCTGGTTGATGGGCGCACACAGTATGGTGTCTTGCAGGCATCCCTTCAGCACCTGGGGGAGCCTGAAGCGCTGCTGCGCGAACTCTCCAGCCTGGGGATGGTGGCTTCCGATTATGATCTGCCGGAGATGCCGGAATTCCCCCAACTGCACATCGAAGATCACCCTTCAGTGTTGGAGCACCAACCCACAATATGATGTTGGCGTGGGGTGATCGACCACATGCCATAGGCACATTGGGCATCTGCCAGATCAAGGCAGCCGTGGTCATAGACGGCGATCTCTCGCCCATCCCAGAAGTGGGGCAGAATATCCTCCAGCCTTGAGCATGCCGGGAGTGTGACCACCTGCCTGCGCGCGGGCAGGATGTGGCATGAGGCAATGTCATGATAACTTGCCCAACAGCGCCCGCGCATGGCCATTTGCAGCGCGGCACGCCAAATCGGGGTAGGGCCGCCTTCAAATATCTGGCCAATGACATTGGAAAACAGGATTGCGCTATGCGGGTAGGCGTGTGCCAATTGCATGGGGCCTTCATCCAAGGCAAAGCAATCTAGATCCCCGGCATGAAAAACACAGTCTGGAAAGCGCTGCTCCAATAGCCAACGGGCCAGCGGATCGGGTTCCAGAATATCGATCCGCGCAAAACGGGATAGCCATTGTGCAGGCAGGGTATAGCCTGCACTGGGCCCCACGATCAGCAGTTGCTTGGGGCGCGGTGCCCAGGCTTCAAGCCACGATTCCACCTGTTGTAGGAAAGGCGCCCACAGTGTGTTGCGGTAGCGCCATGCCCGCCCGTGATAGACCAGCCCCCCGCTGGCATGCCAGAGCTGGCCGCGCAGGTGGCTTTCCATGCAATGCCTAGACGATCAATTGGCGCAACTCGGCCACTTCCGCCCGCAGGGCCGCCACTTCGGCACGCAGGCTGGCGACTTCTTCGGCCAAAGGCGTGCTGGCTACACCGCTGCCTGTGGTTGTGGCGGGGATGTCCGGTTCGCCGCACAGCAGATGCACCCAGCGATTTTCACGTGTGCCTGGCATGCGTGGCAGCATGCGGGTGATGGGGCCTTCACCACGGTCGGCGAGTTCTTCCAGGAAAGCCTCCACCGAAGAAACATCGGCGAAGCGATACAGCCGTTCGCAATGGCTGCGCAATTCGGCGGCTGTCTGGGCGCCGCGCAGCATCAGCATGGCAATCAGCGCCACCGCCGGGGTTGGCAATTGCAGCACGCGCCCCAGATTATGTGAGTAGCGGGCGACCCGGCTGCCAGAGGATTCGATCACCAGATCGTGGCCGCGTAGTGCGTCCAGCGAGGCCAGTACGGCGCCCTCGCTCAGATCCATGATCGGGTCGCGGCCGGTTTTCTGGTTGCAACCTGCTGTCAGTGCATTCAGTGACAACGGATAGGTATCCGGCACCGTGGCTTGTTTCTCGATGAGAACCCCCAGGATACGGGCTTCTTCACGGGTCAATTGCAGGGGATTGGGCATGCTTATGTCTTCCATCAAGTGACTCGGATGAACATGATACCGATCAGGAGAGGCTTTGCGGCGGATTCAGCTTGCTTTTGTCTCCTGCGCAGGTTCGGCGGCCGGCCTCTGCGGCGCTTGCCACTCCGGCCAGCGCAGGCTCCAGGGTTCGGCCAGCGAAGCAATCAGCTCGCGCATCGCCGGGGCCAGGAACTCTTCCCCTTGTTCCGGGATGCTGATAAAGCAGTGTGGCCCATCGCTCCAATTGAAGCGTAGCGCGTAGGCATGCAGATAGCCCCGGTCGGCGAGCGTGTCGCCATAGCGGTCATCCCCAAGGATGGGCGCGCCCAGGCTCTTGAGGGCCACGCGGATCTGGTGTGTGCGCCCGGTGCGCGGGCGGACCACGAACAGGCGCTTGCCCGTACCGGTGCCAAAGCTGAAGAACTGGGTTACGGCAAAAGGCCCTTCGCTGGTGTGTGTCAGGCGCCAGCTGCCACCACGGGCCTTGTGCATCACGCCCTTGACCCAGCCTTGCTTCTTGCTGGGCGGGCGCGATGAGATGGCCAGATAGTATTTTTCGATCTCGCCACGGGCGAACATCTCGGCAATGCGTTGTGCCGCTTCGGCGCTACGGGCCAGCATGATGATGCCAGAGGTGATCCGGTCCAAGCGGTGAACGGGAAACAGGCTGGTGTCGCCACTCAGGCGTTTGATCTGGGAGACGAAACCGGGGCCTGCCGCTTCATCGTGAAAACTGACGCCCGGAGGCTTGAGCACAACCCAGAAGTCAGGATGGCGGGCGAGGATAAACTTGGCGAGCGCAGACTCCGTGTCGCCAGGAAGTGGGTCAATCATTGCTTGTTTTCATCGGGGAGAAATCTGGCGCCAATCTTACTGTGTAGGCGCACGATTCGCTGCACTCTGGCAGAAATTTATGTCGTTCAGCCCTGCGCCGCCCGCGCATCAGGGCAAACCCCATGTGAGCGATGAGGGTTTGCCTGTTTCTCGACGTTCTGCCTGGGAAATGCCTGTGCCCACCTCAGTTGTCGCCTTCAAAGAAGCGGGCCTCCTGTGACGCAGACGAAAAGTCTTCCGCATCGTCGTCATGTCTGCTGCCACAAAGTTTGCTGGCCAAGGTGGCAAACCATTCCGTCATCATGCTGCTGATGTTGACCATGTTCGCGCTCCTGTGTGGGAAAAAAGACTTCTCCTGATTCTTTATTGCCCACGGGTGCGCGCATGTAAATATCCAATACGCAAATACTTGTGTAGAAAACGTTGCCAAAAAAACCTGTTTATGCAGCCTGTGTGGCGCTGTCTTCCTGTAGCTGCAGGCGCCACATTTGCGTGTATAGGCCATCTTTTTCAAGGAGTTCCTGATGGGTGCCGCGTTCAATAATGCTGCCTGCATCCATGACAATGATTTCATCCGCACTCATCACGGTCGATAGACGGTGGGCGATGATCAGCACGGTGCGCCCCAGTGCGGCGTATTCCAACTGGGCCTGAATGGCTTTTTCGGTCTTGGAGTCCAGCGCGGAAGTGGCCTCGTCAAAGATCAGGATAGAAGGATTCTTGAGCAGGGTGCGGGCAATGGCAACGCGCTGCTTCTCGCCCCCGGAGAGCTTCAGCCCGCGCTCGCCCACCTTGGTGCTGTAGCCATCAGGCAGTTGCAGGATGAAGTCGTGCAACTGGGCCGCGCGGGCCGCTTCGAAGACTTCGTCGTCGCTGGCTTCCGGCCTGCCATAGCGGATGTTGTAGAGGATACTGTCATTGAACAGCACGGTGTCTTGCGGCACGATCCCGATGGCGCGGCGCAGACTATGTTGGCGGATCTGGCGTAGATCCAGTCCGTTGATCTGGATGAGGCCTGCCGTGCTGTCATAAAAACGGAACAGCAGGCGGGCCAGCGTAGATTTGCCCGCGCCGGAATGCCCCACCACGGCCAGCGTCTTGCCGGGCTGGATGGTGAAGTCCACCCCATCAAGGATCGGGCGGCGCGGGTCGTAGGCAAAAGCCACCTGCCTGAAGCTCACGCTGCTGGGGCCGGGGGGCAGGTCTTGTGCATCCGGGGCATCCAGAATTTCCCGCTCGGTTCCGATGAGTTTGAACATGCGCTCGATGTCGGTGAGCCCCTGGCGGATTTCCCGGTATACCACGCCGAGGAAATTCAGCGGCACATAGAGCTGGATCAGGAAGGCGTTGACCAGCACGATGTCGCCGATGCTCATCTCCTTGGTGGCAACGCCTTGCGCCGCACGCCACATCATCAAGCTGATGCCGATGGCAATGATGATGGCCTGCCCGACGTTGAGGATGGAGAGCGAGTACTGGTTCTTGATCTGGGCGACACCCCAGGCCTTGAGTTGCTCGTCATAGCGACGGGTTTCCCAGGCTTCGTTGTTGAAATACTTGACGGTCTCGTAGTTGAGCAGGCTGTCGATGGCCCGCGCATTGGCAGCTGAATCCAGTTCATTGACGCGGCGGCGCAGGGCGGAACGCCAATTGGTAATGACAACGGTATAGGCAATATAGGCTGCCAGCGTAACAGCTGTGATCAGTGAAAATACAAAGGCATAGCGTGCAAACAGGATTGCCATCACCAGGGTGATTTCCACCAGGGTCGGGATGATGTTGTAGATTGCAAAGCCGATCAGGGTGGTGATCGAGCGGGTGCCACGTTCAATATCCCGCGTTAGCCCACCCGTCTGGCGTTCCAGATGGAAGCGCAGGGAGAGCGCATGCAGATGCTCGAAGACCTGCAGGGAGATGCGGCGCACCGCTTCCTGGGTGGCACGCACGAACAGGACTTCGCGCAGCTCGGTAAACAGTGAGCTGGACATGCGCAAGGCACCATACGCCAGCAGTAACGCAGCGGGTACGACAAGCAGGGCCGTCTGCGGGCTTGGCGTGAGTGCGTCCACCAGATTCTTGAAAACCATGGGGACGCCGACATTGGCAAGTTTGCCCAACACCAAGCAGACTAGACCAATCGTGATCCGCCCCGGCCACGCCAGCATGTAGGGCAGCAGCATGCGCAGGGTGCGTATCAGGGATTGGTCGGGGCTTGGGTCGGCGGGCGGTTGCAGCGATGCGTGGTGTCTCATTAGGGAGGCGACAGGATGGTTTTTATCCGGCAATCTTAAGCCGATTGCAGCCCCCTATGTGCATAAATTTGCTACATCTGCTTGAACAGATGGCTGAAGCTGCGGCTGACTTCGAGTTGCTCCGGGTGCCCCTTGATCTGTACGTAGAGCCTGCTGCGCTCGTCACGTCGCACGCTTTCGATGGCGTCCACGCGCACAAGGGTGGCACGGTGGATCTGCCAGAACAGGTCGGGGTCGAGTTCATTGACGAGTTCCCGGATTGGTTTGCGGATCAGGGCTTCATGCTCAGGGGTTTGCACACGGGTGTATTTCTCATCCGAGGTGAAGAACAGAATATCGCGCACCGCTATCATATGGATGGCGCCGCCAATCCCGGCTTGGATGCATTGCAAATAGTTGGGGCGCTGACCACTGATTTGTGCGCCCAGACGCATGAGCATCTGGTTGAGGTCTGGCGGGGTAGAGGCGGCCAAGCGTTGCTGCAGGCGGCTCACGCAGCGCCCGAGGCGTTCAGGGTCAGTCGGTTTGAGCAGGTAGTCGACCGCACCCTGTTCAAAGGCATCGACAGCATGCTGATCATAGGCCGTGACGAAGACCAGATGCGCCTGATCGCCGATCTCCCGCGCAGCTTCCAGACCGCTACGGCCGGGCATGCGGATATCCAGAAAAGCGATGTTCGGCTTGTGGGCGGCGCACAGGCTGACCGCTTCATCGCCGTTCTTGGCTTCCGCCACGATCTCCAGTTCCGGCCAAGCCTTGGCCAGCGCCTGGCGGAGTTGTTCGCGCATCAGGCGCTCATCGTCGGCGATCAATGCTGTAGTCATTGTCTGGTTTCCTGTGACGTTGCAGGCTTGTCGCCTTCATCACGATAGGGGATGGCAATCTCTGCAATGGCGCCACCACCTTCGCGGGCCTTCAGGTTCAAGGATGCGGCTTGCGGGCCATACATCAGCTTCAGGCGTTCGCGGATATTGGCCAGCCCAAGCCCTTGGGCTGCCTTCTCTTCGTCGTAGCCCATGCCGGTGTCTTCCACCTGTACAACGAGGCGCCCGCGTGCCACTTCGGCACGGATGGTGAGCACACCGCCCTCCGGCTTGGGTTCCAGACCATGCTTGATCGCATTTTCAATCAAGGTCTGCAGCATCATGGATGGAAATTCTGCACTGCGCAGCCCTTCGCTGATCTCGAAGTCATACTGCAGGCGCTCTTCCATGCGAACCTGCATGATCTCCAGATAGGCGTTCGACATATCCATCTGCCGCCCCAGCGTGCTGCGTTGCGCGTCATCACGGATCTGTGGAATCGCGCCACGCAGGTATTGGATGAGGCTCTTCTGCACCTTGGAGGCGCGTGCCGGATCAGTCTGGATCAGTTGCTCGACCGACGCCAGCGTGTTGAAGAGAAAGTGCGGTTCAATCTGCGCCTGCATGGCACTGAGCTTGGCGTCGGAGGCTTCGCGGGCGAGCCGCGCCATGGCTTCTGCCGTGCGGGCCGTGTCGGCATCCTGCTCGGCGCGATGCTTGCCACCTGCCAGCACCTTGACGGCAATCATGCTCAGGATGGCAATCATGGCGAGCGACGCGAAGCTGAAGCCCTTGATCCGGCTGTCATCATCCGCGTCCACCTCGTCAGGCTTGTCGGCTTCATCGTCTGCCGTAGCGCTTTGTGTTGCGGCAGATTGCTCCGCAACTTCTGTCTTGATGCCATCGCCGCTGATGGTCACGAGGTTCTCCACCCCTTGTGGGGTGTGCTTATCGATAGAGATGCCTTGGTCGTTGATCTTGACCGAGACATTGTTTTTGCCAGGTGTTTTGATTTGCAATGTGTCTCGCGGTTCCGATTGCCCGGTGGCGGTACTGTCCTTGGACTTAGTGGTCGTGATGGTTGTCGACAAGCGGTGCGATGGTGAGGTGAATGCCGAATCGGTAATCGCCGCCATGAGCAGGAGCAGCAAACCGAGCAGGCCGAGCTTGCCCCAACTGAGCATGGCAATGCGCCTGGGAACGGATGTCCGGGGGGCTGCGGGCGTGTCGGTTCGTGCCTCTGCCGCGTCGGGGCTGATGCAAACGGCAATCTGGCATACAGGGCGGGTCGTGTCGGCTTGTGCCTCTGCAGCGTCTGGGTGGGGGGCTTCGGGTTTGATTCCCAAGGCGATCTTGGCGGCGATTAGGGCGAAGATCAGCCCGAATACCGTGTCTTCGTGGGCATAACTGCCGAAAATGGATTCTGCCAGCAGGCTTGTCGCCGCCAAGGCGAACACACTGAATGCCAGCATCCGCCCCCAGCCTGCCAATGCCAGCCACCGGGAAAAGCGCTCCCAGCTCTGGCCGAGTTCTGCCCGCGCAGTGGGGATGCCATCAGGGTGGCCCAGCCGCAGCCAGAGCAGGCCTGCTGCCAGAATGCCCAGCAGGATGTAGCTGAGCCAGTCCGCCGCGCCCAAGGTGGCACCTACGGCCCGGATGATCAGCGCGCTAAACAGGAGCAACCATGCCAGTTCCGACAGGCGACGCCGGGCGATGAATTGCATGAGTGCGGATTGTTGGATGAAAGATAGGAGGGATTTCATGATGGCCTGATATTCCACGCCCCATGTCAGACATCGCAGGGGGCGATTGGGGTAAGCATGATCCGCACCATCACCGTTATCTGGCGAGGCAATGACGCTGGAGTGTAAATCCTTTCCACCAGGCTGTGGCAGGTCAGTTCAAGCTGTGTTTGCTGGCAGGCTGAGGGTGTGCCAGCGTCGGTGTGCTTTGCGCCATACTGAAGACTGGCGTGCCCTGTGTTTGTGCATAGGCATCGGGAACTTCTGCCAGATGCATCAGGTAGAGCGTGCCGCCAATGCTCACCAGCATGCCCAGCATGGAGAGGGTAATGGCCAGGGTTTGTGTGCGAAGAGAGGAGGTGTTCATGACGGCTTCCTTTGCTGTGTGCTGAATCGATGGGCACAGGATGCCGTGGGTGCCAGAGCGCTACGAGCTGTGTGCGACAGTCTGCAAAACGGTGGGATCAGAATGCAGGCATTACGGATAGTCCGTGATCAGATCTTCTTTGAAATCAGCGCCTGCATAATGTCATCTGGATAGCACAAAACAGATATAATCCGCGAATGGATAGCGGCATTGCACGTTTCTGGACTTGGTTTGGGACCATTGCTATGGCAGTGGTGTTCTGGCTGGCTGTGGACTATCTGGCTGAACCATCGGCAGCCAGTTTGCCGCCTGCTCCTCCTGCCGTAGCGCCGGTGAGCGTCCCGGAATCTATTGTGCAGCGGGCTCTGCAGGCTCCGGTGGAGCCTCGCGCGCTATCTCCCCAAGTGCAGCAAGCTGACCCGAAGGTTCTGTACAAATGCCAGGATGGGCCCAAGGTAGCGTACTCTGATCAGCCTTGTGCCAAGGGGCAGGCAGCCCGTGTCCTGCAAACGCAGTCAGCGCTGGAAGGCGTAGTGCCATTTCGCGCACCACCGCCCGCTGCTGCAGTGCTAGATACGCGGAAAGGCCCGGCGGTTGCGTCCATCGGTTCCAGTGATTCGGCCAAGCCCCTTGAATGCAAGAGGCTGGAAGATGAAATCAAGGGCATCGACGCCCGTATGCGCCAACGGCATACCTCAGAGGAAGCCGATTACTATAACGATCAACGCCATCGCGCCAGCAACCGCCGTTTTGATTTGCACTGCTAAAACGGCATCGCAATCGGGTTTCCGCTCAGACCGGACATAAAAAAACAAGGCCCCGGAGTTCCGGGGCCTTGATGGTTCAATGCTGATGGGTTCTGAGGAGCGGAATGCCCGTCAGAGCCCGCGCTGCATCAGGCAAAATTTGCTGCGGCGAAGTCCCAGTTGGCCAGATGGGCCAGGAAGGTTTCGACGAACTTCGGGCGGGCGTTGCGGTAGTCGATGTAGTAGGCGTGCTCCCACAGGTCGATGGTCAGCAGCGCTTTGTCACCACTGGTCAGCGGGTTGCCTGCTGCGCCGGTGTTGAGGATGTCGACCGAGCCATCAGCCTTTTTCACCAGCCAGGTCCAGCTCGAACCGAAGTTGCCCACCGCGCTCTTGGTGAAGGCTTCCTTGAACGCGTCAAAGCTGCCCCACTTGGCGACGATTGCTTCCAGCAGCTTGCCGGTGGGGGCGCCGCCGCCGTTAGGCTTCAGGCTGCTCCAGAAGAAGGTGTGGTTCCAGATCTGGGCGGCGTTGTTGTAGATGCCGCCACTGCTCTTCTTGATGATGTCTTCGAGGCTGGAGTTTTCGAATTCGGTGCCGGGGATCAGGTTGTTCAGGTTGGTGACATAGGCCTGATGGTGCTTGCCATAGTGATATTCGAAGGTTTCTTCGGAAATGTGCGGTGCCAGGGCGTTCTTGGCAAAGGGCAGTGCGGGCAGTGTATGGGCCATGTTTCTCTCCTGATTTATGTGTTGGGAAAATTGCTTGGGGTTGGAGGTGCGGCTAATCTTGACTAGATTACTCGGGAAATGAGCGGTCTGACCAATTATTGTTTCCAATCGTCTCGATAGTCAGTCCTTTTTGCTCTTCTCCACGCGGGCCTGCAGGCTGGAGTCTGCAAGCTGAATCTCGATCCGGGCCTGGTGGGGCAGGCTGGCAGCCTGCCTGACGATCCGCCCCGCCTCGTCTCGCACGATGGCATAGCCACGTTGCAAAATGGCGTGCGGGTTGAGTAGTTCCAGGCTATTACCCGCCAGATGGGTGCGGCCCTGTAGCTTTTCAAGTCTGCGCCGCATCGTTTGTGTGAGGGCACGTTCAAGCCCTTTCAGGCAGGCCTGCCGTTGCGCCAGATCGGGTTGGCTCTTGTCCAGGCGGTGGCGCAGGTTTTGCAGGCGAGTTTGCTGGCGCTGCAGGCGCATGCGCTGGCTGTTTTCCAGTCTCAGGCTCAGTAGCTTGAGGCGTTCCGCACTGCGCGCCAAGCGGGTACGGGGGTGGATGAGCCTTTGCTGGAGGTGCAGCAGGCGTTGGTCTGCATTGCCCAGGCGATGCTGGAGCGCGCGTTGCAGGCGCTCTAGCAGGCGGGGCAGGCGGCTGCGCTGCTCGAACCAGCCCGCGCTGAGGATTTCGGCCGCCGCCGTGGGGGTGGGAGCGCGCAGATCTGCTGCAAAATCGGCTAGCGTCGTATCCGTCTCATGCCCTACGCCGCTGATGATGGGCAGGGCGCTGGCGGCAACGGCGCGCACCAGCACTTCCTCGTTGAATGCCCATAGGTCTTCCATGCTCCCGCCGCCTCGGCAGAGCAGTAGGACTTGCACGCCATCTTGTGTGGCGCGGGCATTGGCAGTGGCAATCGCGCTGGCAAGCTGCGCGGCAGCGCCTTCGCCCTGTACCGGGCTGGGGTAGAGCACCACCGGCAAAGCCGGGGCACGGCGTGCCAGGGTACTCAGAACGTCCTGCAGGGCTGCGGCGGCAGGGGAGGTAATGATGCCGATGCCAGCAGGTAGCGCCGGGAGGGGGCGCTTGCGGGCGGAGGCAAACAGTCCCTCAGTCTCCAATTGCGCTTTCAGGCGCAAAAAGATTTCGTACAGATTCCCCATGCCGGCGCGGCGTATGCTGTCCACGGCCAGTTGCAGGTCGCCGCGTGCTTCATAGATGCTGATGTTGGCGCGGACCTCCACCTGCATGCCTTCGCGCAGCTGGAAGGGGAGCAACTGGACGCGGTTGCGCCACATGGTGCAGCGGATCTGGGCCCTGGCGTCTTTCAGGGTGAAGTACAGGTGGCCGGAAGCGGCGCGGGTCAGGTTGGAGATTTCTCCGCCCACCCAACAAAGGGGGATATTCGCCTCTAAGGCGCGGCGGATCTGTAGGACAAAATCCGATACGCTGGCAACCGGCGTAAGCATTGGGTTTGGGGTGTGAGGGGTCTCGTGCATGGCTTGAATTCTAGCGCAATCCACACCGTCCGCTGCCAAGAGGCTTGTGGCCTCACGCTTGCGGAAGAATCACATCTTGACAAGCAAAAAATGTTTTAAGTGATTGATTTGTAATGATTTAGTAACCATGGTGTAATTATTGCGCGAGATGGAGAAAACCCTTGTGGGAAGCCCACTTAGCGAAACTGCCCCGGCGTTGTGCACAAAGTTATCCACAGAATCTGTGGATTGTCTTAACACTTGCTGACGATTCAGGTTGTCAGCACTTTCCGCCGGGCGGTGTGTCCGCCCGGGTTGATTTCCTTGCCCAGATGGCCGTGGAAAGGCTAAAGTTCGCAGCTTATAAAGATCCGTAAATTCAGGAGTAGAGCCCGTGCTGGAGATTATCCGTGCTGCCGGTTGGCCGATCATTCCCTTGCTGTTTGCGTCCGTCATCGCGCTGGCGCTAATTATCGAACGCAGCATTTCCCTGCGCCGTAGCGCAATTGTGCCCTCCGGCCTGCTGGACAAGGTGCTGGGCGAGCTGCGCCAAGGCAACCCGAGTGACGAGCTGATCAGCCGCGTCAATGCCCATTCGCCCTTGGGTGTGGTGCTTGCCGCTGGCTTGCGCAACGTGCGCTCTTCGCGTGACGTGATGAAAGAGGCCATCGAAGAAGCCGGGCGTGGCGTGGCCCATGAGCTGGAACGCTTCCTGACCACCCTGGGGACGATTGCAACCGTCAGCCCGCTGATGGGCCTGTTCGGCACCGTGGTGGGGATGATCGAATTGTTCGGCTCACAAGGCCCGTCGGGCGTGGGCGCTGATCCGCAGCAACTGGCACACGGTATTTCGGTGGCCCTGTACAACACCGGTTTCGGTCTGATCATCGCAATCCCCTCCCTGATCGCTCACCGCCACTTCCGCGCTACGGTTGAAAGTCTGGTGATCGACATGGAGCAGGCAGCGGTCAAGATGGTTGAAGTGCTCCACGGCGAGCGCCGTACCACCAAGTAAGGCGGGCCGATATGGACTTCCGGCGTGGTCGTGGCAAGGAAGAGCTGGAGATCAACCTGATCCCGCTTATTGACGTGTTGCTGGTGATCATCATCTTTTTGATGCTGACCACCACCTATTCCAAGTTCTCTGGCCTGGAGATCAATCTGCCGACCTCGGACGCGCCGCCCGCCAAGGAGCAGCCGAACGAGATTGATGTCACCATCACTGCCCAGGGCGATGTGCTGGTCAATCGCACGCCGCTCGGTGGGCATGACCAGGATGCCCTGGTGGCTGCCCTGCGCCGCCTCGCTCCCGAAGGGGAGAAGGCGCCCATGGTGGTGATCAACGGGGATGCCAAGGCCAATTTTCAAAGCGTGTTTGACGTGATGCAGGCTGCCCAGAAGGCGGGCTTGCCCAACGTTTCCTTCGCCGCACAAACGCAGAAATAAGCCGGGGGCGTCTCGCATGGCCCTCACCCGCCCGTCTTGGTGGCGTACCCGCAGCCCTGCCGCAGCCCTCTGGTGGCCTCTGGCAGGGCTTTTCCATTTGCTCGCGGGCATGCGCCGTCTGGCCTACCGCCTGGGTGTTTTACGGCAGGAAAGATTGCCGGTTCCCGTCATCGTGGTGGGGAACATCGCCGTGGGGGGCAGCGGTAAAACCCCTGTCGTGATCTGGTTGGCGGCGGCACTGCGCGCGCGGGGCTGGCATCCCGGCATCTTGTCTCGCGGCTATGGCGGCTCTGCCGAAGTTCCGACCTCTGTTGACGCCCAGAGTGACTGCGCACTGGTGGGCGATGAGCCTGTGTTGCTGGCCCGGCGTAGCGGCTGCCCGCTGTGGGTGGGGCGGGATCGTGTCGCGGCCGGGCGGGCTTTACTCGTCACCCATCCCGAGGTGAATGTGCTGATTACCGACGACGGCCTGCAACATTATCGTCTGGGGCGCAACGCTGAAATCTGTGTGATTGACGAGGCTATCCTGGGCAATACTTGGCCTCTGCCTGCTGGCCCCCTGCGCGAGCCGATGACTCGCCTGGCGCAGATGAGCCTGCTGATCTGCAACGGGGAGACCAGCCCCCGGTTTGCGACGCGTTTGCCCGAAGTGCCACGCGCGGCCATGCGGCTCGCGCCGGGCAGTTTCTACCGCCTGCACAATCCGGCTGAAACCTGTTCTGCCCAATCGCTGATGGGCCAGAAACTGTGTGCCGCAGCGGGTATCGCCCATCCTGAGCGTTTCTTTGCCACGCTGCGTGCAATGGGCTTGAGTCTGGCTCGCACAAGGGCTTTTCCTGATCACCACGTCTTCTCCGCGCAGGATTTGGTTATTGATGCGGGTGAAGTTCTGCTCTTGACCGAGAAGGATGCAGTAAAATGCGCTTCTTTCGCGCATGCCGATGTCTGGGTGCTTCCGGTGGAAGCACAGATCGATGAGGCCGCGCTGGAACCTTTGCTGGAGCGCCTGCATGGACCCCAAACTGCTTGAAATCCTTGTCTGCCCCGTCTGCAAGGGCCCGTTGGAACACCGGCGCGCCGAGCAGGAACTGGTGTGCAGGCCCTGCCGACTGGCTTATTCGATCAAGGACGACATTCCCGTGATGCTGGCTGACGAAGCCCGCACACTCTCCGCAGATGAGGCAGGTGCGCCATGATCCGCTTCAAGGCGATTGTACCGGCCCGCTTTGCTTCCTCCCGTCTGCCTGCCAAACCATTGGCCAATATTGCGGGCAAGCCCATGGTGGTGCGTACCATGGAGCGCGCCATGGCCTCGGGGGCTGAGGAAGTCTGGGTCGCTACCGACCACGAAGGGGTGCGTGATGCGGTGCTGGCCGCAGGGGGTAAGGTACTGCTCACCCGTCCGGATCACTCCACTGGTACGGATCGCCTGGGCGAAGTGGTCACCACGCTCGGTTGGGGCGATGATGAAATCGTCGTCAATGTGCAGGGTGATGAGCCTTTGATTGACCCGCTTCTGGTTCAGCGCGCTGCGGCAGCCTTGGCGAATGACCCCACGGCTTCGATTGCTACGGCCGCACACCCCATTCATAGCGTGATCGAGTTTCTCAGCCCGGCTGCCGTCAAGGTAGTGTGTGATGCATCCGGTCTGGCGCATTACTTCTCACGTGCGCCCATCCCGTTTCCGCGCGATGCGGCGGCAGCCGGGAAACTTCAGGCGGGCATGCCGCTGCCCCAAGGGCTGGCACCGCTGCGCCATGTGGGCCTGTATGCTTACCGCGTTGGATTCCTGCGCGCCTTCTCCGGGCTTGAACCTGCGCCCCTTGAAAAGATCGAGATGCTCGAACAGCTTCGCGCACTCTGGCATGGCTACAAGATTCGCGTCGAAATACTCGCCGAGGCACCGCCTGCCGGGGTGGATACCCCCGAGGATCTCGCCCGCGTGCGAGCCCTGTTTGCTGCGGCGTAAGCCTCGGTTCAGTTTTCTTCGGCAGCCTGTGCTGCCGTATCACCTACATTGGGAGGACAAAACATGCGTTTGATTCTGTTGGGACCGCCAGGAGCAGGCAAGGGCACACAAGCCAAATTCATCGCCGAGCGCTATGGCATTCCCCAGATCTCCACGGGCGACATGCTCCGTGCCGCCGTCAAGGCAGGCACCCCGCTGGGGCTGGCCGCCAAGGCCGTGATGGATGCCGGGCAACTGGTGTCAGATGACATCATCATTGGGCTTGTCAAGGAGCGCCTCACCCAGCCCGACTGTGCCAAGGGCTACATGTTCGATGGTTTCCCACGCACGATTCCGCAAGCCGACGCTCTCAAGGTCTCCGGCGTAGCGCTGGATGTGGTGCTGGAAATCGATGTACCCGATGCTGCCATCATTGAGCGTATGAGCGGGCGCCGTGCTCACCTGCCATCTGGCCGTACCTACCACGTCAAATACAATCCGCCCAAGGTGGAAGGCAAGGATGACGTGACTGGCGAACCGCTGGTGCAGCGCGATGACGACAAGGAGGAAGTCGTCAAGAAGCGTCTGGACGTCTACCACGCCCAAACCAAGCCGCTGGTGAAATACTACGGCGACTGGGCCGCCACGGGTGATAAAGCCGCACCGCGTTACGCCAAGATTGCCGGCACAGGCCCGGTGGAAGAAATCACCGCCAAGGCATTTGCTGCGTTGGAAGGCTGATAGAAATTATGCCAAATAGAAAACGGGGCTGCGGCCCCGTTTTCTATTTGCGATGATGGTGTTCAGCAAAGGTGCAGCTCACCCATTCAGAATCTTCAGTGCCTGCTCGTGAATGCGTGCGCACCCTGCTGCCAAGATCTGGCCGCCCGCCTCGGGGCGTTCGCCTTTCAGGGTTGTCACAACCCCGCCTGCCTGCTCGATGATGGGGATGAAGGCGGCGATGTCGTAAGGCTTGAGTGCGTATTCCACGCAGATATCAATGTGCCCTGCGGCCAGCATGGCCATGGCATAGCATTCACCGCCATAGCGGGTCATCAGCGAGAGTTTCGAGAGTTCCTTGAAGCGCAGATAGGCGTCGTGGTCAATCAGCTCAGGCGAGTTGGTATGCAGAATCGCCTGGTTGAGCGGAATGTTCTTGCGGGTCATGAGCATGCCGTTGCTGTTGAGCCCCCGGCGCCAAGCCATCTTACCGTCCGCCCAGAAGCGCTCGCGGGTAAATGGCTGCGTCATCATGCCCATTTTGGCGCGGCCATTGTGGAGCAGGCCGATCAAGGTGCCCCATACCGGCAGCCCACAGAGAAATGCGCGTGTGCCATTGATGGGGTCCAGTTGCCACTGGATGGGGCCCCCGCCAGTCAGCCCCAATTCCTCGCCACTGATGGCGTGGTAGGGGTAGCGGCTGAGAATGTGCTCACGCATCACCCGTTCTGTTTCCTGGTCGGCTTCCGTGACCGGATCAAACGGCATGCCCCGCTTGGATTTGGAACTGACCTCCAGTGCCTGATTCGAGCGAAACCGGCGAAGCGCTTCCTTGCCCGCAATATCGGCAAGGGTGTGGAAAAAGGTGATCGTGGGAAGCTCTTGAATCATGGGTGCAAGTCTAGGATGAAAAGCGCTGTGCCAATGTATTGACAAAACCCTGGCAAAACGATTTACTCCGCCTGTGTTGCTCGATGTTGATATATTTAAGGATTGATTATGCTCGATTATGCAGCCTTTCCTGAGCAGCGACAAGCCCTGATTCGGGACTTGCTCCTCAAGGAAGGTCGTGTGGTGTGTGTGAAGCTCTCGCAGGAGCTGCAGGTGTCGGAGCACACGATACGGCGGGATTTGCAGGAACTGGCGCAGGAAGGCATCTGCAAACGGGTCTATGGCGGCGCGGTCAGCATCTCGCATGCTTCGCCCAGTTTTGCCACGCGTGTCGAAGAAAACAACGCCAGCAAGGAATGCCTTGCCAAGGCCAGCGCACAGCTCATCCGCGATGGGGGCTGCGTGTTCATTGACGCAGGTACTACAAACCTGGCGATAGCCAAGGCGATTCCCGTGAACCTGTCGCTAACGGTTGTGACCAATTCGCCCGCCATTGCGCTGGAACTGATGAAAACAGCGAAGCATGAAGTGGTGATATTGGGCGGGCGTGTGCAAATTCAGGTGGGCGGCGCGCTGGGGATTACCCCGCTCCAGCAGATCGAGAACATGTACTTTGACCAATGCTTCCTGGGCGCCTGCGCGCTGGATGCCGTCGAAGGCTTGACCATCTTTGACCACGAAGATAGCGAATTCAAGCGTGCCGTGGCCGGGCGGAGCAATGAGATCATTGTGGCGATGACCTCAGACAAGGTGCCGAGTATTGCAAGATACCGTGTCGCCTCATGTGAGGACATCACCACGCTGGTGGTGGAACATGACATCCCCCAGGAGAAGACCGCGCCGTTTTTGGAACGGGGTATGGATCTTCGCTTTGCCGAGCAGGGCTGAGCGCCAGACCGCTTTCAGACAAGTGGGCTTGCACCACGCGAAGAGGCTTATGACACTTGTGCCTGTTGTACTGCCCCTGTCTTGCAGCCCCATTCATTCTGGAATCTGAGGCCCATGAGCACATCCCCTATTTATTCTTTTGATCACGGCGAAGCCGCCATGCAACGGGCAGTGTCCCATGCCCGCAACACCTTCAAGTTTTTCTGGCGCGAATTGTCCTGGGAATACCGCAGGATTGTTCCTGGCTTGGGTTTTGCCGCCGTCAAGATCGCATTCGAAACAGATAGCAGGCAAAAAGATGCCCCGCCCGTGGAACACATGTGGATCAGCGACATCCAGTTTGACGGCATCACCGTCAGCGGTATCCTGGTCAATTCGCCCGAATGGGTCAGCACGGTGCAGGAAGGGGATGCCGTTTCCGCGCCGCTCCAAGAAATTCAGGACTGGATGTACAGCCTCGGCGATCAGGCCTATGGCGGATTCACCGTTGACGTGATCCGTGCGGGCATGACCGAGGCCGAACGTGCCGACCACGACGCCGCCTGGGGGCTGGAGTTCGGCGCACCTGGCAGCGTGCTCATCGCCCAATATGGCAATGGCAATCCACCCGCCCGGCTTGAACAAAACGCGCAGGATGCCAACCCTGATCTGCCCGAACATCCCATGAGCGAAAACATGAAAGAGAAGATCGAAGAAGCCTTGCAGGCCGATTCATCCCATGTCCGCTTTGTGGATGCCGAAGGCTGGTCGATGCTGCACCGCGAGGCACTCGCCGGTAATCATGCCCCGGTCATGCTGCTGCTCAAGCATGGAGCTGACCCCTTGCTGAAAACCCCGGACGGGCGCACCGCGCTTGATCTCGCCAAAGCCATGGGCTGGCCCCGCATCATTGCTGCTTTGGCAGGCTGACTCCTGGCGCCCACGTACTTGTATCGCATCCTCATCCACAGGCCTTTGTTTTTCCTGTGTTGTTGAAACGCAGGCTCCGACAGGTGCTTTGTGTAGGAAAAAACCATGCACAGCTTCCTCCGATACATAGCTTACGGCCTATATGCAATAGGGGGCGCCATCCTGCTTGCCGCCCTGTTTTGGTGGAAATTCCTTGCCATGACACTTGAGCAGTATGCGTGGGTTGTGTACGGCCTGATCATCGCCGCCATTCTTTTTGCGCTTGGCGCAGAAATTGATGCGAGAGTGAAAAGAAAAGAGGCCAAACGTGGGCAAGCCGATTTGTAGTGGCCGCAGCCCTGTGTACCCATGCCAAAAGGCCTTTCGTCATATCACTAAGCTACACGGCCAAATTCAGGTAGGCCGTTCGAGCGACATCCTTTTGGCGCATGATTTTGTCAAACGCCATTGAGCCAGATCGGTGGAGAAAACAGAGGGGACGGAAGAAGTAGGCGAGGTGGGCGCATCTGCGCAGATTGGTGTAGTCGATGGAGGGGCGACTTGTTCGAGAACGCCCCACGCTACACGTCCATTGAAGGTGTTGCATGCTATGGACGTAAAGTTATAAGTTACGGTGGCATATCCTCCGTGATTGCCCTGAGGTCAATCCTGTTTTACTGCTGTTTCAGCGATGACGGGGTGCACGAGGAGCCGTAGGTTTGTGCCAAGTCCTTTGTTGTAAAACAAATTTATCGATTACCGTGCAGCACGCCATCAAAAAGTGGCAAGACAATACGGCCCTCAAAAATGAAGATAACCCTGCTGCAAAAGCATGGCTACGTTGTATGGAGTGGGATGAACTGAGAGTCTGCAACCACCCCTATGATTATCTTAACGTCATTAAGAAATGACAATACCCTCTTTGTTTTTGTTATTCTTCTTTGCATTAATGAAATTGCTTCTTCTGAGAAATTGTCGCTAGGCTTTAGGATAAAAATAAGGCAAAACTGTTCGTATTGGAATGATTTCTTGAGAAGGCGTGGGTCTGTGTGTATTTCTTCAATAATCTGCTCAAAGCTATATGCTGCAGATATTTTGTATATATGCAATTCATCACCAACCACCGATAGGTATAGAGATGGATCTTCCAGTTCTGCAGGTGAGATAACAATTCCTCTGGATTTTAGCCATTTTTCTACGCTGGAAATAGCGCGGGTCTCAAATGAATCTAATTTTAAGGCATTGGATTTTTCTAGTATTATTTCAGCTATGGTGTTTGAGTTGAGGAATCTGGACTGAGTATTGCTTGATCGTTCACTGACCGCTCGTATATAGTCCTGAACGAGGGCGAGGCTGGTTTCTCTAATGTCGTTGACAGAGTTTTTATCTATGTTCGCAGATGCATAATGGGTGGCTTGGTCTAGAAATTGATCAGACGAGTACATCCAAAAAAGTTCAACTCCTCCTTCCCTCGCAATTTCTCGACTAAGTTCTGGATGCGGCCCTATGGTTTTGCCTTGCTCTCTCCACCACCAGTCAGCCTTGTTGTCAGCCGTGACAAATAATACTTCTTTCTTACTGTTTTTTCTTGTGTGTTGTATGAGTTGTCTCCAAAGAATAAGGTCGCCAAATTTTTTTTGGTATTTGATGTGGTCGAACACAAAACCTGCATCGTTTGGATTGTTTCCTTTCTTACTATCTTCAAATCCAGGGGGGATTTTGTTCGCAAACCGATCTTCTCCCTCTTGTGTTAGTTTATCTAGTTCATCCTGATTTCGTGGGCCACTACCAACTCGGCCAGAAAGAATCGTGTCTATCTTCTCCCTGATAGGGTCATTAGCTGAAATGTCTATAAGGGAGTCGTGTGCTTTTTGAATGGCTGTTACAAGTTGGTTGTTGGCTTTTTCTAGCTCATCTAGTAATGGTATTGGTTCAATTGAAAGGTTTCGTTTATCAAGCTCTAAGGCATTGACTTTATTTTTGGCGCACGCTACAAGCCCTTGCAATTCCTTAAGAACGTCCTCGGTTGTCTTGCGTTCACTCGCAATAACTGTTAATCGATTTCTTTGGAATTCCATCGCTACTTGATGAGGAATCCACAGTCGTTCTTTCAACGACTCTAGAACTTTTAATAGATCCTCTCTTGCCGTAGTGGGGAGTCGGTATAGGCTAAGTAAGACGTTAGCATCTAAGACGATCAGTCCCGTATTCCATAGTTTTTTATACTGTTCTTGAGTCGGTGGGTAGTAGCCTAAAAAATTCTTTTTCATGAAGTGCTTTCTAAAACTCTTTGAAATGTGAAGAAGATGGCTCGGAGACCCAACGGATTTCACTAATTTGCGTAGACCTCGACAGGAATTTACGCCTCTCTTTCTTTGGCGGTCAACGCACTACCCCACACTTTGCATAGCGTTCCGCCATAAAAAACGCCCCACAAAGGGCGTGTAAAGGCCAGAGTGCACTTTCAGGTATGCTCGCCTGAATGCATTTATGCCCTTTCGGGCGTCTCTGGTTACAGGAGTCTTTACAGGCTTGGCTGAGATCGCCAATGCCAGCACAATCTCAGGCCGGGCGTCTGGCCTTCGGGTGACGTCCTGCCCTTGGGCTTCCTGTTCGCAGATCAGGGCTTTCTCTTCCTGCTTGGCCTTGTCCAGTTCCATCTGAATCTGTTTGATCCGCTGGCTGCGGGTCTTTTCGTCCAGCCCCTCGGGAATTGTTTCGCATAGGCTATGCAGGAGCGGTTTGAGCTTGTCAGCCCCAAGAAGAGGCACTCGCACGTCAGACTGGCCCAGCGCAAAGGGAGGGTGATGCTTCGGCTACGGCGGTGCTGGCTTTGGGCGGGAAGGGCGGGAGGGCTTGGCCGAGGGGGCTCACTCAAGGGCTGTGGCAAGGTTTGGGCGCCTGTGGGCTTCGGCGGTACTTGAGTTTCTGTTGGATGATCTGGTGGTTGTGGCGCTGGTCTGCTGCTTGGGGATGGTCGCGCAGGGCAGGGGGACTCGCTCTTGTTGCGGGTGAAGGCCGGGGATTTGATTAAGGGGGATCGCCGGGGTGCTTGCGCAGCGGTGATCTGTCTGGCGGCGGCTTGATTGCGGTTGGATACAAAAAAGCCCGCTGGGAGCGGGCTTTGAGGCAATGTCTTGCTGTATTCGGGTTCCTGTTGGATATGCCGGGAGAGGGACTCGAACCCTCACACCTTTCGGCGGCGGATTTTGAATCCGCTGCGTCTACCGATTCCGCCATCCCGGCACAGGAAGGAGGTGTATTATTGCCGAAGAATACACCTTTATCAAGTTGTTTGAATGCTGACCCTTGAAGATTTTGATTATTTGTTGCCGCCGGAGCTGATTGCGCAGGCGGCTTTGCCGGATCGTGGCGCTTCCCGCCTGCTGCATGTGCAGGGCGGGGGCTTGGTCGACCGGGTGTTCCGGGATTTGCCCACCCTGCTGCGTGAGCATGATCTGCTGGTGTTTAACGATAGCCGGGTGCTGCACGCCCGCCTGTTCGGCCAGAAGGAGACGGGCGGGCAGGTGGAGGTGATGGTGGAGCGCCCGTTGGGCGACCATGAGGTGCTGGCGATGATCCGAGCCAGCAAGTCACCCAAGCCGGGTTCGCGCCTGCGGCTGGCCGATGCCTTTGAGGCGGAGGTGTTGGGGCGGGTGGGGGAGTTTTTCCATCTGCGTTTCCCGGCGGACGATACGGCGGTCAACTATATCGAGCGCTTCGGCAAGTTGCCGCTGCCGCCTTATATTGAGCGCAGCGCGGCAGAGTCGGACGAGGCGCGTTACCAGACGGTGTATGCGCGGGAGCTGGGCAGCGTGGCCGCCCCCACGGCTGGGCTGCATTTTGATGAGGCGCTGTTCGCGGCGCTGGATGCACGCAGGGTGCAGCGGGCGTTTGTGACCTTGCACGTTGGGGCAGGAACCTTCCAGCCGGTGCGGGAGAATGATCTGTCTCGCCACCAGATGCATCGGGAGTGGTATTGTGTGCCGCCCGAGGCTGTAGAGGCGGTGGCGCAGGCTCGCGCACGCGGTGGGCGGGTGATCAGCGTGGGGACGACGGCGCTGCGGGCCCTGGAGTCTGCTGCGCACAGTGGGGAACTGCGGGCTGGGTGCGAGGAGACGGGGATCTTCATCACGCCGGGTTATCGTTTCCGGGTGATTGATGCCTTGATCACGAATTTCCATTTGCCGAAGTCGACCTTGCTGATGCTGGTGTCTGCGCTGGCGGGCATGGAGACGATCCGCGAGGCGTATGCCCATGCGGTGGCGCAGCAGTATCGCTTCTTCAGCTACGGCGATGCAATGTTTCTGGATATCCAAAAATAGATGAAATTTGAACTTTTGAAGACGTGCGGTGGCGCACGGCGAGGGCGCCTGCAGCTGGCGCATGGGGTGGTGGAAACACCGGTGTTCATGCCGGTGGGCACCTATGGCACCGTGAAGGCGATGAGCCCGCATGAGCTGGATGACATCGGCGCGCAGATCTGCCTGGGCAACACTTTCCACCTGTGGCTGCGCCCGGGGTTGGAGGTGATGCGCGCGTTTGGCGGGCTGCATGACTTCATGCAGTGGCAGAAGCCCATCCTCACCGATTCGGGCGGGTTCCAGGTGTTCTCACTGGGGGCGCTGCGCAAGATTACGGAAGAGGGGGTGAAATTCTCCTCCCCCATCAATGGTGAGAGGCTTTTCCTCACCCCGGAAGAATCGATGCGCATCCAGCACACGCTGAATTCCGACATCGTGATGATTTTCGACGAATGTACGCCTTACCCGGCAAGCGTGGATGAAGCGGCCAAGTCGATGCGCCTGTCACTGCGCTGGGCGCAGCGCTCGCGTGACGAGCATGACCGGCTGGAGAACCGCAATGCGCTGTTCGGCATTGTGCAGGGCGGCATGCACGAGACGCTGCGCGACGAATCGCTGGCGGGCTTGTCGAAGATCGATTTTGATGGTTTTGCCATCGGCGGCCTGTCGGTGGGCGAGCCCAAGGAAGAGTTCTACCGCACCCTGGCCTACACCGGCCCCCGCCTTCCCGCACATAAACCGCATTACCTGATGGGGGTGGGGACGCCGGAGGATCTGGTGTACGGCGTCTCGCAAGGCATCGACATGTTCGATTGCGTGATGCCTACCCGCAACGCCCGCAACGGCTGGTTGTTTACCCAGTGGGGCAACCTCAAGATCCGCAATGCTTGTCATAAGTCAGACACGCGGCCGCTTGACGAAGCCTGCGGCTGCTACACTTGTCGGCATTTTTCACGGGCCTACCTGCACCACCTGGACCGTGCCAATGAGATTTTGGGCGCACGCCTGATGACGATTCACAACCTGTATTACTACCAGCAGTTGATGCGGGAGATGCGCGCGGCCATCGATGCCGATGCTTTTGTGGAATTTCAGCAGCGTTTTGCTGCCCAACGCAGTCGCGGGGTTTGAGTTTGAACGAATGACCCCATATAGGGCCTGTTATACTCGCGCCCTTGGAGCTTGTTCAACTGTTTAGAATGTGAATGGGTTCTGATAACCCTTTTCCGGAGATAAAAGAGTGTTCCTGATTTCTGATGCTTACGCCCAAGCTGCGGGCGCCCCGTCTGCCGATCCTGGTATTTTTGGCAACCCGTTGTTCATGCTGGTCCTGATGGGTGTGGTGATGTATTTCATGGTGATCCGCCCGCAGTCCAAGCGCGCCAAGGAACACAAGTCACTGCTCGAAGCACTGGCCAAGGGCGATGAAGTCATCACCCAGAGCGGTATCGCAGGCACCATCGCCCACGTGGGGGATAATTTCGTCAAGGTCGAAGTGGCCAATGGCGTTGAACTCTCCATCCAGAAATCTGCCATCAGCACGGTTCTGCCCAAGGGTTCGTTGAAGAACACCTGATGTGCGTTGCCGGGCGCCTGCGGGCACCGGCTTACCTAATCCTTCTCGCTTCCTGATCATGAATCGTTACCCGCTCTGGAAAAATCTGATGATCGGCCTGGTGCTGATCTTCGGGTTGCTCTATACCCTGCCGAACTTCTTCGGCGAGGTTCCCGCCGTGCAGGTGTCGTCTGCACGCTCTACTGTCAAAGTGGATGCAGACCTTGAAAAGCAGGTGCTGGACATCATCACGAACGCCAAGATCGCCAATGATGGCTATCTGCGCGATCAAACCAGCCTGCGCGTCCGCTTCAAGGACGTCGACACCCAGCAGAAGGCCAAGGATGCGCTCGAACACGCCTTGAACCCAGACCCCCAAAAACCAAGTTACGTGGTGGCGTTGAACCTGCTCTCGGCCAGCCCAAGTTGGCTGACCTCGATCCAGGCGCTACCGATGTATCTGGGCCTGGACTTGCGCGGTGGGGTGCACTTCCTGCTGCAGGTGGACATGAATGGTGCCATCACCAAGCAACTCGATTCCACGTCGGGCGACCTGCGCACCCTGCTGCGCGAAAAGAAAGTGGCCTACAGCGGTGTTTCGCGTGAGCGTGACAACCTGGTGGTCCGTCTGCGCAGCGATGCCGATCGCCAAAAGGCCAAGAACACGATCAGCGATTCGCGCACCGACCTGCTCTTCACCACCCGTGAGGAAGGCACCGACTTCCTGCTGGTGGGCAGCTTCTCGCCGCAGGCACGCAGAACGATTCAGGAAGACGCAATCAAGCAGAACATCGTCACCCTGCACAACCGCGTCAACGAACTCGGGGTGGCCGAGCCGATCATCCAGCAGCAGGGCGCAGACCGTATCGTGGTCGAACTGCCCGGTGTGCAGGACGTGGGCAAGGCCAAGGACCTGATCGGCCGTACCGCCACCCTGCAGGTGCGCATGGCGGCTGAAGGCACTGATCCGCTCAACCCGCCGCCCGGAACCGACGTGTACCCGGAAATGCGCAATGGCCAGCAAGTGCCGGTTGTCGTGAAGAAGATGGTGGTGCTCACGGGCGATCGCTTCGTCAAGGCTGCCTCCACCTTTGACAACAACCAGCGCCCGGCCGTGTCGGTGACACTGGATGCCGCTGGTGGGCACATCATGCGCGACATCACCCGCGAGAATATCCACAAGGGCATGGCCATCATCCTGTTTGAAAAGGGGCAGGGCGAGGCCATCTCGGTGGCGACTATCCAGGGTGAATTCTCCAGCCAGTTCCAGATCACCGGTAACTTCTCTGCCGAAGAAACCAACCGCTTGGCGATCCTGATCCGCTCGGGTGCGCTGGCCGCGCCGATGGATATCATCGAAGAGCGCGTGGTCGGCCCAAGCGCCGGGGCTGAGAACATCCAGAAGGGCAAAGATTCGACGCTTTGGGGCTTCGTGGCGATTGCCGCCTTCATGTGCATCTACTACATGTTCTTCGGCTTCGTCTCGGCCATGGCCCTGAGCGCCAACGTGCTGCTGCTGGTTGCGTTGCTCTCGCTCTTCCAGGCCACGCTCACCCTGCCAGGGATTGCGGCGATCGCGCTGGCACTGGGGATGGCAATTGACTCCAACGTGCTGATCAACGAACGTATCCGCGAGGAATTGCGCAACGGTGCCACGCCACAGGCCGCGATCCTGGCCGGTTACGAACGGGCGTTCAACACGATTCTGGACTCGAACGTCACCACCCTGATCGCCGGTATCGCCCTGCTGGCATTCGGCTCCGGCCCAATCAAGAGCTTTGCCGTGGTGCACTGCCTGGGGATTCTGACATCCATGTTCAGCGCCGTGCTCGTCTCGCGCATGATCATCAACTTTGCCTACGGCTACCGCCGCAAGCTCGACAAGCTGGCCATCGGCCAGGTGTGGAAACCGGGCGTTTAAGCTGTCGGAGAAAAGAAAATGGAATTATTCCGTATCAAAAGCGATTGGCCGTTCATGAAGCATGCGTTGATCTTCAACGCAATCTCGGCTATCACCTTCCTGCTGGCTGTCTTCTTCCTGGCCTACAATGGGCTGCACTTTTCGGTGGAATTCACCGGCGGCACCGTGATGCAACTGACCTACACGGAAGCCCCGCAGATCGACCCTCTGCGTGATGCCCTGGAAAAAGGCGGCTTCCCGGATATCCAGCTGCAAACCTTCGGCTCGTCCAAGGAAGTGATCATCCGCGTGCCCAACCGTGCCGGCACCGAGAAAGCCGCATCCCTGGCCAACACTGTGTATGATCAGGCGTGCAAGTTCTCCAGCGGCTCGGTGACCTCTTCCACCTCAGTCAATGACAAAGGTGTGCAAGCTGTCAAGCAGGCCTGCGTGAGCGCGGACAAGAAGGAAATCTCCTTCGTCAAGAGCGTGGAATTCGTTGGCCCGCAGGTCGGCAAGGAACTCGCCAGTGACGGCGGCATGGCGCTCCTTGTGGTGGTGATTGGGATCGTTCTTTATCTGGCAGTCCGCTTCGAATGGCGCTTTGCCTTATCGGCCATCATCGCCAACCTGCACGACGTTGTCATCATTCTGGGTTTCTTCGCCTTCTTCCAGTGGGAATTCTCCCTGCCGGTGCTGGCGGCGGTGCTCGCTGTGCTCGGTTACTCGGTGAACGAATCCGTTGTGGTCTTCGACCGTGTGCGTGAAACCTTCCGCAACAGTCGTAAGCGCGGTATGAGTGTGCCGGAAGTGCTCAACCACTCCATTACCAGCACCATCTCGCGGACCATCATCACCCACGGCTGCACGCAGATCATGGTGCTCTCCATGCTCTTCTTCGGCGGCACCACCCTGCATTACTTCGCCGTCGCGCTCACCATCGGCATCTGCTTCGGGATCTACTCCTCCGTGCTCGTGGCCTGCCCGCTAGTCATGTGGTTCGGCGTCTCCCGCGAGCAATTCATCAAGCCGCAAAAGGCCAAGGAAGAAGCTGTCGTCTGACACCCCCGCTTCTTTTCGATCCTCAAAAAAGCCTCCAGAAATGGAGGCTTTTTTATTGCGAACAACTGATCCGTCTTATGCGTTGGCGGCCAAGAATACGCAGGCCAACGCAGAAGGGCGGCATGTCAAACAATCGGCATTGCGCGATGAGCTGCTGAAACGTATGCGCAACAAGTAGCAAGCTCATCGGCTTGTTCGGGCTTTACTGTGAGCGTACACTGACTTGCCTTCATTTGTGGAAGACGTGCTATGCGCAAATGGTTCTACGCCATCATCCTGGGATGCACGATTCAACTGGCTGAGGCTGAACCAAGCCTATATCATGCGGGCGTTGCTCGCATTACTGCGACGAACGCCACTCAGGCCGATGTCATGGTCTTCTACCCGACTGAAGCCCCGGAAGTCGCTTGGCAGGCGGGGCCTTACACGGTCGAGGCCAGCTTGCAGGTGCCAGGCGTGGCAGGGCAAAAATTTCCGGTTCTGCTGCTATCCCACGGCCACCTGGGGTCTCCGCTCAGCCACCGCCAATTAGCAAGTATGTTGGCACGTAATGGCTTCATCGTGGTGGCGCCAACGCATTATGGTGACTCCGCCACGACCCCAGCAGCATACAGTCAAATCAAGGTCTTGAGGGAGCGCCCTCGCCAAGCACAGGCGGCGCTTGAGGCGTTTTTACAAGACGCACGATTTGCTGGACAGGCTGACACCACGCGTATCGGCATGATCGGCTATTCTGCAGGGGGCTACACTGCACTGATCCTGGTTGGCGCGCAACCTGATTTCAATGAGGCGGATCGCTATTGCCGTAACCAACCACAAGACTTTGCTAGCTGTGGTGATCAATACGTTGAGGGGCAAGTCGGGGAACTCTCTACTTGGAAGCCGCTCGTTGAGCCGCGTCTGAAGGCGCTCATACTGATCGACCCGCTTGCGGTAATGTTCAATGCCAAAGGACTGGCGCCTATCCACATTCCTACGCTGTTGATGCGCCCACAGGATGACTCTTATTTGAGCGCCCCACACAATTCAGAAGTCATTGCTAAAGGTATGAACCCGGCGCCGCAAACCCTTACTCTGCCGGGGAGGCACTTCGTTTTCGTCGATCTGTGTCCAGGCACACTCAGCGCAAGCTACCCGCTCATCTGCAAGGATGAAGCCGGTGTCGACCGTGCTGCAGTTCACCAAAAGATTGAGGCAGAAATACTACGCTTCTTGCGTGAGTACCTATAGAACGCTTGGTAGAGAGAGCACTTTGTGCGCCCCCGCCAGGCAGATGTATCCCGGGGGTAGCTGTAACCCGCGCATTTTCTCGTTAACGACTTGCCTGCGTGGGTCGAGAAGTCAATTCGCCTTACATGGTTGGCATACCCGGATTACGCCGCGATGCGGCTCATCCGGGCTACATATTGGTGCTTACGGTTTGCTTGCCAGTACGGTGGGGAAGAGGCTGGCGTGGTCGTCGATGAATTCAATTTTCACGAATCCGGCGGCTTCGAGTTGTTGCCGGGTTTGTGCGTGGGTGCGGAAGACGTTCCATTTGGCATCCAGAATGCGCGTGAACAATACCTGTTGTACGCCGAGCATCTTGGGCTCCAGCAGGTTCATTTTCCACGGTGAATCCGGGGAAAGCAGCGGGGGCGGGGTCATGAAGCTGGTGACGAGGGTGCCACCGGGTTTGAGCGCCTTGAAGAAAACCCGATATAGATCGATGACTTTTGCATCATCCGGTTCGTAGATGTTGAGCCCATTGCTGGCGAGCAGGTCGATTTCATTGTCCAGGTTCAAGGCCCAGGCGTCGGCATGCCTGAGGGATAGGTGGTCGGCCAGACCGCGCTCTTGCGCTAAAACTTGCGCGCCATCCAGTGCTTCTTCGTCAAGGTCTACGCCCAGCAGATTGATGTTCGAGTGCTGCGTGTAATCGAGCATCAGTTGATCGCCCATCAGGCCGCAGGGGATTGAAGCCAGGTGTTGCTTGGAGGTGAGCCGTGCCTGCAACTGCTGGCGGAAGATGCCGAAGCGTTCCCGTGTGGCAAGCACGGCGGGTAAGCTGTCATAGATCAGGCGATGCAGATCGTTGCTGAATTCCAAGGTTTTGGCATGCGCGGGGTAGGTGACCAGATGGTGAGTCCAATACGCATTGAGCCCCCGGTTTTGCAGCAGGAAACGCCCCAATTCAAACTCTGCCAGTTGTTCGAGCAATTCAAGTTGCTGGGCCACGGTGGCATTGGGCAGATCACCCAGGCCTTGGATGCGTGCGCGATGGGATTCGAGCAGGGCTTCAAAGGCATGGTCTGCTTCGGGGCCGTGGGAGATCAGGCGGGTATGCTTGCCAGATGGCGTGTCGTCTCTATGGGGTGTGTGGGTCATGTGCAATCCGTTTGCGGGTGTGGCATTAGCTATTTAGGTAAGTTTGTGTTTGGAAAATTGCACAATACTGTACAGAGCTTGCCGTTTGTTGACCATCTCCGTCAATCGTTTTTGCCGCAAGGGGGTACGGGCGTTGGCCGGAGTCAGGGCCGCTTCACCTTTTTGTCATGCTCTGTGCTGACACGTTCGAGCCACTCCTGGGTCAGTGTGCGGAACAGCCCGGATTGCTCGCTTTCAAGGGCATGCCCGGCTTTGTCAAGAATGACGAAGCTGGCGCGGGGGTAGGCTTCCAGCATGGCCCATTGATCCCGGTAGCCGACCATATGATCCTGTCTTCCCATTAGGATGAGCATTGGTTTGGCATATGGTGTGTTGATCTGGTCAATGGCGAAGCTGAATGGAACTTTTTGCCCCAGGCTCTTTTCCAGGAAGATCTGGTCAGCAAGTTGCAATCCTGGCAGCACGTTGTCCCGGAAGCGTTCCCAGTATTCGGAGGTCTGACGTACTGCTACGAAACCAAACGCATTGCGTTCGGCTTCTGTGAGATGGCTGAGCAATACTGGATCGCGTTCTAGAACCTGTGCTTGTGGAGCATTTGTCAAGCGGGTCTCGGGATTTGCCAGGGGGCAAATCAGGCATGCGCCGTCGATTTTGTCCCTGAGTTTGGCGATCAAACCTCGTGCAAGATAGCCGCCATAGGATTCCCCTACGACTACAAAATTCTGTTGGGGAAGAATTTTTTCGATGAACGCCATGAGTATGTCCAGCATGGCATCCGATCCGTTGATTGAGGGTTGCCCCGGTGTTTTCCCCATGCCGGGTAGGTCAAGGTAGATGCGTTGCCAGTGGCCTGTATCGTGTGTGAAGGCAGCTTCCAGGCATCCCTTCATGAGGCGGTGATCGACGCCCCAGCCGTGAATGGCCAACATGGGGTGGCCTACACCGTGAACTTCATAATAAACGGGAATATCCTTGATGACGCAGTTCGGCATGATGCCACCCCAGCTGTTGAATGGTGTATAAATTTACACTATTCTGAGCTTTTTATTATTTTCTCGGCAAGGGGCCATGCGGGAATTCTGCTGATCAAGATGATCCAAAGCAAAAAAGCCTCCGCAAGGGAGGCTTTTCATCATCTGGACGAGCGTGAATTTACTGCGGCAAATCTGCCAGATACAGTGCAGGCTTGCCGGTAACGTCGCTGGAGAACAGAACGCGCTTGTCGTCCGGGGTAAAGGAAGGATGTGGGTGGGTGGCCTGATGGTTGCCTTTGTAATCCTTCCAGGTGCTGTTGTGTTCGCACACCTTGTGGGCGGTACGGGTCTTCATGTCAAAGACATGGATGTAAGGGTCGGGTTCGAAGGCGTGGCCTTCCTTGTCGGCCACGTCGCCCAGTTGCCCGGCGCCGTCGCCCACCAGCAGGCTGCCATCCTCGTTGCTCATCAGGTGGGCGCAGGGAGGCATTTCCATGAGCATGCGGTTTTCCAGCGTGTCCGGGTCCGCACCCCAGATGTAGCGGGCCTGTTCGCCCTTGATGTAGCTCACGTAGATGAGTTGTGAGCCATCCGGCACCCAGAATTCGTGCATGCAGGCTTCACCGGGGGCGTGTTCTTTCACCTTGCGCAGGTTCTTGCCGTCTTCATCAATGAACCACATGCGTGCATCCACGAGATCGTGCGGGCCTTCGTGGCAGAAGCCCATGGTCTTGTCGTCATTGGGGCGGAACATCGGGTGGCCCAGGTAGCATTGCTGCTCGTGGATGACGGTAGCTTCCCCGGTGGCGATGTCGATGGAGAGCAGGCGTTGCAGGGGCTTGGCGTCGAACTGGCGGCGGAAGCGATCCCAGCCGGTGCCACCACTGACCAGATCGGAGGCGCGGATCAGCATGGCGGCAAGCTTGGTACAGGCGGAGTTCGGCACCCAGGTGCCCGCGCCCTTCCAGCCTTCGGGGACGCGATAGACGAGGGTTTCTTCCAGCGTGTCCAGATTCACACGGAAGAGGTTGTCGCGGTTCTTCACGTAGAAAACGTATTTGTCGTCTGGCGAGATGAAGGAGCCGTGGTAGTTGTCCCCCGCGCCTTCAGTCAGTTGGCGGGCGATCTGCGTTTGCAGATCCAGCAGCCAGAGGTTGTGGCCTTCTTCTACTTCACACCCGAACAGCAGATGACGGCCATCGTTGGTGAAGCACTTCTGGTAGAAGTAATTGCGTGGGCAGGACATATCCACCGGAGACAGGCGGGTGACACGCACACCTGTTGTCGGATCGGAATAGTCTTGAAACTGGAACTGAATGGTGCTGCCCTTGGCCATCGTGCAAATCCTGGTGAGTAGGTGAAAACCCTTATTTTAGACTGGGGGGCCCCAGTCCGCACAAGAGAAAACAAGAGAAATATAGTAGCGTGCTACCGCTCCCTTTTGTGAAATTGTCTTAATTGAAAGTGGATTGGATCAAAAACAGGGCCTTGTGGCGCCGCGCAGATTTGGCCAGATGGTTCTGATTACATGCTGATTAAGCTGGGTGGATGTACGACTGGGCCCATACCCTGCGATAATCTGCGCCTCGATTTACCCCCTTGTGCAGTGCAATGACCCGTCCTGTCGATCAAGAGCAAGACCTTTTTGCTGACGAGGCTTCGGCCCCTGTTCCCCCTGAGAAAGCTGTCGAGGCGGATGTGCCGCCCGCGCCACCTGAGCCGCCGAGTCTGACCGAGTTGCCCGACGACCATCTGCCGATTGCCGCCTTTGCCGAGCGTGCCTACCTCGCCTACGCCATGAGCGTGGTGCGTGGCCGCGCATTGCCGCAGGTGGAAGATGGCATGAAGCCGGTGCAGCGCCGCATCCTCTATACGATGCACCGTATGCGGCTTGCGCCGGGTTCCAAACCGGTGAAATCCGCGCGCGTGGTGGGTGACGTGATGGGTAAGTTGCATCCGCACGGTGATTCGTCGATCTACGACGCTTCGGTGCGCTTGGCGCAGGATTTCTCGCTGCGTTACCCCTTGATTGATGGGCAGGGGAACTTCGGCTCGCGTGATGGTGACGGCGCTGCCGCCATGCGTTACACCGAAATGCGCCTCACGCCGCTGGCGGAGTTGCTGCTCTCCGAAATCGACATGGGTACCGTGGATTTTGTGCCCAACTACGATGGTGGGGACGAAGAGCCCAAGTTGCTGCCCGCCCGTCTGCCGATGCTGCTGCTCAATGGTTCGTCGGGGATCGCGGTGGGGATGGCGACCGAATGCCCGCCGCACAACCTGCGCGAAGTAGCTGCCGCTGCGCAACTGCTGATCAAGAAGCCCGCCTCTTCGCTGGACGACATTCTGGAAGTGTTGCCCGCGCCGGATTTCCCCGGTGGCGGCCAGATCATCTCGCCTGCCAATGTGATCCGCGATGCCTATGAATCGGGCCGTGGCTCGATCCGCATGCGCGCACGCTGGCGTGTTGAGCACTTGGCGCGTGGGGCGTGGCGGGTGATTGTGGAGGAACTGCCGCATGGGGTGTCCTGTTCCAAGATCCTCTCCGAAATTGAATCGGTGACCAACCCGCAGCCCAAGACTGGCAAGAAGGAAATCACCCAGGACGAAAAGAACAACAAGGCGCTGGTGCTGGGCGTGCTGGATGCTGCCCGTGATGAGTCTTCCGACCGCGACCCCGTGCGTCTGGTGCTCGAACCCAAGACGCGCACCCAGGACCCTGAGGAGATGATGCGTGTGTTGTTGGCGCACACCAGTCTGGAAGCTTCGGTGCCGATGAACTTCACGGTGATCGGGCTGGATGGGCGCCCTGCACAGAAGGGCCTGAAAACGCTGTTGCAGGAGTGGATCGACTTCCGCTTCACCACGGTCGAGCGGCGTACCCAGTATCGCCTGGGACAGGTGGAGCGCCGCATCCATATTCTGGAAGGGCGGCAGATTGCATGGCTGCACATTGATGAAATCATCAAGGTGATCCGTGAGTCGGATGAGCCCAAGAGCGAGCTGATGGCGCGCTTCGAGCTGACCGAGATGCAGGCCGAGGATATTCTGGAAATCCGCCTGCGCCAATTGGCCAAGCTGGAATACATCGCCATCGAGAAGGAACTCTCCGGCTTGCGTGACGAGCGTGCGGGTTTGATCGAGCTGCTCGAAAACCGCAACGCGATGACCAAGCTGATCCTCAAGGAAATCAGCGAAGACACCAAGAAGCATGGCGATGACCGCCGCTCCTTGATCGAAGCCGCACTGCCTGTGGCGGCGACCGAGGCACCGGTGCTGGATGAGCCGGTTACCGTGATTCTGTCGAAAAACGGCTGGGTGCGTAGCCGCCAGGGCCACGGCATTGATCCGCAGACCCTGAGCTGGAAGGGCGGCGATACCGCCTTCCTGGTGGCTGAAGCGCGTACCACCTGGCACCTGATTCTGCTTGATACCATGGGCCGTGCCTACTCGGTGCGGATTGCCGATCTGCCTGGTGGGCGGGGCGACGGGGTGCCGATTACCACCCTCATCGAATTGCAGCCCGGTGCCCGGATCGCCCAGGCGCTGGCCGATGACCCCGCCAGCGACTACTTCTTTGCCAACTCGGGCAGCTATGGCTTCATCACCAAGCTGGAAGAACTGGCCAGCCGCCAGCGTGCAGGCAAGGCTTTCATGACCATGGAAGACAAGGAAACTGTGCTTGCCCCCGCCAAGGTGTATGGTGACTGGCTGGCTGCAGTATCTGCCAACGGGCGCCTGCTCTACTTCCCGCGTGCCGAAATGAAGGTGATGCCACGCGGGCGCGGCATGATCGTGATGGGCATGGACGAGAAGGAAGAACTGGTGGCTGTCTGCTGCCCGCCCACCGATGCAGTAGTCGTCAATGGCACGGGGCGCGGTGGCAAGGATGTCGAACTCACCGTCAAGGGCGTCGCACTGGATGCCTGCCGGGGCAAGCGTGCCCGTAAGGGTGACACGCTTACTCCGAAGGTGAAGCCAAGCGGCTTGCGTCCGGCAGAATAAGCGGCGAGTTGTGCACAGCGGGGCGGACAGGTGGGCAGACGATGCCGATCTCCCGCCCCGTGTCTTTTGTAATAGGGAGCGTCATGCGCTACAAGCGGCCTGACCGCTTGTGGCTCCGGCTTGTCCAAACGCAAAACTTGTGCGCCTGATCAATGGCGCTACAAAAGTTCCGTCAGTCTCAAAGCCTTATCGGATGCGCTTCTGCGGGCGGTTTCCGGCCAGCGCTGAATTTTTGCTTGCAAATATTGGTCAGGCCAATCTTGATACTTGTCCGACCTTCATCCACAATACGCGCCGTTACACGCTGCGCCGTGTTCGCGGCGAGCTTTACCGATGGGAGATTGAAATGGCTGCTAAAGATCGCATGGCCGTTCTGTCCGCAATGATGGAACAGGGCGTAATTCCGGTTTTCTACCACCCGGATGTGGAAGTTTGCGTCAACGTTATCCAGGCATGTGCCAATGGCGGTGCCAAATGCATTGAATTTACCAACCGTGGGGACTTCGCTTCGCACGTTTTCTTTGACGTGACCAAGCACTTCGTCAAGGCTGATCCGTCTGTGATCATGGGCGTGGGCTCCATTGTTGACGCCCCCACCGCTGGCATCTACATCGCCAACGGCGCCAAGTTCATCGTCGGCCCGCTGCTCAACGCAGAAGTGGGCAAGGTCTGTAACCGTCGCGGCGTGCCCTACAGCCCCGGCTGTGGTTCGGCTACCGAAATCGGCGACGCCCAAGAGCTGGGCTGTGAAATCGTCAAGGTCTTCCCAGGTTCTTCCGTGGGTGGCCCCGAATTCGTCAAGGCCGTGATGGGCCCGATGCCCTGGACGCGCATTATGCCCACCGGCGGCGTGGAACCGACCGAAGAATCCCTGCGCAAGTGGTTTGGCGCTGGCATCGTAGCTTGTGGCATCGGCTCGAACATGATCACCAAGAAGCTACTCGACGCCAAGGATTACAAGGGCATCGAAGAGAACGTGCGCAAGACCGTTCAATTGATCAAGACCATCCGCGCCGAGCTGGCCGCCAAGTAATTTGTAGAAGGGCGAATAAAACATGTCTGAATTGATCATCAAATCCGCTGCAGAGACCAAGTGGGACTGCGTGTCTTTTGGCGAAGTCATGCTGCGTTTCGACCCGGGCTTTGGCCGCGTGCGCAATGCCCGTTCCTTCCAGGTGTGGGAAGGCGGCGGCGAGTACAACGTTGCCCGCGCCATGCGCAAGTGCTGGGGCAGGCGTGCTGCTGTCGTCACCGCTCTGCCCAAGAACGATCTGGGCTGGCTGGTTGAAGACTTCATCATGCAAGGCGGCGTGGATATGTCCCACGTGATCTGGCGTGATTTCGACGGCCTGGGCCGTAACACCCGCGTTGGTCTGAACTTCACGGAAAAGGGCTTTGGCGTTCGTCCCGCCTTGGGCTGCTCTGACCGTGGCCACTCCGCCGCCTCGCAAATCCGCCCTGGTGAAGTGAACTGGGAAAAGCTCTTCGGCGAAGAAGGCGTGCGTTGGTTCCAGACCGGTGGCATCTTCGCCGCGCTGGCCTCCAACACCGCTGAAGCCGTGATCGAAGCGGTGGAAGTTGCCAAGAAGTACGGCACCGTTGTTGCCTATGACCTGAACTACCGCGCATCACTGTGGAAGAGCCAGGGTGGCAAGGAAGGCGCACAGAAGATCAACCGTGAAATCGCCAAGTACGTTGACGTGATGATCGGTAACGAAGAAGACTTCACCGCCTGCCTGGGCTTCGAAGTGGAAGGCGCCGATGAGCACTTGACCAAGATCGAAACCGACAGCTTCAAGAAGATGATTCAGGCTGCCGTGGCTGCCTTCCCCAACTTCAAGGTAGCTGCCACCACGCTGCGCAAGGCAACGACTGCCACGCTGAATGACTGGTCCGCTCTGCTGTACTACCAAGGCGAGCTGTACCAATCCATGAAGCGCGAAAACCTGGAAATCTACGACCGCGTCGGCGGTGGTGACGGTTTCGCCTCCGGTCTGGCCTATGGCTTCCTGGAAGGCAAGGGCCCGCAAGCGGCTGTCGAGTACGGCGCAGCCCACGGCGCACTGGCCATGACCACACCGGGTGACACCTCCATGGTGCGCGTTGAGGAAGTTGAAGCTGCAATGAAGGGCAAGGGCGCTCGCGTGATTCGCTGATCGCGTACCTGTACCTATCCACAAACCCGGAGGCGTCAGCCTTCGGGTTTTTTTATGGGCTAATTTCGTGACAGGCCATCACGAAGCGGTTTTCCCAGGCAAGAATACGGGAGGATCGGGAAGAGAACAGAATTGTTCAGCCAGGATGTATTGGTCACTGTGCCCGTTTTATGGGCGGTGCGCATTACAAATGCTTACAAAACAGTTGCAGGGCAAGTGTGCCAATGGCAGGGAAACGCCTCATTTTGAGGGTGTGTAAAGAAGTGTAAAGATTGGCGCAGCAGGCGGTGACAGGCAACAACAGGCAACAACAGGCAACAAAAAAGCCGACCCAGGGTCGGCTTTTTCGAAACCACCCAAATTACTTGGCAGCGGAAGCGTCAGCAGCCGGAGCGGAAGCATCAGCCGGAGCGGCGGAAGCATCAGCAGCGGGAGCGGAAGCATCAGCCGGGGCAGCAGGAGCGGAATCAGCCGGGGCGGTAACAGCCGGGGCGGAGTCAACAGCGGCAGGAGCCGGTTCTTCCTTCTTACAAGCAGACAGAGCCAGAGCGATCAGAGCAGCGACGAGGAGAGACTGTTTCATTGATATTTTCCCTTGCAAAAAATGAGCAACAGCGTTTGCAACAAGCCAAAAAATCGAGGATCGGCATTCACAACCGATTCGAAATTGTAGCATTTTTCGACTAAGTGTCGTAGTCGATGCGGTGCTTTTTGAGCTTGCGCAGATGCCGTTGCAGTATTCTACGTAAACCCCGATCAGATGGGGAGATTTGCGACACTACGAATTGATGACCGGTATTTTATTCTATAATGATCGGTTTTTTGGGAGAGTGGGAATGCCTGTTGCACTGATCGAATCGCTTGACCATGAGGGTCGGGGTGTTGCGCATTGCGACGGCAAAGCCATTTTCATTGAAGGGGCGCTTCCGCGTGAGCGTGTAGAGTACTCCAGCTATCGCAAGCGCCCGAGCTACGAGCAAGCCACCCTGTCAAAGGTGCTCAAGGCCAGCTCGCAGCGCACCACGCCCAAGTGCCAGTATTTTGGTGTCTGTGGCGGCTGTAGCATGCAGCATGTGGAGGCTACCGCCCAGGTGGCTGCCAAGCAGCGTGTGCTGGAAGATGCCCTGTGGCACCTGGCACGCCTGAAGCCTGAAGCACTCCTGCCCGCCATTCATGGCCCGGCGTGGGGCTACCGCGACCGCTCGCGGATCGGTGTGCGGCTGGTGCCCAAGAAGGGTGGGGTGCTGGTGGGCTTCCACGAAAAGCGCAGCAGCTTCATTGCCGACATGGGCTCTTGCGAGATTCTGCCTCCGCATATTTCTGCGCTGCTGTTGCCCTTGCGTCCCCTGGTTACCGGATTGTCTGCGCCAGACCGCATGCCGCAGGTTGAAATCGCCGTGGGCGAGGGCAAGACGGTGTTGGTATTCCGCAATCTGCTGCCCCTGACTGAGCAGGACGAAGCACGCATGCTGGCTTTTGGCGCCGAACACGCCGTCAGTATGTGGATTCAGCCGGGCGGGCCGGATACGGTGCGTCCTTTGGATCAGGGGGAAGAAGCTTGCCTGTATTACACCCTGCCGGAGTTTGATGTGCGGATGCGTTTCCGCCCCAACGATTTCACGCAGGTGAATGTGCATATCAACCGTTTGCTGATGCGCCGTGCCATGCAGTTGCTGGCACCTCAGCCCGACGAACGGATTGCCGACCTGTTCTGTGGTCTGGGGAATTTCAGCCTGCCAATCGCCCGCAGTGGCGCCCGGGTCGTCGGGGTTGAGGGGAGTGCGGCGCTGGTTGCGCGTGCGGCAGAGAATGCGCAACTGAATGGTTTGGGTGAACGTTGTGAATTCCAGGTGGCCAATCTCTTTGAGGCGACGCCGGAGAGCTTGGCGACCCTGGGGCATCTGGACAAGCTGCTGATCGACCCGCCACGCGAAGGTGCGATTGCTGTGGTCAAGGCGCTGGGCGAGGATTCCCCATCGCGCATTGTGTATGTCTCCTGCAATCCAGCCACCCTGGCCCGCGATGCTGCCGTGTTGGTGCATGAGAAAGGATATCGCCTGACGCGTGCCGGAATCGCCAACATGTTCCCGCAGACTTCGCATGTGGAATCCATTGCGTTGTTTGAGCGTGATGGATTCTAATATTTAGGCCGCCTGCCCTTGCATACAATGGCTGAAGGCCGTAAACTTGCGGCCTTCGTGGTTGTGTGTGTCTTGGTAGTGCGTCCCATCCACGGATAGGTGGCAGAGCGGTTGAATGCACCGGTCTTGAAAACCGGCGACGAGGAAACTCGTTCGTGAGTTCGAATCTCACCCTATCCGCCAGGAGTTCTCCAGGCAGTCTTCCTTCCGGTTGTTTCCGCCCTGCTGTCATGGGGCTGGTTCTATGCGTCCCGAATTATCCAGGTTGTCGATTATTGATGGCTTGAAGGTTTTGGCCTCTCAAATCATCGTATTGCATCACCTGTCGTCTTATGGCCCACTCGCTGATGCGTTGGGCCGCCTCGTGCCTGAATGCAGCCGCTGGCTCTTCGCCTATGGTCGAATGGCCGTGCAGGTGTTTCTTGTCACGGGCGGGTTTTTGGCGGCTCGCAGCCTTGCCCCCGGTGGTGTGCTCAATCAGGCGGCCCCGCTTGAATTGATCTGGCATCGTTATGCCCGCCTCGCTGTTCCTTTGATCGTGGCCGTTGCAGGTGGGGTGGTTTGTGCAGGGCTGGCGCGCTGCTTTTTGCAGGACGATTTCATTCCTGCAGCCCCGGGTGTTCTGCAGATACTGGCCCACGTTTTTTTGCTTCAGGACGTGCTGCATCTGCCTGCGCTGTCGGCCGGGGTGTGGTACGTGGCCATCGATTTCCAGCTGTATTCCCTTACCATATTCCTGTTCTGGGCTGCGCGTCGCCTGGGGAGAACCTCGCATTGGGTACGTTTCCTCGGGCTTGCCTCGGTGGCCATGCTGGCTGTGTTGTCCCTGTTCATATTCAATCGTGATGCCGACTGGGATATCGTGGCGCCCTATCACTTTGCAGCCTACTCGTTTGGGTTGATCTGCTACTGGCTGACACGGGAACAACGCCTGCCCTGCTTCTGGCTGGGGGTTGGCATGCTGGCGGTGGTGGGGGCGCTGTATATCGATTTTCGTGAACGCATCGCCCTGGCGCTGGTGTGTGCCGTATGCATGGGGGGGCATGTGCGAACTGGGATGTTTGCCACGATGCTGAAATGGGGGCGCCTCAAGCAATTGTCACGCGAGTCGTATTCTCTGTTCCTGGTGCATTTCCCAATCTGCATGTTGGCGAATGCGGTTTATGCCCAAGTCGCCCAAAGCCTGTCCGTGTCGTGGGCGTGGTTATTCATGGGCGCTGCCTGGTGGGCGAGCATGAGTGTTGCCAGATACTTCCATGTGCGGGTGGATCAGCGCGCGGAACTGATCCTGCAACGGGTGCTGGCTTCGCTCCGGTCAGCCAGCGCGATGCACTGGCGCTTTTGGGCGAATATCTGAGCAGAGTGGCAATCAATCCGACTGAGCGGCTGTGCGCTTCGTCGGATTGATGCTTGGGGTGTTTCAGTTTTTGCGCTTGGCATCCGCCCAGCAATTGGGCGTTTCATAGATGCGAACGTTCTCCAGCCGCAGGGATTTGTTGGCCAGTACGCCAACTGGAGTGTCCAGCAGGTCAAAGGCCTTCTGTGCCAGATTTTCGGCAGTGGGGACAACATCCAGCACCACGGTGCGATGATCGGGGAGTGTTTCCAGGAAGGCGATGATAGCCGCATCGCCCTGGTAGGCGAGAAAAGCATGGTCCCAGCGATCTACGATCAACTGCTTGATCAGCGTTTTGATCTCTGAAAAATCTACCACCATCCCGTTGCGTGGGTCGCCATCCATCCGTGTGATGTCGCCTGATACCGTTACCTCGATGGCATAACGGTGACCATGCAGATGGCGGCATAGGCTGCGATGGTCCGGGATGCGGTGCCCTGCATCAAATTCGAGTCTGCGTGTGATGATCACGGCCAAACCTGTTTGTTAAAGTGGGCTGAGTATACAGTGGCCCAAACAAATTCGCCCATGATCTGGACCATGGGCGAACGTGGGGAGGTGCGATTGTGACCCGCCAGCATTCCTGGCGGGCGGGACGCAACTCCACGGGTATGGGGTGCAGCGGCTTACTTGTCGCGCTTCTTGGTCTTGGCTTCTTTCTTCAGGGTCTTGAGCAGATCCGGCTTCTGGGTACGCAGGTATTCGATGACTTCGAGGTCTTCCTTGCGGATCTTGCTGATATCGACTTGTTCAATATGTACAAGGCGCAGCAGAGCCTGAACGGGGCGCGGGATGTTACGTCCGCTCTCATAGCGGGAACCCCCACTTTGCGTGACGCCAAGTTGAGACCAGAATTCCGACTGGTTCAGACCCAGCTTGGTGCGGATTTCGCGTACATCGATATTCTCAAGCATTTTCATGAGTCAATTTTCCTGTATATGGTGGTCGTATAAGCGGCGGCCAGCAAGGATGGCGGCCTGGGGGCTCAAATCAGAATCTCGTAACTACCTGCCGCCAAAGGTGTAATTTTGTAAAAACATACGCCTTTAGTACTATGCTAGAACCAGTATAGGTCAATATTCCGTGATCATTCAAGAAAAGTGACCTGTCGTATCGTTACAAAAGGTGTCTACGTCAAGCGGCTTGTACGAGTCTTTTGTGCGGTAGTGGTCGATATTGCGGTAAAATCTGAAGCTTTTCACCGGGTGTGATGGCATTGCGATGGCGCTAATTGTTCAGAAATACGGTGGTACCTCGGTCGGCAACCCCGAGCGGATCAAAAACGTAGCCAAGCGTGTGGCCAAATGGCACGCGCAGGGGCACAAACTGGTGGTGGTAGTTTCCGCGATGAGCGGCGAGACCAACCGCCTGATCACGCTGGCCAAAGAAGTGCAGGCCCAGCCAGATCCACGCGAGCTGGATGTGGTGATTTCGACTGGCGAGCAGGTCACCATAGGTCTTTTGAGCATGGCGCTCATGGATCTGGGGATCAAAGCCCGCAGCTATACGGGTGCCCAAGTGCGCATTCTGACTGACAGCGCCTTTACCAAGGCCCGCATCCAGCGCATTGATGAAGAAAGCATGCGCCGCGATCTGGACGAAGGCTGTGTCGTGGTCGTCGCAGGCTTCCAGGGGGTGGATGATGTTGGCAACATCACCACGCTGGGCCGTGGCGGGTCGGACACCACCGGGGTGGCGCTTGCTGCTGCGCTGAAGGCCGATGAATGCCAGATCTATACCGATGTGGACGGCGTTTATACCACCGACCCGCGCATCGTGCCCGAGGCCCGTAAGCTTGACACCATCACCTTTGAGGAGATGCTGGAGCTGGCCAGCCTGGGCTCCAAGGTGCTGCAGATCCGCTCAGTGGAATTCGCAGGCAAGTACAAGGTTCGACTGAGAGTGCTCTCCAGCTTCCAGGATGAAGGCGAGGGCACGCTGATTACTTTTGAGGATGACATCAAGATGGAACAACCGATCATCTCTGGTATTGCAGCCAGCCGCGATGAAGCAAAATTCACCGTCGTGGGTGTGCCGGATCGTCCTGGTATCGCCTACCAGATCCTGGGGCCGGTGGCCGAGGCCAACATTGATGTCGACATGATCATCCAGAACGTTGGTTCCGACGGCTTGACCGATTTCTCCTTTACCGCGCCGCGTGGCTCTTTCGACCGTACCAAGGAAATCCTGACCTCGGTGTGCAAGCACATCGGCGCCCGTGATATCCGTGCTGACCGTTCGATGGCCAAGGTTTCCGTGGTCGGCGTGGGCATGCGCTCGCACGTAGGTATCGCCAGCCGCATGTTCCGCACCCTGGCTGAAGAAGGGATCAACATCCAGATGATCTCTACCTCCGAGATCAAGATCTCGGTGGCGATTGAAGAGAAATACCTGGAATTGGCCGTGCGCGTGCTGCACAAAGCTTTTGATCTGGATGTTGTGCAAGGCTGAGATTGACGAAGTGCCGGGTGCATCATATAATGCGCCCTCTTCTGCGTTGGAGAGTTGGCCGAGTGGTCGAAGGCACTCCCCTGCTAAGGGAGCATACGGGCTAAAACCTGTATCGAGGGTTCGAATCCCTCACTCTCCGCCAACAGAAGAAACTGCGCCCGTAGCTCATCTGGATAGAGTACTTGGCTACGAACCAAGGGGTAGGAGGTTCGAATCCTTCCGGGCGCACCAGTTTTCGCAAAGGGCCTTGTTCCGACAAGGCCCTTCGTTTTGATATTCTGGCGATGTCAGGCTGCAAAAACAGTAGGCATCAAAAAAATGTCTTGCACAAAATCGAGAGTTTGTGCATAATCCCATCTCTCAATTGCGCCCGTAGCTCATCTGGATAGAGTACTTGGCTACGAACCAAGGGGTAGGAGGTTCGAATCCTTCCGGGCGCGCCAGTTTTGTCAAAAGGGCCTGTCGAAAGACAGGCCCTTTTGCTTTCTTGACCGTTCCATTTTCCTTTGTGTTGCTCGTGGATTGATCCCTGGCGTGATCAGTAAGCTTAAGTCTACAGCTGACTGGCATATGGCGCCGCACCAATTCCCGGTAAGATAGCGTACTTCAGAAGCGCTATTCGCGGAGAGAGGTGTGTATGGCAAAGGCAATGATTCTTGCCGCAGGGCAGGGGACGCGTGTTCGACCGCTGACCAAGGATATCCCCAAACCGATGATTCCCATCCTGGGTAAGCCGGTTCTGGAATACATCATTGAACACCTGGCCCGCCATGGCGTGCGCGAAATCATGATCAACGTCGCCTTCCTACATCGCAAGATTGAGGAATACTTTGGCGACGGCCATCGTTGGGGCGTCGAAATCGGCTACTCCTATGAAGGCGCCTATGAGAACGGTGACATCATTCCCGCCCCCATCGGCTCGGCAGGGGGGATGAAGCGCATTCAGGACAACAGTGGCTTTTTCGATGAAACCACGCTGGTACTCTGTGGTGACGCCATTATCGATCTGGATATCGGCGCTGCCGTGGCAGAACATCACGCCAAAAAGGCCATTGCCAGTGTTGTGACCCTGGATGTACCGCTGCCCGAGGTGAAAAACTACGGGATCGTGGTGGCGGATGAGGACGGCAAGGTGCTTTCCTTCCAGGAAAAGCCCAAGCCTGAAGAGGCCAAGAGCACTTTGGCCTCGACGGGGATCTACATTTTTGAACCCGAAGTCATTGATCTGGTCCCCTCGAATCAGGTGTATGACATCGGCAGCCAGCTTTTCCCTTCTCTGGTAGCAAAGGGCTTGCCCTTCTATGCCCAGCAGCGTTTTTTCAACTGGATCGACATTGGCCGGGTCACCGATTATTGGGCGGTATTGCAGCGCGTGCTTCGTGGCGAGATTGCCCAGATGGACATGCCCGGCAAAGAGATTCGCCCTGGTGTGTGGGTGGGCTTGAATACGCGTATCGACTGGGATCAGGTCAATATCGAGGGCCCGGTGTACATCGGCTCCAGCGTCAAGATCGAAGCAGGTACTACGATCATTGGCCCCACCTGGATCGGGCATGGCTGCCATATCCGCCAGGGTGCCACCCTGGTGCGTAGCGTCATCTTTGAATACACCCGCGTCGGGGCCGGGATGACCATGGCTGAAATGGTGGTCTCTTCCCGCTACTGCGTGGATCGCACCGGTTATACCATCTACGCGGGGGATGATCGGACGACTCTGCGCTGGGGCGACTCGCGCGCCTGATTACTTTAGGCGCCGTATGTTCGTGCAAAAAGCTGGCCGTGGGTAGGCCAGCTTTTGTTTTTTGGAAGAAAATCTATCTGGCAGTCAACTGCGCACGTAACGCCGCCGTGCTGTCGTGCTGCCGTGAAACGATTTTGGCAACATTGCCGCACACGATATCGCATAGATCAAACGTCGCCTGATCTGCGATCCGGTAATATGTAGCCGTCCCCTGCGTTTCTCGCAAGACCAAGCCTGCCTCATACAGCAGCGCCAGATGTTTGGAAATATTCGCCTGCCCACAGCCAGTGAGCTGGGTAATCTGGCTCACATTCTTCTCGCCGTTTCTCAGCGTATTCAAAATGCGCAGCCGGTTCGGTTCTGACAAAGCACGGAAATAGGCTGCCACGTGGTTCAGTGCGGATTCATCTAGGGCTTGCATGCAAAAATCGCTTTCAGAAGGAGACGAGTCACGATGTTTCATTATATCCCCGCCTGACATGCTGGAAACTCACATTGACATTATAACTATATAGCGATAATTTAAATAAAAACAAGTGCACATTCACCGAGATCGCGCTAGAGAAGCACACCCCGCAAATGGCGTCACAGTTTTCGGGCAGGCCAAACCACGGCGTGCCATCAGTCAGCTCAACAGGAGGAAGTGATGAAAACAAACGTAGGCGGTATTGATCGTGCATTGCGTATTCTGGCAGGCGTGCTGCTTGTCGCCCTGGCTGCATTCGGCGTCATTGGCCCCTGGGGGTGGATTGGCGTTGTATCCATTGCGACCGGACTTTTCCGCTTCTGCCCGCTGTACCCCCTGTTGGGCATCAATACCTGCCCAATGAGCAAAAAGAACTAAGGATTGAGGCGAGAGCAGGGGGCAACGTGCAGCAACCTATGTACGGGATATACCTGTGAAACGCATGAGCCTAAATGTTCTCATACCAAGGTTGCAGACAGGCTCTAAGGTTTTAGAGGGGGCACTGCATGCGCTGAAAACAGCTTGCATCAAGACTCGCCAAAGCTCTCAACCAAAAAATGCGGCCAAACATTTGACTTGGGCTGCATGGATCGTTTATGATTCTTCTCCCTCGGGGTGTAGCGCAGTCCGGTAGCGCGCTTGCTTTGGGAGCAAGATGTCGGAGGTTCGAATCCTCTCACCCCGACCAGTTGTGTTGCCGGACCGAGGGCTGCTTGAATGAGCAAGGAATCTGCCCGTAGCTCAACTGGATAGAGCAACGGCCTTCTAAGCCGTAGGTTAGGGGTTCGATTCCCTTCGGGCAGGCCAGGTAAAGGTTTTCGGGTTAGTGCAATCACATGCGCTGATCCACGGTGGCGGTAGTAGCTCAGTTGGTAGAGCACTGGATTGTGGCTCCAGGTGTCGTGGGTTCGATTCCCATCTATCGCCCCAGTAATTCAAAGAGTTAGCGGATTGTGGATAATCTACAAAATGCTAACTGTTCTACAAAAGCCCGCGCTATGCGGGCTTTTTCATATCCGTTTCATCTGCTTCCTGCCAAAGAAAAACCCGCTTTCGCGGGCCTTGTTGTAACGCGGCGCCAGTTTTGGCACCCATTTGCGTTAATTTTGGCACTTCACAGCTAGCAAGGAACGCATTCGATTTGCGCGTTAATTGTCATCACTCCCTGCAACCATGACCAGTTTGGCTCACTGGAATTTGGCAGCCCACTGTCCCCTATCTGGCTACTCAACGGATGATGCTGAGAGGCAACAATCGACCCATTACGGACGCTCAGGCTCGCGGAAAGCAGACGTTCAACGTGAAGTTGAGGGGCGCGCTGCCGATAGGCGAAGCGTCCCCTCGAACGCAGTGTTAGGGGAGCCGTTCATCGCGCAAGTTTCTTTCTCAGGGAATCAGCCTTGCGCTTGACGCCAATCTTCGGATTTATTAGCAATGCCGCATCAAACGCAGCAATAGCTGCCTCGTCGTTGCGCAGGCGCTCGTGAGCCAAGCCCTGAATCTTGAGAGCTATGGCTTTCCAGCCTTGATCCTTTTCTGCGCCGAGCGAAAGTGCCCTGGTGGCAGCTTCAAGTGCTTGGTTGGCAAGCTCGTCATTGAGGTTGGCAGACTTGAGAATATCTTCCGCAGTTAACAGAACGACGTCATACCTATCGCAGTGAAGCCGCGCTATCTCGAATTTCTCGGGGTCGATGAGATTGCCCTGTACATCGTAGTAGAACGTGCCGATCCGATTTATGGCGACGCCAAATTGTGGGACGTTTTCTACGAAGGTATACGTATCGGCCCATCCAGTGGGTGGGTATACGGAAAATAGCTCAGCGTTCCCTTCCACATCAAACGCTGTGAATCTGTTTCCATCCTCGCCTGTTGGAGCGTTAGCGGTTTGGCAGACGGCAAACCGCCCACTATCGGATATGGCGCTGTTGTATAGGTTGGCCTGAAACTTCTTCTTGATGAGGTTGCGCCCATCAGAAGAAAAGACGTGGAACGTTCCGGAGAGCTCGCTCCCGAAATGCCAGTCTTCGATGGAGAAATTGCCGTTGTCAGCGACACTGCCTGAATTCGGGCGTTCCACCCGGCCCTGCACTGCAACCGTATTCTTGTTGGCGTTGTATAAGACATAGCGGCCGTGACCACTGTCTCGATGACCACCTCTATGGTTTTGCTCGTCGCTATCGCTCCAGCATATGATCCACTCGCCAGAGCGTGACCTTCTAAATTGGCCAAAGAAACCCAATGACGGAATTTCAACGAAGTTGTCGAGGAAGGTCACGTCCTTTTTCGACGTGACCCGAGAACTCGGTTGGGTCGACTCCGTCGCCTTCTTGGCACCGAACAGGAAATCGAATAGTCCCATTGGCTCCCCTAACTATGAATTTGAACAGCAATATTGCGCCATAACTTGGCGGTCTGCTGCATAACCTGGCGGGCGTTAATGCATGGAGACCGGCTCAGACTCTGCGTCTCCGCGATACTGTTCCAGATCTATCAGCGTACTAAATTGCCAGAAAAAGCAGCAGTAACGAACGACGGCTTTTGAGGGTCAGACTCGACCGTCCGCTTCTGGCCGAACTCCGGCATTCAATGTTGTATCGATATTGGCCAATTCGTCAATGCTCACTTCCGACCGAGGCCGTGTAAAAACGCTGTGGAATTCCAGGGGACAAAAAACCGACCCTTTAAAACGGCCCATACGCAACAATCGTTCATGCGGGAGAGGTAAAGTAACTCCCGGAAAATTGCAAATCCGGCTCTTCATTACGTTTTTGCACAGTCTGGACCCAAAGGCGACGGTTGAAGTTATCGGAAGCAGACGTTTTAACGTCCCCTCGACCGAGGTGTTAGAAAGCATGGTTACTCGGACGCACATAGTAGTTGTCGAATTCGCTTTGCTCGACCAACTGGAAACCATGGCGCACATAAAACCGATTTGAGTCGCTTTCGCGCAGCGCGCCGACCCGAACTGGGAGAGCCATGACGTTGGCCTCTTGGATGATTTGAGCGAGGACTGTTGCGCCGATGCTTTGGCCTTGGCTGCTCGGGTGGACGTAGAGGTGATCAAGAAGCACAAAATCGGCCTGTGGTCGCGCCACAACGAAACCTACGCGCCTGCCCTGTACTTCGATGTGGCGCGCATGCTCGGGCGAGAAATTCGATAGGAAGCGCTCTCTCGCCCTCACTGGATCAAAGCGCCCAATGCGTTCCAAGCTGTCACGCATGGCCGCGATCCGAAGTGCAACGAGTGCTTCAGCATCGTTCGCAGCGACGGAAGTGAGTGTGATTGATACGTGAGGTGAAAAATTCGCGGGCATGGGTGTAGGCTCTCCAGCACGTAGATACCGTCTCGCTAGTCAAGCGGACGGGCACCGCGTACGGCGCACACTGGATCATCCGACACGACTTGTAGGGCGTCAATGAGCACAGCGAATTGCGCCGTATGAAGAAGCGTTCCGAGATCACCCCATCCGGCGCAATTCCGCTTCGCTTCATTGTTCCCTTCTTCGCCCTACGAATGCCCACTTTCGATATGTGGCGTGACCGTCCGTTCATGGCTGGTTGCTGCCGAACAATGTCCATCAAAGCGACATCATAGCAGCAGCACCGTACCCAGTTGAAGCAGCACTGAGGGGCAAAGGGATCAGAGCAGATCCCCAAACACCTGCGGTTCCCAATTGGCAATCACCAGCTCCCGGCTGGTTTTAGGGGCGCCATGTGCATTGGCTGTAGCATATTTGATGTCCAGTCCCTCCATCCAGAAACCGTCGAAAGCGGCCCGAATGTCGGGGTGGTCGTTGATGCTGACCATGACACGCCCTTTGCAGGTGCGCATCGCTTCTGCCAGTTGTGTGTACTGGTCGAAGTCAAAGGGCACCCCATAGCCTTCGGTTTGCCAGTAAGGCGGATCAGCGTAGAAGAACGTGTGCGCCCGATCATAACGCTTGAAGCATTCCTGCCAGGACAAATGTTCAACATACGTCCCTGCAAGGCGCAGATGGGCCGCACTCAGGTTTTCTTCTATGCGGCATAGGTTGATCGCTGGCCCGGTGGTGGCGGTGCCGAAGGATTGCCCCTGCACTTTGCCGCCGAAGGCATGCTGCTGCAAATAGTAAAAGCGGGCGGCCCGCTGGATGTCCGTCAAGGATTCGGTGGACTGATTTTGCATCCACTTAAATACTTGCCGACTGGTGATCGCCCACTTGAACTGGCGCACGAACTCTTCCATGTGATGCTGCACCACGCGGTACAGATTCACCAGTTCGCCATTCACATCATTGAGTACCTCGGTGCCTGCGGGCACCGGGCGCAGGAAGTACAGTGCAGCACCTCCACAGAACAATTCCACATAGCATTCATGCGGCGGGAATAGCGGCAACAATCTATCAGCCAAGCGTCGTTTGCCGCCTAGCCAGGGAATGATCGGA
>NZ_KB892867.1 GCF_000373965.1 Uliginosibacterium gangwonense DSM 18521 | reverse complement strand
TCCGATCATTCCCTGGCTAGGCGGCAAACGACGCTTGGCTGATAGATTGTTGCCGCTATTCCCGCCGCATGAATGCTATGTGGAATTGTTCTGTGGAGGTGCTGCACTGTACTTCCTGCGCCCGGTGCCCGCAGGCACCGAGGTACTCAATGATGTGAATGGCGAACTGGTGAATCTGTACCGCGTGGTGCAGCATCACATGGAAGAGTTCGTGCGCCAGTTCAAGTGGGCGATCACCAGTCGGCAAGTATTTAAGTGGATGCAAAATCAGTCCACCGAATCCTTGACGGACATCCAGCGGGCCGCCCGCTTTTACTATTTGCAGCAGCATGCCTTCGGCGGCAAAGTGCAGGGGCAATCCTTCGGCACCGCCACCACCGGGCCAGCGATCAACCTATGCCGCATAGAAGAAAACCTGAGTGCGGCCCATCTGCGCCTTGCAGGGACGTATGTTGAACACCTATCCTGGCAGGACTGCTTCAAGCGTTATGACCGGGCGCACACCTTCTTCTACGCGGACCCGCCTTACTGGCAAACCGAAGGCTATGGGGTTCCGTTCGACTTCGACCAGTACACACAACTGGCGCAAACCATGCGCAGCTGCAAGGGCAAAGTGATGGTCAGCATCAACGACCACCCCGACATTCGGGCCGCTTTCGACGGTTTCTGGATGGAGGGACTGGACATCAAATATGCGACGGCCAACGCCCACGGCACCCCTAAAACCAGCCGGGAACTGGTGATTGCCAATTGGGAACCGCAGGTATTTGGGGATCTGCTCTGATCCCTTTGCCCCTCAGTGCTGCTTCAACTGGATACGGTGCTGCTGCTATGATGTCGCTTTGATGGGCATTGTTTGGCAGCAATCGGCTCAGTGGTGGTCAGGGATAAACGCCAAAAGCAGTCGTTCAATCCACTGTCAAAATTGTGCTTTCATCATTGTTGACTTCATGGAGCTGAGGAGCAACTATGCCATTAAAAAACGACGGCGACGTAGTTCGTGGTTTGGGATTTGTGGCTCTCTACGCGGCTTACCTTGAAGAGCAGATTGATAATCTACTGTTTAGGCTTGAGCCCATCGAACCATTTCCAGAAATCGAGCAACGCTGGCCCACGAGCCGAAAGATCGAAAAGGCCAAACGATTGGTGACTGGGCTACAGTTCGATTATCGGGACGATCTGCTTGCCGACTTAGAGACCTCAAGACAACTACTCCAATGGCGAAATGAGGTCATTCATGGGCGAATCTACGCAAATTTTAATCGGACCGACACTTTAAGGTCTGGTCGTCGTAATACCCCTGATCGTGTAGTCAAACCTGACGAACTATACGATCTGGCCAATGCTCTCATTAAGGTGCAGGCAGCTATCCTCAGGCCTATGATCTTCCAACTCTCTCAAGCCATGCCATCTATCCCATAAAACCCAGCTTACTCACGCCACATGCCAAATCACATCGCCCGGCAAGAGTGGGCTGATAACCCCTCGTATTCAGCATAGTTTTCATCCAAGCGAGTAGCATTGCCCGTCTCGCACGGAGGAATTCAGATGGCAGCCACAGCTTTCGAGAAAGGATACCGCGTGCTGTACCACTGGCAGTCGTTCAACGAGGAACGCCTTACCAGAACGCTGAAGGACCTCGTGATTTACTGCTCAAGCCCAGAGCACTTCAACGATCCCTGGGACTGCAAGCCGTTCTTTAACACTAAAATCCTCTGCGACCCGGAGGAGAACGAAAAGCACATCGAATGGGCCGCCTCCATCTGCCGCCGCCATTCCCCGATGTCCGAATCGGACATCGAGTCGATGAAGGATACACTCAGGGGCGATCCTGCCCGAGCGAAAGATTTGGTAATGAAAATATCACGATCCTTCGTGGCAGAGACTCTCCAGAGGTATCGTGTCTATTGCTTGGGCCCAGATGTGGGGAACCTTCTCATGTGGGCTCACTATGCAGACAGCCATAAGGGTATATGCTTGGAGTTCAGCTTACGCAATGATGTCATGTGTACCGCATTGCCGTGCGAGTATCTGGAAGAGTTTCCGGTCATGAAACTGTACAGCCACGAGAATGCCGACGTGCTTCATATGCTTCTCGCCAAAGCCGAACCATGGTGTTACGAAAAGGAATGCAGGATCATTGCCCAAGAGCGAAAGCGCGCCATAGGCACAGACACATTGATGACCGACGATGGATTCCTAAAGCTCTCGAAGGGTGCTTTGGTGTCCGTGATTGTCGGATGCCAAGGGGACTTCGGGAAGGTGAACAGTCTAGTTCAGGCTCATGCCCCGAATGTAAAAGTGAAGCGCGCGGTTCGAGTTCCCAATCGTTATTCCCTGCAAATCGAAGAATAGCTTTGCCGCCAACAGGAGTGCCTACTTGGAGGCCCTTATAACTACCGATTTAGCTTACACGCTTTTTGCTGACGGTTTGCGGTTGTTGTGAGTCGTTTCTTGGTGCTGCTTGCGTTGCAGGGGGATGACAATTAACGCGCAAATCGAACGCGTTCCTTGCTAGCTGTGAAGTGCCAAAATTAACGCAAATGGGTGCCAAAACTGGCGCCGCGTTACACCGACCCCCAAAAAATGAAGAAAGCATTTTAATATTAGCCGCTGCGGCTAATACTCGGCTAACAAAAACAAAAAGGCCAATCCGAAGATTGGCCTAACTGTTTGATTCTATTGGTCGGGGCGGCGGGATTCGAACTCGCGACCCCTTGCACCCCATGCAAGTGCGCTACCAGGCTGCGCTACGCCCCGACTGAGAAAAGAATTATAGCAGTTTTTTTAAGAAATACCAGCTTTTTGTTCAGGTGCCTTCAACTTTTAAGGTAAGCCAACAAGGCCGTAAGGCTCTTGCGAATCTGGGCGATGTTGGCTTGGCTGTTTTCGACAATTTCCTCGGTTTCACGCTTGAGCACCTGGTATTCCTCCAGGCGATTGCGTGCGCCGCTGATGGTAAAACCTTCGCGGTAGAGTAGTTCGCGGATGCGCCGCACCAACAGCACTTCGTGGTGCTGGTAGTAGCGGCGGTTGCCGCGACGCTTGACGGGTTTGAGCTGGGTGAATTCCTGCTCCCAATAGCGGAGTACGTGGGGTTTGACGCCACATAGCTCGCTCACCTCGCCAATGGTGAAGTACCGTTTGGCGGGGATCGGAGGCAGTTCGCTCACATCTTCAAGCTGGTTGCTTTCCATCGCTCAATTGCTCGACTGCGGTTTTCAGTTTCTGGCTGGCATGAAAGGTTACTACGCGCCGGGCCGTAATGGGGATTTCTTCGCCGGTCTTCGGGTTGCGCCCAGGGCGCTGTGGTTTGTCACGCAACTGGAAGTTGCCAAAGCCGGAGAGTTTGACATCGTCTCCGCGTTCCAGTGCGTTGCGAATTTCTTCGAAGAAGGCTTCAACCATGTCTTTGGCTTCGCGCTTGTTGAGCCCGACGCGTTCAAACAAAAGCTCTGCCAGTTCTGCTTTGGTGAGTGTCATGTGAGTTTGCCCTTATCCCCGCAAGCGGGCACCCAGATTGGTTTGTGCGGCAGCCACGAGGGTCTGCATCGAGTTTTCGATTTCTGCTTCTTCCAAGGTGCGGTCGCTGTGTTGCAAGCTTACACGCAAGGCGATGCTTTTTTGGTCTGGATCGATACCCTTGCCTGTATAGACGTCAAAGATTTCGATTGCACGGACGTTCTGACCACCGGCACACGTCAAAGTTTCCAGCACTTGCTGGGCGCTGACGGTGCTTTGGACGACCAGTGCCAAGTCTCGTGAGACAGATTGCTGCCGCGAGATTTCCTGGTACTGGGGTACCTTGCTGATCAGTGCTGCGTCCAGTTCCAGTTCAAAAACAACAGGTGCTGTCGTCAGATCGTACTTTTGTACCAGTGCCGGGTGCAATTCACCCATATAACCAACAACCTTGCCTTCAAGCAGGATCTGCGCGCAACGCCCCGGGTGAAGCGCGGAGTGAGTGGCACGTTGGAAGCTGGCTTGTTCGCCCAGTAATACTTCCACATCTCGCTTGATGTCGTAAAAGTCTACGCGACGAGCGGCTTGCCCCCATTGCTCAACAGCAGCGTATCCCCAGGCAAGTGCAGCCACGCGCATGGGTTGGGCGTAGCCCCGCACTGCGTTCTCTGCCTGGGTTTTGGCAAAGCAGCGCCCGACTTCAAACAGGCGCACACGGCTCGCACGGCGGCGAACGTTGGTCGCCAGGGCACCAACCAGACCACCGAGCAGACTGGAGCGCATCACGCCCATCTGGCTGGCGATGGGGTTGGCGAGCTTGATGGGGTCAGCATTGGCAGCAAAATCGCGCTCCCATGCTTCGTCCACGAAGGCGTAACTGATGACTTCCTGATAGTCGCGGGCAGCAATCTGGCGGCGCAGGCGATGCACGGGGCGCAGGGTTTCGGTGCTGGCGAGCATCTTGGCTGGACCTTTGGGCGGCAGCGGCTGGATGTTGTCGTAACCATACACACGGGCAACTTCTTCGATGAGGTCTTCTTCGATCTCGATATCGAAACGGTAGCTCGGCGGGGTGACGCGCATCACGCCGCCCACTGCATCCACCTGCATACCCAGGCGTTGCAGCGAGGTTTGCATGGCTTCGTCGCTGATTTCAAAGCCGAGTACTTTGCGGGCACGGGCCGGGCGGAAATCCACGCTGTGGCGGCTGGGAAGCTGCTCTGTCGCCACGACGTCAACCACGGGCCCCGCCTCGCCACCACACAGATCGATAATAAGTTGGGTGGCGCGGGCCATGGCTCGCGGAGCAAGGGCGAAGTCGACGCCGCGCTCGTAGCGATGCGAGGCATCCGAAGAGAAGCCCAACACACGGGCGCGGCCCACGATGGCGTCAGGCTGGAAGAAGGCGGATTCGATGAAGACGTTCTGCGTCTCATCTGTCACGCCGCTACCCTCGCCGCCCATGACGCCTGCCAACGCAAGCGGGCGGGCCTCGTCGGCAATCAGCAGCATATTGGCAGCAGGTTCGACTTCCTGGCCATTGAGGAGCGTAATCTTTTCGCCGGATTTCGGCCAGCGCACGTGGATAGCTCCTTGCAGCGTGTCGTTATCGAATGCGTGCAGGGGTTGGCCCAATTCGAGCATCGCATAGTTGGTGATGTCGACAATGGCGCTGATTGAACGCACCCCACAGCGCTCCAGGCGCTGGCGCATCCAGTCGGGTGTGGGCGCCTTGGCATTGACACCGGTGATGATACGGCCGCAGTAACGCGGGCAGGCTTCAGGTGCATCCAGGGCGATCTGGCGCTTGTGTTCATGCACCGCCGGGGTATTCAGTGGCTCGACAAACTCGGCGGGCGCGCCGGTAAGAGCCGCCAGTTCGCGGGCAATGCCAGTCAGGCTGAGGCAATCCGCACGATTCGGGGTGAGCTTGATGGTGATCTTTTGATCATCAAGCTGGAGGTATTCACGCAGATTAGTGCCCACGGGGGCATCTTCCGGCAACACCATAAGGCCAGCGTGATCCTGCGATATGCCGAGTTCATCAGCTGCGCACATCATGCCAAACGATTCCACGCCGCGCAGCTTGGCGGGCTTGATCTGGAATTCAGGCAGCTTGGCACCGACCAGCGCACACGGGGCTTTCATGCCGACGACCACATTGGGGGCGCCGCACACAATCTGCAGCAACTCGCCCTGCCCTGCATCCACACGGCAAACCTTGAGCTTGTCGGCGTTCGGATGCTTTTCAAAAGAGACGATCTGCGCGACCACCACACCGGTAAACGGGGGGGCGACGGACTCAACCTCTTCAACCTCAAGACCTGCCATGGTAAGCAGGTGACATAGTTCCTCCGACGCGAGCGGAGGATTACACATGGCGCGAAGCCAGCTTTCAGAGAATTGCATGATCGATCAATCCTGGAATTGGGCAAGGAAGCGTTGGTCGTTCTCGAAGAACAGACGCAGATCGTTGACGCCGTAACGCAGCATCGTCAGGCGATCCAGACCCATGCCAAATGCAAAACCGGTATAGCGTTGTGCATCAATGCCGCCGTGCTTGAGCACGTTCGGGTGCACCATGCCGCAACCGGCGATTTCCAGCCAGCGGCCCTTGTTCGGCCCGCTCATGAAGGCGAAGTCGATTTCGGCGGAAGGCTCGGTGAACGGGAAGAAAGAGGGGCGGAAACGCACCTGCATTTCATCGGTTTCAAAGAAGCGTTGCAGGAAGTCGACGATCACGCCCTTCAAGCCTGCAAAGCTGATGTCTTCCCCCACCCACAAGCCTTCTACCTGATGGAACATCGGGGAGTGGGTGGCATCCGAATCCACACGGTATACGCGCCCAGGAGCAATGATGCGCAGCTCAGGCATGCTCTCAGCATTGGCATACCTGGCAACGTGAGCCTTCATGGCACGGATCTGTACCGGGCTCGTGTGCGTGCGCAGCAGCACATCCTTGGCACCTTCAATGTAGAAGGTGTCATGCATGGAGCGTGCGGGGTGATTGTCCGGCGTGTTCAGCGCGGTGAAGTTGAACCAGTCTTCTTCAATTTCCGGGCCTTCAGCCACTTCGAAACCGATGGAGCGGAACAGGGTTTCAAAACGCTCCTGTGTGCGCACCACCGGGTGCAGACCACCCGTGCCCATGCCACGCCCGGGCAGGGTCACATCCAGCGCCTCAGCGGCAAGCTGTGCTTCGAGCTGCGCGGTGCGCAGGGCTTCGCGGCGGGCTTCGAGGAAATCCTCAACCCCCTTCTTGCAGCGGTTGATGAGCGCGCCAGCTTCCTTGCGCGCCTCCGGGTCCAGCTTGGCCAGCCCTTTGAGTAATTCGGTCACGCTGCCGCTTTTGCCAAGGAACTTGGCCTTGACCTGCTCCAGCGCGTTGATGTCGGTCGCCGCGGCAAATGCGGCGGCGGCGTCCTTGAGCAGTTGATCGAGGTTATTCACGCCTACACCCACAGTCAGTTTTGAAACGGGCCACGCACGATGCGGGCCTGGGAAAACAGATCTTCAAGAAGCCTTAACAAAATGAACTGGAACAATCCACCAGCCCCTTGGCGTGCCAGCTTCAACATCGGCACGGGCCAGACAGCCAGAATCATTTTGTTATGGTTTCAAAAGCAAAAAAAAGGAGGCATGTGCCTCCTTTTCATCTAACAGCGCAGATCAGGCACCGAGTTGCGCTTTGGCTTGATTGGCCAGAGCAGCAAATGCGGGCTTGTCAAACACCGCCAGATCAGCCAGCACCTTGCGGTCGACTTCAATGGCAGCCTTCTTCAGGCCGTTCATGAAGCGGCTGTAGGTCAGGCCCAGCTCACGGGAAGCTGCGTTGATACGCGCAATCCACAGAGCACGGAACTGACGCTTGCGTTGACGACGGTCACGATAGGCGTATTGCCCGGCCTTCATCACCGCTTCTTTGGCGATGCGGTATACGTTCTTACGGCGGCCACGGTAACCCTTGGCCTTGTCGAGGACTTTTTTGTGACGGGCGCGAGCCGTTACACCACGTTTAACGCGAGGCATGTTCTATCTCCTTCCTAATCAAGCGTAAGGCATCATCGCGTGAACGCGTGCCGTATCGGTGTCATGAACACCGGTCATACCACGCAAATGGCGCTTGGCCTTGGTGGTCTTCTTGGTCAGGATGTGGCGCTTGAACGCTTGACCGCGCTTAACACTACCACCAGAGCGAACCTTGAAGCGCTTCTTGGCGCCGCTCTTGGTTTTCATCTTCGGCATAAAAACTCCAACAGATATTAGATGCGGAACCCGGTGACTCCTTATCGGAGTGCTTTAACTACCAGGGCACCACTTGTTTTGCAGCAAATACAACCAGGGCTGCTGCGCCCCTTTTCGCGGCTACCTTGCGGTAGCCGCAGAAATCGAATCAAACCTTCTTCTTGGGCGCAATCACCATGATGAGTTGGCGCCCTTCCAGCTTGGGAAACTGTTCCACCACTGCGAGCTCAACCAAATCGGCCTTGATGCGCTCAAGCTGGCGAATACCAAATTCCTGGTGGGCCATTTCACGGCCACGGTAACGCAGGGTCACCTTGACCTTGTCGCCTTCTTCCAGGAAGCGCGTCATGTTGCGCATCTTGATCTGGTAATCGTTTTCATCAGTACCCGGGCGAAGTTTCACTTCCTTCACCTGGATCTGCTTTTGCTTGAGCTTGGCTTCGTGAGCCCGCTTCTGCTCTTGGTACTTGAACTTGCCATAGTCCATCAGACGGCAAACCGGTGGTTTGGCCTGAGGCGCAATTTCCACCAGATCCACTCCTGCTTCCTCTGCCATGGCCAAAGCCTGAGAGGTTGGGACAACACCAAGTTGTTCGCTGTCTTCGCCTACCAATCGTACCTCGGGAACACCAATTTCCCGGTTGATACGATGTGCGTTCTTTTCCTGAGCGATGGTAACAATCTCCTAAAAATTAAAAAAACTAAGCCTCAGCGCCGCGACTGACTACTTCGCGTTGCCAACGCTCAACCAGTTCTGCAATGGACATTTGCCCCAGATCCTGACCGCCGCGCACTCTTACCGCGACCTTGCCAGCTTCTTTTTCCTTGTCGCCGACAACAAGCAGGTAGGGCAGCTTCTGCAAGCTATGTTCTCGGATTTTATAGTTAATTTTCTCATTCCGCAAATCTGCTTCAACGCGGAAGCCTGCTTCGCGCAGCTTTTGGGTCAAATCGGCCACATATTCGCCCTGTGCTTCAGAGATATTCAGCACCACCGCCTGCAGCGGGGCCAGCCACATCGGGAAGGCGCCACCGTGGTTTTCGATGAGAATCCCCAGGAAACGCTCCAGCGAACCCAGAATCGCGCGGTGCAACATCACCGGGCGCTTACGGGTATTGTCTTCCGCTACATACTCGGCCCCTAGCCGTTCGGGCAACACGAAGTCCAGTTGGATCGTGCCGCACTGCCAGGAGCGCCCCAGCGCATCCTTGATGTGGTATTCCACCTTCGGGCCGTAGAAGGCGCCCTCGCCGGGCAGCTCTTCCCATTCCTTGCCGGAGGCGCGCAGCGCAGCACGCAGGCCCTCTTCGGCCTTGTCCCATACCGCGTCGGAACCGGCACGTTTTTCCGGGCGCAACGCCAATTTGACGGCCACATCCTTAAAGCCGAAGTCCTTGTACACGCTCATCAGCAGCGTATCAAAGGCCATGGCTTCGGATTCGATCTGGTCTTCAGTTGCAAAAATGTGTGCATCGTCCTGCACAAAACCACGCACACGCATCAAGCCGTGCAACGCACCAGAAGGTTCGTTACGGTGACAGGAACCGAACTCGGCCAGCCGCAACGGCAGCTCGCGGTAAGAGCGCAGACCATGGTTGAAAATCTGCACGTGCCCCGGACAGTTCATCGGCTTCACGGCGTAATCGCGCTTTTCCGACTCGGTGGTGAACATGTTGTCGCGGTAGTTATCCCAATGGCCGGACTTCTCCCACAGGGTACGGTCCATCACCATCGGGGTACGCACTTCCTGGTAACCAGATGCATTCAGGCGGGCACGCATGTACTGCTCCACCTGCTGCCACAGCGTCCAGCCCTTGGGGTGCCAGAACACCATGCCCGGCGCTTCGTCTTGCAGGTGGAACAGGTCCAGCAGCTTGCCCACTCGGCGGTGGTCACGCTTCTCCGCCTCTTCCAGCATGTGCAAGTAGGCTTCCAGCTCTTCCTTCTTGGCCCAGGCGGTGCCATAGATACGCTGCAACTGCTCGTTCTTCGCATCCCCACGCCAATAGGCACCTGCCACCTTCATCAGCTTGAAGTGCTTGAGCTTGCCTGTGGACGGCACGTGCGGGCCACGACACAAGTCGATGAAATCGCCCTCGCGGTACAGCGAGATGGTTTGCCCGGCGGGAATCGCACCAATCAGCTCAGCCTTGTACTTCTCACCCAGGCCAAGGAAGAACTTCACCGCTTCGTCACGATCCCATTCCTCGCGGCTGATGGCGATATCCTTCTTCGCCAGCTCAGCCATACGGCGCTCGATGGCCTCCAGGTCTTCCGGGGTAAACGGGCGGGAATAGGCAAAGTCATAGTAGAAGCCATGCTCCACCACCGGCCCAATAGTCACCTGCGCCTCCGGGAAGAGTTCCTTCACCGCATACGCCAACAAGTGGGCCGTGGAGTGGCGAATCACTTCCAGGCCGTCAGCATCCTTCTCCGTCACAATCGCCAGAGCGGCGTCACCACCGATCACGTGGGAAGTATCCACCACGTGCCCATCCACCTTGCCGGCCACGGCGGCCTTGGCCAAGCCCGCGCCAATGGAGGCGGCTACCTGGGCGACGGAAACGGGTGCATCAAAACTACGAACGGAACCATCTGGAAGCGTGATATTCGGCATTTCAAAGCCTCAAGCAAAAATAAAAAAGTGCGGACGGGGCCGCACTTCTTCGTTCAACACACAGGACGAGCGCGACTCCGGCAAACCTCAACAAGTAGTTGTTGTAGTTCGAGTTCGGAATTGCATGCTGCTCTCCTGATTAAATATTCGATTGGTAGGCAGACCAGACACTCACGCCCAGCATTCAGGCGCCAGTGGTCACGCAGCATTGTCGCATATGCAGCCACCGTCGCACAACCTCAGCCCCGCAGGCGGCCAAGACAATCAGGCCATTGACATATCCCAACCCCCTTCTTATGCTGACTTGGCACAAACTCCCTTCTTTGCCTGGCCCAACTCAAACCGGAGCCCTCCATGCACAACACTGCCCACCACATCACGCGCCGCCTCGCCCCCGCCCTCCTTTGCCTCGGTCTGGCCGGTGGCAGCCTCGCAGCCCGCGCTGCAGACGCCACCCCCAGCCCGCGCCCGCTCAAAGTGCTCATCATCAGCATGTTCGGCCCCGAAGCCGAACCCTGGCTCGCCCCCTTCAAGCTCGACCAGCAAGTCCCCGTAGCCGGACTCTCTGCCGACTACCCCGCGCTACGCTGTAATACCGACGACGTCTGCCTGCTCACCACCGGCATGGGCCACGCCAACGCCGCCGCTTCCACGCTTGCCGTGGTGCTCAACCCGCAATTCGACCTGCACAAAACCTACTTCCTGATCGCTGGCATCGCAGGCATCAACCCCGAGCAAGGCACCCTCGGCACCGCCGCCTGGGCGCGCTATCTGGTGGACTTTGGCATCCAGCACGAAATTGACGCCCGCGAGAAACCCAAGAACTGGCCTACCGGCTACTTCGGCGTTGGCACGACAGGGCCGGGGCAAAAACCCAAACTCGACTACCGCACCGAAGTCTTCCAACTCAATGAAGCCCTGCTCCAGAAAGCACTCGCCCTGAGCAAAAATACCGAATTGGAAGACAGCGACCAAGCCCGCGCCTACCGTAAGCTCTACCTCAAAGCCCCTGCCAACCAGCCCCCGCGCGTCACCCAATGCGACACCCTGGCCGGTGACACCTGGTGGCACGGCAAACTGCTTGGCGACTATGCCAGCGCCTGGACCCGCACGCTGACCGACGGCCAAGGCAGCTACTGCACCACCCAGCAAGAAGACAACGCCACCTACGCCGCCCTGCAACGCGGCGCCCAGGCGGGCCTGCTCGACATCCAACGGCTGGCCGTGCTGCGCACCGGCTCCAACTTCGACCGCCCCCACCCCGGCCAAACGCCCTACCAATCGCTCAAGAGTGACTCCGGCGGCTTCCTCCCCGCCACACACAACCTCGCACGGGTCGGTGGTGCGTTGGTCAATGATATTGTCAAGAATTGGGGAACTTGGGAGGCGGGAATCACAAAGTGATCATAAATCACACAAACTCAAATACGCCGCAGCCTCACCAGCAGCATTAAGGCCAAGGCATAACCAGCCAGGGCTCTGTCTCGCACACGAGCCCTCGCAATTTAGTGGCAGTAGATTTCAAGTGCGTAACAGTTTCCGTAGTTGCAAGCTGAAGCGAGTACATTGAAAAGCTCAAAATACACCTTGACGGATAGCATGAGCACTTGAACGATCCCAAGCATCACGGTGCATTGATATGCTCAGAAAAAATACATCAAGATCCTCACCCGCATTCCTTGCGCTCAAACTACTGATCCTGTGGATCGTCATCGCTCCCACGCCAACCAGCGCTGCTTATTACCTGACCAAAGTCGAAAACCACCCAGTCAAGATCAGCATTCGTATGACGTTGCAGTCCTCCATACATGTGCACAAGCTCGCCCCCCGAGGAGTGGAATGGGGGTTGGCATCACAGGTTTCACGCCCCAGATGCAATGGCAAGCCCTTGAAGCAGAACGCAGAGGGAGAGTGGGTCAGCCCGGCCGGATGCAAAGAAATATATTGGACAGTCGATCTGCCCGATATTGTGAACAACGACTATCTTGCCTCCACCCAACAAAGTATCCATCTCCCCAAACCAGGCTGGTCTTTGTTGTCTGAACCCAGCTCATTATTGCGAGTAAAAGGCGACAAGAGCGCTTCTTTCATCAAGTCTGCCGATCCATCAATCAGGCTCATCGGAGCCAAAAAACTCACAGGGGATACATGGAAAATCCCGAGCGAATCCAGTGCGCCCGAGTTCTTTGTCATCAACACAAGCAACGTAAACCGTGTTCAACTCAATGGGCTTGACGTCAATTACATTTCTGACAACACTGATCTGGTGGAAAGACTCCAACTGAACGACATGCATGCAAAAGTGCTAGGAGCTCTATCCGACATATTAAAGCTGAAAAGCAAGCTTGAAAACCGCAGAGAATCTGTATTGGTCGTATGGATAGGAATAGACAAGCGCTTACGCGGCATCAACGGTGCGGCAGGCCACCGCAGCTTTGTTGCCAATTACATCATCGACGACGACCCGAATGAATCAATCAATCGATATCGCGCAATGATGGTGATAGCACACGAACAGTTTCATCAGCTTGTCGACATGACCCGCACACGCAACAATTCACTCCCAAACTGGGTCAGTGAAAGCCTCGCCCAATACTACGCACTTCATGTCTTGGCAAAAATTGCTGGCAGTCCAGAAACTCAACGCATAAAATCCGAATTCATCAAGCCAGATGCTGACTACAAACTTGGCTTGCTGGAACTGGATAGAAAGAATCAGGCCGGGGATCGCAGCCTCTACCATCTGTTCTATGAACAGGGTGCCACTTTTTGGCAAGCCATTGATGAAACGCTGCGTGAAAGCAAGGAATTCCCTGATGGGCTGGATTCCGTCATCAATGATCTTCTTTCCATGGACTTCCCAAAAAATGGCTCACTCCCGCCCGACTTCATCGGGAAAATACGGCACGCCGACGAGAAGAGACTTGATGACATACTGAATAAGTATATTGGCACCTGACACTAGCAATACAACCGAATGGGTTTTATTCACGCCCACACAGCACGCACATCAATTAATGCTCCACCGTGCCATCCGATACATCAAACGCGTATCGGATGGCACCCTTCTGATTTAGTGTCCGCCCAACATCTCCCACAGGAATGTATAGGCCAATGCATTCATGTGTGCAGTTTGCTGGTTGTTGGCGGCACCTGCGTGGCCGCCTTCGGTATTTTCGTAGTACCAGATATTCTTGATTCCAAAAGCATTCATTCTGGCCATCATCTTGCGGGCGTGGCCAGGGTGGACGCGGTCATCCCGGGTGGAGGTCACAAAAAGCGTGTTCGGGTAGTGGACGCCCTTGCGCACGTTCTGATACGGTGAATAGCGCTTGATGTAAGCCCATTCTGCCGGATCGTCCGGGTTGCCGTATTCGCCCATCCAGGATGCGCCTGCGAGCAGCTTGTTGTAGCGGCGCATATCCAGCAGCGGCACTTGGCAGACCACCGCACCAAACAGATCAGGGCGCTCGGTGAGCATCACGCCCATGAGTAGCCCGCCGTTGCTGCCGCCCATGATGCCGAGCTTCTTTGGCGTGGTGATTTTGCGGGCAATAAGGTCTTGCGCCACGGCAATGAAATCATCATAGGCATTCTGGCGTTTTTCCTTGAGCGCGGCTTCATGCCAGCGTGGGCCGAATTCACCGCCACCCCGGATGTTAGCCAGCACATACACGCCTCCCTTTTCAAGCCATGCCTTGCCGACCCCGGCAGAATAGGCGGGGGTAAGCGATACTTCAAAGCCGCCGTAGCCATACAGCAAAGTCGGCTGTTTGCCATCAAATTTCATGCCTTTGGGTTTGACGATGAAGTACGGAACCTGTGTGCCATCCTTTGATTTGGCTTCGTATTGCACAACTTCAAGCCCTTGTGCATTGAAAAATGCGGGGCGTTGCTTGAGCAGTTCGCGGCTATCCTGCCCTGCATGCATGGCATATAGAGAGTCTGGCGTGAGAAAGTCGGTGAGCTTGAGGAAATAATCGTTCCCTGCATCAGATTCCGTTTGACTCTCACTGATGATTTCGAGACTGCCGAACGCGGGGGCATCTACCTTGCGGGATGTCCAGCGCCCAGCCTCGAATGAATACTCCATCAGGCGGCCCTTGACCTTATCAAGCGTATTGAGCACAACATGGTCACGGGTGAGCAACAGGCTCTCAATCGCCGTGTCGGCATTTGGCTCAAAGAGCACCTGGAACTTGCGTTCTCCACCCTGAAAAGCGGCAAAATCCGTGGCCAGCAGGCTGCCAGCCTTATAGGTGGCGCCCCCTGCCACAGCATAGTCCTTGCGCAGACGAATCAGCAGTTGCGAGCCAAAAAAATCAATGACAGCGTCTTCGGGAGCCTGCACACGCACAAGCTGTTCCCCTTCATGCAGATAGTATTCGTTGGTATAGAAACTCGTTGCACGCTGAATAATTTCATGTCGCGTGCCTTGGTGTTCCTGGACACTGGCGGACACGGCCACATCACTTGCGGTGCCCTCCAGCACAGTTCTGGCTGCCGACAAGGGGGTGCCACGCTGCCAGAGTTTGACGATACGCGGATAGCCGGAATCCGTCAGCGAACCGTCACCAAAATAGGTGCCCACGAATATCGCATTCTCGCTCTGCCAAGAGACTTCGCTTTTGCCTTCAGGCACCATGAAGCCATCAGGCACAAACGCCTTGCTGCCCAGATCAAATTCGCGGATCACCACCGCATCGCCGCCCCCACGAGACAGGGATATCAGGCAACGTGCCCCAGCGTGGGGCTGGCATTGCGCATGCTTCCAGACCCAGTTCTCATTTTCGCGCTGGGCCAGTTCGTCCAGATCCAGCACAGTTTCCCATTCAGGCTGCGCCTGGCGGTACGCCTCGGGCGTCGTCCGTCGCCAAAGGCCACGGGGATGGGTGGCATCCCGCCAGAAGTTGTAATAGAAGTCACCCAGCCGGGTGACGTAGGGAATCCGCGTGGGGCTATCCAGCACCGCCAGCAAGTCCTGCCGCAGCGTGTCAAAGCCGGACTGCGACTCGAAACGCTTTGAGGTGAGGGCATTTTGGGCCTTGACCCAATCCAGCGAGCGCGTACCGCTGACGTCTTCAAGCCACAGGAACGGATCGTTGGGTGACGCGGCAAACGCGGAAAGAGATGTCATCATGGCAATACAAAAGAATAGTGCGGTTTTGAAACGGGGTTTCTGCATGACAAAATATTCCTTTTCAACATTCAGGCGATGCACTGGATTCAGGATGAAAGGTGAAGCGGCCCACCCACTATTCCCCACCGCCAGTGTTGCCACCGTAGATCAGGTAAAGCACAGAGGATGCCCGAATTGTGTAGTATTCACATAGTAGGAATATCCACCTGCCATCATGGCTTGACATTCAAGAGACTTTCTTTGCCTATCATGAAAAAGATGCTTCTCCTGGCCCTTGCGGCGCTGCTCCTGCACACCCCGGGCCATGCTGCGGAGCTGGATAAAATCCGCTTCCGCCCGGCTGACAAGCATAAACAACTCTATCGGGCTACGATAGATGGCTATACGCTGGAGATGCAGGACCCCGGGGAAGCCTCGCCCCCAAGCGTTTGGGACAGCCCTTTGTTCATCCGCCACCAAGGCCGCCTAGTCGGCAAAAGTGAGGCATTACTGATCACGGATGTCTACTACATCAAAAAGACGGGGACGCTGATCATCCAGTCCTACAGCGGCTCACAACTCTACCTGGATTTTCTGGATCTGCGCACTGCAACAAAAAAACACCCGCAAATCGAATTTTTCAGTGAGAAGCTTATCATTGCCGCAGACAAGATCATCGCCTATCCCGGTTGCGAATGCACCAGCGATGCGCCTGCTGCCCCGGATGAGGCACCCTGCCTGTGCGCCGCTGCGCGTGTTTTTGATTTGGATGCGCATTCCTTGCCGGTAGAAAACAAGCATGCCGGATACGATCTGACCAAGCAAATCATTGGCGTAACATTTGAAGGAGACCGCGCGGTCTTGCATCCGAAGTCGCCATCCGCCGTGCTGCTCCCCGACGACAATGCGCAACAGTAATAATTGGTTTAACTCACATTCAATAATTATATTTTCATAAATTTATTTTTCTTAAAGCACCTCGGTTTTATCCCCTTTGATTGATCTATCACTAAACTGATACCTAGAAACTATGCACTTTCTTAAACTCGGTACTTCTTTTGTCTTGGGATGCATGCTGCTTGGCAGTACCTCAGCATGTTGGGCTACAACCTATTTTCTTGCCACAGATGGTAACGACACCGCCAACGGCAGTGTACAAGCGCCGTGGAAGACGTTTGCGCGTGCGCAACAAAGCCTGCAACCGGGTGACCGGCTGTACATCCGTGGGGGAAATTACGTCATCACAGCTGGTCAAAACAAATGTGCCAGCCAAACCGATGTGGTAAATGCCATCACGCTGAACAAGAGCGGTACGGCAGACAAGCCCATCCAATACTGGGCTTACACAGGTGAAACCCCGGTGTTTGATTTCAGCCAGATGAAGGATGACTGCCGCGTAAAAGGTTTCAATGTGGTTGCCAACTGGATTTACATGAAGGGCTTGGAAATCACCGGAGTTCCTCAAAACAACAATTTGAATCATGAATCCTGGGGTGTCTGGATCAAAGGCAGCTACAATATTTTTGAGCAGCTGAATATCCACCACATTATGGGAGCCGGGCTTCTCCTCCAGAACGGGAGCAATAACCTGATTCTCAATACCGATTCACACCACAACTACGATCCCAAGTCCTCAAACGGTGCAGGGCAAAGTGCTGATGGCTTCGGCGCCCACATCTTGGCAGACAACCCAGGTAACGTGTTCCGGGGCTGTCGGGCGTGGTGGAATTCAGATGATGGATTTGATCTGATCAATGCCTATTCTTCCATCACGATTGAAAATTCCTGGGCCTGGATGCAAGGGTATCTGCCGGACACAAGCACCCCTGTCTCTGCGGGAAATGGCAATGGCTTCAAGGCCGGAGGCTATGACAATAAGTATGTAACAAATGCCGTCAAGCATACGGTACGCAAATCGGTGGCATTCCTGAACAAAGCATCCGGCTTTTACGCTAACCATCACCCGCTGGCCAATGATTTCTTCAACAACACGGCCTACAAGAATCATTATGACTTCAACATGCTTGGCATCAACTCTAGCGGCAATGCGGTAAACCTGGGCACGCTGCGCAACAACGTCGCCTATGGCAGCTATCCGCTCTTGAATACCAACGGTGCAGACATGAAATACAATTCGTGGAATCTGGGCCTGACGATTAGCGATGCCGATTTTCAAAGCGTGTCGACCGCAGGGTGGGATGCGGCCCGCCAGCCCGATGGCAGTTTGCCCGTGCTCAACAGTCTGCGTCTTGCAAGCGGCAGCCAGCTCATCAATAAAGGTGGAAATGTGGGGCTGAGCTTCCTCGGCACGGCACCCGACCTGGGGGCGTTTGAGCGCGAGTAGACCTCGGGCACCCCATGCGCAGTGCATGTACCCACGTCATGACATTGACGTGGGTACATCCGAACAGATCATCAGCCCGCAGAGGGACAAGCCGCCAGACGTGGTCGATAAGCCAGCGTGCGCATCACCACCAGGCTCATCACCCCGAACTCCACCAGCAAGACCCCACAAATGGCTTGCAAGTAATCTCCCGTGTGATGCAGCACCTGCGAGAAGATCATCCCCATGAACGCGGCACCGATCCCCATGGCTGCCTGTAATACCGTGTTGAGCACAGCGCTGGCCGAACCGGCGTGATGGGCTGGAACGGCAGAGAGGCCAATGCGGTAGATACTGCTGACGATAAAAGATTGGCCGAAGCCGATTAGGATGGTTGAGGGCATCAGGGCCAGGATGCCAGGATGCGGCCAGATAGCCCGCAGACTCAGTACCAACGCGATCAAGCCCGTCATCTGGATGGCGCAGCCGAGTGCCAGCATCAGTCGGTTTTCCAGGCGCGCCGCCACTCTGCCGCTTAGCATTGCACCAACAAAATAGGCCAACCCCAAGGCAATAAAGGCGTTACCCGATTGCAGCGGACTCAAGCCAGCACCAGACTGCATCGCCAGGGCCAAGGTGAACATGAAACCACTCCAGCAGGCAAAGAACGGGGCCGCGACGCTCAAGCCCATGCGAATGCTGCGGATGGCAAACAGTGCTGGGGGCAGTAGGGGCGCCTTTCCGCGTGCATCCTGGAGAAGTTCGACCCGCCAAAGCAACAGCAACAAGACCGGGGCGGCGGCCAGAATCACAAAGCTCGGCCAACTCCATTGCGTAACAGGCCCCAATACTGGCGGAGTCAGTAGGCTGAGCACAAACAACGCCAGCAATACGGTGCCGGGCCAATCGACGCTGCGCGCCTGTGTGCTGTGTGTTTCGGGTACTACGCGGGGAGCATACGCCAACAGAAACAATGCTACCGGTATGTTAATGAGAAATACGCTGCGCCAGCCCATCCCGGCAATATCGGCAGAAACCAGCGCCCCGCCAACCACTTGCCCAAAAACAAAAGACAAGCCGCCCATTGCGCCGTAATACCCCACTGCGCGGGAATGAGCTTGGCCTTGCAGGCAGAGATGAATCGTCGCCAGCACCTGCGGAGCGATCAATGCAGCCCCCACCCCCTGCAATGCGCGGGCAGCCAGCAGCATCCCCATGGAATTCGCCACGCCACAGAGCAACGATGCCAGGCCAAACACGGCCACACCATACAAAAACACACGGCGCCGCCCATAGCGGTCGCCCAGGCGCCCACCCAATGCCAAGCCAACGGCATACGTGAGGCCGTACAGGGCAATCATCAAAGCCAATTGCAAGGGACTGGCCTGTAGCGATTGCGCCATGGAATCCAGCGCCACATTCACAATGGAAAAATCAATCTGCGGCAGCAGCATGCCTGCCAGGAGCACCCATAAGCCCGTGGGGCTGAGGGTAGAGGAAGTGTTGGGATTCATGCCTGTACCTGTACTTGTTGTGGGAGGAGGTAGGCACAGTGTAGAGAGCCTGCTAGACTGGTACAAGAATCTAGTTATCCTGGTATAAATTATCCCTGCCTGGAGAAAAATCATGGACTTGGCTGAATTTACGAAGCTGCCCGGAACAGCAGAAATCAACCCGCAGGAGGCCGAGCGCATTGCTGCGCTGGGCGCGTTTCTGCGTGCCCGGCGCGAGAGCATTGATCCGCTCCGCCTGGGCATCCCCAGCATAGGGCGCCGTCGCACACCAGGCTTGAGGCGAGACGATGTGGCACAGCTGGCCAACATCAGTGTCACCTGGTACACCCGCCTGGAGCAAGGCCGCCCCATCCACGTCTCAGCCCGGGTATTGGACGCCATTGCCCGCGCCCTGCAATGCACCGAGAGCGAAACCCAGCACCTTTTCACGCTGGCCGGCCTGAGCCGCAAGGCAGATATCTCAAAGCCTTCCTGTCGGCACGCCAGCGCGGCGGTACAGAGCATTCTGGACCACCTTGACCCCCTGCCCGCCATCATCCAGACCGCCCGTTTCGACATCGTCGGCTACAACCCAGCCTATTGCCGATTGATTGGCGTCGATCTGGCCACAATCGCCCCCGAAGAGCGCAATTGCCTCTTCCAAGCCATCGCCAACCCCACTTGGCGCGCCCGGCTGGCCGACTGGGAAAACCTGATTCCCCAGCTTGCTGCACTCTACCGTGCCGCCATGGCCGAACACATGGAAGACCCGATCTGGCAAGAACAATTACAGCGTTTCTGCACACTTTCGCCGGAATTCCATACCATGTGGCAGCGCCAGGAAGTGCTTGGCATTGAAAACCGCACCAAACGCTTCCACCACCCGCAACTAGGCATTATCAGCCTACAGCAAACCAACTGGTGGTCAGCCCCCAAAAACGGGGATCGTCTCCTGGTATACGTCCCTACCGATGAAAAGAGTAAAGAGGCGATTAGGCATATGGAATAAACCTGTACTAAAACGCTCTACTTTGCCACCCAGAACACAAACACCTTCATCACCTCTGCCGAATCGTTATACAGCGCATGGCTCTCATCCAGGCCGGTCAAAATCACGTCTCCCACGGTAACGGGGTACTCCTTGTCGTTGATCTGCACCCGGCCATGCCCGCTTTCGATCACATAGATTTCCTCACGATCAACCGTATGCGTATGAAATCCAAATGATGTTCCAGGCGGCAATTCGGTATGCGCCACGTAACTGAGTTGGGTGGCAAAATCTTCTGCACCGAAAATCTTCCGGCTCTTCACCAAGCCTTCGCCATTGTGGATCGATTTTTCAACGGCGGGGATGTTCAGATAGTTCTTGATCTGCATGATTCATGTACCAATGAAAACGGATAAAACCCACATCAGATTACCGCACTGCAAACAAAATGGGCATCGCCTCTCATTTTAATTTGTCCACACGCCAAGCAACTGTTCAATCAAAGCTGGATTAGCCACAGGTTTGGAGCACACCAGTGACAAATGATAATCGGGTAGCTCCATATCAATGGGCAGCACGCGGAAACCTTCGCCCATGCTGACTGCTTCGGTTTGGGGAATCACGGCAATGCCTGCGAAGCCTTCCTTGAGAACGTCAAGCAGAGGATCGATATCAGAGCTATAGAGCACGACGTTGGGAGTAAGTCCCGCTTCATTGAAGCAATGCAGGAGCCGCTCGTAACTCCCCACGCCAACCGAGCGGCGCAAAAGCAGCAACGGGTGCTGGCCAAGCTCCTCTAGAGACAACGTCTGGATTGACTCGTCAACAAGCCAAGCCGGGAACACCGCAGCGGTCTTGCTGATCGTCACCTCATGCACCGCAAGATCCTGCGGGTGCAATGGCGGCTGCATCAGTGCGACATCCAGTTCGCCCGTGCGCAGCAATTGTTCGAGATAGGTGGAATCGCCGACCACCAAACCGATCTGGCGCCCCGTGAAGTGACTACGCAAGCGCGAAAAGTGCCTCAGCCAGAAACGCTTGCAGGTAGGAGAAAGCCCAATGCGCAGTGCCGGTTCGCTCTGGGATGAGACGCGGATGACTTCGTCGCGCGTGGCGTCGACGGCATGGAGGATGTCACGCGCGCGCCGATAGAGCACGGAGCCCGCTTCGGTCAGCTGTATGCTGCGCCCTTTGCGCACAAACAGGTCGCAGCCCAGCTCTTCTTCCAGTTCACGCAGACGCTGGCTCAGCGGCGGTTGAGCCATGTGCAGCACCTTGGCTGCCCGGCTGATCTGGCCTTGCTCGGCCACCGTACAGAAGTAACGCATGCGCTTCAGATCCATAAGCATCTATTCATATCATTTTGATATGTTTCAAAATCAATAAGGTATTATTAATCAATCAATGTAGCTGGTAATCTTTGCGAATCATATCATTACGATTTGCTTGCAAGGCGAAGCCCGGTAGCCCCCGGTTTGGCCGTAACCGGGAGATAGCCATGCTTGGCCCCTTGATCAATTGTGGTGCGCTGGTGCTGGGCGGCGTGTCTGGCACCCTGTTGGGACGCAAGCTGCCCGCCCGCGTAAAGAACGCGCTGCCACTAACTTGCGGCATTCTCTCAGCCAGTATCGGCACCACGCTGATGAACAAGGTACACGCCACCCCAGCTGTGGCACTGGCCCTGCTGGCTGGCGCCTGCATCGGTGAATTGCTCTACCTGGAACGCGGTCTGGAGTTGGCGATTAGCTGGGCGCAGCGCCATATTGAGCGCATTCTGCCCGGCGAACAGGGCAGCCCTCGGGCCCAAGACTTCATTGCCAAATACGTGACTATTCTTGTACTGTTCTGTGCCAGCGGAATGGGGATCTTCGGCTCCATCCACGAAGGCATGACTCATGACGCCAACATTCTGATGGCCAAATCGGTACTGGATCTTTTCACGGCTGTCATCTTTGCCGCAGAGATGGGCGCTTCGGTCACCCTGATAGCCATTCCCCAGGTACTCATCCAGGGGATTCTCTATTTCAGCGCCCACCTTGTCGTGCCGCTCACCTCACCGGCCATGCTGGCGGATTTCTCCGCAGTCGGAGGCGTCATCATGCTGGCCACCGGCTTGCGCATTTGCGGCATCAAGATATTCCCCATCGTGAATATGCTTCCCTCTCTGGCGCTGATCCTGCCCATCTCAGTAGTCTGGATACGCTTTTTCGGCTAAAACGGCCTCAAAACAAACCCGCCAACCGCTACTCCAGCAGGGTTGAAGATCTTCCGTCAAAACGCCACACCGATTTGCACTGTGAGCATGTGCCAATCATCGGCAGAATCAATGTGCCCGTATGTGCTCTTTGCCGATCAATATCCGCCAGCAACTTGGGGTGGGAGTAATCGGGTTGGGCGTGCAATCTTTCACAATGCTCACAAAGCGTCATGCCATCGTTCCTGTGCGGGAGAGCGTAGATTTTATGGCCTTTGCTTTTGTTGATGCAAAAAAGTAAAACCACACGCACCCCGGTGATGCCTATATGCCCGCAAGTCAAGCGCCACAAGGCTGCATTTTGAAAGCCACCTGATCCGCACTATCTTGACTCACGACCATCACTTTGACAAAACCGGGTCAGCCACCGCAAAAGCCGGATAGAAAGCTCCGCACACCCAGGCAAGTGCCTTAAGAATCAAAAGCTTGGATCTATACCTAATTTTATATACCGGTATAACACTCTACTCATTGAGCGGGTCAGGCAGAGCAGCGGATAATCGCAGCCTGCCTCAAGGCCTTTGGCCCACCTATGGTTTTCCGGCGTATGGTAGCCACAATCGTTACACTTTGAGTTCGACTCCTGCCCGCTGGAGGGCAATGCAGCATGGCACATTACATTTTCCTTCTGATCGGTGCGGTACTGGTCAACAACGTGGTTCTGGTTCGCATCCTGGGCCTGTGCCCCTTCCTGGGGGTATCGAAAAAGCTGGAAACAGCTCTGGGCATGGGGGCAGCCACCACTTTCGTGCTGACCCTGGGTTGTGGCACCAGCTACATCATCGACCATTACCTGCTCACCCCCCTGGACATCGGCTACCTGCGGACGCTGGCGTTCATCGTGGTGATCGCGGCCATTGTGCAGATGACCGAAATGGTGCTGGAGAAGACAATGCCGGTCCTGCATCAGGTATTGGGCATCTATCTGCCGTTGATCACCACCAACTGTGCCGTGCTTGGCGTCCCCCTGCTGTCGGTGGCCTACAAGCACGACATGGCGGAGGCGCTGATTTTCGGCTTTGGCTGCTCAGTCGGCTTTTCGCTGGCGCTCGTACTATTCGCCGGTTTGCGCGAACGGATCGAAGGTGCAGATACCCCTGTGCCCTTCCGTGGCACCCCTATTGCGCTTATCACTGCAGGCATCATGAGCCTTGCGTTCATGGGTTTTGCCGGACTCGACAGGTTCTAAATCTATGTTGATTGCACTTCTTGCCATGCTGGGCTTGGCCATCCTGATCGGTGCCTCGCTTGGCTATGCCTCGCTCAAATTCAAGGTTGAAGGCGACCCGTTGGTCGACAAGATCGACGCCATCCTGCCGCAAACCCAGTGCGGCCAGTGTGGTTTCCCAGGCTGCAAACCCTATGCCACGGCCATTGCCAATGGCGAAGCAGACATCAACCGCTGCCCTCCTGGTGGGGATGACGGCATCCATAAACTGGCTGACCTGCTCGGGCGGGAATACAAGCCGCTGAACGCCGAAGCGGGCGTGGAAAAACCCAAGGCCGTGGCCTTTGTTGATGAGAACACCTGCATCGGCTGCACCCTGTGCCTGCAAGCCTGCCCGGTGGACGCCATCTCTGGCGCTGCCAAGCAGTTGCATACCATCATCTCTTCGCTGTGCACGGGCTGTGAGTTGTGCGTAGCGCCCTGCCCCGTCGACTGCATCAGCATGCAGGTGGTGGAAGAAACCGTGGATACCTGGAAGTGGCGCTACCCCAGCTTCCAGCTCAAACCTGTTGCGACGAGGAACGCCGCATGAACGCCACCCTGCGCAAACTTTTCAGCTTCAATGGCGGGGTCAAACCGCAAACCAACAAGCTCGACTCCACCCGTGAGCCGATCGCCCAATTGCCGCTGCCCGCGCAATTCGTTGTGCCGCTGCACCAGAGTGTAGGGGGCGTGCCGATTCCACTGGTGTCAGTGGGCCAAAAGGTGCTCAAGGGTGAACGTGTTGGCGCGCCTGATGGCAACTATTCTTCCGCCATCCATGCGCCGACTTCGGGCACGGTGGTGGCCATTGAGCCACGGCTCATGGCTCACACTTCCGGGCTAACCATGCTGTGTGTAGTCATCGAACCCGATGGCAAGGATGAGTGGATCGCCACCGAGAAGCTGGCCTACCACTCACTGCCAGCCGACGAGGTACGCGATTACCTGCGCGACGCGGGTGTGGTGGGTCTAGGTGGAGCCGTTTTCCCCAGCCACGTAAAACTCAAGGCAGGCAAGAACACGCCGATGAAAACGCTGGTGATCAACGGGGCAGAGTGTGAGCCCTTCATCACCTGCGACGATCTGCTTATGCGCGAGCGCCCGGAACTGATTCTGCGTGGTGTTGCCATCATGCGCGAACTGCTCCAGGCCGAAGAGGCCGTGGTCGGCATTGAGGACAACAAGCCCGAGGCTGTTGCCTCCATGCAGGCGGCGGCTGCCAAGTTCGAGCACATCCAGATTGTGGCTGTCCCCACCCGCTACCCTGCGGGTGGTGCCAAGCAGCTTATCCGTGTGCTCACGGGCATTGAAGTCCCCCACGGCAAACGCTCCACCGACTATGGGGTGCAGTGCTTCAACGTCGGCACGGCCTACGCGATCTACGAAGCGATTGAGCTGGGGCGGCCGCTTATTTCGCGTATCGTCACCGTGGCAGGCAACGTTGAAAAGCCGCGAAATTATGAAGTGCGCTTTGGCACGCCGATGGATTTTGTCGCTCAACATGCTGGAGTCAAGGCAGGCACCGACAGCTTCGTCATGGGTGGGCCGATGATGGGTTTCCGCATGCCTGCGCTGGATGTGCCAGTGGTCAAGGCCACCAACTGCATTATTGCTTCCAGCCCCGCGTTGTTCCCCCCGCCTCCGCCGGAAATGCCTTGCATCCGCTGCGGAGAATGCGCCCGCGCCTGCCCCACCGATCTTCAGCCTTTCGAAATGTATTGGCATAGTCGCGCCAAGAATTTCGGCAAGACGCAGGAATACCACCTTTTCGACTGCATTGAATGTGGTTGCTGCGCCTACGTATGCCCATCAAATATCCCGCTGGTGGATTACTACCGCTTTGCCAAGACCGAAATCTGGGCACGGGAACGCCAGAAAGATGCGGCAGATAGTGCCCGCGTCCGTTTCGAGGCACGTAACGACCGCATCGAGCGTGAAAAGCGTGAAAAGGCCGAAAAGCTGGCTGCCCGCACTGCCGCAGCACGTTCATCGGCCATCACATCAGGCGACGCCGCCATCAATGCCACGGAGGATGATCCGAAGAAGGCCCTGATTGCCGCTGCCATGGCACGCGCCAAGGCGCAAAAAGCGGATGCGGAGCACGCGGCACCTGTGGCTGCGCCTGCCGCAAGCACGTCCGAATCACAACCTAATGCAGGAGAGCAGCCATGAGCCAGGTCGTCCAGTGGGGTGTTTTGGGTTTTGCACGTATCGCTCGCAATAGCGTCATTCCTGCCATTCAGCGTTCGCACAACGGCAACGTGGTGGCACTCGCCTCGCGTGACCCGGCCAAGCTTGCTGAAGCCAGCAAAGAGTTCGTGATCCCCAACACCTATACGCGCTATGAGGATGTGCTGGCAGACAGCAAAGTGCAGGCGGTGTACATCCCACTGCCCAATTCCCAGCATTGTGGGTGGGCGATCAAGGCTCTGGAAGCGGGCAAACACGTGCTGTGCGAGAAGCCTTTGGCACTGAATACTGCCGAAGCCCGCCGCATGGTTGATGCGGCCAAGGCCAGCGGGCGCATCCTGATGGAAGCCTTCATGTACCGCTACTCGGATCGCACCCGGCAGGTCGAGGCCGTCCTCAAGAGCGGGAAGCTGGGCGAAATCCGCCACATCAACGCGAGCTTCCGCTTCTTCCTGAACCGTGCCAACACCATCAAGATCCAGCCAGAATTAGGCGGCGGCGCGCTCTACGACGTGGGCTGCTACCCGATCAACCTGCTCGGACTGGTCACCGGTGGACTCAAGCCCGTCGCCTGCCACGCTGAAGCCAGCTTTGAAAATGGCGTAGACAATAATCTCTCTGCCGTTTTGCGCTATGAAAACGGGATTGTTGCTACCCTGCACTGCGGCTTTAACGCCCACCCCTTTGTGCGTGCTGAAATCATCGGTACTGAAGGCGTACTGGAGATTCCCGATCCCTTCCTCGACACGGCAGGCGAGCTGACGCTGCGCACCGCCAGTGGTGTTGAGCGTATTGCAGTGGCCGAGAGCAACCGCTACCTAGAAGAAGTGGAAGACTTCTCCGCCGCCGTCCTAGAAAACCGCCAGCCCAAGTTCAGGCTGGACGAATCGATCCGCAACATGGAAGTGCTGGACATGATCTACGCCAGCCTGCCACGCCCCTGACCCCGAATCATGCTCAACAACTCGCCCTATATCCGTGCCAACAACAGCGTCACCCGCGTGATGCTGAAGGTTCTGCTCGCCCTGCTCCCAGCCGTTGCCGCCTATGTGTGGCAATTCGGCATCGGCGTACTGGTGCAACTGGCGCTGGCCAGCGCCACGGCACTGGCCGCCGAAGCCCTGGTACTCAAGGTGCGCGGCAAGCCGGTTCAATTGTTTGTCACCGATCTCTCCGCCATTGTCACCGCCTGGCTCATTGCCCTGGCCTTTCCCTCCATCGGCCCGTGGTGGATGGTGGTGGTGGGGACAGCCATCGCCATCGTGGTTGGCAAGCATCTGTACGGAGGCTTGGGGCAGAACGTATTCAACCCGGCCATGCTCGCCTACGCGGTGATGATTGTCGCCTTCCCCTCGCTGATGTCTCAGTGGCCTTCCTCACAACTGGATACTGCCGGGCAGTTCCATGCCATCTTTGGTATTTCTGACCCGGCCACACGAGCACTGGACGCCATCACCTCCGCCACCCCGCTCGATACATTGCGTACCGGTTTGCGTGCAGCAGGCGCCAGCGTTGACAGTGTAATGCAGAGCCAGGTATTTGGCTGGGCAGGTGGCAAGCACTGGGAATGGGTTACGCTGGGTTACCTCATCGGCGGCGTATGGCTGTGCCAGCAAAAGGTGATCACCTGGCATATTCCCACTGCATTCATTGTTTCATTGGGCGTAATCTCCGGCTTGTTCTGGGTCATCCATCCCGTGCATTACGCCTCCCCCTTGCTGCACATTGCAGCGGGCGCCAGCATGCTTGGGGCATTTTTTATCTTTACCGATCCGGTCTCGGCAGCCTCCACACCACGTGGCAAGCTGATCTACGCCACCTGCGCAGCGATACTCACCTACCTGATCCGGGAATTTGGTTCCTTCCCTGACGGTGTGGCCTTCGCCACCTTGCTGCTCAACATCTGCGTGCCGATCATCGACATGAAGACCCAGCCGCCGGTATTCGGCCACAAGAACGACTGAGGAAGCCCCATCATGTTTACCGGAATCGTAAAAGGTCGTGCCCACGTTCAGGATATCCAGCGCCTCCAGGGGCTGTATTCCATCGTCTTGGCTTTCCCTGCGGATTTTGACCAGGGCTTGGAAATCGGCGCCAGCGTGGCGGTGGATGGGGTCTGCCTCACCGTAACCACCCATGCACCGGGTCAGGCTAGCTTCGATGTGATGCAGGAAAGCCTTGCGCGCACCACCCTGATTGATCTGGAAGCGGGTAGCGAAGTCAATGTGGAACGCGCCGCCCGCGATGGTGCAGAAATCGGCGGCCACCCACTCTCCGGCCACGTTGACTGCACGGCCCAGATCATCAAGATCGACACACCTGAGAACAATATGGTGATGACATTCCAACTCTTGCCGGAATGGGCACGCTATGTGTTTGCCAAAGGCTATATCGCTGTAAATGGCTGCAGCCTAACGGTGAGCGACATGGATCGCGCCAGCAGCCGCTTCTCGGTGTGGTTCATTCCCGAAACCCTGCGCGCCACCACGTTTGCCAACAAGCAGGTTGGCGCACGCGTCAATATTGAAATCGAACGCGCAACCCAGGTCACGGTCGATACCATTCGCGGTTACATGGAAGAACGCCTGGGGCCGCTGCTGCCCCGCCTGGAAGCACTGCTGGCCATCGAAGGCGGCTCGCTGGAGCAACTGGCCGCCCTGCCGCACCCTAACAAGGATCAAGCAAAGCAATGAGCGAACCTGTCGTCGAAACCCCCGCAGAAAGCAGCCCCAACCCGCTCAAGCTCTCGCTGAGTACGGCGCTGATCATGTCCATTTTCACTTTGGCATTCACCGCCCTGATGGCAGGGACCTATCTGAGCACCAAGGACACCATTGCCAAGAGCAGCGAGGCGCAAAAGCTCGTGTTGATCAACGCCGTGCTGCCGCCCTCAGCCTATGACAACCAGCTTCTCAAGGATGAACTGGTGCTGGGCCCCACCCCCGAGTTGGGGCTGGATGCGGGCGGGCACATCTGGCGTGCCCGCAAAGGGGGGCAACCCGTGGCACTGGTCATGGAAGCCATCGCCCCGAATGGATATGCCGGAAAGATATGGCTGGTGATTTCGGTGATGGCCGATGGCAGTGTTGGTGGTGTACGCGTCACCGAACATCACGAAACCCCTGGCCTGGGGGATTACATTGACCCGGCCAAGGACAAGAACAAGACCAACCCCTGGATCAACCAGTTCACGGGCAAGTCTCCTGCCACGCTTCCCCTGGAACGCTGGAAGGTCAAGAAAGATGAAGGCGATTTTGCCTACCGCACAGGTGCAACCATCTCGGCGCGTGCCGTAACCGATGCAGTGGCCCGCGCAGTACGCTATGCCACTGAACACCGTGAAACCCTGTATCAGCAAGGGGAAAAACCATGAGTCAGAAGCTCTCTGAAGTCGCCTGGAATGGCATCTGGAAACAGAACACCGGTCTGGTACAGATGCTGGGCATGTGCCCCATTCTTGCCGTGTCCACCTCAATCGTCAACGGCGTCAGCCTGGGGCTTGCCACGGTGGTCGTGATGGCCTTGTCCAACGGGGTTGTCTCTGCCCTGCGGCAATTCATCCCCTATGAAATCCGCATTCCTGTATTTATTCTGATTATCGCGGCACTGGTCACAATTCTGGATCTGGCCATGAACGCCTGGATGCATGAGATCTACCTTGTGCTGGGGATCTATATTCCGCTGATCGTCACCAACTGCATCGTGCTTGCCCGCGTAGAGGCCTTTGCCGCCAAGAACGGCGTGGTGGCATCAACGCTGGATGGCGCAGCCATGGGCTTTGGTCTGACCCTAGTGCTGGCCGTATTGGGTGGCGTGCGCGAATTCGTGGGCAACGGTGCGTTGCTCAACGGAATTGACAGCGTCATCTCCGGCGCGTCGCCGATCCAGATTCTGCCTGCGGACTATCCGGGCTTCCTGATCGCCATCCTGCCGCCCGGCGCCTTCATCACCCTGGCCTGCCTGATCGCCACCAAAAACTGGCAACAGGCACGCAAGGCCAAAGCCGTTCCCACGCCCACGCAGGGCGGCGAATTGGCCTCGGCCACGCACTGAACCATGGCAAAACTGATGGACAAGGCTTCGATCCGCGAAGCCTTTGCCCGTTGGCAGGCGGCCAACCCTCACCCGGTCACCGAACTGGAATACGGCTCACCATTTCAGTTGCTGGTAGCAGTGGTGCTGTCCGCACAGGCGACCGATAAAGGGGTGAATCTAGCTACGCGGCGCCTCTTCCCGGTCGCCCCCACACCCGAAGCCATGGTCACCCTCGGCGAAGAAAGTATCGCCGAATACATCAAGACTATTGGCCTGTACCGCAACAAGGCCAAGAACGTTGCCATGCTCAGCCGCCAGCTGCTGGAGCGTCATGCTGGCGAAGTCCCCCATTCGCGTGAGGCACTTGAAGCCCTGCCCGGCGTGGGCCGCAAGACAGCCAACGTAGTCCTCAATGCGCTGTGGCGTGAGCCAGTCATGGCTGTGGATACCCACATCTTCCGCGTCTCAAACCGCATGGGGCTGGCCCCTGGCAAAGATGTGCTGGCCGTGGAACACGCACTGTACAAGCGCATCCCGAAGGATTTCCTGATTGATGCGCATCACTGGCTGATTCTTCATGGCCGCTATACCTGTACTGCGCGCAGCCCCAAATGCGGCACCTGTCTGGTACGCGATTTGTGCGCCTACCCAGACAAAACAGAGTGATTGCCTTCTCGCCCATTTGCCCACAGCGCGACAAACATCCAGGAAGGTACAAAAACCTGCTGACATAGTCGTCTCCAGGTATCCCCCCTCCGTCTGACAACGGCTGCCACCTACCCTATCGTCTCTTTTTCCTGCAAACAGCGCGACTTTGGTTACACAATGCACAAGCTGCTGTGCAGTTTCAGCATGCGCTTGCCGGGGCGTCTGCACGCTTGGACGCAAGTGTTCAGACGGATTGAACACTCTGGATTACCGCCATTATGCGCAGAGATCACTTCAGCGCCTACACTCACCCAAAAAGGGGGAAAGATGAAAATCACCAAGCTTCTCTGCACCTTTGTGTTGGCAATTGTTCCGTTGGCCGCACTGGCCGCAGACCCGCTCATCATCAATTTCGACCAAGCCAATCCTCCGTTCATGTATAGCAAGGATGGCAAGGTGGTCGGTATTTATCCGGCGGTTATTGATGCGGCATTCAAGCAGATGAAAACAGCAGTTTCACTCCAGGCAAAACCCTGGGCACGTGCCTTGCAGGAAATCGACCAAAGTGGTGCAGGCGTGGGGGGCATCTACAAGAATGCCGAGCGGGAAAAGAAATATGACTTCAGCGACCAGATCTTCACTGAAAAGCTTGTCGTCTATTTTGCCAAGGCCCATCCAATCACGTTCAGCAAGGTCGAAGACCTGAAGGGTAAAAAGGTCGGGGTACTCCGTGGCTGGAGCTATGGCGATGAATTTGATGCAGCCCGCAAGGCAGGCAGCATTACGGCTGACGAAACCACCGGGGATGATCTGAACTTCCAAAAACTGGACATAGGCCGGGTTGACGCCGTCATCGCTGTAGCCGAAGCCGGAGATAGCCTCTTGCAGAAATACAAGACGCTTGCGGCAGCCGCCATTCCATTGGCCCAAAACCCAACCTATCTGGCATTCTCGAAATCAGCCAACAAGGCAGCACTACTCAAGCAGTTCAACGAAACCATCAAAGCCATGAAGGCCAGTGGTGAGCTTGGCAAGCTGGTCAGCCAGGAAGTCAGCCACTGACGCAGGATGCTCGCACATGCCTTGCGGCAGGCGTGATCGCTTACCGCAAGGCGGCCAGACGCGCGATCTCCGGTGCTTCAACAAAAGGAACCTCGCTTCCTTGGCGTACCACCGCAAGCATCGCCCGGCCCACAATCTCTGTCGTCAGCACCCAGTGGGGAAGCAGCCAACGCAACACGGGCAGCACAGGTGCAGCCAGCGTCAGCACCACACGATACAGCGGTGTTTTCGAACGGATGCCCTGCAAAGGTTGAATCAACCCGGGGCGGAAGAGATAAACCGCTTTGAAAGGCAAGGACAACAGATCCACCTCGGTATGGCCCTTGACCCGCGCCCACATGATATGGCTGTATGAGTTGCTGCCTGCCCCCGAGACGTACACAAACGTCATTTTCTGATTGCACGCGATCAAGACTTGCGCCACAGCCAGAGGCAGATCGTGATTGATGCGGGTGAATTCCACCTCGCCCATCCGCAGAGCAGAGGCTCCCAGGCAAAAGAAACAGGCATCAAAACCACGCAAACTATCCTGCACAGCCTCCAGATGGAAAAGATCGGCGTGGACCAGCTCTACAAGACGCAAATGCTGTAAGCCTGTTGCAGTACGCCCCACCGTCTGTACCAACTCGACTTCGGGATCTGCCAGACAGGCGCGCAAAACGCCCTGCCCCACCATGCCTGTTGCGCCAAACAGAAGGACTTTCATCGTTCATCCCTCCCAAGCCTACCAACACACGTGCCAGCAATAAGCGGTTCAAGCAGCGCTGCCTCAATGTGGCCCTACGCACACAACCAGCCTCTTCTAGCCTAGACCGACAAGCCGGGCAATGCCAATCAAGATTATGGCGGAAACAACGCAAACAAAAGTGTCGCCACCTACCCTTTAGCCTGCCAGCGCTTGCATGCAAAAGGACTATGATCAATGGAATGCTGGCTTCATCCGCAAAGATGCATTCTGCGACGAACAAAAGACACTGTCAGGGAGATACGGCCATGATCAACGATCCTGCCGCTGCCGCATTGGGCCTGCTGGGTGTGTATGTGATGGATATGTATGATGGCACTCCAGGCCATCCGCTCATCCCCCCCAACCGACCCCCGCCTTGCAAAAGACTGGAAAGTGGTCGGCTATCTCACTGCGCTAGACGTAATCCTGCGCAAAGGACAAAACAAAATCAATCTGAAAGAAGCCAAGGAAGCTTTTTATGGCGTCGTGGCACAAAGCATCGCTTCACCCGAACAATACATCGCCATCGTGCGTGGCACCTCTGGCATTGTCGAATGGATTGAGGATGCCGAATTCGTCCAGATTCCTCACCCCGTAGCAGGCCGCGTGGAAGAAGGCTTCTGGGGCATCTACAGCAGCATGCGCCTGAGGACAAATGCCACCGCCCCGGCGCAACCGGTGGTAGATGGCATTTGCAAGCTGATAGGAAACCAAGCCTCGCTGACTGTAGTTGGTCACAGCTTGGGCAGCGCTGTCGCTACCTATCTGACATTCGATCTGGCCACCCCGCTGGGTAATCGCCTGTCTGCCTGACTGTTCGCCTCACCCCGGAGACGAAAAATTCGGCCAGGCTTTCAATGCACGCGTCCAGCAATACAAAGTGTACAACTACTCGCTGGATATTGTTCCTCGCGTACCAATGGGGTTTGATTACCACCGCCTGCCCGGCGCCATTGATTTACGCCAGAGCGAAGCACAGGCCAAAATCCGCCTTACCCCTGCCTGCAACCACCATCTGGTTTGTTATTGTGCAATGCTGGACTATGATCTGAACAAATGGTCTGAGATGCCTGCGCAGGACCAGCCCTGTTGCCAATGCATCAAAGGCCCGATGTAGATCACAACCCAAGCACCTATCAAAGAAAAAGCTCCCGAAGGAGCTTTTTCTTTCTGGCGACAATATATTCCAAAGAAATAAATTACTTTGTGCGCATGATACCCAGAACAAGGTTCAGGTCTGCTGCATCCTGAATGTATTTGGAATACAGGCGCACTGCAAATTCTTCAATGCCGGTAAAATTCATCTGTCCCTTCTCGATGATCACGGCACCTTCCTTCTTCACCTTGGCGGCGGCTGCCACTTCGGCATCTGCCCACAGTTTCTTCATCAGCTCGGCTGACTCATGGGCAGCATCCTGCGCCGCCTTGCGCTGTGCGGGGGTGAGTTTGTCCCAGGACTTCTTGGACATCAGCAGAACTTCCGGCACAGAAGAATGCTCATCCATGGAATAGTATTTGGCATATTTGTAATGCCCGCTTTCCATGTAGGAGACAAAGTTGTTTTCGGCCCCATCAATCTTGCCGGTTTTGAAGGCTTCAGTCACATCGTTATAAGGAATGACAACCGGCGTGGCGCCCAACTCAGTAATCAGATCTTTGTACACGGGGGAATTCTGAATACGGATCGTCATCCCCTTGAAATCCGCACGGCTGCGAATCGGCTTCTTGGAGGTATAGAACGAACGCGTGCCGCTGTCATAATAAGCCAGCACGATCGCCCCGTTCTTTTCCACTTCGGCATCCGCGCGCTTGCCGAAGTCGCCATCCAGCACACGCCACATGTGATCACGCGAACGGAACAGGTAAGGCAGACTCAGGAACTGGATGCTTTTCACATCCTTGGCCAGTTCAGCGCAATTGATCCGCACGATATCAATGGAGCCATCACGTACTTTGGCCCAGGACTGGGTTTCATTCCCCAACTTACCGCCCGTTTTCAGGTCCACTTTGACCTCACCTTGGGTCAGCTCTGCAAAGCGCTTGGCAAAGAGCGCCTCGGCGGTGACAATCACATGCCCATCGGGATGAACCTCAGCCAAGACCATATCCTTTGCCGAGGCCAGATTGGCCATGCAGCCGATCAGCATCGCTCCCAGAAGTTTTGCCGCCATAGAAACACTGCTATTCATCATAACTCCCCACAAATATCATGAAATTTCAGCGCCACAAACCTTGAATTCACAGCATCGCTGCCATCGGCCTGCGCAAACCAGCGATAAAACCACGATGAGTTTACTTGAGAAACAACGTCAATAATCAATTGCAGGACGCTTTTGATCCTACACCACAACGTATTCTATCCTACCGCCCTGCCAACTGCATCCACTGTGTCTGATGCCCGCCACGGTCATATTACGTCTGACCACCGCGCGGAAAAACCACAAAGCCCATGTTTATATGCCTGTTCCCGTTGCCATGCAGCATGCCATATGGTTAGAATCTTGCCTACATAACCTTTTTCCATCTGGGTCATGGAAAAACGACTTCGCTACAAGAGAAAACCAACAACCCGCTATTCCCAGAGGCAACGCCATGCTGTCACCTTCAAAGCTCGCCTACCCATTCCTGGCCTGCCTCGCATTACTCGCCTCTGGCTGCGCCACATTTGAGAACGCAAGACCTGCGCCCGCTCAATCTCAGCCCATCGTCCTGAATTTCACCGAGGACAAACTCTCCGACATGGTGGATCTGCCACTTGGCATCAGCACCCTGCGCGTTCCAAACAGCCAGGTCATCATCGCGGCCTATCCCAAGGAAGGCACAGCGGGCCGTTTGTTTGACACAATCGGCATTCTTCCTCAAAACAGTATCCGCAAACCTTTAAGCCAAATAGAGTTGAAGGCTATAGAAAGCACTTTGCAACAAAAAGTCAGAGCTCAAGCACAAGAGCTTGCCTACAAACAAATCGCCACCCGGCAGATTTCCAGCCTTTTCAGCCTGACACCCGATGAGCATGCCCCCACGCTGGATATCACCAGTGCCATCCTCCTCAGCTACGTGAACGACTACAAGGTGCGCCCCTTTGCCCTATTCAAAGTCTCGCTACATGACGCCACAAGTCGGCAATCCATCTGGAGCACACGCTATATAGCTTCCACCCGCATCTCCCGCCCACTGGTGGGAGAGAACAGTTGGACTGCCAATGATGGCGCACTGCTCAAACAGGCCATACAGGACGATCTCTACCGCACCATCCGTTTCATGCTCGAAGACATTCCCTTCCCCCAACCGCGTGACAACAATCGGCTGACCACCATCCAAGGCCGTTTCCCCTTCAACCGGGACAGGATTGAAACGCAAGGCTACCTTGTGGGAGAAGATGATGACTCCATCGCCTTCATCCCAAAATTGGGGGATGTATTGGTATTTACCGGTGTGAGCATCATGGACAGGGCTGACACCCCCTACCATCCCACGCGGAGGGGCGATCACATGCTGGAGTTCATCCCAGACACCGCGCCCTGAGCCCACCACTCACAACATAACAGCACACGCAAAAATCAGGCCTTGCCCTGCCGGGGTGATAGAAACAGGTTGAGGAAAAAAATCCCCATCAGCGCAAGCCCCAAAGCAACCGCCATCAGGCTGCCTGAAGGCAGCCAATCTGCATTACTGCTCGGGGAGGACTGAAAAAGGATCACGCTCACAAGCACGTTATAGACCGCATGCAGAAAGATGCAGGGCCATAGCGAGCGTGTCCGCTCATACACCCAGCCCAGCACACACCCCAACACTGCCCCGGCCACAAATTGGGGGCCATTCAGGTGCGCGGCACCAAAGAGCAGCGCAGAACCGATGATCGCGGCACGGCGTGAATACTGCTGCAAAAAACTGCGCAGGATGACGCCCCGGAAAAACATCTCTTCCAACACGGGCGCCAACACACAGACACTCACGCCAAAAATGAAGGGATTTTGCGTAGCCAGATCAATCAGTGCTCTTTGTGCAGCAGAAGAAGGCCATACCCCTTCCCACAAAGTGGTGAGGGTGATTACCGCAAACGTCAGCCCTGGTACGATCAGCAGCAGGGGAACGCTCAGCCTGCTCATAACGGCCAAGGCAGACGCCTGCCCGGAATGAAACAAGGCGCTATAACGCAGGCGTTTGTAGTACATGAGGCCGCTGAAAACGACCCCGTTTGCCATCAGCGCGACGGGACCGGAAAGATCACAAATACAGTCGCCCGCGTAGAGTTTGAAATCGTGCAGCACGGCCACGATGATCTGCTCCACAAAAAACAGAGCAAGCACCAAAAAGATGGCTTCCAACGCAGAGGGAAAGGTTTCGTGCTGCTCTGTCATGGCTCTCACAGATAGGGCAAAAATGCTGGCAAGCCGCGCCTGCGCCCGCCCCCTAAAGGGGCACCGACACATGACGAGCCTCAACGTCGCGCATTCTCCCATAAGCCGACGCGGAACACACCTGCAAGCCGAAAGGAACCAGCGACGGCCTATGCGTCGCCCTGGAACACGGTACTGGCTGGAGGTGGCAACGTTTCCAGAAAGGAGACGACCTCTGCTTCCACGCGGGAGCGGCGCATAGGCGGCAAGCTCTGCCAGACACGGCGGCCATAGGGCTTGGCGATCATGCGTGGATCGCAGACCATCAGCACGCCACGGTCGCGCTCGCTGCGGATCAGCCGCCCGGCCCCTTGTTTCATGCTGATGACGGCACGCGGCAACTGGTATTCCATGAAGGGATTACGGCCCTGTTTTTCGAGCCAATCAACACGGGCTTTCAACACGGGATCATCTGGCGGCGCAAAGGGGAGTTTGTCGATAATGACAACGGAAAGTGCATCACCTGGCACATCAACGCCTTCCCAAAAGCTCTGGCTCGCAACCAGTACAGCATTGCCAAGTGAGCGGAAGCGCTCCAGCAATTCACTGCGGGATGCCTGGCCTTGCAATAGCAGCGGGAAATCCAGTGCTTCGCGGTGGAAACGCGACTCCAGCCCTTCATGGATACGCTGCATGGCGCGTAGTGAGGTGCAGAGCACAAAGGTGCGCCCTTGGGCGGCGCGAATCACCGGGACCGCCGCATTGATGACCGCATCAATATAGTCCGGGCTATTGGGGTCGGGCATGCCATTCGGGGCGTAGAGCATGGCCTGCTCATCGTAGTTGAAGGGGCTGCCCCACATGCCGGTTTCAGGCGGTGGATCGAGTGCATCCAGACCCAGTTCGCCGTTGTAATGGGAGAAGTTCTTACCGACCGCAAGGGTGGCCGACGCGAAGATCCAGCTCTTGGCCTGCCCCTCAATCTGTTTGCGGAAGATATCCGCCACCCGCAAGGGGGTAACGTTGAGCGCAGCAGATTGGCTGAAGACTTCCACCCAGCGGATGGAATCCGGCTGGCTCAGGCGCCGCCAGCCAGACACGCGCTGATACAGTTCGGTAGCGCGTTGCCAACATTTTTCCAGACCTTCGGAACGCTCGGCCTGAGATTCAGCCAAACCCACAAAGGTTTCAAGCTCGTTCTCCAAGGCATCGAGGGCGACATTGAACTCTTTGCGCTCAATCACCTGCTCATAGCTTAAGCGGGCATTTTCGCCGGGGATCGCCAAACGCAGATCACGCGCAGCTTTCTCCAGGGAACGGGTTGCGTCCTGCAAAGCAGGAAAATCGCGGGCGGAAACCAGTGCTTCGGTACGGGTATCGCGGGCCAGATCGAGTACTTGCCCTGTCGAGGCCGAATCGCCAAAGAACATGCTGGCCGTCTCGGGCAATTGATGGGCTTCATCGAAAATCACTGTATTGCAGGCTGGCAGCAGTTCGCCCATGCCCTCGTCACGCAGCATCACATCAGCGAAGAACAGGTGATGATTGACCACCACCACGTCGGCTTCCTGCGCGGAGCGACGTGCAGCCATCACGAAGCATTCCTTGGCATTGGGGCAATCCTGCCCCAAGCAATTTTCCCGCGTGGAGGTGGCGGAAAGCCACACCATCGCGTCTTCCGGTACCCCGGCACACTCGGCCTTGTCACCCGTCTGAGTGTGGAGCATCCACTTGGCAATCGTGCGGATGTGCACGGCATCCTCACGCGTCAGGAAGCGTCCTTCGGTCTGCGCACGCCCGGCATGGTAGTGGCAAACATAATTCTGCCGCCCCTTGAGCAGCGCCACCCCGACTGGTACCTTCAGCGCCTTACGCACGGCTGGCAAATCGCGGTGGAAGAGCTGGTCTTGCAGCGTCTTCGTCCCCGTAGAGATAATGACCTTGCCGCCCGAGAGCAGCGCCGGCACAAGGTAGGCGAAAGTCTTGCCCGTGCCAGTGCCCGCCTCCGCCACCAGGGCGTGGTTAGACTTGATGGCGCGGGCAATCGCCTGAGCCATCTCGATTTGCTGCGGTCTTGCGGCAAACCCCGGAATCACGCGGGCGAGCGAGCCGTCAGGGGCGAAGTGGTCGATGATATCGGACATGGTAATATTTACAGTAGTGCCCGCCAATGGTAGCACGCTCGCACGCCAAACTTGTTCGTAAAAGCGCTCGCCCCCATAATTGACACCTTTGCCGACAGGTTCTGCATTCGTGGCACGCGACGTTACTTCTTTCTCTGGCCGGTTTCTGGCTTACTTGGACATGATTTTTGTCGATCACGGCATTTTCCGCGTGATCTACAACAATCTGCATGCCCTGCCCGGCGGCCTCTACCGTTGCAGCCAGCCCAGCCCTGGGCAGATTCGCAAGTATCACCGCAAGTATGGCATCAAAACCATCATCAACCTGCGCGGCGCCGACGATACCCGCCGTTACGCGCTGGAAGCGCAGATCTGCGAGGAACTCGGGATCAAGCTGATCGACTTCAAGGGCATCATGTCGCGCAGCGCCCCGTATGCCGAGGTCGTCCAGAAGGCGCAAGCGCTATTCGAGACAATGGAGTATCCGGCGCTGGTTCATTGCAAGAGTGGTGCCGACCGGGCTGGCTTTGCCGCCGCGCTCTATCGGATGTTCCGCCTCAATACACCCGTGGCGGAAGCCATGCGCGAACTGGCGCTGAAGTATGGCCACCTGAAAGGCTCGAAGACCGGCATTCTGGATTTCTTCTTTGAAGAATACCTGCGCGCCAACGCCAAAGAGCCCATCGCCTTCATGGATTGGCTGACGACGGCCTACAACCGCGATCAGCTCAAGGAAGCCTTCCACGCACGCGGCATCGCCGACTTCGTCGTCGACAAGGTACTGCACCGGGAGTGATGCCAGCCCTCAGTTTGCCGAGGCGAGCATTCCCTGCCGCATCGAGTTGCCATTGATCACACGTGCCAGCTTGTTGGCATAGGCCGGGTCGGTTGCATACCCGGCATTTTGCAGCGCCTGGGCAAACTGGTGGGCATCCGTCTTGCCCACTACATTTGCATAGCGCGGGGATTCACCGATCAGCTTGGCATAATCGGAGAAGGCCTCCGCGTAGGAGTGGTAGGCGCGAAAACGTTCGCGGCGGGTGACTGGCTTGCCGTTTTCATATTCGGTGGTTGCCACCTCTACGGAATCACCTTTCCAGCCTCGCCCAGCCTTGATGTTGAAAAGGTTGTAGGTCGGGCTGCCATCAGCTTTTTTAAGTTGCGATTTGCCCCAACCGGTTTCCAGCGCAGCCTGCCCAACCAGGAAGTGCGGCGGCACACCCAGATTGCGGGCAGCCTCCTGCGCCTGCGGCCAGAGCTGGGCGACAAAGCCCTGGGCATTGCCCCCCTGCACAGCTGACGCAGCACTGGCGGCACTGGCCACTGCAGGGGCGGCAGACGGAGTACGAGCTGTCGCGGTCCCGGAGAAATCATAGGTGCTAGGCCGTACGCTGGTCTCACCATTGAGCATACGTTCAAGTGCGCTGGACAAGCCCATGCCGCCATGTTTGGAAAGCACCAAGGCCAACTGCTGATCCTGCAAGCCCTGGTAGAACTGCGTATTCTCATTATCCCCCATGCCATTGCCCGGTAATGATGAGCGCATGCTCTTGAGGATCATCTGCGTAAACAGCGCCTCGAATTGCTGGGCAACCGCCTTGTTTGTTTCAGGTGAATTCTGGGTGGACAGTCGCTTGAGTTCAGTCAAACCACTGGTATCGAATATATTGGCCTGGGATGCGGGAATCATGATGCCTTCCTCAGATCACTTCGAGTTCTGCACGCAAGGCACCTGCAGCCTTCATGGCTTGCAGAATGTTGACCAGATCCAGCGGGGAAGCGCCCACGGAATTGAGTGCCTTGACCACTTCGGAAAGATTGGCACCGGTCTTCACCCGCATCAGGCTGCCCCCATCCTGCTTGATGTCGACCTGCCCGTTCTGGGTCACTGCAGTCTGCCCATTGGAGAAGGCATTGGGCTGGCTGACCTGCGGATTGGTGCTCACCGCCACAGTCAGGTTGCCATGTGCCACCGCACATTCCTGCAAGGCAACATTCTGATTCATCACCACCGAACCGGTGCGTGAATTGACAATCACACGGGCACTGCCCGTCAGCGGTGTAATGCTGATGTTCTCCACCATACCCAAAAAGGCCACACGTTCGTCTGTGTTGGCCGGGGCTTGAACCTCAACGCGGCGCCCATCCAACGCGCGGGCAATCTTGCTGCCTTGCAGGGAGTTGATAGCCTCCACCATGCGTTGCACAGTACCAAAATCCTGTTCATGCAATTCGTATACTACGGAATTGGTGCTGCCCAGCAAGGTCATCACCGAGCGTTCCACCGTCGCCCCACCTGGAATACGGCCAGCCAGCAGATGATTTATGGTCGTCTTGCTGCCTCCAGCCTGCCCACCAGCCCCACCAACAATCAGGTTGCCCTGAGCCACCGCATAGACCTGACCATCCGCCCCTTTCAGTGGCGTCATCAACAAGGTGCCGCCCTTCAGGCTTTTGGCATTGGCCATGGACGACACCGTAACATCCACCTGTTGCCCCGGCTGGGAAAACGGCGGCAATTCCATTGTCACCATCACAGAGGCCACGTTCTTCAGTTGCAGCGAGGAACTGGAGGAAATGGTCACACCCAGATTGCTCAGCATATTGATCAGGCTCTGCGTGGTAAAAGGCGCCTGCGAAGTCTGGTCGCCCGTGCCATCCAGCCCCACAACCACACCGTATCCGATCAACTGGTTGTTACGCACCCCTGCCAGAGAAGCCAGATCCTTGATGCGTTCAGCATGCACCGGAAAAGCAAGCAAGCACAGCGCGCATAATGCCAAAACCCTGGCGATTGCGGCACATTGTAGTGAGGAGGTTTTCATGATCTGTGCACTCGAAGTGAGTTCAAAACGGCAACACGTTCATAAAGAAGCGCTGTAGCCAGCCCATTGTCTGGGCCTCGTCGATATAGCCCCGGGCCTTGTATTCGAGCCGCGCATCGGCCACCTGGATGGATTGCACGACATTGCTTGAGGAGACATACACCGGGTTGACCACACCGGAGAAACGGATGTATTCATCCCCCTGGTTGATGGCGATCTGCTTCTCACCCGAAACAAGCAGATTGCCATTGGGATAGACCTCGATCACCGTCACCGTGATTGTGCCGGTAAACACATTGTTGGCTGCCGAAGTCCCTTTGCCAGAGAAGGTATTGGAATCTTTGATGCCCACCGAAACACCATTCAGGAACTTCAAGGGCATACCGCTCACACTGGAATTCAGACTGTCGGCGCCATCCTTGGAGGCTGCGGAATTTGATGATTTCGATGCCTGCGTGTTTTCTACCAGATTGATCGTCAGCGTATCGCCCACATTACGCGCACGCCGATCTTCAAACAAAGGGCGGGCTCCGGCGTAGAACACCGCACCATTATTGGCAGCCTGTGCAGGAACGGGAGCGGGACGCACCGTCATCGGTTGGTGAATATTGCTGGGCGGGTTCGTCATGCATCCGGCAAGCAATCCTGCGGCGAGAACGAAACCGCCTACAAATCTGCTTACCTTTTTCATGATGCACTCCTTCCTACCCCTACGCCTACAATTGCGACAACTTACCCAGCATGGAGTCCGCCGTGGTGATGACACGGGTATTCATCTCGTAGGCCCGCTGAGTCTGGATCATGGAAACCAGCTCTTCGGCCACATTCACGTTGGAGGATTCCACGTATTTCTGATTCAATACGCCAGCACCATTCGTGCCAGGCGTCACAGCCGTCGCCGTACCGCTGGAAGATGTTTCGAGGTAGAGGTTTTCACCCACACTTTGCAGACCAGCCGGATTGATGAAGGTGGCCAGCTGGATGGAGCCGATCTGTGAGGGCGTAGTCTGGCCTTGCAGGGTCACGCTCACCGTACCATCCTTGGCAATCGTCACGCTTTGCGCGCCAGTCGGAATGGTAATGCTGGGCTGCAGGGGGTAACCGCTCATGGTGACGAGTTGCCCGGTGGAATCAGGCTGGAACGAACCATCACGCGTGTAGCCTGTGGTGCCATCCGGCAGCAGAATCTGGAAAAAACCGGATCCATTGACGGCTACATCGAGATCATTATTGGTCAGCGTGGGGTTGCCCTGAGTCTGGATACGCTCAGTTGCCACCGGGCGTACCCCTGTACCGATTGCCAAACCCGAGGGGATCTGCGAGGTTTGCGAACTTTGCGCACCGGGCTGACGCAGCGTCTGGTAGAGCAAGTCCTCAAACACCGTGCGTGCACGCTTGAAGCCATTGGTACTGACGTTGGCCAGGTTGTTCGATATGACATCGAGCTGGGTCTGCTGTGCATCCAGGCCGGTACGCGCTACCCACAGGGCTCTCATCATGATTTCATCTCCAGTGTTAGCGCTAGGCTAACGCAATATTCCTGTGGGTGATCCGGCAAACAGGCCTGCAAAACCGCAGCTTTCTACAGCCACGTTCAATCAGACAATCAGGTCAGGCTCAGGATCTGAGCTGCCGCTTTGTCATTGTCCTGCGCAGCCTGCAGCAAACGCGTGTTCAAATCATACTGGCGGGCCAGTGAGATCATGGTGACCATCTGCTCCACCACATTCACGTTGCTACCTTCCAGATAACCGCCCGCCACACGCACGAGCGGGTCAGCGTCAGCCTGGCTACCATCCTTCATCTTGAACAAGCCATTTTCGCCACGATCCAGATTGGCTTCATCGGGATTGACAAGCTTGAGCCGCGCCACCACGTTACTCGTCGTCAGCGCACCCGTGGTGGGGGTAGCGTTGATTGAGCCATCGGCGGCAATGTCAATGGTATTATCCGGCGGAATGCTGATGGGGCCAGAATCGCCCACTACTTCTAGCCCACTACGGGTACGCAATACCCCTTCGGCATCGATGGTGAAGCTACCCGAGCGCGTATAGGCTTCGCTGCCATCGGCCATCTGCACCGCAAACCAACCCTTGCCATTGATGGCGGCATCCAGGCTGCGCCCGGTCTGCACAATCGTACCCGGGGTGTAATCCGCCCCGATACTGGCATCCACCACAAAGGCCTTGCTGGGCAGTGCCTGTGATTGCACCGGCACGGCACGCAGGCGATGGACCTCAGCACGAAAGCCCGTGGTGGTCGCGTTTGCGAGGTTATGCGCCACAGCGGCTTCCTGGCCCATTGTCGCTTTGGCGCCAGTCATTGCAGTGTAGATCAGGCGATCCATGTCAGTCCTCGCTTAATGCCATTCAATTATCAGCGCAAATTCACGAGCGTCTGCATCACCGAGTCCTGCGTCTTGATCGACTGGGCGTTGGCCTGGTAGTTACGCTGGGCGGTGATCATATCCACCAATTGGGAGGTCAAATCCACGTTTGAGTCTTCCACCGAGGATGATTTGATAGCCCCGCGCAGACCAATGCCGGGTTTGTCGGTCACCGGGTCACCCGATGCGAAGCTGGCCAGCCACATGTTGCTGCCTTCGGAAATCAGGCCATTGGGGTTCTTGAAGACGGTCAGCGCAATCGTGCCGATACTAGTTTTTTGGCCATTGGAGTAATTGGCTTCAATCACGCCATCAGCGCTGATCGAAATCCCGGACATCTGGCCTTCGGTATACCCGTTCTGAGACTGTGCTGCCACATTGAACTTGCTGCCATATTCTGTTGACCCTGACATATCAAAGCGCACACTGCCTGCGGCGGGGGCGCCTGCTACAGAGGTAGCGGGGCCAAAGGTATAGGTTGCTCCGGCGGGTGGCGTCAAGGCGATGTCGAAATAATCAGTACCAACCGCCGACGTGCCAACCAACTTACCCGTCGTGTCGTACTGCATGGTGGTCCCGGTAGCAGCGGGCGCGGCCCCGTCCAGCGAGTAATACACATCCCAGGCGCTGCTAGCACCTGCCAGGGTGGGCGTTGCGCCGGGTACAAAGTAGCTGGTCACAACGTGAGAGCCGCCCTTGCTGTCATAAATCGTGGTGGCCGTTGCAAATACATTGTCATTCGTCAATTGGGCCACGGTTGGCGGCGTTGACAATGGGCTGGGGCGTGTCGCCTTGGAATTCATGTTGACCGCCAGACCCACGGTATCGGTGGGCTTGGGCGCCCCCATCAGCGCAGAGGCGACATTGGTTGTGATCGGCACGGCAATGCTAGGGGAGGCCGTCGTGTAACCCATCAATTTGAAGCCGGAAGCATTGACGATGTAGCCGTCTTTATCCAGCTGATATTGACCGTTACGGGAATAGGCCACCTGCTTGCCATCGGCGGACTGGAGCGTGAAGAAGCCTTGCCCGTTGATCGCCATATCCAGCGGATTGGCCGTAGCGGTAATATTACCCTGGCTGAACTCCTGGGCCACACGACCCACCGCAGTACCAATCCCAACCTGGGTGCCACCGCTGACGCCGTTAAGCGAAGCTGCATACACGTCTGCAAACTGTGTGCCGCCGGACTTGAAGCCAGCGTTGCTGGCGTTGGCCACGTTGTTGCTGATCACATCCAGCGCGGTGGATGCAGAAGCCAGACCAGAAAGACCTTGTTGGAATGCCATGATATGACTCCAGATGTCACAGAATAATCTTGATGTCACCGACTGAGACACGTCCCAGCCGCCCGACATCAAGCTTGAGCCCGCTATCGGTATTGATGACGCCGTTGACCGTGGCCAACTCAAGCGCCGTGGCTGCCACAGCGCCTTCCTTGTCCTTGGCCTCTACTTTTAGAGTATAGGAGCCATCAGCAAGTGTTGTGCCATCTGCATTCTTGCCATCCCACACAAATTCATTGATACCGGCATCCTGTGAGCCCAGGTCAAGGGTTTGAACCTTTTTGCCGGTACTATCGTAGATCGATACCGTCACACTGCTGGCAGGCTTCTCCAGATCAACGCCACCCACTGCCGCGCCACTGGCGAGCTTGAGGTGGTTGCCGTCAAGCAACACACTGTGCCCCACCATGTTTGCGGCCTGCATCGTCTCACCGCTCTGGTTGGAAGACATCATGGTATTGAGCGTGTTGTTGAGCTTTTCGATCCCGGTCACCGTACTGATCTGGGCAAGCTGCGAGGTTGTCTGCGCATTGTCCATCGGGTTCATCGGGTCTTGATTACGCAACTGTGTGGTGAGCAGCTTGAGAAAACGCGTTTCCTGATCTCCGGTGGCAGAGGTCGACGAAGTAGAACTGCTGCTGTTGGCCGCCTTGACGGCGGCATACCAGTCCTGAACGGATTTGTAGCCGGTTGCACCTGCAGCGGAAGCTGTATCTGTTGTCATCTCAATCACTCCTCATCACTGCGCCTAGCCCTGACCAATCTGCAGGGTACGCTGCAGCAAAGTTTTTGCTGTCGTCATAACTTCGACGTTGGTCTGGTAAGACCGCGAAGCCGAAATCATGTTCACCATCTCTTCCACCACATCCACATTCGGCAGACTCACGTACCCATCGGCATTGGCAGCCGGATTACCGGGTTCGTACTGCATGCGCATGGGGGCCGCGCTTTCAACAATCTGCTGCACCCGCACGCCTTGACCATTTGCCCCCATCGGCACCGCCTGAAAAACCACTTGCTTGGCCCGATACGGCTGACCATCAGCACTGGTGATGCTCTCCGCGTTGGCAAGATTGCTGGCCGTCGTGTTCAAGCGCACCGACTGCGCATTGAGCGCTGAGGAAGCGATATGGAAAACGTCAAACATGCCGCTCATCTCATCCTCCTCTCGTCACCCGGACTACTGGGCCGCCACCGCTTGCTGCATGGTGCGCAACAAACCGTTGATAAAGGTCAGGCTGGCTTCGTACTGCATTGAGTTCTCGGTGAAAGCCGCACGCTCGGTATCCATATTGACCGTGTTGCCATCCACGTTGGCCTGTTCTTCGCTGCGGTACTGCACTGCGGGTTGGGTGGAAAGCCCGGTCGCGCCAATGTGACGGTCAGACGAAGTTGCCAGCGCAATCGGCTTGCTCACCCGCCCTTGCAGCGCCCCTTTGAGCGAAGAACCAAAATCGATGTCCCGCGCCTTGTAGTTGGGGGTATCGGCATTGGCGATGTTCGCCGCAAGCAGTTCTTGGCGCTGGGCGCGCAGGTTCAGCGCGGCTTGGTGAAAGCGCAAGGCATTGTCCAGTTGAGCGTTCATTTCTTCCACTCCATTCAAGAGTTCTTCAAACATCGTCGTCTCCCCTTGCGGAGTTTTATTGCAGGGTGGTTGGCGATATCTTTGCAGCTTCCGTGCCAGCATCGTACCGTGCTGCCATGCAGGCTCAGCGCCACAATAAAGCGGCAAAACCCCCGCTAATCCGGCAGCAGGGCGGCAAGGCTTGCCGCAGGGCGAAGGGTTTTGCCGCAACCCGATTGCACACAGCAAGCTCACCTGCCAACAGTTCAGGTTGTGAGGAAACTCAGGAGCAAGAGGAAAGACGCTGGCAGCCTTGGCGACCCGCCACACTCAGCGTTTTTTGCAGATCCCCGTCTTGGGGTCATAGGGGTCGAACCACAGCTCTTTGCGCGTCAGAGGGGTCTGACTGGGCAGCAGTGGGTTGCTGACTTTGAAGACACGTCGGCTACAAAAATTTGCCTTTGTGATCATCTCGTGATGGTAACTGAACACCAAACGGCGCAGAGAACCGTCCTTAACCATCTGCTCCAGACCGTCGGTGAGTCGCTTGTGTAAACGTTGCGCAGTAGGCGACACGAAGATGTAGCCCGGCAAGGGGGTGTCGATCACGATCTCACGCTCAATGCGCAAATCGGGGAAGTCTCCCTTTCTCGCCTCGAATTCAGAAAACACCTCACCGAGTCCACGAGGAAAGTAGTCAATGCGATCATTCATGAGCATTTTCAGCAAAGGCTCAGCACTTTCCGCCGCAATCACATTGAAGCCATCGGCCTCCATCACCCGGCGGGATACCCAGGCGTTCCCAGCCCCCACACGCAAAGCCTTGAGATCTTCGAAGCTGTGGAGATTCGAAAAAACCGCTTGTTGTGAAGCAGAAATCAATGAAATCCGGTAATTTGCCAAGCCCATATCCACGGGGATACGGATCGGCAACACGCGCTCCTCCCACTTGGGCTGGGTCACCACCACCGTGGTATTGATCAAGGTGCCCGATTCCAACTCCAGCAGCAGGCGCTGGCGCCCCACCTCCAGATCCACCCATTCCATGCGGTAGTTGCCATATTGCTTCTTGGTGTGCTCAAGCGCTTCGCGGATCACCGCATCGGAATACTCCTCCGCCACATGCACGCCCCTGGGCGAGCGCGGGCGCAAGACCACGTCCTCTGCCCAAGCGAGCGCAGCCCACATCAATGAGCACACCACCGCTGCATGCACAGCCCAACTCATCAACCGACGACGCCCCAGGCAAACCATTTGCCACCCCTATCACACCCTTAACGCACAGACAGGCGAGAGATAAATACTTCGATAACAGCACCGATACGCACGCCAGAACTCCGCTCAGTCTGGCACAATACGCCCTCCATGAATGCCCCTGAAGTTACTCCTGATCCTGCGCTCCGTGTGCTGCGCCATACTTTTGGCTATACCGCTTTCCGTGGCCAGCAGGCTGCCGTGGTCGAGCAAGTGCGCACGGGGGGTGACGCCCTAGTGTTGATGCCCACGGGCGGCGGCAAATCCTTGTGCTTCCAGATTCCGGCCCTCTTGCGTGAAGGCTGCGGCATCGTCGTCTCCCCTCTTATCGCACTGATGCAGGACCAGGTACAGGCGCTGCGCCAAGCAGGTTTGCGCGCAGCTTACCTCAATTCCACCCTGAGTGCAGAAGAGGCATCTGCCATTGAGCGCCAATTGGTGGGGGACGAACTCGATCTGCTCTACGTTGCGCCAGAACGCCTGCTCTCCGCCCGCTGCCAGAATCTACTGGATCAGAGCCGCATCGCGTTGTTTGCCATCGACGAGGCACACTGCGTCTCACAATGGGGGCACGACTTCCGACCCGAATACATCCAGCTCTCTGTGCTGCATGAGCGCTTTCCACAGGTGCCACGCATCGCGCTGACAGCCACGGCAGACATCGCCACCCGGCAGGAGATTGTCGAACGGCTGGCACTGCACGAAGCACGCGTCTTCGTCTCCAGCTTCGACCGCCCCAACATCCGTTACACCGTGGTGGAAAAGGATAATCCGCGCAAGCAGTTGCTGCGCTTCATCCGCACCCATCACGATGGCGATGCGGGCATCATATATTGCCTATCGCGCAAAAAAGTCGAAGAAACCGCCAACTGGCTGCGCAGCGAAGGCATTCAGGCCCTGCCCTACCATGCCGGGCTGGAGGCCGAAACCCGCGCTGAGCATCAAACCCGCTTTGTGCGGGGCGATGGTGTCGTGATGGTCGCCACCGTAGCGTTTGGCATGGGTATCGACAAGCCGGATGTACGCTTCGTCGCCCACCTTGATCTCCCCAAGAGCCTGGAAGCCTACTATCAAGAAACCGGGCGAGCCGGGCGGGACAGCCTGCCCTCCAACGCCTGGATGGCCTACGGCCTGCAAGACCTCGTGCTGCAACGCGAGATGATTGAACAATCCCAGGCACCCGAAGAAGTCAAACGGGTGGAGCGACGCAAGCTTGATGCGCTGCTCGGCTACAGCGAAGCAGCCACCTGCCGCCGCCAAATCCTGCTGCGCTACTTCGGGGAAGAAAGCGAGCCCTGCGGCAACTGTGACATCTGCCTCGCCCCACCGCAGACCTTTGATGCCACCGTACCTGCGCAACAGGCACTCTCGGCCATTTACCGCAGCGGCCAACGCTATGGCGCCGCGCACATCATCGACATCCTGATCGGGCGTGCCACCGCCAAAATCATCGAACGTGGGCACAACCAGCTCTCCCCATTCGGCATCGGTAAAGGGATATCCGATGCCCAGTGGAGTTCATTACTGCGCCAGCTCGTCGCCCAAGGCATGCTCGGCATCAACGAATTCGGTGGGCTGATCCTGCTCGAAGCCTGCCGCCCCCTGCTGCGCGGTGAACAGAATTTCACCGCCCGCCAAGTCCGCGAAGCCGCCCCGCGTGCTGCGGCCAGTGTGCGCCGTGAAATCGAATTCGCTTCCGACGAGGCTCGAACCCTGTGGGCTGCACTCCGCCAATGTCGCCGCGATCTGGCCGAAGAACAGAATGTGCCCGCCTATATGATCTTTGGCGATGCCACCCTCAAACAGATGCTCGACCATCGCCCCATGAGCCTGGAGGCCATGTACGAACTCTCCGGCGTAGGTGATCGCAAATTGGACGCCTATGGCATGGCCTTTCTGGAAGTCATCCAGAAACACCAACGTCGCTTATAGCCCCGTCCCTCCCCTTTATACACGACAAAAGCATAATCCGGGACGCCCAAATCACTCGGCACGTGTACATCAATCTGACGCCATGTGCCGCACAACAACGCACTGATTTCTGGGTACTTTTCCACCCAATATCTCCACCTGTGACACGCATCACAAACCGCGCAAAAAAATAGATCATTGCCTTGCAGAAAAGCAAGTATCTATTCATGATACTCACATAAACAAACACCGCACGACCATGTACGGCTTAAAAAGGAGGAGATCAATGAAAAAGTGGTTATCCGGGTTCTTTGCCCTGGGCGTTCCGTTTGCAGCCATGGCAAACGACCCGCCATTGGAAAAGGTTTGCGCGCAAATCGATCAATCCATCAATGCAATGCTTGGCGCCCCAGTCACCAACTGCCTGCCCGCCAAAAGCAGCACACCAGGTGCCTATGTCCTGATCATCATGGCCAAACAGCCGCTGCTGAGCGATCCACATAACCGCCGCGCCCTGCTCGTCAACGCCATGGCAGGCGCGGGATGGGCCATGGCGGAGCTGCCTGAAATGAAAAAGGTGAAAATCGCCGAAGTCAGAGTCATGGATGTCACACTGGCCAAAAGCAAATCCTATATCCAACTCTCTGGCGCTGACGTCAAACGCTGGCGCAACGAAGTGTTCACCAAGAAAAAGACCTTGCAGGAAGTATCCGAACAAATCGAAAAATCAGCCCGCGAAGTTACTCTGAAATAGCATTCTCCCGCACGCGGCTCGCGCGGTATCTACGGGTACTGCAGGGCCGCAACCGGGCAATCTGTTCCTCGCACACCTCAAACAGCAAGAAGCCCGGCAAAATCTACCGCTCTCCGGCAAAAATGTAGATGTATTGCCGCCTTCGCCCCCGCCACACATTCACCACTCCCCGCTGACAAACATAAAAACGCAGCAGGCACAGATGTTGCGTACTCAACCGGCAAGTCGGTATGCCAAATTGCGCACACCGGGATTCAAGACTTCTCCAAACACGGGAGGAATATGCCATGAGAGTCGGCCCTGCAGCACACTATCAAAGCCAGATGAACCAGACCCAAGCGGCCAGCGCCCCCAAGAAAACGGCGCCTGCCTCAGCCCCCGCCGCCGGCCCAGTGGCCGACACAAAAGCTCCCGCAGCAGCAGTGGTCGCTACCCCCGCTGAGCCCACCACCCCTCCGGGGCGCATTGACATCCGGGTGTGAAGCCACACAGGCTGCTTGACACAGGCAATCCTGTACTCACGACTGCAACACAACACATGCACGCTTGTGGCATGATTGTGTGCAGCGCATGGGCATCTGTGCCTGTGCGAGTACAGGAGCATGCCATGAAAGTCGTCCACTAAGGCCGTGGTGGCTATATCGAGATCGACCAGCAGTGCTACCAGATCGAGCACATCGAAGCTGGGCGTTTCTGCATCCACTTCCCCAGTGGCAACCACGCCCTCCTAGCGCAATACCTGGCCGCACTGACCGAGTTCGCCAAGGCACAGAATCCTGAATGGCATGTGGAAAACCACCGCCATCTTGCGGCATCATAGTATCCTTGCACGGCAAGGCTTTGAGCCCCCTCTAGATCTCGTGACCACAATGAATGAAAAGCAAACTCCCCCCTCCCAGCCAGGAAATCCAGAACTTGTAGCCAGAAACAAGTTGCTGCTGATTGCAACCTGGATAATGCTGGCCGTGTCATTTTCAATTGCATCTTTGGCAAACACCCTGACCGCGCAGTTCGAGTCAGTGTTTGCATCCTTTGGTGCTGAACTTCCGGCGCTTACCCTGATCTTCCTGAAAGGGCGCCTGCTATGGTGGATTTTCCCGGCAATCGCCCTGTACATTGCAATCTTCGTTACACGCAGTCCGCTCTATACCCGACGCACTCAAAACAATATAACCTGGGGACTTGCAGCACTATTCGTAACGGTGGTCATCACAATTACGGTCAGTTTTTTCGCGATGTACCAACCCATCTTCAATCTTGGCACCGTTGGCTGACGCCCTGAATCAAATCCAAGCGAATTCATACTGCACATGCTCAAAAAACTGTCACTGAAAACAAAGATTTTTGCCGCTATGTTCTGTCTATGTACGCTATCGCCTACGGTGAACGCTGCGACAGAAAGTGAGCCATCTGCTGCAGGTACCTTAAACACGATTGCAGCGCTGGATGTGCCACGCTACATGGGTACATGGTACGAAATTGCCAAGTACCCCAACCGATTCCAGAAAAAATGTGTGGGCGCCACCAAGGCGGAATACAGCCTCAAGAGCAACGGCATGGTACAGGTCATCAACCGTTGCAGGGTGGAGAGCGGGGAGACAATCGAGGCCATTGGCGCAGCAAGGCAGATCGGTGCTGCCAACTCACCCAGGCTGGAAGTCCGTTTCGCCCCTCAATGGCTGGCTTTCCTGCCCTGGGTCTGGGGCGACTACTGGGTGATTGATCTGGATGAGCAGTACCAGTTGGCTGCAGTGAGTGAGCCGAAAAGGGAATACCTGTGGATTCTTGCCCGCACACCTGTCGTCCCCTCAGACGCTTACAAAAACCTGCTGACCAGGCTTGAGCAAAAGGGCTTCGACTTGCGCAAACTCGAAGTCACCAGACAGGACTGATGGGTGGCGGCGCGACTGCACTTGACCCCTTTCATGCTTCCATCGTAGGCTTCACCCCGACGCGCTTGCCCAAGCACAGGCTGATGCCTGCCTTGCAGACATTGGCTCCTCCGGGGTTACCCCGGGGCGATACTTGAGCTGGCATTTCCGTGCATGAGCCCCTCTGCGCCTGCGGCGCAGCCAAGCGCATGCCACACACGACAGGTTGGGCGGGTGCGTCACCCTTTATCAGCCAGCGAGATGACCGGGTATGTCCCGTTTGCCCAAACCGCCCATCGACCCAGCCATCCTGCATGTGGCGCGCGGTCTGGCCCGTGCTTTTCTGCATGAAGCGGGTGGCATTACCGATCTGCAGCAACGGGGCAAGGCTGCACTCGGCACAGCACATGACTGGCTGCCGAGGATGGTGCGGCGGCTGGATCAGCACTTTGGCTTGCCACTACGCCCCGCGCAGTTTGAAGATATCGTCACCTGCATTGCCACGCTGCCCTCTTTCATCGGAGCGTTTGAGCGCCGCCCTGTACCAAAGATTCGTCGCTATTTCAGTTTTCAGCCACAAATGGCAGCTCTGCCACGCACTCTGGCCGGGCTTGATCTGCCAGCCTTGCCCACGGTAGGCGATCTGGCAGCATGGCTGGCACTGAGCATGGACGAGCTGGAATGGCTTGCCGATGTACATAGCATCAGCAGCAAGACAGGTAGCGAAGCGTTACGCCATTATCATTATCAGTGGAAAGCCAAGGCCAGCGGCGGGCATCGCCTCATCGAGAGCCCCAAGCCCCTGCTCTGTGCGATTCAGCGCAAGATTCTGCATGGCCTGCTCGACAAGATTCCGGTGCATGATGCAGCACATGGCTGCGTGCCGCATCGCTCCATCCTGAGCAATGCGCAGGTTCATGCCGGAAGCCCGCTGATACTCAAGATGGATTTGCAGGATTTTTTCACTTCGATCCGCGCGTCCCGCGTCCATGCCCTCTTCCGCACGCTGGGCTACCCGGAGGAAGTGACACGCTACCTAACAGCCTTGACGACACATGTGACGCCGTCATTCATATTTCATACCCAGCCTCGCCCTGAAGGTTTGACGAGCAAAGCCTTGCAGACCCGCCGCAAACAAGCTGAGTCTTACCGGGCACGCCATCTGCCACAGGGTGCGCCCACCTCTGCCGCCTTGGCCAACCTGTGCGCATGGCGGCTGGACCTGCGTCTGGCGGCAGCGGCACAGGAAAGTGGTGTCCGCTATACACGTTACGTAGATGATCTCATCGTGTCATTTCCTTCGCATACCCGTGCACACGCATGGCGGATCAGCCTGATGATTGACACGATCATTCTGGAAGAAGGCTTCACTCCGCACCCGCGCAAAACCCGGCTCACCAGTCAATCTCAAGCGCAATGGGTGACCGGGGTACTGGTCAATGAAAAACCGAATATCGCCCGCAGCGATTATGATCGCCTCAAAGCCACGCTCACCAATTGCATGCGTCATGGGCCACACGGGCAAAACCGGGAAGCCCTCCCGGATTTCCGCGCTCGCCTGCAAGGGCGAATTGCCCACGTGAAGCATATCAACCCCGCACGTGGGGAAAAGCTGCAAACACTATTTGATGCGATTGGCTGGCAAGCGATCTAGAGCCTATCAAGTCAAAGATGCTTGCAGCGTGTGGCTTGAGAGAACTTTATCGGCCCGATCCAACGCAGCACAGTGGCTTTTGATATTTGATGCGTCTAAATGCACAAGAAATCCAGTGATTAGCAGGGCAATACATAAGACGACCAAAGCGGCTCGAACAATCCGATTGATCACCCCCCTTCTTAAGGCGGACAAGCAACTCACTTTTTGCTCATACCAACTCAGCAGAGAGTAAGTTAGGGCAACCCCACCACCACCAGATAAACCAGCCAGTACGGCTTTGTAACCAGAAGGGATAATTCCAAGCTGCCACAGGCCAGAAGCCTCAAATAAAACAAAAACCAAATATATTGATATCCACGACCCAGCAAACCTGAGAAATTTGTCTTGAGGCGATGTGATTATGGTATTTGACATTACTCCCTCCTATTTTTCTGGCATCAGACAGCCAGAACACTACGCTATTCCAACCAGATCAGGCTCGCCTGCCGCCCGGACTGCGTGCAATCTCTCCGGGCGGAGAAGAAACTCTCCGCCTCGGTAAAAGTGCAGCGATCTCCACCATATACGCGGGTAATGCCGAGTGCATTCAAGCGTTGGCGGGCCAGCAGGTAGAGGTCGGCAAACCACTTGCCCGGTTGCGCGCCGGGAATAAAGGCTGCAGCGGCCTCGGCGTTGTGATTGACAAAAGCATCACGCACATCAGTCCCGACTTCAAACGCCTGCTGACTGATAGCGGGGCCAAGCCAGGCCATGACCTGCTCACCGGGCGTCTGCATGGCGCGCACGGTATTTTCAAGTATGCCACCAGCAAGCCCGCGCCAGCCTGCGTGGGCGGCGGCCACAGCAGAACCAGCATCATCACAGAAGAGCACGGGCAGGCAATCAGCTGTCATTACGGTACAGATGCGATGGCTCATGCGGGCAAAGGCTGCATCGGCCTGGGCGTCCGGGCAGGTACTGGCAGCATTGACCACGACCGTGCCGTGCACCTGTTGGAGCCAGAGTGCCTCCATGGGGAGATGCTCACCCAGGCGCTGGCGATTCTGCGCCACTGCGTCCGGGGCATCTCCCACATGTTTGGCCAAATTGAGGGAGGCATAAGGGCCGCTGCTCACGCCGCCACCCCGTGTGGTAGAAAGCGCCTTAACCTTGGCGGGTGCGGGCCAATCGGGGGTGATCAGTTGGAGTTGGGGCATGGTTTTTCTCTGTTCAGATTCGGGGTTGAGCTTGGTACTTTGGCATATCCATCCGCCAGACGCAAAAACGGGCAGGTCTCCCGAGGAGCCTGCCCGTAACGTATGCGCTTGGAACGAGCTTACTTCAGTTCGTCGAACAGCAACTTGAGAATTTCGCTGCCGGTGTCTGCCGTCACAGGCTTGCCGGTACGATCCAGGACGCTGATCGAAACGGTGGTCTTGCCGGGTGCTGTCAGCACCACACGGAATTGATCCGTACCGACTTCCTTCTTGTTCCAGAAAGCTAGTTTGGAGAGCCAGCTCTTGCCGATCTGCGGGTCTTCTCGGGTATCCAGATAGCGAACGTAGTAGGTGTTGGCACTGCGGTCGCGGTCTTCCACCACCACCCCTGTACGATCAAGAGCCAAGCCCACTTGGCGCCATACCTTGTCCAATGCGCCATCCACTTCAAGACGTTGTCCGCCATCAACGAGGAAAGCATGGGCCAACTGCACGGAACCCGGCGCATTGGCTGCAGCATCATCCGGCACCACTTGCTTGACGACTTGCTTATCCACGCCAAAGCCCAGGGCAAAGCGGCGCATGAACTGCACTTCCAGGTCAGGATCAACAGGGCGCGGCTTCCACTTGGTGCCGGTATCCTGCGTCATTTCTTCTAGGCCACGGTGGCTGATGTAGACTTCCACCATGCCGTCTTGACTAGATTTTTCGATACGGGTACGGAATTTATCCAATTCGCCCGTGCTATAGACAAAGCCTGCTACGTTGGAAAGGAAGCCCTGAATGGTGCCCATCGGCAGCTTGGCATGGTTTTCCGCCCATTCGGTTTCCATGATCCCTTCGTTGGGCTTGTCGATCTTGATGTCGAAACCATTATCGGCCCAGAACTGGCGCAACTGCTGCCAAACCTGATCAGGTGTGCCCGGCACCACCAGCCAGCGCTGGCTACCAGCACGCTCAACATGCACCTTGCTGAAACTGGGGATGACCGTTTCAGCAGTAGTAGCGGCGGCAGCGGTTTCCTTGGGTTTGGGTGCAGCGGCATCCTTGGTGTAGGTGGAGTACGTGGCGGTCGTCTTGCCAGCATCCGGGTCAACAAAACGCGGGTCACGCGACGGGGTGATCAGATCGGGCGGCACGGCCAGTTTCTGGCTGACGCTGGCGGCAGACGAGGAATTGTTTGAGCCGGAGCCGTAGGTGGCGTCTTCTGCCGTCGTCTTCTTGGTGCTGAACAGGCTGCAACCAGCCATCGATACGCACACGGCGACAGACAGGCTACGGGACAACATTGATTTCATCAGTTTTTTTCCTTAAGACTGAAGACCTGCTGCATGCAGGGCGCGACGCACACGTTCATGGAGCCCTTCGGACAAGGGGGTCAGCGGCAAGCGGATCCCCGGGCCGATCAAGCCCATCTGTTCAACTGCCCACTTGACCGGAATCGGATTGGCCTCGCAGAACAAATCCCGGTTGAGCAGGAACAGCTTGCGATTGATCTCGTTGGCACGGATTAAGTTCCCTTCGCGGCAGGCGACACACAGTTCATGCATCAGGCGCGGCGCAACGTTGGCCGTCACCGAGATCACGCCATGCCCGCCGATCATCATGAACGCCATCGAACTCATGTCGTCCCCGCTGTACAGGCCAAAGCCTGCCGGGGCACGCATGGCCAGATCGGTAATGCGTTCGATATTGCCCGTGGCATCCTTGATGCCAACAATGCCGGGCACCTGGGCCAGACGCAGCGCGGTGTCGTTCTGCAAGTCAGCTATGGTGCGCCCGGGCACGTTGTACAGAATCACTGGCAGATCCACCGCTTCAGCAACAGACTTGAAGTGGCGGTACATGCCTTCCTGGGTCGGCTTGTTGTAGTAAGGCACCACAGACAGCCCGGCCGTGGCACCCACCGATTTGGCAAAGCGGGTCAGTTCAATCGCCTCGGCAGTAGAGTTGCCGCCTGTACCGGCAATCACCGGCACACGCCCGGCGCTGTGCTCAACGGCCACGCGGATCAGCTCGCAGTGCTCCTCAACTGGCACAGTGGGCGATTCCCCAGTGGTCCCCACGATCACCAGACCGTCGGTTCCTTCTTTGAGGTGGAAATCAATCAGCGAACGAAAACGCGGAAAATCGATGCGCCCCTCTTCATCCATGGGCGTCACAAGTGCGACGAGAGAACCGGTGATCATGCTTGGGCCAAAGCTGTGAACGAGAAAGGAGAAGATTGTAACCGAAGCCACGCACAAGACGCGTGCTTCTGTACGTAAATCGGGATTATGGTGAAATCTTGCTGCCCGCAGCAAGCCCCAGGGCCAGGCACGCGTTCATAGCACCAAGAAACCTTAACGCTTGCTGCTCCAGCAATGCAGCCTACGCATGCTTGTCCCATCACCCGTAATGGGGAAGGCGTCGGTTGCCACCTGCCCATCGGGTTTGATTTCCAGATCAAACACGCGGGGCTCGGTATCCGGGTCTCCCCCGCACTCCTGGTTATGATTCTCGCGCACAGTCACCACGTAGCCGCCCGCCTTGTCCGTGCTCTGATCAACATAAAAATGCAGGCAGTGCTCAACAGGAATCGTGGTAAGTTTGAACGCCTTGGTAACCTTGATAGCCAGATCCAACGCCTGATCTTCGCTCTGCACAGGGCTATGCGTGATGGGGCACACCTCGCCCGCCTGGGCAACCCCCATGATCAAAGACACTGTTGCCAATATGGCGGCCATCTTGATTATTTTCATCCGCAAGCACTCCAAACGATTGCTCATCAGGGCCAACCCTTGTTTCAAAGTTGTAACAACTGCAAAGATAATTAACAATTTTGTTTGGCGCACTTTGCCATTTTTTCTGGATGCCCCATGAGCCAACGCCTTGACCCATCTCTTCTTACCCGCAGCTTGGCCGTTCTGATGCTTGGCATCTTCACCTGCGGGCCCGTGGCAGCCCAGATATCGCGGAGCGAGCCACTGCCGGACTCGATTACCGCGCAACTGAACAAGCGCCAGTACACCAAAGCCTACCCTGAATTGGTGCGTTATGCCGATGCAGGCAATCATGAGGCGCAGTTTACGCTTGCCAACTATCACGTCTGTGCACGGGGAGTGCCGTTTGACTGCAACAAGGCACTGGAGTTGTTCGCGGCCGCAGCACTGCCCAGCAACAACCCCAACAGCCAAGAGATTGTACTCAGCGCCAAGAACGAGATTGCCTGGATTCACGCTGCCTGCGAACAGGCGGATTTTCACCGCGATCTGACCGTGGCGCTGGAGTACGCACAGGAAGCTGCACAAGATGGCAGCCCCTTCCATCAGGACACGCTGGCCGCCGCACTGGCCCGCCTGGGGCGCTTTACCGAGGCGGCCCAACTCCAGCAACAGGCATTGGATGGGCTGCAGGCTTTAGAGGGCGAAGACAAAGCCCCCACCTATGTCGTGCGGGAATTCCGCAGCCGTCTCAAACTCTACAAAGCCAACCGCCCTGCCCGCTTTGGCAAGTGGAATGCAGAGGCCAACTGCAACGCGCTGCCGTAGATCAAAGCCATGAAGATCAAGGCACAGCCCACCCATCTCCACAAGGAAACGCTTGCTATACAAGCGCAAATATACATTAATCATACTCCAACATCATAACAGAGGTGGAAAGATCAAAACCCTCGCCCACTTCAACCGCATGAGCCACATAAGCGCTATACCTCCACGCAAAGAATTTGGATATACTGGCACCATCCATCAAGAGTTGAGCGCTTGCTCAACACCAACCTGCCTCCGCGCAAGGTGGTGCTCCCTACAAGGGGGGATGTGGCCTCACGGCAAAAACCGGACGCTGCCAACGCAATAAGACTCTTGGTTTTTTGCAACTGGGAGTCTGCCTGAATTCTTCCCCTATGCCTCATCGCAGACTCCTGTATTGAAGGAGTGCCTACGACCATGCCTTTCCAGCCCCAGCAATTCGCCAGTGATAATTATTCAGGTGTCTGCCCGCAGGCTTGGGCCTCCATGCAGGAAGCGAACACAGGGCATGTGCCCGCTTATGGCGACGACCCGTGGACGGCACGCGCCGCCGATGCCTTCCGTAGCCTGTTCGCTACCAATTGCGAAGTGTTCTTCGCCTTCAATGGCACAGCTGCCAATTCCTTGGCGCTGGCCTCGCTGGGCCAGTCTTACCACGGTGTGATCTGCGCGGATTCCTCCCATGTGGAAACGGATGAATGCGGCGCGCCGGAATTTTTCTCCAACGGCTCCAAGCTGCTGGCGGTTCCCACCTATGGCGGTAAGCTGACCCCGGAATCCATTCGCCATATCGCCACCGCCCGCACGGATATCCACTTCCCCAAACCCCGTGTCGTCACCATCACCCAGCCGACCGAAACCGGGCAGGTGTACAGCCTGGACGAAATCCGCGCCATTTCCGCTGTATGCCGGGAACTGGGGCTGCGCCTGCACATGGATGGTGCCCGTTTTGCCAATGCCTGTGCCAGCCTTGGATGCAGCCCAGCAGACATGAGCTGGCGCGCGGGCGTGGATGTGCTCTGCTTTGGCGGCACCAAGAACGGCATGGCCGTAGGCGAAGCAATCCTGTTCTTCAACCGTGATCTGGCACAGGATTTTGATTACCGCTGCAAACAGGCGGGGCAATTGGCCTCCAAGATGCGTTATCTCTCCGCCCCCTGGGTCGGTATGCTGGAAAGTGGTGCCTGGTTAAGCAACGCTACGCACGGCAACGCTTGTGCGCGTTACTTTGCCGAGCGGATTGCCGAGGTGCCGGACGTGCGTCTGGCTTTTCCGGTGCAGGCTAATTCAGTTTTCGTGCGCATGCCAGAGGCATTGAGCGAAGCCCTGCATGCCAAAGGCTGGCTGTTCTACAACTTCATTGGCGGCTCTCACCGCTTCATGTTCGCCTGGGATGCTGACCGGCAATACATCGATCAGTTGGTCGCAGACTTTCACGCGTCAGCCCCGGCACACCCTGCCTGAGTTTGTGCCTGCACGGGGAGAGATGATCCGGGCTAGAATGCGGACTCATCCATCCCTTAATGCCTGCCTTGCTAATCTTTGTCTCTACCCACCGCACCTTGCGCAGTCTGCTCATCTCTGCCCTGTGTGCCATGCTCCCCATGCTGGCCCAGGGCCAGGGGATACCTGCGATCAAGGCTGTCATTGAAAAAACCTTGCAAGGGCAAACTGTCAATGTACCAGGGCAGGCAAGCTTTGAAATTGGCGAATTTGTTCTGAACCCACGCTACCAGACCTGCACGGACTGGGCTGCCACCTTGCCTGCGGGTACCCGCGCCTGGGGGAAAATCTCCGTCAACGTTCGTTGCACACAGGGCGTGACAGGCAACTTCTACGTGCCCGTGCGGGTTCGAATTGATGGCCGATATGTGGTCGCCACCCATGCGCTTTCCCCCGGCCAAACGATTGGAGAAGCGGATCTGCGCATCGTGGAGGGTGAGCTGACCACCCAGGCGCCTGATCTAGTCTTGGACCCGCAACAGGCGGTAGGCCGTGTCACACGGGGTTTCATCATTACCGAGCACCCGGTGCGCCTGTCTCAACTGCGCCTGGAAACCCTTGTGCAAGCGGGGCAGGATGTCAAAGTCATGGTTGAAGGCCAGGGCTTCAGCGTAGGCAACATGGGCACCGCCATCGACTCCGGCGCCAAGGGCGACACAATCCGGGTGCGGCTGCAAAATGGCCAGATCATCAGCGGCGTGGTCCGCGACAAAGGCTTGATTGAGACCCGTCTCTGACCGTCCCTGCCCCCTTGTTCTCACATAGCCGTCTGCCTGCCCGATCAGGCGTCACAGATCTACACCCCCACACGCCTACAACATGCTGCAAGTCTCTGATATAGTAGGAACATAGGATAGAGCAGGAACGTGGTTGCGGGCTCTCTGATCTTGACCTGCCGGTCGTCAGAATGGGCATAAACACCTAAAGTTTTCCCTCTCCTCACCGTTAAGCAAGCTGTAGCGTCCATAAAACGACGTTGCAAAAGCCTTGAGACAAAGGGAAACGCCATGAAAATCGATAATTCGGTCAAAACGACCAATACAGTAACTGGGGAGTCGAAAACTCGTTCGACTCGACCAAGCACCTCTACGTCCTCAACGCCCAGCGATACCAAGGTAGAGATTTCCTCTCTGTCCGGGCGGATGCAACAGCTTGAACAGGCTGTCGCCGATACTCCCGTGGTGGATAGTGGTCGGGTGGATGAGATCAAGCAGGCCATCAGCCAAGGGCAGTTCCAGGTCAATTCCGAGAAGGTGGCTGACGGGCTGATCAGCAGCGTGCGTCAGATGCTGGCGGCACAGCCGCGTTCGGTGTAACAATATCGGGGCGCTTTACCAATACCGGGGCCGCGCAGCCTGCGCCATCCGCAGGGTTTTCTTGAACCGGTATTGCCATTGAATGGAGTTCTTCAAGGTGCCCACAGACCTGAACGCGCTGCGCCAACGCTTTGCCACCCTGCTGGTCACGGAAACCCAACTGCTGGACGGCTTTATTGCGGTGCTGGAAGAAGAACGCACCGTGCTGGGCCATGAGAACGTTGAGCCCCTCTTCGATCTGGCCAAAAAGAAATCCGATATCGCCTTCCAGCTGCAACGTCTGGCGGACAGCCGGATCACTGTTTTGGCCCAGGCGGGCAAGCCCCACAGCCGCGCAGGTATTCAGGCCTTGCTGGCCGGGCAACACGCCGAAATCTGGAACACCTATCTGAACCGCGCCGCCCAAGCCAAGCTCCTGAACGAAAACAACGGCAAGGCCGTCACCCAGCGCTTGGCCTCCAACCATCAGGCGCTTGCCGTACTATTGGCCCATAGCGACCAGCCCATGACTTACGGCCCCGATGGTGCCTCGCGCCCTCGCCTGGGTTCACGCCATTTAGGCAGCGTCTAGCCCCCCATCACGGGCTGCTGGCAGCCACGCCCGGCACCAGGCGGATGTTCTCTGGCGTTCCCAAGGCCCCATCCACATTACGCATTTCCGTACTCGGCGGCGGTGAAGACACTGTAGTCGTCTGAGCGGGAAGCGCGCTGACTTCAGGTGCCATGGATTCCACCAGAATGGTCACCCGGCGATTGCGGGCCCGATTCTCTGGCGTGGCATTGGAGGCCACCGGACGCTGATCGGCATAACCGGCAGCCGTTAGCCGACTGGGTTCCACACCTGCATCCACGAACAGACGCACCACCGACGAGGCACGCGATGCCGAAAGCTCCCAGTTGGACGGGAACAGTGCTGTGCTGATGGGAACATTATCGGTATGCCCTTCCACCTTGATCGGAAAATCGCCTGCGGCAATCACCTCTGCCACAGCGCGCAAGGCACGCGCGGCATCTTGTCCCAGCACGGCCTCACCGGGGTTGAACAAGGCGCTGGCGTTGATTTCGATGGAAATACCATTGACGCCTTCAGTCACCCTCACCTGCCCGCCCTGCACCAGCGGAGCGAGCACACGCATGATGTCTTCGGCCATGTTGCGCATCTTGTCGCGATAGGCCTTACGCTTGGCTTCCACCTCTGGCGCTACTTTTTGCGGCTGTGCGGCTACAACGCTCGGCAGAGGGCGCCCGGTGGTTACTGTCGTGGTGGCGAGCACGGTGCCACGCTGGTCAGTCGTGCTGCGAAAGGCTTGCACCAGAGAATCAGAAAGCACGCGGTACTTGCCTTCATTGACCGAGCTGATGGCATACATCACCACAAAGAATGCAAACAGCAAGGTGATAAAGTCAGCATAAGACACCATCCAGCGCTCGTGATTCTCGTGTTCTTCTTCGTGTTTGCGACGCGCCATGGACCGCAGCCCTTTCCCTTGTGAGTAGATTCCCTGATTCCATTAACGGCAAATAACCTCTGCTCTTGACTCCATCACCAAACGAGGCAAAAGACCACAGGCAAAGTGCGAAAAACAGGTAAACTACTTCGGTTGATCATTCTGTTGCCTGCTTACGGCAGGTGGATGATTCGACCTTACCAAAATATGCATAATCGACTTCACTCCATTCAGAGACTGGATCACTTCAGCTTACACCCGTCCAGCAGCATGACGCTCTGAACCGGTAATTGCGATATGAGTCAAAGGGCACACCATGTTTTCTAAGCTTTTCCACAGTATGCGGTATCAACTCCTTCTGCTTTGCGGCGTGAGTACAGCCATTTTGCTGGTGGCTGTGTTTTTCAGCCTACAGGCTGAGATCAATGCAGTATCAGCGTTGAGCGCAGAACTGGGCAAGCAGGCGGGGGGCTTGTCATCGCAAGCAAAATCCATTGTCAGCAATGCAGATTCTACCCTTACCATCTGCCTCATCGCCGTGATCATCATCTGCGGGCTTAGCTTCTCGGCATTCATGCTATTTCTGCATCGGCACCTGGTCGTGCATGTTCGGCACCTCAAAACGGATTTGAGCAACCTTGCGGCTGGCAATTTTGCCCACCCTATCCAAGATGTGTATTGCGAGGAATTTGGCAACCTTGCCCGCTCAGGCGAACAGATCCGTAAGGATCTGGGGAATCTGGTCCGCAAGATTCGTGATGGTGCCGTCACGCTCCGCCAGGGGGTAGATGCCGTGGCTGATGATGCCGCCAAGGTGTCTGATTCTTCCTTTGAGCAATCCGAGGCTGCTTCCTCAACTGCTTCATCCATGGAAGCGCTGAGCCAATCCATGCAGACCATTACCGAAAATGCGGAAAACGCCAACCGCCTCTCGCACGACAGCCTGGATAAATCCCGTGAGGTGCAGGACAAACTCGACGAGGTCAAGCGCGTGGTGGATGAAGCCGCCCAACTCATCCAGCGTGTGGCCTCTGCCTCGCAGGAATCCGTCACCAGTATGCAGCGCATCCGCAGCATCACCCGTCAAGTGCGCGAAATTGCCGACCAGACTAACCTGCTGGCCTTGAACGCCGCGATTGAAGCCGCCCGCGCGGGCGAAGCCGGTCGTGGTTTCGCCGTAGTGGCCGACGAAGTGCGCAAGCTGGCGGAAAAATCCGGCCAGTCCGCCTCGGAAATCGACGCCATCACCAATACCCTGAATGCACAATCGGCTGATCTGGAATCAGCAGTGGAGAGTGGTCTGAGCGCCATCCACAACAGCCGCTCCGGCATGGATGACACCGTGTCCGCGCTGGCTTCAGCCAATGAGGCCGTGGCCCACGCCACGGATGAACTGGACCAGATTGCAGAGGCGGTACGTGAGCAAAACCGCTCAAATGCCGAAATTGCCGCAAACATCGCCCGCATCGCCAAGATGGTGGAAAACAACAACAACGCCGTCACCAGCATGAGCCTGTCTGCAGAAAAACTGCATGCCTTCTCCGGGCAGATGAATAGCGCCGTATCTGCCTTCAAGCTCTGAGAAGCATCTAACAGCCTCCACCACAAACAAGCCGATGTCATCCTCAATGGGTGGCATCGGCTTGACGCATGTGGCATTCTGCTTCAGAATGGCCATGCGTCATATCCTGACGCACTTTCCCACAAGGAGTGTTCCATGCGCACCAATATGACGACCTTTGGCACCAATTTCGGCGCACAGGCTGGCATCGTGGGTGGCGGAGCATTCCAATCCACTTCTGCACACCCACATCCGGTGGCAGGAATACGGCACGCCTGAGAAGCTGTTTGGTGATCCGTCGCACGTGGGTCGCTGCAAAATAGTGCTCTCGCACATGCAGGCCCCTCGACTACCAATCAGCGCTATCGCAGCAAGATCATAGACAGATTCCGGGGAATCCAATCCCCACCGGACTGATATCGGTCCAAACGGATCTTTTCGCTCCATCTGTCTGATCGCATGCCGGAATTGCTTCTGACCTTGGTCAGCTTTTGAACCCTTCACTCTAATCGAGCCTTGCAGGCCACTGGCACACCATTTGCTGTGTACCGGGCCACATTGCTCATTTTGCGCCTCAGATAAATACATTTGTCATTTCACGAGGTGCTCTTTTATCTGCCGGAATCCGGCATCCAGGAGCCCGTTATGTTGAGAAAAGCACTCAAAACATTCACCGCCAACAGTCCGCTCTGGCGCAATGCCGATTACATGAAACTTTTTACCAGCAATACCCTGACAACTTTGGGCGGCACGGTATCCCAGATGGCCCTGCCCCTGACGGCAATCGATCTGCTGCACGCCAACGCCACCAAAATGGGCTGGCTGACTGCTGCAGAACTCGCGCCTTTTGCCCTGTTTTCGCTACCTGCCGGGGTATGGATCGACCGCTCACGCAAAAAACAGCTCGCCAGCCTGTTTGAAATCATCAGTGCGTTGGCATTAATGTCAATTCCTATAGCATACCTTCTGGGTGTGCTGAACTTCTCACTCATCATGGGGGTTGGCTTTGTAATCGGCTGTGGTTACGCCATTGGTGGCACCGCCATGCAGGTGTACGTCAATCAATTGGTGGGCAAAGAGCACCTTGTCGAAGGCATTGGCAAGCTTCAGGCAGCCTCATCGATTGCGGGCATTCTGGGTCCGCCATTGGCCGCCGTGATCGTGGCCGCTGTCGGCGCACCCCTTGCCATCGCCTGCGATGCCATATGCTTCGTGGTTTCCTTTGGCCTGCTCCTGTCGATCAAACGCGATGATCTGCCTGCCCAAAACGGGGAAAAGCAAGCCTTCTGGACGGACATCCGGCTGGGGCTGGCCTTCGTGTGGGAAAGCCCGACGCTACGCGCCTTGGCGATTGGTGCAATCTTCTGGGTCGCGCTGTTTGATGGCTTCCGTGCGCTCTATGTGCTGTTTGCCAGCCATGATCTGGAGCTGGACGCGCATGGCCTGGCCGTGGTCAACACCTGCGGGGCCGTGGGTGCTCTGCTCAGCGCTTCAATTGCGCCACGCCTGGAAAAGCGTTTTGGGGCACGCCACTTGATCCTGGCAGGCTACCTCCTCAGCGCACTGGGCTATGCGGCCTACGCGTGCGTACCTGCCCAGTCCGTCTATCGGACCCTGTTGGCAGGCGGTGCCATGTGGATCATTGATGCCGGTGCTACGCTCTACGTCGTGCCTTATCTGAGTTTGCGTCAGCAGGTCACGCCTGATGCAATGCTCGGGCGGATGATCGCCACCATGCGTTGCGTCAGCGTTACGGCAGCACCCTTCGGGGCAAGTCTGGCGGGGCATATGGGGGATTCGGTTGGGATACAGCGTACACTGTTGGCCCTGGCCGCGCTGGGGATCAGCCTGACCATCATGGCCGCGTGGCGCATGCCACGGCTGGAGGCGCCAAAAACACTCGGCGTCGCCAACGCGTAAGCAGGAGAAGCTGTTACGATCCAGTCCAACAGGATCATACGCATAGCGTGATCCACACCTCGGCACTCCCCTCGGGGAGTGCCTTCCACAATCAAAGAATGATCACTTCCTTTCAGCATCAGCTCACCCAGTCCTCTCACATGCCTGACGTTCTACGCCCTCCTGCCCCCGCCCAACACCCGGCCACGCTCTGCCACCATGGCATCCGCCGTGAAGACCCCTACCTGTGGATGCACAAGCTCCACTCGGCTGACATGCTCGCCCATCTGGAGGCGGAAAATGCTTTCGCCACAGCCGTAATGGCCGAAACCCTCCCCCTGCAGGAACAACTCTATGCCGAAATGCTCGCACGCATCCAGGAAGTGGATCTGTCCGTACCGGTGCGCTTTGGTGCATGGATGTATTACAGCCGTACCGAGCAAGGTGCGCAGTACGCCATCCATTGCCGCAAGCGCATTACAGACGTGGGTTGGGAATCCTCAGCGGAAGAAGTCTTGCTCAACGAGAACCTGCAAGCACATGGCAAACCCTTCTACGAGGTAGGCGATTACGAGGTCAGCCCCTCCGGGCGCTACCTGGCCTGGACGGAAGACACGCGTGGGCAGCGCGAATACACGCTGCGGCTGCGCGATCTTTTCACCGGCAAAACACTGAGCCAACGTCGCCGGGGTGTCACCAGCCTGTGCTGGGCCGAAGACGACATGACGCTCTTCTACGTCAGCGAAGACCCCAAAACCCACCGCGCCAACAAATTATGGCGCCTACGCCTCTTTGAAGGGCAAGACACCCAACTCTTTGAAGAGCATGACGAGCGCTTCAACCTGCTCGTCTTCAAAACCCGCAGCCTGGGGTATATCGTGGCCAATTCCTCCAGCCACACCACCTCGGAAGCACGCATCCTGCCCGCCGACCGACCCGAGGGGCGCTGGCGGATCGTATGCAGGCGCCGCGCGGGGATCGAATATGAAGTCGATCACCACTCAGACCACCTGCTGCTACGCGTCAACGATACGGGGCCAAACTTTCGCCTCGTGCATGTGCCACTCAAACAAGGGGGCGGCTTTGATACTTGGCAGGAAGTGATTCCTCATCGTGACGACGTCATCCTTGAAGGGGTCGACATCTACCGTGACTGGCGTGTGACCAGCGAGCGGATCGACGGAGTGCCACGGCTGGCCGTCGCCCGTCTGGCCGATGGCCACAACCATTGCCTCAGCTTTGATGATCCCACCTTCATGGTTGATCTGGAAGACCTGCCAGAGTGGGAAACGCCCTCTCTGCGCTACACCTACGAGTCGATGACGACGCCGGATTCCATCTACGATTACGACCCCATCACCCAGGTCAGTACCCTGCTGCGACGCCAACCCGTATTGGGCGACTTCGACCCAACCCACTACCGCTCAGAGCGTCTCCATGCCCTGGCAGCCGACGGTACACAGATCCCCATCTCCCTGGTCTACCGCACAGATATCGCCCGCAATGGCAATGCCCCCGTATGGCTGGACGGCTATGGCGCCTACGGCATGGCCAGCGACCCATGGTTTTCCAGCACACGGCTCAGCCTGCTGGATCGGGGCTGGGTCTTTGCGATTGCCCATGTGCGTGGTGGTGGCGAACTGGGCCAGCGTTGGCATGATGATGGCCGCCTGGAGCACAAGGAAAACAGCTTCGGCGACTACATTGCCTGCGCCGAAACCCTTATCGCCCAAGGCTTCACCCGTGCCGGACGCATCCTTGCCCAAGGTGGCAGTGCGGGCGGATTACTGATCGGTGCAGTGCTCAACCGCCGCCCCGAACTTTTTGGTGCGGCGATCCTTGAAGTCCCCTTTGTGGATGTACTCACCACCATGCTCGACCCCGATCTGCCACTGACCATTGGCGAGTACGAAGAATGGGGCGATCCACGCCACAAGCGGGATTTTCTGCGTATGCAAGCCTATTCCCCCTACGACAACCTCGCACCACGCCCCTACCCGCCCCTGCTGGTGGAGGCTGGCCTGCACGACAGTCAGGTCATGGCCTGGGAGCCTGCCAAATACGTTGCCCGCCTGCGGGAAGTGAAAACTGATCCACATCCTGTGCTGCTCTTCACCAACATGAGCGCCGGACATGGTGGAGCTTCGGGCCGCTACGACACACTGCATGAGCGTGCCCGCCAATTGGCCTTTGCGCTGACACGCCTGCCCACAGGCGCATAACAAGGTGACAAATGTGTCGACAGGCAGCTAATTTGTAGCAATACAGGCCCTGATCCTAAAGAATCAGGGCCGCCTGCCGTAGCACACTACGAGAACACGGGGAAAAACAGCCCCGGCCACAGGGCGCATACCAACACAGATGCCTTTGCCGATACCATTGCCGAATCAATATGCCCACTGAGCATGGGGCGAATTGACCCAGGCATGGCGTCCGCCATCCAACGGAACCACAGGAAGCCATGCCGCAAAAGATTGAAGACATCACCGTACTGATTGTCGAATCCAACGCCGGTATGCGTACCCAGATTCGCAACATGCTGGCCCTATGCGGCATATCCAAGGTAGGCCTGGCCGTTGCAGCCGGGGTCGCCACGCGCAAGCTGCGCGAGAACAATTACGACATCATCTTATGCGAATACCATCTTGGCGAAGGCCAGGATGGACAACACCTGCTTGAAGACCTGCGCCAGCATCACCTGATTCCGCTGACCACGTTGTTTCTGATGATCACCGGCGAGAGCCAATATGAAAGGGTCGTCAGTGCTGCCGAACTCGCGCCCAATGACTACATCCTCAAACCTTTTTCATCCGACAAGCTGCTGGGGAGACTATCGCGGGCGCTGGAAAAGCGCGACGCTTTCCTCCCCACCTACAAACTCATCGAAGCAGGCTCCACGCTCGAAGCAATTGATGCCTGCCGCCTGGGGGAGACCGAACATCCGCAACACCTCATCGACTTCCTGCGGCTGCGGGCCGAACTCCATATCGCTGCTGGGCAGGCTGACGAAGCCCAGCAGGTCTACCAGTTAGTGGTTGAAACCAAGGCCGTGCCCTGGGCCAAACTAGGGCTCGCAAAAACGCTGTATATGCAAAGGTCTTTCGGCGAGGCAGAAGAACAACTGCAGGCCCTGGTGGCTGAAAACAACCAATATCTGGATGCCTACGACTGGCTCGCCAAAACCCGCGAAGCCACAGGTCGCCTCGAAGAAGCCAAGGAAACCCTGCAGGAAGCCGTGCGCGTTTCCCCCCACACCGTGCGCCGCCTGCGCAAGCTAGGCGAAGTCGCCACCGAGGTGGGCGACATGGAAACAGCCACCAAAACCCTGGGCGAAGTGGTACGCAAAGGCAAATACTCCGATTTCCGCGACCCGGAAGATCACGTATCGCTGGTGCGTGCCCAACTCGGCATGGGTGACGTGGCAGCGGCCAATAACACGCTGCGCGACCTGGACCGCGGCATGGACAACCAACCCAAGGCAGCACTCTGCAAGGCCATTTCAAGCGCCATGGTAGCGACCAAGACCGGCGACACCGAAGCCGCCAATGCGGCCCTGAGTGAAGCACTACGCTTCAACGATCCACGCCTGGGAGCTTCGCTCCAACTTAAGAAAGAGCTAGCGCGAATCTGCATCGAAAACAAGCAGGACGACAAGGCCGCAGGTGTCATCATGGACATCATGCGGCACGCGGCCGACGACCACGCTGTCGAATCCATCAAGAATATGCTTGCTGACCTGGGCCGCCCGGAACTGGGCGAAAACCTCGCCCAACGTGTACGCACCGAAGTACGCAGCATCATGACCGAAGGCGCACAGCTGGCGCAAAGTGGCGACTTCGACGGCTCGGTACGCCAGATGCTGCAAGCAGTGGAACGCCTGCCGGGCAACACCCAGGTACTTTTCAACGCCTCACTCGCCCTGCTCAAACACATCGAGCATAATGGCTGGAACGAACATTTCGCCCGTAATGCCAAAGACTTCATCGAACGAGTCAAACGTCAAGACCCTGGCAACGAACGCCTTTCCGTGATGGTCAACTTCTTCCATGCCCTGATGAAGAAAAACGGCGTGCGGCCAGAGCAGATACGCTGAACATCCGCACTCAACTCATCCCGGATACACATTCAAATCCAAGGCCCCTCCCTCGCTTTTCCCTTATTTCCCGGCCGTCCCAGCCACAGGCCAAGACTGATCAGCATCACAGGCGTTCAGCATACTTTCCACCGATGCACCTTGCGGATTGACATACACTTGTAGCCAAGCGGTTTTCGGGTAGATAAAGCTGCCACAGCTGGCGCTCTGGGTGGTTCCCAACACGATGCGGCTACCGGGTTGGAGCATGCATGCGGTCTCTTCGTCCAGCGCACTCCAATCCGGGCAGATGGCATAATTGGCGCGGTAAGCCTCGCGCGGGCTTTCCGGCTGATCCAAGGCCCACCACTTTCCAAGGCGGGAGGTGGCATAGCGGGAATCCCATACCCGATACACGCGGGTCGCTTGGGTGGCCTCAAAAACCTTGCCTGCACAGATTCCCCCTTTATCTGTAGCGCCCAACGCCATCTTGAGCAAGGCGTCATCATTTACCTCACGCCACCCGGCGGGCGCCGCGACTTGCCCATCACACGGCACACCATCCGTCCCCAGAAGCGAGGGGGCTCCCCCCTGATAAACCGTCTGGCAGCCACTCAAGCACAAAAGCATAAACACCAGCCCGGACCGCAGTTTCACCATGACCCAATCCCTCCATTAGATTGACACGAACATTTTCCCGCAACAATGCCGCGCACAGTTTTTTAGAAAGATATGCTGTTCCGCACCTCGCTCCTCCGATTTTGCCCTTCCAGACAGAGCGTGAGATCCCCAATAGCTAGCCCCATGTGCAGCACGTGAACGATCAAGACCATACCTGGGGAACATATAGGATGCCAGGCACCTGTTGACATCCGCGACCTTGCCATGCGAGTCTAGGTGCATGCTAATAGAACAATATCAAGAACAGTTGGCACGCTGGCCACAGCAAGGCCACCACATCCTGGCACAATTCGATGCCGATTCAATTTACGTCTATCAGGCCTATGGAGATGCCATAGCGGATTACGCGCTTTGCCACCAGCGTTTTGGCGGCACATTCAGCTATACGCGCATGAGCTGGATCAAACCCAATTTCTTGTGGATGATGTTCCGCGCAGGCTGGGCCAGCAAGGCCGGACAGGAACGCATCCTTGCCATCCGGCTACGGCGCCTTTTTTTTCGATGAACTGCTGCGTCAGGCCGTTCCCTCGACGTTTGACGCCACACGCTACCCCAGCCATGAGGCCTGGCAGGCCGCCGTCGCCAACTCTGACGTGCGCCTGCAATGGGACCCGGACCACAACCCCCACGGCACACCCGTGCAACGCCGCGCCGTGCAGCTAGGCCTACGCGGCCAGCTGCTGCGCGAGTATGGTACAGAGCAGATCATCAGCATCGAAGATCTTAGCGATTTTGTCCATACTCAACGCCGACATATATCAGCGGATAAGCTCGCCGCACTGCTCACACCACAAGAGCGCATCTACCAACCCGCAGATGCCAGCACCGCGAATGCGGCAGGGGTCGAACGCCCTCCCGACTCCATCTAATATGCCTTTAGAATCTTATCCATCACCCCTTCAGACTTCATTGCTTTCAGAGCTTCACCCAGCTTCTTGATATCGGCATCCGGCACGGCCAGATTGCAAGCCAAGTAGAGCGGCGCCTCTTTAAATGTAAACAGGAGCTTGACTGCAACCCCTGCCTTTTTAGCCTGACCGGGAATGGTCTGAGCACTCCCGCCCCACAACTCCATGCGTCCCGCAGCAAGTTTGCGGGCGTTCTGCTCGTCGTTGTTCCCTTCTTCTACCTGAATGCCTTGTTCCTTCAGATAGATAGCAGTGGCATCCCCCCGGTAGCCCCCCACCTTGTATTGCTTGATTTCATCCAGGGATTTCGCATTGATCGGACTATCTGCCTTTGCAAATATGGCCCAGCTATTCACCGCAATCGGCCCCACCCACTTGAAGACCTTTTCCCGCGCGTCTGTACGTGAAGTGGAATACACGCAAGTATCCTTATCCACCGTGGCGGTCTGATAAGCGCGTTCCCAAGGCATCAAGCTGATTTTCAGCGGCAGATCGGCACGCTTGAACATTTCCCGCACGATCTCTGTCGATATACCAGAAATCGTTTTGCCCCCATCGCCACTAAAATTGTAAGGGGGGAATTCCTCCGTGGTAAGGTTGAGCGCCACAGCAGGCAGGCTGACAAGCCCCACAAGCAATAAGAAAAATTTCATACCCACCTCCTTGAGACATGACAAAATCAAGCAATCATGTTCGATCATAGATGGGGTCAATCAAGTGGCAAGGCCAACCAGACCAAAAGGCGTATCAGGCAATATCATGTTCCTTGTTGCATAGCGTACCGGCAAGAACAATCTACACCGGCTCCAGCTTGGCAACACTCATAGCAAGCCATTTCATGCCCGCTGAGCCGAAGTTGATTTGCAGCTTGGCATCGCTGCCACTGCCTTCGGCAGAAACGATGATGCCTTCGCCAAAGCGGGCATGGCGCACCGATTGGCCGATGCGCCATCCCCCCAGGTCACGCTGGGTCTGGTGCGGGTAGCTGCTGGCAGGCGCGATGGCGTGAGCTGGGGCATAGCTACTGGCACGTGCAGCCCCCTGGTTGCCGCGTGGGGTGAGCCATTTGAGCAATGCCTCTGGGATTTCGTCGATGAAGCGACTCTTGAAAGAGTAGCGCGTCTGGCCGTGAAGCATACGGCTTTGGGCGAAGCTGATATTCAGGCGCTTGCGGGCGCGGGTGATGGCGACGTACATGAGGCGGCGCTCTTCCTCCAGCCCATCATCAATGCTTATAGCATTCTCATGAGGAAAGAGCCCCTCTTCCAGCCCGGTGAGGCAGACCACATCAAACTCAAGGCCTTTGGCGGCGTGCACGGTCATCAGTTGCACGGCATCCTGCCCAGCATCGGCCTGATAGTCACCCGCCTCAAGCGAGGCGTGGGCAAGAAAATCGGCCAGCACAGTTTCGGAAACAACCACCTCGCCCGTGCCTGCATCGATTTGGGCTGCAGCGTTGTTTTCAGCCGCAAAGTTGGTGCCAGCGCTGATGAGTTCCTTGAGGTTGTCGAGCCGGTCCTGCCCGTCCTTTTCGCTCTCATAATGCTTGAGCAAGCCACTGGCATGCAGCACATGTTCGATGACTTCAGGCAGGGGCAGACCATTGGTGGATTGGCGCATGCTCTCAATGAGCCGGACGAAGCTGCCGATACTCTGCGCGGGCTTGCCCGCCAGATGCGGTACCGTGGCATACAGGCTGGTGTTGTAGAGCCGGGCGGCGTCTTGCAGGGCTTCTACCGAGCGCTGACCAATACCTCGGGTGGGAAAATTAACCACGCGGGTAAAGGCCGTATCGTCATCCGAATTGGCGATCAGGCGCAGATAGGCCAGCGCATGCTTGATTTCCTGACGTTCAAAAAAACGCAAACCACCATAGACACGGTAAGGTATGCCATTTGAGAAGAGTTGATGCTCCAGCAGGCGCGATTGCGCATTGCTGCGGTAGAGCAAGGCAATGTCGCTACGCGAGGTGCCGTCACGCACTAAAGCCTTGATCTCCTCGACAACCCAACGGGCTTCGTCCATATCGGTAACGGCTTCGAACACGCGGATCGGTTCGCCACTGCCTGCCTCAGTCCACAGATTCTTGCCCAGGCGCTTGGTGTTATTGGCAATCAGCGCATTAGCCGCGTCAAGAATATTGCCATGGGAGCGGTAGTTTTGCTCAAGACGAATGACATTGGCAACACGAAATTCGCGCTCAAAATCCCGCATATTACCCACCTCTGCCCCCCGGAAGGCGTAGATGCTTTGGTCATCATCCCCCACGGCAAACACGGCAGCCTGATCCGGGGTGCCATAGCCCGCTAGGAGCTTGAGCCACCGGTATTGAAGGCGGTTGGTATCCTGGAACTCATCGACCAACACATGACGGAAGCGCGATTGATAGTGGTGGCGAATTGGTTCGTTGCGTTCGAGCAGTTCGTAACAGCGCAACAGCAGTTCGGCAAAATCGACCACGCCTTCGCGCTGGCATTGGGCGTCGTATTCGGTGTATAGCTCCTGCTTTTTGCGGGTAAAGGCATCCCAGGCCTCCACCGCCTGCGGGCGCAAACCGGCTTCCTTGTTGGCGTTGATGAAGTGTTGCAATTCACGCGCCGGGTACTTTTCGTCATCCACATTCAAAGCTTTGAGCAGGCGCTTGATGGCGGCAAGCTGATCTGCAGTATCCAAAATCTGGAAGAGCTGCGGCAAGCCTGCTTCACGATAATGGGCGCGAAGCATGCGGTTGCACAGACCGTGAAAGGTACCGACCCACATGCCCCGGGTGTTGATGGGGAGCATGGAGGAAAGCCGTGTGAGCATCTCCTTGGCGGCCTTGTTGGTGAAGGTTACCCCCAGGATGCCGTGCTGCCCGACCACGCCATTCTGGATCAACCATGCGATGCGCGTGGTGAGCACCCGTGTCTTGCCCGAGCCAGCACCTGCCAAAATCAGCGCAGGCTGCGGCGGCAAAGTAACAGCAGCGAGTTGTTCGGGGTTGAGGTTTTCGAGCAGCTTGGACATGGCAGGCAGGGCGCTTCAAACAGTAACCGGGCATTTTACTCCGATTTCCATTACCACCTGGACCTAGATCGCTGCTAACACAAATCACCGGGAAAATCTTGATGCACTGCAAACACACAATGCGTGCAAGGTCTTTTTATTCAAGTTATGATATAGATCATTCCTCCAAATTGATTTTTGTCAGTAGCCATTTAGATGCGCTTCAAGCACAGCCTTGGATTACTGCGGATCGTCCTGTGTGCTGCGCTGCTCTCGGCGCTGGCGCCAGCGGCGGCCCAAGCATTTGCGACCTTGCGCAACCAACAGGTGGTGGAGCTGTGCACCTCTTTTGGCTTCAAGAAGGTGGTGTTGCCACAACCGGTGGAAGAAGGCCAGGATAACGCCTCGCACCACGACGGCCCCTTCTGCGGCTTCTGCCTAGGCAGCCATGCACCGGACGTGCTGACCGCCCTGCGTGTCTCGAACACCTTCCCGACCCCCTTGGCGCATGTGGGCAGCATGGTGGAGGCACAGCACTTCATCTCGCAGTTCGTCTGGCCCGCTGCGCAACCGCGCGCCCCACCCCTGGCTACAGCGTAAGACCCCCTTAGCCTCATCCCTTTTGGATTCTCCAAAGGGCATGGAGCGCAACACATAATCACACGCAGGCATACAGTCTTGGCGACTGGCGCGTTTTGAACGCATCGCATGCCAAGAAGGTATTCGCCCACCTGGCCCATTGGCATACAGCTTACGGCGGCCACGCTGCAAGCATCCGGCAGCCAGGTTTTGCGAAGGAAAAATAGCATGCAACCATCCAGCCCAAGTCTGCCTTTGCCCCAGCAAGGCAAACGCCGCCCGAATCTGAAGCGCGAGATTGTGCTGGTTCTGCTGCTCAAACTGGCGCTGATCATGATCATCAAGCAGGTATTTTTCAGCCATCCGCTCAGCAAGGCTGATGCGGCCGCGCACCTGCAGGCGATGATCGATGCGCCTGTTGCTGCGGCAAGCCAACCGAATTCTTCCATTACCTCATCGAACAGGGAGTAGTTACCCATGATTGAAGATTCTGTAGTACATCTGTCGCGGCTGCAGTTTGCAGCCACGGCGTTCTATCACTTTTTATTCGTGCCACTCACGCTTGGCATGTCCTTCCTGCTGGCCATCATGGAAACGGTCTATGTGATGACCGGCAAACAGGTCTATCGGGACATGACAAAGTTCTGGGGCAAGCTCTTTGGCATCAACTTCGCCCTAGGTGTCACCACCGGGCTGACCATGGAATTCCAGTTCGGCACCAACTGGGCATACTACTCGCATTATGTAGGCGACATTTTCGGCGCACCGCTCGCCATTGAAGGGTTGGTCGCCTTTTTCCTGGAATCCACCATGGTTGGGCTGTTCTTCTTTGGCTGGGATCGCCTGAGCAAAGTGGGCCATTTGGCCGTCACCTACCTCACCGCCATCGGTTCGAACCTCTCTGCGGTGTTGATCCTGATTGCCAACGGTTGGATGCAGAACCCGATCGGCGCTGAATTCAACCCGGTGACGATGCGCATGGAGATGACCAGCTTCTTCGATCTCGTATTCAACCCGGTGGCGCAAGCCAAGTTTGTGCACACCATCAGCGCGGGTTATGTGACGGGCTCAGCCTTCGTGCTCGGCATCAGTGCGTGGTATCTGCTCAAGGGGCGCGACGTGGAATTTGCCCGCCGCTCTTTCCGTATTGCAGCGGCATTTGGTTTGGCCTCTGCACTGTCGGTCATAGTGCTGGGGGACGAATCCGGCTACACCGCTGCAGAAACCCAGGAAACCAAGATGGCAGCCATGGAAGCCATGTGGAAGACTGAACCTGCTCCGGCCAGCCTGACCGTTTTCGGCTTCCCTGACGAGAAGAACCGCACCACCCACATGGAGATCAAGATCCCCTATGTACTGGGACTGATCGGCACCCGCAGCACCGACAAGGTGATCCCCGGCATTGATGAATTGGAAAAGCGTATTGCGCATCGCATCGATACCGGCGTCATCGCCGTGAAAAAGCTTGAAGAGCTGCGCCGCGATCCGCACAACGCAAATCTGCTGGCCGAATTCAACAAGGTCAAGGCTGATCTGGGCTACGGTTTGCTGCTCAAGCGCTACAGCGCCGACGTAAGTCAGGCCACCCCTGAAATGAAGGCCAAGGCCGTGGATGACGCAATTCCTGCCGTAGCGCCACTATTCTGGGGCTTCCGCGTGATGGTGGGCCTATCCATCTGTTTCCTCGCTCTGTTTGTGTTGAGTTTCTACTTTGCTGCACGCAATAGCTTCATCCACCGCAAGTGGCTGCTCAAGTGGGCCGTATGGGGCATTCCGCTGCCCTGGATTGCTTGTGAGATGGGGTGGTTTGTGGCCGAATATGGTCGCCAACCCTGGACCATCCACGGCGTGCTGCCGACCGCGATGTCCACCTCCACGTTATCCGCAGGCAGCCTGTGGTTCTCGCTCTCCGGCTTCGTGCTGTTCTACACGATCCTGCTGATCGCGGAGCTGTTCCTGATGTTCAAATACGCCCGCCTCGGCCCGTCGTCCTTGGGCACCGGCAACTATCACGATGAACACAACGCAGGCAGCACCGCGCCTCTGAAGTCCCCTGCCGCCCCTGTGTCTGCCAAGGAGATCTGAGATGATTGATTACGAAGTCCTGAAAGTGATCTGGTGGCTGCTCGTTGGCGTGCTGCTGCTAGGCTTCGCCGTCATGGACGGCCATGACATGGGCGTAGGCACCCTGCTCCCCTTCGTAGGCCGCAACGACGACGAACGCCGCGTGGTGATCAACACCGTCGGCCCCCACTGGGACGGCAACCAGGTGTGGTTCATCACCGCAGGCGGGGCAATCTTCGCCGCTTGGCCGCTGGTGTATGCCGCAGCCTTCTCCGGCTTCTACTTCGCCATGCTTGCGGTATTGTGGGCACTGTTCTTCCGCCCGGTAGGGTTTGATTACCGCAGCAAAATGCCCTCACCTACATGGCGTAAGGCTTGGGACTGGGGCATCTTTACAGGCAGCATGGTGCCCGCACTGGTGTTCGGTGTGGCTTTCGGCAACGTCATCCAGGGTGTGCCGTTCCACTTCGACGAAATCATGATGACCTACTACACCGGCAGTTTCTGGGCCTTGTTCAACCCATTCGCTTTGGTGTGTGGGGTGGTGAGCCTGAGCATGCTGGTGGCACACGGCGCCAACTATCTGGCAATCCGCACCGAAGGCCCGATCTTCGAACGCGTGCGCAAGGCTTCCCTTGGCGCAATGTCAATCACATTGATTGGCTTTGCCATAGGTGGCGTGATGGTGGCCAAGATGCCGGGCTATGTGATTACATCTCCCGTTGAACCGGGTGCGGCACTCAACGTGCTGGCCAAGACTGTTACCCAGCAGCCCGGCGCATGGCTTGCCAACTACAAGGCCATGCCACTGACCATGTTGATCCCCGCCATCGGATTTATCGGTGGCTTGATCAGCCTGATCGCCATCGCGCGTCGCAACGGCACGGCAGCCTTCATCGGCAGCGTACTCACCGAACTTGGAGTGATCTTCACAGCAGGGATTTCCATCTTCCCGTTCGTGCTGCCCTCCAGTTCGGTTCCCAACAGTAGCCTCACGGTATGGGATTGCGTATCCAGCCACCGCACGTTGGGCATCATGTTCTGGGTCGCGCTGATCATGACGCCGATCATCATCGCCTACACCAGTTGGGCCTATCGCGTGATGCGCGGCAAGGTCACCGTTGAGCACATCCGCGCCAATGATCGCGGCAGCTATTGAGCCTAAAGGAGAATCGATATGTGGTATTTTGCCTGGATTTTGGGCACCGGCTTTGCCGTGCTGCTCGCCGTAGTCAATGCAATGTGGCTGGAATCACACGAAGACCGCAAGCCGGACTGATCTAATCAGCCCGTAAACGGAAAGTGCCGCCCGCATCGCGCAGGCGGCATTTTTTATTACAGGAACACCATCACAACCACTTCACTTCTTGACAGCCGGGGCGGACGTAGAGGTCGCCGGAGCTTCAGTCTTCACCGCCTTGGCAGGTGTCTTCTTTACAGCTTTCTTTGGCGCAGCCTTTTCATGCTTCGGTGCTTGGGTCGCATGCTTGGCCTGGGCCGGAGTCGTGGCCGATGCAGCCGTGGAGGCAGGCGCTTCAGCAGCGAACACGGAGGTCGCAGCCACAGCAGAAATCAGGGTAACAATCAGGGTTTTGGCGATGGTCATGGTGCCTCTCCTTCTATTACGCGTATGGGATTGTCTTTACAGCCGTTGAGATCGATTACTTCTTGGTAACAGGAGCCGAAGCAGTGGCAGCAGGGGCTTCGGTCTTCATGGCCTTGGCCGGAGCCTTCTTCGCGTGCTTCACACTCTTCTTGGGCGCGGCCTTGGTGTGCTTTTGTGTCTTTGTTGCGTGTTCAACCTTGGTCGGGGTTGCTGCCGGTGCAGAGCTGGCGGCAGGGGCTTCAGCAGCGAACACAGAGGTCGCAGCCACAGCAGAAATCAGGGTAACAATCAGGGTTTTGGCGATGGTCATGGTGTCTCTCCTTCTATTACGCGTATAGGATTGTCTTTACAGCCGTTGAGATCAATTACTTCTTGGTAGCAGGAGCCGAAGCAGTGGCAGCAGGGGCTTCGGTCTTCACGGCCTTGGCCGGAGCCTTCTTCGCGTGCTTCACGCTCTTCTTGGGCGCAGCCTTGGTATGCTTTTGAGCTTTTGTTGCATGTTCAACCTTGGCCGGTGCAGCAGCTGGTGCGGAGCTAGCGGCAGGGGCTTCAGCAGCGAACACGGAAGTCGCAGCCACAGCAGAAATCAGGGTAACAATCAGGGTCTTGGCGATGGTCATGGTGTCTCTCCTTTATTACGCGTATGGGATTTTTTTTACAGCCGTTGAGATCGATTACTTCTTGGTAACAGGAGCCGAAGCAGCGGCAGCCGGGGCTTCGGTCTTCACGGCCTTGGCCGGAGCCTTCTTCTCGTGCTTCACGCTCTTCTTGGGCGCAGCCTTGGTATGCTTTTGAGCTTTTGTTGCATGTTCAACCTTGGCCGGTGCAGCAGCTGGTGCGGAGCTGGCGGCAGGGGCTTCAGCAGCGAACACAGAGGTCGCAGCCACAGCAGAAATCAGGGTAACAATCAGGGTTTTGGCGATGGTCATGGTACAACTCCGTTTCGGTTTATGTTTGGAGCCGGAATCTGTTTCCTTGCTCGACGGTTCCATCTTATATGCGCAGTCTGAATTCATCCTGTTGGCAAGCTGACTGAAATCTGACACACCAATTCGCGCTATCATGGCGCCAAGAACATTCCAGAAAGTCCCCTTCCATGACATCCCTAACGCTCCTTGCCGGCAGCCTGCTCACCGCCATGCTCCTGGCGCTCAACCCTGCTCATGCGGATTCCACCATTGTTATTCTGCGCCACGGCGAAAAACCCGCCGCCGGGCTCGGGCAACTTGATTGCCAAGGGCTGAACCGCTCGCTGGCACTCGCTCCGGTGCTGCAACAACGCTATGGCACGCCCACCGCCCTCTACGCCCCAAACCCTGCCCAATTGAAAAAAGACCACGGCATCGAATACGCCTACATCCGCCCGCTTGCCACCATCGAGCCTTACGCCATACGCATAGGTCAGCCGGTAAACCTGCACTGGGGGATGGAAGACGTTGACGGACTGGCCGATCACCTGAAGAAAGTGCAAGGTACCCACATTGTGGCCTGGGAACACCACATGGCGGCAAAACTTGCCCGCAAGCTCGTCAAGGAACTCGGCGGCGATGACAAGGGTGTGCCAAAATGGACGGACGACGACTTCGATAGCCTGTATGTCATCCGGGTCAAGGAAGATTCAACAAGGAAAGCGGAATTCAGCCACGAACAAGAAGGGCTGAACAACCTGCCACAAGTTTGCCCAGCGGGTGCGAACTGACGCAGGCTCTCTGGATTTTAGGCGTTCAGCTCACGCGCCTCGCGCACCAATTCGGCCGCATCATCATCCGCATCGTATTGATATTCATCCAACACATGGGGTTGTATGGAACCTGTTTTGATCAGCCAAGCTACGGCCCCTCTTCTGCAGATCGTACAGGGGCAGGTCTGGTAAATCCAATTCGCAATTACCTGAAGATTGGTAGAACGATTGCTTTCACAAACATCTAATGCGCACAAGGCAAGTTGGTGCGCAATATCCTCATCAACACACGCATCAAGCAAAGCACTAATCATCAGGTTTTCGTCACCAAGCTGATAATTTTTGATAAACAACTTAATCAGCGCAGGGTTATCTGCCAGAGATTTGCTGTCTTTAAGTTGGGCACGACCAAGCGCCCCCACTTCAGCATCGCAAAAATTCGCAAGGAGTTCGGTCGCTGCACACTGCAACCGTTTATCAGGATGCTGCGCCAAGAGCCAGACACGACCTGGAATATAAGAAGGATTAGCCTTTCTGAAAACCCACATAAGCCGCAAAGAGATTTCCAGATCAACTTCATCCTCAAGACGCTTCAATATCAACTCCAGGTCTTTATCTTCAGCATAGCGCCCAAATTTATTGTAGAACCACTTTGTCTGCTCAGCGCTGCCGGCCGAAGACAGCACCTTTTCAACCGTGCATTCACGTAAAAATCGTTCCCGATATTCCTGATAGCGAACATTACGCTGTTCAAGCGTAATGTTCGCCTCCATTTCCCGTTCAGCAATCTTCTTCACTACGTTTTCAACAAAAGCGGCAATATCAGCGTCACGCTTTGATAACTCTTGTAGCGACATCAGACTCTTGTCCAGGTTTCCTGCATCTTCAATAAGGTCGTCCAAAGACCACCAAAATGAAGAAATTTCGCCGCTTTTTAAAGCACTGCCTGTACGACGCGCTATTTCAACGACAGCCTCAAGGCCATCCACCATACAAATTGCATGGGCGCCATCCGGCAACTGCTCTGTCACAAAATTCTGGTTCCAAACAAATTGACGCAATGCAGATTCCGCTTTGACATCTCCATCACCTGCCATACGTGCAGCAATTTCACAAATCTGGTCAAGATAATGCTCATCAGAAGCTATCTGAAGAGCTTTGACAATGCGATTTGAAAAGTACGCATATCGAGATGATTGCTTCAAAATGCGATAGAGCCAATCCGCACGATGCCCTTCGCACTGTGGGTCAAAAGACAGATTATTCAAACAAGCGTTCAGAACAAGGTCTTCAAACCCCTCAATACTATGATGCAAAGCATGCTGCAGTGCTGCTCCACGCCCACTCTCAAGTGCAATAGAAAACTGTTCACGGGCCAGAGGTGTCTGTTCAGGCGTATTCATATGAATTTATTAATTATTTTTCACTTAACAAATCAAGCCGCCAATGTAGTCCATACAAAATAATCATAAAACGTATTGATCATTGAGCGTTGCCTTTATCTTTTTCAGTTCCTCCCCACTCGGAAAACCATTCACCCGATAACGGGGCAGGATGTAGGGCAGCTTTTCAAAGAGATGTCCGCATGCATCCATCGCAGTCTGCCAGGGCACGAACAAAGGTTCTGATTCATCTTGTTTTTGCAGGGCCAATAGATCGGTTTGCGGCAGCCAGCTCAGCACACCTTCGGTCCATATGGCGATACTTTCAATCTTCTCGCTGCCCTGCATGCGGATAAGTTTGTAGGTGGCAACGAAAACGTCTTCCTTCTTGCGCTCGAGATCTTTAGTCAAACTTTCCTGTTGCGTGCTGTAGTCAGCCGCGAGCATATTGCGCTGGATGTTGTTGAGCCTGGTTGCCAAAGGTTCAGGCGGACACCATGGTTTCCAGGTCTTTTCATCCAAGCGGAACAGTTGGGATGAGAGCGGGCGAGATTGCTCGGTGAGCACCTTGTCGGCGAGTTCCAGCATCAGCCCAAGTGCAGCCTCATCCTTATCCCCTGCCACAAACAGACAGCTGCGGTTGGGGATCATTGCTACGGGGGTGCCTTTCAGGCGAAGCTGCCAAGCGAGTTCTGGCAACAGAATGCGAGCTGCATCATAGTAATCGTTGTACCCGGACACATAGAACCCGGAGGCGTATTCGGAAAAGCGCGGTGCAGCCTTGGCGCGCAGATTGTCGATGGCAATGCTCAGTGCTTCGTCATAAGAAACGTGCCACTCTTCTAGGGTTTTGGCACTGAGTTGTTGCACAGCACGCTCCGTGTCGTAGGCGATCATCACACCAAGTTCTGCGCCCAAGGGTTGCATGGGCCAAGCGCCATAAATTGCTTGCTCAGACTGGTATTCGCCAGACTCAATCATCATGGATTCCAAGCCATACAGGGCGCGGATGGCAGGCAGAAGGTCTTTGCGTGCGTCCTCAAACTGGCTGGGCGCTTCCTTTGGCATCACGACACCAGCGAGGAACTCTTCCATGATCTGCTTGCGCCCCACCTTGTCGGCCCGGCAATAATCCAGGTAGACGTTGGCGAGGTTGATCAGGTGGCCGTTGCTGCCACGAACCAGAAACTGCGCAGCATCAAACTCGAATTGTGCCTCAGGCATGGTGCGTTGCAGTTCTTTCATGAACATGGCTGCAAACTGCTCACGCGTGGGCGTCTGACTGCCAAAAAGACGCTTGAGGAAATCCAGAATCATGGGAGAGTGCCCGACAAGGAGATGAGACGGAGGGGAGGAAGCTGCATTCTAGTTATTCTTTATCATCACCCCCCCACCTACAAGTGCCTCTGGTCATATCCCGGCACCAACGCAGCAGCGGGCTAGCCACCCTTGCCAACGAGTGGTAATATACGTTTCATATACACAACATATACAAGATCATGGGTATCGTAAAAATCTCCGAGCAGATGCATGAGGCACTGCGGCGGACCAGCGGAGCCTTGAGCCGCTCAATCAATTCGCAAGCTGAGCATTGGCTGCGCGTAGGCATGCTGGCTGAGCTGAATCCAGGTCTGGATTATGCAGGTATCTGCCATCTGCTGATCCAGCAGGCGGCTAAGGTTGAGGCGGCAGGCGACTTGATGATTGATGAAGCCGGTCCGGCAGGGTTGGCAGCATGAAGCGGGAAAAAATCGTCCTGCACGGAGCTGAAGAGATTGCCATGTCCCGCCGCGCCGGGATGCTGGCTGCCCAGGTGCTCCACATGATCGCCGCACACGTGCGCCCAGGCGTGACTACTGAAGAACTGGATCGGCTGTGCCATGACTACATCGTCAACACACTCCAGGCCGTGCCTGCCAACATCGGCTATCACGGTTACCCCAAGACGATCTGCGCCTCGGTCAACCACGTCATCTGCCACGGTATTCCTTCGGCCAAACGACTCAAGAACGGCGATATCCTGAATATTGATGTGGCGCTCATCAAGGATGGCTGGTTTGGTGACACAAGCCGGATGTACTTTATTGGCGAACCCAGCATTCTGGCCAAACGCCTAGTGCGCACCACTTACGAGGCAATGGTCGCAGGCATCCGCGAAGTGCGCCCTGGCGCACGGCTGGGCGACATCGGCCACGCTATTCAGAGCGTAGCCCGCCGTGAGGGCTTCAGCGTGGTGCAGGAATACTGCGGCCATGGCATCGGGCAGGTGTATCACGATGATCCCCAGGTGCTGCACTACGGGCGTCGTGGGGATGGCATACAGCTTGAGCGTGGAATGATCTTCACCATCGAACCCATGATCAATGCGGGCAAGGCGGACACCACAACGCTGCCCGATGGCTGGACGGTGGTGACCAAGGATCGATCGCTCTCCGCCCAATGGGAACATATGGTGGTGGTGACGGATACCGGCTTTGAAGTACTCACCCCCTGGCCGGATGCCGATGTTGCGGGCTATCCGCCGATCATACCATTGGCATAGCATGCCTGGATGTATCCGGGGCGATCAGCAGCACGCCCTGGTTACATCATCTTGAATCACTTTACGCTGGACGCCTGTTTCATGCGCGCCACCTGCCACACCCCCGCCAGCACCAGCACACCACCCAGTATCTGCACGGCGGCCAGTTGCTCCCCCAGAAAGAGCCAGCCAAAGAAAATGGTCAGCACCGGGCCGATGGTGCCGATCATGGCGGCAGGCCCGGCACCGATGCGACGCATTGCCTGGGCGACAAACCAGATCGGCAGCACAGTGGAAACCAGGGCCATCGCCACGGCCCAGCCGTGCACCGGCAGGGGTTGCGCCAAGGCGGCTACCGGGCGCATGACGAAGAACTGGGCCAAGGCCAGCACACAGGCTACGCAAGTCGCCCAGGATGAAACCCTGCTCGCCCCCAACCGCTTGATTGCTTCCGCACTCCACATCAGATAGAGCGCGTAAGACAAGGCGCTGCCGCCTACCAGCATGCTCCCCAGTACGACCTGCTTGCCCAAGTCACCGGTCCGCATATCCCCTGACACTGCCAGCGCAATGCCCGCATAGCAGATCAGCATGGGCATGATGGCCGCACGAGGAATGGGCTTGCCCAGCAGCACGGCAGAGAGCAAGAGCACCATGGTGGGGTAGGAGAACAGAATCAGCCGCTCCAACGCCGCCGAGATATAGCGCAGACCCAAGAAATCCAGATAGCTCGACAGGTAATAGCCGCATAGCCCCAATGCAGCCAGCAGTGCCCAGTCCCGCAGACTCAAGCGCTCGCCCTGCCCGCCCGCCATCAGCCCCATCACCAGAAAACATGGCAGGGCGTAGCCCATGCGCAAGGCCAGTAAGGTTTCCGCATCAACACCGTAGCGATAAGCCAGTTTGACAAAGATGGCCTTGAGTGAAAAACACCCAGCACCCAGCAATGCCAATAGCACGCCACTCCGGTAGGCTGCAGTTGAAGATGTGGGTGAGGCCATGAGATCGGTCTGAGTCAGGAGGATTGGGGGATGCTAGTGCGCCCCACGGGTACTGACAAGGCAAGTGGCAATACTGGTATCTGCACTACCCGCCACAAATCAGCCCATTACATTTGGTAACAGTTTGCCAGATGACTATAAGTTTCCCCTAAGTCAGGCCCACTATGCTGACATACATCGACAGGCACCCCCGCCTGATCATCATAAAAAAGGAGTTTAAAAATGAATGCACGTACATCCGTTTCTGCTTTGATCGTCGCCATCAGTCTGGCCGCATTGCCGGGCTTTGCCAGCGCCTCCATGCTGCGTGGTCATGAAGTCAACGCGCAGCAAATCGACGCCATCAAGACCGGTGAAACACTGGATGCATTGGTCAAGACCGTTGGCCAACCGGAAAGCATCACCACCTGGGCAGATGGCAGCCGTTCTGCTGTCTACACCACTTCCGATAGTCTGGTAGGTGCTCAACGTGTATATGTTGATCTGGACAGCAGCAACCATGTCAAGCAAGTAGAAGTCATTGCAGAATAATGTGCCTGGGGCACCCTTGCCCCTTCACATTTTCATCGTCTGACGACAACGGCCCCAACGCCCCCTGGGGCCGTTGTCGTTGTCAGATCGCGCCTTTTACACCATATCCTCACAGCAGTAACCCAACTGACACAAAATGGGCACGACTCTTTTGTGATCTATGATGGGCCGAGTTGAAGCATGCATTCCGGCCTCACCCAGGCATGGGCCTGACACTCATTGATTTTGAGACACACCTCGCCCGCCTCCACCTTACAGTGGAAGAAATACTGATCTGCGCAGCTTGCCAGCAGATCCAGCACCTGGCGCACAAACCCACCTCCTCGGCCACTTCGCGCGCACAAGCGGCTTCAGCACCTTCCCCCGCATGTATTCCGCCCCCTGGCCGACGCCATTGACCCGGGCGACGGGTTCGTTCACTGCGCTGCACCAGCAGGATATGTTGCCGGTCTTCAATCACTGCCCATACCGATGCCATGATGGAGTATCCAAGAGGCGGCCCAGCCTGTCAGCTTGGCAGGAGCCGCCCTCATTTCTGCCACACCACTGAAGAATACGTCCCATATTCCCATCAATACTGTTTTTGCCACTGACTTGGCCGATGTATGATCCGCGTAAGCCATCGCAATACCCTGGCGGCTTCACGCTTACCTGCCCTTGAGGGCCATTTGAGACCCGCCAATACAGAAGGTGTCGTAGCGGTGCATTATTCTGGAAATAACAGTACGGCTGTTTGGCCCTTTGCAGAGGTATAGGCTATTGAATAAAACTGGGCAGCATCCATGAATCGAGACACCTTGTTCATCCTTCTTGCGGCATTGCTGGCCCCCTTGGCCGGCTGGCTGGGCTTTATCGCGGGCTTGCCTGTGCCTGTATGCCTGATGCTGGTGGCCGTATGCTGTGTGGTATTGCCTGCCCGACGTACCCACGCACTGCACAAGCGCGCGCAGAATCATGCTACACGTACGCATGCCTTCATCCAGCGCCTCATCGATGGCATCCCCGACCCTGTCTATATCAAAGGGGCCGATAGTTGCTACATGATGGTCAATGACGCCTTTGCCCGGGAACACCGTTTCAGTAAGGCCGCCATCATCGGCATGAGTTATATTGATCTGACTGCAGATGTGCCCACCGGCACGGTCTCGGCACAAGAAGACCGGGACGTGATTGCAGGCAATGACCTGGAAAAAGAGCAGCACACCACACTGCCCAGCACAGGGGAAGAGTGTTTCCGGATCGTCACCAAAAGGCGCTCTGTCTGGATGGATGGCTCCCCGGTGGTAGTGGGGGCACATTTCTACATCACTCGTTGGAAAATTGCCGAACGTGAATTGCAGCAAGCCCTGCAACGTGAGGTGGAGCGCCGTGAGCGTACGCAGTCCTTCATCCAGCGCCTGATTGATGTGATTCCGCAGCCGGTATATGTGCGCGATGCACAAAGCCGCTTCCTGATGGTCAATGAAGCGTTCTTGCAAGAGCGCCAGATCGCGGCTACAGACCTGATCGGCAACACGCCTGTCATGATTGCTCCCTCGCCCGAAATTGCCAGCCTGGTATTGGAGGAAGACCGCGATGTACTGGCAGGCAAGGTGATACTCAAGGAAGAACGCACCACGCACCCTGTCAGTGGTGAAGAACGTTTCCGCCTGATCTCCAAAGGCAGTTGCCTGGACGCGGAAGGCAACAAGGTCATCGTCGGAGCCAACTTCAACATCACCAGCTGGCGCAGGGCTGAACGCGAAGCAAGACTGGCCTTGCAGGCACAGTCGCGACTGCGGGATTTTCTGCAACGCATCTTTGATGCGCTACCCACACCGCTTTTCGTGGAAGACCTCTCCACCAGGAAACTACTGATGGCCAACTCGGCGCTGGCCACCCTCGCGGGCGCCCCCCACACAAGTCTGCTGGGCAAGCGCATGGACGAATTGCCCCGCCACGATCTGGCACAGGGGCTGCAAACAAGGAACCCAATCGATCTGCCTGAAGGCCAGGTGCGTGAATGTGAAATGACACTCAGCACCGGCACGCCACAACCGCGCAGCTTCATCATGCGCGAAGTCGTCTCCAGCGGCCTGGAGCAACAACCCGTGCGCATTGGCGTGCTGACCGATATCACTTCGCTGCGTGAGGCAGAATTGCGCTGGCAACAGGCCAGCACGGCAAAATCCCTGTTCCTGGCCAGCATGAGCCACGAAATCCGCACACCGCTCAATGGCGTACTGGGTACATTGCGGCTGGCACTCAACGAGACCAGCCTGAACGGCGAAGCCCGCACCTATGTTGAAACCAGTCTCTCCAGCGCTGAGCTGCTGCTGGCCATCATCAGTGACATTCTCGACTTCTCCAAGATTGAAGCAGGAGAACTCAAGCTTGAGCGCATCGACTTCTCGCTGCGCCGTCTGCTAGAAGACACCCTGCCCATGTTCCGCGACCACGCCTCGCAGAAAGGGCTGCGTTTTGAAGTATCGATTGCCGAAGACCTCCCCCCCTACCAAGTAGGTGACCCGATCCGCATTCGCCAGGTTCTCACCAATCTGGTCAGCAATGCCATCAAATTCACACCTACCGGGCATATCCACGTCGAACTCAAATACCTCTCGGATGGCAACACCCAATTGCGGGTGCAAGACACCGGAATCGGTATTGCGGCAGAAGCCATCCCCCGCCTGTTTCAAAAATTCCAGCAGGCCGACAGTTCCACCACCCGGCGTTTTGGGGGCACCGGGCTGGGACTGGCCATCTGCCGTGAGCTGGTTGAAGCGATGGGGGGCAGCATTGCCGTGCGTAGCGAAGAAAGCCAGGGCGCATGCTTTGAAGTATTGCTGCCACTCAAACTTGGCAACAAACCCCCGGAAGAAAAACCCAATGTCCTGCCTCCGCACTCCCACTGCCTGCGCGTACTATGCGCCGAAGACGTAACAGTCAACCAGATGATTGTGCGTGCCCAGTTGCGCAATATGGGCCATGAGGTCAAGATCGTCGACAACGGGTTGGCTGCACTGGAAGCCTTGGCAACAGCCGATTATGACTTGGTCCTGATGGACGGGCATATGCCAAAAATGGATGGGCGCGAGGCCACCCAATGCATCCGCGCCGGGGGCAACGAAACCTGGCAGGTACGCAATCCAAATATTCGGATCGTCGCCCTGACGGCTGACGCCAGTACCGACAACAAGGAATACTACCTGGATGCTGGCATGGATGAGTTCCTCACCAAACCCGTGCAAGAGAACCAGCTCCATGCAGCACTGACCCGCACCATCGAAGTGCTGCTTGCACAAGGCATAGCGCTACAACCCAACCCGAACTGCAGCCATGCCAATGCACACTGCGTCCCCATTACCGCCGCCAAGGCCACGGCTGCCATGGTATTGGCCCCGAAACTCAACGTGGACGACCCGGAACTTGCTGCCGAGATGACCCCGATGATGGTGGAGACCTTCCGCAGCGCACTCGCCAGTATTGACGAAGCGCTCAAAACGCAAGACTTCCACACCCTTTCCGAAGAACTGCACAGCATCAAAGGCTCAACCGGCTACTTTGCCGACCAGAAACTGCACCACATGGCCCAGACGCTGGAAGCCGCTGCCCGCCACCACCAGACGCTCCCCATGGAAGAACAGTGGCCCACCCTGCGCGCGGGGCTGGAAGCCTTCATCACCATGCATACCTGATCCTGGCTGCACCCATTCCGCCCCCCCTTCCTGCACCTGTTTTTCACGCGTTTCGCGCCCCCTTTTGACACAAAACCCAAGGAGAACTGCGGCCAATGCTGCGTAGCCTGCTAAAATGGCGGATTCTGGAACAAGAACCGTAACGAGTCCGTCCATGTCGCAGCCCACTACACAGCCAGCCATGCAGGAAAAGTACAACCATATCGCCATTGAAAAGGCCGCCCAGCAACACTGGGAAACCACCGCCGCCTTCAAGGCCGTGGAAGACGCCACCCGCCCCAAGTACTACTGCCTGTCGATGTTCCCCTACCCCTCGGGCAAGCTGCACATGGGCCACGTGCGCAACTACACGATTGGCGACGTGCTGACCCGTTTCCACAAGATGCGCGGCTACAATGTGATGCAGCCCATGGGCTGGGACGCCTTCGGCCTGCCTGCCGAGAACGCGGCCATTGCCAACAAGGTACCGCCCGCCAAGTGGACCTACGACAACATCGAATACATGAAGGGCCAGCTCAAATCGCTGGGCTTTGCCATTGACTGGAGCCGAGAGCTAGCCACCTGCAAGCCGGACTACTACAAGTGGAACCAGTGGCTCTTCCTGCGCATGCTGGAAAAAGGCATCGCCTACAAGAAGACCCAGGTGGTGAACTGGGACCCGGTCGACCAGACCGTGCTGGCCAACGAACAGGTGATCGACGGGCGCGGCTGGCGTACCGGCGCCGTGGTGGAAAAGCGCGAGATTCCCGGCTACTACCTTGGGATCACCCAATACGCCGAAGAACTGCTGGGCGATCTGGATACGTTGGACAACTGGCCCGAGCGCGTCAAGCTCATGCAGGCCAACTGGATCGGCAAGAGCACCGGGGTGCGCTTTGCCTTCCCGCATGAGATCAAGGATGAAGCCGGTGCGCTCATCAACGATGGCAAGCTGTGGGTGTTTACCACCCGCGCCGACACCATCATGGGGGTGACCTTCTGCGCCGTGGCCGCCGAGCACCCGCTCGCCACCCACGCCGCCAAGAACAAGCCGGAACTGGCCACCTTCATTGAGAAATGCAAGCACGGCTCGGTGATGGAAGCCGACATGGCGACCATGGAAAAAGAAGGCATGCCCACCGGGCTCTTTGTCACCCATCCGCTCACGGGCGAATCGGTCGAAGTATGGGTCGGTAACTACGTGCTGATGACATACGGCGATGGCGCTGTAATGGCCGTGCCCTCACACGACGAGCGTGATTTTGCCTTCGCCAAAAAATACAAGCTGCCGATCAAGCAAGTCATCAAGCAAGGCGAGGCAACCTTCTCCACCGATGCATGGCAAGAGTGGTACGGTACCAAAGAAGGCATCTGTGTAAATTCCGGCAAGTACGATGGCATGGACTACACAGCAGCGATTGACGCCATCTCTGCCGACCTCAAAGCCAAGAACCTAGGCGACAAGAAGCTGCAATGGCGCCTGCGTGACTGGGGCATCTCCCGCCAGCGCTACTGGGGCTGTCCGATTCCCATCATCCACTGCGACTGCTGTGGTTCAGTGCCTGTGCCAGACGAACAACTGCCCGTTGTGCTGCCCGAAGACTGCGTGCCGGATGGCGCAGGGAACCCGCTCAACCGTCGCCCAGATTTCCTCAACGTTCCCTGCCCCAAGTGCGGCAAGCCCGCACGGCGTGAGACGGACACGATGGACACCTTTGTGGACTCATCCTGGTACTACGCCCGCTTTGCCACACCGGGTAACGACAAGGCCATGGTCGACGAGCGTGCCGACTACTGGATGCCGGTGGATCAGTACATCGGCGGCATCGAACACGCCATCCTCCACCTGCTCTACTCGCGTTTCTGGAGCAAGGTGATGCGCGACATGGGCTTGGTGAGCTACCGCGAACCGTTCTCGCGCCTCCTCACCCAAGGCATGGTGCTCAACCACCTGTTCTCGCGCCGCTCGGATAAAACCGGCATTGAGTGGTTTGCCCCCGAAGAAGTCCACCTCAGCAAGGACGAAGCAGGCCGCGTCACTGGTGCCACTGCCGTACGAGACGGCAACCCCGTGGATTATGGCGGCTTTGGCACCATGAGCAAGAGCAAGCGCAACGGCGTCGACCCCAATGCCATGATTGAGCAATACGGTGCCGACACTGCCCGCTTCTTCATGATGTTCACCGCCCCCCCGGAACAGACCCTGGAGTGGAGCGATGCAGGCATTGAAGGTTCCAACCGCTTCCTCAAGCGCGTGTGGACCTTCGGCTACACCTATGCCACGCAGATCAAGCCGCAACTGCCTGCCGCCTCCACACTTGCCAGCGCCAAGCTGCCCGAGAATCTGGCTACGCTGCGCCGCGAAATCCATCTACTGCTCAAGCAGGCCAATTATGACTTGGGCAAGCAGCAGTTCAACACCGTGGCTTCGGCCACGATGAAGATGCTCAACGCATTGGAAAAAGCCCCACGCAATTCGGCTCAGGCTGCCGAAGTGGTATCAGAGGGCTTTGCCATCCTGCTGCGCGTACTCTCCCCGATCACGCCGCACATCACCCATGCGCTATGGGCCGAGTTGGGATATGGCGCTGACATCCTCCAGGCCACTTGGCCCGAACCGCTGGAAGCCGCCTTGGTCCAGGACGAAATCGAACTCGTGCTGCAAGTGTTGGGCAAGACCCGTGGCTCGGTAAAGGTGCCTGCCACCGCCGACAAGGCCGCCATCGAAGCGCTGGCGATTGCGTCCGAAACCGCCCAGAAATTCATGGACGGCAAACCTGCAAAGAAGGTGATTGTGGTGCCGGGCCGTCTGGTCAACATCGTGGTGTGATCTGCATTGATCTGAGCAAAAAAGGAGCCTTCGGGCTCCTTTTTTATTCCTCCCGCCCCGCAAAATCAAACCGCGCACAGTCGCCTGAACAACGGGCCATTTCAGCATCCCCAAAGAGGGCTATGAGGCGCCCGACACAAGCCCCCTATTGACCAAGGTCTACGTGATCCTGCTCGTCCTAGGCTCCGACTGGATACCCGAGGCTACCCACGTCTACATGGTCGCCTGCACCCAGCACGCCGGGCGGATCGGGCTATCCACCAAACCGGGCCGCTTCGCATACAACCATCCAAGCCCACCCACAACACGCTACGCACCTGGGTTATGCCACCTTCGCCCCACGGCTGGCATAGAGATTGGCATCAAGGCCCGGCCTTGCACACACCTCACACACAGCCCGTTCATTACCCAACACGCCCGCCCCAACCTTGATCTGATCAAAATCCGATCAAATATCAATACAAACTTCATATGCCTTCTTTCTACGCCATCCGGAAGAATGGCACACATGACATCAAAACCTTCATGGGCTACGCCTGTCGGCTAAAATCCCAAACCCCCAGATAAAAAACCCAAAAATTTCATATGTTTACTATACATCGAACATTTTTTATGATTTTAGAACGAATTCATACGTTGACTAAAATTGACAAGCACATATAGAGTCAACACAAAATTCGCAATCAGCATCATTCTATTTGCTTACGAATTTTTCATAAAGCACACAAACACATGAAGGAAAAATGAAAATCATGCGTTCCATATTTAGACTTGGGGTCAAATCCTCACAAAGTTGTGTCATAGCACTATTGATTGCAGGTGCCGGGTTTGCACAGGCAGCTACGCCAAACACCTCACTCAACGCATCTGTAGCCTTCACGTTTGACAAGCAGAAAAGCACTGCGCCACTGGCAAAGTTCACCCTGACAAACGTCAGCACCCATTCTGTATGGGTACTGAAACGGGAACTCCCCAATAGCCAGTACCTGACAAACAACCAGTTCCGTGTTACACGTGACGGACAGGAATTGTCATACCACGGCATTATGGTCAAGTACGTTGCGCCAACCGCCAGCGACTATGTGGAAATCAAGGCAGGCTCTGCTTATACGGCAAACATCGACATCGCCAAGTTCTATGACATGGAGCGTGGCGGAGACTTCTCCATCAATTTCCGCGCCAACCAGTTGAGTGTGCTCGACAGCGCCCCTGCCTCCCAAGGAGTTGTACGCGCGCGCACCAGAACCGGCATCAATCTGGACGACAGCAAGCATCTGTCCTTCACCGGCGCGCCGGGCACCCTCCAGTTCAAGACTACAGCCACCGCACAATCTGCAATTGCAGCCAGCGCCGTCGTCAAGGCATCTGGCATGACCCTGCAGTTCACCAGTTGCTCCACCTCACGTCAGGCCACCCTCAAAACCGCCATCACCAACGCCACCACCTACAACAACAAGGCAGTTGCGTGGATTAAGGCCAATCCAAAGGGCGGCACACTCTACAACACCTGGTTTGGTGCATACACCGCAACCCGCTTTGCCACCGTCAAGGCGCATTTCGACGGCATCGCCAAAGAATTCGCCAGTCAGACAATCCGCCTGGAATGCGACGACACCAGCGAATACAGCAGCAACATGGCATATGTGCAGCAGAACGACCCCTATCACATCTACATCGGGCGCGGATACTGGGGCGCGGCCGCCACGGGCTATGACTCCAAGGCAGGTACGCTCATCCACGAATCCAGTCACTTCTTCATCAACGGTGGAACAGAAGATTACGTATACGGCCTGCAAGAAGGCAAGGACCTGGCCATCAGCAGCCCGGACAACGCTGTCCAGAATGCCGACAACGTCGAACATTTCGCAGAAAGCCTGTAAGCTTCAGACTTGACGGACACGCACCACTGCAAGCCAAGCTTGCAGTGGTTTTTCCATTTCACATCTGCAGACGTTTTTGTTTGCAAGAGAGAAAATCATGATACGCAAGAGCCTTCAACCCATCATGTTCGGAGCATTGTTGATGTCTGCAGTCGTACAGGCCAAAGTCGCCGACCCCAAGCCTGTGATGGATCATGGCGTGGAATACCGTAGCCACGCCAATTACGTGGAAGCCCGCGTGGTAAAAACCGATCGAGTACTCTGGAAACAGGTCGTCTTTGAACAAGCGTCGGCAGATCAATCCACACCCAATCTCGAACAAGATGTGCAATGGACGATCATCAACGCCCTGAAGCTGCAAAAAGGAAAAATCCGCGTGGAGAACAACAAGGGGCAAGTGTTTTTTCTGGACAAGAAAACAGGGAAATTGCTACCGAAATAGTTGCACCAAACAGGCACCACCGTTTGCAAGCAATCCTGCATGCCATTTGCTGACGACGCCATGCTACGCGGGTTGATGCCCCCCTCCTCCCCTATGGACGGTCAGTGCGGTAGGTTGGGAAAGCCGAAGGCGTCTCCCAACGCTTTTGTCGTAAAATCCACCACATGAAAATTATAGATATGATGAACATATTTGCGGGTGACGCAAATAATGTGTTGTCACAATTTTAGTGCTTGGTTGGCAAGACGGTCTCTACATTTCTCAAGGCATTTCACATGACTACGGATTATCGTTTTTTTGCCAGAATGCCTCATCCAGTGTGAATTCCTGAATGCTTTCGTCCTGACCAGGGTTGTTGAGAACGACGCGCAGGTGAGGGGCGCTGTTTTTAGGGTGGCTGATGATCCAGGAGGCGAGCGTGTGTTCGCGGCCGTTGCGCCAGAGGCTGTTGTTGGGGCCATCATGATGGTCGCGGCTGATCTGGGCGAATTGCTCGGCGGTCAGCGGGCGTGGGGCTTGGGCGAGGAGTTCATTGACACGCGCGAGCCGGGTGGCGCTGCTGCGCCCCGGTTGGTCTTCAAACTGGCCTGCCAGGGCGTCGTCCAGATAGTGGTTGGTGTGGGCAGTGGCACCCTGATCAACGACCTTGTAGCGGAAGCGGCCATCCAGGCCGATTTCGGCAACGAGCAGTTTGTGCGCGTCGGCAATCATGAAAAAGTTGGCGTAGGAGGCCGCGAATATGCGGTCGGCTTGCGGCAGCAGTGCGTCAATGCTGGCAAAGCGGCGCAGAATGTCGATCATGATGCCATGTTTGCCGGACTGGCGCTGACGCGATGCGTTGGGAATATTGCTGGAAGCGGAAACGATGGAGAGCCCCTTCTCATTCACACCCGCCTTGAGCCCCGGTTCGTCGTTACCCTCTGCGTACAGGCCAAAATAGGCATAGCCCTGTGCGGGGCGGACGAGCTTGAGGCTTTGCTGGTGATCGGGCTTCCAGTCCCGGTTCTTGGAGAGGATGGTGCCATCGGCAGCATCGGCCCCGGCAGCCCCCCACAGGGTGCAGGCTTGCGCGTGCAAGGGAAGACTCACCACCAGCACAACAAGGCTCAGGCGAAGTATGGCAGACATGATAATTCCTCCAGCAGACCGATAGAGTGCACGGGGCTTGGCCGCGCCATGCCCGGGCTTTGAGCGCATCGTACCGGAATTCCTTATTGGCGGGCACTGTGCGGTCAGCCACTCCTACAGCCCGCTCCAGCCCCCCGAGAAACAGACATTTCGCCCGAATCTGGCTGCGGCGGCTGCTTTTCCCTCTTCCCGGATGATAACGATCACAAAACAGCAACTTCAACGTAAAAAGTTCAGTCCTGAGCTTGGGCTTAGGATCAATTTGTGTTTATACTGATACAGGTTTACCCTTGGGGTTTTGATGGGCTTGGTGTCTGTTTGTTTTCCTGGCAGCGCCTGAGGCCCGCAGATCCGCAATAACAACATTTTTCAACGTGAGACGCAACGCGTCATCTTCGAGACAAAAGGTACGATTTTCATGAAAATTGCTCTGATCAACGAAAACAGCCAAGCCGCCAAGAACGCCGTGATCGTCAACGCGCTCAAGACTGTTGTCGAACCGCTGGGCCACACCGTGTTCAACTACGGGATGTACGCCGCTGAAGACAAGGCTCAACTCACCTACGTGATGAACGGCCTGCTCGCTGGCATTCTGCTCAACTCCAAAGCTGCTGATTTCGTGGTGACCGGCTGTGGCACCGGGATGGGCGCCATGCTGGCCTGCAACGCCATGCCCGGCGTGTTCTGCGGTCTAGTGATCGACCCCACCGACGCTTTCCTGTTCGGCCAGATCAACGACGGCAACGCCATCTCCATGCCCTACGCCAAGGGCTTCGGCTGGGCCGCTGAACTGAACCTGCAAGACGTGTATCGCAAGCTGTTCGAAGGCGAACGCGGCCTGGGCTACCCCAAGGAACGCGCTGCCATCATGGCCAAGAACCGTGGCATCCTGAAGGATGTGAAGGCCGCATCCTGCAAGGACATGCTGACCGTGCTGAAGGAAGTCGACCAAGACCTGCTCAAGGCCGCCATCGCCGGTGAGAAGTTCCAGGAATACTTCTTCGCCAACTGCCAGGACGACGCCATCGCCGCCTACCTGAAGGGCGTGCTCGCTGCCTGATCCATCCGCTCCGCGCGTTTGATCACATTACAAAGCCCGCAGATGCGGGCTTTGTTGTTTTCGGCGCCTGCTTATCTGCACTGACTTGGTAGAACAGGAATCATCGAGGGGACGCCTTCAGCATCCCACAATGCCCCCCAAACGCGTGCGCAGCAAATTACCCCCTCGGCTACAAGTGATGCGCCTTAAGCGTTGAATCAAGCCTCCTGCTGCAAATCCGCTACCGGATAGAGAAGGCGCCACACCACGCGCCGGATTCAAGCGCCCGTTCAGAATCAATAGCTAGAATCGACAAGCCCTCGCCCCGGAAAACCCCGTACCCTCGCACAGAAACAGCCGGGATGCCTGATCAGCACGTCCGCTGGTTTACCACTAATTACCCAATCTTATTCTTTCATTTAAATTGAAAATGCTAAGATAAATCCATGCACTGATCACAGGAACCAACATGTTCGCAGTTTTTTTCAGGTCTTTGCTTGCAGCTGCATTGCTTTGCAATGCCTGCTGGGCTGGCACAGAAAAGCTGATCGTGACTTTGACCGCTCCGGAAAGCCAAAGCGATCCGCGCCAAGCCTATAACTTCAAACTCATCAAGCTGGCACTCGACGCTACCGCTACCGGTGACGATTATGAAATACGGGTATCTCCGCCCATGAATACAGCGCGGGCCTTGGTCGAAACTTCAAAAAATTCACTTCCCAATCTTTTAGTCATGACGACTTTTACAAATGATTTTCTCGACAAGGGAATTGATTATGTGCATGTTCCAATTGATTTTGGCGTCACCGGGTATCGCATATGTTTTGTATCACCCTTGGCAAGAAAAGCGTTCAGTCAGGTTAATACACTTGATGATCTCAAAGCATTCAACATCGGCCAGGGCGTTGGCTGGGCAGATGTCACGATCTTGCGCTACAACGGCTTGAAAGTCACAGAAGTGGCTAGCTACGAAAGCCTTTTCAACATGGTGGCGGCCAGCCGGATCGACCTGTTCTGCAGGGGCATCAACGAACTTGAACCGGAATTCAAAAAGCATCAAAAAATACGCAATCTGGATTACGATACCCATATCGCTGTGGCTTACGCCCTGCCGCGCTTTTTCTTTTCCAACAAAAGCAATAGCGAAGCCCTACGCAGAATTGAAGCAGGCATGCAGATTGCCTACAAAAACGGAACGATGAAGAAACTCTGGCTTGACGAGTTTCGTGAAGCCCTGGTGTTCGCCAATCTCTCCAAGCGTAAAATCCTATACCTAAGCACCCCAAATATTGATCGAATCGATTTCGACTACAAGCAATACTATCTCAACCCCAAAGAGGTCTATTGACATAGCATTGCGCCCCGCGCACGCAAAGCAGATGAACCAAAAGTACCATCCGATGCAGGCTATCGTTTCAAGTAGTCGCCACGCGTCAGAGGGTGCTACGCTTTTTCAGCCTGCTCCGGGTTACGGCCTTAACTCTGGAGACGGTCGGTCCTCCGCTATTCCGAGATCTTCGCCAGAGATTTTTAACCCCTACACGCGGGCAAACCCCGAATGCCCATCACGATCTAGCTCCTATACTTAAGTAGAGTCCCCTTCTGGTGTCCGGGAGGACAGCATGCGTTTCTCGCAACATGGAGCTCACGTCGTGTACTGGCAGGACCAGATCTGCGTGGTCATCATGCACGGCCCTTTCAACCGTCAAGGCATTCACGATGCTGTGGCCTCAGTCCAGAACGCCTGGCGGCAAGCAGGCAGCCCCATCCGTTGGGCACTGCTGTACGAATTACGCCAGTGGCGGGGAAGCACACCGGAAGGGCTTGAGGAAGCCCAGCAGTTTACAGAATGGGCAGGGCAGCATGGCGTCGTAGCAGTTGCCAAACTGGTCCCGGATCAGTTCATTGTGCGCCTACTCAACGGACAAAGCCTAGAGTATCGCCGAGACACCGCGATTGGCAATTTCTATGATAACCAGAGTGCGCTTGACTGGTTGTCTATGCAGGGATTCGTCACCGAGCACATCTCCGCCCTGCTCCCGGCAGTTCAGGCTACAACACCGACACCAGAGCGGGACGAAAAATTGTAAATCGGATCACCTCGTACGGCGCAGTTCGCTGCGCTCAATGCGCCCTACATCTGTGGGAAAAAAGGCCGCTTGCGCGGCCTTTTTAACAACTCACAACTATATTACTTCGCCATATCCAGCATCAGTTGGTTCATGCGTTTAATGAAGGTGGCGGGGTCGTCCAGGGTGCCGCCTTCGGCGAGCAAGGCTTGGTCGAAGAGGACGTTGGCCCAGTCGTCGAACTTGGCGTCTTCGAGCTTAAGCCGTGTCACCACCGGGTGCCCAGGGTTGATTTCCAGGATCGGGGCGCTTATTGGCACCTCTTGCCCAGCGGCCTTGAGCATGCGGGCGAGATTGGCGCCCATGTCGTTTTCTTCTACCACGAGGCAGGCGGGGCTGTCGGTGAGGCGGTGTGTGACGCGCACTTCTTTCACGCGTTCGCCCAGCGCAGTCTTGACCTTTTCGAGGAACGGCTTGAACTCTTCGGCCTGCTCGGCGACCTTTTTCTTTTCCTCTTCGTCTTCGAGCTTGCCTAGATCGAGGTCGCCCTTGGCAACGGAGACGATCTGCTTGCCTTCGAATTCGGTGAGGTAGCCCACGGCCCATTCATCAATGCGGTCGGCGAGCAACAGCACTTCGATGCCTTTCTTGCGGAAGACTTCGAGGTGGGGGCTGTTCTTGGCAGCATTGAAGCTCTCAGCGGTCACGTAGTAGATCTTTTCCTGACCTTCCTTCATGCGGCCGATGTAGTCCTTGAGCGAGACGCCTTCATCCGCCGTGTCGGTATGGGTGGAGGCAAAACGCATCAGGCCGGCGAGCTTGTCCTTGTTGGCGAAGTCTTCGCCCAAGCCTTCCTTCAACACGCGGCCAAATTCGCGCCAGAAGGCGGCGTAGTCTTCCTTGCGGTTTTCTGCGAGGTCTTCGAGCAGCCCGAGTACGCGCTTGGCGCAGCCACCACGGATGGTGTCGACGTCTTTGCTCTCTTGCAGGATTTCACGCGAGACGTTCAGCGGCAGGTCGTTGGAGTCGATCACCCCACGCACGAAGCGCAGGTAGTGTGGCAACAGTTTTTCCGCATCATCCATGATGAAGACGCGACGCACATAGAGCTTGAGGCCGTGGCGCGGATTGCGGTCCCACAGGTCGAAAGGAGCGCGCTTGGGGATGTAGAGCAGCTGGGTGTATTCGTGGCGGCCTTCCACCTTGGCGTGCGACCAGGCGATGGGGTCATCATAGTCGTGGGAAACGTGCTTGAAGAAGGCCTTGTACTCGTCCTCGGTCACGTCGCTCTTGCTACGCGTCCACAGGGCATTGGCCTGGTTGATGGTTTCTTCTTCATCACTCAGGATGTTTTCGGCTTTTTCCTGATTCCATTCTTCCTTTTGCATCAGGATAGGCTGGATGATGTGATCGGAATACTTGCGGATAACTGAGCGCAGCTTGTAGCCGGAGATCAGGTCGTCTTCACCTTCGCGCAGGTGCAGGATGATGTCGGTACCGCGTATCGCCTTGATGTAGGGTTCGATGGCGTATTCGCCCGCTTCGTCGCCGACCATCGAGCATTCCCACTTCACCCCGGCTTCGGCGCCCTCGCCCGCACGGCGGGTCATGACCGTGACTTTGTCCGCCACGATGAAAGCGGAATAGAAACCGACGCCGAACTGGCCGATGAGGTTGGCGTCCTTCTGCTGGTCACCCGAGAGGCGGGAGAAAAATTCCTTGGTGCCAGACTTGGCGATGGTGCCGAGGTTGGCGATCACTTCGTCACGGCTCATCCCGATCCCGTTGTCGGAAATCGTGATGGTGCGCGTGGTTTTGTCGAAGCGCACGCGGATCTTCAGCTCAGAATCCGTCTCATAGAGCGCGCTGTTGTCCAGGGCCTCAAAGCGTAGTTTGTCACAGGCATCGGACGCGTTGGAAATCAACTCGCGCAAAAAAATCTCGCGGTTCGAGTACAGCGAGTGGATCATCAGGTGAAGCAACTGCTTCACTTCAGCTTGAAAGCCACGCTTCTCGGCGGTGAATTCTGCCCGTTCAGTCATGCGATGTATCCTCCGGTTAGGCACTTTGTTAACATCGGCTCATATGGAGGCTCCCGTTCAAGATTTCAACCCCCTTGCGACACACCGTGCCCAACATGACTCCCGACAAACTTACAACATGAGCACAAGCGCTGCTGCAGGCACACTTGAAACGGGTGGCCCAGCCTCGCGTGAAGAAGCGCACGGAGCCCCTGGCAGTTACACGCACCTGACCTTGTACGTGTTTGGCGCCTTCTTCCTGCTCTCCACCCTCATCGCCATGGGGGTCAGCACCTTGATTCAGCAAGACCGCCTGCGCCAGCGCCACATGCAGGATACGCAGCTTGCCAGCCTGACTCGCGTGTTGCAGGAATACGTTTCACGCACGCTGGATGAGAGTACCCAGTCACTCAAGATGCTGCGCATTGCAGCCGAAACCTTGAACGGGCAGGCCCAGGAACGCCAACGCAAAGGGCTGCAGGAATTGGCAACCCATTCGGTTGCCCAGCATCCGGAAATCGCTGTTTTGGCAATCTATGACCGTGGGCAGAACCATCCGATCATTGCGCGTCGTGCCGAGTTTACCGTGCAGGAACTGCCTTCTCAGCCCAGCGCGCTGGAAATCCCCGGAGGACAGCCATTCCAGGTGCAGCGCCCGATGCAGGACGCCCGTGGCAAGCGCCTTTTGCCTGTCTATCAATTCTGGTCAGGCGCCGGACACAATGAATCCTGGGAGGGGGCCATCGCGCTGATCGATCTGGATTACATCGAATCTTTTTACCAGGATGTGCGCCTGAGCAGCGACGATCGGGTCCATCTGCTCGACAACCAGGGAGGATGCCTGATCAGCTTCCCCTTGCAAGGGGGCCGCCTGGACATTATGCAGCCCATCACAAATCGATCCCTCCACCCTCACCCGGATTTGCCCGGCATCTATCAGGCGAGCTTTGATTTTGAGGGGAAAACACATATCGGTAACTTCAGCCGGATGCAAAACTTTCCATTGATCGTCGGTACATCACGTGCCCAGGCGGTGATGGATGCGGAATTCCTGGAGATGCGCCGCCGTCTGATCTGGGCGGCCAGTGCCTTGTTGGTGGTGCTCGGGGTAATCGCCCTGCTCATCCACTTTGATATGCGCCGCCGCGAACGCTCTCGCCAGACCTTGGGCGAGGTGAATACATCGCTGGAGGAGCGGGTGCAACAGCGCACAGCAGAACTGGAACAATCCAACCGGGAACTGATGGCCTTCAGCTATTCGGTCTCCCACGATCTACGCGCCCCACTTCGGGCGATCAATGGCTTTGCACATGCCTTGAAAGAGGACAACGAAGAACAGCTCGACACCCAGGGCCGGGAGTACCTGGATCGTATCTATCGCGCCAGTGTGCGCATGGGGGAGTTGATCGACGAGTTGCTCAGTCTGGCCAATGTCTCGCGGGCGCCACTCAAATATCAGGCACTGGATCTGGCCGATATCGCCCGTGAAATCGTGGATGATCTGCGCATGGCACACCCGGAACGGCAGGTTGAATTCCAGGCCCCTGAACATCTACCCACCGAGGGAGACGAAGCACTGCTACGCAACGCACTCTCCAACCTTCTTCATAACGCCTGGAAATTCACCCATACCCGCACACCCGCAATGATCAGCCTGAGCGTACAAGAGGATAACGAGGTAATCCGCTACACCCTGGAAGACAATGGGATCGGTTTCGACATGGCCCACGCCAAACGGTTGTTTCAACCTTTCCAGCAACTGCATGCCCACCAGGGGTTTGGCGGCACCGGCATTGGGCTGGCGTCTGTGCGCAGAATCATTGAGCGCCACAATGGCAGCATCCGTGCCGAGGCGCAGCCGGACGCGGGAGCGCGCTTCATCTTCGAACTCCCCCGGCATGCCCGCGTATTGCGTAGGCGCATACGGACGGGCGCTACTCGTAGCGAATATCGATGATGTCCAGTTCGCGCGGCCCGCTCGGGCTCATGAAACGCACCGTATCCCCCAACCGGGCCTTGAACAGCGCCTTGGCCAGTGGAGAGATCCAGCTGATACGCCCTTCGGAAGCATTGGCCTCATCCACCCCCACGATCTGGTAGCTGGCCTCCTCGCCCTCGATATCGCATACCGTGACCGTGGCACCAAAGAAAACCTGCTCCAGATTCTCCTGATCCTTGGGGTCGACAACCGTGGCGGATTCGAGCCGCTTGATCAAAAAGCGGATGCGCCGGTCGATCTCACGCAAACGGCGCTTGCCATAAATGTAGTCACCGTTTTCCGAACGGTCCCCGTTGGAGGCCGCCCAGGAAACAACCGACACCACCTCGGGCCGCTCCACGCGCACCAGACGGTCGAGTTCTTCCTTCAGGACCAGAAAGCCCCGACGGGTGATGTAATACTTGGTTCCAGCCGGGATGGCAGGCGCTTGCACCTGATCGTCGTCGTCCTCGGCATCATCGTCTTTTACAAAAGCCTTGTTCATGCTTCCAAGCATGCCACAGACCGCGCCTGGTGCAAACAGCCCAAGCCTCGGCATTCGGGCATGGAATCTGTTTGTGCTCTACTGGAAAAGACCTCGGCAGCGTGAAGAGAAATCCAAAAAAACGAAAAGCATCCCAGCAGCGCTAGAACACTGATCATGCCCGCACAGCAAGGGCATGATCAGTTTCCAGGGCTGATTTATTGATAGATCGCAGGTTGGGTCATCAGGGCTGAAAAGTGGTCCAGGCACACATCAACATCTGCATCATTGCCCTCTTCATCTTCCGACTGACTCATGACATCGGCCAATTCCTTGCGAAAACGGGCAGCGGTATCCCCGGCAAAAAGCGCACCACGTGCATTGCGCTTGTCAATCACTTCAATTGCATCTACCGAGGGGTAATCAACCACGTACAAAACAGGGGTATTAAGTACGATATGCATGATAGATCTCCGTCAGGTCAGGTCACTCATGTACACACCTCGGACACGGAGTTTTGATCACCCTCTGTTTATCGCCCTTAACTTTGATATCGGGCCGAAACACTTTTTTCTCAAGCCCTAGAGTGTCAGGAGTTGTAACGATTGCTTCGGGCGCCTACGATAAAACCAAGGCTTTCTGTTCCTGCGCAACGCAGAGCAGCACGCTTGAATAACAGATGCTATTCCAACAGGTTCGCTGGAGGCACCCGATGAACGAGATACTAGAAAGTGCAATGAGCCTGCACCAACGCCTGAAAAATCTGCATGCAGAGCATCAAGAGTTGGAGAAAACGATTAATCAACTCTACAAACTCCAGCAGGACGACGATCTAACCCTTCGTCGCCTCAAAAAACGCAAACTCATTGTCAAAGATCGGATCAATCTGATCGAACGCATGATTCAACCGGAGACACTTGCCTGAGACCCTGTTCAAAATCTGTCGCGAGAGGCCGTCAACGGTGTGAAGAACAGCGCATGAGCCCCGATCACGGCCTCGCCGTAAGATTATGAACAGGTTCTGAGTGATACCCACAGCGCTCTGCTACCGCGCCAGCCTTGCAACATGGCAAGAGGCGTTCGTCTGCCATTTGCATGCGGTGGGGCAATGAAATCGCCGTCGTGCATGGCAAGGTGATAAAATTGGAATCAGTTTTTTACATGCAATGATTCTATAATCTTGTGCGGCTACCCTGCCGAAAGTCCAAGCTCTTGCTGGTTTGCCGGGTGAATCTGGCATAACCGGTTTTCATCGTGGCACTCATTCGTGGATAAAGACAGCAAGTTGACTGCACCGTCACCGGGTAAGAATTTAATCGGCTCGCTACGTGGCCTGCTCACTCAGCAGGAGGGCGAAGCCGACGCACAATTGGGCGGACTTTCCGCCTGGGTACAGAGTGTATCGATGGAGCCGCCAGAGCATCTGGTCAAGGGCTTCATCCAGCAGATTACGGCAATTCGTCAGCAGAAACAAAACGTTCGCGCACAACTGCGCCAACTGGAAATCCTGCTCAAAGGTGCAGAGCCGCACCTGTGCGACCTCGAAACCCAACTCAACCAGAGTGTGCTGCCACTGACCACGGAGAGCCGTAACATCGCCACAGCGCTGGACAGCCTGCTCAAAGCGTTCAGCCAAGCCTACCACGAGCTGGCCGAAACACTTTCCAGCAAGTGGTTCCGCGTGCTGCATGCCCGCCAGCAACCTTTGGCAGCGCTGTATACCGCACAGTTGATCCACCGCCGGGCACTGATTGCCTACCGGGTATATTCAAGCGGCTCGGCACAACGCTGGAAACAGTTCCGCAGCTTGTTGCTGATGAATGAAGAAGCGCGCCACGAAAGCCGGGACGAAGCCGTCACCAACTACATCAACGCGCTCGACAAGGTTGTAGCGCAAAGCTGCCTAATGGCGTTGTCAGATCCTTCTACACTCGGGGAGAACGATATCGCCCAGGTGCGCCTCTATACCGAGCGTTACGCGCATCTGGTCAAAATCAGCACCATAGTCCCCACTTTTGAAGCGGACACCACCGGCATTTTTGCGTTTTCCGATAGCGCACGTGGCCCACAACGCCTCAAGCAAGAGCACATCAACAACACACGCTATCATTTTGTAGACACCCGTCCCTTGCTCGCAAAACTGGCCGAGCAGATTCAGGGCCTGCAAGCAGGGCAGCTCCCCTCACGCCTGGGGCTTCCTGGCACAGCCAATGATCCGTCTTACCTGGCCCTGCTCATCCGTTGCCATGAACAATGGTCGGAACCCCGCAAACGCCGCCACTCTCGCAATGGAGTGCGGCCACGCGCCGATCTGGTCTCCGGCTTTGCTGCCGTCTTCCAGTTCGTGGCCCAAAATGCCATGACCCGACGTCGCTCCGATGAAACAACAAACGCCCCTGTGCAGGCACCAACCAGTGAATGGGCCATCATTGATCAAAGCGAAGGTGGCTATGGGCTGCGATTCCTGGCCGGGCAGGCCGGGGTCATCTGTGTAGGTGAAATTGTTGCCCTGCGTTTCAAGGAACGAGCATCGGTTGCCATCTGCATCACCCGCCGGGCACGCAGCATCAGTAGTTCGGAATTTGAAATCGGGCTCGAACTGCTGGCTGAGCGTGCCTTGGCCACTACCCTGCCCGCACATGCCGGAGTGGCTGCGAACAAACCTGCCCCGGTCAGCCCGGCCATCCTGTTACCGCGCATCAACTGCGGACACAAGACGCCAGCCATCGTGGTGCCTTCGGGCCGATCCCGCCAGCCCATCGAAGTGATGGTTCGCAGCAACGGCTCCGCCGTGCGACTATGCTCCAGCAAGGCTTTGGAGCACCTGCATAGTTGTGAGCTGGTCGCCATGCAATTGGCGCCGACCTAAACGCCATATATCCGCGCCATTTTTCACAGGACAGGCATCAGGCTTCGGAGTACCATTCCCGCTCGGTGAAAACGATCACAAAGCGTAAGAGGACTTATGGGCATTGCAGAAGAACTGGTGTCAAACCAACGCGCACTGGCAAGTCTTCCTACCCTCTACTACAAAGTGCGTAGTGCGCTAGCAGACCCTGAGGTCGTCATCCAGGCCTTATCGGACCTGATCAGTACAGACCCCTCGCTTGCCGCTGCGGTTCTGCGCATTGCCAACAGCGCCTTTTACGGTTTCCCGCGCAAGATCGAAACCCTGAGCCGGGCCATCGGCCTGATCGGGCTCAATCAGTTGGGTGACATTGTGCTGGCAAGTACCCTGGCAAGCACCTTCCAGGGTATCCGCCCCCAGAAGATGGATATGGCGCGCTTCTGGCGTGGCAGCATCCGGCGGGCCTTGCTCTGCCGCAGCATGGCACGGCATCTGGGAGAGCGCGACCCGGAGCGCTTTTTCATCCTCGGGTTGCTCTCGGACATGGGGCATCTGGTGCTCTACCAGACGCAACCAGACCTAGCCGCCATCATCCTGGATATGGCCTCGTACTCGCTGAGCGATATTGCCCAAAAGGAACGCGACATGCTGGGCTGCGATTTTGCCGAAGTCGGCGCAGCGCTCATCCTGAAATGGCAATTGCCGGAATCCTTCGCCTGCGTTGTACGTCATCAGCTCAAACCCATCGAGGCTGGCGAACAGGCTGCCGAAGCCGCCCGCCTCAATCTGGCCATCTCGATTGCCGAAGCCCTGGAACGTGGCGAACAGATCAACGCGGCCTGCGCCCCGCTCTGCCCGGATTCGCCAGAACTTTCCGGTGTAGACCTGACGCTGCTTGCCGTGTTCGCAGAAGAGTGCGAATCGCAGTTAGAATCGGTGGTCAGCTCACTCGGATTGTAATTTGCACGCAGCCAACGCCCTCGTGGTGGCTGCGTCTGACCCCATTATGTTCAACCCCAGCCGCGATCAAGCACGCCAATTCTTCATCGAATCCTGGCGCAAGCACCTTGCCCATGAAGCCCTCAGCGCAATGGAATCCATTGCCGCCGAACTGATTGGTCAGCATCCTGAATACCATGCCCTGCTAGGCGACGCCGAGGCTGCGCTCAGGGATTTCCGCCCCGAAGACGGACAGGTCAATCCCTTCCTGCACCTGTCACTGCATCTGGCCATCCACGAGCAGCTCTCGATCAACCAACCTCCCGGCATCCGTGAGGCGTATGACGCCTGCCTGCTCCACCATCAAGGGGACCGTCATGCCGCTTTGCACGATGTGCTGGAAGCCTTGGGTGAGACGATCTGGGAAACCCAACGCAACGGCACGCCGCTGGATGCACTGGCCTACGTGGAACGGGTACGCCAGCGCGCGGGGCGCCACAACTAAATACTTGATGTTGATCTTGCCCTTGCGGCAAAACAGCCCCGAGAAGCCATTTTCTTGGCATACTATTCGTGCCATTACCAAAAGGAGAATGACGCCATGACGATTGCCTGGGCCATCCTCGCCGCAGCCTGTCTGGTCGTCGAACTACTGACCGGCACGCTTTATCTTCTGGTACTTTGCGCAGCGTTCGCCGTGGCCTGTGCGCTGTCCGCGCTGGATATCAACATCCCCGTCCAACTCACGGTTGCCACCGTGGCAGGCATGTCAGGTCTTCTGGTTGTCCACCGTTGGCGCACGCGCAACGCCAAGCACCCGCCCATGCCCATCATTGAACGCCCACAAGCCACCATCGTCACCACCCACGGCCCCGGCTACCGTGTCCGCTGGCGCGGTACGGAATGGGATGCCACCGGGCCACAAGGGCTGGCAGACAACACCTCTGTCACCATCACCGGGCAGACTGGCAACACCCTGCACATCACGCCCCGCTGAAATCCAGACCTCCACAAACCGTCACCCCAAATTTATCCGATTAAGGAGAAGTCTCGTGTCCGCATACTTCATCCCACTGGCTCTGTTGATTTGCGCCATCGTCTTTATCGCCCGAACGGTACGCATCGTGCCGCAACAAAGCGTTTTCATCATCGAACGCCTGGGCCGTTATCACGACCAATACCACGCCGGGCTGCGCATTCTCGTCCCCTTCATCGATCGCGTGGCTTACCGTCACACCCTCAAGGAAGTCCCAATGGACGTGGCCCCGCAAGTCTGCATCACCAAGGACAACACCCAGGTGGAGATCGACGGCATCCTCTACTATCAGGTGCAAGACCCGCGTCTGGCCTCCTATGGCACCGAGAATTTCGAGTTCGCCATCGAACAGCTCGCCAAGACCACCCTGCGCTCGGAAACCGGCAAACTTGAACTGGACAAGCTCTTGCAGGCCCGCGACGAGCTAAACAAAGCAGTCGTCAGTGCCCTGGATGAAGCCTCAGAATCCTGGGGTGTGAAGGTGCTGCGCTATGAGGTCAAGGACATTGTGCCGCCCCAGAGCATCCTCAACGCCATGCAGTTGCAGATCACGGCCGAGCGTGAAAAACGCGCCCGTATCGCCCAATCGGAAGGGAAACGGCAAGAAGAAATCAACCTTGCCGAAGGTTCGCAAAAATCTGCCGTGATGCGCTCAGAAGGCGACCGAGAAGCCGCCATCAACCGTGCCAAGGGTGAAGCCCAGTCCGTATTGCTGGTGGCCGAAGCCACCGCTGCAGCCATCACCCGCGTCGCCGAAGCCATCAACCAGCAAGGAGGCGACAAGGCCGTACAACTCAAGGTCGCTGAGCAAGCTGTCGCCGCCTATGGGAACCTCGCCAAGAGCAGCACCACCCTGGTGGTGCCCTCCGACTTATCCAATGTAGCCGGGCTGATCAGCTCCGCAATGAGCGTACTCAACACCTCCCGCCCGAAGGTAGGCTAGGCGATAGATGCGGGGCCGCTCAGGCGGCCCCAGCGTACAAGGCGCTTTATTGACGACCCGTACTGCCAAAACCGCCACTACCGCGCTCGCTGGCTTCGAAATCCGTCACCACATTCAACGCCATCTGTACCACCGGCACCACGACCAGTTGGGCGATGCGGTCCATCGGCTGAATCGTGAAAGGCTCCTTGCCCCGATTCCAGGTCGACACAAACACCTGCCCCTGGTAATCCGAATCAATCAACCCGACCAGATTGCCCATCACGATGCCGTGCTTGTGGCCTAGGCCCGAGCGTGGCAGGATCAGGGCGGCAAGCCCTGGATCAGCCAAATGGATCGCCATCCCGGATGGAATCAGGTGTGTATCCCCAGGGTTGAGCGTCAGAGGAGCATCAATGCACGCCCGCAAGTCCAACCCGGCCGCACCGGCTGTACCGTATTGGGGCATGGCGTCCTGAAGGCGGGGGTCAAGAATCTTGATGTCGAGCGTTTGCATGTTGAACTCACCAGAAAGAGAAAAAAGAAAGCGCAAATTTTGTGCCGTGCGCGAGTGTACACGGCAAAGGCATCCGCGCAAACTCCCCGTGACAGGCGATCCGCTGCCAAACCCGACACAAGGTGATCAAACAGTTTCAATATGCGAACGCAGCAACACCACAGCTTGCTTCATAGAAAAGAACCAATCAGCAAAGACCATCTCAATTACATAAACAAATATCATAACAATCCACACACCACCATGCCAAAATCATCACACCGGCAATATCTGTTCGCTCAGCTCGTGCTAACAATGTGGATGGGTTTCAAATTGAATTGGATACCAATACCCAAGGTCTCCTAGTAGCATAGAACCTGTTCGTAGAGCCTCATCCCCCACTACAGGTTTCCGCCTTATCCAAAAAAGTGCTTGACCTTGACGCAACGGCAAAGCCGAAGATGAGTGTGAGCATACATGGAGCATGTGACGAATGATCCCGATTGGCCAGCTTGCCCGTCTGCTGGGCATTACCACGCGTACCTTGAGGCATTACGATGCGATTGGCCTGTTTGCCCCGGCGTGGGTAGCCCCGGATACGGGCTACCGCTTCTACAGCGCGGAACAAATCGCCCAACTGGAGCACATACTGCATCTGCGACGCTTGGCAGTACCGCTGGAGCAGATCCAGTCCTTGCGTGAGCAAGGCGCGCTGGATCACCCACAGGACTTCGCCGCCTTCCTGCGACAGCACCAGAACACGCTACGTGCCGAGATCGCGGAACGCTCCCGTCTGCTCGATGAGTTGGAACACTTCATTCTTCACATCGAGAAAGGGTCTGTCATGAATCTGCCATACACCATCGTCGATCTCCCCGCATTTGACCTCATCGGCATGTCTGTCATATGCGAAGATCCCTCCCCCATCCCGGCTCTGTGGGATCGGCTCAATCCACGCTGCAGCGAGATCATCGGCCAAACACCCGGCGGAGCATGGTACGGCGTCTGTGAGCGCATCGACAGCGAGCGCTTCCGCTACTACGCGGGATGCGCCACCGTAGCCGGTGCACCCATCCCCACGGGCATGGAGCGCACCACGATCCCGGCACAGCGCTATGTGTGCGTCACCCATGTAGGGCCGGTGCAAGAAATCAGCGAAACCTTCCGGCAGGCTTGGCAATTGCTGGAGACGACCTGGAAACTCACCCCCACCCATGGCCCGGACTTGGAGCGCTATGGTGAGCGCTACACCGGACCTCAGGATGCAAAATCCGAGACGGATCTGTTCATCCCTGTACGGGAGGAATCTGCCCAGGCATGATGCCGCACACCCCACGCAGCCAGGATGGGCTGCGTGGGCGTTGGCCAACGATCCGGGTTAGAATACCAACCTGATTCTCTGACTCTTGCCCCAGCCCCAATGACTGCCAAACATTTCTTCAAAGCGCTGCTGCCTGCACTCTGTTGCCTGCTGCTTGTGGCTTGCGGCTTCCACCTGCGCGGCTCGATGGATCTGCCCTTCCGCAGCATCTTTCTGGGTATCGACCCGTATTCGGACTTTGCCATCGCCGTCAAACGTGAAATCGGCTACAGCGGCACCACACGTATTGCCTCGCAACCAGACGATGCCGATGTGCGCCTGCAAGTTGTTCATGATTTCAGGGAGAAAGACATTCTGGGCCTGAACTCAGCGGGTGCAGTCAGTGCCTACCAGTTGCGTCAGTACTTTTCCTTCCGTCTGGTGGGGCGCGATGGACGCGAAATCACCCCACTGAGCGAAATCAGCGTCATTCGGGACATCAGCTTTAAAGACGCCCTGGCGCTGGCCAAGGAACAGGAAGAGAAAGTGATTTATGCAGAGATGCAGGAAGACGTTATCCAGCAACTCATACGCCGTCTGGCTGCCACTCGGATGCCCGAGGCCAAATAGGCCTTCGCCCCGCCATGCCCAATCTGCGCCCGGAACAATTGCCGCAACACCTTGAACGTGAGCTGGCGCCGCTTTACGTACTGCACGGCGACGAGCCACTGCTGGTGATTGAAGCGGCCGACCTCATCCGGGCGGCGGCGCGCAAACAGGGCGTCACAGAGCGTGAAGTGCTGGTCGTCACCCAAGGCTTCAAGTGGAACCAGTTCGGGCTGGCTTCCGGCAACCTTTCGCTGTTTGGCGACCTCAAGCTTATAGATCTGCGCATTCCCACCGGCAAGCCCGGACGAGAAGGTGGCGAAGCACTGCAACGCACGGCCAAGGAGCTGGACCCACACGGCGGTGTGATTACCCTGATCAGCCTGCCACAGTTGGATTGGGCTGCTCGCAAACAGGCTTGGTTCGTAGCGATAGCCGAGGCAGGCGTCACCCTGGAATGCAACGCGCCGGACCTGGCCCACCTGCCACAATGGATTGCCGGGCGTCTGGCCCGCCAGGAACAGAGCGCTCCGCGTGAGGCGCTGATTTTCATTGCCGAGCACGTGGAAGGCAACCTGCTTGCAGCCCATCAGGAAATCCAGAAGCTCGCCCTGCTCTTCGGCCCTGGCCCATTAAGCCTAGAACAAGTAGCCGACGCAGTGCTCAATGTAGCCCGATATGACACGGAAAAGCTGCGCACCGCAGTGCTCGAAGGCGATGCCGTGCGCTGCGCCCGTCTGCTCGATGGCCTCAAGGGTGAAGGTGCGGCCCCGCCACTCGTGCTCTGGGCACTCACCAACGAAATCCGCACGCTGACCAACCTGCGCGGAGCAGTGGATTCAGGCCAACCCATTGATGGAGCCATGCGGGCCGAACGCGTCTTCGGCCCACGCCAGGCACTCTGCAAACGCGCCATTCCGCGCCTGAAGGCGGGCGTGCTGCGCGCCGCACTCGTCCATGCAGCCCGCATTGATCGCATGGTCAAGGGGCTGGGCAAAGGTGATATCTGGGACGAGTTCCTGCAACTGGCGCTCCGTGTGCGGGCGCAGTAGCGCTGTAACACGCATCATCCGCGTTGCGTGATACTGCCCCATTGCACAGCGTAAACACTTGCCAATACCGGCGCCAACCCCAGCAGCTGCAAGCCTTGTAGCTGCTGCCCGAGTAGCCACCAGCCCAATATCACCGCCGTAACAGGACTGAGCAGCCCCAAAGCCGCCACGGACACCGACGGCAAACGGCGCACACCGCGAAACCACAGGGCATAGGCGATGAGCGCGCCAAACACGCACAGATAGGCATACCCGGCAAAGTTCCACCCCGTGAGCACAGGCAGACCGGGTTCAGTGAAGATAGCCAGCGGCAGAAGCATGCCACCTCCAAGCAGCAACTGCCAGCCAGTGAGAGACAAGACGGGCAAGCTGCTCCCCCAACGCCGGGTGAGATAAATTCCGCATGCCATCACCACGGCCCCGCATGCGGCGGCGGCAAGCCCGATCATGTCCCACTGCCGATGCGCCACATCCAGCAGCAAAGCTATTCCGCCCACACCAAGCAGTGCCGCAGCCAGTATCAGCGGGCGCGGCGCGCGACGTTCCACCACCCAGACCAAGCCCATCAACACTAAGGGCTGGCAGGCGCCAAGCAACGCTGCAATCCCGCCGGGCAAACGATAGGCTGCGACAAAGAGCAGTGCCTGAAAAGCTCCGATATTCAAGAATGAGAGCAAGAGCAGGCGTAAGCACTCCCCCCGCGCAGGCAGATGGCGCGTCCACAGGATCAATACCAAACCAGCAGGCAATACCCGGATCACCGCAGCCGTCATTGGTAGGCCCGGCGGCAGCAATTGGCTGGTCACGATATAAGTTGTCCCCCATATCACAGGGACGCAGGCAGTCAGAAGAACATCAAAGAAAGACATTTTAGTCGGCATGGATTTATCTCGAATTCAAGATAAATCCAGATTAACTTGACGTTTTCCTCGGGTCAAGGAAAATATCTCGCATCCAAGACAAATCCCCAAAGCCATCATGTCCCCCCTACACAAGCCTGATGCAGTCGATGCGATCCGCCAGCAATGGGCGCAAGAACGCCCTGATCTGGACACTTTTCAGATGGGGCTACTGGGGCGCATGGGGCGTTGTGCAGCCCTCATCCACAAGCACCTGAATGAAGTGTTCGCGCATCATGGGCTCAGTAGTTGGGAATTCGATGTGCTGGCTACGTTGCGCCGCAGTGGCGCCCCCTACTGCCTCGCCCCAACAGCCCTGTTTTCCAGCCTAATGCTCTCCTCTGGCACCATGACCCGGCAGTTGCAGTTACTGGCCGAACGTGGTTTGGTTGAACGCATCCCCAATCCCGACGACGCCCGAAGCCTGCTTGTACGCCTGACCCCCGGCGGCTTCGCCTTGATTGATCAGGCGGTCGTTGCACATGTGACCAATATGGCCGCCATCCTCGCCCCCCTGGATACACACACGGCAGAAGCCCTGGATACAGGCTTGCGCACCTTACTGGCGGCGCTGGATATGACACATGAGCCTTCTGTGCATGAATGATTCACTATGGGTACGAATTTGTAGGCAATCAGCGCCACAACTTACGTAGCACCATCCATTGAATCCAGGCTACAGAAGAAGAATATATTTATCTTGAATACCTCTGCATAATGTCTGCAAACGAACCATCGGCCTTCATTTTTGCCACAATCTGGTCAAATTGCGCGGCCAGTTGCTCAGCCCCAGGTTTGCGGCTGAAGGCCAGATAGGAAACAGTGGTCTCGACAGGGGGACCGCTGACCATTGCCTGATCAGCACCCTGCATGCCAACCAAATATTGCCAGCCAACCAGGCGACTACAGATCACGGCGTCTACCCGGTGGGCGAGCAACATACGGAAGTTGAGTTCGTAACTGCTGGCAGCATCAATCCTGTTAAATACCCCCTGGGCGGCTGCCGTATCGAAACGGCTGCTATAGGAAGTATGCAATACAACACCAATCCGTGCTGTGGCCAAAGACTGAAAATCCCCATTAAATCGGTAAGGGGAATCCTTGCGGATAAAGAATACGTAATCCTGGGCAAGGATTGATTCACGCGGGAAGATCATGTACGCCTCACGTTGTGGCGTGGGCTTGATTGTAAAGATGGCGTCCGCCACCCCAGCTTCAACCAAAGCAGTCGCACGTACCCAAGGGTAAAATTCAATATTGATCTGACGATTCATGCGTGCAAACACTTCACGCACAAGATCAACCACCACCCCCTTGGCACCGTTGGCATCCTGCATGATGTAAGGTGGATAATCGAGCGTCACCAAGCGCAAAGGAGGCTGTTGCTCAGCATTGGCAGCAAAAGGCGCAAACAGACACACCACGGCAAGCTGCATCAACCTACATAACCATGACATGTCTCCCCCCATAGGCTCAGGTGTTTTTATGCAGAAAACTACCCTTTTGACCAGCACACCCACGCCTTGGCACACTTGCATACATGGGCACACTATCCACTGAGAATAGTAGAGAAAGTATGCTTTATCCTCTTTTCAGCATTACCCAAAGCCCAAAGGCATCCTGTAGATCAAACCGACACAGAGGTATCTTTTTGTATCTTGCTACAAAACACCTGGAACATCCTCAATAATTCAAACATACAGCCTTTAGCCGAGTCTTATGCAAACACATCGTCGTTGCCTGCTCAAATACAGTCTCGCCCTGTGGGTCGCGTTGTTGGTTTGCACGGCCGCCGGGGCTACCGAATCTTTACGCATCCTCTCCTGGCCGGGCTACGCCAGCCCGGAGCAGATCAAGGCGTTTGAGAACCAGCATCACGTCAACGTCGAGCTGACCGTGGTAAATTCCGACGATGAACTCTGGGATCTGGCCCGCAAGGATGACGGACGTGCCTTTGACCTGATGGCGGTCAACACAGCCGAGTTGCAACGCTACATTGATGTCGAACTGGTCTCCCCCATCCGCACGCAAAGCATCCCCAACCTGGCCAACCAACTCAGCCGTTTTGCCCAACGCAAAAACATCCCCGGCCTGATGCGTGGGGGCGCAACCTACGCCATCCCCTACACCTACTCGGCCATGGGGCTGATCTACAACCGCAAGCTCGTCAGCCAGCCCCCTACTTCCATGACGGCGATGTGGGAAGCACGCTACAAAGGCAAAGTGCTCATCTTCAACGGCAGCGCCCATAATTTCAGCCTGACGGCACTCACCCTGGGCATCCGTACCCCTTTTGCGCTCAACAATGCACAGTTCAACAAAGTTGTCGAACGCCTCACGGCCCTGCGTGCCAACGTGGCGGGCACCTACAGCTCGCCAGAAGAGGCGGTAGCCCTGTTCAATGACAAACAAATCGCTCTGATCTACGCCAATTACGGCGACCAGCAAATCCGCGCGCTTGACAAAGCCGGAGCGGACATCGGCTACGTCATCCCCCGCGAAGGGGCACTGGCGTGGCTCGACTGTTGGGCTATTTTCAAGCGCACAGCAGACCCCGCCTTGGCCGAAGCCTGGATCAACCACATGCTCACCCCGGCCGCAGGTCGTCAGCTCACGGAAGTACAGGGCCTGTCCAGCACGCTCAAGGAAACAAACCAGCCAAGCATGCGGGAGAGTGACAAACTCATCTGGCTTGAACCGGTGGAAGACGCCCATAAACGCGCCGTATTCTGGGAACGCATCCTCTCCACCATGCCCAGGCCACGGCCTTAACGTCGCCAAAGCCCCTTAAAAAGAAGGCAGCCTTTGTCTATGAGGGAATGCTTGCTTGTCTCTACAGCACCTCAAAGCTCATACTCGGCGCTGAACGATGTTACCGGGGAGGCCCCACCATGCAGTTCAGCCCGCACGTTGCTCTCGCTTTCGTACTCATGGTGCTGTTAACGGCTTGTGCCAACGAAAAAATCAGCAGGAACAATGATGCCACCTTGAATCCGCTGCCTGGCGGGGAAATCGCCAGTTCATGCGCAGATTGGCAGAACCAGAACATCGATACTTACATAGTGGAAAACAATGTCTGGAACGCCAAAGGCATCCGCGGCTACAAGCAATGCGTCGGCATGGCTCGCTCGGCCACAACAGGGATGGACTTTGCGTGGGATTGGAGCTGGCCTACTTCCAATAAAGTCCGCGCTTACCCGGAAATCATCTATGGCCTCAAACCCTGGGCGTCCAAAAGCACCACACCCGACCTGCCCCGGCAAGTCGATGCGCTGCAGTCACTCCAGACCCATTTTAACTACGAGATAACCAGGAACGGCAACGGCAATCTTGCCTTTGACCTCTGGCTCACCAGTACCGCCAGCCGTCCCGAAGGCGCCACCAATACACCACTGCGACATGAACTGATGATCTGGCTTGAGAGCTGGGGCACGTTGCGCCCATTCGGCCAGTACCGCGAAACAGTCCGCATCAACAACATTGATTGGGAACTTTACACGGGCACCGCCACGTGGGGCCCCAAGCCTTGGCAGTACATCGCCTACCGCGCCACCAGTCCAGTACCCCATCAGGTATCACTGGATATCAAACTCTTCCTGGATCACCTACAGGCACGCAAGATCATTGACGGCCAGGACTGGGTGGCCTCGGTGGAACTTGGCAACGAAATTGCATCCGGGCAAGGCAGTACCCGAATCCGAGCGTTCACCATCACGGTGAAATAACGGGCACGCGGCTATTTGGTCAGATACCTGTTTGTCGATCCGCCATACAACGCGGGCCTCACTCTATTCCATTATCACTATGCGGCGCAGGCTTTTGTACCAGCCTATATTCAAAATGGATAAAAATAAGCTCACTCCCGCCGCGCTCGACGCACGCTACGGTTTTCTCCACTAAGGGTGCTGAGTCTGGAGAGTTGAGCAGGCACGGCCAGATTCTGTGCTTTGCCCAGATGGCTGAACACACAGTCGCGCCCGGCTTCTTTGCCCTTGTAAAGATATTGATCCGCCTCGGCAACCAGTGCTTCGGCATCCGGGTGGTCGTCTGGATTGAAATTGGCAACGCCAAAACTCGCGGTGACGTTGCCTGCCTTTTGCATTGCACGGCGTTTGATGGTGCGGCGCATACGGTCTGCAATACGGATGGCACCGGACAGATCAGTCTCCGGGCAGATCAGCAGGAACTCTTCGCCCCCCCAACGACCCAGGTGGTCTGTTGCGCGCATTTTGCGGCGGATGCGGCGCGCGATGGTAACCAGCACTATGTCCCCTACCGGGTGGCCGAAGGTGTCATTAACGAGCTTGAAGTGGTCGACATCAAACATCACCACAGTCAGCGGAATACCATAGCGGCGGCTACGTTCCAGTTCCTGATTGAGTATGCGCTGCGTCTTGCGCCGATTGTAGAGGCCGGTGAGCGCATCCGTGCCAGCGTCAGTAAGCAGGCTGGCGGCTTCGTCCCAGCGTCGCCACGCAAACAGGATGAGGAAGAACCAGGAGAATGCCAGCCCAAGCGAGAGTTCTTCAAGCCGCCAAGCAGGATGGCGGCGCATGAGTTCGAGAAAATACTTGCCAAACCCAGCATACAGGATGAGGCCAAAGCACAGGGCGCAGGCCACCAGCAGGGCAAGCAGGTCATAGACCCCTTTGCCATGTTCCTGGGACCAGATGCGCCAAGCACGCCAGAGCTTCATCATGAGTAGGCCATAGAGATGGAAGGCTGCTGCTAATAGGTTTCAAGCACTTTAGACATAGGAAAAAAGTGATACCACAGCCCCTGGTCAAAGCTTGCTGGTGCGGGGCGGCGCCGTTGATTCGCGTTGTATGAATTGTAACGGTGACAGGCTGACATCGAAAACTTTGCCAGACAGGAGGGCAACCATGGCCTGAGCCGCAAGGCGCCCGCCTTCCACCATAGGCTGACGAACGGTCGTCAGCGGAGGAATCATGAGGCTGGCAGCGGGCAAGTCATCAAATCCCACGAGCGAGACATCATCCGGCACAGCAATGCCACGGCGGTACAGTTCAAGCCGCGCGCCCAGGGCGTTTTCATCGTTCGCAGCAAACAACGCCGTAAAGCGGCTGCCCCGGTCAAGCATGCGGGCCACGGCTCTGGCCCCGCCAGAAGCCAGCATGTCGCCATGTTCGATCAAGTCTTCATCAAAAGGCAGCCCGGCGGCTTGCAATGCCTGCCGGTAACCTTTCAGACGGGCAATCACGTTGGAATGCTTGGGTAGCCCACCCACAAAAGCAATGCGGGTGTGGCCCAACTCAATGAGGTGGCGCGTGGCTTCAGCCGAGATGGCAACGTAATCGTTCATCAGACTGATGCATTGTGGCCCCTTGAGCTTCTGGCCGATCACCACCAAGGGGATGCGCCCAACGTATTCGCTCAAGGCCCGGGGGCTGAGGGCGTGCCCCATTACGATCACGCCATCCACTTGGCGCCCCAGCAGCACATCCATGCAGGCACACTCACTGAACCCCTTGCGCTCCACGCTGGTAATGATGCAGGTGTAGCCTGAAGCACTCAGTTCGTCTTCTGCGCCCTTGACCAGTTCGCCATAGAAGGAACTGGCAATATCCTGCGTCAACACCCCCACGGTAGCCGAGCGCCCACTCGCCAAAGTACGGGCGGCTGTATTGGGCTGGTAGTTGAGCTGGGCAATGGCCGCAGCAATCCGCACGCCACGTTTGTCACTCACGCGCACCTTGCCACTCAGATACCGCGACACCGAGCTGGTGGACACCCCCGCCTGCTCAGCCACATCCTCCAGCGTTACCGCCCCTTTTGAAGGCGCCTGTCCTGTCATGTTTGATTCCTTGCTGCGCGCCCAAAACGCTTCACGATAACATCCTATTCACGATCTTACCGCAAGAACTGGGGAGATCCCGAATACCTTCGAGCACGCGGCTCCCCTATCAGATAGATCATTCTCAAAAATTGCAGATCACCAACTTGACTTCACCAAAAAAACCCTCTAACTTAAGTCCTGCATCCATTAAAAATGGTGAATGTGGAAAAGAAGACGCCGACCAAAACGGCGTAATTTTTTCAACAAAAATGCAAGCGCTTGCAGTTTTATGCCTAAAGGGTGTTTAATGAAAAGAACCGCCCACAAGGGTATGAAAGTTGTCGGCTCTTGATAAAAAATTAATAAAGGATGCCTCTGGCAAAACCAACCCGATATGTTTCAGGGCAGGCTTGGCAGAAAATCCGTACATACCAGAGGAACTCCATCGCACATTGGCGATGGAATACAGAAAAGGCACAGGAGACTCTATGAAAGCAATTCGTTGCATGAAAGCCGTTTTCCGCCCGCTGACAATCGCTTTGGCCCTAGGGGCCGTTGCAGGCGCACAAGCAGCCACCACACTCACAGTCGCATCTTTTCCGAGTTTTGACGACTCGGTCAAGGTTGCAATCCCGCTGTACAAAAAACTCCACCCGGAAATCGAGATCAAACTGGTCAGCCTCGCCTATGGCGACCACCACACGGCCATGACCACTGCGTTGGCCACCGGCTCAGGCTTACCGGATGTGATGGGCGTGGAAATTGCCTACATCGGCAAATTTGCGGAATCCGGCGGGCTGGAAGACCTGAACAAGCCCCCCTACAGCGCACAGCAATATCGCAACCAGTTCCTGCGTTTTACCTATCCGCAAGCCACCAGCCCGTCTGGCAAGCTCGCGGCCCTGCCCGCTGACGTCGGCCCTGGCACCTTGTTCTACCGCAAGGACATCATGGACAAGGCCGGTGTTACGGAAAAAGACCTCACCACCAGTTGGGAATCCTTCATTGAATCGGGCAAAAAGGTCAAAGCAGCCACTGGCGCCTACCTGATTGCAGATGCCTCTGACATGTCCTCGATCTACATCCGCTCCAACCTCAAGGATGGCGAGGGGATCTACTTCGATTCTAAGGGCAGCCCGCTGCTGACCACGCCGCGCTTCAAGAAGGCATTTGAACTGGCACAGGCTGCGCGCAAAGCGGGTATCGACGGCAAGATTGCGGCATGGTCCAACGAATGGAGCGAAGGCTTCAAACGTGGCCAGCTTGCCACGCAAATGACGGGAGCATGGTTAGCAGGTCACCTGGAAAGCTGGCTCGCCCCAGATACCAAAGGCTTGTGGCGTGCAGCACAATTGCCTAACGGTGCCTACGCTTCCTGGGGCGGCTCGTTCTATTCCATCCCAAGCAAGTCCGAGCACAAAAAAGAGGCTTGGGAATTCATCAAGTTCATGTGCATGAACAAGGAAATGCAACTGGCTGCATTCAAGAAGGTCGCGGCCTACCCTGCCTTGATTGGTGCACAGGACAAGGAATTCCTGGCTGAGCCGATCCCCTTCCTGGGCGGGCAACCGGCTCGCAAACTGTGGGAAGTGTCTGCCGCCAAAATCCCGGGACTGCCAGTCGGCAAGTATGACTCGGTGGCACAGGATGTGGTCGGTACCGCTTTGAATGACGTGCTCGAACAAGGCAAGGACATTACTGCAGCCTTGAACGAAGCACAAGACAAGCTCAAAAAGCGTATGCGTCGCTAAAGCTGTATCAAATAAAGGCCCGCCCGGCAGATGGGTGGGCCGAACCGCCCCGGCAAGTTCATCACCCTGGTTGTTTAGTGAGTCAAGACATATGTATATCGGCATCGATCTCGGCACCTCAGAAGTCAAACTCCTGCTCCTGAGCAATACCCACCAACTGGTAGCCACGGTAGGCGAGAAACTTCCCATCTCGCGCCCTGCGCCCCATTGGTCGGAGCAAGACCCCATGGAATGGTGGCATGCCACCACCCGCGCCATGACCAAGCTGCGCGCGATTGCCGCAACAGAATTCTCCCAGGTACGTGCCATCGGCCTCTCTGGCCAGATGCATGGCGCCACCTTGCTCGACAAAGATGACAAAGTCCTGCGCCCCGCAATCCTGTGGAACGACACCCGTTCGGCGCTGGAATGCGAAGAACTCACCGCCCGCCTGCCCACATTGCCGCAGATTGCAGGCAACCTTGCCATGCCCGGCTTCACGGCCCCAAAACTGGTATGGGTTGCCAAGCACGAGCCAGATATCTTCAAGCGTGTGGCCAGTGTGCTACTGCCCAAGGATTATCTGCGCCTCTTAATGACAGGCGAGAAAGTCTCTGAAATGTCCGACGCTGCAGGAACCCTGTGGCTAGATGTTGCTCGCCGCGATTGGTCTGACGAACTGCTCGCCGCCACGGGGCTCACCCGTGCGCACATGCCGCGTTTGGTAGAAGGCAGCGCCATCTCTTCTCGCTTGGTGCCTGAAGTTGCCAAGCAATGGAAATTGCCTACCGAGGTAATCGTAGCCGGTGGTGGCGGAGACAATGCAGCCAGCGCGGTAGGCATTGGCGCAGTCAACCCCGGCGACGGTTTCATCTCGCTGGGTACCAGCGGTGTACTCTTCGTAGTAACCGACAAATTTCGCCCAAACCCAGCATCTGCCGTGCATGCTTTCTGCCATGCCGTACCAGGACGTTGGCATCAGATGAGCGTGATGCTCTCGGCAGCAAGCTGCCTATCCTGGGTGACCAAGCTGGTTGGCGCAGCCAGCGAAGGAGAACTACTCGCCCGCGTCAAAACCCTGAATGACGCTCAGCGTGCAGCCGCACCGTTGTTTTTGCCCTATCTATCAGGCGAACGCACGCCACACAACAACGCTCATGCCAAAGGAGTATTCTTTGGTTTATCACACGATACGGATACAGCTGCACTCGCCTACTCTGTAATCGAAGGCGTAGCCTTTGGCACCATGGACGGGCTTGCCGCCCTGCAAAGCGCTGGCACCACAGTAGGACGCCTCGCCCTGGTTGGTGGTGGGTCACGCAGCCCGGAATGGGCTCAATTGCTCGCATCCATCCTGAATACCGAAATTGTCACGCTGGAAGGCAGCGAAACCGGCGGGGCCCTGGGCGCTGCACGCTTGGCTTGGTTGGCTGATGGAGGCATGGAAGCTGAAGTCTGCAAAGCCCCGGCCATCAAGGCCAGCTACCAACCGCAAGCAGCCCAGCGCGCCATGCTTTTGCCACGTTACCACCGATTTACAGCCCTTTACCCCTGCGTCAAAGCCCAGTTTGAGGCTTGACCAGATCCCCCACACCACACCCAAGCACCAAGGAGATGTACGTGAGTTCCTACTTTGAAGGCATCAGCAAAATTGCATACGAAGGCACCAATAGCGAAAACCCGCTGGCCTTCCGCTGGTATAACAAAGACCAGAAGGTATTCGGCAAGCGCATGGAAGACGTGCTGCGATTCGCCGTATGCTACTGGCACACATTCTGTTGGGAAGGTGGCGACCCCTTCGGCGGCGAAACCTTCCTGCGCCCGTGGAATGCCATCAGTGACGTCAAGCAACAGGCACTGGCCAAGGCTGATGCAGCGTTCGACTTCTTCAGCAAGCTCGGCGCCCCCTACTACTGCTTCCACGATCGCGATGTGATCGGCGAAGGCAAGACCCCGCAAGAGAGCAAGAAGCTGCTGTGGGAAATGTCCGACGTACTTGCCAAGAAGCAGGAAGAAACTGGCGTGAAACTGCTGTGGGGTACGGCCAATGCCTTCAGTGCTCGCCGCTATATGGCAGGTGCCAGTACCAACCCGAATTTTGAAGTATTTGCCTTTGCAGCCGCGCAAATCCGCGAAGTGATGGAAGTCACCAAGAAGCTGGGCGGTGAGAACTATGTGCTATGGGGTGGCCGCGAGGGTTACGAAATGCTCTCCAACACCGATCTCAAGCGTGAAGCCGATCAACTCGGCCGTCTGCTTGCCCTGGTGGTGGAACACAAACACAAGATCGGCTTCAAGGGAACCATCCTGATCGAGCCGAAGCCGCGCGAACCGTCCAAACACCAATATGACTTTGACGTACAGACAGTCTATGGCTTCCTCAAAAGCTACGGGCTGGAAAAGGAAATCAAGGTCAACATCGAAGCCAACCACGCCACACTGGCTGGCCACGCCTTCGAACATGAATTGGCGATGGCTTCCGCCCTCGGCATCCTAGGCTCTGTCGACATGAACAGGGGTGACGCACAATGTGGTTGGGATACAGATCAGTTCCCCAACAGCATCCCGGAAATCGCTATGGCCTACTACTACATCATGCAGAACGGTGGTCTGGGCACAGGCGGTACTAATTTTGATGCCAAGGTTCGCCGCCAATCCATTGATCCGGTGGATTTGTTCTACGGCCACATCGGCGGCATGGATGTCTGCGCACGCGGTCTGTTGATTGCAGAAAAGATGATTGCTGATGGCAAGCTCTCGAAGATTGTTGCCGATCGCTACGCATCCTGGAACACCCCGCTGGCAAAAGATACGCTGGCTGGCAAGGTAAGCCTGGAAGACCTATCGAAGTATGTGCTGGAGAAAAACATCGATCCCGCACCGATTTCCGGCCGTCAAGAATACATCGAAAATCTGCTCAACCGTTACATCTGATGCTCCCAACTGGGCTGTGCTCTTCCAAGGGTACAGCCCTTTTTTGCGTCCGGTTTCATTTCAAAGTCAATCCGCATAAAATACATAGAATTGATTTTGAAATAAAACAGGCAACCTGATCGTCGCTTTCGGCCTCTACACATCCACAATCGCGTTTTTGGGTGTTCACTTAGGCTTCAAACCATCGTTTTGATTCAGCTCAGCGCGGAAAAACCAGTAACAATCCACAGCTGGGAAACACAACGGGATTTCATGTTCATGACCGCGATTTACAAAGACTCAAGCCGTGCCATTGATGTACGTGTAGCGGATCTCCTCTCACGCATGACGCTGGATGAAAAAATCGCCCAGATGCATGCTATGTGGCTCCTGCTCTCTGAAGATGGAAACCACAAACCGCGCTTTGACAGTTTCGCTGGTGCAACCGATAGTAACGCGCTACGCGAACGCCTTGCCAAAGGATTGGGGCAGATCACGCGCCCACTGGGCAGCCATAGTGTTGATCCGCGCAAAGGCGTGCGTGCTTTGAATACCCTGCAAAAATTCCTCTGCGAACAAACTCGCCTGGGCATCCCAACCATGTCGCATGAAGAGTGCCTAGTTGGTCTCATGGTACAAGGCGGCACCCTCTTTCCCTCTGCGCTGGCCTATGGCGCCACATGGAATCCGGCCCTGATCGAAAAGGTCGGACACGCCATTGGCCGCGAAGCACGCAGCATCGGCTGTCATCACGGACTGGCACCTGTTCTGGATGTTTCGCGTGACGTACGGTGGGGCCGCACAGAAGAAACCTTTGGCGAAGATCCTTACCTAATTGGTGTAATGGCCACTCGTTATGTACGCGGGCTGCAAGGAGAAAAGCGTGACCTACTCGCAACACTCAAGCATTTCGTAGGTCACTCCGCAAGCGAAGGTGCACGCAATCACGCCCCAGTCAGTCTCGGGCATCGCGAGTTGAATGACATATTTATGCTGCCATTTGAGATGGCAGTCAAACAGGCTCACGCAGCTTCCGTCATGCCTGCTTATCACGACATTGACAACGAACCATGTCACGCATCCAACCATCTGCTTACCAAGGTGTTGCGTGAGCAGTGGGGATTCGATGGCTTGGTTATAGCAGATTACGTTGGCATCAGTTTGCTCTATCAGCATCATGGTATCACGGCCGATCCAGCCGAAGCAGCCGCTATTGCCTTTAATGCCGGACTCGACATTGAGACGCCAGGTGATGATTGCGCCGCGCATCTCAAACTGGCCGTGGAACGCGAGTTGATCAGCGTCGACAAAATCAACGAAATCGTCTCACGCATTCTGGCTGAAAAATTCCGCCTGGGTTTGTTTGAACATCCCTATGCCAACGAAGATGCCATTGCACTGCGCACCCCAGACACGGTGGCTCTAGCCCGTGAAGTCGCCACCCAGTCTATTGTTGTACTGGAAAACAATGGCATCCTCCCTCTGGCTGCGGCGGCAAACAAGCGCATCGCTGTAATCGGCCCAACTGCAGATGACCCCATGGCCCTGCTCTGTGGTTACAGTTTCCCTGTGCATCTCATCCTCAACAACATAACAGAAAGTACAGATGCCATTGTCACACCACTGGCTGCGCTTCGAGAGGCACTAGGTACTGACAATATCAGCTATGCCAAAGGCTGTGAAATTCTTGGCGAACGCAAGATGGGTTCCCCCGTATTTCCAGGCGACGTAGCAGACAATACAAATCTGGAACGCAAGTCACCTATTCTGCAAGACTCCAGCCTGATCCCTGCCGCCGTAACTTGCGCCAAACAGGCAGATGTTGCGATCGTCTGCGTGGGAGACTTAGCTGGGCTATTCCAGACAGGTACCATCGGGGAAGGATCGGACGCCGATTCACTCAATCTCCCGGGCGTACAGCAGAAACTGCTCGAAGCCGTCATTGCCACCGGCACTCCGACAATAGTTGTTTTGCATAGTGGCCGCCCTTACAATCTGGGCGGACTGGAAGACAAAGCAGCGGCTTACGTGATGGCTTTTGCCAATGGTCAGCAAGGTGGTACAGCACTTGTAGATGTACTCACAGGCAAACGCGAACCTTCAGGGCGGCTCACTCTTTCCGTACCACGTAGCGTTGGCGCGGTTCCCTATGTATACAATCACAAATTCAAAAGTTCCGGCACCCCTGTCGCCTTCCACTTCGGCAGCCGCTATCCTTTTGGGCATGGTTTGCCCTATACCCAGTTTGAATTCAGCGAATTGAGTTGTGCGCAACAGGATGTTTCAATAGACGGAGAATTCAAAATCTCCTTCACCTTACGCAATACTGGCACACGCGCAGGAATCGCCGTCCCCCAACTCTATGTACGAGACATACTCGCTAGCACGGTTCGCCCGGTAAAGGAACTCAAGGCTTTCAGCCGCGTTGAAATTGCGGCAGGCCAATCTGCCCGCGTGCACATCACTCTGCCTGTCGATATGCTCAATTTCAGCACCACTGATGGCCGACGGATCGTAGAACCTGGAGATTTTGAATTGCAGGTGGGGGCATCCAGTGCAAACATCGCCTTGCGAACCACCGTCAAGGTCAGTGGATCTGTACGCCCCCTGGAGCAGAATTGGCGCATGGAAAGCCACGTAAACATCGATCATCTGGCATGATCTGAGGCTAAGGCAGCCAGATGCTGTGCCTGCCCTCACTCTCTAGGAAAATGACTCAATGAATATTTCATTTTTCATTCGCACCCTGATCATAACAAGTCTTGGCTTGCTGCATTTTGCAGCATTCGCAGCCCCGCTGCCTTCACTGGCCAAGGCTTACGAACAGATCTTCCCGATTGGTGCAGCCATCACCCCCGGCGAAGTCATGGTGCCACAAACGGCCAATTTCATCGCTCGGCAGTACAATATTATTGTGGCAGAAAATGCCATGAAACCGCAGTCACTCAACCGCGATGGTTCTGGCCTCTACACGTTTGAAAATGCCGACAAAATTGTAGACTTTGCCCTCGCCCACCAGATCAAAGTGCGTGGTCACGCGCTGGTGTGGCATCAACAGGCAGCAGACTGGATGTTCCGTGGGAGTGGTCCGGATGGATACGCCACGCGAGAGGAGCTCACCGAGCGGCTACACACCTATATCCATGATGTTGTCACTCACTTCAAAGGACGGGTATACGCTTGGGATGTGGTAAACGAAGCCTTCATTCCCGACGAAAAAGGCGCACAGGAAAACGGCTGGCGTACAAGCAATTGGTACCGCATACTTGGTCCAAGCTATATTGAACTTGCTTTCCGCTTCGCCCACGAAGCCGACCCGGATGCTTTGCTCTTCTACAACGACTACAACACAGAGAGCCCCCGCAAGCGGGCAATGATCCTGGAACTCATCCACACGCTACAGGATAAAGGTATTCCCATCCACGGCGTTGGCCATCAATCACACTACAGCATGGCTTACCCGAAAGATTTCTCTGGTTTGGAAACCACAATTGAAGAAGTCAGCAAGCTCGGCCTCACGAATCAAATCACCGAACTTGACATCAGCATTCACCTCGACAGTCGTCGGCCAGATGTAGAAGAGGCTACGCCCGCTCTACTCAAAGACCATGCCGAACGCTATAAGCAATTCTTCGACATGGCACTCCGCCAACGCAAACACATCTCAGCCGTACTAATGTGGGGCCTGCATGACGAAGTATCCTGGCTACGCTACTGGCCCAGCCCACGCTTTGACGCCCCCTTGCTCTTTGACGGCAAACTCCGCCCCAAGCCTGCATTCTGGGCCGTCATCAAGCTCGCCCCCACAATCAAGCCATAGCTCAATCCCAAACCTGCAAAAGCACAACGCTTAACCTCGCGTTAACGCAATTTCCCACTTAGGATGTAAAATTGAGTTAACTCGGCTCACCTTTTCGCCTTCCCCCTGCGGAACGCAACCCAAGGTTAACACCCATTCTGGGAGGAACAGCCATGCTGCGCAAATTCACACTTCTGTTTCTGGTCGCCTGCCTCACCGCCTGCGGCGGTGGCGTCATTGATATCCTAATTGGCAAAACGCTGATGATCTACTCCATCAACGCTCCCAGCCAAGCCCAAGTGCAAAGCATCGTCAACGTCACCGCCAAAGCTATCAGCAGCGGCGATATTGCAGACAACGACCTGGAATGGACATGGGACCAAAAAAGCGGCTCCGGCATCACAGAAGCCACTCAAGACCAAGTCGGCCACAGCTCCACCCTCCACTTCCGCGCACCTTCCTCCTCCGGCAACATCCGACTACGTGTCACGGTCAAGGGCAAAGGGCTTTCAGATAGCCAAGAGTTCACGATCTATGTATATGATTGATCAGACCTCTGCGTAAACACAATCTCACCACGACCATCCCACTCGCACACGCCCCTGCGAGCTACCGCCCCGCTCTCTGATTGCCTCAACGCCAAGGCGAAATCTTCCTAGGTCATGCTCAACCCACACGCCCGGACTCTTGTCATGCCCAACGCTTAGACCCACAGCCCAAGAATGGGATTCAGGAATCAGTGCCGATTCAATGGGTACATCAAGCGCGGTGAGGATCGCCCCTTCTGGACTACTGGCGATCACTCGGCGCCCGCCATCCTCATGCACCAGGGAGAGATTAACATCGAGGGGAGCCGGGTCACATCGGCAGCCAGTTTGGCTAGCGAAGGACGGAGGCTTTAGCTTGATGCTTACCCTGCGCTCTTCCGTCGCCCCAGCCGGGATCTTGTGTGGGGGCTTTGTGGGTATGGTCACGGATTTGCGTTCGGCAATCACTGAGCGATCGGATTGCCTCACTTGGGGGGCTGCAGTAACTGCCTCAGGCTTCGGTGCGGACACATGCAAAACAAATAAGAAAGCAGCCAACACCACGCCCAGCAGGAGAATCACCGCTCCGGCAAAATAAATACGTCGCAGGAGCTCAGAAGGCAAATTGAATATCATGACTGAGCCTTTCCACACCACGCGCGAAACTCACCCGCTTCTGCCTTGCGCCGTTTGATCAACCCTGTCCAGCGCCGCCCCCCTGCGTTATCCCACTTCTCGAACTGATCCGCCGCGCCCAGGCAATCGCCAGCGTTGAGCTTCTTCATCAGCGTGGAATAGCAGACATTCTGCGGGCCGACATTCCACGCGAAATCGACAAGCATTTCCCACTGGCGCTGGGTGATCGCCACCTTACGGCACTTATCGATCACTGGGGCAATGTTGGTCTGAATAATCTCAGCTTCTTCGTCCGCACACTCAGATTCTGTGTAACGGCGCCCCGGCTTCACCCAACCAGGCGCCGCACGATTTGTAACCCCACGGCATACCGTCCATAGCCCCGGTACAGCCGGGTCTTGGTAGGGCACATACCGCGTTCCTTCAAAATGCGCAGTGAAGGTAAGAAGAAAGGCAGAAACAATGCCGGTTACGCCTACTGCGATACTTACTGCGGGAGAGGCCTTGATCGCCACGCTAATCACCTCCCTTTTCTGAGTATTCAATGAAGTGCCCCTGCTCGGCGATATTCTTTGCCAATAGATAGGTCTTCTGCTTATAATACCATGTCATAATTAAACCAGCCACAGCAACCACCGCCCCCACCCCTCCTGCGTGATTGTCAAAAAACACGATGGTTGAATTCAATACCTCCGCGAACCATGTCAAAATAACACCAACCGCCATCGCCCATTTCGCCGCCAGCTCCTTCATATCCTTCTCCCGAAATAGCACATAACCCTACCCACCAATCACCCATCAAATGCCATCTAATTGTGAAACGATGCTCTGAATATATGCTGACACTTCATCAATAGATGTATTGTTTTCAATAATCAATTTTGCAGACACCCGTAAAGACTCTATTTTTGGGCTGACTACATTCAGCCATTGAGTGCCAGCGGCTACTATTTCAGACGCGCACTCTTTGTTACATATGCCTTTTGCATTTGACTCTGCATAAACATAGGGCCATGCTTCAGCGCTGGTCGGCGGATTGGAAGATGACAGTGCAGCCAGATAATCTTGCGCCTGAGCCAGCTTTGCCTGATACACCCACTCTTGCCCCACCCCTGTCGTCAAATAGCGTGATCTGGCACGGCTGGCGGCACCGTCGATGCGGCTTTTAGCTGCAGCTTTTGCTGTCTCAATGGAAACAATTACCGGACTGCATTCAGCTACAGTAGCAGCAATCCTGTACGAAACCTCACCATCATGTATCCCTACCTCTGCCTCATCGCCTGGAGCATTAACAGTGCGAGTTACATTTCCTGACGCATCTAAATATTCAATTTTATTCATCGCGCACATCCTGTGATATTAATCCAACCGTTAATAAGAATTCCCGTTATCAACGTGCCTCCAGGATACGTAAGTACCCCCCCATCAATAGATATGGATACAACATCGCCCTTTTTTAATACAGCAATCGCACTAAGAGTCAATGGAGATCCTATTTGCCCAAGAAAGCTGAACGAAAGGGAACCCACTGTAGATCCATTGACATTAATTCTTGCAGTACCCGATGTAATAGGATCTGTGTACAACACTTGTCCAGAGCTGGTATACCTGGTAGCTCCAGCACCTCCTATATTATATCCAGCAAGAATCGTGCAATTAATCGTTTCCCCGTCTGCCAATGAAGACGGCGCATAGGTAATTGACGTACCAATAACCGACCGAGGGACAACAATTTGTTCAGAGCCTATATTGATACGGTTTACCGCATTGATCGCATTGGCTGTCAAGCTCCCCGAGAACGTCCCTGTAGCAGCCTGGAGCGCACCGGCAAACGTACCCGTAGCCCCGGATAGAGACCCCGCAAACATCCCCGAATCTGCATAGACCGCGCCTTTGAATGTGTAGGTCGCATTGGCAGGATCAATCACAATCCGGTCAATGCCATTTGGATCACGCACTTGCAGGTAATACCTGAAGCCCGGCCCTACACCATTACCCTTTTGCTCCAGGATCAAGGCGCTATTACAGGTAGCACGGAATTCCTGGAAGTAGCCAGCGGTGGGGCTGGCGCACATAATGAACCCATCAACGCCATCACCCCACCATTTTGAGGATGTGCGGATGTAGTTCCAGCTTGACGACACAAGCTCAATCGCAGCGGCGGTGATCGTGCCTAGTGTTGCACTGATGGCAGACAGGGAACTCACTGCGATTTTGTCCGCAGAGACGGCCTTGGCCTGGAGCTTGTCCGTGGTCACTGCCCCTGCTGCGATCTGAGTGGCCGTGACACTGCCGTCGACAATCATGTCGGTGCCAGTGGCGCGGACAACCTCAAGCCAAACACTCGCAAACCCCGCTGTAACACTGGCAAATATGCAGGCGTTGAGATAGGAATAGCTTGGGTTGCCCGTCCAAATGCCTGTGTATGTTTGCAGTGTGCCCAAGCCCTCCGTATTAGATAGGCATGGGACATTGCCCAGCGATGTAGCGATGGTGTTGCTGCCCACCGGCCCAGGCTGCCCCCATGCCGAGCTTGGGAATAGCGCACAACACGCAAGCTTGCCCACAAAATCTGCACTACGGTAAATGCGCAACCGCACACGGTATGCTGCTCCAGCATCGGCAGGAATAGTCTGACTCACCGCCTCGACATAGGCGCCCGGTGTGATCTTGAGATACCGCCCCGGCATACCATCACCCGACGTGCTGTCACAAGACGTGCAGTTCGACGGCCATGCGGTCTGAGCACCGTGGAACCACCACGATGGCGAGTAAAACCCTTCATCGCGCACCATGTTGGAGGCGCCAATAAACACCTGATCGGCGGTCACTCTGAATTGTGACGTGCTCCCGTCGTTGTAGCTTTTAAGCCCAGAAATGTAGCCGTTTGATGAGAGCGTAACGCCGTAGCTCGCGGCAATCTTGCCTGCTGTCGCGTTCGCCGTCTGGGTCACTTGGCTGACCGCCTCCCATACTCCGTTTGAAGACGGTGCCCAAGGCGACGGCGCGGTTTGCGCATCAGCAGCACGCTCTAGCATCGGATGCACAACCCAACTATTGGCATCTGAATCGCCTGTGCCGTACTGGCGCAGGCAAACAACCCCATAAACGGCATTGGCGGGTGCGGTTGCGAATACCGAGACGCGTTTCCAGTTTGCAAGGCTCGTGCCTCCTATGGCACCTGCATTGTCTGGCGTGTGCGTCTCCGCAATCCACGCCCTGGATGCATCCAGCCATGAGATGTAGAGGTCACACTTCGAGCGGTGTGACGCCACCCAGCCTGATAGACAATAGCGTGCGCCAGGCTCAACACTGATAGTCGGGCCATTCACATCCTGTATGCCTGTCTGTACTCCGGGCCGCACGAATCCCAGGGAGTGCATGCCTGTCGGCAACCATGCTGGCGCAGACAAGTCACGGACTATCGTGGGCGTCGCATCTGTACTGACTTGCTTCCCCCCTACCACCCACCCCGCAATATCCACATCAAAACCAGAGTTGGGCAGCAGATTACCGCCACCGCTTAGGCTGGCCTGTACGGTGCTGATAGATGATGACAGCGCGGTATCAGCATTGGCTCGCGTGGTCTGTTCGGTCGTCAATCCCGCCTGTACAGTGCCGACCTGTGCGGCCAGCGTTGTGCGGGCGCTTGCCTCGGCTTGATCAGCAAACATACGAGCCAGCGTTTCAGTCTGAAGGCCAGCCATACTTGCGCCGGGGGCTTTGCGCCCGATGGCGATCCAGTCAAAACGCCAGGTGCTGCCTGTAGTGTCCTGAATCTTGATGGCGGTAATCGTGCTGTTGAGCCAGTCATTGCCACCGGCATCCAGCACCGAGGTATCCCACTCGATGACATTCACATCGCCCGTACCGGCAGTGACGACGGTAGAGTCTTTATCGAGTGGGGTGAAACCATGCGAAGCGGTTGAATAGTAGAGCGCCAGCGTTGCAGAACCCGAGCCTGTGACACGTTGCACACGTGCGCGGACGACTGAGTATTGAGCACCAGAGACAGAGATTGCCCCACTGGATAGATAGGTGCCATCCGATGTGCCGCTGGTCGAGGCTTGTATCCAGCCCCCTTGAGCGGTCAAATTGCTGCCTGTCCAGCCCTCGGCATCATTATCAAAATACCAGCATGCGCCTGGATCAAAGCCCCCGGCAACCCCTGCGGTCAAGGTGCTGATCTGCTGGGCAAGGCCTGTGTTTGCGGTTTGGCGCAGTGTGGCTTCGTTGGTGATGGCCGTGGCGCGTAGCGCCGCTTCGGCTGCCACCTGTGCGGCTACACTTCCGGCTGTGCTGGCCGGGGCATCTACGAGCGAAATACGATCCAGCAGAGTTTGATTGATCTGTGCATCGGCAATCTTGCCGGTAATGTCATCAGCATACACAGCAAAGGTGTATTTGCCTGTCGTAATGTCCCAAGTCGCCATCTTGCCGGTTTTGATGTCATACGCGGCCCAATAGGCGCCCCCCCCAGGTGGGTTTGATCCAGGGGCTGCAGTCACCGTGGATACGTCGGCAATCTTCTGTACGCCGTCTGCCTTGGCCGATACTGCCAGCGCGACCTCACTTGACCAATTGAGCGCATCCGGGCCGAACTGGTCATATTGGGTGGCACGCACATACCAAGTGCCTTTTGCCAGATTGACCGCTGATGCGGAAGTCTGCGGGCCGTCATAGATCTGTGTGGCGGCGGCAGGGTCAAATCCTTGGGTCTGGCTGATGCAGATGCGGGATGCCTTGTAGGCAGCATCCGTACTGGCGGCGAGTGACACGATCATGGAGGCCACCGTGTCTTGCACCGATACCGTTGGCGCGGCAATCTGCGCCTTAGTGGCGATCAGGACAGCGGCATCGGTACTCTGACCATTGACGGCCACCGCATACACCCGCAGTTCCACCGTGCGGCCAATGCCCCAGCTCACCAGCTCGGCAATCGTCGCAGAGAACCGGGTATTCGTGGTCGTGAGGCTCTTTTTGAGGGTGTTGTTCGACCACAGCTCAAGGTTGTAGTAGCTCGCTCCGGCGTAGGCGTTCCACTTGGCGGCAAAGGTAGTGCCAGTGAAGGGGGATTCCAGCACCAGACCCGCCACAGCACCCAGCGGTGCGCCTTTGACGACATAGGCCACGGGCGATACATCGGCCAGCGATTGCAAGGCAGCGCCATACTTGTTGTAGCTCAGGATCTTGATGTACAGCGTTTTGCCGATCATTCCGCTTTCATAGGGATAGCGGAATTGTGAGCCATCCAGGCGGGCGAACTGTGCGCCGGATTCGTGAGAGGTGATCTTTGATCCGTATGCGCCACGTCGGATGTTGGTGAGATCGTAGCGGCCCACTCCGGTGAGGTCTGCGCCCAGGTAGCCCAGCAGTTCGCCTCCCGCAGCGGTGCCCACATAGCATAGGCTTTGATACAGATCGCGCACGGCCTGAGTAACGGGCACCAACTGCCCACCACTGACCGAGATATCGATCGCCAGCGTGTTGGCGTTATCCGGGTCACTTGCATAGGGATAGGCCGCACTCAGAGTGCCGTGACGGGCTGCAGAGCTGACGGTGCCTGCAAGGCTGTAGGTAGCGTCATCCAGGCTCACCCATACCTGCGCGCCACCCCAGTTTGAACCGCCACTGGTCAGTAGCCAGACTTCAGGCTCGCCCGCCAGACTCACGGGCGGCTCAAAGATAACGGGCATATTGACATTGCCTGGGGCTACGTTGTAGTCTGTCTTGTAGCCCGATGTTGGCTGTGTCGTAATCTTCGTGCCGGTGGCGACACCAAAGGGCCATTCTTCTGCACTGATCGTCAGCTCGCCATCGTCTGATTCTTCGATGCTGGTCACGCGCAGTGGGTATTTGTCCAGATTCTGCGGGCCGAAAGTCAGCGTGATCAAATCCATGGGTTCCAGCAGACAAAAGCGCTGGTCTACGTGCAGCTCGACGGTACTGCGGATGTATAGATCACGGTTGAGTGTTGATGCTGCTACTGTTGCTGCAACGCTTCCGCGAGTGATGCAATGCAGGGTCATGCTATTGGTCTTGGCCCCATATTGATTGACATGCGTCAGATCAGAAGCCGTAACCGGCACCGTCGCATAATCCTTGCTGCGGTCGTAATACTCTACCGTCACCTTATTATTGGCATCACGTGGCTGGGCACGGGTAATGACTGGAGCCTCCAGCAAGTCATCTTCACCAATGTCATACACTGGTGTAACATTCGGCTTCCAATTGCCAATGGCCTCATCACCAATCGGCACAATCTTGACTACACCCTGTGAAGGTACAGCGACCGCCATCGTCGCATCTAATACTTGTTGAACATATTGGCGTGCCTCTTGCTGCGTATCCGCTACCAGAGAAATACTCAGGTCATTGGCCTCACACCACGCGCGATAATCGGTCAAGTCTGCCAAAGTATCAGAAGGCAAGCCCAAGCCTTCAACCGGATCAGTCCAGATATCCTGAATAACATCTGCAGGCGGCGCATCACCGTCAGTTGACGTAGCCCTTTCACCCACAATTTCAAAGGTCCATTGGGGCGAATTGTAGCTATCTCCCAAGTCATAATTGGCACATGCGGCATAGGCGATGCCAGAGTAACTAATCGCCTTGTTCTCATAATTCGAACTCAGGTAGCTCCAGGGCTTTTGCCCAAGCGCCCCCTTATTGAGAGAAAAGCCCAACTTGCTAGGCTCATAGCTTGTGTCATCAATCCATACCCGGCTCACACTGGCAATCGGGCCTGCACACAAGCCCAGGGCAAATGATGCAGAATAGGTATATGTAGACGTTCCACTGCCACCTCCACCCCCTTTACCTGCCTTAGACTTGTGCTCGTGGCCCTGAAAATCGCCGTACCACAACAAGTTGCTCGACACACGCGCTTTACCCCACACACGCGGAATCGTCGTACCGTAGGCAGACTGGGAGACGCGTAGCGACAAGACCTTGGAAGACTCATTGCTTGCTGCTGAAGAGCCACTATTCACAACGCCTCCTTAACTCTGAAAAATTTAACCTCACGGCCCGCAAATCGCCCTTGGTCAGCATCATCCATTGACACCCGTCCTGCATTGATATCCGCATGGATTACAGTAGGCCAATTCACCACAATCGCCCCATGTGCAAAACAACGTCCCCATTTGAAGAGTGCAATATCCCCCGCCTGTGGAGCATCCACTAGTTCAGCACGATTAAGCACATAAGACACAAAACGTTCTTCCGAACGGTGCATCATCCAGTCAGCAGGATAAGCATCTATCTCAAATTCAGGTACAAGGCCGAGCCCCTCGACAAACACCCCATATAGCAACTGCGCACAATCAACTCCTGCACCCATGATTCTGGCATGATGATGATAGGGCGTACCAAGCCACTTCGTAGCCTCCGCTACGATGCGATTCGCTTCACCCATCTCAATACGCAGTTTCTGGAGCTGGAATGAAAGGCTCCCCTCTGAAGTGGGCCGTATTGTCATACTTTTGGCAGCGAGCATAGGTCCCATCACACCCTGGCCAGATCACAAAGGAATCTCCTGGTGATACTGCGCGAGGCAAAGGATAGGCAAGCGTCATGACTCCACCCACAACATGCTGTTTCACCGTGCGCCGAGCACCCGCATTCAATCCCGAGGTAAATCGCAATTCTCCGCCATCAAAGTAACCTGCATCCTGTGTCAACGCAGTCAGGAGCCTTGACTGGGAACTCCCCGCCTGCAAAGCCCCAGTAACCTGATACTTTGTGCGAGACAAAGTACACCCCCCGTCAAAAATAGTACGATCACACGCAGGCTGGAACACAGCACGCGGAAACACCCGAGACAACTGTGCCAGCGTACTCTTCACCGTAATACTGATATCCTGCTCAATTTCCACCCCATCCACGGGGCCGGAAAAACGCATCACAGCACCAACAATCGACCCACCGGGTTGGGCGGCGTGGCCCCGATACAGCGTCACACTCGCCCCATCAAACGCACCATTCGCACAGGCTTCACGCCAGGGCAGGCCAAACAGAGTATCTTCATCCTTTGGGCGAATTTCCAGCTTCAAATCATCCGCGTCCAGGCCACGAGATACGCGCACACTGTCACGCTCAATCAAAGGACCACCGCCTTGATAAGTATTGCCATTGTATGAAACGGACAATCCAGCATTTGCATAACGCAGCACAGTGCCATCCATAAACAAAAATTCATACAAATCCACCGCCCAAAAATTGCGGGTTCCAAGCAAATCAATATGTGCCTTCGTAGTCGTAATCATGTTGGATACACCTTGCTGATAAACTCTACTTTCCCACTCTTCCACAATCCAGAGAAAATTTGCTCGAAGTCCAGCTTGTCGTCGGCAAACCGTACTGGAATCAGGTAATTTCCCGTCCAGCTCAACGCCGCTCCAGCTTCAGGAGCAGAGGTAAATTGCACCTGCCCCGTCGTGCCGATAACATAATCAGCTTGCTTGGTCAGTGCCACACCATCCTTCATGATCACAGGTGAGCCTGCTATTGCCCACACAGGCTCCAACCAAGTATTGATCGGGCGATTTAGCTGAAACAACGTGGCACTTCCGTCCCCCATGCCAAACTGTTGATTGCTTACCGAGTTGTACTCAGGATCCTGGAAAAGAAATGTGCCAAAACTACCCCGCTGGCTGTTGAAAAACGCCGCCAGAGTCGCCACTTCACCATCTGATGCACGTAGAATTTCAAATTGCAAAGAAAAGCGCCAACGTGGCCACGCCCGCTGCGCGATAGTGGTTTCAACTCCAGACCATGCTTCTTTGATACTTGTTTGCCATTCTGGCTGACGGTGAATAGCAATATCCATTCCTGGAAGTATAGGAAAAATGTTCATGCTCGATACCCATCCTTCACAGCTCCTTTCACGGCATCGGTAATTACTCGGCCATTATCGCGGAGCAGGCGTTTCACACTCTTGGCATCTACTGCAGAAATATGCACATGTGTATCTCCCCCCCCACCACCACCGTCACCCCCTGTTGCGATCATAGAACGCAGGGGATTGGCAATATGCGCAGGCAGCACCATTTCCTGCTCATGGAGTTGGGTCATGGGATTCACGCCAGCGGGAATGTCATACCCACCTGATGCGGACTTGACATTGCTGGCCAACGCAATAACGCCTGAAAACGCCGCCGCACTCGCTGCAATCGCCAAAACAGGACCTACATACGGTACCCCAACCATAGCCTTCCATGCCCCAGCCATCGCCTCCCAAGCAGAAGTAGTAATATTCTTGATCGCAGACGCAGCCCAGATAGCTACTGATTTTGCGGAAGCTGCAAGTTCTGCCGCCTCCCTGGTAGCAATCCCCGCCAATGTAGCTCCACTCTTGGATTCCTCACCCAACAACCACTCGACCGCCATTTTCTTGACATTACTAACAAACCATGAACGCACAGCAGAGACCGTATCCTTGTAAGCATTCTTCCACTTAAAATCACCCTTGATCATCTTATCGATGTGGGATTGCCACACGTTCCCTAGGTTCTTCTCCAAGTCTTTCATTGCTGTGGTAAGAAATTTGCCGCTGTCATTACTACCCTGCACCTTGATAGCTTTGAGCTTCTGCTGATGACCCAACTCCAGTTGCTCAACCTCTTTTGAAAGTTTATCGGCCTCCGCTTGATTACTATCCTTAGCCGCCAAGGCCATACGTTCCTTCAAACCTTTGAGCTTGATCTCATAGCGACGATTCTCAAACTGTTCCTCCAATTCAAGCATCTTTTTCTGATCAATGATTTTATTTTCAAGCTGAATTTTGGCAATACTCTCATCGATTTGAACTTCTCGTAAGGCATTTGCTTCTGCTTCAGTGGCCTTGCTGTCCTCGCCTTTATCGTCAGGCTGCTTCTTGCGGCCTGCAATTGCCTCCAATTCTTGCTTGTGGCTGATCTCCAGCAACATGATCTTCGCAAGAGCGCTCTTGTGGGCATCGGTCTTTTCCCCATATAATGCAGCTTCCTGCATGAGCGCCTTAAGCTCTATGGCATAACTCCGATTAGCAAACTCTTCTTTCTTTTCGAGAAGTTTTTCTTCAGTGATGAGTTTTAGCTCAAACTTCTTATTCTCCACTTCCTCTTCAAGCTTGATCTGCTTGAGAGAATCCCCCGTCTGAGCACTTTTTCCTCCCTCTCCTTTGCCACTTACCTTTTGCTTTTTGCCCTTGGTATTAGGCTTATCCGTAGGAGTAACAGTCGGCAGGAATACCTTTTCAATTTCACTATTAGTCTTTTGAGAGGATTCAACCATCTTTTTCATGGCTTCATCCCAGACTTGATTAATGCTATTGCAATGGCTCTGGAGGGCACTTTTAGCCCCAGAAAAATCGCCCCGAAGAGCCTTGCTAAAACTCTCTCCAAGCGCGACAAATATCTCCGACATGCTTTTGTTTGCAGCAACACAAACTTCCCATACCGTTACTACACCGTTGCGTAAATACCAGAACGCAGCAGTCAATCCACCCACTGCTCCACGAGTAACCGTCACTGCAGCCGGGCCAATAGAGGAAAACCAATCGCCCATTTCTGTCACAACAGGCATCACCACGTCCCCAATAGTCTTCTGAAGACCTTGGGTCACAGCATCCATGTTTTTCATGGATTCTTGATATTTCTCCTGCGCCTCAACATTTTCCTTCCCAACAACCAAGCCCAGACTTTCCTGCTGTTCACGAGCCTTCTTCAGGGTTTCATTGTTTAGCTGCATCAGACTGTCAGCTTCATTGATACTGATCCCGAGCAGCTTCTGGCATACTGCATTGCGATCCAGGCCCTCCTTATGCTGATTGATGACGGCAATAGCATCAACCAACACATCTTTCGCATCGCGCAAATGACCTGTCGAATCCCGAGTATGTATTCCCATGCCTTTCAAGGAAGACTCATTCTCATGAAGGGCCGAATTGATATTCTCTACTGACTTGACATAGCTTGATGAATCTCCATCAAGGCTTGAAATAGCAAACTTGAGTGTAGATGCCTCTGTTGTACTAATACCCAGCGTATGCCCAAGGTCAACCGATTCCTTAGTCATCTTCGCCGACATATCGGCAAACTGTTTCATGGCTTGATAAGCAGCCACAGCCATTTGTGCAAAAGCCGCGAACTGACCACCAACCAGCTTCAGAGCAGAAGATACGCCACCCGCAGCTGAACCGGTTTCACCCAATTGTGAACCAGCATTCCTCACGCCTGAGGCGGTAGACGTAATCTCTGTCCTTACCGATGTAGCCACCGTTTGTATAGAAGACAATTCAGTACTGCTCGACTGCGATGCTCTGCTCATAGTCGCCAACTGACTTGATGCAAGCTGTGCTGCATCACCAGCACCGGTGATCTGCCCTCGCGCAGATTGTGCACTTACTCCGACAGCACGCATTTGTTCGCTAGTTGAATTGGCCGTTGTCCGTGTAGACTCAAACTCAGTCTTCATGGTCACCACAGTCTGGGTCATCGTGCTCATCTGCGTTTTCGCCGCTTGTGCAGCATCGCCAGATCGGCGAACCCCTTCCGACAAATTGCCGGCCTCGCCACTGGAAGCTTCACCACAGGCCTCTGAGAAACTCTTGATGGACTCTACAAGCTCTCCGACCTTGGCTTCACTATCCCCTGAAACCACCTCAAATAGAGAGTTAAGTGACGAAACAACACCTTGGACAGACTCTCCAACTGAAGAACATGCTTCTTCACCAGCCTTGCCACCACCTTCAAGCGTTTCACCAACTTGGTCAAAAGCGTCTTTGACCTTGCCAGCCATCTCGGCAAATGATTCGTTAATGACGTCGTTGAGTTCTTTAACCTTTTCTCCAGCCTGTTCCAATGCCCCTTGTACTTCATTGGTATCCGCTGAAAGCTTAATCTCAATTCCGTTTTCTTCACTCATCAATTTTCAGCCCCTTAGCCTTCAACAAGGCTTCAAATGCATCGGCAGGCATCGGCGTGGCCGGGATCAAAGATTGATCCTGCAGGTCCTTGATGACAGGCTCCTGTTCTTTCGGCTTGATACCCAAATAGGCGGCCACCATCAGATGCAATGGTGGCAATTGCGCCCAATAACGATTCAATGCCTCCAGCCGAGGCAGATCGACGTTTTCGGCAACGTAATCCCACGTCCAGCCAGTCACGGCTATGACGTGGGCGTACAATTCACCCCAGTCCGTCAAACCCCCGGCTGAATTTCCCCCAACTTGTCGGCTTCCTCAGTACTGCGACGCTTCAGGCCGGAAATATCCATCACTGCTTCAAACACAATCGCCATATTGGCAACATCGATCAAATCAGCCACTTCATCACGCTTGAGATCCGGGTAGTTGCGACGCAGTGCAGAAAAAGCGGCATCAATCACAGTGGAAACCTGTGCCATATCGCTGACATCGCCACTAAAATTGGTAATGCGCGATTGCAGCTGTTCCAGAGCACCAAGCGCGATGGGTGGCACCACATAAGTTTGGCCACCCAACTCGACGGGAATCCCTTTTATTTTGACAATACTCATGAATTACTCCTGTACCCAGATAGTGCCAAGCTTGAAACCTGCTGCATCGGTAGAAGCGGAAAAATCAATTTCCGGAACACTGAAGTCATCGCTTTTTGCAGAGAACATATGCAACTTGGTTGATGTGATGGACTCCAACTCAACCAGACACTTCTTGCCCTGGTATTGTGCAAGGTAAGCAATCTTGATTTGCGGCGCCTGGCCCATTGCGATATTGTTAAGCGTAATCTGCTTGGCACTGGCCAGGGAATAGCTGTATGAATAGCTGCGATAGACCTGCAAGCCTGCATCGGCAGCGGCAAACACATAGTTACCGGAAGCATCCACACTGTACTGTCCGCTAACTGGCGAAGCTGCAACTTTCACCATGGTCTGACCATTGGCGTTGACTACACCCAGATCCTCGATGAAAGTACCGCTGTTCAATGGGGTAGTTGTAATCGTGTATGGCGTGGAGGAAGGAATAGCGATGCCGTTGGTATCAGCATACAGAGCTTTCATTGTGCCGGTGGCCATGTTGTTGCCAAAAAACAGGTTGTTCAAGGCCAGGCCATTGATCAAAGCGCCCTTCATTTTCCCGGTCGTCTTCACCTTGCCCATGGCCGTAGCAAGCGCATAACGATTCTGACCGTAAAATTCCTTGAGTTCACCCGAGAAGTCGAGCGAGAGTTCTTGCAGACCAGCAATGCGGATCGGCGTGGGATTAGTAATGACGTTACCCGCAGCATCGCGGATCATTTGGGCAAACAGCTCACCCGAGCCAAATGTCAATTGCATTGTATTACTCCTTGTAAGGAAAAATGTAGCCGCTGCATGCAGGTCAGCTAACTAGAATGACGACAGGCACAATGGCCACAGCCTGATCTCCCAGGCTACCTTCGTCGGTTTGGATTACCCCCTCGACCCGGCAGTGGGAAACACCCTCAACAGGCAAGGTACTGCGGCCTGTAATGGGGTTAAAATCACTTACCGCTACACATACTGAATCCAGCAGGGGATTAAGCACTACACCTGCCGGTATATCACCATCTGTACGCGCATAGAGATAGAACTTGGCGGTCATCCGCCAACGCGAAGGCTCACCAGTCAGCGTCACGACTTCTTCGCTGCCTTGCACCATAAAGAGAGCCGGTTGCGCAAGGCTATCCACATCGGCCCAGTGACGAAGACGTCGGCTGGCTGTCACAAATCCAGGGAGTTGTGACACACGCGACCATAGTGTGGAATAAATTGCTTCACGATTCATGATGAAATCACCTCGGCAATCCCCTCCTGCAAGGCATTAGTGAATATGCTTCGGGCCTGAGTCAGCGATACAGAAACGTCATTGGCAATACCTTTACCCTGCAAGCCCCGTCTTGCTTTGGCTTGAGCAAGTTTAGATTCCGGAGACTCCGCCGCTACAGCTTCCAGGCTGACAGGCAAGCTCAATTCACCGCAAACTTGGCTATGATCTGCGGCAACGCTTCGCAATTGGCTATCAAGGCTTGATGCTGTCTGTTGCATGCAGGCCTGTGAAATCTCCTGGATTCGTGAAGGTAGTTGCGCCAATCGCTCCAAGACCGCGTCATTTCCTGTAATAGATACCTGAATCATGTTTAGAACGCTGCGACAATACGATAGTTAGAAAGAATCCTGCGCGCAGAGGGTGTCAATTCATCGACAATATAGTTAATGGTCTCCCCAGCAAGTGCTTTGCTGCTGACATCCAGGTGATCACGGCGGCGAAACATCAACGCTACAGTCTCAATACACGCTTGCTGCATATCGGCAGGAATTGCTTCAAACCCTGCGGTGTAATCAACGCGCACGTTACTTATGCCAGATCGAAACACTAGATTTGTGAGTCGTATGGTGCGGCCGACAAGAGAAATTGCTTCTACAGGGGTCGATTGACCATCAATCGACACAGCCTCGACCGACTGAATAGGCGCATCTCGCAGAATCATGCAATTCGAGTTGTTTCCATTACGCCATTCGGTACGTGCCTCAAGCGTCAGCTTCCGCTGGCAGTAGTTCTCAATAGCCGCACTAGCACGCTCAATCAAGGCAACCAACAAAGCATCCTGAGACGCATTGGGCACAGCGCCCAAGCCCAGATAGGCCTTGACAGCATCCAAGGTGATCAGTGCAGTCATCGCAATCAGTCCGAGTCCGTCGATGCGGTTTTACGGGACCGGCTACGCACCGGTTTGTCTTCTGGTGCATTACCATAACCAAAGCCATACAATGTCAACGCAGCTTCGACAGGAACTGTAACAACGCCTTCTGCATCAACGAGGTATTCCTGCCCACCAAATGAGGCTGCGGTTACGCCATCTGGTGCCATCAGTTTGATAGTTTCCATATTGATCCTTACTGAAATGAAAACCCCGCACACGGCGGGGTTTATGGTTTAGACAGACGGCAATCAGCCGCCAATATTGGTGATCACACCGAGAGATGGCGGGAAATAGTGCTGCAGGACTTCATCTGCATAAACTCCATATTCATATTTTCTAGTCCGCAGAGGCCATTCAATCTGGTAGTAATCACGTCGGGTACGCACGCGACACATGTCCTGTACGCCATCCAGATACGCAGGCACGCGCGTGGTACGGAACAAAATGGTCCCCGAAGGCAGGTTCGGATGCACAATCAGATCAAGTACTTCACCGGTAATCGGGGAAAGATACTTACCCACATTGCGACCTGCCACTACATCGACAGCCGTGGCAGAATCCACCGTAAACATCACGTTCGGGTTGGCCGAACCCAGCACAAGATCCGTGATTTTCTTGAATTGACGCAAGTTCAAATAGATCTTGTCCGGTTGCAGGCGATACTTGTCATAGAAATTTGCTAACGCAGCATCGATTTCCACCACACGGCCGCTGCCAGCAGTAAGCGAAGTCCCAACACCGGGTGTGCCAGTAGAGAAGGTGTTGTAATACCCCCCGAGGTTGCTCTTACTGGCAATCGTCAACAAGCCATCAAACTCCAATGAACTGGTTGAGAAATCCGCAGCAGGCAAAGATGCTGCGGTCTGTGTACCAGTTGCCGGGGAATTTATGACAATTGAATTGATAGTAGTCACGGCTCCCAGCACCTCAGTCCCCGCCGCACCCCAATACCAAGCATAGGCTACCGCACCGCGCACCGGGGTGACAGAGGCTGAAACGGAAGCATTTGAGCCACTCACAGCCACGCTGGCTGCAGCACTCTTCTGTGCAGTACCCGCCCCTACCGTATCAGTACTGCCATCAGCATTGGTGCGCACAATCTGAGTACGGATCTGCGCATTGGCGGCATTGAATGCCCCCCCACTTTGTCCATTGTTGATGCCAGCGACATCCCAATAGGATTGCAACCCCAAAGCCACGCAGATCACAGACAGCGTTTGGGCACCGAGTGCCCCACCACTTGTGGAGGCACTCAGAGTTGGCGTGGGCGTTACTCCAAGCATGTTGGAGGTATTGCCTCCGAGCAGCAACATCTCCTCTTCAATCATCAAGCCTTCTAGCGTTTGGGCCACAGCCAGTGCTTTCACATCTTCAAACCCTTGTGCAGCATAGTCGGCCTCAAAGCTCACCGATTTTTCCAGACCAATCCCACGATAGGCGGCGAAATATTCCGCGCTGCTGTGTTGGGTTTGTGCACCTCGCTGCCCTTCACTGACCCCCGCACGTACCCGCGTGGTATTGATGCCGGTAATCGCCCGCCAGTTTGCCTGCGATGAGAACCCGCCTCCCACGCGAGGAATGGTATTACGTAGTGGGCATAGGACTGGGTAGAGCTTTCGAGACGGGGCTTCCAAGTCATAGCCCTGAATACCCGCCGTTGCGCTTCCAGGCTGGGTAAAGTTTTTGGCAATATCATTTGTTGCGTGAGCTTGAGAGGTTTTCACCAATTCCAACAGCTCATTCATCTTGATGGCGCCCATTGTTTCTCCTTTAAGTTGCCATTTGCATTTTTACATGCATCTGCCGGAATGCTCCGACGTTTGATCTCCCTCATGCAGACAGAAGGCGTTTCCCACTCTCGCAGCAATCACCAGCGGAGTGTGAAATCTCTTATCCAAAGCTTACCGGCCTTGCCTGCGCAGCCTTGACCAAAGTAGCCACCTCATCAGCCACACCATCGCTCTTCACGACCGGACGCGGGCCACGCGCCAGACCTATGCCATCTTCTGACTTACCCACGGCTACACCATGCAGTGCTACACGCGGTGACTCTGCCTTGGCGAGTAGATCGCTATGTTGCTTACGCAGTGTCATCAGCTCGGCAATAGAGGCTTTAAGCAAATCGTCCGCATCTGCATTGCGCGGCACGGCAATCGCTGCGGCCTTGGCAATCCGGGCTACGCGCTGGCGCTCGATAAGCGCACTTTTGCCAGACACTTCTTCCTTGACGTCCGGATCTTCCTGGTCTTGGCCTTCAGCACCTATGTCGTTTTCATCCTGTCCGATGTCTTCACGATCACACCCCAGCTCGGTCAGCGCATCCTGTACGCTTTGGCATGCCGCCATCAGCGCTTTCAATGCCTTTCGGGTTGAGCTGGACAATTCGGCCTGCGTATCGTCCTCGTTATTGACGGGCTCGGAATCTTTTCCCGCTACCTGTGTATCGGCCTTGAACATGGTGAATACTGCCTCGGGGTTGGCCGGGCGATCCACCAGCGAGACTTCGACCAAACGCAAACCAGTAATCAGATTTTTGTTGATCTCATCACGTGCTGTCACCTTGCCGCCAATCGAAAAACCCTTATACACACCGGATTCGACCTTCTTGACTGCAACGGGATCTACTACATGGGCGCCGAACCAAGTGCGCCCATCAGCCAGGACTTCAGCCTCAATCGCAGTACCCGCTGCAATCGGCTGATGCATTTCGCGTACTGCTCCGAACTTGAGATACTCTGGCAAAGCCGCTTTGATGGCCAAGGCACTGACTACTTCGCCGTCGGAATCGACCGTCTCTGTACTGGCATAACCCCAAACCTTAAGGGTGCCATCGTTCTGTTTCTCGGTTTTTTCAATTTTTGCGTATAAACGCATTTTCTATCTCCTAAATAAATGATGGAGTCAGGCTACAGCCTTAAATCTTTTTTGGCATCTTGTGGATACATCTTTGCCCATTGTGCGTCAGTCAGTGGTGGCAAGCCGATTTGGCTACGGGCTTCATCCGGATGCATGATTTTGGCACCCACATAACCAGAGAGAACCTGTTGTCGAACTTGTGGGCTGACGATGTCACCTTCTTGCCAAACGAATTCCAAATCCGGCTCGTCCAGACATTGCGCCAGCAGGCGATCAATGAGTGACTTTACCCACTGCTGCATCGGTGCAAGACCTTCCGCCAAGGATTGCTCACGATTGGTTTCTGCTACGGAACGATTGACCTGTGCTACAAATGGTGTGGCATCAATTGCAAAACAGTAGCAAACCACTCGGGCCAGCCATTCATCAAACATATCCTTAAGTGGAGGTTGTTTGACTTCATGGAAGTTCCTAGCTATTTCGCCGGGAACGAATTTGAGCTTACGACGGCTGGCCATGTCATCTGTGAGCAGCATATCCCAGTAATCTTGAAACTCACGAATCTGCTGTACCGACCAATCGCTCGGAACACCAGCCAGGGCATCCGGTACAGTGCCCTCGGTAAAGTAGTTCAGTGTGGAGATTTGACGCCGTAACGCAATATTGACGGTGTTGATCACCTGCTCCACAGGCGAGTATCCATATACCTTATGGGTACGAAGATTGCGGGGCTTGTAAATAAGTTCTTCTCGACTGTAGTCGACGACTGGCACACCTTTGAGGACTTGTTGGTAGGCAGCCCCTTCTTGCGGAGTACGCCCGGTGGCATCGATAATGCGCTTGATTGTTGCACCGTCAATCGGTTCCAGCGCATACAAACTACCACCATTCGTGCGCCTTACGTACACTGTGGGGGCATCAAGCACAAAGAGATCTTCAAGCAGCATGCGCAACCATTCGTCCCAGGTATGCTCACGGTCTGGCATCGAGAAAAACGTCTCTGCTTTACGGCAACGCGCATCTCCATGACTGCCGTCTTGGCGAACCCGGATCGACCACGGCAAGGCACAGAGTTGATCCTTTCGGGTCTCGATGACCAAACGTAGCAAATCGAAGTTATCGGCCAAGGCACGCAGTTGATCAAAACCAACAGCCTCTTCCGAACGAGGACGTATGCTGACGTTGTAACCTGTACGATAATCAAACTGCCGCCCCGCCACGCCTGCTTCCTCAGCCTGTTGCATATTCAATGCGGGGGCCATTGGCTGCATTGGGCCGAACCAGTCATTTGGTGCGGCACCTGTCAGGGCATAGCGCAGCCCGGTTGCAATGCGCGTAACAAGGCCTGGCTCAATGTTGGAGCCTTGTGTGTTGCGATATGTCATCTATCAATCCCTTCGTGATTGCGCCCGAATCCAGTCGAGCATGCCTGTGTTGGCGCCGATCAGTCCTGAGAATGCGCGGGCTAGTGCGTCTATCTGGTCGTCATGATTTCCATTCGGGAACAGCCGCATCTCGTTAATCAGCGCATCGTTCCACGCCGCACGCAGCATCAATACGTTGCCGACATTGATCTGAGCCGCCAGCGGTGTAGCGCGCGTGAATTTATCGCCACTCTCGGGCGAGCATTGCACTGTGTAGCCTGCCAAGGCACGCGTCAGGTAACGCACCTGTGTCTTGCCGGCTTGACCAGGATCTTGCGGAAGACTAATCCGTACTGCATAGCCATCGCGTTTGGCAGTAGCCAGCAACATGGCATCACGCTCTTCCGGCCCGCAGCGCACGCGCACCATGTCTGCAATCAGGTAGCGGCCATCGGGCAAACATCCAAGTTTGGCACCCACGGTGTAATCTCCCTTGGGACTGGCCGCCAAATCCCATCCGCGTAGCCATTCGATACGCTGAGCCGGCAGGGCATCAATGACTTCGATACGCTCGGGCTTGATGACTCCACCCTGGGGCGGCGCCGGTTGCTGCCGATATTGTCCGGCAAACGTGTAGGGCGCAACCTCTTCCATGCGCTGCAATGTCTCAGCGTCGTGCTTTTCTGGCCAGAGTGGAGTGCCATCGTCATTCCACACAGGCAAGCACAGATGTTCCCACACTTCACCATTGCCGCCTGCCAAAAGCCAACCCGCCAGATCGCGCTCATGCAATCGCTGCATGATTACGATGATGGGCATCTGTGGGCTATTCTTGCGGCTTTCCAGTGTATTTTGAAACCAGTCAATCACGCCTTGACGAATGACATCGGAACGTGCCTCATCCGCTTTATGCGGGTCATCTACAATGATTGCGCCGCCAAAACCTTCACGATGCTTGCCTGCACCAAATCCGGTAATTGCACCGCCTGCGCCGGTGGCATACATCACCCCACCCGCAGTGGTTTTCCAATGGTGCTGGGCGTGGCTGGAAAGTTGAAGATCAGGGAATATATCTGCATACGCCTCGTGCTGTACTAACTCGCGTATGTTGGCGCTGTTATGGATAGCCAATGGTGCAGAATAGCTGGTGTGGATGAATTCCGCATCCGGTGCCTGCCCCAGTGCCCAGGCGATAAAGTTGACAACAGCCAGCTCAGTCTTGGAGTAACGCGGCGGCATATTGATGATAAGACGCTTGCACTCGCCACGAAACACCCGCATGAGTGCATCGCACAAAATGCGATGATGCCGTGCACGCTGCCAGCGGTAACCCTTACGGCGCCAAAACATCCAACGTGCAAACTCATACAGATCTTGCCGCGCCCAGCCAATGGCGGCGAGCTGATCGGCGGGGCTAATACTTGTCGCGGACATTACGCACGGCCGCTTCCAGTTGTTCGGGGGTTACCATCGCATGTAACACCGCAGCTCCGCCCGGCCCACTCATTTCCACCGCTTGCATGACTTTGCCATAGCCACGGTCTAGCAGCTCACGTGCAGCGGCAATCCTTGCTGTCTCGCTCTCGGCGTGCGTCATCAGCTCGACCAAACGGGAGATAGCTTCTGCGCCATGCGTCTGGGCAAGCATGCGCAAATCTGCGCCAACGCTCTGCGCCACGCCCGCCGCGCGGCAGGTGGACTTTTTGCCTGTTGCCATGAGAATGCCTTGTTCTGGAAATGGAATCGGGGAATCAAACACCCGGCTACGCCGGGCGGGGTACGCTCTTTGGAACCCAAACAGCGTTAATAAAACAGACGTACAGAGATATGCGCGGAATCGCGCACAAAAGAAAACGCCCGGAACTCACAAGAGGTCCGGGCGCATTGATTAACACTATGGAATGAAGTATATCAGCGTACCTGGAGGGTAGCAAGAACTTTTAGGCGTTTTAAGTACGACATCCGATTAGCATCGCTAATAATACTTGGCCGCCCCTGCTATGTGTGGCTTCTGAAATTTCAGTCTTAAACGCATCACAGATGCGTGCTTGTGGTTAATCGATTAACCATCTACAGTGTAAACCTCATCGTTGGTCCACGAGGTAACTGAATGCTGTGGCTTGGAATTGTGATCGTCATGCTTGCAGGTTTTGTGCAAGGTGTAAGTTGTTTTGGCTTTGCACTGATTTCGCTCCCCATACTGAGCCAAATCTACCCTTTACAACTGGTCGTCCCACTCATTGTCTGCCTGAGCGCAGGAACGAATATACTGATCTTGAAAAACTGCTGGCGACAGATTGGATTGCAAACCATCCATCTACTGATAATCTCCAGCCTGCTTGCGGCCCCACTTGGCACACACCTTCTCCTCTGGATGAAAGCAGATGCGCTCAGGCTTGCAGCTACCACCTGTATCGCAGGTTTTGCTCTATTACAATTGCGCGGCAAGCAATATCCCATTCGTCGCCCGCGCCTTGCGCTTCTGAGTGTAGGTGCCTTGAGTGGCGCTTTGAATGCCAGCATCTCGCTGAGTGGCCCACCTGTGGCACTATTCCTGAACAATCAGGACACACCCAAAGACCGCTTTCGTGCATGTATCACTGCCTACGCATTGATTCTAAACTTGGTCACACTTGCCAGCTATCAATTCAACGGGCTACTCACTCCAGCATTTTTTGAACAGTTGAAGTGGTTGATTCCAAGCATGCTGCTTGGCACCTTCATTGGAGGAAGATGTGCCAGTTACTTCAGCGAGGCGTGCTTTAAACGCAGTGTATTAATGATGGTTATTCTTTTAGCAATTATCGGAATGAGTCATGCGCTCTATTCCCTGCTACCCAGCCTATTGAGCACCCACTATGGGTAATCATCTTGTGCTTATAGACGAGCGGCCAAGACAGCGGATAGATTGTCAAAACTTTGTATCTGCTTTAGCAGACTCTGCGCATCTTGGAGAGCGATGAGGTTCTTGCTTACGAAACTTTATGCCAGCGAATCATTCATCAGCGTGTCCAGCAACAAAAACTCATGTTTACATGCCGGGCAAGTCGCTTTGCCGAAAAGTGCCTTGACGCCCTCCTTCAAACTGAGCTGATTGGGAATTTTACCCAGTACTTGCACCACCCATTGATACGCTTCGTGATACGTGGACTCAGCGGGTTCGCCAGCAACAACCGGCAGACGTTCTGTGTCGGGAAAAACCACGGGGTCTTCTGCTGCCACCGTCAGCCCGTGCAATGCAGGCCAGATGTAGAGGTCCACCTTACATGTCGGGCAGGAAGTGGAGAATTCCTCGTCGGCAAATCCATCCAACACTCGTGCCAATCCTGGGTGACCAGCAAAGGCTGCCGCTGCTTTGAGTAGATAGAGGGCGCAGGAACTATTGCTGAATTCTCGTAGCGTGGCCAAGGTAAGCACTAATGCTTCTTCAAAAAATGCCTTTTTGATGTATGGAGTGTAAAACTCTGGAGTAAATTCCGCACTCTCACAAATAGCCCCCGCAAGCGTGAGCACGTCCACCTTGAATTCGGGCAAATCCTCGATTTGTACAGCCTGGGCAATTTTCAGCAGATGCGGGAGCGCCGCCACCGACCCTGTATAGATGGAGCCCTGGTGGCAGATGTAGGAAAATAGGTCGTCCAGCGGCTCGGCACGCCCAGCGTAAAGTTCCTCCAGCATGGCCGGCACTTCACTCGCCGTGCCATATGCTGTTTGCAGCTCAGCCCATTGGGGTGAATCCAGATCGATCATCTCAAAGGCCCTAACAAAGCAATCCTGGCACTGCAACGCGCTGGGCGCATCACAGACATGGAATTGATTTTGCGGGGATACCGAATTTTTGTCCATCCCCCGATTGTCGGCCAGCCAAAACCACAAGAAAAAGCGCCAGGATTTTTTGGAGCAATCCGGGCGCAGCGTCATATGCTATGCCCATTACTATAGCAGGCTTTTGTTCAAGACACGCCCTGCTGATACTTGTGCCAAACGTACAGCCCGCTTCGTTTGCGTCGAAGCGGCGCATCACCTAGGGATTGGCGGATCACCCACCCCAAAGGACAGTGATTCCCTAGCAAACCAGTATAAGATTCAAAGGAAGTGGATTCCACCCTAAAGGGCGTAACCGCCCCGCAAGACCAGTCTGAAAGGATTGAGGAGAGCCCGATGAAACCGTGGTCCATTCTAGCCTTTCTGCTGCTGTTGCTAGCACCGCCAAGCGTGCAGGCACAGCGGACCTTAGAATTGGTCACCTTCGACTACCCACCTTACATCATAGAAGAGAATGGCCAGGCCAAGGGCCCGGTGGTAGACGCGATCCGGGAAATCTTCAAGCGCATGCACCAGGGCACAACCATCCGCTTCTACCGTAGCCAACGTGCACTGTTGCTGATGGAGATGGCCAAAGTAGACGGGATGTTCACACTCAAGAAAACGCCTGAACGCGACCAAAGCATGCTATTCCCGGGCGAGGCTCTATTGGAGCAAGAGTATGTCATCTTCGTACCCCGTGACTCCAAACTGAATTTCGATGGCAATCTCGCTTCGCTCCAGAACATTACTTTGGGCGTGGCTGAAAAGGTTTCCTACGGCGCACGATTTGACACCGCAGTAGCCCAAGGAGCCTTCCCGCACCTGGAGGTGGCTTACAGTTTCGAACTCAATTTCAAGAAGCTGCTTGCAGGCCGGATGGACGCCCTGATCAGCAGCCGTACCATGGGTACGGCAATGTTGCGGCGCCTGGGCGGGCTTGAGCAATGCAAGGTCATAGGGCCACCTGTCGAAGTCGTTCCCAGTTACTTCGCGTTCAGCCGCAGACTTGGCAACGAAGAGCTGGCCAAACAATTCGACACCGTTGTACGGGCCATGAAAAAGGATGGCAGCCTCAAGCAGCTCCTTGAACTGCAATAAACGGTACGCACCAATTCTGAGAAGACCCAATCGCGGGCTCTAACCCCTACCATTTGTCACCCACGCATGAGATCATCTCCTCATGCGTCCAGAACCGGGACTCAACGCTCCTGCTGGCACGCATCAAAGGCCCACCCACTCAGCCCCCGGGATGAAACGCAGCATGAAGACGCGGCCATTGATCGCATGTATCGCCCTGTTCGGCGCTCTTGTGGCGCCTTGTACCCTGGCACAACCGCTGGAACTGGCCACGTTTGATTACCCTCCCTATATGGTTGATGGGAACGGCGGCCACAAAGGTATGGCCATTGATATCGTCAACGCAGTCTTCAAACACATGCAGCTCAATACTCACCTGCAGTTTTTCCCTGCACAGCGGGCAATGATGATGGAGATAGGCAAGGTCGACGCCATCTTCACCATCAAGAAAACCAACGAACGGGAAGCCATTTTGTATTTCCCCCGTGAGCCACTCTTCACGCAGGACTTTGTCATTTTTGTCCACAAAGACTCCACACTGAAATTCACGGGAGACCTGGCCTCCCTTAACCAAGTATCCATCGGCATCGTCAACAATGCCTCCTACGGCCCACGCTTCGATGCCGCCGTTGCCAAAGGCACTTTCCCCCGCCTGGAACTTGCCAACGACTTTGAACAGAACTTCAGAAAACTCCTCGCCCACCGCATGGAGGCAGTCGTCAGTAGCCGCGCTGTGGGCATCGCCATGTTACGCAAACTTAGGGCGCTTGATCAGGTCAAAGTCAGTGGTCCATCGGTGGAAGAACTCCCCAGCTATCTGGCTTTTCGCCGCACGCCCGTCAACAGCACGCTATCAAAACGCTTTGATGAAAGCATGCGTATCATGAAGGAAGATGGCAGCCTTGCCAAAATCCTCAAGCGATACGGGCCCCTTGGCTAACGATGTGCATTGGGCCACACGCGGGCCATACCCACATACAGGATAAGTTGCAAGGTGCCCAGGGCTACATCGCCCACTATGGCAAGTGGGTACAGCGCATAAGCGCCGATCTTCTTACCTGTATTGGAGTATTCCACCACAACCCTACCCGGCATGTTCAGGCGTGAAGAAGAAATAATACCTTTGTCATCCGCCATATAAAGCATCGGGCTGTGCTGTGCGCCCCCCGGCACTTCACTGGCAGGGGTGACAAAAATGTAAGCGCGTCCGCCTTGCGGCCCCAGTTGTGCCAACACTTCAGCGTTGCTGAGTGCATGCACATTCTGCTGCTGCAGCACGATAATGCGATGCCCTGGCCCGCCGGGTTGCGGGCGTACCTGTGCCGTGCACGGGGCTGCCAGGCGCGCGTCAGCAACCTTGTCTTCCACGCTCACTGGCTGCAGATTCTGCTGGGGCAGGCGAAAATCCACCATTGCGTAATACAGGCGCTGGCGCCCTACCTCCTGTGGCGAATCACCTGCATACACCACACACAAGGGCTGCACGGGTGCATCGTCAAACACCGGCATCGTATAGCTATACAGCATGTAACTTTCGCGCCGCTGGCTCTTGTTGATCATCTGCTGCACATTCCCACTGAAGCCTTCATCCATGCTGGCACAACCAGCCAATAGCGTGGCAAGGCAAAACACGACAACAGCGAATATAGGCACACTGCGAGCAAGACGCATCAAAAGTTCCACACCAGTACGGTACGCAAACGATCATCCCCGCCGATGCATGGGGTGTCAAGGCTTGCACGAGCAGCTTGCTCCACTGATTCAAGACCTAAACCGCTATCTACCAACACAAGCACCTCCACTCATCCATTAGCACGTAAAAAATATAAATAGGACTTGATGTTACCGATATCACAACTAAAATATCTTGGCCAACATGGCAAACAATAACCAGACAGGAGACATCCATGTTCCATGCACCAGCCCGCCAAGGGTTATGGGCGCTTGCGCTCGCCTGCTCGCTCTACAGCCTGCCCGCGTACTCGGTCAGCAGCACCGCGACCCGCCCGCAATTGACCAGTTCCAGCGCAGCCAACTACACCGTGGCCAAGTACATGGCCCAGGCAGGCACGCTTGGCTCACTGACTACCGACAACTGGGACCCCAGCAGCGGCGTGGGCGCCATCAGCAGCTTTACCGCCAACTATGCCGTTGCGGCGGACGGTAGCGCGACCTACAAGACAATCCAGGCAGCCATCAACGCAGCCGTATCGGCTGGGGGCAGTGCACGCAAATATATCAGTGTGAAGGCAGGTACCTACAAGGAAGTGGTCTGCGTCCCATCCTCCGCACCGCCCATCACGCTCTATGGCTTGGATGCCACCTCCGGCAACACCGTGATCGTATTTGGCAACGCCAACCTCACCCCAAAGTCCTCTGGCACGTCCACCCACGCCTGCGTGGGCAACGCCTCGGCTACTACCGTAGGAACATTGGGCAGCGCCACTTTCAATGTGGCGGCCTCTAATTTCCGGGCCCGTAACCTCAGCTTCAAAAACAGCTACGTAGAAGGCACCTACAGCGGCAGCAACCAGTCTGCACTCGCCTTGGCTGTTCGGGGTGACAAGGCCATCTTCGAGAACGTCAGCATCACTGGCAACCAGGATACGCTCTACATCGGCGGCTCCAGCTATACCACCGTCATTCGCGCCTACTTCAAGAGCAGCTTCATCCAGGGCGACACCGATTTCATCTTCGGCCACGGCACCGCCGCCTTCAATGGCTGCACTATCCAGTACACCGGCGCCCGGCTAGGCTCTGGCACTGCGAGCTACATCTTCGCCCCCAGCACTCGACCAGCCAACACCTACGGCTTCCTCGTCATCAACAGCACGCTCAACTACGCCGGCAGCGTTGCCAGCAGCAGCATCTATCTTGCCCGTGCATGGGATGAGGGCATTGGCAGCCTTTCAAATTATGTCAATGGCGCATCACCCAATGGTCAGGTCACCGTTCGAGACAGCAGCATTGCCGGCCATATCCGCCTGACTGCCCCATGGGGTAGCTCCACCGCCGGGCGCGCCTACTGCTCCAGCGGGTGCACCTATTCACCCAACCGCTTCTACGAATATAACAACAGTGGTGCGGGTAGCGGCAACTGATATACAGACTTGAGCAACACCCAATCAATGCCAACAGCATTGATTGGGTGATCTGCCACTAAACAGCCAGCGCAGCAATTTCGCTGGCACTCAATGCGCCACTGTAGATCCGCAAATCCTGCATACGGCCGTTGAAGTACGGGTCCGACGCATACTGCGCACGCCCCAGCCAGTTCTGCGTAGTATTGCCCAGTTGGAAGGGCGCCAGATCAATCGCCGTATTGATCGCAGTCGCAGCCGCTACCCCATCCACATACAACGTCCCAGTCGTACCCGACAATGTCAGCACCAGATGCACCCATTTGCCTGCGCTCAACGCACTGCTTGCCGTGATGCTCTGCTCACCAAAATTGGTCGTCCCCGTCACCGTCGCCCGCAGGGCCCCGGACCAATCGGCTGCGAACAGGCACCAATAGGCAATATCGCTGGAACCAAAATCAAAGATGCGGGAGCCTTTTGTCACACTGTTGGCATACACCCAGAGTGCCACTGTAAAATCCCCCAAGCCGGATAGCACACCATTTGGCAGCGCCAGATAGCCGCTACTACCATCCAACGACAAGGCTTTACTAGTGCTGCGCCCAGCCCCCCAAGCGGCTCCCCCGTTGAGCGTGGCATTCAGCCCGTTACCACTGCTATCGGCAGCAGTTGTGCCACTCCCTTCATTCAACGGCAAATGGAGAATCAACTCGCCCGGCAAAACCACCCGCACAACATTCGATGATCCGGTCTCGCCACTTGCAGTGCTACCCGTCACCACATAATACCAAGTGCCCTGACCCGGTGAATCCGTATGAGTACGCGGATCAGTATTGCCATGAGCAACCGTGGTAAACGGCCCGGCAGCAGACACTCCACGTTTGACATTATATGCTGTCGCGTTGGCGCAGCCCCACCACGACAGCAGCACCGCTCCCGCAGTGGGATACGCCCTCAACCCGGAAGGTGGCATCTGGGTAGCAAGCGCATCACGCGAATAGGCCAAGGTGCCAAAGCTGAGCTGATCACCATTCGTATTATTACCTTCAGGGCGCAAGTGAGCTGCCATTGTCGCCACCCAAGGTGCATCAACGCCCTTGCGGTGCACATAATGGTTGTAGATCGACTCCCAGCACGGACGCAGATTCGGTTGCCCCGAAGAGGATACCGATGTCATCGTTCCCTGCCGATTGCTATACGTAGAAAACGGTAATGTATAGTAGGCGCCGCTGGCATCCTGCAAATTGGATTTAGCCACGTACTCTGCGCCTGCCAGAAAACGGTTATTATCATAACCATACAAATCATCACCCTGGTTCCAGGCCATTTCGCACAGAGCAGCGCAGCAACTGATACTCAAGGTGGAATGCCCCTGGTCACGCCCACTTTCCTGCCACTGGCCAACATGCCCCGGATGGAACCTGTAGACCATGTGTGCGGCTGCACCATTGCCACGGCCCGTTTTGAAATAGCTGATGGCTTCGTTATAAATATCGCGCCGGTCGCAAAACACACCCATTGCCAAAATCCCGGCCATGGTCAGCAGATCCCATGATGCCCAGTAATTCGTGATGTTTGAGCCATTGTGGTTGAGCAGGAAATCATGGCTCAAAGGGTAGAAAAGTGTCAGCAGCCATTGCTGGAATTTCGTCACATCCGCAGTGGCCCAACCTGAATAGCTGCGCATGATTTCCGCCGCGTTGGCCCACTGATAACCATACAGACCCGCCGCAATGAAACGGTCTGCATTACCGGTGAGCGTCGTCATTGTTGAAGACCATGCATTCAGAAATTTCACTGCCTGCTCGGCATAAGCAGAATCCCCCGACACCTTCCAGCGCAATGCGGCCTGATAGGTACGCTCCATGTCATACACCATGGTGGCAAAATTCTGATCTGTACCGCCCCGGATAATGGTGACCTGCGGATTGGGGCTTTGCCCCAAGGCAGAATAACCACTTGAGGTCAGCGCGGCCCAGCCCTGTGTCCACGGCTGCTCGCCTGTCGCAATCTTGGCACGCATGCGGGTAAAATCAGCCTCAGTATGCAACAAGCCTGGATGGGTGAATCCTGCCGAGGAATCCAGACTCAGTGATGAACCGTCACTGCTTCCACCGCCACCGCAACCAGGCAACAACCCCAGCCAAGGCAGACTGACAAGCCCTTGCAACAACAAACGGCGCTGTGCAGAAGAGGGTGAAGCGTTTTGGGGTAATTCTGAATGAGTCATTTTGTTTACCGGCAAAGAATGCATAGGCAGGCCAGTTGCAGCCCGGCTGACAGATCGGTGACAAATATAAGCGATCAGTCACGCATTTGCCCCTAAGGGTATATTTCTACCCGACAAGCGGTGCCCACACATACAGCCTTCACACGGCGACACACATTGCCCACAAAGCGGTATGGCAATTATGGATAGGCGGCCTAAGCTGATTTGAGGAACGCTACAGCACCTTGCATTCAGCATGTCTATTCGTGTTACCGCCTCTGAAATCCACGTAAAAGAAAGGATAGCTTCCACCATGCACCTCAAAACCCTATTCACTGGCCTCTATCTTGGCCTACTCACCCTCATCTTGCCAGCATCAGCCCAAAACAAACCTCTGACTCTGGTCAGTTTTGACTACCCACCCTTCATGAACGTGCAAGAGGGCAAACCAGCCACAGGGTTAATGATTGAGGTTATCAACGAAGCCTTCAAGCGCATCGGCAAACCTTATAAAATGGAGTTTTACCCGTTGGCACGAGATTTCCAGATGCTGGATGCGGGTGAGGCCGATGCGCTTTTCACCGTGAAGAAAACTCCAGAACGCGAAACCAACTACCTGTTCCCAAAAGAATCGGTACTCTCCCAGGACTATGTGTTCTTCGTCCTGAAGGATTCTCCGGTAGAATTCAAGGGTGATTTGAAATCGCTGGCCAATGCTTCAATTGGCGTAGTCAACAAGGTCTCTTATGGCAGCGTATTTGATGCTGCCGCCCAGCGCGGGGACTTCAAAAAGCTGGAAGTTGCCCCCACCTATGAGGCAAACTTCAAAAAGCTCCTGGCCAAACGCATGGATGTAGTCGTCTGTAGCCGCATTCCGGGCTTCGCCTTCCTCAAGGAATTGAATGCCACCCAGCAGGTCAAGGTCATCGGCCCACCGATTGAAACCACGCAAAGCTACATCATGTTCAGCAAAAAAGCGGGGCCGGCCCTTGTCGCCGAGTTTGACAAGGCCATGGCTGCCATGCGCAGTGATGGCACCAGAGCAAAACTGGACAAGAAATATTCCGAATAGATTTCTCCTTTACAGGCCATCATACTTTATGGCAAAGAATCGTTCCTGCATCCAATATGCAGGAACGATTCTTCGTCTAGGCAGCACGCGGGCGCAACCAACCCCACACGTTATACAGCCAACCTCTCTCTGCTCTGCTGCTTGACTCATGCGTCCGGCGAGCTGATGACAACGCATCTTGCATATACAATTCAAGCAGGACGGAAAGATCTTCGCCACAACGCGGGCAACATGGCTCCGAACACACTTGAAACGCTGAGACCCCAACGGCAGCAGTAGAGGGCGCGGCAAGCGCAATCGGGGGCTCTGCCACAGCCGGGTTCTTTGCAAGCTCAGGCACAGCCAGCGCCAAAGCGGGGGCGGATACAAAAGCAGTCCGCACATCCCCAACTACTACCGGAGTGGAGGCTGCAGACAGATTATCATTGGAATCATTCACCGGCTCTCTCACCGCTTCACGTTGCGGGACCTCCTCCACCGTGGATACCGCCACACGGCTGAGCAACTCTTCCGCACGGGCGAGGTTGATATGGGTTTTATGCGGATCGAATTCCACGACAGGCTCTGGCGCAGGGGGAGCAATTCCCTCAGGGACAAGCACAAGCGGGTTGGTTACCGTGGAAAGCGCATCAAAGGCAGCTTGCTTCACCTCAGGCGCAGGGGACGCCGCCAAGGGGGGCTGCTCTTCGACGCCCGCCTGCATGCCGATCTGTCGCAAAGCACCCAGATAGCGTTCGGCTGTGACCCGATCCAGGTTCTTCTTGAGCACGGCCCTGCGCCCACAGAACACTCTTTCGATGGCATCGCCTTCCAGCTTCAAACGCTGCGCAGCAGCCCGTTTGACTGTTGCAGGATCGAAACCTTCAACAAGCACACCTTTGAAAACGATCCGGTACTTCGTTTCCATACCCAACTCCTTCACTCTGTAAGGGCCTGATTGCGATCAGGCTCAATTGGGCACAGTGAAACTGCTCCAAAGCTGCTGCACTTTTGCAGCCAGCCTCTGAACAGCCCTTGAACGGGGCCCCGTAATTTTCTACGCTTATTCTATAGGGGAGCCTCATTCAAACAGCGTAAATGATTGTTACCGACACGCCTGCACCAAGATAGTGTTCAGCCTCGCCCCATGCGTACAACCCTGCCTTTGGGCAGATTTTTGCCTGTAAAGGGAATGGCTACACCTACATAGTGGGCGCGAGGGCGGATGAGTTGTTCCTGTATGCCCTGCTCCAGCGCATGCGCCATGCAGAAACCTGGTATGCCCCCGATTAACTTCGGCCTCACTACACAGAATTATCGCCGCCACCGCACAGATTTTCTGGATTCGTTCTTCAGCCGGTTGGTTGAATATGACATATATATTGAGAACCAAAGCTTGGACGAAGCTTTTCCCGACGCGGCTGCCGAATCACAGGCATGGCCCCCTGTTTGAGCAAGCCCGTGATCTGGACAGGCGCAGCCGCCAGCCTGAGGCCGTAACTCGTTTCGATGCCGAACATGCCACCATGCTCACTACGTGCTTCCCTGATGAGCCCCTGCGAACCCCACACCGCATCTTTGCGCTAATAGGTAGAAAGCCCTACACCCCCGCCTGATTGCCTGCACGTTTTTCCTGTTCCGGTGGGGAACAATTCGCCATAACGGCACTCCATCCATACATTGCGCGATGTACCATCTTCCCCACCTGCGGACTATTTACCTGGCCCGCGACACGAAAGCACTGCATGGAGCACAACATTTCCCTGATCACCACGCTGGTAGCCGGTTTCGGCGTGGCCCTTGTTTTTGGTTTCATTGCTGAGCGCATCAAGCTGCCCGCACTGGTCGGCTACCTGCTGGCGGGTATTGCCATTGGCCCGGCCACACCGGGCTTTGTGGCAGACATGCACATTGCATCGCAGCTATCGGAAATCGGGGTTATGCTCCTGATGTTTGGCGTGGGCCTGCACTTCTCGCCTGCCGATCTGCTCAGTGTGCGCCGCATCGCCATCCCTGGCGCAGTGGTACAGATGGGTTTGACCAGCGCCTTGGGTACCGGCCTTGGGCTGCTTTGGGGCTGGAGCCTGGGAGGAGCGCTCGTCATGGGCGTCTCGCTGGCTTGCGCCAGCACTGTTGTGCTGCTCAAAAGCCTGGAGGCTACCAAGCAGCTTGACACCATGAATGGGCGCATCGCTGTCGGCTGGCTGGTGGTGCAGGATCTGGTCACAGTACTTGTACTCGTTCTCCTGCCACCACTGGCTGGGGTGTTGGGTGGTCATGCGCCTGTCGTTGCTGTGCCCGAGCCACTCTGGGTCACCATCTGTAAAACACTGCTCCAGGTCTCCGCCTTTATCGCCCTCATGCTCATCATCGGTCGCCGCGCCCTGCCCTGGATGCTCTGGCAGGTTGCCCGCACCGGCTCGCGGGAGCTTTTCACCCTGGCGGTTATTGCCAGCGCAGTCGGCATCGCCTATGGGGCCGCTGCGCTTTTCAGCGTTTCCTTTGCGCTGGGGGCCTTCTTTGCAGGCACGGTGATGCGCGAATCGGAATTCAGCCACCGCGCCGCGCAAGAATCCCTGCCGCTACGCGATGCATTCTCTGTGCTCTTCTTCGTCTCGGTCGGCATGGTTTTCAAGCCCACCATCCTGCTTGAACATCCCCTGCACGTACTTGCCGTCGTGGCCATCGCCATTCTTGGTAACGCCATCGCCTCCCTCTCCCTGGTCATAGCGTTACGCTACCCGCTGAACACAGCCCTCTCGGTTGCCGCAGGGTTGGCACAGATCGGTGAATTCTCCATCATCCTGGCCGGGCTTGGCCTCACCTTGGGACTACTGCCCGCAGAAGGAATGAGCCTGATCGTCTCCGGCGTGCTCATCTCCATCGCCCTGAATTCCCTGCTGTTTGCTGCTATCCAACCTTTCCGCCGCTGGGTGATCCAGTACTCGGAGCTTGCCCGTCGTGTCGAGCAACGCCAAGACCCCTATGCTGAATTACCCACCAGCACCGAACGCAAATACCTCGAAGGCCAAGTCGTTCTCATCGGCTATGGCCGAGTCGGGCGCAGAGTAGCCCAGGCGCTTGAAGGTCAGCACATTCCCTATGTGGTTGCTGAAGAAAACCGTGAACTGGTCGAGGATCTGCGCAAACAAGGCATCCCCGCCGTATCAGGCAATGCTACCGACCCGGCGGTCCTCATCCAGGCCCATGTTGCCAAAGCCGCCATGCTCGTGATTACCACGCCGGACGCCCTCAATGTGAGGGCCATGGTCGAGACCGCCCGCACCCTTAACCCCGACATCGAAGTCGTGCTGCGCACCCACAGCGAAGACGAATCGCAGTTGCTGCGCAACGAAAACCTCGGCACAGTCTTTTTTGGCGAAGAAGAACTGGCCCGGGGCATGGCCAGCCACGTCCTCCAACGCTTCACACCACCAGAGCCTCAGCAAACGCACTGACGGCCACCTCACCCAGAAATCAATCAAACTGCATCAATCAACAACCCTATGATCGTCCGCAAACTCGCACACATCTGCATCCACTGCCCAGACCTGCCTGCAGCACTGGATTTCTACACCAGGGCCCTCGGTTTCAAAAAAGTCTTTAATTTCACAAAAGAAGGAAAAATAACAGGCGCATTTTTAGAAATCGCTCCGCAAACTTACATGGAACTCTTCGATCATGCCGTCGCGCCTGCCACTCAGCTTCGCCTGAACCACTTCGCCCTGGAAACAGACGACATTTACGCTGCCCAACGCCACCTGCACAGCCACGGCGTCCCCACCACCGAAATCAAGACTGGCAGTGACGGCACGCTGCAATTCTGGATCACCGACCCGGCTGACACCGCCATCGAGTTCCATCAATACACTCCCGTCAGCAGCCAATACACCGGGCAGGATGTTGAAATGGATTGGGATTGGTGATCCATGACTTATGCATGCACCAAGCAAGCATGTGCAAAATATGCTGCATAGTCACTCACGTTTTTCCTGAAGGAGAATCCAGTGTGTTTGCCTTGGCCTGTGTAACAACTCCGCTGCAGGTCAGGTAGGATTACCTCCTCATCAACATATATCAGCTTCTATCTTCATATGGCTCCACTTTGGACCTTGGCTTTCTCGTAAAGGGTCTTGCCATTCGGTAGTGTGAAGTCTGGGTCAGCGGATCAGCGCTTCCACCGCGATTACATCCGGTAGCGCACGGATAAATTAGGCGCGACACTCATCTCGGCACATCCTGATCAATCGTCATGCCTCATCAGGCAACGGACATCTGCCTTGAAGGCAATCAGACATGACTTTCAGATTTCATCCCCACCTGTATCACCTGCTCCCTACCCGCATGGGGCGAACAGTTCCTTCTGCTCCGCAATCGTCTATCTTGAAACATTGCGCGTTTGAAACAGCTGGCGGCCTCATGCAAAATTGCCAATCTATAAATATGGATTTTTTTGCAGTACACATGGACTAATTACAATAATTGATTTTTGGATTTATTTTGCAACCGCTTGCATTTCATAAATTCGACTAATAAATTGGCAATTTGCTCATCCACGTGCTTGTTTGAGCGTCTCGCAATCAGATAGGGTGCATTCCATTTTTTGGAGTTTGGCTGATCTTTACGGAGCCAAATTACCAGGAATCACGCTTCACCCTGGCTATTCCCCTGTAGCGGCTGTGGTTAAAAGTTCCTGTTTTATTTGGAATTTCCCACTTTGTGCATGATTGGGAAAGTTTTTCTTCTGGGGTTTACCCTTGAACAAACATTTGGCTTGATACGCAACAAAAGACTTGAACATGTTCAAAAAAATAACGACTATAAAGATCAATTTTATTGATTGATTTTGTTAGACTACACAACTAATGAAGGTCGTCGTATTTCAGCTTCGTATTACTGATTTCTGTCGAAGGAGTTCCCATGAATGCACCCTCAGGCCGACTCGTGGTCATGGCGCCACTCTCAGGGGTTTTAACGCCCCTGGAGTTGGTTCCCGACCCCGTATTCGCCCAGAAGATGGTGGGCGATGGTGTGTCGCTGGACCCCACCTCCACCGAGATGCTGGCCCCGGTGGCGGGCCGCGTCAGCCAACTGCATGATGCGCACCACGCACTGACTATTACCACGGCCGAAGGTGTCGAGGTGCTGGTCCACATTGGCGTGGATACCGTGTTGCTCAAGGGTGCTGGTTTCACGCCCTTGGTGCGCATGGGCGATGTGGTCACGCAAGGGCAACCGGTGATCCGCTTTGATGCGGATCTGGTGGCACTGCGCGCCCGTAGCCTGCTCACCCAGATCATCATTGCCAATGGCGAAAAGATCACCCGCCTGCAACAGGCACACGGCAAGGTCGTGGCAGGCAAAGATGTGGTACTGACACTGGATCTGGCTAACGCAGCCACCGCCCAAGGCGGTAGCGTTGGGGGTTCAAGTGTAAGTTCCGACACCGTCACGCTGCCCAACCCGGCTGGCCTGCATGCCCGCCCGGCTGCAGTGCTAGCGGCCGAGGCAAAGAAATTTGTCTCCGATGTCCGCTTGGTGCTGGGCTCGCAAGAGGCCAACGCCAAATCGGTCGTGGCAATCATGGCGCTGTCGACCAAGCAGAATGACGCTGTCAGCATCAAGGCGACTGGCGCCGATGCCGCCCAGGCTACCGTGGCACTGGCCCGCCTGCTCGCCAGCGGCTGTGGCGAAAAACCGGGTGAAGCCCCCGCTGCAGCACCCGCCCCTGCTCCCGTGGCCACAGTGAAGTTTGCCAGCAGCAACCCCAATGAACTGGCAGGGGTTTCCGCCTCCCCTGGATTGGCTGTGGGCCGCATTGCCCATTTCCGCCAGAACGTGATTGAAGTGGCCGAATTCGGTGGTTCTGCCGAGCAGGAGCGTACCCGCTTCCAGGCCGCGCTGCACGACGCCCATCAGCAGATCGACACACTCAAGGCCGAATTGGCAGCCCCCTCCAAGGCGCAGATTCTGTCTGCCCACCTTGAGCTGCTGGAAGACCCGGAACTGCTGGACGCCGCCATTGCAGGCATCAATGCAGGCAAGAGCGCTGGTTTTGCCTGGCGTGCGGCCTTCACGCAACAAGCAGCCTCGCTTGCCAGCCTGGACAACGCCTTGTTGCGCGAGCGTGCAAACGACATCCGTGACGTCGGCCAACGCGTGCTGGCGCTGCTTGCTGGCGTTACCCAGGCACAGATCAGCGTGCCGGAAAACTCCATCCTGATCGCCGAGGAACTCACCCCGTCCGACACTGCCTCGCTGGATCGCAGCAAGGTACTGGGCTTCTGCACCACCACTGGTGGCGCCACCAGCCACGTGGCCATCCTCGCCCGCTCCTTCGGGCTGCCCGCCATCTGCGGCATTGATGCTGCCGTGATGGGACTGGCAGACGGCAGCGAAGTCGTGCTTGATGGCAGCAAGGGCGTGCTGTATGCCCGCCCCAGCGCTGAAGACATTGCCAACGCCCGCACCCGCATGGCCCAACAGGCCGAGCGCCGCGCGCAGGAAATGGCCCAGTCTGGCGAACAGGCCATCACCCGCGATGGTCACCGCGTGGAAGTGGTTGCCAACGTGCGCAATGCAGCCGAAACACGTGATGGCGTCACCAAGGGTGCCGAAGGTGTTGGCCTGCTGCGCTCCGAATTCCTCTTCGATGACCGTGAAACGGCTCCCTCCGAAGATGAACAGGCCGCTGAATACATGGCCGTGGCAGAAGCGCTTGGCCCAGACCGCACCCTGGTGATCCGAACCCTGGACGTGGGTGGCGACAAGCCCCTGCCCTACCTGCCGCTGCCCAAGGAAGACAACCCCTTCCTCGGCCTGCGTGGTGTGCGCGTAAGCCTGGATCGCCCAGACATGTTCCGCACCCAGTTGCGCGCCATTTTGCGTGCTGCACCGCTGGGTAATCTGCACATCATGTTCCCGATGATTGCCGACGTGGCCGAATTCCGTGCCGCCCGCGCCATCCTTGCAGAAGAGATGGCAGCCACCGGGCATACCGCCAAGGTAGGCGTGATGATTGAAGTGCCCTCTGCTGCAGCCATGGCCGACGTACTGGCCCGTGAAGCAGATTTCTTCTCCATCGGCACCAACGACCTCACCCAATACACCCTGGCGATGGACCGTGGGCACCCTCAGCTTGCCAAGCAGGCTGACGCCCTGCACCCGGCTGTGCTCAAGATGATTGCGATGACTGTTGAAGGTGCCCACAAGCATGGCAAATGGGTAGGTGTGTGTGGTGGCATGGCCTCCGATGCAATCGCCGTACCCGTGCTCATCGGCCTGGGCGTGGATGAATTGTCGGCCTCCGTGCCGGTGATTCCCTCCATCAAGGCACAGGTCAAGCGGCTGTCATACACCGAATGTCAGGCCCTGGCAGCTGAAGTATTGCAAATGGGCACCGCCGCCGAAGTGCGCGCACGCCTGGCTGGATTCGCTGAGTAACCTCATTTTTTCTGGAGTCGTACTGTTATGTTCAACAACCTGTTTGCGTTCCTGCAAAAGATCGGCAAATCGCTGATGCTGCCGGTCGCGGTGCTACCAGTGGCCGGGCTGCTGCTGGGGATCGGCGCTGCTGATTTTTCCTGGATTCCCCACATCGTCTCTGAGCTGATGAAAAACTCAGGCGATGTCGTCTTTGGCAACATGCCACTGTTGTTCGCCATCGCCGTCGCCCTCGGGCTGACGGAAAATGACGGCGTCTCTGCAGTCGCCGCACTGGTCGGCTACACCGTCATGCTCGCCACTATGGGCGTCATGGCAGGGGTGTGGGGCATTGATCCCAAACCCATCATGGGCATCCCCTCCATGAACACCGGCGTATTCGGCGGCATTCTCTCCGGCGGCCTGGCAGCATTCATGTTCAACCGCTTCTTCCGCATCACGTTGCCCCCCTACCTGGGCTTCTTTGCTGGTAAGCGCTTCGTGCCCATCATCACGGCACTGGGCGCCATCGCGCTGGGTATTGTGCTGTCCGTCGTGTGGCCCCCGATTCAGAACCAGATCAACGTGTTCTCCCACTGGGCTGCTGTGAGTGACCCGCGTATGGCCGCCACCATCTACGGTTTCGTGGAACGTATGCTTGTGCCATTCGGTCTGCACCACATCTGGAACGCCCCGTTCTTCTATGAAATCGGCTCCTACACCGATGCAGCCGGCCACGTTGTGCACGGCGACATCCAACGCTACTTCGCAGGGGATCACACCGCCGGTATCCTGTCTGGTGCCTTCCTCTTCAAGATGTGGGGTCTGCCTGCTGCTGCCATTGCCATCTGGCATTCGGCCAAGCCTGAAAACCGTGTCGCCATTGGCGGGATGATGATCTCGGCCGCGCTGACTTCCTTCCTCACCGGGATCACCGAGCCGATCGAATTCGCCTTCCTCTTTGTAGCCCCGGTTCTCTACGGCATCCACGCCGTACTGGTCGCCAGTGCCCAATTCATCATGGCCACACTCGGCGCCCACATGGGCTTCACCTTCTCGCAAGGTGGCATCGACTTCGTGGTGTTTAACGTCATCAACCCCAACTCGCAAAAGTGGTGGCTGGTGCTCATCCTGGGCCCGATCTACTCGGTGATCTACTACACCACCTTCCGCGCTGCCATCAAGTGGCTCAACCTCAAGACCCCCGGACGTGAAGACACCCCCACCGTCGTCGTCGCCACCAGCTCTGGCAGCAGTGACAAGCACAGCAAGGCGCGTGAGCTTGTGCTCGCCTTCGGTGGCCGCAGCAACATCACCAGCCTGGACGCCTGTATCACCCGTCTGCGTGTAGCCGTTGCCAATCCCGCCAATGTCAACCAAGCCCGCCTCAAAGCACTGGGTGCAAGCGGTGTCGTCGTCGTAGGCAAGGGCATTCAGGCCATCTTTGGCCCGCTCTCCGATATCCTCAAGACTGACATTCAAGATTACCTGAAAGTCGCAGGCCCGGAAGCCGACGCTACCCCCGGCAACGCAGCCCCGCAAGCCGCACCCGCTGAAGCCGCCCCGGCCAGCAGTGGCGAAATCGAAGCCTGGGTGCGTGAAGCAGCCACCCCGCTGCTCGCCGCGCTCGGCGGCAAGGCCAACCTGCGCAAGCTCGAAGCCGTCGCCTACACCCGCTTGCGCGTCGAACTGGCCGATCCGGCCCAGTTCAATGAAGCCGCTGCCGCCAAGGCTGGCGTGAATGCCTCAATGAAGGTCGCCAACGGCACCTACCACCTCATCCTCGGTGCCGCCGCAGACCAGTTCGCAGCAGCCATGCAGTAAGCACACCTACCTCCCCCAAAAGCAGCCTTCGGGCTGCTTTTTTATTGTTCCTTTCCCGCGCAGAACTTATGCTTTAGCATCATGACTACAGCAAACTAACGGAAAGTCTGAACAAAGCGCTCACGATGAAAACCCTTCTTGTCACCTTCCTCATCCTCTTCGCCGCCTACTACGGCTGGACGCACTACGCGAGCAACGGTGTAAGCACAGCCGAACTCAGTGAAGCCCAAATCCAGACCTTGGCAGCCAGCGTAAAGCCTGAAGAGGTCATCATGTATTCCACCAACGAATGCTCGTATTGCGCCCAAGCCAAGGGTTGGCTACAGCAATATGGTTTCGCTTTTACCGAATGCAATATGAGCGTAGATCAGCGCTGCGAAGCGGAATTCAAGGCATATGGCGCCGATGGAACACCATTCTTGGTAATCCGCCGGGGTGGCAAAGAATATCAAATGAAAAATGGGTTTGACTCTGACGAGTTTTTAAGCGCCTTAAAAGGGTAATGCGAATCCAGATAAGGCACTTACGGAAGAACCATACATATGCATATTGAAAAAGCCACAGCAAAAGATACTTGTTGCGGCTATTAAATTTGAGCTAATTACCAAGTAAGATTTTAAAAACCTTCGCAGAGAAGCGCCTCACATTGCGTACCGCAACGGTTTAATCCTCCTCAATCGGGATGTCTTTCTCATGCAGGTAGTCAACAAACTCCTGGTCGACATCAAAGGCCACGGTATTACCAATTTGGGGATGTGCTACCCACTTCAGAATCGTGTCGGCGATGGCTTCAGGCTCTCGTTGCAAGGTACGCAACCACTCACGTTGCGCATCCATCACCACACTTTTCAACTCGACATCAAATTGAATGACTGTCATGACACACCTCCTTGCCAAACCTGTGCGCAGCAGACAAACAGGCACCACGCAGATCTCCTGATTTCATTGTAGTCAAGAGAATGGTGTGCACATAGCTGCAACAAACCTTTCAGGCAAAGGTATCCAACACACCGCCTGCGCTGCCGGGCAGGGCATTACGACTCGTTTGCGCGGCCTGCTGCTGGGTGCTGCCCTGCGCTTGCCGGGCTGATTGAGCAGCCTTGGCCTGCTGATCCTGCTTTTCTTTTCTCATGGCTTCCGCGATTTGCTGCTGTACCTGCTTGATGGCTTCCTGCAGGATTTTCACCATTTTGTCCTTTTGGGCAGCATCCATATCCGAGGCCATCGTCTCCTGAAGTTGCTTGGTAAGTTCCCGCAGGCGACGCTGCAGCATATCCAACGTACTGCCCTTGCCCGCCCCCGTGTCATCAGCTTGCTTGGCTGTGGCTGTGCGTGTGACGGCAATCGTGTTGGCAGTGGCAGTAACCGGCATGACAACCCCCATGTAGGTTTAGAAACTTGATGTACCCCATTTCGGCATATTTGTAAAAATCTTTATAGCCGATGTGAAACAATGTAACCTGGTTATTTGGCAACACAGAACTCCAGATAAGCGAAGACGCCAAAAGCGACTTTGAGACTCATTACGCTATATACACTCCTGCACTGCTCGCCATGGATCGGGAACAACTGATCACATGGCTCAAGGAAACGCTTCAGGAACATGAATACATTACCATCCTTGGTATTTGACACGACAGTGCGGCAAAGGCGGCATTTAGGAATGCTGGTCGCAGTCATTTGCATCTGGCATGCACAGGATGTACTCGCCGCAGATGCATGCAATAAGCTGCTTCCAATTCCTCTCCAGACCAGCTTGGCGAAATTCTTCCCTGCCTTTCACCTGCCGATTGCAGACAATAAGTTGAACGGGCGTACCTGCCCCGATATCGCCCATGGGGATTTCAATGGCGATGGCAGGCAAGATTTTCTACTCAACTTGAAAACGCGTCGTGGCGATGACGCCCTGGTGGTCATTGCACTGACGCATGGCAAAGGCTGGCAGTTCAAAACGTTAGGCGAGTTTCCGGGGGAACACGCTCGACTCTATGTGCAGACAGGCAAACCGGGTATCTATCGAAGGACAAAGGCACTGGATAGCCCTTTACAATCCGGCGAAATGCGCACAATGAAATGCCCCTACCCCGCTGCAATCTTTGGAACGCCAGAATCCTCGGGAGTTGCGTATTGCCATATCCATCAAAATTGGAAACATGTCTGGATATCCGATTAGTGTGGGCCAAAAGCACGCTATGCCACGGCTAAAACCGAGCTTTCTCACATCCCAATCTAGACCCCCTCTACACAGCCCCCACAGCGAGGGGAAACACACACACCCGAGTTCATGCCGAAACATCATCAGAACTTGTAATCACGGTTGCCAAAGCGCGATTGATGCTCGTCCTGCAATCGCATCAACAGCGACATTACTTCCAGGCTGAATCCAGCACGGGCGGTGTAATGGTGATTCTTGTCCATCGCCCGTTCATCAAAGAGGATCGAGGCCATGTATTGGTCATAGCTCTGCGATCCCCAAGTTGCTGCAATGTTTTCAGCAATACGGGGGTGCCGCTCGGCCAATTCCTTCAGCATTTCATTGATCACAGGATCAATCCGGTTGGCTTTGGGGACTTCAGAATGATAACCGTTACGCTTTGTGCCATCAGGATAAGCGATAGTAGTCGTGAATTCTTCAACGGGCTGATCAAGCCCAGGATCTTTACGCCTGCCAAACAAAGTCTGAATAAATCCAAGCATGGCTGTACTCTTGCTCTAATAAAGAGGTTGGCATACGCACCGCGCACCTCTTGACGGATGGCTGGACACGCATACATCGATATAGACCACTTTATTATCAGAACAAAAGCAGAAAATCTGTGATCTTCTTCACATATGGGCATACATTGCAGATGTACATCACCCCACACTAGGTAATACGCCGCAGCCAAAAGGGCATATGACATATGCGCCACAAGCCACGCAAAGCAGTTATTTCAGGATATGGCATGATGTTTTGCAACCCATGAGCTTCGCACAACATCATCTTATCATTTGAATGAAAACGTTTTCATAGCAGATGTGTTTTCAAGGGCAAACCAACACCACCTCTACACGGAGGTGACGCTAATTCCCACAGAGAAACACCAAATTCCAATCAGATATCCCGAAAAATGCCGTTAAGACAGGATAAATTCCGTACATTCCGATTTTTTGTCGCCTATCCAGCCATAGTGTTCATGGCTCACAAGGCAGCAGCAGGATATTTCTCCCCGCAAGCACTTCAACTGCTCCGCGTTGTGCAAACATTGCTGCATCAGGTCCTACCGGTTTGAGCGATATCAAGCACGTCTGGAAACGGCAACCGCCTCATCCCCACCGTCTGCCCTTTGGCGGATGACGACTACACAGCATCCGGGCGCTGTGGCATGCTTATCCCAACTCTAAAACCTATCAGTCGAGGCACTAGATGAACCAACGTGATCGGATGCTTGCAGCCCTGCCTTACAAGGCTTGGCTGGACGGCTTGAGCGAAGAGCGCATGCGTGCCAAGGAGATCCTCTTCGATCACAACAACTGCCGTCCCAGCCAGGTGGAAGAACGCCAACGCCTGCTGCGTTTGCTGCTTGGCAAAATCGGGCAGAACTTCAATATCGAACAGCCTTTCCGCTGCGACTATGGCTACAACATCGAAATCGGTGAAAACTTCTACGCCAACTACGGCTGCTTGATTCTGGATGTAGCCAAGGTCACGATTGGCAACAACGTGCAATTTGCACCGAATGTTTCGATCCTCACGGCGGGGCACCCATTGCATCCGCAATCCCGCAATTCTGGTTATGAGTACGGCATTCCAATTCAGATCGGCCACAACGTCTGGCTTGGTGCCAATGTCATTGTCAATCCAGGCGTCAGTATCGGCGAGAACACGGTAATAGGCGCTGGCAGCGTAGTCACCAAAGCTATGCCTGCCAACGTGGTCGCAGCAGGCAATCCCTGCCGAGTGTTACGCTCCATTACAGACGAAGACCGAAAATACTACTATAAAGACCGTATATTTGATGTTGAAGACTATTGAACTGTACCCTGGTTCCGAAAGGCCCATCATGAGCAAACTTCACACTGCCCTCCCCGCACTGGCGCTGGCCTGTGCGATGTTGCTTGCCTCACAGAGCGCAAGTGCCGAAATCTACAAGTACAAAGATAAAAACGGTGTCATCCATTATTCGGACAAGCCACCGGAAAATCAAAGCGGCACACAGCAGATCAATTTCTCCAGTACCCAATTGCCACCCAGCGACAACGATCCAAAGAAAAACACTGGTACCAGCGAACTGGCCAAGCAGGCTGACGAGCGCTTGGCGCGCGAGAAAAAAGAACGCAGCGCTGGCAACACACAGAAGCAAGAAGCCGAAGACAAGTGCAAAGCCGCACAAAAGAAATATCAGGAAACCGTAGACGGTTCCTACAGCAACCACGCCGCCCGTGCTGCGGCGGTGGATGCGGCCGACCAGGAGAAACGCAAGGCTTGCAGCAACTAGGTAGGCAGACGCTCCACGCGGAGCGTCTGTACCCTTCACACAGCCCACAACGCTGTTGGCATCAGCCCTGCAACAAAGCTTCGAGCTGGGTTTCTTTCTCTGAGTACGGCGCACGTAGCCGCAGGTTGGACTCGCCCCCCTCGCTTTGCACCACCACCGCACGTGCATGGCTGAAGCGGCGGAAACCATGAATACCGTGATACGCACCGATGCCTGATGGGCCTACGCCACCGAAAGGCACCGTTTCCACTGATGCATGCGTCATCACATCATTTACAACCAACGCCCCTGAAACAGTGTGATCAGCAAAATTCCGTTGACGTTGCGCATCCGTGCCAAAATAGTACGCCGCCAGCGGACGTGGATGGGCATTGATATAGTCAATCGCCTCCGCCGGGTTTTGATAGGCCACCAATGGCAGGATGGGGCCAAAGATTTCTTCCTGCATCACGCGCATATCATCGCGTACACCCAACACCAGCACCGGCGCAAGCTTGCGCGTGGCGGGGTCCACTTCTGCCTCACCTGCGGGAGCAAGGCTCACCACCGTCGCGCCCTTGGTGCGGGCGTCCTCCAGCAGGGCTTGCAGGCGCGCAAAATGGCGTTCATTGATGATGCTGGTATAGTCCGGATTTGCTTGCAGCTTGGGGAAGGCCTCGCTCATGAATAGCCGCGCCTGTGCCACAAAGGCATCCTGCTGCGCAGCAGGTAACAACACATAATCGGGAGAAATGCAGATCTGTCCGGCATTGAATGTCTTCACCGTCAGGGTACGGGCGGCGGCGATAGCAATATCCGCATCTGCATCGATCATGACAGGTGATTTTCCACCCAACTCCAAGGTCACAGGTACGAGATTTTCTGCCGCCGCCCGCATTACATGCCGCCCCACTGCGGTACTGCCGGTAAACACCAGATGATCAAACGCCTGGGCACTAAACGCCGCGCCTACCGCCGCATCACCCAACACAGCGCCCACTTCCATCGGGTCAAAGTAACGTGCAATCAATTGACCAAGCAATTCTGCTGTGCGAGGAGTCAATTCCGAAGGCTTGATAAGCGCACGATTGCCCGCCGCCAATACTCCCGCCAAGGGGCTGAAAGCCAGATTGAGCGGAAAATTCCACGGACTGATAATTCCGACCACACCCAATGGCTGATATTCCACGCGGGCCTGCATCCCTGGCGCAGGTGGTGCCTGCACTTCAGGCTGCATCCACGCATCCAGATTCGCTTGTGCGTAGCGGATTGACTTCAGCGGCGTAGCAATATCCGCTGCCAAGGTCTGATATCCGGCACGATGACCAAAATCCGCATCCACCGCAGCCACCAGTGCGGTACGGTTCTCCAGCAGCAGGCGGGCCGCCCGCTCCAGGCGATCACGCCGCAAAGCTGCATCCGCCGGGCCAGCCGCCAAATGCGCCTGCTTCATCGAAGCCACAATCAAGGGGAGTTGGGAAAGGGGGTCTAGAGCACTCATCGTCTAATCCTTTGTTTTTGTTGCCAATAAGAGCATAAACCCGAATGGTTTGCCCTCTGCATGGGAAACAGTATCTCAAATATTAGACCGGTCGTCTAGCAACAAATCACGAGCAGTGATGGTTCTTCTCCACCAGCATGCAGCCCTATCCCCGATACGCCAACACTACATGCTCGACCCCGTTGAACATAAAGCAGGCAACCTCGCGCATATCCATTTTCTGATGCGCGCGTAGTGAAGCGGGGTTGTCGCCACGCACGAACAGAAGACCTTCCCGCCCTGGCAATTGACGGCGCAGTTCATCAAACATGGCCTGCGCAACGCCCTGCCCACGCAAGGCTTCGTCCACACAGATTGGGCCATAGATGTAAGCATCTACTGCGCCAGGATATGCCTTCAACATCGCTTCAAGAATCGGAACACTGCCACCGGCTTTGCGCAAGGTGGTAAGCAGAAAGCCCACCACCTGATCACCGCGCCGCGCCACGATCTGCGGCAATTCGCCCATAGCCGCCATGATCTGTTCTCTTGATCTACATGCCGATAAACGCCCGCCATTGTCAGCATGGTTGATCTGTTGCAACAACCGTATGCCATCCAGATCATCCATACCTGCCCGCCCAATTTCTATATCAACATGCATTTTTTCAACCTTTTTCACCATAACTTGATCCGGCTAACACGTACCCCCATTCCGAATCTGCAAACCAATACTGCGGGTACACAGCATAGGCTTGAAATAATCATATCAAACAGGGCACATCATGTTACATGGGAAATGCAGGCATGAAAGCAAGGATTATTACAACAGAAAAGCCCTCACAAAATCACCACGGTCTATTGCACCCTCCGCCAATCGGATTCCGGCAAACCAGAGCGAAAGTGTAGAATAGTCGTTTTGCCACATCAAACTAGTTGGCCTAGCCGATGGGCAGCCATCGCTCAACATACCATGGACAACCCCTCTCGCTCAGAACGCTCACGCAAGGCGATCCTCCAGGCAGCGCTGGCCATCATCGCCCGCGACGGTCCGCGTCAGCTTACCTTCGATGCGATTGCACGCGAAAGCGGCATCAGCAAAGGCGGAGTGATGCATCAATTCCCCACCAAGATGGCTGTGCTCAAGGGGCTGCTGGACTACCAGATCGAGTATTTTGAGGATTTCTCGCGCCAGTATCGGGCAAGCCTGGAGCCAACACAGGCACAAGCCAGCTTGGCCACACAAATCGCCACCATGAGGGAAACGGTGATCAATCCGCACTCCGTCGCATACGCCATTATGGCTGCGTTGGCGGAAGACCCCACGCTGATGTCCATTGTGCGTAGCTCCAGTGCCGAGAAAATTCAAGCAATCAAAGCAGAGACTACAGACCCCGATCTAGCCTTGCTACGCTGGTCTGCCGCCATGGGGCTTGCCCTGAGTACCATGTTCGGCATGAGTCCATTAGACAACCAGGATTGCGAACGCCTGTTTAAGCGACTGCATGATGACAGCCAATGGCCTCCTGCCTCCACGCACTAAACAGCTGAATCCTGCCGCCTGCTAAAAGTAATACGGCGCACCCGTAGCGGTGCGCTGCCCTGTTTCCACGCGCCTCCCCCTGCCCCCGCCAATCCCTTACACGTTCGTGTAAATCTAGATTAACAAACAAACCGTCCAGACGGTTTACTTTAAAAGCAAGCTCCGATATAGTGGCTCGCACATGAGTTGCACCCCCTGCCCTATCACCACCCCATCCAACAACCTTCTACGTGGAGAGTCTTATGAAACCAACAATCAAGCTCCGGCAACTGTCCGTCATCATTCTTCTGGCATCCCTGGTGGGATGCGCAAGCGTACAGCCCACCGCCTATTCGGAGCTTTCTTCAAGCGCCCAGATGGCCCCCAACCCCAACGGCACCTCAGATCGCAAGCCCTATCGCTACACCACCCAGTTTGATCATCAGAAGTACAAAAGCATCATCATTGACCCTGTTACAATCTACCATGGAGCAGACCACCAATTTGCCGACATGGATGAAGTGGACAAAATCGAACTCGCCCAATACATGCAAAGCACTTTCGCAGACACACTGGGCAAACGCTTCGAACTCGTCCGCACCCCCAGACCAGACACATTACGCCTCAAACTGGTTTTAACGGGTGCAGACACCAGTACGCCCGTACTCAGCACACTGCTGCACTTTGACATTGGTGGAGGCCTTTATAACGTTGTGCAATCCGTGCGAGGCAGAGAACCGCTGCTGACGGGCTCCGTCATGTATGCCGTGGAGCTTTACGATGCGTCCAACAACCAACTCCTGAACGCTTACCTCACCAAGCAGTACCCTCGCGCCATGAATATCACAGCCAGCTTTGGTTCCCTGCACGCAGCAAGAACCGGTATTGAGAAGGGCGCAAACGCACTACTTGAAGAAATCAAGTAAGCGCAGGCACATACAAACGGCATGAACAAATTGTGCATGCCGTTCTGCTTTTTGTACACCACCCAATGCCTGAATGGAAGCCAACCCATGGGCTGGCTTCCACCTCAGTCATCCATTTACGGCATTAACAACTGGATTCAGGTACTGGCCTGGCAAATACATCTTCCACACTCAACGCTTAAATCCAGCCCCGCGCGATCATATCCCGCTCAACCTCCGCTTCTGCAATCAAGCCCATGGCATCGAGTTTTTCGGCAACGGTTTTAAGGTATTCGCTGGCAACTGCTTGCCCGGCATGGAGTTCTTGCTTGAAGGCACGGATACCAGGGCCAAGACCAGCGGTTTTGAGAATGGCGTCCCGCATGGCGCGTTGGGAGTGCATCCCCGTTGGCATGTGCCGGGCGACATAGGGGCCAAGGTAGGCAGCCAGAGCCTGCATCACATCACGCGGGAGTACCCCTGTGCGGAACCAGACAACCGCCTGCTGCACTTCGGTGAGGCGCTCAACCACACCAATAATGAAGGTGGCTTCGCCGTGTCGCTCCATTTGCGATAGGCCGACATTAGCGGCCCGCCCAGCGCCCATCAAACGCGAAAGGCTGGGGGTGATGTAGCCATCCCGCGTAGCAGTGGCTATTGCCCAGGCTAGGGCTTGCCGCACACCGCCAGGGAAACGGACTTTTTCAACCACGTTGCTGCGTGCCATAGAGCTGTTCCCCTATCTGTTTGATGAATTCGCGTTGCATCCAGTCCAAGCGGATGTCTTCGGGTGAAACGACGAGGATGCCGTGCCGTTGCCAGCCTTGCCGTTTGGTGTCTTCCGGGTCTTCTTTGCTGGTCTGCATGCGGGCCAGCGGAGTAGGTTGATATGCCATTGCGTTTCTCCGTTTTCTTATTTATGTCATCAGACTTCCGAACTCCGGTTTGGTGGAATGAATGGACGGGATCTCAGCTCCCACCTTCCTGCACGACGGCCTTACGTGCCTCAAGCTCACGGCGAAGCACGACAGATAGCTCTGGCCAGATCAACGCCCAGTCGGTACGTAACTCCTGACGCGTCACAACGCCGCCAGTGGCCTGCTCAATCTCCACACAACGCTCGATGGGAATGGGCCTTACCCCCTTGAGCCACTGGCTCACCGCCCCTTGGGTCACCCCCAGACGCCGAGCCAACTTGCCTTGCGTCCAGCCATGGCTGGAAAGATAGGATTGTAGTTTCATAGGTATTATTTGTGCGTTTCTATGAGACAAATAATATCATTAGTATTTAATTAGTTCAACACAAAATGCTTGCGCTCAAATAGCAGCTCTAATAAACTAAAAACACTATGAAAAAACGTACCCTCACCGACGAAGACCTAGCTGCGGCCAAGAGGCTGCGTGCAATCTGGGACGAAAAGAAGTCCGCCCTCGGGCTGACGCAAGAGAAGGCCGCCGGCATCCTGGGTTTCAGCACTCAGGGCGCGGTGAGCCACTTCCTCAATGGCGTCATCCCCCTCAATACCGACGCTACCCTACGCTTTGCCGCCATGCTCATGGTCTCTCCCACCGAGATCCGGCCAGCGTTGCAGGGCCTGTTGGGGGTGCCGGAAGGCGGCAACCTCTCGCACGAGGCACGCTCCGTCAAAATGGTGGATGACGATGACCCGGTTGAAGAGGACGAAGTCGTCGTCCCCACCCTGGAGCTCAAACTCTCCGCTGGCACCGGGCGCCTACAATGGGAGATCGAACCTAACGGCAAGCAGAACCGCTACCGCAGGGAATGGATACAGCGCCGTCACCTGAGTGCCGAACACCTGGTCACCATGAAAGTCGATGGCGATTCCATGCTTCCTGGTTTGCCTGATGGCTGCTCGGTAACGCTGGACACCACCATGACCCACATCCGTAGCGGCAAACGTCACGCCATCGACTACATGGGCGAATTCTTCATCAAGCGCCTGTTCCGCCAGCCTGATGGTTCGGTGACGGTACGTAGCGACAACCCGGACAAAACCCGCCACCCTGACTGGAGCATCCCCTTGGAGCATATGGATGCACTTCGCGTACTCGGCGCCATCGTTCACTTCCAGGCCGATACCGACGACTGACGCCTCTCTCCCATCCGCCCATGCCAAACGGCGGGCGGATGGCCTCTCCCCCTCAGCACCTCACCCAAGGCGTATGCAGACGCCGTAAAGCCACCGTCATTCCACAAGCCGAGAGAAGGCAAAGCAATTCTCGCAGCCACCACGTCCCCCCAGCGGCAGACTCAAAGTAAGTTCCACTTTCCTATTGCATAAGTGGATTCAGGCAGCATTCAAATACTTTTTTGATTTCCACGCGCTTGGTATAAGTCAATTTTATAAACATACCGATTATCGGTAGTAAGAATACTCTGATTGACTTTAATATCGTTAACAAGTTATATAGTTTCATCAATCTATTAATCGTTTAGCAGGGAGCGAAACGACTTTGGCCAGAAACGCTGATCACCAGACTGTTCCGCAGCAATTTTTGCAACGGCAATCCACCCGATGCGGTATGCGGCACAGCACTGAAAGCATGGGCGGCGCTGCCATGGCAGTTTGAGTTTTGCAGTATGACACCCACCGATATGACGGAGCATCTGAAGAAAAAGGGGAAAGCATGATGCCTTACAGATTACCAATGCGGTTACGCACCCAGACTCAGTTTTTGTCGCTCGTCGCGGCCCTGATGCTGGCTGGCTGCGGCGGCGGTTCTACCAACAGCAGCTCAACCGTCAGTAGCTCGGCCGCCACTGACACCTCCATCACCAACAGTACGCTTGCAGCGAGCAGCACCACGCCAACGTATTCGGTCTTGGCTTGGAACGATCTTGGCATGCACTGCATGGATGGAAAAGACTACTCGGTCATGTCTATCCTGCCCCCGTACAACAACCTGCACGCACAGGTCATCAACACCTCAACCGGTAAGCAGGTCAATTCAGGAATCTCCCTGACCTATGAGGCTCTGGCAGACCCTTCGGGCTCGATCAATACGGTATCTTCCACCAAGACCAATTTCTGGCAGTATGTCAGCAGCCTGTACGGAGCGGCTCCAAAGGCTGATCACGGCCTGAATCTAAACGATGCGAGCATCAGCAACCCGGTTCCCGGCAAAACGCCGGCTGCAATGACCTACAATGCCACGCAGAAGTGGTTTGCTGCCGAAGGCATCCCCTTGACGCCCTATGACGATAGTCTGAACAAGAATTACTATCCCATGGTCAAAGTCGTCGCCAAAGATAGCGCAGGAAAAGTGCTGGCCAGCACGCAGACAGTATTGCCTGTCTCCGACGAAATGAGTTGTAAGAGCTGCCATGCCAGCAATTCCAACGCTTCGGCACGGCCCCCTGTTCGCGGCTGGGCCAACTATACAGCCGACGTAGAGAAGGATTGGAAAAAGAACATCCTGCGCCTGCATGATGACAAGCATGCCAACGATGCCGTCTATCAGGCGGCACTGGCCAAGCTCAGCCCCTCCGGCTCTGGTGCCAATGGCCTTGCCGCACGGGCAGAAGCTGGCACACCCGCACTCTGTGCATCCTGCCACGGCTCCAATGCGTTGAATTCCCCTGGATTTACGGTAACGGTCGGCGGAAAATCCGTCACCATCTCCGCCATGACCGCCGCCATGCATCGTCTGCATAGCACGGTGACCGACCCGGTAAGCAAACTGAAACTCGATGCAATCGGCAACCGCAGCGCATGCTATTCATGCCATCCGGGTTCAGAAACCAAGTGTTTGCGTGGTGCCATGAGCAATACCACCGGGCTGGACTGCCAAAGCTGCCATGGCAATATGGCCGCAGTGGGCCAATCCACCCGCACAGGCTGGTTACAGGAGCCTAATTGCCAAGCCTGCCACCACGACGGAAAACGCGAAACCACAGCCGTGACTAATCTGGCAACCGGCGAACTACGCTCGGTAACCGACACCCGCTTTGCCACAACGGCCAACACCCCCCAGGCAGGCTTCTCGCTTTTCCGCTTCAGTACCGGACACGGCAACCTGCAATGTGAAGCCTGCCACGGCCCCACACATGCCGAGTATAGTGCCGACAATAACACTTGGAGCAGCTCGCATGACAATGACAATCTGCAATCCAAGCAACTCCAGGGGCATGCCGGGGTGATCATCGAATGCACGGTATGCCATGCCACCGTCCCCATGACCCCCAATGGAGGCCCGCACGGCATGCACACGGTAGGCCAGTCATGGGTCAGCGGCCACGGGGATCGCGTCAAGAACTCAACGGCAAGCTGCACGGCCTGTCACGGTGCCGATTACCGTGGCAGTGCGCTGTCGGAAACCAAAACCAGCCGCAGCTTCAAGATTGAGAACAAGACTATCAACCTCGCAGCAGGTACTGCCATCGGCTGTTATACCTGTCACAATGGCCCCAAGCCGTAACGCCTGAACTTTGGATGCCATGATCTCGCCCAGGCAGATCGATCTGTCTGGGCGAGATCGAAGCCCTAAGTGACAAGCTTCATTCCCAGTTGGTCGTGTTCTTGGCTTTCACTTCACGCACAATCCTCAATGCGCGTTCCGCAATCGGCTTGGGAAGCTTTGCCCAGTTGCGTCATATTCCAAATGATATCCGCCATCCTAGTTTCCGGCGGGATAGTAAGCCGTCCCCATCGATACCGCACAATGCAATAAGGCGCACTATTGCCCACCCCGGACGCGATAGGCGCGGATTTTAGGGAGCAGAATCGCTGATCTGGCAAGGCTTTGCGGCGACCAGTATTGCTCGCGCTCATAGTATTCTGGCACCGTGGGCACATCCGTAGGCAATTGCAACCATGCCTGTTTGCTGGAGGTGAAAATATGTATATCAGGTGGAAACAATCCAGGTTGATCCAGCGTACCCACGCGTACAAATTTCACCAACGGCCCCGACCCGGCATAATAGCTCCACACTGCAATACGACAATGAGGACAACGCGCAATGCCCTGTCCCTTGCCACTGGCCGAAGGGGTGTGCACCACTTCTGGCTCACACCCCAGATTGGTGACATATTCAGATTCAATCATTGCATTCAGGGCAAAGGCAGCTCCGCTCTCACGCTGACACCATGTGCAATGGCAGCAATGCACAACAAGCGGCGCGGCCTCAATACGGTAGCGCACCGCCCCGCAATCACAACCACCTTCAACGGGAAAAGATTGGGATGGAAGCATGGGCAAGACCTTTCATGAGACTGAGATCCCACTGTGGCACCAATCAGCAGCCCGCCACAGCATCACATAAAATTCCAATGGTATTTCAACAGCATGGCGCCCCGGCTATGCCTGGATATATCGCACCAGGCCGGGTTTTTACGGCACATTTCCGGGCAACAGTCCGATTGCTCGCTGAAGACACCCATATCCGCGCGTCTGTCACCAAATGTTGGGTCACTATACTCCAACTCGCTATCTGACCACTTCTCCAATTCATTGTGCCCACCCCTGGTATGACAAAGCCGGTGTGCATTGTCCCCCTCCCCACCTTTGCGCTAGGATAGAAAGCACTACGTGACCCAGCACTTGTCACACACAACAAACACAAGCGGTCCCCTAATGCACAACCCCCTCTCCCTACGTCACTTCCTGCTCGCCCTGGCCGTGGTATTCGTCTGGGGCACCAATTTTGTCGTCATCAAGGTCGCACTCATCCACTTGCCGCCCATCCTGCTTGCTGCACTGCGCTTCACCCTGGTACTGCTACCCGCCATGTTTTTCCTGCCACGCCCGGCAGTCCCCTGGCACAACCTGGCACGCTACGGCATCTTCATCGGCGTGGGCCAGTTTGGCTTGCTGTATCTGGCCATGAATGGCCACATCTCGCCGGGTATCGCCTCCCTGGTCATCCAGACCCAGGTTTTTTTCACCATCGGGCTTTCCATGTGGCTTGGCGGAGAACGCCCACGTCCTTACCAATGGCTCTCGCTACTATGCGCCAGCAGTGGCATCGCCCTGATTTTCACCCACGTCAGCGGTGCCATCACCGGGCTGGGGCTTGCCTTGGTACTACTGGCCGCACTCTCCTGGGCCGGGGGCAATATCACCGCACGCGCCTGCCCCTCCGCACAGATGCTCGCCTACGTGGTATGGTCCAGCGCCTGGGCCATTCCCCCACTCTTCGCCCTGTCTTTCATCATGGAAGGTTGGCACGCAGATTTGGCAGGCATGCAGCAAGCAACGTGGCAGAGCTGGCTCGCCGTCGTCTGGCAGGCCTGGGGCAACTCACTATTCGGCTACGTCGCCTGGGGCTGGCTGCTTGCAAAACACCCGGCCACTACCGTGGTCCCCATGGCACTGCTTGTGCCCGTATTCGGCATGGGCGCCTCCGCCTTACTATTGGGTGAGTCCTTCCCCGCCTGGAAACTCATCGCGGCTTTCTGCGTCATGGCCGGGCTTGCTGGCAATATCCTCTGGCCCCATCTTATCGTTTGGGCAAAAACACGATATTAGCCACACGGAATGCCCACACATTGACATCCAGCGAATCCCCACTGCAGTATAAGCACTTTGAACCAGCATAACGACAGACATGGGGCTTGAAAGCGTCGAACTCATTCTCAGCGTTGAAGAAGAATTTGGCATCCGGATTGAGGATTCCTCCATGGAACACCTCCTCACACCCCGCTTGCTTGCCGAATACATCATCAGTCAGCTCGGGGCGGTCGCACCAACCGACAAACCTTGCGCCTCCCAAACCAGCTTCTACCAGATACGCCGCGCACTCATCCGTCAACTCGACATACCGCGCAAGGACGTTCACCCCGATACGCTGCTCCAAACCATTCTGCCAAGACCGATCAGACAGCAATGGCATCAGTTGAAAATCGCCATCAACGCGAAAAAACTTCCACCGTTGCAATGCCCGCGCCAATATGCCTACGCAATTTTTATTGTCTTGTCAATGATTATGCTGGCAGCTTGCTTACTCGCACAAGTACCCGGCTGGGTCATCATACTGGCGCTGCTGATCTCTTTCTATACTGCCACCCTGATATGTGACCGGTTCGGCACCCTCATCCCCGCCAACATAAGCAGCGTCGCCCACCTTATTCCCTACGCCCGCCTCACCACCCCACCACTTTGGACCCGCGAAGCTGTACTACACAAAGTCATGCAACTTACCGCAGAAATAACAGGTACCTCATTTGAACTGATTCAAGCTGATCATCGTTTCGCTCAGGATATCGGAATGGACCAATAGCACCGCCATAGAGTCCCCACCTGTCAGTTGGGGGCACAGAAACTGGAAAATACTGTGCGAGCGCGGCAGAATGCGGCTCAACTGGGTCAGTTGTATGGCCCACAGACTTTGTTGCAAGGAGAATTTATGCTCGCACGTTCAATCAAATTGGCATTTTTTGCATCTTCAACATTCTTTTGGGCATCTGTGTGTCAGGCGGCTTCGTTTAATGCAATCGATGAAATGAGTGTGAAAGGAGCCGACGCGCTTGCCCCGATGAGCAGGGAATTGATCGAAAAAACTTTTGAGACAGACTTGTCTGCCACAAAGTATGAATTCTCTGAATGCACGGCTAATTATGACGCGAGCTTCAAGAAAGCAGGTAGCACGTTTGCGATTGAAATCTTTGCTGAAGACAACCCAAAGGTGAAATTCCCAAGTAGGAACAAGGGGAAATTGGGGGAACTCAAAAGTTTCAAAGCCCGCATTTGGATGAATCTGGTGGCGGATTTCTCCACCTTTTACCCGATCAAGGTGGGAGGCAAAGAGATCATGCAGAATATGACATTTGAGGATTTCAAAAAACTCTTCCCAACCAGCGCAAAAAATGAGGTGGCCAGCGAGACAAAGGGAGAAAAGCGTTATGTCGTATTGGTCAATGATCCATCTGACAAGACCCAGAGACACGCCTTGGTACGCGAAGCCGACAAGGGTGACATGCCGTATCTGACGCACATAGAGTTCGTCTTCAGTGCCAACAAGCTGACCGCAGTAGTGGTGGCGCAAGGTGTCGCCTGCTGATTACCAGGGTGGGTGTTGCGCCAACTGCGTCACGCCCGGCAAACTATTTTACAAACGAATGGGCGCATTCATGCTAAAAATCAAAACCTTACGCTTTTCACGCCGGACATAGCTCGGCTCACTTTGTTTGGAGTCCGGTGGATAAGCCGTGTTTTTGACATGTGCAGACCATGCCCCCAATTCAAGCTCGCGGTTTTACCCTGATCGAACTCGTTGTTGTGCTGGCGGTAATCGCTACATTGGCAGCCGTAGCTTTGCCCAAATTCGTCAACATGCGCCAGGAGGCACGCGTCGCCACGGTCAATGCGTTGTATGGTGCCGTAGGTTCGGCAGCGAATGAATTGCGCCTGAAGTGCCGCCTGACCCCTTCGTGCAACCCGAACCTGGGCAATAGCTCACTCACGGTAAATGGGGTGGCCTATCAGATGAATTACGGCTGGCCAGATGGGGGCAATGCTGGATATGGCATCGACATGGCCGTGGAAATCTCTTCGCAATACGCCATCGTCTTCACCGCGAGTACAGAAACCACCTCATTCCAACTCGCCGCCGCTGCAGACCCCGCCAATTGCGCTGTAGATTACGTGGGGGCATGGTATGGTGCCAGCAATTTTGCGATCAACAAGAAGACTTCTGGCTGCTAACGCCTGAGTGCACTCAGCACTCAAAACCTGTTCAGATTCCATAGCATGAGGCCGTCAGCGGTGTGAAGATCAGCGCATGAACCTTGATCATGGCCTCGCTAAGATTATGATTATGCACAGGTTCTCAGTCCTGCCCGGTTTCTTTGTCGTGCACCTTGCCCGCGCCATATGTGGCGATCTCCTGATGCAACTGCCTGGAAGACGCCTCCGACACCCCATAACTCACACCCGAAACAGGCTGCGGGTTCGTCACCCCAGTCACCCCAAGTAACCATTCCCGTACCGCCTGTGGCAAGCGCGACAGCGCCGCAAGCTGCGACTCCTGCTCCACACCCAGCAAAGCGCCGGAGCGCCTGCCCGTAACGATATAAAGGATATCGGCCCCGCGCTCGGCAATTCGCGCCAGGAAATCTGCATCCGGCGAGCGCACGCCCTTCTCATAATTAAACAAGGTATTGCGCTGCACACAACCGAGTTCCGCCAACTCCGTCTGGCTCATGCCCAGACGGGTACGCTCTTCCTTAAGGCGCTCACCAATTTCCATTTTTTGATTACACCGTTATTTACTTACCATTTTTTGATGGCAATAATGGGTACATTCCAACCAATCTGCTGCACATCGTACAACATGGAAAAACATATAACGCTGCAACCGTTATCTCGCGCGCCGAATGGCATGGTTCGCACCCGCGTGAACATGCCCCTGACAGAAGCAGAATTAGCCGACCTGCTCGCCCTGGCCCAGCAGGAAGCCCGCTCCGCAGGCTCCATGGCCCGGCTCCTATTCCTGCGTGGGCTGGCCGCCTACCAACAACAGGCCCAGCAACCCCAAGTCACCCGTTCCTCCACCGCAACCCCCGGCACAGATCATGACTGAGCCCCCTTCTCACAACCTGTTCCATGAACCCCGCCGCACCCATGAACTGCTACTTGGATGCACTCTGGTGCGCATCGACAGCCAATTCGGCCAATGTACACTCCAACTCAGCCTCTGCGGGCAAAGCCTTCACCTGGATGCCGAAGAAAGCATGACACTGGCGTCCGCCCTCATCGCCCATGCAGAACGCCTTGCCTCAAACAACTGAACATGCCATGACAATAGGCTTTGCACACGTAGCTCAATCAAGGGACAATTCATACATTCCTGAAGCCCCGGTTAGGTAATATGAACTTCAGTTTCCACTACAAAGCCTGCGGCTAAATCCACGAAGGCACTCCTTGCCTCGACAACATTGCGCCATTCAGCTATTACGGCGGTTCACGGCTAAGGTGGTAGAATGGGTAAGGGTGTAGAGAAGGTGAAGAGGTAATAGGCAGCAGCAGTTTCCCCTGCAGTCAATTCTTTCCTCATCCAGCCTCAAACGAGAATTCCTTTGAGCTGCACACCTATACAAAGCCATCTGCATCCAACAAAACCATTTTATGGAGTACCACCTTGACAGGCCTGATCCACTGGATTGAAAACGAACAAGCGTTTTCCGCACGCTGGCAGTCTGAAAGTGCTACCCCAGCCCCGCGCCGGGTGATGGTGGCTGACGACCGCATGACGGCAGACGACGCCTGGCGGCTGGCTTGCAGCGGCACAGCTTTGTTATGGCGTGGAGATTTCCAGAATGCACGGCAGCTTTTGCAAGCCATGGGACGGCGTATCGAGCGCAAAGGCCGCAAGAAAGGCTCGACACCACTGGAGGCTTTCAACCTGCATCGTCTCGCCCAGTCGCAACGCGCCCGCACGCTTGGAATGCTGCTGATTCCATTCCAGCCCGGCCACCTTATTCCTCTGCGTCGCGCACCCGATGTGGTACAGGCCTGCACCCAGGCATACGGCCCGAACAACGATACCTATGTATGCTCGTTGCGTGAATTACTGGGCTTGATTGGCGCATACGAGTGGCGCAAAAACGGAGTAGAAATCTCTGCCCTGCAAGCCCGTATTCATCCGCATTACGGGGTTTTTTCACCTTTACGTGGAGAATACCTTGATCTGATCGAAAATGCGCCCTTGCCTGCTACAGATCTTGCTTATGACATAGGCACAGGCACAGGTGTGATTGCCGCATTGCTCGCCAAACGCGGCATTAAACATATTATCGGCACAGACACCAATCCACGCGCACTGGCATGTGCCGAAGATAATCTTCAAAAACTCGGGTATGCGGATAGTATAAAACTTGAGAACACAGATCTCTTCCCCGCCGGACAAGCCGGGTTGATTGTATGTAACCCGCCCTGGCTCCCTGCCCGGCCCAGCTCTCCCATCGAAAACGCGGTGTATGACCCGGACAGCCAGATGCTGATGGGTTTCCTCAATGGCTTGGCCGCTCATCTTGCGCCTTCTGGCGAAGGCTGGTTAATCCTCTCGGACTTGGCCGAGCACCTGGGACTGCGCAGCCGGGAAGCACTGCTCAAGGCTATTGATGCTGCAGGCCTCACAGTATTGCAGCGGCTCGATATCCGCCCCCGCCACCCCAAGACAAACGACGCCGACGATCCTTTGTACGAGGCGCGCAAGCAAGAAGTCACTTCCCTCTGGCGCCTGGGTGCGCGCCCAACCTGAACCTGGAAATCATGGCCAAAACAGAGGGCGAACATATCGTCGAGAGCTTTCCGCCTGTTGCGGAAAAAGATGCCCGTATCCTGATCCTGGGCAGCATGCCCAGCCTCGCTTCTCTGCGTGCGGAGCAGTACTACGCCCATCCGCAAAATCTATTCTGGAAGATTCTGGGCGAGGCTTTGGGCTTTGATCCCCGTGCGGAATATTCAGAACGCATTGCCAGTTTGCAAGCACACCAGATTGCTGTGTGGGATGTGCTCGCCCGCTGCCATCGCCCTGGCAGCCTGGACGCAGATATTGATGCGGCCAGTGCAATCCCCAATGACCTCCCAGGCTTCCTCGCCATCCACCCGCACATCCAACGAATCTGCTTTAACGGTGCGGCAGCGGCGCAGCTCTTTCAGCGTCATATTCAGCCGCAATTGAGCCACCCAGGCATCGAATACCTGCGCCTACCCTCCACCAGCCCAGCCAACGCATCCATCCCCGTAGCAGAGAAGAAAAACACCTGGGCGACTGCGCTCAAAATACCTGAGTCTGATCACTGACATGTGGTCACGTCGAATCGTGGGCTACCACGTCCACGACACGCTGCAGACCCGACAGGTCAGCCAAGCCTTGAAGATGGCGCTCAAAACACGTCAAACCCGGCAAGCATTGATTCATCACTCTGATCGAGGAATCCAGTATTGTTCGGATGAGTATCAACATCTGCACAGTAGCCATGACATCACTTGCTCAATGACTGATGGCTATGATTGCTACCAGAACGCCTTGGCAGAGCAAGTTAATGGCATCCTGAAAAACGAATTCCTGCTGCATCGACCAGCCGATCTTGAACAGCTCGACGTATGGTTAATGAATCAGTAAAAATCTATAACCAGCAAAGACCGCATTTGTCCTTGAAAATGAAAACGCCCGATGAGGTTCATCGGGCATCTATTGTGAAGATCAACCAGAGCGAAAATCTACGCTCGTAGGTGGCAACCTAATTCAGGACGGGTCACACCCAATAATTCATCCAAGCAATGCACATCAACTTATCAATCTCTGTCACTCAAACCTATCGAAGCCGATATGAAAAGCCCAAACCAATAACAGCCATAGGCAGCGTCGTTGTTGCGTTGAAGAGTAGAACTTGCCAAAACGAAAGTAGTCCCTATCGCTTATTCGTGACGCCTGTGTGCCTAAGAAGCCGGATTGATCAGATTGATGTTCAGCCCCATGATCAGCGCCGCCTCTGATGTTGAGCTACCGGTGAATGTGCTTGTCGCCGCATTGGCCGTCCAGCCGGAAGAGGAACTTCCGCCGCCACCGCTGAAGCTAAATGGGCCGATGCGCAGCCCCGCCGAGACGTTCCATTTTTCGGAAAAGGATTTAAATGAGGAAGAGCTGACCGTAATAGCAAAAGAAGGCTTATAGCAAACAATCATCCCCACTTTCTGAACCGACATAATTCCAGCTGGGCCCCAGACCGCTTTTGCGCTTGCGTCGCCATAGGGGGAATAACCGCGGATGAATGGGCCATTTTTGATGGCCGAGACGAATGCTCCGTTATACCAGCGTTCTGCTTGAATGGAGATCTGATCCCAGGCCTGGAAGCTGACCACTACTTTCAATGACGAGTCGGAAGAGAACTCATCTATCCTTTCCCAGGAACCCCCAACATTTACACTCCAGAAGAAATTACCAACTGATGCGCTGCCGCCAGCCCAAGTCTTGGTGTAATCGTAATCCGATTGCGAATTTGAAAAACCAATCGTCCCCGCACTCCCGCCCGTTCCAGATTGCACCTTTTGCAACCAGGTCGTTGCATCCATGGCAAGCGAATAGGCGGGAACCTTCGGGAAAGACGACAGCGAAGGATCTTGGAATTGGGTGTAATAGTCAGTGTTGTTCAGCCTGCTCTGGGCGTCTTTGAGGCCCGGAGTGGTCGTTTCCGAAAGCAGTTGGTTGTAGACGGCTTGCTGCGCCTGGACATTGATCCATGCCGAATCCAGCTGCGCTTTCCACGACCGCCCCCCCATACTCCCGAGCCATTCGGTGTAGACAGGGTTATTGGCGCTCCCAGTCTCCTTGAGGTAGGCTAAGCGCGACTGTGCATAGATCGTGTCGTAATTGTTGCTCGCAAGCTGCAACATGTTGCGAGCTTGTTCAATTTGCGCGGCTAGTTTGGGGTCCGATGTCGCGGCGCTGACGATGTTGAGCATAGAACCATAGGCATCGTTGAATGCTGTTCCTGCTGAAGTGTACGCACCCGTTGCACTGAACTGCGGCACCATGGAACAAAAGTCCCATTGTGCGGCAGAGGTATAACCATTCGGTGTAATAGGCCAATCCCAAGTTGTGAACGGATAAATCAACTGGAAATTTTGCGGGCTTACGCCCAAACCATCAATGATGGCGCCATACAAGTGGTTCCAAGACTTGTCATTTTCGTCATTGAGCGCTACTGGCGCAAGAGGAGCTTCACTTGTGGTTGCCAAGGGATGCTCATTATTATTGATATACAATGCAGATGCGAGTTTGGGATCAAGTGTTGGGTTAGATAGTACTCTACGCATTTTCTTCTCCAAATTTGCTAGGCTGTCACATTGGTTTTACCATTTGACTTAAGCCGATAACAAATAATCAAAAACGCAATACACAACGCCGCGCAGGGGACAATATGCATCGCTCCCAAACGACACCATTCTCATAACGCTTATGGGTTACTGCTTTGATATATAAATAAATACAGCCCAACAGAGATCACAGAGCCTCACACGCAGCACCCGCCTGATCTCGCCAGCTTTTACCATTAGACTTTACTTTACAGTTGTGTTTATCCCTGTTGCTAAGAACTTTACCTTCACATTTTCTGGCGGAATAGCAAAGATGCGGGCCATTTGCAGCAAGAGCATCTGAACTAGCCCCTTTTGGCATTTCAACATTTTCCTTTTTAGGTTGTTCTTTAGCATCAGCCCCATATACGGAAACACTCAAAAAAGCACCTACAGTGAGAATCAAAAGGTTACGGTATATCATTAAATATCCTCCATATTAAAGTGGGTATTTTTTGTAAAAGACATGAACTATTTCACAGGCACGATACAACCCACAACAAAAAAATTCTTAATGATTATGCAAAATAAAAATCAAAACCCAACCTACATATAAAATCATATTTTCTTTAAGGGTTAAGTAAAAATTTATACCCATTTAGGCACTACCATATTTTCTCGATATGTTTTGTTACCGCTTCAATCCTTCTTTTTTGTCAGCACAACAGAAAATCCACACACTATTCAAGTAGAAGCCTGAGAATATATTTGTATTTTGATTTGTGCATACACTTGTGTATATGCAAATTGAAGCTACGCTGTGAAGCACAGAGCAGCGCATCCAACCCCTCCCCTGGAAGGTAAAGATCAACTAATTTCAGCACGTAATCCAGTCAGAGAACGCTGCGCTTTCCTTCGTCGATCCGTTTAAATCTCGAATCAGGCTCGCATTAATAACGATTAGTTGCAGTGAAAAACAATTAGCATGGCAGAAGGTTGGCTGCCGTTGTGGCACACGGTGCATTTTGAGGATGAGGGCATTGAGGTGGTACGGATCATCAGTGCCCGTCGTACAGACCGAAAGGAACGGAGGCGTTATGAAGAAGGTTAGATACAAGCAAGGTGAGTTGCTGCCTCTGACCGAGGAGCGCAAGGCAGAGCTCAAAACACTGGCAGAGAAGCCCGATAGCGAGATCGATTACAGTGACATCCCTCCGCTGGATGAGGCGTTCTGGGCGCATGCAAAACCCAATCCGTTTTTCAAGCCAGTAAAAACGCACGCTTCTGTGCGGATTGATTCGGATGTACTAGCCTGGCTCAAGAGTCAGGGCAAAGGCTATCAGACTCGCATGAATGCCATCTTGCGTGAGGCCATGTTGCGTTCACAGAATCATAAGGCATAAGCAGCAAGGGGCGGCTGAGCTTTGTGTGAGTTCACCGCCCCTTGCAAATCGCTTATATCCACCCAGGCCATAGGCACCTAAACCTCAATCTCCACCCCCGGCAAATCCGGCACTGTCCCCTCAATCAAACCATCCCGCACAAACGCCTTCTTACCGCTGGCCACGCTGGTACCGCGCACGGTGAGCGTGCCCCACCAATGAGCTGAACAATGCTGGAGCCGGTCTGTCGGTGGAGAGCACCGTGCCGATCTTGAGCTGGGCATCAGGAAACAGGCGCTTAAAACGCGCCCAGATTTTTGCGACATGGTTGGCTGCTCCTATGCAGAGTGAAAAGCCCAGATCCGGGCTGACCTGCATAGAATGCCAACTTGAATGACTTTGCGCCTGCGGGTGGATTTCCGCGAGAGCTGATATCAATACCATTCAGGAAACAAAAATTACGGTCTCTTGTACTATAAGCTAAAAGTCATAGAACCACATGCGGATAAACACCACGACCATAACGGCTATTGTAGTACAACGAATTTCAGGTTCATAAGATAGTTCAAACACCGATTTATCTACACTACTTTGCATGATGAAAACTGGTACGACAGCGTTCATTTTGATACGTGTTCCTCAGTCGCCTTGATTATGAATCGCCCGTATACAAATACGCTGGTAATTCAAATTCTGAATCCAGACTATCGGGCAAATGACACTCCACTTCGGCTTATTCATCTGCGTACCCATTTTATCAATGCTAAGGTTATTTGGCATGGACTAACATGCGCTCTAACAGGGGACTGCAATGAATACCAACAAATCAAAATCATCAAAAATATCAATTTGTATTATTTCAGTATTTTTGCTTATGGGATACCACTTTGGTGCTTCTGCACAAGACATATCCCCTAAGAATTCTGCGCCTGCAACTGAACTACGCGCAATTGAAATGCCCGAAGCAGCTCAAGCTGTAACACCAAAGCAAAGTGAGGTCTGGCGTAGAGCAATCATCAAAACAAAACCTCAAGGAGGTTGCCATCGGGCAATGTACCCTAAATTGGAGTGGGAACCGATATCATGCGTAACGCCTCCTAATCGGCCATACCCCCCCAGAAAGGGGCCGAGAGGGCAAACAGTTGGAAATGGAGTAGATTATTCCGCCAACACAACCGGCGCAACCACGCAAGCTGAAGGTTCTTTTGTAAACATCACCGGAGTAACCAGCGAATCCACGGTGCAACCTGGAGGAGCCAGTTCCCCGAATAATTTTTCCCTACAACTAAATACTCAGTTCTTTCAGACACAAACTTGTAGCGGGGCGAGCAATCCTGGCAACTGTTTAGGCTGGGAACAGTTTGTGGTGTCAAATGATCCAGCGGGTGGAACAAATGGCTCTTTTGTCTTTATTCAATATTGGCTCATTAATTACAATGCAACGTGTCCAGCTGGATGGTGGTCTTACGGTGGAGACTGCTACACCAACAGTACAAATTCAGTACCTTATACAGGCGTCGCCATTGCTCAGCTCGGGCAAATGACGGTGATTGGATCTGCTGGCAATAATTCTGGTGCAATGGATTCAATTGGATTGAGTATTGCTGGAGTTGTCTATTCAACTAACGGCAATAATTATTTCCCTGACCTCGGGCAAAAATGGAATCTCTCAGAGTTTAATATTGTGGGTGACTGCTGCGGCTCAAGTGCAGTCTTCAACGCTGGTTCGACTATCACCGTACAAACCGCCGTCAACTACGGTTCTGCCGCAGCCCCTAGCTGTTCACTGCAGGGGTTTACCGGGGAAACAAATAGTCTGACCTTGTCAGGCACGCCAAGCGCTGTGCCGAATCAGAACTGGCCCTCTATCACATTCACGCAGACCAATGTTTCACCAAGCACTGCGTCATGTGCCACTGCAACAAGCTGGGGGGATACCCATATCATTACATTCTCCGGGCAAACTTATGATTTCCAAGCGGCCGGGGAATTTACGCTGCTCAATGACGGAGCGGGTTTTATAGTGACCGCAGCACAGACCTCTGGTGCGCCGAGTTGGCCAAACACGTCAGTTAACAACTCAATTACCGTACAAACCCAAGGCATGCCAGTTGTCATTCCATCGTCTGGCTCGACCATATGGGTCAAAGGAACACCATTTGTCATTCCAAGCGGGCAAACCAGAAGCTTTGGTCAGGATGTCCAGATTACTCATAACGGGACTGGCTACAAGATTTCTGATCCGAACGGAAATCAGGTTCAGGCAGATGTCATCAGCGCCAACCCACCCTATGTCAATGCTTACGTCCTTCCAGGAAAGAGTTTAACGTCAGCTGCTTTTGGCGCTTTGATCGGTAGTACCTCAAAAGGCCAAGTATTACCCGCCAAACTAGCCTTTAGAGATTTAAACAATGTGTTTGGTAAGTCCTGGCAGGTTAATCCTGGCACGTCTAGATTGCCAGCCAAACTAAAAGTTGGCAGCAGCTTTACACCAGCCAAGAAAGTATTCCTAGCTAAACATTTGAGCCCCATGCAACGCCAGCACGGAATGACCGTTTGCAGAAATGCGGGAGTTGCCGAAGTTTGGCTGGAAGCATGCACTCTGGATGTTGTAGTCATCGGGAATGATAGCGCAGCAGAAGCATTTACTCACCTTCCTGCGCCAAAATCCGTAATTACTATCGAATAATCTGAGCAATAGCACTTACGTGGCAGGTTAATTATAGATACAACCTGCCCCGTAACTTTGCCTCAGATCTGAACGTTTTAGTCGAATTTTGCCCAGGAGCCGTGCAATTTTTACTATGTAGGGCACCGACAACAGATCCTTCAGACTATACAAAGAACCTTGTCAGGCTGTAACTTCTTTTCCTGAGTGAGTTACAGTTCCCCAAAATCCTCCACAAACTCCGCTTGCACCTTGACCTGTACCCCCGCCCGATTCGCGTGGCTCGACATCAAGGAAGCCTTGCAGGCGCAGTTCGAATTCAGAAGGCTTGGCCACCACCACCTGGGCGAGGTTCTACCCATAGGTAGCACGGCACCGGGAGGCGGCTTCCTTGGTGTCCGACTTGGGGTGACTTTGAGGGAATCAGCTTCCAGCGTCTGGAAACCGGTGGTTTTCCATTCTCATCGAGAATATCGACCGACAGATCCCCGGACAGCAGGATGGCATTTTGCGACATGGTTGGATGCTCCTATGCAGGGTGAAAAGCCCTAATCCGGGCTGACCTGCACGGGATGCCAACTTGTGAAAAATTCCCCTGTGGGTGGATTTCCGCGAAATTATCAATAGTCTTTTATACCGGTTTTTTGACATTGTTATAACTTGGCGGCAATACTAAGCTCTGCTGAGAACCGTCCCATTTCAGCTGGCTAGCGTATAGACCAAGGAAACGCCCGGCAATTATTGGCGTCCGCGATGGGGAACTCCCCAAAAGCGCCCAACGAAAAGGCAGGCTGAAAACGAAAAAGCCCTAAGTCATTGAGACTTAGGGCTTTTTACCTACCAATTCTGGTAGGCGCGATTGGACTCGAACCAACGACCCCCACCATGTCAAGGTGGTGCTCTAACCAGCTGAGCTACGCGCCTGAAGAGCTGTGCATTATAGAGATTTTTTTGAATCTGTCAAAGCTTTTTTGCTACCCGCTTCAAAACTCTGGCCGGGGCCAGAGGTCTCTGTGCAAGCTGGGGCGCAGTTTGGCACAATCTTTGGCACCCGCCTAGTGCTTTTTGCTATCTCACATGGCTGTGGTGGAATGTACAGTGTGCGCCATCTTGGTATTCGGGGATAGAATTCCCAAAAAAGCAGGTCATAGGCTTTACGATGACGCCTATGCGTAATCACTTACCATTCATGGAGCCCCCTCATGAAAACCATACTCAAATTGTGCCTGATTGTTCTCTGCCTGGGACTAGGGGCCTGTGCTACTTCTCGCTTCTATGAACACGAAGGACGCGACAACAGCTTCCAGGGGCGAGGTGGCTCTCGCTTCACTGTGGAGGGTATTGACGTCTGGTTCATTGGTGAGCCCGATCGCAGATATACCATCCTGGGGTACATCGAAGAGCCATTTGGCGCCCAGATAGATGAGAACCATAAGCGTGTGGATGCTTCGGTACTGAAAAAAGCGCACGAGGTGGGTGCCACCGCGTTGATAGAGGTTGTCACCGAAACCCGGCCGGATTCGAGCATCACCACCGGGGGTATGTTTGGTGACCGTCACGGTTTTGGCCTGGGGCTGGGCTTTGGAGTGCCAATCTCGACCCATCAGGTGGCCCGCTACACAGCTATCAAATATCTGGACAAATGATCCGTCTGGCAAGCGGTAAAAGTGAAGCACTCTTCTACCGCTTGCCGTAAAACAGCGCCTTGCCTTATTTGACCACCACCAAGGTAGAGGCCATCATGTCGTGCAGTGCCTGCTTTTTCTGGGTGAAACCAGCCATCATAAAGCCGATCATCAGAATGATGGCAGATGCGATCTTGGAGAAATAGCGGCCACTGGCACGCGCGAACGAAATTCTGTTGTGATCCACATCGGTCACTTGAATTCCCAGGGCGAGCTTGCCTACTGTCGCTTGCTTGGCGGAGGATTCCATCAAAGCGAAGTAAAGCCAGTTGATAACAAGGCCAACACCATAGTCGGCAGCAAAAACCACCATGCTGGCATCTGACGAAATCTGATCGCCTGATCTTTTCATAGCATGAAACCCCAAGATCAATACTGTGCTCACAATGAGCTTGACGACAAACATCAGGACGCCGTCGATCATGGACGCCGCTACGCGCCGCCAAAAACCTGCGTATTCCAGAGGCGTTTGCAAGACACGCCCATCATCAATTCGGCCCCCACATTTGTCGCAAAACGCTCCGCCTACAACAATCGGGGCGCCACAGTTCCCACAACACAGCATTTTCACTCCCCCTTTAAGAAAAAACACCGGCAATCATACTTTATTTATTCCTCATAAGGGCCCAGCTAATTGCCCCTTGCATCTGCTACCTGCTCAGGCAGGCAAACGCAGGAAGTACTGCCGATAGTGGCGCAGCTCCTCAATCGACTCACGAATGTCAGCCAACGCAGTATGGGCTTCGCTCTTTTTGAAGCCGTTGAGAATCTCCGGGTTCCAGCGGCGAGCCAGTTCCTTGAGGGTGCTGACATCAATACTGCGATAGTGGAAGTAGGCTTCCAGCTTGGGCATGTAGCGCGCCATGAAGCGGCGATCCTGCCCGATGGTGTTGCCACACATCGGGGTGGTGCGCTCAGGGACGTATTGGGCCATCCATTCCAGGTAAAGTGCTTCGGCAGCAGCTTCATCCGTGGTGGAGGCTTTGACGCGCTCAATCAGGCCGGATTTGCCGTGGGTGTTCTTGTTCCAGTCGTCCATTGCGTCCAGCACTGCATTGGTCTGATGCACCACGACCACCGGACTTTCAGCCAGCACGTTGAGATTGGCGTCGGTGACGATCATGGCGATCTCAATGATACGGTCGCGGTCCGGCTCCAGCCCGGTCATTTCCATGTCCAGCCAGACGAGGTTGTTCTTGTCCTGTGCCATATAATCCCCTGCTTGCGTTCAAAACTGGTATTTTCGCACGCTGACACCAGCTATAACTTTATTTCGCCCCATACGGCACCCAATCAATGACTGCATCCCTGATCACCACCCTATTCCTCGCTGCCATCGCCTTCAGCGCGGCTATCCGCTTATGGCTCAATTTCCGCCAGAGTGCCCACGTCCGGGTACACCGCGCGGCTGTTCCCGCGCCGTTTGCAGGCAGCATTGAGCTAGCTGCACACCAGAAGGCTGCCGATTACACCCTGGCCAAGGGGCAATTTGGGCGTGTTGATCTGCTCTGGGGCGTCATCTGGCTGCTCCTGCTCACACTTGGCGGGGGCTTGCAGTTGCTGCATGAGGCGCTGGGCCATGTCATCAACCCGAATAACCTGTGGCATGGGGTGTTGATGTTTGGCGCTTTGAGCGTGGTGGGCTTTATCTGGGAATTGCCCGGTTCGTTGTACTCCACCTTCGTGCTGGAAGAGCGTTTTGGCTTCAACAAGACCACCGTCGCCATCATGGTGAAGGACACAATCAAGAGCGCGCTGCTCTCCGCTGTAATCGGCGCACCGCTGCTGTGGTTGATCCTATGGCTGATGCGCAGCATGGGTACTGGCTGGTGGGTATGGACCTGGGCGGTGCTGATTGGCTTCAACCTCGCGGCCATGGTGATCTACCCTCTCTTCATCGCGCCTCTGTTCAACAAATTCGAGCCCCTCAAGGACGAGGCGCTGGCTGCCCGCATCAATGGCCTGCTGGGGCGCTGTGGCTTCAAATCCAAAGGCTTGTTCGTAATGGATGGCTCCAAGCGCAGCGGCCATGGCAACGCTTACTTCACCGGTTTTGGTGCGGGCAAGCGCATCGTTTTCTTCGATACCCTGCTCGCCACTCTTTCGCCTGAGGAAGTGGAAGCCGTGCTGGCCCACGAACTGGGGCACTTCAAGCATCATCACCTCTGGCAACGGGTGGCTGTGTTTGCCCTCATCTCCCTGGCGCTGCTGGCCTGCCTGGGCTGGCTGAGTCAGCAGGGTGCCTTCTACACCGGCCTGGGCGTACAGGCCCATAGTGAAGCACTTGCGCTGATTCTGTTCTCCACCGTGCTGCCCGTGGTGCTCTTCCCTTTCACGCCCTTGATGAGTTTCTGGTCCCGCAAACATGAATTCCAGGCGGATGCTTACGCAGTGGCCCACGCGCAGGCCGGCGATCTGGTGTCTGCCCTTGCCAAGCTGTATCGGGACAACGCTTCTACCCTGACGCCAGACCCCATCCATTCGCTGTTCTACGACTCCCACCCGCCTGCGGCCATCCGCATCGGCCATCTGCGCTCAGCATGAGTACGGGTGTCGTCATCGCGGCGTTTGGCCGCCAATACATGGTGCGTCTGGCAGACGCTAGCGAGGCGCTGTGTTACACCCGCGCCAAGAAAAGCGAAATCGCCTGTGGGGATCAGGTTGAAGTACAACTGAGCAGCCCGGACCAGGGGGTGATCAACAAGATCCTGCCGAGAAAGAGCCTTTTTTACCGCGCAGACCAGTGGAAAGAGAAGTTGATCGCGGCCAACGTCACCCAGGTGGTCGTAGTGGTCGCCACCGAGCCGGGCTTTAGCGACGATCTGGTTTCACGCTGTCTGTGTGCGGCGGAGGCACAGGATATCGCCTCGCTGATTGTGCTCAACAAGTGCGACCTCACTGCCCAGCTCGGGGTTGCGCATGCCCTGCTCGCCCCGCTTCAGGCTGCCGGGCATGAGGTGATGGAGTTGAGCGCCAAGCAGGATGTCAGCGCGCTGTTGGCCCGCCTGCAAAACCATACCAGCCTCTTCGTGGGACAATCCGGGATGGGCAAATCAACACTCACCAATGCCCTAGTGCCGGATGCGGAAGCCCGTACCCGCGAAATCTCAGAGGTGCTGGATTCGGGCAAGCACACCACCACGCACGCGCGATTGTATGTGCTCCCCGGCGAGGGAGCCTTGATTGATAGCCCCGGCTTGCAAACCTTTGGCCTTGCGCACCTGAGCCGGGATGATATTGAAGCGGGCTTCCCGGAAATCCGCCCCCTGCACGGCCAATGTCGCTTCCGGGACTGCCGCCACCTCAAGGAGCCGGATTGTGCCATCCGGGCTGCCGTAGAGGACGGGCGCATGCACCCACGCCGCTACGACACGCTATGCCAGCTGATCAATGAACATCTGGTCAAAAAGGCAATGTACTGATCAATGCTGGGTGGAACGTCGGGCGTCCTGCCAATCTCGCACCGCCTGGGCGGCATGGGCAAACACGGTACGGTTGTGCTCGTCAGGCAGATTATGGGTCAGCCCGGCAAACAGCGCTTCCGTCAATTCCTGCTCCTGACCGCTGGCTGCCAGGCCATGCTGCAGGCAGCGGATCTGGATTGATGCCAGGGTATCGGCCACCAGACGCCAACCCAATGTGGGCATTGCCTTGGGCAGAGCCAGCAGCAAACCGCCCAGCAGGTTGAGGATGACATCGCCTTGCTCACGGCGCTCCGCAGCAATCATGCTGTGCCAGAGTGACAGATGCAATTCGCGGCGCATGGCAATCTTGAAGTCCAGCGCACAAGCTTCGTCCTGATGCAATTCATCCAGATAGCGCTGGCAGATGCCTTCAGACGATAGATCCAGCCCGCCACGCAGATCCGCAAGTAGCATCGACACGCCTTGCAGAATATGGGCGCCAAAACCCTTGGCGTAGGCAAGCCCCCACTGATCCAGACCGTGCATGAGCAATGCCAGACGCAGGTGCGTGCCTTCGGTGGTGCTCATACCCGACCACTCGCGCAGCCGGTCCGCCAAGCGAACCAGCGCCATCTCCATGGGCTGGCCTTCGGCCTCGTTACCCAGACGCACAGCGGCGCCAAAGGCTTCTTGTACCAGGCGGGCGGCCTGAAGTTGAACCTCACGGTCAGCAATATCAGCAAAAACATCTTGTGGCAGAGGTAAGGTCTTGGACATGGCAAAGTATAAAAAATCGAATAGTGCGCCATTTTGCCGCAAAAACAGCAAGGATGCGCCTTCGCAGATCTTTGCCCGCGCAGATTGCCAAGCCGGCCCTTTTGGGCAGGGCATGGAAGCGTTTGCGCAGGCATACACTGCGACCCTTGAAACGTTTAAGCACGTTTCCAAAAACACCCACAGGAGTGCATGTTCGTGAAACACGGCCTGGGCCGCACACTAAGTTTTGGCATTGCCCTGCTTTCCTTTGCGCAGAAAAAGCGCAAAGCAGGGCTACCAACAACAACTGGCGGCCAAGCTCATCTCCCAGACTACGGCTCTGTTTCCTCACCCAGGGAAGCGCCCTTCCCTGGTTTGCGCAGCAAGATCATCCTGATTACCGGCCTCGTCATCATCACCATCTGTGCCTGTATCACTTGGCTGAATTCGGCCTACTACAGCAACGTCTATATTGAAACGCTTCAATCGAGGTCCATGACCATTGCCAAGGGGCTGGCCCTGCGTGTGCAACGCATAACCAGCCTGGGCTTTCCCATCAACACCATCAATGGTTTTGAAACTCAATGCGCCGAGGCCAAGCAAGCCGACCCAGATATTGATTATGTCACAATCATCTCCCCCGACGGTACAGTCCTATCCCATAGCAATCTGGATGTAATCGGCAAGCACATCACACTACAACGGCTCACGCCTCCACCGCTGCGAGGCAGGCTGAATCTTTTCCCGGATAGCAATCAGCATTACTACGTCATGGAGCCCCTCTACGCCCCCGATGGCGATCTGGCGGCCCAGATTGTCGTCGGCTTTTCCCAGCATCACGTGGATGACCGACTGCAATTGCTGCAACGCTCCATGCTGCTTGTCAGTCTGGGCGTCGCCATCTGTGGTCTGGCTGCGCTGACCTTGATGCTGAACTACTTTGTCATGCGTCCCATCAAACGCCTGATGCAGGTCATCGAGCATATCCACACCAATCCGGGCGATTACTCGGTGCGCGCCGAACCTGAAAAGCGCGATGATGAGATTGGTGCGATGTTACAAGGCGTCAACAGTCTGCTCGACGAAATCCAACAACGTGAGCAGGAACTGCTCCGGGCCAAGGAAGATTCAGATCGGGCTGCGCGCAGCAAAACCGAATTCATGGCTGCCATGAGCCACGATCTGCGCACCCCCATGCATGCCATCCTGAGCATGAATGAACTGATGCTCAGCACCCAGCTGAATGATCGCCAGCGTCGTTATGCCAACAATCTAGAACGTGCCGGGCGCTGGCTACTGGGCATCATCAATGATGTGCTGGAGTTCTCCAAGATCGACGCCAACAAGTTTGAGTTGCGCATCGCGGAGTTCGATCCGCGCCAACTGGTCGACGATGTCATTGGTCTGCAGGAGGAAATTGCTCACGGCAAAAAGCTGGAACTCAGCTTCCGGATCGACCCTGCACTCCCCGACCGGGTTATGGGTGACGGCCCGCGACTGATGCAGGTGCTCACCAATCTGGTCAGCAATGCCATCCGCTATACAGATCAGGGGTGTGTGCTGGTTGAAGTCATGTACACTGGCGAATACACGGTATTCTCTGTAACCGATACCGGTATCGGCATTGATCCAGACAAGATCCACCTGCTCTGGGAGCCCTTTGTGCAGGTTGCCTCTGCCGATGCCCAGCGCCGTAGTGGCACCGGCCTGGGGCTGGCGATCGTCAAATTGCTGGCTGAAGCCATGGGCGGATCGGTAGGCGTAGATACCTCGCTAGGCAGCGGGGCCACGTTCTGGTTCACCGCCAGGCTGGCTACACCTGCGGAGAGCAATCCCAAGCTTGCGCGATACCCCTTCAAGCATCCACGCAACCTGAAACAATATCAGGAAGCGTCGGCAGCTTAAGCCTTCCGATGCACTATCAGTTGACGCGCTTTTTCTTCTCGATGATCCGGGCGACTAACAAGCCCGTTTCAAAGAGCAAGCACATCGGGAAGGCCAGCATAAGTTGCGAGGTGACATCCGGCGGGGTCAGTACGGCGGCCACGACAAAAGCACCGACGATAATGTAACGGCGCCATGCCACAAAACGCTCCACCGATACCACGCCCATTGCCACCAGCAACACAACCACCACGGGCACTTCAAAGGTGGCGCCAAAGGCCAGGAACATCCCCATCACAAAACTTAGGTATTTGTCGATGTCGGTCATCCAGGCCACGCCTTCCGGGGTGAATTTGGCCATCACCTGGAACATGGACGGGAAAAATACAAAATAAGCGAATGCCATCCCCAGCACAAACAGGATGACGCTGGCCACCAGCACCGGCAAAGCCAGTCGCTTCTCATGCGCATACAGCCCTGGTGCCACAAAGGCCCAAGCCTGGTAGAGCACATAGGGCAAGGTGATGAGTAGCGACACCCAGGCAGTCACTTTCATCGGGACCATGAATACCCCCACCACGTCGGTGGCAATCATTTTGCCGTTCTGGGGCAGCACCGACAACAGGGGGGCCGCCAGCAAGGCATACAGATCCTTTGCCCACCACACGAGACAGATAAATACCAGCAGCACGGCGGCCAGCGCACGCACAAGGCGGCTACGCAACTCAACCAGATGCGAGATGAAAGTATCCTGCTGATCCACGCGGTTTATTCCTTGGCAGGCTTGGCGAGTTCGACAGGCATGCCGAACAGATCAAGCTGGTTATCATCTTTGTCTTCAACGGCCGAAGAACGGGCGGCCTCGGCGGCTTCATCCGTTGCCGGGGGTTCGGCAAAAAGATCCAGGGTATGGATGTCCCGTTCCGGCAGGTCCGTTTCCGGCCCACCTTCCTGAGTCACTAACGGTACCGAGGCGTCTTCGACAGGGGCGGAAATCTGTTTGGCGGCTTCGCCTTCTTCCTGCGCGGGGGCGGGTTCCAAGGTTTGCGTCAGTTCCTGCCGCACCTCTTCCACGCTACCTTGCAACTCGGCCTGCAAGGCATGTGCATGGTCCTGCACAGAGGATTGCAGGCTTTGGGCAGAAGACTGAACATCGTCATACAGACGCTTGAGGTCAGCCGCCTCCATCTCCTGAGCGATCTCTGACTTCACATCGGCCACATAACGCCGGAATTTGCCCAACAGGTGGCCGACCGTGCGCGCCACACGAGGCAAGTCCTCAGGCCCGAACACCACCAGGGCGACAACGCCGATTACAACCAGCTCGGAGAATCCAACATCAAACATGTTTGCTCAGCAAAAGGCAGAAAACAAAAGGGGCGCAAACATGGCGCCCCCTGGCCGGACGGAATAGCGCACGGGGCGCACTCAATCCTTCTTCTCGTGGATCTGACCATCCACCGTCTGGTTGTTTGCAACCTGCGGCGGGGCAGACTTGTCGTCGGCACCATCCTTGATGCCCTGCTTGAAGCCCTTGACTGCGGCGCCCAGGTCTTCACCCAGGTTGCGCAGCTTCTTGGTACCAAACACCATCATCACAACCACCAGCACAATCAGCCAGTGCCAAAGACTTAGACCACCCATATGTTTCTCCTCAATGTTTCAGCATGGCTGGCAACGGGAATTCTCCACCGACCACGTGGATGTGTAAATGATACACCTCCTGCCCACCAACACGACCAGTATTGATGATAGTGCGAAAACCCTCTTTCAAGCCTAGGTCAGCCGCCAAACGGGGGGCCAAGGCCAGCATGCGCCCGAGCAATGGCACGTCGTCTGCCTGCACCTCGGCCAAAGAATCGATATGGCGCTTAGGAATAATCAGGAAATGGACCGGAGCCTGGGGGTGAATGTCCTTGAATGCCAGAATCTCATCATCTTCATAAACTTTGGCACTCGGGATTACTCCCTGGGCAATCTTGCAGAAAATACAATCACTCATGACAGATTCTTTCAAGACTTGGCGCGGGACTTCTTCTCTTCAATGCCGGAGATGCCTTCACGACGGTGCAACTCACCCAGCACATCATCCACCGACAGGCCGAAGTGGCTCAACAGGATCAAAGAATGGAACCACAGATCGGTGACTTCGTACACAATATGCCGCAGCTCACCATCCTTGGCAGCCATGATCGTTTCAGCAGCCTCTTCAGCCACTTTTTTGCAGATTGCATCCGTCCCCTTGGCATACAGGCTGGAGACGTAAGAGGATTCTGGCGCGGCCGATTTGCGCTGCTCCAACGTGGCGCATAGGCGTTGCAATACTTCTGAATCAATCATTGGGTATTCCCTTGTTCAAGGCTTGCGGTAAATCTCGGCCGGGTCTTTGAGCACAGGATCAACCTCCACCCAGCCAGCATCCGCATCCAGACGCGAGAAAAAGCAGCTCCTGCGCCCAGTGTGGCAGGCAATCCCACCGATCTGCTCAATTTTGAGCAGCACGACATCGGCATCGCAATCGATACGGATCTCACGCACCTTCTGGGTATGGCCGGACTCTTCACCCTTATGCCAGAGCTTGCGACGCGAACGCGACCAGTATACCGCCTCCATGCGGGTGGCAGTCAGTTCCAATGCCTCGCGGTTCATCCACGCAAACATCAGCACCTCGCCCGTCTGGGCGTCCTGCGCAATGGCAGGCACCAAGCCCTGCTCATCCCAATGGACCTTGTTCAACCAGGAAGCGCTCACAGTCGTACCTCAACCCCACGCGCACGCATGTATTCCTTGGCTTCGCGCACGGTATGCTCGCCATAATGGAAGATGCTTGCCGCCAGCACCGCATCAGCGCGGCCTTCAATCACACCATCGGTCAGGTGTTGCAGATTGCCCACACCACCGCTGGCAATCACCGGGATATTCACTGCGTCTGAAATCGCACGAGTCAACGCCAGATCAAAACCAATCTTGGTGCCATCCCGATCCATACTGGTCAGCAGGATCTCGCCCGCACCAAGCTTTTCCACGCGCTGGGCCCACTCAATGGCATCCAGCCCGGTGGGCTTACGCCCGCCGTGAGTAAACACGCCCCACTTGCCGGGTTCGGTCTGCTTAGCATCAATGGCCACCACGATGCACTGGTTGCCCACCTTGCCGGAGGCTTCTGCCACCAGTTCGGGGTTGCTCACCGCTGCACTGTTGATGCTGACCTTGTCCGCCCCAGCATTGAGCAGGCGGCGCACGTCCGCCACGCTACGCACCCCTCCGCCCACGGTAAGCGGGATGAAAACCTGATTGGCGACCTGCTCGACAATGTGCAGGATGATGTCCCGCTCATCTGAACTGGCGGTGATATCCAGGAAGGTCAGTTCATCGGCCCCCTGATCGTCGTAACGGCGGGCAATCTCGACTGGATCGCCCGCATCGCGCAATTCAAGGAAGTTGACACCCTTGACCACGCGCCCGGCAGTCACGTCCAGGCAGGGGATGATGCGTTTTGCGAGCATAGGTCAGGCGGTCTCACCATTGAGTTCGTCGGCACGTGCCTGGGCGGCTTCAAAATCCAGCGAGCCTTCGTAGATAGCGCGACCGGTAATCGCCCCCATGATGCCTTCGTGCTCAACGGCGCACAGTGCATCGATATCCGCCAGGTTGGTGATGCCGCCACTGGCGATCACCGGGATGCGCAAGGCACGTGCCAGCGCCACGGTCGCATCGATATTCACCCCACTGAGCATGCCATCACGACCAATATCGGTGTAGATGACCGACTCCACGCCGTAGTCTTCAAACTTCTTGGCCAAGTCGACCACATCATGGCCGGTCAGCTTGGACCAACCATCCACAGCCACCTTGCCATCCTTGGCATCCAGGCCGACGATGATGTGGCCGGGAAAGGCGCTGCAGGCATCATGCAGGAAGCCGGGGTTCTTCACCGCAGCCGTACCGATAATGATGTAGGAAATACCATGGTCCAGGTAACGTTCAATGGTATCCAGATCACGAATCCCCCCGCCTAACTGCACGGGGATCTCGCCATCCACCTCGGCAAGAATCGCCTTGATGACAGCTTCATTCTTCGGTTTGCCAGCAATGGCGCCGTTCAGGTCGACCAGATGCAGGCGGCGTGCGCCCTTGTCGAGCCAGATCCGGGCCATGGCCCCCGGGTCTTCGGAGAAAACGGTGGCATCGTCCATATCGCCCTGACGCAGGCGTACACAGTGGCCGTCTTTGAGGTCAATAGCAGGAATCAGCAGCATGATAATGATGTTGAGATATTGATTGGGCGATCAAGGTCGCAAAGGATATTGGGGTATCAGAATCGGGGTCAATCTCACGGCCACGCATTGTGTGCGCAGCCTGCCACATAACACCTTTCAGATTTTCCAGCCCACAAAGTTGGAGAGCAGACGCAAACCGGCCTCTGCACTCTTTTCCGGATGGAACTGTACTGAAAAGATATTAGCTTGGGCCACCGCAGAGGTAAAGCGCGACCCATACTCTGTAACAGCCGCTGCTGCCTGCGCGTGATCAGGCTGGCAATAGTAGCTATGCACAAAGTAGAAGCGTGCGTCCGGGGCAATGCCTTGCCACAAGGGGTGTTCGATGCAGGCATGGACTTCGTTCCAGCCCATGTGCGGTACTTTCAGGCGGCTACCATCCTGCCCGATCATGCCGTCGGCAAAGCGTCTGACCCGGCCTGGAATGAATCCCAGCCCCGGTGTGTCGCCCTCTTCGCTATGATCGAAGAGCATCTGCATGCCCACACACACGCCCAGGAAAGGCTTGGTCTGTGCGGCCCGATGCACCGCATCGCGCAGGCCACGGGCCAGAAATTCGCGCATGCAGTCATGCATGGCCCCCTGACCGGGAACCACCACACGATCAGCAGATTCAATCACTGCCGCGTCTGACGAAATTACAACACTTGCCTGGGGGGCGACCTTTTCAATCGCCTTGGCAACCGAGCGCAGGTTACCCATCCCGTAATCAACAACTACGATTTTCATCTCTAGAGGTGAATCGCCAAACGTGAAAACAAGGTCATGGACGCACGAACTGTGCCTGCGCCCACACGATCAGGATATCAGAGTACACCCTTGGTCGAGGGCATTCTGTCTGCAATCCGGGCATTGAGCTCCACCGCCGCACGCAGCGCCAGGCCAAATGCCTTGAACACGCTCTCGCACTGGTGGTGTGCATTGACGCCACGCAGATTGTCGATATGCAGCGTGACGGCAGCATGATTGACAAAGCCTTGGAAAAATTCGCGCACCAATTCAGTATCGAAGGTGCCGATCTTTTCACGGGTAAATTCAATATTGAAAATCATCCCTGGGCGGCCAGAAAGATCCACCACCACGCGGGAGAGTGCCTCATCAAGCGGCACATAGGCATGCCCGTAACGGTACAGACCTTTCTTGTCCCCCACCGCCTTGGCAAACGCCTGCCCCAAGGTGATGCCGATATCTTCCACCGTATGGTGGGCATCGATCTCAAGGTCTCCCTTGGCCTGGATGTCCAGGTCAATCAGCCCGTGGCGGGCGATCTGGTCGAGCATATGGTCAAAGAAGGGGATGCCAGTCGAGAGCTTGGAAACGCCTGTGCCATCCAGATTGATAGACACACTGATCTGCGTTTCAAACGTGTTGCGGCTGACTTCTACTTGCCTCATGACAGAACCTTGGTGAGATGACAAGCCGACACACCACACCCCGTGTGTGGCAGCGACAACGTATGATAGCATCGGTCTGGCTTTGCACCACGAGCCAACTGCGATAAACATCCGCTGCCCTGAGAAACTGCAATGAGCATCTACTGGAGCGACCTCGTTGGTCGCCTGACGCCTTACGTGCCCGGCGAACAGCCCAAACTGGCCAAGCTGGTCAAACTCAACACCAACGAAAATCCTTACGGCCCCTCGCCCAAAGCCTTGGCAGCCATTGCAGCAGAGGCGGGAGACACCCTACGGCTGTACCCTGACCCGAATTCGGATCTATTCAAGCAGGCCATCGCCCGCCATTTTAAGGTAGAGGCCAACACCGTCTTTGTGGGCAATGGCTCGGACGAAGTGCTCGCCCATACCTTCATGGGGCTGCTCAAGCATGATCGCCCCCTGCTCTTCCCGGACATCACCTACAGCTTCTACCCCGTCTATTGCGGGCTGTATGACATTGCCTTTGAGACGGTGGCATTGGACGCAGACTTCGCCATCCAGGTCGATGACTATCTGGCGCGTGACTGCGGTGCGGTCATCCTCGCCAACCCAAACGCCCCCACCTCCCGCCTGTTACCACTCGCGGAAATCGAGCGTCTGGTAGCGGGCAAACCGGATGCGGTTGTCGTGATCGACGAGGCGTATATCGATTTTGGTGGTGAAAGCGCCGTGCAACTCACCCGGCGCTACCCCAACCTGCTGGTAATCCACACCCTTTCCAAGAGCCGCTCGCTGGCCGGGCTACGTGCCGGGTTTGCCATCGGCCACCCGGTGCTGATCGAGGCGCTGGAACGCGTGAAGAACAGCTTCAACTCCTACCCGTTGGATCGGCTGGCAATCGTCGGCGCGGCAGCGGCCATGGATGACGTGGAATGGTTCGAGCATACCCGCCAGCATGTGATCGCCAACCGCGAAGCCCTGGTTGGCCGGATGCAGGCACTCGGTTTTGAGGTGCTGCCCTCTGCCGCCAATTTCATCTTTGCCTGCCACCCGCAACATGACGGCCTGGCCCTCGCCCAAGCCCTGCGTGCGCGCGGCATCATCGTGCGCCACTTCAAGCTGCCACGCATCGACCAGCATCTGCGCATCTCCGTGGGCACAGAAGAGGAATGCCAATTGCTGACCACCGCACTGGCGGAAATCCTCGGTCATTAATACCTCCTGGCACCCCTTCGTCAAAAGGCGAGGGGGCGCGTAGCCTCTGACATACTCATCGGTTAGCATTCAGGCACCATTCTCTGCCTGCATGAAGCACGCATGATGCGCCCCCTGCTTTGTTTTGCACTTCTGCTTGCCAGCCCAATCTGCCACGCCGATACACAGTTGGCTTGCCGCCTCAGCCTTGAGCAAACCCGGCCAATTCGCAACTGCCTGAGCCTGTATGCGGAAGGCTCCCCAAAACACGCCATCGCAGACGGCACGCTCCACCCCCGCGTTACACGCAAACTCTGCTATGACAGGAACGATTTATCCCTTGTCATAACAGAACAAGGCTACTTCTACGTCAACCGCAAAGGCATGGTGCGTTCCACCATCATGTTTGATAACGGCGAGGATTACTTTGAACAGGGTTTGGCCCGTACCCGGCAAAACGACAAGATCGGCTTTTTCGACAAATCGCTCAAAATCGTCATCCCTGCTGCCCACACTTTTGCCTTCCCATTTGAGAGTGGCCGTGCCGTTGTCTGTGATGGCTGCGTCAGCCGAGCCATTGATGGCGGCGAACACCACATCATGACGGGTGGCACATGGGGATGGATCGACCGCAAAGGTCGTTACCACCCCACAGAAGAAGCGGCCCCCTAACACTGATATTGAATACCCCCCTCTGCTGCCCCCACCCGTCTTGCCGGATGTAAGTGCAAACAGGTGTGGATGCGCCGGGGTTTAGCTGGACAGCCCAGCGCTTCAGTTCTATAGCTCAAGTACGGCCTGCTCTGCTCATGGCAGGGTGAAGCCTCGTTGATGACAAGAATGAAAGCAGCCTCTATGGGCAGATGACTCAAGGGCAAATTCCACCCCGCCGATAACGGGCAGAGCAGAATCAAATTTCCCCAGCCAACGTGCGCGGCTAGGTGGAAAACGAAGCACAGCCGGGCAAGAATCTGTATCACGACCTCAATAATCGCCACAAGGGGACTGTAATGAAGGTACATAAAAGCATCCGAACCCGCTTAAATGTCATTTTCGTTATAGCAACAACAGCCCTGCTCACTTTATTTGGCTCCTTCAACTATTTCACGACCAAGAGCGACATGGAGCATGCCTTGGTTGCAGAGGCCCAGGCGCTTTCCAGCCGCCTGCAGACCGGCTTGCCGATCCCGCTGTGGAACCTTGATCTGGCCCAGGCGGAAACACTGCTCAATGCGGAACTGTCGGCAAACAATGTGTCGGCCATCGTCGTTCGCAATAACGACAAGATTGTGACCGGCAGGATGCGGGATGCCAGCGGCCAAGCGGTACCGCTCAAACCCGATGCGGCGCTGAAGGGCGAGAAGACCACCGTTGAACTCAAATACAAGGATGGCAATGACCTGAAGCCGGTCGGCTCGGTCGACATCTATCTGTCCCGTGCAGCGATTGAAGCGGCGCTGAGCCGTTCAATCTGGCTGATCATTGCTCAGGTTATTCTGCAAAACATCGTCCTGATCACCATACTGTCGCTCACCATCAACACCGTGGTGCTCCGTCCTTTGAACCGTGTACGCAAGGCATTGGAAGAAATCGCCAGTGGCGAGGCGGATCTGACCCGCCGGCTCACCGTCAGCAATGATGATGAAATCGGTGAAGTCGCCCGCTGGTTCAACGTGTTTGTCGGCCACCTGCAGGAAGTGGTGCAGCAAATCGTCAGCAGCGCCCAAGGGCTGGCAGACGCGGCGGAAGAATTATCGCTGGGCTCACAGGACATGGCCAAACGCTCCGGCGAACAAAGCGAGGTGGTATCCGCCATGGCGGCTGCCATGCAGGAGATGACGGTCGGCATCAATCACGTCTCGCAACATTCCAATGACGTGCGTACCGTGTCGGTCCGCAGTGGCGATCTCTCCAAACAAGGCAGTGCCGTCATGGGCTCACTCACCCAAGGCATGCACCGGATTTCCGAGTCGGTCAATCAATCCGCTGAAACCATTGAAGCACTCGGCAGGGAGTCTGAAAAGATCAACACGGTTGTCAATGTCATCAAGGACATTGCCGATCAAACCAACCTGCTGGCCCTCAATGCCGCCATCGAGGCCGCCCGTGCGGGCGAACAAGGGCGCGGGTTTGCCGTGGTGGCCGATGAAGTACGCAAGCTTGCCGAGCGCACCACCAAATCCACCTTCGAAATCAGCTCCACCATTGGCGTGGTGCAATCCGGCATACGGGAAGCCGTAGAACGTATGCATAACGGCGTGGAACGCGTCAACGAGGGGCTTGTCGAAGCCCGTCATGCAGGGGAAACCATCTCGGATGTGGAAAGCTGCGCCAGCAATCTGGTCAGTTCGGTGGGGGATATCGTCAATTCCATCAGCGAACAAAGCTCAGCCAGCACGGACATTGCCCAGCGCGTAGAGGAAATTGCCACCATCGTCGATGAATCCGACCATGCCATGCAGGGTGTGGCGCAGAGCGCCAAACAGGTCAGCGACTATGCTGAAAGCCTGAAACAGGTTGTTGCCGGTTTCCGAGTCTAGGCTTGCATCCGCCGCTCCACCCTTGCATGGCGAGGCGGCGGGTTATCATCAGCTCTTGCCCAGCAGGCCGATCAAGCCAATGATCACCATGATCAGCGGCCACCATACCCGCAGCGGCCCCCCTACATGCACAAACCCCAACCAGCCCAGGTTGCTCATCAGCAAGAGCAGGCCAATGATGAACAGGGTAATCGCGCTGAGTCGGGACATTTCTTGTATCTCCATGCAGATTGAAAAACTCAATCCTGCACTGTGCCAGCCTTGGCGCTGGTGATCAAGCACTGCGACCTATTCAATCGTAATAAGCCCCGGCAAACCAGTGTCGTGCGCACGCCCCACCCCCGTTCCAAGGCGACCTTCTGTCGCCTTGATGAAACCTATTCCCCGCAACACAGCCCAATGGCCAACGCCAATTCCCCCTGAGCCATGCGTCTTCACTACCCTGTCTCCTTCCTCAAACTTTTGCTCGCCGGTTTCGCCCTGGTAGCTCTTCCCTTGGCACTTGCCTTGCTAGGCGCGTTTTTCTCACTTGACCGCCTTGGTCAGCAAAGCGCCATCGCCATCAATCGCGCCACCACCATCACCCGCGACAGCCGTGCTCTGCGCGAACACCTGACGGCACTGGAACGCCTGGCTCGCCAGCAATTGGTGCTCAACGACCAGACTGGCCTGGACGCCTATCGCCGCCGTCGTCAGGACCTGCTGGATACCATTGCGCACCTGAGCCCCCATTCCAACTCGCTGGCGATCCGCGCAGACCTCACCAATCTTCAGCGCACGGAAGCCAAGGTATGGCAACTGCTGCAACTAGGGGAACTTCCCGTCACCAGCCAGAAGATCATCATTACCAGTTTTGCAGAGATGGGGGAAACTACTGCACGCATCGTGGACCACGCCGATGCCAGCATTGAAGGAGATATCACCAAACTCTACGCAGACTCTGCTTCTGCCCGCCGCCAACTGCTGCTGCAACTCTGGGCCTTACTGCCTGTCGGCTTGTTGCTCATCGGCGGCACTCTGCTATTGATCCGCCGTCCGGTACGCCAGTTGGAGGTCGCTATCCGTGGGCTGGGCGAGGGGCGGTTCGACAAGCCCATTGATGTGGATGGTCCAAGGGATTTCGTAGCACTCGGCCAGCGCCTGGATTGGCTGCGCCAACGTCTGCGTGAACTGGATGAGCAGAAGACGCGGCTCTTGCACCATGTTTCGCATGAACTCAAAACACCACTGACCGCCTTGCAGGAAGGCAGCGCCTTGCTGGCCGACCGGGTTGCCGGTCCGCTAAATACGGAACAGAGCGAGATCGTCAGCATTCTGCGCAGCAACTGCCAGCGTCTGCGCAAGCTCATCGAAAACCTGCTCGACTACAGCAGCATCCGCTTTCAACCCAGCACCTTGCGCCTGGAGCCACTGGATTTAAGCAAGACCATCCTCCAGGTACTCGAAGACCAAAAGCTCGCGCTGACGGCACGCAATATCAGTGTCACCCAGGCGCTGCTGCCGCTGCATATTCAGGCGGATCGGGAAAAGCTCCGCGTCGCACTGGACAATCTGCTCTCCAATGCCATCAAATACACCCCGGAAAACAGTACGATTACAGTGCGCTGCCAAACCGAACGCAACCGTGCAGTCGTAGAGATCTGCGATCAGGGCACCGGAGTACCTGCCGAGATTGCACCGCGCATGTTCGAGCCATTTGTCCAAGGCCCCGCGCCCGCAGGCAGTCCAGTCAAAGGTAGCGGACTGGGCCTTTCCATCGTGCGTGAGTACATTGGTGCTCATGGTGGAGATGTTGCGCTATTGCCCAATCATCCATGCGGCACCTGTGCCCGCATCCAATTGCCTCTTTCCATGCCCCAATCATCATGAGCAAGCTTTCCTTCTATTCCTTCGTTCTATGCCTGGCACTGGTCTCCATGACCAGCGGCTGCGCGGCGGCCAACCCGGCCCGCCTGCTCCACCCGGCCACCCAAGGCAGCGTGAGCTGGGAGACTGAAACCTTCCGCTACACCGCCCGGCTACGAGCGATGAGCGTGGCCGAACTGAGTGCGGAGAGCGAAGCCTTGCAAAAGGCCTACGCCAACCGCCGCAACGAAGACAACCGTTTACGTCTGGCACTGTTCCACGCCATCTCCCCATTGGGAGACCGCAGCCGAGCCCTGAATCTGCTGGATGTGCCGCCAGGAGACACCAACGGGCGCGGCCGCAACCACCCGCTGGCCCAGCTCCTGCTTCCCCTGCTGCAAGAGAACCGTCATCTGGATGACGCCCTGAGCGCAAGCCAGGCCAAGCTGCGCGATGAACAAAAGCGCAGCGAAACGTTGCAGCAGGCCAACGAGCAGATGCGCCAAAAGCTCGAAGCCATCCGCGATATCGAAGTCAAAATGCTGGACCGCCCCACGACCAAATGACCACCACTCCCATCCGCGTCCTTCTTGTCGACGACGACCCTGACCTGCTCCGCCTGCTCTCCATCCGACTCAAGGCGAGCGGGTTTGACATCCGCTGTGCCGATAGTGGCGAAGCCGCGCTGGCAGCGCTGGCGTCCTGTCGCCCTGACATTGTTGTCACAGACCTGCGCATGCCCGGCATGGATGGCATGGCGCTGTTTGACGCCGTGCGCCAGCAACACATCTCGCTGCCAGTCATCGTGCTGACAGCCCACGGCAACATCCCCGAAGCGATTGAAGCGACCCGGCGTGGCGTCTCAGGCTACCTCACCAAGCCTTACGACGCGGCTGAACTGGTTGAGCAGATTCAACGCGCCATCGGCGTTTCCGGTGGCAACATCGACAAGCAGACGAATGCCGCATGGCGCAGCGAGATCCTCACCCGCAGCGCGGTGATGGAAGACTTTCTGCAACAAGCCAAGCTGGTGGCAGACAGCGAAGTCAGCGTATTCATCACCGGCCCCAGCGGTGCGGGCAAGGAACTACTCGCCCGGGCCATTCACAAGGCCAGCCCACGCGCCGATAAACCCTTTATTGGCATCAACTGTGGTGCCATCCCTGAGCAACTCCTGGAGTCTGAGCTCTTTGGTCACGTCAAAGGGGCATTTACAGGCGCCCACCGCGACCACGATGGGCTGTTTCAGGCTGCGCGGGGTGGTACCTTGTTTCTGGACGAAATCGGCGACATGCCCACCCCGCTACAGGTCAAACTGCTGCGCGTACTGGAAGAACGAGAAGTACGCCCGGTGGGAGCCACCCGCAGTATCGCCGTAGATGTGCGCATCATATCCGCTACCCACCGCGACCTGGACGCAGCGCGGGCCGAAGGGCGTTTCCGCGATGACCTGTATTACCGCCTGAATGTGGTCAGCCTAGCCATCCCCTCGCTGGCCGAGCGCCGAGAAGACATCCCTCTTCTGGCACAAAACTTCCTGCAGAGGCTCGCTACCCGCTACAAGCGCGAAGTCAATGCCTTCGCACCTGAATCGATCGAGCTTCTGGTGGCTGCGCCCTGGCCGGGCAATGTGCGCCAATTGCTCAACGTGGTGGAGCAGACCGTAGCGCTTTCAACCACCCCGGTCATCCCCGCCAGCCTTGTGCAACGGGCTTTGCAGGGAGATGGCGCAGCGATTGAATCATTTGAAGAAGCTCGCCACCGCTTCGAGCGCGAATACCTCATCCGCCTGTTGCGACTCACCGAGGGCAACGTCAGCCAAGCGGCCCGGCTGGCAAAACGCAACCGCACAGAGTTCTACCGACTGCTCTCCCGCCACCAGCTGGAAGCAGGCGCATTCAAGGAAAACTCCTGAAAAAAATCGCACAAAACGAGTAAAGCGACACTCAACTACGCAAAAAGTTCGCGGCAAATTGATCAGATCAGCGTTTTTAGCGCACAAAATCTTGGTAGAGTGACAGTTTTTCCGGGGCTTTCGTCTAACTATCATGATGAATTTGATCAAAGCGTATCTGCGGGTGTCGCTCGTCACCCGCATCATCGTCGGATTCCTGCTGGGGGCAGCCGTGGGGGGCTTCCTCTGGTACTTGTCCGTCACCCATGGCGTCAAGGCTGAAGTCCAGCAAGCCATGCGTTACTGCTCGCCTTTTGGCAGCGTCTTCATCAGCATGCTCAAGATGATCGTGATCCCGATCGTCTTCTTCTCGCTGGTAGGCGGCTCAGCCTCCCTGCCGCTCAAGAAACTCGGGCGCGCCGGCGGCAAAGTCATCGGCTGGTACTTTGCCACCATGGCATTTGCCGCCATGATGGGGATCACGCTTGCCCGCTTCGTCAATCCCGGCTCCGGCTCCTCGCTGGAAGGCTGGAAGGATCTGGTCAAGCAGTTCGGCTCCCAGGCGCCCAGCGCCGCCACAGCCCCTGCATCGCTGGTCGACATTCTGGAAAAGCTCCTCATGGACTTCTTCCAGAACCCGTTTGCAGCGCTCTCGCAAGGCAACTTCCTCGGTGTGATCGTCTTCGCCATCCTGTTTGGCATCAGCATCCGTCTGGTTGTGGAATCCACCGACGACGAAAAGGTGCACGCCAAGATGCAACTGGTGATCGACTTCTTTGACGCCTGTATGCTGGCCATCAACCGGATCATCGACTTCGTGATGAACTACTCGCCCATCGGCGTGTTTTTCCTCGCCATGGTGATTTTCTCGGTTTATGGCCCCGTCATCATCGGGCCCTACGTTACAGTACTGGTTGGCGTGGCTTGCGGCATTCTGGGCATGCTCTTCATCGCCTACCCCATCCTGATCGCAGTAGTAGTGCGCAAGAACCCCTACAAGGTCATCAAGGCCTCGCGCGAAGCCATGCTGATGGCATTCGTCACCCGTTCCAGCGCCGCCACCCTGCCCGTGTCGATCCGTGTGGCTGAAGAAAACCTCAAGGTCAACCGTGAACTGGCCAGCTTCTCCCTGCCGCTGGGCTCCACCATCAACATGGATGGCGTGTGTATCCACCTGCCCATGTTCGCCATTCTGGCCGCCAACATGTTCGGCATCCACCTCAGCTTCGGTGACATGGCCCTGATGACCATCACCACCGTGCTAGCTGCAGTTGGTACAGGCGGCGTACCGGGCGGCAGCCTGATGTTGTTGTTCATCATTCTGGGCGGCATCGGTCTGGATTCCTCACAGATCGCCGTGATCGTCGCACTGGCCATCGGCATCAACCCGATTCTGGACATGTTCGAAACCATGGCCAACGTCACCGGCGACATCCTCTGCACCTACTCCGTCGCCTCGCTGGAAGGCTTGGTAGACGGCGAAATCGAAGACAAGGCCCCCGAGCCCAAACCTGCTCTGGCAACCAGGAGCTAATCTGGGGAATCCCAAAAAGCACAAAGCCCGGCCTGTACAGGTCGGGCTTTTTTCGCTCTATCAGATGCACAACGAATACGCATCTACTCAAGGGATTTCCATCTCCGCAGATCCAGCTCATAGTAGATCAGCGCATGCAACTTGTTGGCAGCCTTGTCCAGATCATCCCGACCACACTCCCTGAAACCTGCTGCCTGATACATTCTTTGTGCTGGCACAAAAAAATCCAGCAAGCCAGTGGACACGGCAACCGTTTCAAATTTCTTCTGCTTCAGGATATCCAGGGCAGCATTGAGCTGCGCTACCCCTAATCCCTTACCCCTGAACCGAGGGATGATGCAGTTATGTCCAATGATTGCTTTAGGGAGACCTCTCGGGTCCCAGCAACACATCCCACACAATTCACCATCAAACTCGCTTACAAACGAACAGCTCTTCCCAATATCCGGGTGATCATAAAACACTGAATCACATTCAGAAAAGCTGACGAGATTCTCATCTTCATACTCAGGGCAAGCGAGATGAAAATCGGCATAGGCTTGAATCAACAATGATTTAATCGTACCCCGTGGATAGCTTGTAGTTTCTTTTACGTTCAGCACAAGACAGCTCCCATGAATAGCCATTCACTTTCAAAGCAACTCTAGCAGCACATTTTTTTGGGGGCGTATTCAAAAAATACAACCCCCCAGAGGCGTAGTTTAATCCCCCGTCACAGAAATAGCATAATCGCTGAGCTTCTCTTTTACCTTGCGCCCATTATCAGTCATCGGGAACTGAACGCCAATCGTCGCTCCCGCAGGTGCCTGGAAGCTTGCCGCAAGGCTGGCTGGCGCCACGCGGGTGGAGAGTTTGGCTTCGTAATAGACTTTAGCCGTATCAGACAGAACGATCATATCGACCTTGGGCGTTTTCTTGGTCCAGCCACGTGTGAAAAGCCCCGCTGCATCATCATCGTTATACCAGAACAATTGCAGGGAAACTTCATTCACCGCGAGCCAGTCAGTCGTCAATGCCCACTTCGATGCGTTGGCGGCATTCAGTTTTGATGCACTGCTACTCGCCACCGTCATGGCCTTACTGTTGGTAATCACGCTGGTCTTGACGGTATTTGCTGCCGTACTATTGGGGGCGCCAAAAGCCTGGCTTTGGAAATTGACCAGTGCACCGCTGGTGGCAATTGCGCCATCCAGAACCGGTAGCAATGCAGGCGAATACTTCGCCAGGGGATTTGACAAGGTGGTCTTCAATGATTTCAATGCCGTGACTGCGCTAGCCTTCATGGACTTCTTGACCTCCAGCTTCGGAATTGCAAGGCTGATATAGCGCAACTGACAACTGCTGCGGGTCACCGCACAACTGATATTGAAAGTGACCTCCACCGCACTTGCAAGCTTCGTAGCGAGCGCTCCGATCGGATTTTTTGTCCCGACACCTACCAGCGCGCTGACGCTGAAGTTGACGCGGTCTGCATTGTATTTCTCCAGCGCATTATTCACCGTGCTCGCACCTCCCCATACCAGCGGAAACGTGACGGCGGTATTCTGCTTGGCCTCCATCAGCCCCAACGAGGTCGGGATCGGTATGGCAATTTCATCCGCCACTACTTTTGTACCAACGGACCACGAGAAGTAAGCCCCATCCGGCACAGCAAATGGCAGGATAGCCTTCAACTGCGGGCCATATGCCGCACTGCTCACGATGCTGGTACGGGTAGGATTGAATGCTTCCAGGCTACTGCCAGCCTTGCCCCAGTTAGCCATGACTGTTTGAGTGATGGACCACAGTTTTTTCCCGCCAGCGGCTGCGCCAAAAGGGTCGACTACAGTCGGGGCTCCCAGAAATTCATCTATAGCCGCATGCGCCGCATCTGCTGCGTCCGGGACGGAGTATGTCGCCACCCTGGGTAAGGCAGTCGCGGTATAAGCGGTCATCCACAAATCAGGATCGGCCAGATTTTGTGTATCACTCAAAGCCTGCATGCCTTCTGCTTGCAAGGCACCCTTTGTGGCGTTCATGGCGGTATTGAATGCAGCAGCCGCTGCCTTGGCGGCAGCCTCGGCCTCCGCAGCTGCTTTGGCAGCGGCCTCCCTCGCCTTACACACCAGATCGAATGTGGAGCATGCCTGAGAGAGCGGCGCAAACCCCATCAGCAATGCCACCACCGCAACAATTTTAAATTTCATTCTCACTTCGAAATCCCCCGAAAAAGGTATGCCAGAGATCGGCGCCTCGAAGTGTGTGTGGCAGGTGTTACAAACATTCGCGCTGCATTATCAGAAAAAATTGATAAGCATTTAAGATTTATTTAAAATTAAAAGAGACAATTTCATTACAAATATGAAATACAATTTTTATAAAAATAGATAAAACGACTTCGGCCAAGTAGGACGGATTGGCTTCATCAACCCACACGGGGAAATCGCCCAATGAAAAATATGTGGGTTACAGCTTCGCCTAACCCGCCCTACCCGGCTATACCCTTGGTCTGTTAGCAGGCCCTTTCATTTGGCGTCAGCGCAAAAATATGGGCATCAACGGGCTGTCCATGAAGAAAGATCCGATTACGCGCTACGCATTCACGCGTTGCACCAGCGGCAACAGCCACTTCTTCACTGGCAGCATTGCCAAGCGCCACAACGATTTCCAGCCGAAAAAGGCCGAGTTGCTCAAAACCGAAATCGCAGAGCATGGCTACAGCATGACTCGCGATCCCTTGCCTCTGCCTGGATTGACGAACCCAATAACCGATGTTGCCATAACGATGATTCGAGGAAAGCTGATTGATACTCGCCCCGCCTAGAAAACACCCCGAGACAGGGCAAAACATCCCCATATCATAAGCGCGACCTGCTTCTCTTTCCCGGTCGCACGTAGCGAACCATTCAAGCGCGTTTTCTTGCGTGAAAGCCGGGCTGCACCAGGACATCCAGGCACCTACGGTCTGCACAGACTCCAGCACTGCCAAAGTAAATTCGTGCGCATCGGCAGCAACAAAGGGGCGGATAGTAAGCTTTTCAGTAGTGAGAGGTAAAATTGACGTCATTTCTACAAGCAGTCAGTTTTGTCTTGTGCTCAGGCTCCGGCTTCATGCAACCACGGGGCATAACTCAAGCCAATCAATACGCCTTCGGGGCTCATGAATCTTGCTACAGTCTGCCCCCAAGGCTCCTTCCTGGTTTCATGAATAAACACTTGACCACGCTCTTTCAGCTCTTGAACCGCTGACTCGACCGCTTCGACATCAGCCAATTCGAACTCAATCGTTGCTGTTGGTGCGGGTATGTGCGCTGGCCAATCGTCTTGTCCAAAACAAGACTGTGCAGCCATTGCCAGCGGCCATAGCCCGAAATGATTGGCGCCGGGAAATTTATCCATGAAGCGGTAATCGTCTTGCTTCTTGAGGGGAAGCTTGAGTACATCCTGATAGAGCGACGCACTTGCAGCCGGGTCCTTGGTGATTGAAGCAAAGCCAGCAATACACTCGATTTTCAATTATTCCTCCGTAGTCAGCCGAACAAGGTGGCAGGCTGAGTTCACTCCCTACAAGGTATAGCCAAACCGCTCAGGGAGACGATGCACTGGACATCCTTGCCCGCCCCTCGTGATCTCAATCCTTTATTTTTGGTTACCAATCACATTTCCTTCCGAGTCAGTCAACAGCAGCCCACTCGAAAAATCCAGTATTGGCAAGGGATTGCCCCACGGATCATTCAGCAGGGCATATTTCCCAACCTTGATTTGTATGGGCCCAAAAACAAGTTTGCCGCCATTGCTGACGATGGACTCAATGGCCGAATCAACGGTATCAACAAGAAGGCAGGTTTCAAATGGTCGATTATCGGTATGCAATACCAACTCACCATCCGAATCCGGCATGGAAAGGCCTGCCGAATGCTCACCATCACGCCAGACAAGGTCATGGCCAAGCTTTTTGTAAAAAGCTATTCCTGCATCAAGGAAGTCAACGTGAATACTATAACAATCAATTTTCTTGAAAACAGAATCAGTCATACATCACCATTCTCTACAACAGCGCGGTATTTCTCAAAATAAAAAGAGAGCTTTGTAGCACCTCTTTGAACATCCTGATCAAGGCAGAATCCGACCAGAAAACTTTCATTTCATAGCATATCATCATACTTACATGACTGCATCAAGCCTCCGCAACTCGGCCTTATAGACTCCAGACCACTCTAAGCCTCTTATGCTTAGCTGCACACCTGAAGAGTCAACAACCCCTGTTATCGGAAGTATTTAACAGCCAAGCAGGAACGTTTTGCTGTAGTTTCACCCCAGAACCAGCCGCCCCGCCCACGTCTCTGCTATCATAAAGGGTTACGGTTTTAACACTCATCCCCTTCTGCCATGCTGCGCCTGACTGATATCAAACTGCCTATTGACCACCCGGATTCTGCCTTGCAGGAGGCGATCCTCCACCGCCTTGGGGTGGGTGCGGGAGATCTGGTGCGTTTTGCGGTGTTCAAGCGCAGCCCGGATGCGCGCAAGAAGCACGCTATCCAGCTGATTTATTCGGTGGATGTGGAGGTGCGTGATGAGGCGAAGCTGCTCAAGCACCTAAAGAACGCTTCGAACGTAGCCCCCAGCCCTGATATGCAGTACCGCTTTGTAGCAAAGGCACCTGCGGGGCTACAGGAGCGCCCTGTGATCATTGGCTTTGGCCCGTGCGGGATTCTGGCGGCGCTGACGCTGGCGCAGATGGGCTTCCGCCCCATTGTGCTGGAGCGTGGCAAAGCGGTGCGGGAACGCACGCAGGATACCTGGGGGCTGTGGCGCAAAAATACCTTGAACCCGGAATCCAACGTGCAGTTTGGTGAAGGAGGTGCGGGAACGTTCTCTGACGGCAAGCTCTACAGCCAGATCAAAGACCCGCGTTTTCTGAGCCGCAAGGTGCTCACGGAATTCGTGAAGGCAGGCGCACCGGAGGAAATCCTGTGGATCAACCGCCCCCACATCGGCACTTTCCGGCTGGTAGGGATGGTGGAGAAGATGCGCACGGAGATTCAGGCGTTGGGCGGGGAAATCCGTTTCCAGAGCAAGGTAGAAGAGATCGTGATCGAGCAGGGCCAGGTGCGCGGCGTGCGGGTGAACGGGGAACTCCTCCCTTCCTCCCACGTGGTGTTGGCGGTCGGCCACAGTGCGCGGGATACGTTCAAGATGCTGCATGAGGTGGGCGTATATGTGGAGGCCAAGCCTTTCTCGGTGGGCTTCCGCATTGAGCATCCCCAGAGCATGATTGATGAATGTCGCTATGGGCCGTTTGCGGGCCACCCAATTCTGGGTGCGGCGGATTACAAGCTCGTACACCATTGCGGGAACGGGCGCTCGGTATATAGCTTCTGCATGTGCCCAGGTGGCACGGTGGTGGCAGCTACGTCGGAGGAAGGCCGGGTCGTGACCAATGGCATGAGCCAGTATTCACGTAACGAGCGCAACGCCAACGCGGCACTGGTGGTGGGGATTTCGCCGGAGGATTATCCGGGCTACCCGCAAAACCCGCTGGCGGGGATCGACTTCCAGCGGCATTGGGAATCCCGCGCTTTTGAACTGGGCGGCAAAACCTATAATGCCCCCACGCAATTGGTGGGGGATTTCCTCGCCGGGCGGCCTTCTACTGCACTAGGCAGCGTGATGCCCTCTTACAAGCCGGGCGTGACGCTGACCGATCTTGCCACCGCCCTGCCCGATTACGCCATCACGGCGCTGCGCGAAGCCATCCCCGCGCTGGCGCGCCAGATTCGCGGTTATGACATGCCGGACGCAGTACTGACCGGCGTGGAAACCCGCACGTCCTCCCCCATCCGCATCCGCCGCGATCCGCAGACCTATCAGAGCGTCAACACCGTGGGGCTGTACCCCGCAGGCGAAGGTGCGAGCTATGCAGGCGGTATTTTGTCAGCGGCGGTGGATGGGATCGAGGTTGCGGAAGCTGTGGCGTTGAGTATGGTGGCGCAAAACCATGATTAAGGTTTTGCTTGATGCAAACATATATGATCAATTAGAGAAAAATCCAGACACTAGGCAGGCCATTGCTCAGCTTATTAACGACCAAGCAATCACCGTCATGATCAGTCGCTCAGTTGCAGAAGAGCTTTATAAGTCGCCTTTTAAAGGAATACCTAATTTTTTCCCCTATAAGCTAGTCAGAAATACAGTCGCTAGGGCTGGGCTTATGTGTGCAGGGGATTCGCTTGGCTCTGGAGAAGTTTACCAAGCCCACCTTGGAAATTCAAAAAAGAAAAACGATGCACTTATCGTAGATGCAGCATCATGGCATGCAGATTGGATCGTGTCTGAAGATAGCCGCCTACGACATAGAGCACAAGTAGTGCAACCCAAAAGGGTATTCAATTACACAGAATTTGAACAAGAAATTCAAACGCTTAAGTCAGTAAAATAATCTCCATAAATCTGGCCGACCACCGGAACCCCCGGAATGGTCGGCCAGCTTTCGTTCGCTCGGTCAAAAGACTGCTACGCGCACATCAAGGCTGGTAAGAGCACTTTTTGCTGGAGCCAACCAACGGATCGCTACCAAAAGCGGCCACCGTGCAGGCGATGCTTTTACTCACCGTCACGGTCTTGTACACCCATTTGCCTTTGGCGCCGAAGGCAACTGAGCCCGTACCGCTTTTCACCTTGCAGGAGCTGCCTTCATTAGCACACTTGGCATATCCGCTTGGGTAATCGCTTGTGCTGGTCGTCGTCGAGCCAGAGTTGCTGCTTGATGCGCCACTGGTGCTGACACCCTGCATGATCGCCGTCACAATATCCGGATATGCCCAGGTCAAGGAGCTGCGATTGATCAACCCAAACGATTCACCACCCGAGGTATAGATATTGTTATCCCAGACAATGGTCGGAATGCCGAGCTTGGCCGCCGCCTTGGTATAGTAGCTAGCGAACTTGATGCGCTCTGCGGTATTTCCCTTGTTGGTTGCTCCCCACTCTCCGATCACCACCGCGATCCCCTGGGACAAGAAACGCGTATTCAGGCGGCTGAACAAAGAATCAATCGTGGCTGTATCGGTAAATTGTGCAGTCCCGCTACCATCCAGCGCGAAGGAATAAGGCACATAGGCATGTACCGATGCAGCAACCATGCTGTCGCTCGGAATTTTCAGCGCATTGATCTGATTATCCCAAGGCCCCGCCACGTATCCAGGAAGCATCACAAGTCGCGTGGCATTATTGCCTCCTGTTGCGCGGATTGTGCTCAACGCTGCGGCATCCATATTATTGACAACGTTGTAATACTCGGTGGTTCCCGTCCAGTCACTGCCAACAATCGGCTCATTCATGACTTCGAAAATCAAATGATTGTTGTAGTTCTTGAAGCGCGTGGCAATCTGCTGCCATAGCTTGGTCAGCCGGTTTTTGGCTGCTGCTTCATTGGCATAGCTAGGGGCCTCCCATCCATCATTATGATGCACGTTGATGATGACATACAGGCCATCATTCAAGCCGTAATTCACCACTTGTTCAACGCGATCCAGGCGTGTGCTGACAATCGTGAAGTTGCTGCCAGAAGTGTAGTAATCCCAGCTCACCGGCACACGCAGGGTTTTGAAGCCTGCGCTTTTGATCTTGTCGATCAGCGCTTGCGTAATTACCGGGTTACCCCAATTGGTCTCCCCTCCTCCCGTAGAATCCAGGGCGTTACCCAGATTCCAGCCTGGCATCATCTGGCTGGTGATGTCAAAAGCAGTCCCGGCATGCGCTGCCGAAGATACGCAAAAAAGGCCTGCAAGCAGGAAATTACGGAACTTGGTATTCACATTGATTCTCCCCGGTGCAAAAGAAGTGTTGTACGAGGCATTCTAGATACATTTTTGTATACTAAAATAATCAGCCGACTAACGGCACAGAGCGGGCAAATAGCAGCCCAATAGCGCCACAAGCCAACACATTACCCGAAAAACATGTTTTATACTCTATGTGAATATGCCAATTTCAACTAAACACAGAGCCCATTAGGGCATGTTTTTACCTCAACTTCATTAGCACTAAAAACCAATTACAATATTTCAATAGATTCCATCCTGAGCTGCAGTGATACGCCCGCCACAGACCAATGCAATCAGATAGACAAGCTTAGAAGTCTATTGACATAGCCATAATCTACTCTTCGTCGTTCTGCTCATCTTGAGTTCTGAGTTCAAGACAATCAGACATTTTCTTTTCCTGTTGCGCAGTAAAGACGGGGTTTTCGCCTCCTGCCAGGAGTTTGGCACATGCCTCGACTGGGAAAGGCCGCGTTTTTTGCAGGCATGCCACTCCTTTTGGCGAAAAAGTAGCTTCCAATCCGTGCAACATATTGTCTTTTTCTGATTGGCTCAATCCGGCCAACTGCTTTTCCAAGGATGGGGACCCCCAATTGTTGGCTAGACAAAACTGTGCAATAGCCATATCGACTACCGCCTTGACTTGCGCCGAGGCAGGTAAGGTCTGTAAGCCAAGTATGGAACCGACAAATAGCAGCAGGTAGCGTTTCACGCGTCACTCCTTATGAAATAAACCAAACGTATCCCATGATCGGATACAACTTTATGGATGGATGTGTCGTCCATCATACCGAAAAGGTTTTATTCCACTCACACAAGCTGTCGCCCATTGGCGACGGGCCACAACCGCACCATCAGCCACTTGCTGCCATAGGCGCCAAAACATGTCGCCAAGCGGCGACACATCACCCAAACCGCAAGCACACAGAAAAAGCAACAACACGCTGTTTATATTGAACATTTTTAAACTGGCATGACTCGTGCGCTATAGCTCGCATGGCAGGCAAGACATACACCCCGCCGGAATCGAACCAGGAGAAACAATGTTCAACAAGAAACCAGAGCCAGCAAAAACGCCGGAACAGCCGGAGCGCACACCCCGCGTGGCGCATACGCCGGGTGCTTATCCCGCACTTTCCCCACGTCAAGATGTACGCAATGCCGCCCCCACCCCAACCGCCAATGCAGCCCTGGCAGCACGGCAACTAGCCACCGCACCTGTGGAGACTCCGATGAACATCAGCGCGCCCGCCCCTGTCAATGAACCCAGCAGCCGCCTGATCGTAGGCCCGGAGGTCAAACTCAAGGGGGCTGAAATCCTGGATTGCGACACGCTGGTCGTAGAAGGCCGGGTTGAAGCCACGATGGATAGCCGGGTGATCCGCATTGCCGAGAACGGCTCTTTCTCCGGTAAGGTAGGCATTGATATTGCAGAAATCCATGGTCAATTTGAAGGAGAACTGACAGCACGCACACAACTGATCATCCACGCCAGTGGGCGAGTGAAGGGCAATATCCGCTACGGCAGCATATTGATTGAAGCTGGAGGCCAGATCAGTGGCGATGTACAGGCCCTGGCGGACAAAAGTAACCACAGCACTGAGCAACGAGCAACAAATGGAAAGGAGACTGAGCGCAACGCCAACATCACGGCCCTGATCAGCACCGCAGCATAATGGGTCGTCTCCCGGTGCGTGCGCGGCTCCGCCGACAAGGCCACGCACGCACCGGGGGAAGCCCCTACCGCGTGTGCCCGCAACTGCCTGTAGTGCCAGAAGGGCTGTCTAGGCCGATATATTCAACTGACGGCTCGTTCCGGGCTGGCGAAGCCCCGCTTCCCTTTGCCAGTCCGGCCCGACCTTTTCTGCAAGCCAAAAATATCTGACCCATCTCCCCAAAAAGTAAATCCACAGGAGGCCGCCATGTATGAGCCTGTCGCCTGGGACGAACCTTGTTCGTGCCTGGGCGGCTTCCCTGCCCATCCTGCCAAAAGCACGCAATCAGATCGCTCATCCGGGTTAAACTCACACCTTTGCATTCCACCCCGGACAGAAGCTCTATGGCACAGTACGTCATGTCGATGCTGCGCGTGAACAAGGTTGTTCCGCCCAAGCGTCAGATCATCAAAGACATTTCCCTTTCTTTCTTTCCAGGCGCCAAGATCGGCCTGCTGGGCCTGAACGGTTCCGGCAAATCCACTGTGCTGCGGATCATGGCGGGCGTAGACAAGGAATACGATGGCGAGGTGCAGTGGCAGCCGAACATGAGTATCGGCTATCTGCCGCAAGAACCTCAACTCGACCCGGAAAAGACCGTGCGCCAGGAAGTGGAATCCGGTCTGGGCGAAGTGATGGAAGCCAAGCAGAAGCTGGAAGAAGTCTATGCCGCCTACGCTGAGCCGGATGCAGACTTCGACAAGCTGGCCGAGCTGCAGGCCAAGTATGAGAACATCATCAGCACCAGCGGTGCGGATGTGGAAACCCAGCTTGAGATCGCTGCCGATGCACTGCGCCTCCCCCCGTGGGATGCCAAGGTCGGTCCGCTCTCCGGTGGCGAAAAACGCCGCGTAGCACTATGCAAACTCCTGCTCTCCAAGCCGGACATGCTCTTGCTGGATGAACCCACCAACCACTTGGATGCCGAATCGGTCGAATGGCTGGAGCAATTCCTGGTGCGCTTCCCCGGCACCGTGGTGGCCGTCACCCACGACCGCTACTTCCTGGACAACGCAGCAGAGTGGATTCTGGAACTCGACCGTGGCGAAGGCATCCCCTGGAAGGGCAATTACTCGTCCTGGCTGGAGCAGAAGGAAGCCCGTCTGGCGCAGGAAAGTAAACAGGAAGACGCCCACCGCAAGGCCATGAAGCAGGAACTGGAATGGGTACGCCAAGGCGCCAAGGCCCGCCAGTCCAAGAGCAAAGCGCGTCTGGCCCGCTACGAAGAGATGAGCAATGTGGAATACCAGAAGCGTAACGAAACGCAGGAAATCTTCATTCCGCCGGGCGAGCGCCTGGGCAATCAGGTCATCGAATTCAACGGCGTCTCCAAGGGCTTTGGCGACCGCCTGTTGATCGACAATCTCAGCTTCCAGATTCCGCCGGGTGCCATCGTCGGCGTAATCGGCCCGAACGGCGCGGGTAAATCCACCCTATTCCGTATGATCCAGGGAATGGAAAAACCGGATGCAGGCGACATCGTCATCGGCCCGACGGTGAAGCTCGCCGCCGTCAACCAGACCCGCGAAGGGCTGGACGGCACCAAAACCGTGTTCGAAGCCATCGCTGATGGCGCCGATGTGCTCACCGTTGGCAAGTTCGAAATGCCCAGCCGTGCCTACATCGGGCGCTTCAACTTCAAGGGCGGCGACCAACAGAAGATCGTAGGCAACCTCTCCGGCGGTGAGCGCGGGCGTCTACATCTGGCAAAAACCCTGATCAGCGGCGGCAACGTGCTGCTACTGGACGAACCTTCCAACGATCTGGACGTGGAAACACTCCGCGCACTGGAAGACGCGCTGCTCGAATTCTCCGGCTGTGTAATGGTCACCTCCCACGACCGCTGGTTCCTCGACCGCATCGCCACCCACATCCTGGCCTGCGAAGGCGATTCGCAATGGACCTTCTTCGCCGGCAACTATCAGGAATATGAAGCCGACAAGAAGCTGCGCCTGGGCGAAGAAGCAGCCAAACCGCATCGGATTCGCTATCGGCCAATTTCGCGCTAATTTCTGAGTCTTACAAAAAACCCGCCGATTGGCGGGTTTTTTTTATCACATCCTAATCATAAATAGCGTGATCAACAGGATTGTCGAGCCAGTCTACAATTTTCTCAACCAATTCATCCGACATTGCCTTCAACTGACTACATGTCGTCCATTTTCCAAGCTTTGTAGAATATTCAGCTGAAAAGCCACCCAAACGCAGCCCCCCGTCATACAACACACCTTCCATCTGAATCCATTTAGGTCCGCTAAACCCTGCACCACCGATGACATGCAGATCATTAACGGTCAGGTAAAGTCGCCTACCGGTCTTGACCCCTTCCGTCTTTCCCTTTTGCAACAAAGCACGGGGGCGCGGATTTTGAGCATTGAAGCGCGATATGATGTCACTAGGCATATACGTCTGCCAATGACACTCGCTTTTTATCTCATCTGCAAGCACATCAGCCTTCGCTTCAACAATGGTGTCCACCACAATCGGGTCATCCGGATGAATGCCTACGCATCCTTGATGGCAAATCGGGAACTCACCCTCTGAGAGCCAATTATACATATCGTCAGAAACGGGCTGTACCAATTCATTCAAAGCCACACAATCTGATTTGCTGGATGAGAATTTGTCTTCCGCTCTAAAATCTTTCGAGGCAATCAGCACACCATTTTCAAGCACATTGGCTCGCACGACCAGATGGATTTTTCTCTTGCTGTCTTGAGGCGGCAAATCGAGCTGAATAACCTCCCAGGTTAGTGATTTTGCGTTCTTATCAAGCAATTCAGGTTTGACCGCAATTTTCCCTTTTCCACTCTTGACAAGGTTATCAATAACCTTCGCGCTCCACCCGCACTCCTGGCGTGAAACAGACTCTAATTTTAAACCAGAGGCATAGCTCGGTTGCGCCACCAGGAAAGAATCGTCTTCCGACGCAAAAGCCCCCTTCGAAAACATCAACGCAACAACAATGACAAAACCGGTCTTGATATTCATGGAATTAATTACCGTGTTACTGATCAAACATAAATATATCATGTGCGGCACACAAGCCTGCTTACATCACCCTTGCCGACTCCCCTCATAAATCTTGACGTGCGCATACGCCGTGCGTAACAGCAGGCACTTGCCAGCATCCTCGCCACGCTTGATCAGCTCACCAATAATGTGTTCAGCCTCGGTTACGGCACCGCGTTGCATGTCCTTGAACATTGACGCGGTCAGCAAAGAACCCGGTGTGGTCAGTAGATTGCGGGCACGCTCAACCCCCGCTGCGCTGGGTGCATGCCCGTTGTGGGCGGCGATTGCACAACACTCTTCATACAATGCCAAAGCAATATCTCCGGCACCTGCTTCAACAATTGCCCCGATGCTGCCCCGCATCAAACAGGTGATACCGGCCAAGGCTGCGATTGAAATCCACTTCTCCCACATGGCCTGGAGGATGTCCGGGCTCAACTGGGCCGTGAAGTTAACTTTGGCAAAAGCCGATTCAAGCGCTTCAATGCGCGGTGTGCGCGAGCCATCGATTTCGCCATAGCACAGGATGTGGTAGTCACCAAGGTGCTGGATCACCCCACTGCTATCCAGCGCGGCGGAGATGAAACAGAACCCGCCTAGCACACGCTCATGCCCAAATCGCTGTGCAAGTGCGTCTAGATGGCACAAGCCATTCAGCATGGGCAGAATCATGGTATTCGGCCCTACGGCTGGGGCGATGCTATCCATGGTGGATTCAAGGTCATAGGCCTTGCAGCCAATCAGGATCACATCAAAATAGCTGTTCAGATCCTTTGCCAACACCACAGGCGGATTGGGGAAGTGCGCATCACCCAAGCCACTTTTGATCACCAGGCCGGTTTGCGCAATCTGCGCGGCACGGCGCTCACGCAGCAAGAAGCTTACATCCTGCCCGGCAGCCAACAGCCTGCCGCCAAAATACCCACCAAGTGCCCCTGCCCCAACAATCAGAAAACGCATCACGAATCCTTTCTGGATCAATTGCCTGAACGCTGCTGCACGTAATCATAACCCCAAGTGTGACCCATGCAGCTGCTATGCTCAATTGAGGTTTCCTCAACAATGCAGGAGGGCGAACATGGCCAAACGGAATTTCCCTTTGTCAGAGGTCTACACACTGCTGGAACCGGGCCCGGTGGTCTTGCTGACCACCATACGGGGCGACAAGCCCGATGTCATGACCATGTCCTGGCTGACCATGATGGAATTCACGCCGCCGCAGATCGGCTGTGTGATCAGCAATCGCAACTACAGCTTCAAGGCATTGCAGGAAACAGGGGAATGCGTCATCAACATCCCCACAGCGGAGTTGGCGCAAGCCGTGGTGGGCTGCGGCAACACTTCCGGCAGGCATATCGACAAGTTTTCCCGCTTTGGCCTCACCCCGGAAGCAGGCAAACGGGTTCGGGCTCCATTAATCAAGGAATGCTTTGCGAGCCTGGAATGCCAAGTCGTCAATACCGATCTGGTCGCGGCTTACTGCTTCTTCGTTCTGGAGGTGTGCAAGGCGTGGCGGGATGCGAAGCTCAAGAACGAGCCGACATTGCATCACCGTGGCTGGGGAACTTTCGTGCTGGATGGGGAGACGATCACCCTGCCATCCAAGATGCTCTGAAAAGAGGACGGAAGACATCCCGAATCCCCATTCTGCATGGAGATTCGGGAAGAGCAATACAAACTCAGCGCGCCTGTTCAGCCAATTGTGCGCTCTTGGATGTACTCAACATCTTGTAGCCGATCGTCAGCAGGATGAACCAGACCGGAGCCACGTAGAGTGCCACACGGGTACTGGCATCCAGCGCCAGGAAGATCAGCACCAAGGCCAGGAAGATCAACACGAACCAGTTGGAAAACGGTGTGCCGGGCATGCGGTAATCCACCCCTTCCACCTCACCGGCAGCCACGGCACGGCGATACTTCATATGCGCCCAGACGATGATGCCCCAGGTCCAGATCGAGCCAACAGTCGCCACACTGGTCACGTAGGTAAAGACTTCTTCTGGCACCAGATAATTGAGCACCACGCCAAGCAGCATACAGATCGCAGAAATCGTGATGGCCGTTGCGGGAATATGCCGACTGCTTACCTTGCCCACCATGGCCGGAGCCTGCTTGGATTGCGCCAGGGTATAAAGCATGCGCCCGGTGCTGAAGATACCGCTGTTGCACGACGACGCGGCGGCGGTAATCACCACAAAATTGATGATGCCGGCGGCAAGCGGGATGCCGATCTTCTCGAAGACCTGCACGAACGGACTCATGCCAGGGTTGATTTCGTCCCAGGGCATCAGGGACATGATGATCGCCAGCGCACCAATGTAGAACACCAGGATACGGTAGGTCACGCTATTGGTCGCATGCGGCAGCACTTCTTTCGGGTTCTCCGCCTCGCCCGCCGTCACCCCGATCAGTTCCACACCGGTGTAGGCAAAACACGCGATCTGCAAGGTCAGCACGACCCCCACCATGCCCACGGGCGAGAAACCGCCATGCGACCACAGGTTGGAGAAGCTCGCCGTCTTGCCCAGGTCACTCACGCCAAAACAGATCACGGCCAAGCCAAGGATCAGCATCCCGACGATAGTCACCACCTTGATAATGGCAAACCAAAATTCCAGCTCGCCAAACACCTTCACCGCGATCAGGTTAACACCATAGAGCAGCACCAGTGCCACCAGGGCCGGTGCCCATTGCGGTACCTGCGGAAACCAATAGTGGACGTACACGCCAATGGCAGTGAGCTCGGCCATAGCCGTCACAATCCAGGTGAACCAATAGGTCCAGCCCGTCACAAACCCTGCCCAGGGGCTGACGTAGGCATCAGCATAGGTAGCAAACGAACCGGCCACCGGGCGATGCACCAGCAACTCACCCAAAGCGCGCATGATGAAAAACACCGCCAACCCGGCCACCGCATAGCTCAGGATCAGCGCCGGACCCGCCTGATGAATAGCCTTGGCCGACCCCAGAAACAAGCCGACACCGATAGCCCCGCCAATGGCGATGAGCTGGATATGGCGATCTTTCAGCCCCCGTTTCAGATCCTGGGCTTCATGCCCGGCTTCCTGGTCGATCACGTCGTCGACAGATGGTTTCACAGCATATTCTCCTCATTCTGGATATTTGATCGGGTCGTCAAAATCGCTTTCTACCGCTACTTCACAGCCAGGTTCGCCCCCAAACCTGTGCCAAGGCAAGCCCCACTATTGCCAGGAGCGAAAACACAAACGCCTGACTGCCAGGCAGCCAGGCGCATACATCGCGTCCAGATGAGTTTGCCTTGGGCAACACGGCTCCGCCTTTGACGCCCAACGGATCATTATGGCACGAACCACCACCCCATCAACAGAACGCTGGGGGAAGAAAAACGCGGAAAGCAGACCAAAATCAAACGCGGTTCGACACCCAAGCCCAGCTAGCCGCTTCCGCTCCCCCTCCAGCGCCCGCAATGAAGCAGCAGAGCCCCCTCGGGCACGGCAAGCGGAGAAGCCGAAATCGGTAAATATGCGTTAACATCAATGCATTGCCATCCTCTTTCGCGTTGACTCCATGTCCCGACTCCAGGCGACTCTGCGCATCGTAGCGCTCATCTTGTTCTGCGCATTGCCTTCCCTCCCTGTGCCTGCCCAAACACAGGATGCTGCCTCACTCCATGAAGTCACCCTGCCCGACACGGCATTGCGTCGTGATCCGCACCGCCCGGACTGGGACGATCCGCTCAGCCCTGCCGCCAACAAACCCTCCGCTGCGGTTTATCTGCGTCTGGCAGACACCCAGATTCACGTCGACGCCACGCCCACCGCGCTGATCCATCGCGTGATTGCCGCCAATGATTCATCCGTATTGAGCGCTATCGGTCAATATAACATTATATTTCAACCGGATTACCAGCAGGTGGTTGTACACACCATCAACATCCTGCGTGGCGAGCGTTCTATCAACAAGCTTGCTGATGCCAAAATCCGGTTTGTGCAAAAGGAACGCGACGCAGATAGTGCCATTTTCACAGGTTGGGTCACGGCGACCGTGATCGTTGATGACATGCGGGTGGGAGATTCGCTGGAGGTTGCCTATTCCGTGATCGGTGAAAACCCCGTGTTCAACGGCCACTATTTTGATTCGGGCAGTTGGGATGCGAATGTGCCCGTTGCGCTGCGCCGATTCTCGGTCGACGGCCCAGGCACATTACGCTACAACCACCGCATCATCGGTGGTAACGCCACAAATATTGAGCCAGAAATCATCAATCGTAATGGGCGACGCATCGAACGCTTTATTGAGCGCGATCTGCCCGCCGTGGAAATTGACCAGTTCAGCCCAACCGATACCAGCCCGCTACGCTGGCTGCAACTATCAGAATTCTCAAGCTGGCGTGAAGTGGTGGGCTGGGCACTCGGTTTGTTCAAAACCGGCCCCTTGCCCAAAGAATTTGCCCCCATTATTGCTGATATCCGCGCGGGCAAAACTGATGATGAACGCATATTACGCGCCATCTCTTTTGTGCAGAACGACATCCGCTACGTATCCATGTCGTTGGGAGAGCACTCTCACCGCCCTTTCCTCCCCCAAGAAGTGCTGGCACGCCGCTATGGCGACTGCAAGGATAAAACCCTGCTGCTCGTCTCCCTGCTCCGGGAGATTGGCATAAAGGCTCATCCGGTATTGGTCTCCACCGGCAACCGCCGCAACCTGGATACCCTGCTACCCAGCCCGCTCGATTTTGATCATGCCATTGTCAAAATCGTACACAATGGCAAAAGCTGGATTGTAGATCCCACCCTGCACAATCAGCTCGGCTCACTGGAAGTGTTTGGCGACGCCCACCCCTCCACCTGGTTGCTACCTGTGGAACCGGGTAATGACAAGCTTTTCCTCACGCCTCCGCCCAAGGACGCGCTGATTACCGTCACCCGTAGGGAGCACGTCACACTCACCAAAATGGATGGCCCCGCCAAGATGGATGTGGCATTGGAGTTTTCCGGGCTCAATGCCGAACAGCTCCGCAATGTGTTGCACAGCGCCCCACCAGGGCAAATTCGCCGCTATTACGCCGGTTTGCTGGATCGCCGCTACAACGGTGCGGAACTGTTGCAAGAACCCGTGTTTGACGATGACACGCAAAACAACCGCATGACCGTGCGCATGCAATACAAGATTCCTCAATTCCTTGAACGCTCCGACAACACCTGGGGCTTGCGCTACCAAGCCTCCAACCTGCTGGAACAATTCCATGTGCCCAACAGCGCGCAACGTAGCACCGCACTGCTCATTCCCAGCTATCCATTTGTTGGAACCTATGAATTCACGGCCACCTTGCCAGAGGAATTCAGGCTTTCCCGCAAACCTTATGCCAAATCACTGAAAAACGAGGGTTTCAGCCTTGATCAAGAATTGGCAATGAGCAAGCGCAACATTTCCGCCAAGATCACCATGCGTATCTTGGCAGACCGAGTTGCCACCAACCGCGTGGCCAGCTTTCTGGATGACCTGCGCGTCACCAACACCATGTTGGGCGGCACGCTCTATGTCGATCAAAGCGATCTGGTCAGCAGCGCAAAAAGCAACAAATCGCTTAAGGAAAACAGCCAGGAACAATTGGAGAGCAATGTCAAGGCCGCTAGTAGCGAGATTGAAAATACCCGCCTGATGGGGCAAGAGGCTTCAGCCGCCTACTGTGAGCGCGCTCAAGCCCACGCTTACCTGAGTCATACCCAACAGGCATGGGCAGATGCCGAAGCGGCAATACGAGAAAAACCTGGCACCGCAACGCTGTTGCGCTGTCAGGCGCTGGTGCAACTGATCACGGGCAACCTGCCCGCAAGCGAGGAAAACCTGACCCGCGTTACAGGGCTTGGCCAGGGCAATTTCAGCGTTTTCTATCAACGTGGTATTGCGCGCTACTATCGACGCAACTATGCGGCAGCAGTCACCGATTTTGCCCAGGCAGAAAAACTCGCCACAACCCCTACCGATAAAGCCTATGCAGAATACTGGCGGGTACTGGGTCTGATGCGCAGCAAGCGCCCCGCGTCATCTATCCAGCATTTCAATGCGTGGCCGGACGCAGCTGTCTCCATGCTGGAAGGCAAGCAGAGTCCTGAGGAAATCGTCAAGAATCTTCAGGATGAAAAAGTCAGCAACGCATTGGATACAGCTCTGACCGAAGCCTATCTATTCATCGCCCAGTATTATCAATTGAAGGGTGACACCATCAAGAGTCGCGCCTATCTGCAACAAGCGGTAGATAAAGGGGCATTCTTCAACCTGATGCACCACTTGGCAAAGCTGGAACAACGCCCTTAATTATTGGCCTCGATTATCGAGCACTGACATGAACATCATCCGCTATATCCTCACCTGCCTGGCCCTCTGTATATCCATTGAGGCCATCGCTGAACCTGGACAAAACCTGCCCCCCGCCTATCAGCGGGATTTGGACACGATCATCAGCCTGACAGCGCTTGACCGCACCCTGATCGAGTCCTTTCAGAAGGGCTTAAGAGAATCAATCAACTATACCGAGGAGCAACGCGCAGCTTTACTCCGTCTCACTTCAGGCAAGGAGTTTTCAACTCGCCTACACGCAGTATTGTTTAACTATCTGGCCAAAAATACACCACAAACAGAATCTGGGAATCTGGTCAAACTGCTACAGCAACCGGGCATGACCAAATTGTTTCTCCCTCAGCAAAACACTGCCGATTCAGCGGCACAACCCACCCAAATGACCGAGAAAGAAAAGAGAGACCTCCGGAAACTGGAAAATGACAAAAGTCAGGTCGCCTCGTTGCGTTTGCTCAGTACCATCCTGAATGCCCCAAGCCTGACATCCACCATACAGGCCTTCTGCCTTGCGGAAATGCTGCCTGTTTTGGGGACACCTGCGGAACAATTGGCCCTGGAGCTTGAAGGCAAGCCTCAATCAGAGGCTGCGCGCGATGCCTTCATGGCATTTTTTCTGCGGACCAAACAAGCCAACACCGAAATCAATCAACGCTATGGCGAAGCTTTAAGGCAGACCCATATTGGCCGCATCATCAACCTCGATACTTTGACATCCCTAAGCGCAATTGACGCTGCACTCAAGGATCTTGACACAGCCGAACATGCATTGCAGCAGTACAAAAAAGACGCGGATGCAGAGCTTGAGCAAAGTACAAGAGAATTCCAGAATCTTGAAATGTTCAAAAACGCCGCATCGGAAATTGCCACAAGCTGGGAAGCAGGCGTATCACAAGGGTACGCCAGAAGAATAGTCTTCCAGGAGAATCAGCAGAAAATCCTGGTTCTCTATCGCCGAATCCTGCAATTTGCACGCGCTAACAACGGAACATTCCATAAGCAGGACAATCAGCTCATCTTTGATTCAACTGACAATGTCGCCATCTATAACGCCTTACTACAGCAGGTCAAAGATGCAGGGGCAGAAGAGAGCCAGATACTGAAACAATCCACCGAATTGCTCCACGATCTTACCCAAGACTTAAAAAATAACTGAGGCACTTCATAAAAAAACCGCAAAACACACGGGATTGTGTTTTGCGGTTTTTTATTGCTGCAACAGCTAGCGTCGTACTGTTCCTAGTTGTATCCCAGGATCGCCACGCTCTCAAGTTCAGCATCCAATTGACCTTGCGAAGCCAGCTTTGCTTCGCGGGTAGCCTTGGCACTTGGCGTTGCGGCGGTATCAGCAGTCACAACCTGTTCCATTGTCGGAACACGTTTGCTGGCGCTGTGCTCGGCTACAGCATGATCCAGATATCCCATCTCATCCTCCTGATTGCACGAGGCAGACCTCGGCACTCCAATGCGGTCACATTCGGGGGCTGCCCGTGTGCTACATCACATTGCACAGCCAGACAACCAATGGCGCACAAGTTAGCACCAGGGATGATGGGAAATCTGCGTTTAATCAAAAACCGAGCACTGTTTATATGCTTTTTATTTATCAAATTAATCGATAAAAATTACTTCTTTTAGTGTTTTTAATGATGCAACTATTTGTATTTTAAAAACAACAACTTACAACACAACAACAGGAGAATCGCGATTTTTGCAATGCATCAACCGTGATTCTCTGCATCACCTCGGCCGATCAACGGCACATACAAAAACAACGCTCACTTGGTCGTGACGATCTTCATGATCATCTCAAGATCTTTTGTATTACGCACGTATTTGGTGTAACTCTTGACGGCCTGCGCTTCAATAGCCGTCATCGCCATCTGCTGCCGTCCGATCACCGTCACCCCGGCCTTCTTGGTGGCAGCCAGGGCAGCAGCCTCCTGGTCATGCCAAAGTTTGCGCATGTATTCCGAACTTTCCTTGCCTGCCGCGAGCAGGATAGTGCGTTGCGCCTGGGGCAGTTTGTCCCATATTTTCTTGGATATGAGCAGCACATCCGGCATCAACAAATGTTCGTCAGTCATCAAATAGGGCGCAAACTTGTTGTGCCCTGAACTCATATAGTTGACTGTGCCACCATCGGCACAGTCAATCTGTCCATTCTTGAGTGCATCCCCCACTGAGTTGAACGGCATTGAAACAGGTGTCGCGCCCAGGTTTTGGATAACATCCTCCAGTACCTTGGAAGACAGAACGCGTACCTTGAGCCCCTTGAAATCGGCCTGAGTACGTATCGGGCGGCGACAATAGAAATTGCGCGAGCTACTCTCCAGATACATGATCCGCACCAAGCCAAGCCCGGCCAGTTCCGCGTCAATCCGACGCCCAAAATCACCGTCCAGAATTTTGTGCAAATGCTCACTGGAGCGGAACAGATAAGGCAAACTGGCCAATTCGGCGCTGGGCATCAGATCCCCCAACAGGCCAAGATTGACGCGTGCCATAGCTTGCCGACCATCGCGCACATTACGCAGAACATCCGTCTCGCTGCCCAAGGCACCACCCGGTTTGACCACCACATTCAACTCGCCCTGGGTGCGTTGGGAAACAATCTGCCCAAATTGCTCAACGGCACGCACTACCGGGTGGCTGGCTTCTTGCTGATCAGAGGACACCAGGGTCGTGGCCCCCATGGAGGCAGGGCTCGCCCCGGCAGTCATGATGACTGCGCACACGCAGAACGCGATTTTCATATTACACATAATATTTATGATCCATTCGCAACAGATGAAGGGGGGAAGAAGACGCTGCATGCAGAAACCAGACTACTTGTTAAAGTATTACGTCAATATCAAGACAATACCAATAACATTCATTCCATTAACATTATTTTTAATTTCAACACGTCACACAATTCAACAAAAACAATAGCGCTTTTTACAAAAATTATATGATTTTTGAAAATGACGTTAGAATTGATTCGTTCCACTTGCCGAATATGCCTAAAAAGGTGCGAGACATCCAAATCGGCAGGCTTGTGAAGTAGTCTCTCCCTCCGGGAGTCTTTCTTCGCCTCGCGGGCAGTGGCATCATTTGATGAACCGGGGCATTTGAAGCTTGCGCATAAATTTGTACAATCAAGCCCCATGAGCGACACAGAAGATTCCAACCCCTGTATCCGTTGCGGTGGCTGCTGCTGCAACTTCCGCGTATCTTTTTATTGGGGCGAAGCCGATGACGCCCCAGGCGGTCAGGTGCCGGTCGGCCTGACCGAACACGTCAGCATCTACCTGCGTGCCATGATCGGCACGCATCCACACCCCAAACGCTGCATTGCGCTAGAAGGTGAATTGGGCAAATCGGTGGGCTGCAGCATCTACCCGCAACGCCCAAGCCCATGTAGGGATTTTCCAGCCTGGGAGGAAGATGGAACCCCCAACCCTTCCTGCACCCAGGCCCGTGCCAAGATAGGTTTGCCCGCCTTGCCCAAACGCCCGCCCTTCACCAAGGAAGATGACGCAACAAAGGGCTGACACAATCCATGCACATAGCTGCTTTTGGCGCCAAATTTGCCGCAATAATGCAACAATTTGACGAAGATAATCCGGCATGGCCATGGTGATGTTTAGCCGGCTGCCCTTAACCTTGATCAAGACATAAGGGCTGAAAAATACCTCGGCAGCGCTCAATAAGCCTATACTGGGCTGGCCTGAGGTTCAACTCCGGCCTATTCGTCGCTGTCGTAACGCTCAGACCTCATTCATCCACTCTCATGAGGATCACAGCATGAGCCATAAGACTCAAAAAAGTAACAAGGAAACCAAGAAACCCGCAGCGCTCACCTTGAAGGAAAAACGCGCGGCCAAGCATCAGAAGAAGGACGAACGAACTTCTGTTCATCCGCCTATCATCGTGCCGCATCAATAGCATTTAAGGCTGACCTGACCCAACCCATCCGCCCGGAAAAGCACTTCATGCTGCGATCCGGGCGCATGGTGCAAAGCGGCGCCCCGCTCTGCACCACGCTACAGTAACGTCATTTCCCAAAACAGCACTCCATGCGGAAATGCTACGCTCGTCGGCACACCTTCACGCCCCACCTCCAAGACGCATCTCTGGCCAGAGTTTGTGGTTAGAATAGCGCCTGCATGTCTGCATATCCTTTAAGCATCCCTCCCCGCCACATACAGAAGTCGTACCCACTTTGCGTCTGGAGTCGTTTATGAGTGACAACACACTGGGGCGCGGCCTGTTTGCCCTCGGCATTTCTCTGGCTATCGGGCTGATCCTTGCTGCTTTTGTGCTGGGCTATCAAGCCAGGCAAGCAGCCGAGCAACGCCAGACCATCACCGTCAAAGGGCTCGCGGAAAAACCCGTGCGCGCCGATCACGGCCAATTTGGCATGAACTTGCAAGCCACCGGGAGCGACCCAGCACATGCGCTGGCCAATCTGCGTGCGCAGCAACCCCGCCTGCAAGCCTTCTTCAAGGAACAAGGCTTCTCTGGCAAACAGATTGAAATTGGCAACGAGGATTTTGCCCCGGTGTTCAAACCCGCCAAACAAGGTGAGGAGCGCACCGAAATATCCCATTACATTGCCAGCCAGAACTACGTGCTCCAGAGCAACGACGTCCAGCAAATTGCCAAAACCGTAAAAGCCAGCTTGGGGCTACGCGAAGCAGGCATGTTGCTAGAGGCGCATACGCCCCTCTATCTTGTATCCAATCTGGAGGATATCAAGATGTCGCTGATTGGCGCAGCCACCCAGAATGCGCAAACCCGCGCCAACGAATTCGCCAAAAATGGCAATGCCCACATCGGGGTGATGAAATCAGCTTCACAGGGGGCCTTCTACATTCTGCCAGCCAATGGCGAGAGCGATACAGACAACGACTATGGTGGCGCGTATGACAAAAGCACCATCGAAAAACGGGCACGGGTAGTCGTCACCATCCAGTACAGCATCGCTCCGTAGAAAGTGCTGGAAAACGACCATTGCGTCAGGGTCGCCCGGATGGAGGCGGTTCACCTTATTTTTGGCACCTCAAAGGGGCTTACACTACCCCTCAAAGCCCTCAAGTACGGCTGCCACATTTGCCCCCATTTCGGCCACAGCGTAGCCCCCTTCGAGCACAAACAGGCAAGGTAGCCCCATCTTGGCTAGTCGTTCGCCCAAGCGTTGGTAATCTACAGTTTGCAGCAGGAATTTACTGATCGGGTCGCCCGCAAAGGCATCAACGCCAAGTGAAACCACCAGTGCTTCAGGCGCGAACCCGTTGATACGCGCCAATGCAGTCTCAAGCGCGGTAAACCAGTCCGCCACTGCTGCCTTGGCAGGCAAAGGCAGATTCAGGTTGAAGCCTGCTCCCGGCCCCTCGCCCTGCTCATCGGCATAGCCCAGGAAGAATGGATATTCCGTGCGCGGATCGCCATGAATGCTGGCAAACAACACGTCATTACGGCGATAAAAAATTTCCTGCGTGCCATTTCCGTGATGGAAATCCACATCCAGAATAGCCACCCGTGCGGCTCCGCGATCCCGTAGTGCCTGGGCGGCAATCGCCGCATTGTTCAGGAAACAATATCCGCCAAAGAAGCTCGGCCCGGCATGGTGCCCTGGCGGGCGTGTCAGGGCAAAAACACTACGTTCGCCACTGGCAATCCAGGCCGCGGCAGACAGGGGGCGGTCTGCTCCGGCACGTGCTGCCGCCCACGTACCAGCAGTCAGCGGAGTGCCCGTATCAAAAGAAAACAGCCCCAGGCGCGCAGCGAAATTATCGGGTATCACGTCGCTACGCATGCCACGAATCGCCCACACGCTGGGGAACGCATCTCCTTCATTTCCCGTGGCCAGCCACTCATCCCAGGCAGAAGCCAGAAACGCCAGATAGCGCGGTTCATGCACCGCTTGCAGACAGGCATCCGGATGCGCCAATGCTTCCTCCATCGCCCAGCCCTTAGAACCTGTTCACGATCTTTTGAGCAAAAGCGCCAGGAATGCAAGATGTATGAACTGCAAGCTTGTGTTGAGTTTGCGCTCGCAGTTCTTCCACAAACGCCTACATTTTTCGATCCAGGCAAATGACCGCTCAACCACCCAGCGCTGGGGTAGGACAGCAAAGGTATGCAACTGGTTGCGTTTGGCGATTTGAACCTTGGCGCCCAGAAGTTCTTCAACGGCCTTGGCAAAGGGGTGGCCGACATACCCTCCATCCGCAAGAAT
>NZ_KB892866.1 GCF_000373965.1 Uliginosibacterium gangwonense DSM 18521 | reverse complement strand
TCCGGCCCCGTCTTGTCGCCAAAGCCATCACGCCCCTTGGAGCCGGTGTAGGTAGCAAAACCGTTAAATTGCAGCGGCACCGGACCCAAATCAAAATTGGTGCCCCAGGCGGCGGCAATGCGATAGGTAGAGGAGAAATCAACAGACGTGCCGACTATGCCGTTGTGATTTTTTTCCTTGTAGTAGAGCACGCTCAAATCGGCCCAACCCAAAGAACCGCCAAACTTGACCGTCGGGCCGATCATAAATTTGCGCACGCGGGCAGCAAAAGCATCATCCTTGGAGCTGAAATCGAAACCGGTGCTCAGTGCGAAATCGCTGATCGGGCCCATGGCATATTTCTGCCCGGTGATCTTGCTCAGGTGCAACTGGTTGCTGTAGACCACGTACACTTCCTGGGCACCACCTCCACCATTGGAAGCAGGATCTTTGCTATCGGAGCGCAGCAGGTCAACGTTGAAGAAGTTGCTGCCGTATTTGAAGCCACTCACGTGCGTCAGCGCCACGATATCCTTGCTGATATCGCTGGGATTGGCAGGCTCGCGGAAATGCGCACCATAACGATAGCTGATCGAGGTATCGCTCCAATCAGCAGCTTGAACGCTCATGGAACACAGGGCCGTGGCCAGTGCCACAAACAAGGGGGTTTTATGGATTGTCATGGTATCTCCTGAACCGGAATTTCGAAATGCTTCATTCGCAGGCTGGATCATACCGATGCTTCAGCAACAAAAAGCGCTGCGTTTTCCGACAGATACCATGTGAATAAATTCCAAATCAATACAGCAAAAAACTTATGCACCAAAACTGCTCTTGGCAAGAAACAGCAAACACCCCTATCGCCTTGTTGGAAAACCATTTTTCCACACTATCACCATGGTAATAGGCCTCATGCACCCAGGCATGCTCAAAGCTGGGGCACAAAAACATGCCAGTGAAATAATTAAAACAAACTGCAAAATGTTGCAAAAACACTACACAGCCATTACAGCTGCACACACTCTATTAACAAATCTCTGTACAAAGCATTGGGTTTTTCACGCTTTTGGCCGACGCCAGCGCAGCCATGTGCGCAGATGCCGCCATTCAGAGGCCGACATGCCATCGCGCATCAGACAAATCCGTCCTTGGCGAACGTGCGGGACTTCTGGCGCGCTGCGCCAGGCAAACACCTGAATCCACCCCACAATGCAGGATTCCATGGTAATGACAATGGGAAGCTTTTGATCATCACCACGCCACAGGAACGCTTCACCAGAGGCCAGCAATGACAGGCGACAACGCGCCTCCTGTTTGAGGCGAACAAGATTCCAGAGTAAAGAGATACCGGTCAGGCACGGGAGCACAACACGCACCCAGCTTGGCACGCCGCTCCCGAGCAGGCACAGAGCAGGAAGAAGATGCAGAAACAACAAACCCAGCCGCGAAGGGCTGGGTTTGAGAGACAAGTCCAAGGGCATATCTGCCCGGCTCATGATGAGCGCTTAGACTTTACGGAACACCAAAGTGCTGTTGGTCCCACCAAAACCGAAGGAATTGGAGATCGCAGCGTTGATGGTCATCGGGCGAGCCACATTCGGCACGTAATCCAGATCACAAGCCGGATCAGGATCAATCAGATTGATCGTTGGCGGAGCGATCTGACTCTGGATGGCCATGATGGTAAACACAGCCTCAATCCCAGCGGCCGCACCCAACAGGTGGCCCGTCATTGACTTGGTGGAGCTGATGGCAAGCTTGTGTGCCTTGTCTTCACCAAAGCAACGCTTCACGGCCCGGGTTTCGGCGATATCACCCAAACCGGTGGAGGTGCCGTGCGCATTGACGTAATCAACTTCTTCCAGCGTGGTACGCCCGTTACGCAGGGCATTGGTCATGCTACGGGCAGCACCCTCGCCACCTTCGGCGGGGGCGGTGACGTGATAGGCATCCGAACTCATACCGTAACCAGCAACCTCGGCGTAAATCTTGGCGCCGCGAGCCTTGGCGTGTTCGTATTCTTCCAGCACCAGGATACCGGCACCTTCGCCCAGCACGAAACCGTCACGCCCGGAATCCCAGGGGCGGCTGGCGCCTGCGGGATCATCATTGCGTGTGGACAGCGCCTTGGCCGAGCAGAAACCACCCATGCCAAGCAGGGACACTGTGGACTCGGCACCGCCAGCCACCATGATGTCAGCATCCCCGTATTCAATCAGACGCTGTGCTTCACCAATGGCATGGTTGCCGGTGGCACACGCGCTGACTGTTGCGAAATTCGGCCCCTGGAATCCGTAGTTGATCGACAACAGACCAGAGATCATGTTGATGATCGACCCCGGTACAAAGAAGGGGGAAATCTTGCGGGCACCGCCTGCGGCGATCGCGTCCTTGGTCTCTTCGATCATCGGCAGACCGCCGATGCCCGAACCGATACAGACACCGATACGCTCGGCATTGGCAGGCCTGGGCTCGATACCGGCATCCTTGATGGCGTCAATGGCAGCAGCCAAACCATAGTGGATGAAGGTATCGAAGCGGCGAGCCTCCTTGGGGGACAAGTAGGCTGCCACGTCGAAGCCTTTCACTTCCCCCGCGATCTGCGTGGGCAGTGAGCTGGCATCAAAGCGGGTAACACGCGTGATGCCTGAGCGACCGTTGACAATGTTGTCCCAAGCGGTAGCGACAGTATTACCGACCGGCGAGATGATACCCAGCCCGGTCACAACAACTCGGCGACGCGTCAAAGGTCACTCCTTGTAGCTAATTAACGAACTGTGAACCTGCCCAATCATCTGCCACGGACCGCGAGCGGACGCGCAAACGCATCCACACACATCCAAACGGGCCAGACTGCGGAACAGGTTCTGAGAATCAGGCCTTCAGGTGAGCGCTGACGTAGTCAATCGCCTGCTGAACGGTTGTGATCTTCTCGGCTTCTTCATCCGGAATCTCACACTCGAACTCTTCTTCCAGCGCCATGACCAGCTCGACGGTGTCGAGAGAGTCAGCGCCCAGATCGTCAACAAATGAGGACTCGTTCTTGATGTCGGCCTCGTTCACGCCCAATTGCTCAGCGACGATCTTGCGGACGCGCTGTACGATGTTCTCCATGGAATCGCTCCTTCTATTAAAGCGTAATGGGTCAAAAACCCGCTTAGTTTAGCAAAAAATCCGGCATAACTTCAGTTATTGGCAGCGTTTGACTGCGAATAACCGAATCAAGCCATATACATCCCGCCATTGACGTGGATGGTGGAACCCGTAATGTAACTGGCCGCAGGCGAGGCAAGGAAGCCCACCGTGGCCGCAATTTCTTCCGGTCTGCCCAGGCGACCAAGCGCAATCTGGGATTGCAGCATGTCGCGCTGCGCGTCCGGCAAATCCTTGGTCATGTCGGTGTCGATGAAACCCGGCGCCACACAATTGACCGTGATGTTGCGACTGCCCAGCTCGCGGGCCAGCGCACGGGTCATCCCCGCTACACCGGCCTTGGCGGCTGCGTAGTTGGCCTGCCCGATGTTGCCCGAGCTGCCCACCACCGAGGTGATGTTGATGATGCGCCCGGTACGGGCCTTCATCATGCCGCGCATGACGAGCTTGGACATGCGGAACACGGCCTTGAGGTTCGTGTCGAGCACGGTATCCCATTCCTCGTCTTTCATGCGCAAGGCAATGTTGTCCCGCGTGACCCCGGCATTGTTGACCAGTATAGCCACTGTTCCGAAATTGCTTTCGATCTGGGCCAAAGCTGCGTCACAGGCAGAGACATCCGTCACGTTCAAACACAGGCCCTGGCCAGCGATCCCGGCTTCCTGCAGGTAGGCGCCAATCTGGGCAGCCCCTTGTTCGGAGGTGGCAGAACCGATCACGGTCGCCCCCATGCGCCCCAGTTCCAGTGCAATAGCCTTGCCAATGCCACGAGATGCGCCGGTGACCAGCGCGACCTGATTCTTGAGCATGTGTAAAATCCTATCCAGTCGTTTAGGCAAGTGCCAGCACACGAGTCAGCGAATCGCTGTCGACCACCGCTTCGGCAGTCACTTCGGGGGCGATGCGCTTGACGAGTCCGGCCAAAACCTTGCCGGGGCCGAATTCGATCACAGTATCGAGGGGTTGCGCAACCATCGCTTGCACAATTTCAATCCAGCGGACCGGGCTGAAAGCCTGCCGAACCAGCGCGGTGCGGATCGCTTCGGCACTGGTCTCCACCTTCACATCAACGTTGTTGAGTACCGGAATCTGCGGGGCGGCAAACGAAACGCTGGCGAGTTTTTCCGCCAGGCGGTCGGCCGCAGGTTGCATCAGCGCACAGTGGAATGGAGCACTCACGGGCAACGGCACAGCACGCTTGGCGCCTCGGGCCTTGCAGGCTTCCATGGCACGTTGCACAGCCGCAGCGTGCCCGGCAATCACGATCTGTACGGGAGAATTCAGGTTGGCAGGCGACACGATCTGGCCCTGGGCGGCTTCGGCACAGGCAGCCACTACGTCTTCCGGCGACAGATTCAGGATGGCAGCCATGCCACCTTCACCGGCGGGCACGGCTTCCTGCATGGCTTGGGCACGGAAGCGCACCAGCTTGACGGCATCGGCAAAATTCAACACCCCGGCCGCTACCAGCGCGGCATACTCACCCAGGCTGTGACCCGCCACCACGGCAGGTTTGGCGCCACCGGCAGCGAGCCAGGCACGCCACACGGCGACGCCGGCAGTCAGCATCACAGGCTGGGTGTTGACGGTGGAGGCCAGCGCCTCGGTCGGGCCTTCGGCGACCAGTTGCCACAGATCCTGCCCCAGAGCTTCGGATGCCTCCGCAAAGCACTCACGCACCACGGCGGTGTGCTCGAAGGAATTCATCATGCCAACAGACTGGGAGCCTTGGCCGGGAAATACAGCCGCAAAGGGCTTGGTTGCAGTAGTCAAGACACAATCTCCTTGCTTGGGCAAAGCCAAAATCAATAACGCAGAAGGACAGAACCCCAGGTGAAGCCACCACCCACCCCTTGCAACAACACATGCTGCCCCGGCTGAATGCGCCCATCACGCACGGCCACATTCATGGCCAAGGGAACCGAGGCTGCGGAGGTGTTGCCATGGCGATCAACAGTGACCACGACGCGCTCCATCTCCACCCCCAGACGCTTGGCCACGGCCTGGATGATGCGGCTGTTAGCCTGATGGGGAATGAACCAGTCCAGGTCTGCCGTGCTTATGGAAGCCATGGACAAGGCTTCCAGTGCAACTTCCTCAAGGGCGCGCACTGCCAGCTTGAAGACGGCCTGCCCATCCATGGTGATGAATGGCACGCCCAGCATTTTGCCGCCGCTTGGGCGGGCATCGACGCCCAGCACCCCAGCGTGGGTACTGTCGGCATGAATGGCGGTAGCCAGCACGCCGGGCTGCTCGGCAGCCGCCAGGATCATGGCCCCGGCACCATCCCCAAACAGCACACAGGTGCCGCGATCTTCCCAATTGAGGATGTTCGACAGGGTTTCCGCCCCGATCACCATGGCACGCCGATGCGAACCCGAGCGGATGAATTTGTCGGCAATGGTCAGCGCATACACAAACCCGCTGCACACGGCCTGCACGTCAAAGGCAGGAGCCCCGGCAGGCATGCCCAGGGCGCGGGCCACCAGACAGGCTGTGCTGGGAAAAACCATATCAGGCGTCGTGGTGGCCACCACCAGCAGATCGATATCCGCAGCCTGCAGACCTGCTGCCTGCAAGGCATCCTGTGCGGCACGGGTGGCAAGCTGACTGGTCGTCACGCCTGCATCGGCAAAGTGGCGAAAGCGAATCCCGGTACGGCCAGCCATCCACTCATCGGAAGTCTCGATGCCACGGGCTACCAGATCGTCATTGCTGACGGGCTTGCCTGGCACGTAACCACCGGTTCCCACCACTTTGCTGAAAATCATGCAAGCGAGTCCTGTTGAGTCAAAGAAGCCGCCTGAGCGGCGTATGCATCCATGCGCACGGTAATGCGCTTGATCAGATCATGGCGGGCAGCCTCCACTGCACGCCTGACGGCATGCGTGAAAGCATAGGTGTCTGCCGAGCCATGGCTCTTGATGACGATACCACGCAAACCCACCAGGCAGGCGCCATTGTAGCGGCGGGTGTCGACCCGGGCACGGAAACGCTTGAGGATGGGCATGGCAACCAGGGCCATCAGCCTTGACCACCAGGAATGAGTAAATTCATCCTTCAGGAAGGCAGTCACCATCCGGGCCAAACCTTCCGAAGTCTTCAGGGCGACATTGCCGACAAAGCCATCGCAGACCACCACGTCCGTGGTGCCCTTGTAGATGTCATCGCCTTCAACGTTGCCATAGAAATTCAGGTCAGACGCACGCAAGAGTTCAGCCGCCCGCTTGACGACTTCATTACCCTTGATTTCTTCTTCGCCAATGTTGAGCAGGCCCACCGAAGGCGCCTCACGGTGTTCGACAGCCTCTGCCAGCATGGCACCCATGATGCCAAATTGCAGCAGATGCTCGGCCGAGCAATCCACGTTGGCCCCCAGGTCGAGCATGTAGGTCTCGCCCTTGGTGGTGGGCAGGCTCTGCGCGATGGCAGGGCGGTCAATTCCGGGCAGGGTCTTGAGCACGAAACGCGAGATGGCCATCAGCGCGCCCGTATTGCCAGCGGAAACCACGGCCTGGGCGGCACCGTTCTTGACGGCATCAATGGCCACACGCATGGAGGAATCTTTTTTGTTACGCATCGCAATGGCGGGGGATTCATCCATCGCCACCACTTCAGAAGCGTGCTGGATCAGTACCCGCTCGCCAAATTCGGCCAGCGACTGACGCACGGCATCGTCGAAAATACTTGGCAGCCCGACAAGGATCACGTGCAGATTGGCATCCGCACGCAAACAGTCCAGCGCAGCAGGGATCGTCACGGAAGGTCCGTGGTCGCCTCCCATGCAATCAATCGCAATCGTTGTATGCATTCAGCAGGGAACCCGGATCAAGCCTTGCGGCCAGGCCTCTTGTGCTGACAAGGAAGAGCCGATGCCATCGGACTCCCTGCGCAGAACACGCCAGCAGACAAGATCAAAAGCCAATATAGGTTGCAGTGCGGCAAGTCTGAATACAGACCTGCCTGCACTTGACAGCTGAGCAGTGATTCCAGCCCACCACAGAGGCTTGCCCCATTTGCCGCATTGACTGCGCAAGACAAACCACCCCTGGCGGGAACCGGAATTACTCGCCCTTGGCCTTGGTAACCTTCTTGCCGCGGTAGAAACCAGACGGGGAGATGTGATGGCGCAGATGAGCCTCACCGGTGGTGGCTTCGACAGCCAGCGCCGGAGCGGTCAGAAAATCGTGCGCACGATGCATGCCACGCTTGGACGGCGATTTTTTGTTCTGTTGAACAGCCATTTCTTACTCCTTAAAACTCTCGATTCAATCGTTACGATTCGCGTTACCCGCCGGTTTTCAAACCTTTGAGCACAGCAAATGGCGACCGCTCGCCGCCATTTTCCTTCGCCACCGGCACACTGCACTGCTCATGCGTTGGCGCCAGCGGCAAGGCCAACAGCAATTCTTCCTCTACCGCGCCGAGCACGTCGAAATCGCGCCAAGCATGGACCGGATCAAAATCATCTTCTTCCAACTCGTCGTCAGGCAACTCTTCCGTGCGCGGCACCAGCAGCAGACGCGAATCTGCACTGACCACCCAGGACAAATCTCCCAGACAACGCTGGCACTCCAGCGTCAGTTCCACCGAAGCAAGCACAGTCAGAAAAGGCTTACCTTCGATCACCGAGCCGGAAAGCTCATACGCCACCCTCTGCGGCACACCAAGATCACGTAAAGACTCCGCCAGCCTGGGCAGACTGCGGGCATCGACCTCGCCTTGCAGCGTGTCTCCACGGCGGGCGAACTCGAAAGGATCCGGAATAACTCGTAGCTGGTGCGACATAAACCGCTGATGTTATTATTTTCGACTCATTCTGTCAAAGCCTATCCGGTGAACACCCTGTTGCTCACCCGGGCATTCTATCTCATGAGCACCCAACCCCGCCTCGTTCTTGCTTCAACATCCGTTTATCGTAAACAGCTTCTGGAGCGCTTCGGCCTGCCATTTGAAACCGCCCGCCCGGATCTGGACGAATCCCCTTTGCCCGGCGAAACCCCGGTGGTCACCGCTGAACGACTGGCCCTGGAAAAAGCGCGGGCCGTGGCGCCACGCTTCCCTGGCGCACTCATAATCGGCAGCGATCAGGTTGCCCACCGTGGCAACGAACGCTTTGGCAAACCCGGCACCGTGGAGCGCGCCATTGCCCAACTGCAGGCCATGAGCGGCAAGAGCATCGTGTTCCACACGGCGGTCTGCCTCTACAACAGCGCGACCGGCCAGTACCTGCTTGAAGGCGTGCCCACCGAAGCCAAATTCCGCCCCCTGAGCGAAGCGGAAATCGTGCGTTACGTGGAACGCGAAAAACCGCTCGATTGTGCAGGCAGCGCCAAATCCGAAGGTCTGGGGATCAGCCTGCTCGACTACATGCGTGGCGACGACCCCACAGCCCTGATCGGCCTGCCGCTGATTGCCCTGGCCCGCATGCTGCGTGCCGAAGGCGTGCAAGTGCCATGAGCACCGGCCACCTCCACCTGCTGCCCGTGGGGCTTGGCCCCTCGGACATTGCCGCCTCACATCCCGCCAAGGCTTTGGCCCAGATGGATGCCTTGGACTACTTCATTGTAGAAAAGGCCAAGACAGCGCGTGCCGAACTCAAGCGCATGGGCTACAGCCACCCGATTCAGACGGCAGAAATCCATGAGCTGCCGGAAAAACTGGATCGCACCGCCATCGACGCCCTGCTCGCGCCGCTTGTTGCCGGGCGGGATGGGGGCCTGATGTCAGAAGCGGGCTGCCCTGCCGTGGCCGACCCAGGCGCTCTGGTTGTGCGCCGAGCGCATGAGCTGGGCATCAACGTGATCCCGCACGTTGGCCCCTCCTCGCTGCTGCTGGCGCTGATGGCCTCCGGGCTGAATGGGCAGAGTTTCGCCTTCCACGGCTACCTCCCCCAGAAGCCCGATGAGCGCACCCAGGCGATCCGCCAACTGGAGAAGGAATCCGCCAAGCTGCAGCGCACCCAACTCTTCATTGAAACGCCCTATCGCAACATGGCGATGCTGGAGAGCCTGCTGGCAAGCTGCGCGCCCACTACCCTGATCTGCGTAGCCCGGGCACTTACCAGCCAGAACGAGTGGGTATGCACCCGCAGCGTAGCCGCCTGGAAGAAAAACGGGCTGCCCGATCTGGATCGGCAGCCCACGGTGTTTCTGCTCCTGGCCTAAGAACCTTTTCGAAGTACCGCCCACGTGCTCCAGCACAGAGCCGTGGGCGCATTACACGGTCAATTCAAGCCGACCCGCTCCACCCCTTCCGACAGCCCCGTCGAGAGGCTGGCGCCAAAGCGCTTGGCAAAGCGTTCAGCAAAATTCTCGCGCTGGGTAAAGTCGCGGATCTCGTCGGCCTTAACCACGTCACGGGCGACCGAATCCACCGAGCCCAGGCCATCGGCCAGGCCCATCTGGATGCTGGTGGCGCCACTCCAGAACAAGCCGGAGAACATTTCCGGGGTTTCCTTCAAGCGCTTGCCGCGCCCTTGGCGCACCACGTCGATGAACTGCTGGTGGATTTCCGCCAGCATGCTCTTGGCGAACTCAACATGCTTGGGGTTTTGCGGCTGAAAGGGGTCCAGGAAGGCCTTGTTCTCACCGGCGGTGATGCTGCGGCGCTCCACGCCCAGCTTTTCCATGGTGCCGGTAAAGCCGAAGCCATCCATGCGCACACCGATGGAGCCCACGATACTGGCCTTATCCACAAAGATCTTGTCTGCTGCCACGGCAATGTAATAACCACCGGAGGCACACACGTCCTCAACCACCGCGTACACCGGCTTGCCAGGGTACTTGGCACGCAGACGACGGATTTCATCGTTGATCAGCCCGGCTTGAACGGGACTGCCGCCGGGGCTGTTGATACGCAACACGATCGCCTTGGCGCCCTTAGCCTCAAAGGCAGAACGCAACGCAGGGATAACGTCCTCTGCCTTGATTTCCTGGCTTGGGCCGATGGTGCCAATCAATTGCACCACCGCAGTATATTGACCTGCGGCCCCGCCTGGGCCATCGACCTTGCCATCGCGGTGGCTGGAACTCCACATCAGGGCAATCACGATGCCTGCGTAGAGGAAACCGAGGGCACGGAAGAAAATGCTCCAGCGACGACGGCGACGGTTTTCCTGCAAACCTTGAAAAGCGATCTCTTCGAGAACCTTGCGTTCCCAGCCCTGCTCGTTGTTGTCTGTCATGTCTCAATCAGATAGATGGCACCGTCGCGTTCGACAGCGGTCAATGGATAAAGTGCCTTGCCCGTGCAAGGACCACTCACGCACAGCCCTGTATCCGGCTCATACAATGCGCCATGCATGGCGCAGACCAAGTATAAGCCGGAATCGTCCAAAAACTTGCCTGGGTTCCAGTCCAGTTCCAGCGACACATGGCGGCATTCATTCCGCCACGCATACACACGGCCATGCCAGCGCAAAGCGAACGCGGGCTGCAGGCCTTGCGGCCCCACGCACTCGAAACGCACGGCATCCCCACCGTCGCGCAAGTCAGCGGCGGCGCAGATCAGCCGTTCTGGTGCAGCCATTCACGCAGATCCGTCATGGAATGGAGAATCGCCAGCGGCGCTTCCTGTTGCAACTCTTCCACCGAGTGGGCTCCGTAACTCATCGCCAGCGCAGGCACCCCGGCATTGCGGGCCATGAGCAAGTCATGAGTGGTGTCCCCGATCATCACGGTACGCTCCGGGCTCACCTGGAATTCCTCCATGAGTTCCAGCAACATGGCCGGGTGCGGCTTGGAAAAACTTTCATCAGCACAGCGCGTGGCGTGGAACACCGCATCCAGGCCGGAACTTGCCAGCACCCGATCCAGCCCACGCCGCGCCTTGCCAGTGGCGACGGCCAACAGATAATCCTGCGCACGCAATGCATCGAGCAACTCACGGGTACCTTCAAACAGCGTCAACTCCTGGTCGCGGGCCAGAAAGTGGTAGCGATAGCGCTCGGCCATGCGTTGCTGCTCGACCTCAGGCAGATGTGGCGCAATCGTGCTCATCGCCCCGGCCAGACTCAGGCCGATGACGTAGGCGGCACGCTCACGGTCCGGCACGTCCACACCCACGTCACGACAAGCCGCCTGGATGGCCGCGACAATCAGCGCGGTGGAATCCATCAGGGTGCCATCCCAGTCAAATACGATCAGATCAAATTGCCTAGCCATAATCCCTCTTCTGTGAGGCATCGACCGACGCCACAAAATTTTGCAACTGCGCGGGCAGAGGTGCCGTCAATTCCATCAACTCACCACTGAGCGGATGCTGAAAACGCAGAATCGCCGCATGCAGGAACATCCGCGCCAAGCCTTCCTTTTCAAGTGCCTTATTGAGCGGGAAGTCGCCGTACTTGTCGTCGCCCAGCAGAGGGAAGCCTTGCGATTGGAGGTGCACGCGAATCTGGTGGGTCCGCCCGGTTTTCAGCTCCACCTCCAACAGGCTGTAGCGCTCCCAGCGCTGAACCAGACGCACAATGCTGTGTGAAGGCTTGCCCTCACGGTCGACCATCACACGGCGCTCCCCCTCGGGGGTCAGGTATTTATGCAGGGCGGCCTTGATGTGCTGGAGCGGGTTCATCCAGCGCCCTGCCACCATGGTGAGGTAACGCTTTTCCAGCTTGCCCGCACGCATGTCGTCCTGGATTTTGTTGAGCGCGACACGCCGCTTGCCAATGATCAGCAGACCCGAGGTTTCCCGGTCCAGGCGGTGGGCCAGTTCCAGAAACTTGGCCTCGGGGCGCTGGCGCCGCAACAGCTCGATCACCCCGAAGCTCACCCCGCTGCCGCCATGCACCGCCAGCCCGGCAGGTTTGTCGATCACCAGGATCGACTCATCTTCAAACACAATCTGGAACTCATGACGTGCCATGGGGGCAGGCACGCTCTGCTCTACTCGCTGGGCAACCCGAATGGGCGGGATCCGCACTTCGTCGCCCACCTGCAGGCGATAGGTCTGACCGATACGGCCACTGTTGACCCGCACCTCACCGCTACGCAGGACGCGGTAGATGTGGCTTTTGGGCACACCCTTGCATTCGCGTAACAAAAAGTTGTCGATCCGCTGCCCAGCGTCCTCTTCGCCCACTACCACGCGACGGACGGAAGGGGTCGGAGAGGATTCTGTCTGATGAGTTTTGCCCAAAGTCATTTGTTTCAAATATACTGCTCCGGTTTTCCCGGGATCTTTTCCCGCGTAAGACTCCTGACCGACGGGAGATTGAGTTCCCCCGCCTTGCTACGCACCGATCACCAGCTGCGCCTGCCACCCACCACTTGCGGCGCACCTCGGATCGCTGCACAGGCCCGGCCTTCGATGCCGAGACGCCAGCAAGTGCCGGGAAGCAATCCCTGCCGCGCCTTGGCGCATAGCCGGGTGCATTCCGTCAAGGGCTCTTTCCGCGATGCATCGATCCCCGGCAGACACACTGTACCCGAGGGCTGAAAATAGCCGTCGATGGTACCCCAAACCGTTTGATTGATCGACCCATTTGGCGCGCGAACGTATAGATACGATGAAGCGTCCCGACTGCCCGAACCGGCCAGTCGAGACGAAGAAGCGATAGACGAACCCTTTAACTCCTTGATTTGAACACAATGAAATTTTTGTTCTCGACAAGTTGAGCCAGCCACCCGGACAAAGGGTGGCGCAGGGTTCGTTCGCCCGCGATCGCGCGCGGGAGAAGAACTAAATGAAGCGCATGCTTTTTAATGCGACGCAAGCCGAGGAACTCCGCGTCGCGATTGTTGATGGTCAGAAGCTTATTGACCTCGACATCGAATCGGCAGCAAAAGAGCAACGCAAGAGCAACATCTACAAGGGCATCATTACCCGCATCGAGCCCAGTCTCGAAGCCGCCTTTGTCGATTATGGCGCCGAGCGCCATGGCTTCTTGCCGTTCAAGGAAGTCTCCCGTTCCTATTTCAAGGAAGGTGTTGACGTCTCCCGTGCCCGCATTCAGGACGCCCTGAAAGAAGGCCAGGAAGTCATCATCCAAGTTGAAAAGGACGAACGTGGCAACAAGGGTGCCGCGCTGACGACCTTTATCTCCCTGGCGGGCCGTTACCTGGTGCTCATGCCCAACAATCCGCGCGGAGGCGGCGTATCGCGTCGCGTGGAAGGGGATGAACGCGCCGAGCTGCGCGAGATCATGGACAATCTGGAAGTGCCCAACGGCATGAGCCTGATTGCCCGCACCGCCGCCATCGGCCGTAGCGCCGAAGAGCTGCAATGGGATTTGAACTACCTGCTGCAACTGTGGAGCGCCATTGATGGTGCCGCCAAGTCGCAGACGGGCGCTTTCCTGATCTATCAGGAAGGCAGTCTGGTAATCCGCGCCATCCGCGATTACTTCCAGCCGGATATCGGTGAAATCCTCATCGATACCGACGAAATCTTCGAGCAGGCCCAGCAGTTCATGGGCCACGTGATGCCGGGCAACGTCAATCGCGTCAAGCGCTACAACGACGATGTGCCGCTCTTCTCACGCTTCCAGATCGAGCACCAGATCGAATCGGCCTATTCGCGCCAGGTCAACCTGCCCTCGGGCGGTGCCGTGGTGATCGACCACACCGAAGCGCTGGTCGCCGTTGACGTCAACTCCGGTCGTGCCACCCGTGGCGCCGACATCGAAGACACGGCCCTACGTACCAACCTTGAAGCCGCCGACGAAGTGGCCCGCCAGTTGCGCCTGCGCGACTTGGGTGGCCTGATCGTGATCGACTTCATCGACATGGAAAACCCGCGCAACCAGCGCGAGGTGGAAAACCGCCTGCGCGATGCGCTACGTTACGACCGTGCCCGCGTGCAGACGGGCAAGATCAGCCGCTTTGGCCTGCTGGAACTCTCGCGCCAACGCCTGCGCCCGGCGCTGGCCGAAACCAGCTACATCCCCTGCCCGCGTTGTACCGGCACGGGGCATATCCGCTCGATTGAGTCGGCCGCGCTGCACATCCTGCGCATCCTCGAAGAAGAGGCGATGAAGGAGAACACCGGCGCGATCCACACCCAGGTGCCCGTCGACGTGGCCACCTTCCTGCTCAATGAGAAGCGGGACGATATCGCCAAGATCGAACTGCGCCACAAGGCCACCCTGCTGATCATCCCGAACCGCCACCTGGAAACGCCGCAGCACGAAATCATCCGCCTGCGTCACGACCAGCTCAACGTCGAAGACGCCAGCCTGCCCAGCTACCGCATGGCCACCATGCCTGCCGAAGCCAATTACACGCCGCCTTCGGCCCAGACCGAAGCCAAGCCGGTACGCCAGGAAGCCGCCATCAAGGGCATCACGCCCGAGCAACCGGCACCCATCGTCGAAGCCAAGCCGAGTGCTGACGCAGCGCCCAAGGGGATCTTCCAGCGCCTGTCCGCCTGGCTCTTTGGCAGCACAGAAGAGACCACGCCTACAGCCCCGGCGCCCAAGCCGCGCGACAAGCGTGATAGCCGCAAGCGCGATGGTGATCGCCGTAACAATGCCAATGCCCAGCCCCGCAAGGAAGGCGGCAAGCGCGAAGAGGCACGCGGTGAACGCCCTGAACGTGGTGAGCGCACAGAGCGTGGCGAGCGTCCCGAACGCGGCAACCGCAACGAGCAACGCCAGCAAGGTGGGGAACGCAATCGTCAGGACAAGCCCGCCGAGCAGCGTACCGATGCCGCCACGGCCAAGCCGCAGCGTGAACGTGGTGAAAAGACCGAGCGCGGCGAACGCCCGCAGCGCCCAGACCGTGCTGAACGCGAACAGCAACGCCGTGAGCGCCAACTGGCCCGCGAAGCGGCTGCCGCCCAGGCCGCTGCCGAAAAACCCGTTGAGGCAACGCTGAGCGAAGAAGCCATCCCGGCCAGCACTGCTGTTGCTGACACGGAGCAAACCACGCCGAATGCTGAAGGTCGCAGCGCTGAAGCCCGCAATAGCGAAGGCCGCAGCCGCCGCAACCGTCGCCGTGGCCGTGGTGAGCGCCGCCCGGACTACGCCGAAAACATGTCCGGTGAGGAAGGTCAGGACGCAGCAGAAGACCAAACCGTGGTAGCAGAACAGCCTGCTACGGTGGAGTTTGCCAAGGCTCCAGCCGTGGCGGAACCCGTGCAAACGGTCTATGCCGTGGAAGAAATTGCTCCGGCAACACCCGCCGAACCCGTCGTTGCAGCCGCCCCCGTGGCTGAAGCAGCGCCCGTCCAGGCTGAGGTGGCTCCGGCTGCATCTGCTCCAGTGGCAGAGCCTGTCACGGCACCTGTCGTCACGCCAGTAAGCATGGAGCAAGGTGATCTGCTTGCAACGCCGGCGGCTCCAGTCGTCGTAGCGGCAGAACCTGTTACCCCGGCACTTGCGGTCGCGGAAACGGCTCCTGAAGTCCCGGTAGCACCTGTGGAACCCGCCAAGCCCGAAGTGACTCCGGCTCCCGTTCCTGCACAGGTCGACCTGAAGGCTCTACTCGCAGCCGAGCAGGCAAGCCTGCAAATGGTCGAGACGGTCAGCGCACCAAACCGACCTGCCGCTCCCGTGCAGGAAGAGGCACCGCGCCCGGCACCGCGCAAGCGTCGCCCTCGCTCGGCAGCCGCAGAGGAACCTTTGCAGCAGGTTGAAACCGGCACAACGCCAGAAGCCTGATTCCTGCCGTCTCAAAACCAAACGCCAACTGGAAACAGTTGGCGTTTTTCATGCGTGCGCAGATACAAAAAATGGAGCAGGATGTGAATCCCTGCTCCATGACTGACCATTTTCAGCTTCAAACCAAGCGGACTTCAAATCCGCACGTGGTTTGGCCTACGAAGGACGATGCGCGCTCAAAGCGGCTTGATCGTCGAGGCTTGACGCCCCTTGGGCCCTTGCTTCACTTCAAACTCCACGCGCTGCCCCTCTTTGAGGGAACGGAAGCCTGCCCCTGAGATTTCAGAGAAGTGCGCAAACAAATCTTCGCCGCCCTGATCAGGCGTAATGAACCCAAAACCTTTGGCGTCGTTGAACCACTTGACAATACCGGTAGCCATTCTGCATATCCTCAAATCAGATCAAACTCTCTACACGCTTTGGCGTGCCACCGCAAACAGCACAACCGGAAACGCGGAAAGACTCACCTGGCAGACCGTCAATCAACGACACAACCTAAGTAGGGCCGAACACGTCACACACCTGCTTGCTGCCTTGCAAGATATGCCAAGTGTGATATCGGCGCAATACAAAGCCATACGCCTAAAAGGGCATGGGAAGCGTAAAAACCGACGAAAGTACCTGTTTTTGACCCCAAAACACATACTCCCACACGCTGCGTGCATAAAAGCATGGCCCCCAACGCAAAAACGCCAGGGAAGCCCCTGGCGTTTTTGCCTGATGATGAACAAAGATCAATTGGCAGTCTGCGCAATCGGCTTCTTCAACACGTATAGCATGGCTGCGGTAACGACTGTACCGGCCAGAATCGCCACAATGTAAGGCAACAGGTTAATCACCGCATTCGGCATCGGCAGCACAAACACCCCACCGTGCGGCACAGTCAGGCCACAACCAGCCGCCATCGAGATGGCGCCCGCCACGGCAGAACCTGCCATGGTCGAGGGAATGACGCGGAACGGGTCCTTGGCGGCAAACGGGATGGCCCCTTCGGTGATGAAGGAGATACCCAGTGCAGCCGCGGCCTTGCCCGCTTCGCGTTCATCTTCAGAGAAGCGATTGCGGAACAAGAAGGTGGCTAGTGCGATCCCCAGCGGAGGCGTCATCCCGGCGGCCATCACGGCAGCCATCGGGGTGTAGATGCTGCTGGTCAAAAGGCCTGTGGCAAATGCGTAAGCCGCCTTGTTGACCGGCCCACCCATGTCGAAGGCCATCATGCAACCCAGGATCAGACCCAGCACAATCGCACTGCTGCCCTGCATGCCTTTGAGCCAATCGGAAAGATCCTTCAAGACCACCGCCACCGGCGTACCCACCACGTAATACATCAGCAGGCCGACAATCGTGGTACCCAACAGAGGCAGAATCAGCACGGGCTTGAGCCCGTCGAGGGTGCGCGGCAACTTGATCGTGTCATTGAGCCACTTGACCAGATACCCGGCCAGGAAACCACTGACGATACCACCGAGGAAACCAGCCCCCACCGCCCCAGAGATCACGCCCCCCACCATACCCGGAGCAATCCCGGGACGGTCGGCAATTGAGTAGGCGATATAACCGGAGAGGATTGGCACCATCAGCGAGAAGGAGCCCTTGCCGATCAAGAACAGAAATTGCCCCAGCGAGTCCTTGTGGGCATCGTCATACACATAGATGCCACCCAAGGCAAAACCCAAGGCAATCAACAAACCCCCTGCCACCACAAACGGGATCATGAACGACACACCCGTCATCAGGTGTCGATAAACACCGGGTGCAGCAGCTTTTTGCTGGGCTTTGGCATCCTTGACCTGATCGGCATAGTTTGCCCCACCTGATGCAGCAGCCACCTGATAAACCTTGCCCTGCTCCAGCGCGGTTGTCACCACGGCAGCGCCATCGTTGATGGCTGCCTTGGTGTTGGTTTCATAGAGCTTCTTACCCACGAAGCGGGATTTTTCCACCGAGGTATCGGCGGCGATGATCACCACATCGGCCTGCGCGATATCAGCTGCGCTGAGTTGGTTCTGTGCGCCAACCGACCCTTGGGTCTCCACCTTAATCGTATGGCCAGCCTTGGCTGCGCCCTGCTCCAGCCCCTCCGCTGCCATGAAGGTATGCGCGATCCCCGTGGGACACGAAGTAATCGCTACGATATTTGCCATGTCTGAGTCTCCTTCTCCGTGTGATACCTGCCATGCTCTGGCAATATGTTGGCTACTGCTGCAAGCCCTGCTTGCCCAAGGGGCCGACTACAACTGTCGAGGCCAGCGCGCGGACCAAGTCCGGCTCCGGCAAATGCGGCCCCAGCCGGGAGAGCTTGGCCGCCGAAAACGCCGTGGCAAGCTGCGCGCAACCTGCCAGTGGCAAACCCTCAAGGAACGCGGCAACCACCCCAGCCACCATCGCGTCCCCCGCACCTACCGAACTGATCAGCTCCACGCGCAAAGCTTGCGCATGCAGCGTTTCAGCGCGGTTAAAGAACAATGCCCCTGCGCCGCCCATTGAGACAGCGACACATTCAACCCCCGCATATTTGGCAAACAGCTCGCGCACAGCCGCTTCGATGTCGGCAGGCGAAGCCAGTTCGCGCCCCAGCAACTCGGCTAGTTCATGCTCGTTGGGTTTCAGGATGTGCGGCTCGGCACGCAGACCTTCAGCCAGCGCTTTGCCACTGGCATCCAGCAGCACCTTGCCGCCGTGGCTGCGCACACGCCGGATGAGTTGAGCATAAGTATCCGCAGGCCAACCGGGTGGCAGGCTGCCCGACAGCACGAACCAGCGCACGGTAACCGCCAGTTCGTCGATAATCGCGCACAGATGGGCAATCTCGCTGGCAATGCGGGCGGCATTGAGTTCCGGCCCCGGCATATTGATATCGGTGGTGATGCCTTGGGTGGGATCAACCAGCTTGGTATTCACCCGCGTCATCCCATCCACATAAATGCAGCGATTGAGAATCTGCTTGTCTTCAAACAACTGCTCGAAAAGCGCAGCATTATCCCGTCCCAGCAAACCACTGATCGCCACGCCGGAGCAAAAATCAGCCAGGCAGGAAGCGACGTTCACACCCTTGCCACCGGCATCAATCTGCGCCCGCTGGGCCCGGTTGACTTCGCCAAGACGCAACTCGCGCACTTCGATAGTCTGGTCCAGCGCCGGGTTCAGGGCAAAGCATGCCACCAGGGCTGGCTGAGCGAAGGATGATTGGTTGCGGCTCATAGCGCGCGTACCTCTTCGGCACTGCGGGCGGCCAGGGCTTTCTCGGCCAGTGCCTGCAAGTCGGCCATTGAGCAGCCCCGCAGGGTATCTTTGACGGCAGCCACATCCTGCGCACTCATCGACAGGGCATTCACACCCAGCCCTGTCAGGATACGTGCGCCCAACGGGTCGCCCGCCAAGCCACCACACACCCCCACATGCACGCCCGCTGCCTTGGCAGCCTTAGCCGTATTGGCGATCAGCGCCAGCACGGCGGGGTTGAGGCTATCGGCCTGCGCAGCGAGTTGTGGGTGCTGGCGATCCATCGCCAGCACGTATTGGGTCAGGTCATTGGTGCCGATGGAGAAGAAATCCACCACGGCAGCAAAGCGATCCGCCATCACCGCCACAGCAGGCACCTCAACCATGATGCCGATCGGTACCTTGGGCGCATTCAACGAGGCACGCACCGCTTCGCACTCAGCCCGCAAAGCAGTCACTTCGGCCAGCTCGGTAATCATCGGGAACATGATTTCCAGCGGGCCATGCGCAGCAGCGCGGTATAAGGCACGCAACTGGGTACGCAGCAAATCCGGGCGGGCGAGCAACAAGCGCGCGCCGCGCACGCCCAGGAAGGGGTTTTCCTCGTGCGGCAGATCAAGATAAGGCACCTGCTTGTCGCCGCCGATATCCAGCGTGCGGATCACCAGCGGGCGGCCACCCAGGGCTTCGATGGTCGCCTTGTAAACTTCGTACTGCTCATCTTCACTGGGGCCACGGTCGCGTTCCAGATAGAGGAATTCGGTCCGCATTAGGCCCACGCCTTCGGCCCCTGCCTCCACAGCCACAGCAGCCTGCTTGGCGCTGGTGATGTTGGCGATGACTTCAACCGTGTGTCCATCGGTGGTGGTCGCACGGTTATAACGACCAGTTTCCATCTGCGCCCGCACACGGGCGAGCTTTTCGATTGCAGTGCGTGCGGAAGCGATATCTGCTTCCGAGCATTCCAGGTAGACGCATCCCGTGGTGCCATCAATCACTGCCTGCGCCCCAGCTGGAACCGCCAGCAGCACCTCGCCCGCCGCCACAATCGAAGGCAGCCCAAGCGTGCGCGCCAGGATTGCAGTGTGGGAAGTCGGCCCGCCGCTACTGATGGCCAAGCCCACCACATGGCGCATATCCAGTTGCAGGGTATCGGAAGGCGTCAGATCCTCAGCCACGACGATACTGGGCTCGCACAGGGTCAGCGCCTTGCGCTCCACCCCCAGAAGACGAGCCAGCACGCGGTCCCCTGCGTCACGCAAGTCAAGCGCCCGTGCAGCCAACAGCGGGTCAGGCAATTGACGTTGATGTTCGACGCGGGCATCCAATACCTTCTTCCAGGCCCAGGCCACACCATGACCGCGCATCACTTCACCCAGCGTCGCGCGCAGCAGGCCGGTATCGGTCACCAGTTCGCGCTGGGCAGCAAAAATCGCGGCCTCACCTGCACCCAGGCGACGCTTGGCATCTTCCTCCAGAGTGCTCAATTCTGTGCTGACAGCCCCCAACGCGGCTTCCAGCGCGGCGCCGTCGGCCATCACATCCCCTGGGGTATCTTCTGCCACCAGCACCTGCGATTCATGATGAACAATGCGCCCCACCGCCAGGCCGGGGCTTGCTCCGATCCCACGCAGGCAGCGGGCAGCAGGCCCAGCCTGCCAGACCGGCGCCTGGGCACGTGCCATGGCGGCGGCAATCTTGGCACGCTCGGCATCGGCCTTTTCTTCAGCACTCAGCGTAGTAACAACCGCAAACAATTCATCCACAGCGGCCTTAGCCCCAGCGCCCGCAGCGCAGAAGCGCAGGGTATCGCCTGCCACCACACCCAGCCCCAACAAAGTGGTCAGAGCCTTGGCATCAGCGCTCTCCTCACCCTTAAAAACTTTCAACTCACAGGCATGGCGCTTGGCGACCTCCACCCAGCGCGTAGCCGGGCGCGCATGCAGGCCATTGGGATAATCCACCACCCAGCTCAACTCGGCGTCAGCCCTCCAGTTGGATGCAGCCACCGGCTTGGGCGCAGCAGGGGTGCCGGTCAGCGCGGCGACGATCTCGTCAGCATCCTGCGTGCGCACCAGCGCATCAATGGCCCCCTCCTGCTGCATCAGGCGCGTCAGGCGGCGCAACAGGGCGATATGTTCGTCAGACTGGGCGGCAATGGCCACAATCAGGTGGGCACGATTGCCATCCTTCCAATCCACCCCTTGCGGGACCTGCACCACAGCCACACCGGTGGCCTTGATGTGATGGCGATCTTCGATCATGCCGTGCGGAATCGCCACCCCAGCGCCCAGCAGGGTATTGGCCACCGCTTCACGCTTGAGCAGGCTTTCCACATAGGGTTCGCCGATATAACCCGCTGCCACCAGCAGCTTGCCAGCCAAGCGGATCGCCTCTTCCTTGGTACGCGCCTGGGAGTTGAGGCAGACACAGGACTTCGTAATCGTTTCCATTAGCAAATCTCGCTACATAGGGTGAGTTTGGTTTGTTGTATTTGTAATCGATTACTCTGTATGTGTCAATGAAAGAATTTAATATCGATCTCTCCCCGCTTAGAAACAAGCACAACAACCATTTATATTCATGTACTTAACAAACACACCTAGAAGGGTACCCCCTTAAAGCCTCAAGCCTTGTTGATATAAAACATCCATTTACCTTGGTTTTCAGGCAAAATTGATGTAACAAGAAGGTAATCGATTACAAGGAGTTCACAGATGGCAAGAATCCAGGACGTAGCAAAACACGCGGGGGTGTCCGTCGCATCGGTTTCGCGCGTACTGGCAGGGCTGCCTGGCGTCAGCGAACCCACCCGCGCACGAGTGATGGCCTCTGTCGAAGCCCTGGGCTACCGCCCGGATCTGGCCGCCCGGCGCTTACGCTCGCGCCGCACGGATACGCTGGGGCTGATCGTCTCCGACATCCGCAACCCCTTCTTCATGGAAGTCAGCCGCGCCGTAGAAGACATGGCATACGCCAACCGCCTGCGCGTGATGCTCTGCAACGCAGACGAAGACCCTGAAAAGGAATCCTTCTATCTACAGATGATGCGCGACGAGAACGTTGCTGGCGTCATTCTCTCCCCCACCCTGGCGCGGTTGAACAACTACAGGCCAACGGAATACCCCTTCCCGGTGGTACTCGTCGACCGTTGCAACAGCATGGTGGAAGCCGATGCCGTGGTGCTGGACAATATGGACGCATCCTTGCGCCTGACCCGTCATCTGGTCGACAACGGCCATCGCAAGATTGCCTTCTTCTATGGTGCAAGCAGCGCCACCGGGCAGCAGCGTTATGACGGATACTTATCCGCACTGGCAGGCGCCGGTCTTAGCCCCATCGCCCAAGCCCTCAAACCCACCGTGGAAGAAGCACGCATTGCCGCACGTAATTTTCTGGAACGCCAGCGCCCACTTCCCGATGTCATCGTTGCCAGCAGCGGGCTGATCCTGCTCGGGCTCGTCGAGGCGCTACGCGACACAGGCCTGAAATATCCTGATGACATCGCACTGGCGGGGTTCGACGACATGCCCTGGACGCGGCTGCTCACCCCTGCCATCACCGTCATCGCCCAGCCCACCTATGAAATGGGCCGCTCTGCTATCGAACTCCTGCTCGCCCGCATTGCCCAACCCGAGCAGGTCGTGCGCCGCATTATGTTACGCGGCGAGCTGATCGTGCGCGAATCCAGCCAAGCCCGCCGGGCGCCGCCGAGCGCTCAGCAATAGCACATAAGCGTATTTGTAGCTCACTCTGGCTGGCCGCTTGGCACCAGGCTCATGCGCGCTTGCCGTAATCTGAGATCAATTGGCTCAGTGTGATTTTCACAGAAGAAATCAGGGATTAAATATCTGTTCCTTGATGCGTTCCGCAAGGAATATAGACCCTTCCCTGGTCAAATGCCCCGAATCAATCGCAGTGACACTTTTTGGATCACGGCTTGTTTTTGTGAGGCACCCATCCGCAGTGCACATCAAATCCAAGACCGAAATGTATGTAACACCCAGCCTAGGAATTTCCTTTTTAAAGTAGGCATCCCACATTGGAGGTTCATTTTCCAAGCCATATTGCATGTAGTTGGGTGCCGTTTTCCCAGTCTCAAAGTAGTACCCAACCAATTGGTGCGTTAAGGAAATTCTCCATTTGGGCACGGGGCCAACCACTACGATTTTGGAATGTGGGCAGGCGTTCTTGATTTTTTGGATGGTCTGGGAAAAATCCTTCACGGCCTGCTCTTTTGGCAACACACCATTTGCGCCATCAACCATCCATGAGATCAAGATGACTCGCGGTTGGATTTTCTTCACAAGCTCAAGTTTGGCGCTGTTCAGCGCATACAGCGTAGCGCCATTCTCGGCGCTTACATCTTCACGAAAAAACGGCGGGCCGTTGCCATCAGTGAGCTGACTAAGCTCAAGCATTCCGCTCTTCCTGACATAATTCAAGCCAGAAAACAGCGCCGCAGCATAAGAGTCCCCCCATATAAATACGGAGTTCGGGCTATCTACAATGCACTTATTCGCATACGCCTCGGCCACCGTTACTGAGTGACAAACGTATGCTCGTAAGGTTTTATTGTATTCAAAATACGAATATACATCTGTAACCTCCGCCAAACTTCTTGTCTGCTCATCATGAATTCTATAAGGAAATCCATTGAGGTTGAACGTTGTGCATCCGACCACACACGCCATGGCAAGCAGAGCACCCAAAGCAATCCCCTTGCCTTTGGCCGGAGTTCCAAATCGAATGGGGTATTCGACAAAGCGATAGGTCAGCCACGCCAAGAGAACGCATATTGCCAACACGACAATCGCCCCAGCAGGGGGAAGGCTCTTGGTTCTGACGATCAAGAGGAACGACAGCACAGGCCAGTGCCACATGTAGAGCGGATAGCTAATTTTGCCAAAAAAGCACATTATCCGGCTCGACAATATCACTCTGTTAACCCATGCCTGGGGCCCCGCGCAAATAATCAAAAAAGCGCCAATGGTCGGGAACAAAGCAAGCCAACCTGGGAAATACATCCGCTTTCTGAACAAGACCACAGATGCGATGATCATCACCAAACCAAGTGCGGCAAAACTGCCTTGGATGATGTGTTGGCGGCCCGACAGACGCCCCAGAAACATCGTTACAAAATCACGCCTAAAAACATGAACATAAGCCAGCCATCCACCAATCATCAGCTCCCAGAAACGTGCTTGTGGTAAAAAGAATGCGGCAGAGACGTCGTACCTGATCAGATATACGTTGGCGCCAAACGACAGCAGCGCAAGTGTGGAAATAGCCAAGAGAATATTGTGCTTGAATCGCCATGCGCACCACATCAATAATGGATACAGCACATAGAACTGTTCCTCTACCGCCAGTGACCACAGATGCATGAGCGGCTTTTGTTCAGACGCAGAGTCAAAATATCCGGCCTCGCCCCACAAAGCAAAATTCTGAACAAATCCAGACCCTGCCGCCGCATGCTTGCCCAGCAGCTTCAATTCATTTGGTACCAGAAAAAACCACCCGACGACAAGCGAAGTGATAATGACAACAAGAAGAGCGGGAAATATTCTTTTGATCCGGCGAAAATAAAAATCTAGAAAACTAAAGCTGCCATCTGCCAGATTGGAAAAAATAATTTTGGAAATCAGGTAGCCAGAGATCACAAAAAACACATCGACCCCGACGAAACCGCCGCCAATCGTTCGTGGAAACGCATGGAAGAGAATGACGGATAAAATTGCTACCGCACGCAAGCCATCAATGTCGGGGCGGTACGTAGAATCCGTTCCCGCGTGCGCTGACGGAGACAACTCACTACGTAGCGCTCCAGTGTTCGCCAGCCCCCCGCTGGCCGTGTCTGAAGCATGGGAAACCAACATGACGTTACCTGTCTTATGAAAAATTGCCGCAATTTTACATCAAACAACGTATTTCATTCAGAAATCAGGCATAACAGGTACGTGCCCCTACCATTGCTTACAGTACGCAGCCAAGTTGCTTCAATCGCTTCAGATGCAATATGTCTTCCCAACGCCCCTCCTGATCAAACCTTATTCCAACGACTACGTGTGACCCACCTATGCAATATGTAATCAGCCCAAATTCCAGGGCTGCACGCACAAATCTCCGCAGTTTTGGAGCCAGGCACATTGGCTGCCTGATCTACTTTTTCAAAGCAACATGCCTGTTGCAGTCCCTACGCCAGCAAGTCTCTCACCCTAAAAAGCCATAACTAGCCAAGCTAGTTTCAGGATATATTCATACACTTACAAAACACCAAGGGGATTCAAGATGCAGATTGCGCGTGGGCAGCGGGTCAAACTTGCCGATCTGGGCTTGGCAGACAAAGCCTTTTCAATTCAGTTGGCCTTGAATACCGGCGGAATGACGGTCGACGTGGCCTGTTTCGGCTTGGATGCCAGCAAGAAGCTTTCTGATGAACGCTACATGACCTTCTTCAACCAGCCTGCCAGCCCCTGCGGGGCGGTGAAGCTGGCGGGGAGTGGGCAATTTGAATTTGATCTGGCGCGCCTGCCTGCGAGCATCGATTCGCTGACGATCACCTTGGCGATTGATGGCGCCGGGCAGATGAATCAGCTGGGCGCTTGCGTGGCAAACCTGATCGCCAACGGTACGGAAGCTGCGCGCTATGCGTTTGATGGCAGCCATTTTGCAGCAGAGCGTGCGGTGATGTTGCTGGAACTCTATCGCAAGGATGGGGCATGGCGACTCTGTGCGGTGGGGCAAGGTTTCAATGGTGGCCTGGATGCGCTGGTACAGCACTTTGGCGGTGCGGTGGCGGCAGCCCCTGCCCCGCAAGTCGCGCCAGCCCCGGCGCCTGAAGCGCCGAAGGTGTCACTCTCCAAGATCACCCTGGAAAAACGCGGTGACAAGATTTCCCTGGAAAAGCGGGGTGCTGCGGGCCACGGGCGCATTGTGTGCAATCTGAACTGGAGCCGCACACCGCAGAAAACGGGCTTCTTCGGCAGTCAATCGAAAGGCATTGATCTGGACCTGGGCTGTCTGTTTGAGATGATGGATGGGCGCAAGTCCTGCGTACAAGCCTTGGGCAATACTTTTGGTGCCTATGAGGTGGAGCCCTACATCCATATGGCTGGCGATGACCGCACCGGGGACGTGAAGGAAGGGGAATTCCTCTTCATCAATGGCGATCATCTGCAGGAGCTGCGCCGAATCTGCGTGTACGCCTTCATCTATGAGGGGGTGGCGAACTGGGCGCAAGCCAATGGGGTGGTGACCATCACCGTGCCGGGGCACCCGCCTGTAGAGGTTCGCCTGGATCAGCATGACAAGAACAAGGGCATGTGTGCCGTTGCAATGCTGGAAAACGATGGTGGCAGCTTGAAAGTCACCAAGTTGGCAGAGTATTTCTCGGGGCATGAGGATCTGGATCGCCGCTACAGCTGGGGACTGCGCTGGCAAGCCGGTCACAAGTAGTCACTGGACAGGGCTCCGGCCCTGTCGTAACAAAGTTTGCTTCGGCATTCCCACATGCCGGTGTAGGATTGGGCGCTAAACCTTTTCCCCTTTGCAAGCATGATCCAGATCGATTTGACGCCCAAGCGCAGAGCTGCACTGGCTTTGCTCCAGAAAACCGGCATTGCGCCCAATAGCTATGCGCCCCTGGCAGTCATCTTGTTATGGCGTGTAGGCATTGATTGCCCGCCACCGCACATGGCCAGATTCGGGAGCGTGGCGACTGCCATGGGCGGCAGTTTTGGCCTCGCTATCGCATTGGGCATCTGGGCTTTTGCGCACACCCACGCCAGCGCTTTGCGCGGGGAATTGTGGCTGGCAATCTCTGCAGGGCTGGGCGTGGCATTTGGCCTGGGTATGGCCAGCTACTACGCGTTGGCGCGTGCCAAACACAAGCTGCCACTGTGGAAAGATTTTCAGCCTCCACTGGACGCCTGATCTCCTATCAGGCCGCCTGATAGACCTTGCGGCGCATGGAAAACCACGCGCCAAGACCGCCCAGCAAGCACCCCGCCAGCACATCCAGTGCCACATGTTGCTTGGTCGCCATGGTGGAATAGACGATCCCGATGCACCACAGCCAGTTGGCCCAGTGCAGACTGCCATGCCAGCGCATATCGCGCAGGTGCACATGCATCCAGATCGCGGAAAATACCGCTGTAGCCACGTGCAGCGAGGGGCAGGCATTGCCAGCGGCATCCACCCCTTTGAGGAATGCCATCCCCGGATACAGGGCCCAATCAATATTGGCAGGCGGCACAGCCGTGGGCACCAGCAAGAAACACAGTAGGCCGAACAGGCAGACTGCCCCAATATCCCATCCATAAGCAACAAGGTGGCGCCTGCTGGCAAACAGGAGCGGAGGGATCGATACGTAGATCCACAAGGAGAGATAGAAGAGCAGAGCGGGCGGGAAAACGCCGATCATCCGGTCAAGTACAGTGAGCGGCATCTGGAAAACCGGAAACAGCGGATTTTTCAGCAGATTGATATAAGCGGTAAAAAACAGCGTTGTAAACACCGCTGTTCCAAACACTTTGAGGAAAAGATGGGGTTTGACGCGCAGCCAGAACTGCCGATACCATGGCCCTGCCTCAATTGCTCTGCCCTCGCCCATTGTCCTGATGCCTATATGCTTGGTTATTGCCCAGGCAGCATCATACAGGCAGGCGGCTTAAAATCTGTTTTGCAATTGCGTGACACGCACGGAGCCAACGCAGGCAGGTCACATTCAATTCTGGCGATTTTATCAAATGCGACATTTTTCGGCAGTCCAGCTGGCCGAAAGCGCCCGTTTTCGTCACATGATCCGCGCCAAAGCCGTTTATCCGCCATGATTTTCCGTATATCGATTAGTCAAAAATTACAGGCATAGGGTTTGCTACTTCTTTGCACCCACCACCCGCTGCGCCCTTTGCATAGATGACCTGGAAGGATTACAAGCCCCTGATTGCCCGCTTGGAACGCGAGCATACTGTGGCACCCGAACGCTATCGGTTCAAGACCATTGTGCTTGCACTGATCGCATCGGCGTATCCACTAGGCTTGGTCGCCAGCCTGCTGGCCGGGGTGGTTGTTTCACTGTTCGGGCTGCTGGAAGCTGCTCCCGCCTTGGTCGTCTCGGGCCTGTTCGTCGCCCTGGTCAGCGCAGGCCTGCTGTCCCAGCTTGCAAAGAGCCCGGAATTCCCACAGGAGTGCCGTCGCCTCTCTGGCCGGGAGGTTCCCAAGCTGTATGCCCTGATCGAAAAAATCCGCAAAAAAATCAAAGGGCCGAAAATCTCAGCCGTCTATCTGACTGATGATTTCTCCCTATGCATCCGGCAAATACCACGCCGGGGCATCCTGGGTGGGCAACGCAATGTGCTGCAGGTCGGCCTCCCCTTGTTGCAGTTGCTCTCACGCAAAGAATTCGCAGCCTTGCTCGCCCACGAGTTTGAGCACATCAGCGGACATCAGGACGGCCTCAGTGCCTGGATCTACCGCCTGCGCAACAACTGGAGCGAACTCCTGCACCACCTGCCGCCGGGCCATCTTCTGCACCGGATCGCGTGGGCACCACTGCGGGCATTCATCCCCTATTTCGAAGCCTTCTCTTTTGTCATGGCACGGCGCAGCGAATTGCAGGCAGACCGATTGGGCGGGGCCGTGGTGGGCAAGCGCCTGATGGCGGACGCGCTGATTTCGCAGGAACTGGGCAGGCGCTTTCTGGATGAACAGTTCTGGCCGAATTTGTGGGCCCAGGCGGCCTACTCCGACCATCCGACATTCGCACCGCATACACTGATGCGCACCGCGCAATCGGCAGGTTGCACGGAAGCAGGCAACAGCGCATGGCTGACCATGACGCTCAGAATGCCATCAGATTTCAACAGCACCACGCCCTGCCTGAGTGACCGCCTCCTGGCCCTGGACCAGCGCCCCGAATTGCCTCCACGCGCCACCCACAGTGCAGCGCAGACGCTCATGAGCGAAAGCCTGCCGCGTTTGTGCAAGGAATTTGACGAGCGCTGGCTGCAGGAGAACGTGCAAACCTGGCAATCGCGCCGCCGGAGTCTGATGAAGGCCCATGAGATGGTCGCCCAATTCGGGCAACGCAAACTGAGCGATCTGCATGTTCAGGACCAATGTCACTATGGTTTGGCGCTGCTTGAGCTGGACCGGCCCCGCGAAGCGCTACCCGTGCTGCAACAGGCGGCAGATCACCCACAGGGCAGCGCTCAAGCGGCAATGGCCACCGCCAGAATCCTGCACGAGCTGGGCGACGAGGCCACCATCCATTACCTGGAATTGGCGATGAGCAAAGACGCCAATGTCATCAAAGAAGCGGCCAATCAGGCGGCGGAATTCTATCTGGCCCGGGGGGATCGGGAGCGGGCCTGCGATTACTGGACGCGCAGCCCCGCTTCACAGGCGGCCTGAGCGTCGGCAAAGGCTTGGCAAGCATGGAAACAGCGGAGGATAATGAGCCTTCGGACAACCCCTGCCAAGAGAAATAGCATGCCCACAGATGCCTGCAGCGATTACCTGTTCCCCCCGCCACACCCGGTCTCATTGCCTATTGTCGGCCAGCCCCAACGTTTCCCGGTGCGGCGCATTTTCTGTGTCGGCCGCAATTACCTGGAACACATCCGGGAACTGGGCAACGATGAGAAGCAGCCCCCCGTTTTCTTCATGAAGCCCGCACAAACCATCGTACAGGATGGCAGCACGATGGCATATGGCACGCTGACGGAGAACCTCCACTATGAGCTGGAACTCGCGCTGGCGCTGCAATCAGGCGGCTACAATATCGACGAGGGCAAGGCACTGCAACACATCTATGGTTATGCCATTGCGCTGGACATGACCAAGCGAGACATCCAAGATAAACTCAAAAAGCATGGTCACCCCTGGGAGGCAGGCAAATCGTTTGACGCGTCCTGCCCCTGCGGCCCGATTCATCCGGCCCAAGCCGTCGGCCATCTGGAAAGCGGGCGTATCTGCCTGAAGGTCAATGGTGAAATCCGCCAGGACTCCAACCTGGATATGCTGATCTGGAAAATTCCACAGATCGTGGCAGAACTCTCACGCTACTTCGAACTCCAGGCAGGAGATCTGATTCTGACGGGCACCCCCAAGGGCGTGGGGCCGGTGCTGCCAGGCGATGTCATGGAAGGTTCCATTGACCGGCTGGGAAGCTTGAACATCACGGTGGGACCACGCGTAGCATGAAAATCCGTCAGGCAAGCCTTGAAGATGCTGCTCGCATTTGCGAGATCTACAACCCATTCATTCTCGACACAACAGTCACCTACGAATTGGAAGCGGTGAGCGTGGAAGCCATGCGTGAGCGCATCCTTGCCAAGCAGCGCAAGCATGACTGGCTGGTGGCCGAAGACGAATCCGGCGTGCTGGGCTATGGTTACTATGGCCGCTTCCGGGAACGCGCCGCGTATGACCACGTCGTGGAGTCCTCCATCTACCTCGCCCCGCAGGCGCGTGGCAAAGGCTTGGGCACGCTGCTCTACAACGCGATCATCCACCGTGCCCATGAACAAGGATACCGTGAGATGATCGGGGTGGTTGCCCTGCCCAACCCGGCCAGTGCTGCGCTGCATGAATCGCTCGGTTTTGCCGCCGTAGGCACCCTGGTGCGCTCGGGCTTCAAGTTTGGCCGCTATCTCGATACAGGGATATGGCAAAAATCAATCTGAGTCCTGGCCCGCAAACTTGCTGACATACACAGCGCCGATGAAAAGGCGCTGATCCACCCCGCGCAAGGGGTGGCCTTTCCTCCTTTTCCCCCTCCCAGACAGGTCTTGCCTATACGCCATGCGGGCAGGCACGCCCCTTACAAATTACAAGGCGTTTTATCCTATCCGTCCGGGCTGAGCTATATTGACCCCAAATGGACGAAAGCTCGGGCCTGTTCATGCAAGCTCATGGAGACGCGCTCATGGAAACCGTACAGGGCCCTGGCGATTCAAGCATCGAGGTCACACCCAGTACGCTGCTGCTGGTCGACGATGAGGAGAATATCCTGTCTTCACTTCGCCGCCTGCTGCGCAAAGAAGGGTATCGCCTTCTATGTGCCACCAGTGGGCAGGCCGGACTGGAGATACTCAAGCAGGAGAAGGTCGACGTCATCATGTCTGACCAGCGCATGCCGCATATGATCGGCACCGAATTCCTGCGCCTGACCCGCAATCTGAGCCCGGACAGCGTGCGCATCATCCTGTCGGGCTATACCGATCTGGAAAGCGTCACCGCCGCCATCAATGAAGGTGCTGTCTACAAATTCCTCACCAAGCCCTGGGATGACGAGATATTGCGCCTGTCCATCAAGGAAGCGCTGCGCCACAAGTGGATTCAAGACGAAAACCGGATGCTGCACAGCATGCTGGTCGAAGTGAATGAGGAGTTGGCCCAGGCCAACCACCTGTTGGCCGAAAGGGCCGAATTCACCCAAGATGCGCTACAAAATACGCAGAGCATCCTCCACTACCTGCCGATTGCATTACTGGGCATCGACAGCGCAAGCCAGATCATGTTCTCCAATGCGGCAGCCCTGAAGCTCCTTGACGGGCATCTGGCGCTGGGACGCCCCGCAGCCGAAACACTGCCTGAAGCGTTGGTGGAGAAAATCAATCAGGCCAATCCGGAGCGCAGCCCACTCACCTTGGGTGGAAAACCCTTCACCGTGCAAGTACAAGCTTTGCCACACAAGGGCCAAGGCTGCATCGTGATCATCATCCCCGAGGTGTGTCATGCTGAACACGCATAACATCTTGCACTGGCAGAGTTTCCTCCTGTTCGACATGGTCGACGTGGGCGTACTGGTGATTGATGGCAACAACATTCTCTTCGCCAACACCACCTTCTCCAGAATTGTCGGCCAGAGCTTGCATGAACTGCAAAGCCAGGGGCTACGCGAACTGGGGGGAGAAGCCTGGGTTGACTTCACCCTGGGGCAAAGCTGGGCAGACGCCCTGCCCTGGCCCATGCGCGATGGCACAGACCGCTGGTTTGAAGTCAGCATGCAAGCTTCTGCCTTTGAAGACCGCACGGTACAGATTGCCACCTGTACCGATGTCACCTCGCGCATGCGGGCCGAGGGCGCCGAAGCCTCCATGCTGCAAATGCTCACCGAGATCATCGAAGGCTACCCGGTCGGCACCTTTGTGTTGGACAAGGATCACCAGATCACCCACTGGAATCGGGCCTGCGAAGTCATTTCCGGCACCTCGGCCAGCCAGATGGTCGGCAGTGATGAAGCGTGGCGCGCATTTGGAGAGGTAGAACGCCCGCTGCTGGCCGACTGGGTCATGAACCCCATTGACGAAGCGGAGTTGAGCAGGCACTACAAGGGCCGCTTCTGGAAATCTCCCGCAGCGGATGGTGCCTATGAGGCTGAAATCTTCTTTGAGAATCTGGCCGGGGGGCACAGCCGCTGGCTGCACGTGGCCGCCACGCCGTTGCGCAATGCCAATGGCGACATCATCGGCGCCATCCAGACCCTGCTAGATGTCACCCAGCGCGTACATGTCGAGCAGATGCTTGCTGACACCATCGGCAGCGCCCCTGTCGGCATCTTCGTGATTGATGAGCAGCACCGTGTCACACACTGGAACAGGGTCTGCGAATCTCTCACCGGAATCGACGCCCAATCAATATTGGATACCACAGAAGCATGGCGAGGGTTCTACATGGAGGCCCGCCCCGTATTGGCTGATCTGATTGTAGATGGTTTATCAGCGGAAGCCGTTTCACAAAAATATCCACAAAGCATGTGCACGCCAATGGGGTTCGTTGATAACGCCTACCAGCTTGAAAACTTCTTCCCGAAAACAGGCACTTCCGGAGCCTGGCTGCATCTGACCGCCGCCCCGCTGCGCGACATCAATGGGCGCATCGTGGGTGCCATTGAGACCCTGATTGATATTTCGGCGCGCAAGCGCGCGGAAGAAGAACTCCGGCACGCGCATCAGGCCGCAGAACACTTGGTGACCGAGCGCACCCACGAACTGCTGGAGGCCAAGGCTGCGCTGGAGGAAGACATCGCCCGCCGCACAATGGTGGAAAACGAAATGCAGCGCCACCTGCTTGAAGTCACCAGCCTGAATACACAATTGCATGAAACGCAGGATCGCCTCATGCAAAGCCAGCAACAACTCGTCCAGAACGAAAAACTAGCATCCATCGGCCAGCTTGCCGCTGGCGTGGCGCATGAAATCAATAACCCGATTGGATATGTATTCTCCAACTTCGGCAGTTTGCAAACCTACCTGGGTGAGCTTATCCGCCTGATTGACGCCTACGTTGCCGCCGAATCCCAGATTTGCGAAGAACCTGTTCGCCAGGGCCTGGGCAAACTGCGCAAGGAAATTGATCTGGATTATCTGAAAGGAGATCTGTTTGATCTGATGAACGAATCCCGCGAAGGGATTGAGCGGGTGCGGAAAATTGTGCAGGATCTGAAGGACTTCTCCCACGTCGACGCCAATGCCGATTGGCAATGGGTGGATGTGCACCGTGGCCTGGAATCCACGCTCAACGTGGTCAACAACGAGATCAAGTACAAGGCGGATGTCATACGCAAGTTTGGCACACTCCCTTTTGTACAATGCCTGCCTTCACAGCTCAACCAGGTGTTCATGAATCTGCTGGTCAATGCTGCACAGGCCATGCCCGCAGACAAACGCGGCACAATCGAGGTCAGCACCGGCGCGGAAGACAAAGAAGTATGGATAAAGATCCAGGACAATGGCTGTGGCATGAAACCCGAGGTACTCAGCCGCATCTTCGACCCCTTCTTTACCACCAAGCCGATTGGCAAAGGCACGGGGCTGGGGCTGTCGCTGTCTTACGGCATCATCCAGAAACACCACGGCAAGATAAAGGTTGATTCCACTTTGGGCGAAGGAACCTGTTTCACGATTACGCTGCCAATCTCCCAGCCGACTGATACGGAAAGCCCCCAGCCATGAATAGCGCCGAAGCCCCGACACCGCCCGCAGAGTCCGGCCTGCCCATCGGCTTTGCCCAAGTACCGGTGATCCTGTTGGTGGATGACGAACCCAATGTGCTCAGCTCACTACGCCGCCTGCTGCGCCCGCAGGGCTATACCACCCTGACTGCTCCAGGTGGGGAAGCGGCACTCGATATTCTGGGCGCACAGCCGGTAGATCTCATCATTTCCGACATGCGCATGCCGGGCATGAGCGGCGCACAACTGCTGACCCAGGTGCGTGAGCGCTGGCCGAATGTGCTGCGGCTTCTACTCACCGGGCATGCAGAAGTGTCCTCCGCCATTTCGGCCATCAATGAAGGAGGCATTTACCGCTACATCACCAAACCCTGGGATGATGCGGAACTGATCAAAACAATCCAGCAGGGCCTGGAGCTTAACGGACTGCAACGCGAAAAGGCACGGCTGGAAGCGCTGACGCAGCAACAGAACGAATCCCTGCGGGAATTGAACGCCAGCCTTGAAGACAAGGTGCGCGAGCGAACCGGAGAACTTCAGATCGCCCATCAGGAATTGACCCTGGCCATGGAGAAGCTCAAGAAGAACTTCTTCACCACCGTCCAGGTGCTCTCAAACCTGATTGAAATGCGCGCCCCGGCACTGGCCGGGCATGGCCGCCGGGTGGCAGACATCTCGCGCAAGCTCGCCGAAAAACTGGGGGTGGGCCCAGAGCTGACCCACGAAATCCTGCTCGCGGGCCTACTCCATGACATTGGCAAAATCGGCTATCCAGACCTGCTTTTTGGCAAACCCATCACCAAGATGACCGGGGAGGAAGCCAACCTCGCCCGCAAGCATCCGCTCACAGGGGCCGCCGCCCTCATGTCGCTGCCGGACATGCGCGGGGTGGCCGAGATCATCCGCAGCCACCATGAACGCTGGGATGGGCAGGGTTTCCCGGACATGCTGACCAAAGACGCCATTCCACTAGGCGCGCGCATCCTTGCCCTAGCCAACGATTATGACGCAGCCCAGATCGGGCTGATCAGTGCCAAACGCATGAACGCGGAAGAAGCCAAAGCCTATGTGCTGGAAGGCAGCAAGTTCCGTTATGACCCCATGGTTGCAGGTGCTTTTGGCGAACTCGTCGGGCGCGTACCGGTCAAGCCCTTGCTCGAACGTCGCCTGAGCGGGGCAGATTTGGAAATCGGGATGGTGCTGTCACGCGATCTATACAGCCCGGATGGGATGCTGTTATTGGCAACAGAGTATGTTCTGGATGACCTGCTCATCAAGCAGATCCGCGAGTTTGAGGAAGCCTTTGGCAGGCGACTCATCGTCTGCATACGCGCATGACATCTACCTGACAACCATTCATTTCATGAGCATATAGAAATCTCTCACCACTCAGGCAAAAGGAATCATCATGAGCACCATCATGTTAGTTGACGATGAAACATCCATCCTTCAGGCATTGCGCCGCATCCTGCGCATCGTCCCCTGCTCCTTTGGCCAACATGTATTCGACCTGGAGGTGGTGGCGTTCACTTCCGCCAGGGCCGCGTTGGAATACGCGCAACACAACCCCATTGATGTATTCCTGACGGACTACCGCATGCCGGAAATGGATGGGATCACCTTCCTCAAGCATGCCAGCAAACTACAACCCGACGCCTGTCGGTTGGTACTCTCTGGCTATGCGGATTTGAATGCACTGACCCGCGCCATCAATGAAGTTGGCATTGAGCGCTTCATTGGCAAACCATGGAAGGATTACGAACTGGTCGCGGCCATTGCGCAAAGTCTGGCGCACCGAGAGTTGTTGCTGGAGAACCGCCGCCTCGCTGATCTAATGCGGCTGGACATGGGAGATCTGAGCCCCGCAGACATGGAGGCCAAACGCCTGGAAAGCCTCGAACCCGGCATCACCAAGGTCAATTGGGGGCCTGACGGTTCGGTGATCCTAGACCCGGAACAAGTCACCCCACACGAATCTTGACTCTGGATGAAAAAACGGTGGCACAAGGCCACCGTTTTTATCTCAACAGCATTCCCAATATCAGAGCTTGCCCGCCCCCGCATTGGATTTGACATAGCCCTTCACCTCAGACGCGGGCAGAATCTTGGTGCCGTAGAGCGTCGGCTTCCAACCCACATCGGGCGTCATCGGCTTGCCCACCGCATTGGCAGCTCGGAGCAGATCAGTCGGCGCACCATTGACCACGGAGCCCTGATCAAAGAACACCTTGCCACCCATGTTGACTGTTACAACATCGGCGCCCCCGTTAGCAATGTCAAAGACATTATTTTCAGAGTAGATGGCCGAATCCTTGCCTGCACCCAAGGCCTGACGGAAAACATTGCTGGCCGTCTTGCGCTCAATGGCACGCAGATGATTCTGGTAGGTATTGAGCTTGGGATCATCTGCCGCCGTCGCATCCCCCACGAAATAGCTGTTATAGACGTGCACCTGACCAAAACGCACACGCGGCATGCGCTGCCCGATGTTCTCGTAATAATTGTGGTGGAAGGTCACACGCAATTTGCCTGAATCGATAGGCCCCTTGCTATCGCTGCCGCCAACCAGGTTGGTCTTGTCGTGATCCTTGAAGTGGCTGAAGGACACCGTCACCAGATCTGCGCCATTGGTGATGTCAATCGCGCCATCGTGGTGTTGCACCTTCTGGGTAATCTCGTTATGCGGGAAGGGGAAGACCGGTGGGAACTTCTTGTCCGGCCGATCGCCATCCGAAAAGGTGCAGTGGTCGATCCACACGCGCTTGCCGCCGTTGACTGAAATGCTGTCGTATTCCGAATTCCAGCGCCCACCAGGGCATTTCTGCGGGCCGACATTGACATCCGCATAGGCTTCCTGGCAACCCGGATAGTTCTTATCCACCTTCCAGGAGTCACCCGGGTCCCAACCAGGGAAATAATCGAAGGCATCCTCAAAGCTGATGTTGCGGATGATCACATTTTGGGTCGCCGTGGCTGCGTTCTTCGTGACATCCCCCATGAAACCAATCACCAGATTGCCGCGAATGATCTTGGCATCCTTGCCCAGACCAATGATCGAGGTATTGGACGGCACCACGATCTGCACCTGAGCACGCTGGCGTTTGACCGAAGCCTCGCGGGCTTCTTCCTGCGGGCCGGTCAGGTCACGCACGGGGCGACCTTTTTCCAGCTTCACATTCCACACGGCAGGCGCGTAGGCCTTCATGTACTCGTCAGAGTTATAGGGAGCAACGGCATAATCCTTTTCCGTCAGCTCGTGACCGGTATCATCGGTAGACAAATTAATGCTGCCTTTTACCAGGATGATCTTGGGCGCATCCCCAGCCTTGTGAAAAGCATCCACCAGCTCTTTGCGCGAGCTGACGGTAAATACATTTTCTGCTGTCGCTGCCGCGCCGCCGCTCACCCCTTCACCAAAGGATGCCCAGCCATCATTGGCAGCCAATGCCTGACGCTCAAGAGGCAGCCCGCCTACCTGGGTGGCAGGGCCGGTAGCACATGCCGACAAAACCCCTGCGGCGAACAGGCACAACCAGATTTTTGATGGTTTTTTCATATTCTCCTCTCCAAACGCGCTCCAAAAAGCCACGCCAATTCAGGCGTGGCCGTTTTACTCCCCTGGCACAAAGGGCTTGCCCAAAGATGCCGGAAGATTCAGTTGCAGCTTCTTGCGATCCCGTGAAATGACCATCAACACCAAGATGGTGGCCACATAAGGGATTGCCGACAACAGTTGTGAAGGAACCGCCACCCCAAAACCCTGGGCCTGCAACTGCAGGATGGTCATGCCGCCAAACAGACATGCCCCCAGCATCAGGCGAGTCGGCTTCCAGGCGGCAAACACCACCAGCGCGACCGAAATCCAGCCACGCCCGGCCACCATGTTCTGCACCCACAGCGGGGTGTAAATAGTAGAAAGATAGGCGCCCCCCAAACCGGCCATGGCCCCGCCAAAGCACACCGCACCATAGCGGATCGCCAGCACCGGGTATCCGATGGCGTGGGCCGCTTCGGGAGATTCTCCCACCGCACGCAGAATCAGGCCCCAACGCGTCTTGGCCAACATCCATGCAAGCATGGCATAGAGCAGATAAGCCAGATACACAACCGGCGTCTGGGTGAAAAATACCGGCCCCAGCAGCGGGATGGAAGACAGAAGCGGAATCGCGTACGGCTTCATGCCCGGCAAGCCTTGGCTGACGAAGAACTGACCGATAAAGGCAGACAGGCCGATCCCGAAAATCGTTGTTGCCAGCCCCGAAGCCGACTGATTGGCCCCCAGTGACAGGGTCAGAAAAGCAAAGGGAAGTGCAGCCAGAGCGCCCGCCACGGCCCCAAACATCAAGCCGACCGAGGTACCCCAGGACAGCGCCCCCGCAAACCCAGCCACTGCACCGATGAGCATCATGCCCTCGACACCCAGGTTGATCACGCCGCTCTTCTCGGCCACCAGTTCGCCAAGCCCAGCGAAAATCAGAGGGGTTGCTGCGGCCAGGGTAGCAACCAGAATGGGGATGATGGAATCAATCATGCATTCGCCCCTTCTTCGCTGCTCATCAAACGTTTGTCGCGCCGGCGGCGGAAACGGTAATCCACAAACACATCAACCCCCAGCAGGAAGAACAACAACATGCCCTGGAACAGCCAGGAGATGGCTGAGGGCAGCTGCATCGACACCTGGGCAGCTTCACCCCCCAGATAGATCAAAGCCAGCAGCAGGCCCGAGAGCACGATCCCGATTGGGTGCAGGCGCCCCACCCAGGCGACGATAATGGCCGCATAGCCATAGCCCGGCGAGAGCGATAGCGTCAGTTGCCCCACCGGCCCGGCGGCTTCCATGGCCCCGGCCAGGCCAGCCGTCAGCCCGGAGATCACCAGACTGATCCACACCCCAGATCGAGCCGAGAAGCCCGCGTAGCGCGCTGCCGCAGGCGCCAGCCCGCCCACCGCAAGCTGATAGGCGCGGAAGCTGCGCGACACGAACAGCCAGAACAGCGGCACCGCCACGATCGTGATAAAGATCGACGAGTTCAGACGCAGGCCATCAAACAAGGGTTCAAACATGGCGGATTCGCCAAACATGATGGACTGCGGGAAGTTGGTGCCCCCCGGATCACGCCACGGCCCACTGACCAGATAGGACAGCACGTAGGTGGCCACATAGGTCAGCATCAGGGTGGTGAGCGTCTCATCTGCATTGAAATGTGTTTTGAGCCAAGCCGACAGGCTGCCCCACAAAGCGCCACCCAGTGCCCCCGCCAGGATCATCATCGGCAGAATCCACCAGGCGTTCAGGCCATCGGTGTAGATGGCCACACCGCTGGCAAACACAGCCCCCATCAGCAGTTGCCCTTCGGCGCCGATGTTATAAACCCGCGCACGGAAACCCAGGGCCAGCCCTTGGGCGATGAGGATCAGCGGAGATGCCTTGAGCGCCAGCTCGCTCCAGCCATTGGCGGTTTCCAGCGGCTCAATGAAGAATACATAAAACGCCTGCAGCGGAGGCTTGTCCAGAATGGCAAACAAGGCAGAGGCGGCCAACAAGGTCAGCAGGATCGCAATAGGCGGCCCTGCCCAACGCATCAGTTGGGAAGAATTGGCACGAGGTTCCAGAAGATGCATGGCAAAGATCAAGCAGCTTGTTGTTGGGAGCCTGCCATCAGCAGGCCGATTTGCTCCGCGTCGGTCTGAGCCTTGGGTTGGGCTTCAGAGAGCCTGCCCCCGGCCAGCACGGCGATGCGGTCGCAGATTTCAAAGAGTTCTTCGAGTTCTTCAGAGATCACCAGCACCCCCACCCCGCTCCGCGAAATGTCGATCAGGGTCTGGCGCAACGCAGCCGAAGCGCCGACATCGACCCCCCAGGTGGGTTGGGCCACAATCATCACACGGGGCGCCTGCATGATCTCGCGCCCGACGATGAACTTCTGCAGATTCCCCCCGGAGAGGCTGCGCGCAGCGGCTCCAACGCCAGGGCAGCGCACGTCGAAACGCTCAATGCAGCGCTTGGCAAACTCCCGCGCAGCACCATAGTTGAGCAGACCATAACGGCTCAGCCCGGCCTGACGGTGAGCGGTGAGGACAGTATTCTCCGCCAGACTCATCGAAGGCACAGCCCCTCGCCCCAGGCGTTCCTCAGGTACAAAGGCCAAACCCTGGTCGCGTCTGCGTCCAGCATCCAGATGGCCCACCGGCTGACCTTCCAACAGGACGCACTCGGAAGCAGAAAGCTGCTCGCCCGATAGTGCAGCAAGCAATTCCGCCTGCCCGTTACCGGAAATCCCGGCAATCCCCAGCACTTCGCCACTCTGCAAGCACAGGGAAATATCGAATAGAGAAGAACAGAAAGGGTCGTCATTGGCGTAACTCAGCCCTTTGACCTCCAGCACCGGCTTGGCCTCACCCTCAAATGCGGGGGAGACGCACACGGGCAGCTCACGGCCAATCATCATCCGGGCCAGACTGGCAGAGGTTTCTTCCTTCGGGTTGGCCTCACCTGTTACGCGCCCACCGCGCATCACCGTGGCGCGATCACAGAGTTCCTGGATCTCATGGAGCTTATGGCTGATGTAGAGAATGCTCACCCCTTCGCTAGCCAGTTGGCGCAGCGTACCAAACAAACTGCGCACAGCCTGCGGTGTGAGCACCGAGGTGGGTTCGTCAAGAATCAGAAGCTGGGGATTTTGCAGCAGGCAACGCACAATTTCCACGCGTTGGCGCTCACCCACCGAGAGGCTGTGCACCATGCGGTACGGGTCCAGGGGCAGGCCGTACTTCTCAGACACCTCCTTGACCCGTATGGCCAACGCCTTGAGATCGAACTTGCCCTCCAGCACCAGGGCAATGTTTTCGACCACAGAGAGTGTCTCGAACAACTGGAAGTGCTGGAACACCATGCCGATGCCGAGGTGGCGCGCCTCGGCCGGGTTGGCAATGTGAACTTCCTTGCCATTCCAGAGCAGGTGCCCCTCATCCGCGTGCGTGGCGCCATAGATGATTTTCATCAAGGTACTTTTACCCGCACCATTTTCGCCCAGCACAGCATGAATCTCGCCCGGCGCGACCGACAGGCTGACTTTGTCATTGGCCACCACACCGGGGTAGCGCTTGGTAATGTTCCACAAGGCCAGGCGCGGTGGAACAGGCGTCTTGGCCAAGCCAATAGAAGAAGGATCGCTCATGCGACAGCTGAGAAATTAAGGTTAGAATTAAGGGGTTGCCAGGGGGAAATGCACAAAGCCTGCCAGGCCCGATCCGCCGAGTGCGGAAAAACCCGAAGTCTATCAGGCCAACCGGTCCGACAACACGTTTCCAACACAAGAACCGCGATTGTCTCTGATTGGCATCATAATTGCGTTCTGAATTTGCACTACCATTGCAAACCAATTTTGCAATGGTTCCAAGTCCAGAGTCGTCCATTCTGGCCCTGAACCTATTTTCCAACATGGAGGTTTCTCGATGTCGTTTTTGCACACCGTCCTGCGCCTGGCCTCGGCCACGGCCATCGTTGCCACGTTGAGCGGCACAGCCCTTGCCGATGAGCCCTTCAAGGTCGGCTTCGTCTATCTCGGCCCGACGGGCGATCACGGCTGGACCTACTCGCACGACCAAGGCCGCAAAGCAGTTGAAGCCAAGTTCGGCGACAAGGTCAAGGCCACCTATGTGGACAACGTGCCGGAAACCGCCGACGCAGAACGCGTAGTACGCGATCTAGCCACCAAGGGCAACAAGATCATCTTCACCACCTCCTTCGGTTACATGAACGCCACCGAAAAGGTTGCCCGCCAGTTCCCCAAGACCATGTTCATGCACGCCACCGGCTACAAGAGCAGCAAGAACATGGGCATCTACGATATCCGCACCTATGAAGGCGCCTACATGCTGGGTGTGGTCGCAGGCAAGATGAGCAAGAACGGCAAGCTCGGTGTGGTCGGCTCGGTCGCCATCCCAGAAGTGATCCGCAACATCAACGCCTTCACCATCGGCGCCCGCAGCGTCAACCCCAAGGCCACCACCAAGGTGATCTGGGTGAATGCATGGTTTGACCCGGGCAAGGAACGTGAAGCCGCGATGACCCTGATCTCCCAAGGTGCCGACGTGCTCATGCAGAACACCGACTCCCCCGCCGTGGTGCAGGCCGCCCAGGAAAAGGGCATCTACGCCTTCGGTTGGGATTCGGACATGACCAAGTTCGGCGGCAAGGCCCAACTGGCAGCTTCCGTACTGAACTGGGGCGTGATCTACAACGAGCAGGTGGAAAAGGCCATGAAGGGTGAGTGGAAGACCACCGACATCTGGTATGGCGTGAAAGAAGGCGCGATCAACATCGACAACTTCGGCCCGGCCACCCCGGCCGATGTGAAGAAGCTCGCCGAAGAGCGCCGCGACGCCCTCAAGGCTGGCAAGCTGCACCCCTTCAGCGGCCCGCTCAAGGACAACACCGGCAAGGAATTCGTCCCCGCCGGCAAGACCCTGGCCGACGCCGATCTGCGCAAGATGAGCGTCTATGTGGAAGGCGTGGAAGGCTCGATTCCGAAGTAAGCCCCACGGCTTGCTACAAGCCAAAGCATAAGAAAACGGCAGTCCGAGAAACCGGGCTGCCGTTTTTTTATTGCATCCCTGTCGTTCCCCAACGGGGTTGAGAGGGCAACAATGCCAAAGTCAATGACTCACAAAACTCTCACCACATGGCCTCGGGAATTTCCATCACCGAATGTGAGCGTTTTCATCAAACCCCTGCTCGCAGCTTAAACAGGCTGAATCATGCTGGCCTTCCTCATCATAAAGGTGGAAATTCCAACACATGTACGGAAGTGTTTCAACAACCTCTCCTCAAGCCTTGACGACTAATTGGGTATTGATGCAGCATGGAGAGGCTGAGTTCGGCCCATTGCGGCCCCTGGATATCGGGTACCCCAAGCGGACGTTCAGGCGCTTTCACGTCTTGCCCTTCTGTCCGCACTATTGATAAGCGTACACGGACGGACTGAATGTACGCTTTCGATAAATCAATGATTTACCCGGACTTTTGTCTGTCCGTCTACTAGTTAGGCCTCTCGTAGATGTCCTCTATCTTGGAACCGTTCGCCGAAGAGACCGCCGTTCGCGGCTATCTCCGCCTCATGTATGAGTTGGCTATACGAATTGCTCTTGTTGCTCGGGCATGCACCGGAGAACTGAACCTATCACCTCCCTACGCCCGCGAATATTGTTACTTGCAGTTCCGCCGCATTTGCGAACTGGTGGCCCTTGGGTGCCTACAGTTGCACGGTGATCTTCCGGCGGCGAGGTCCAGCGCTGCGAAGAAGGAATGGAATGCAGAGCGCATTATGAAGTTGCTGCAAAGAAACCACCCCCATTCATTTCCTCAAAGTCTTACCCGCACAAAGACTGACGGTGGTTGGCATCTTGAAGCAAACTCAAAACCTAATGCACTAACCTTCACCGAGTTCAAGGTCCTCTACAACAAATGTGGCGAAGTCTTGCATCGCGGAACTATCCGCACCATTGAAACCGAAGCGCCCATTGGAAAACTGGACTACGACGAAGTCATTCTCTGGTCGCATAAGTTAGTAGACCTACTAAACGAACATGTGGTTGCAAGAGCAGATGGCAAGGGGCTTTACCACATCTCCTTGAAAACAGACTCGGGGGGTCCCTCTTGCAGCGTCTTTTCCGGTTTCTCGGCAGGTGCAGTAAATGTCGCCACCTACAATCTGGAGGCTCACGAAGGAGCACCTGAGAGCGATGTGACCTAACCATCGCTTCGCTCGGCTTTCCCAACGCTTTTGCGTTGTCATTCGCAGCACTACGTTATTTGTATCGATAAAAATCCTATTCATGATTAACGCATGGCGAATTCTCGGCATAATCATGATGCGGTGGCTCAAAGCATTTATCCACCAGATTGGGGATGCAGCCGTGTAGGGTGCGCAACTCGTTGCGCACGCGTTCGAACTTTGATTGAGAAATGCCGTCTGTTTGATGCTGTTTTTTCTGCAAAGGCTTGTGGTTTCTCGATTATCACGCGTTCGCATGCTGTGCATGCAAACCCTACAATTACCCCCGCGTGTTGGCTCCGCCCCTGATGTAGCGACACTTTGCAAAACGTGTTGATATCTTTGTCATGATTACATTATTGGCGGGTAGTTGTTCCCAGCCTACGCGCTGAAATAGAACATTGAAAGATGCCTTCTCATTGGGTCAAACGAGGGCAGCAATAGCGCATCAACAATCACTTGCGCAAATACAACGCAAGATCGTTCGCTCAAAAACCGCTGTCCTGGTAGATCCTCCTGAGTGTGCCGTTCTGCTCGATTTTGGCTAAGCCTTTGTTAAAATCGGCGATAATTTGAGCGGCATCGCTTATCTCTTTAGAGACAATCAGATACAGGTAGTTCGTTTCGAGTGGTGGTTGCAAGAACACAACGTTCTGTTTAATGCTTGGAAACTTCTCGGCAATAGCGAATTCGGTGGACAGCTTTTCATCAACAATCAACTTCACCCGCCCACGCACGAACTTTCTCAGATTCTCATCCATGTCTTTAGCCAAGTCGACTTGTAGATTGGCGCTTTGCAAGGTCGTGACAAAGCTATTGCCTCGTACAGCCCCTATCTTGTAGGGCCTCAAATCAGCCGGCTGTCGGTATTCAATGTGCTGATTGGCGAAAGCAATAAAGACAATCTCGTTTTTATAAATGGGCTGCGAGTAGAGAAAGTCCCTTTCCCTCTCTTCTGAGTACCAAGCCCCCACGATCCCCGTCAAAACACCAGCACGCGCCTCTGTCAACGCCCGATTCCACGGCGGGAAAACGTAGCTTGAATCCTGCCCCTGGGCTGCAAATGCAGCACGAGCAATCCTCACCAGCAAACCACCACCAGGCGCGCTGAACGAGCTATAAGGCAACCAATCATCCGAGGCGGCAAAGCAGAGCGGGGATCGCGCCCACACTGATGTGGCAGCGATCAGTAGTCCCCAAAGACAAATGGTACGTACGATCAGGCGCATCACGATGGTTAACCCCTTATCCAAGCCCCGCCATCCGTGCAGGTCAGCCTCAAAAATCAACGACCAGACGTAGCAGAAGCGCCCAAACAACTACAGTCAGTATAGATCGCCATTCCAGCACAATCTCTGACGGATGAATGAAAGGGAATATAAGGCCGGAACCCGAGGCAGATCCGAGAGCTGCAAGCCCTGTTATCGCCTAGTAAGGACCGGAAGCGATGGCGTACGTCAGCGCGTAGATACAAGGCTGAGAGCACAGCTCCCCACAATATATCCATTATTCATTAACGGGGCGGGGCCAGATCAGGCGATCTTCTGAGTCCTCAAAGGCCTGCCAAGGCCGTAACCCGGAATGCGAGAAGAAATAGTAGGTCGGATCAGCCGTAGGCTCCATCCTACGCATGCCATGCGTATCCCGTAACAACCAAGCGTTGGAAGGCGCTACGCTTTTCCGACCTACTCCGGGTTACGGCCTTGCCACTGTGCCAGCGCGCAGGTTGGGAAAGCCGAAGGCGTCTCCCAACGCTTTTGCGTTGTAATTCGCAGCACGGCGTTATTTGTACAGTTAAAAATCCTATTCATGATTAGCGCATAGCGAATTATCGGCATAATCGTGATGCAGTGGCTCAAAGCATTTATCCACCAGACAGGGGGAGTGATGCAGAGTGTGAAATCCTGGCTGTGGAGAGATGAGAAGCGTTGGGAGACGCCTTCGGCTTTCCCAACCTACACGCTGAAGATTGGCGGCTGGAAGTCGGTGTCAATCGTGGGCTATACATAGTTTTGCTCTACAATCTACAGTTCTTAATTCATTTATCCTAAGTCATTTGATCAAACGATGAACTCACCGCAACCTGTTCATGACATTTTTGTTGGTGGAGAACTGCGGTGCCAGTTCCTGGAATCGATTTGGTACGACACGGCCTCTCCGGCGCAGGCCTGCATTGCCTGCCTTCGAGCATTGCGCGATGAGCTTCCGAGAATCGAGATCGTGAGTTTTGGAACGCGGTACAAGATTGAAACCTTGGCAGATTTCAAGGAGTGGGCGAGTAAGATCTTTTCTCCTACTCATAGCAGTTACCAGTGTGACTTCTCCGAGTATCTGTAGCGCACCAGAGTGACGTGATGTACCAGGTCATTTAATGCGTCATGAATACGAAGAGCTTTGAGCGCTTCTTGCGGGTTTCCGCATGCACAGGGATAACTACGGGATTGGTGTCTCTGTAGCAGGCACATCGGGGTCGCGGCAGTCCTGCTCCGCCACATGCTTGGCGTTTGCCAGGGCGGCCTTGAATTCGCCATTCTGGGGGTCAAATGCCAGTTGGTTGCTCAGTTTGTTTTGTACTTCCATACTGTGCTGACAACGCAGACTCCGACTATAGGGGCTGTCATCATCAGAGAGGACGACGACAGCACGCGGGAAATCGGGCAGATAGCGCACGTTGAAGCGGCTCCCCTGCTGTGGATACACATAACCACCCTCAGTCGGCTGCGGGGTAATGTTGAAGTCGCTGGTATCAAAGTAGGTTTGTATCACCGCCCCACCCTGCTGCGGGCGAATCATCACCTGATGGCGCATCACCGGCTGATCGTTGTACATGGAAGAGGTCGATTCAATCGACACAACCGTGGCCGAGCCAGCAATGCCAGAAGTGGCGAGCAACCAGTTGCTTGCAAAATGCCCGGCAAACTGGTTGGCGAAAAAACCGATCACCAACACCGAAGGTATTCCACGTAACAGGGTTGCCACCCGGCTTGGCATTACGGCGGCCACGCCCAAAACAAACACAATCGCTACTATCAACAACGGCAAAGCCACATACCAGTAAGTCCGTGACGCCACCAGCACCGCCGCCAGGCACTGCAAGACCATCATCTTTATACCTCTACCCCATTCTTATACTGATGTAGTGTCTCACACAGGCATTCACCACCAAGGCTGTGACAACAGGCGGAATCTGGATACATGAAAAAAGGCATCATCATGCGATAAGCGCCACAGCCCCAATTAGTCATGATTTATCGACATGCTCACACACCTGAACAGAACGATCGCATGACAGCTCATACTAACAAGGCGCTCAAATACTAGCCGTGAATCACCAAGCATGAAGTACCCGCAAAGATACGCTCCAATTGCTGCCTGAGGCACTCAAAGCGGGTGTCATCCAGGGCAAACTGTACGTCTAATCCTAGGGTTTCCAAGCTTTGCGAGCCTTCGACATTCAGACGCACGACAACCCGATCACGATACAGATCAAACACCGCGATGCCGCCGTAGCAGGACTGGCTCTGGTCATCGCGTTCAACATGGTAGGTTGCCATGTCGAACTGGATATCCTGGGCGTCGAATTCATGAGCACGCTGCAGCAAAAAATAACGGACAGGCGACACAGCCTGATCGGCAAAACAGACAAGCCAGGCATCTTCCTCATCTGTTACCGTGACGCACCCGGCATCAAAGCGGACCGTCATCTCGCCCTGGGAGCCAGGACGCAGCACTTGCTCATCCTTCATATGCAATCGAACCTCTCACAAAATCGCCGCTCCGGTACTGCACGCAACGCCCTGCGGCTCCTTCGATACAAACCGGTCAATCACAGCAGACCGTAGGCAAGGCACCGACCCCCTCACCCTGTGCTTGCCAGCATTATAGGCCCCAAGAAACAGCTCTGGACAATGTTGCAGCACTGTTGGGCAAATTCAGCAATCGCTTGCAGGCAGACAAAGTCTCTGGACAGCCCCTATTACGCAGGAAACAGCCGCCCATGCCAAGTCTCTGCGTCACCAAGCTGCACGGAAACCAATCACACCGCCACATCAGAGCGTTCCCGGGCCTAGATGAACTGTGGTTTAGAAACGGTCAAAAAAGGTTTTGATCTCCTGCGCTGCAAAAGCAGGAGGCCAATGACCACCGCCGTCGTATCCGCACCACACCACAGGGTATTGGGCTTGGCATCCCTGATATTCCATGCAACCGTTTGTGCCGATGGCACGCGTGGTCGTCGTACAGCTGTTCCTGGCGAGATACTTATCCCGTGCCTCTTCCCCATACTTGTAGTCAACCACCGCATCTATTTTCGAGTGCAAAAAAATGGCAGCAACCCTCTTGGATGAATCTGCACAACCACTCCATAGAGATCCAGACATCGGCGCGACAGCTCGGAAAGTATCCCCCATCTCACAACCGATGGCATTGGACATCATGCCTCCAAAGCTAAACCCAGTTGCATAGATATGTGAATTATCAATGCATAACCCCTGCTGGATTTTGGCCACCATCGCCCGCATAAAGTGAATATCCTGGTTATTGCTATTGGCCCACCCATTATCGAGTCCATCAGGAGCTACAAATATTGCAGTGTCACCATAGAGTTCCTTCAGCCCATAAAAGGCCTTGCTACTTGCCCAAGAGCCTCCGTTATACACATCGCTTGCCTGACCTCCACGCCAATGAAGGCCCACGACAACAGGATAGGGATGGCTCTTGCTGTAGGTTGACGGAACGCTGACCCAAAACTCCCGAGTAACCCCATCAGATACCAAAGAATACTTCCCGTCCGAAAACTGTGCAGATGTACCGCAACCTGCGCTGGCATTGGAGAGAGTCCCGCCCGATGAAGAACTGCCGCCCGTAGACGTACTCGCAGAATTATCAGAAGTTGCAGTGGTGGCTCCCGATCCACCACCACAACCTGTTATAAAAATGGCCAGAGCACAACACAGAGCCGCTGTCTTATGCATTTTGAGATACTGCATTACTCACCTTTAAATTAAACTTTCCATGCAATCATCAACTCATCTAGGGCAGCTCTACAGCCCCGAGATCGCACTTGCTTGTGTTACGGGAATTACCGCGCTGATCAATGGATTCGCAATTTGTTCCTGCCTGGAGGAGCGGACTACTTGCAGCAGGAAGCATCGTCCATGTCGGCCCGCCATTATCTGCGGGAGCGCCAAGCAGAGGGTTGGCCGCTGTAATGCTTGGAATACATTTGTCACCGCCCCCAGTGGATGAAGCAGAGAGCCATTGCATGACATTGACACCAGTCCCTGTCGAACTGCATGACATGGCTTGCCCCCACGGATTACCGGCCGAGTTGTCCAGGAATACAGTGTTGTTCAATACAAAATTACTACCGAAGATAGCCCCGCCATGTCCTCCAGCAGAATTGCTGGCAAACGTGACGTTATTGCTTTGGTGTTTATCTCCAAAAATGGCGCCACCGTAAGCTGCTGCTGTGTTTTTATAGAATGTACTGTTGGTCAGCATGCAAGTAGGGGCACAGTCCAGATAAAGCCCTCCACCGTTACCTTCGCTCGTATTAGATAGGAAGCTGGAACGCTTGATATAGATTTCTCCGTTGCTAACACGCATGCCTCCGCCGAGTCCATTACTGTTTCTGCCATTCGGCGAAACAACATTGTTTGAAACAGTCGTCCGCTCAATAATAATTCGATCCGGCGGATATACCCACAAATAGGCTCCGCCGCCGCTACCGTAGGCTTTATTATTGGTAATTTGCGTTCCACATATCTTGATATCGCCACCAATGGCGTCACTAGGGTCTGTTGAGGCGCCGTCTGTACCAATCGCCCCCCCATCGCCCAGCCCTCCGCTTGTCGTTGTACTATTTCCTGTAAATACGGAATTCACAATCGTAAGCGGTGAGAGCAGGCTATAAACAGCACCGCCATACCACGCATTGTTACCTTTAAAGGTACTGCCCGAAATTACCAGAGAACCTGCGGTTCCAACCCCCACAGCACCACCACCACGCCCGGCGGTATTGTTTTCAAATATGCTGTTAATGACCTCGATTTTGTCCATATACGGCCCGGAGACAGCCCCGCCAATTCCAGCCCCGGTCATATCTTGGCTTGCCGTACCATTTATGAAGCGCATATTACGAACAGAAAGAGAGCGATTGTTCGCGGCAACCAATATCCTGTTCTTCCCACCACCATCAAGCGTGATGAGTCCAGATCCGTCAATGACGGTATTTTTGGGAATCGTTATCTCACTGGTCACAGCGATTGTCACTGGTGCACTGCCGCAAGAGAAAGTGATGTGCCCCCCAGTTGATATAGCTGCTTTAAGTGCCGTTTCTGTGCAACTGGCCAAGGTGCCATTTCCCACAACAGATCCAGTACTCGGAATCGAGAATTGCTCCGGTGCATCACAAGTAAGTGTAGTGCTTGTACTTGTGCCTGACGTACTTGATGTGGATGCACTATCGCTACTTGTGCTCGAACTTCCGTTCTCGCTACTGCCGCCGCCCCCGCCGCATGAAACCAGCGCCAGCAAGCCAAAAAAACATACAAGGGAGGACGCAATCAACTTAGGCTTGTAAGGCATTTCGCACCTGTCTTCATGATAATCGGTTGATAGCGTTGAAGTATATTATCACCTGCTTAAATACTCTTCGAGGACAAGGAATTTTCGGACAAACGGCAATGAAAAACTCTGACAGAAAATCATTGCTTATTGAAAATGAAACCGCTTTCACGGTTCAGCATATTCCTATTAACTTACAGAAATCCGACACTTTGGTAAATGCCGTACATCTATTTATGATCGGCCCAGACGAACAAATTATGAATGTAAGCGCTCACAACGCTAAGAACTTGATTCTTAGAAAAGAATAACTGTTGTTTTATTGTTTACGTCGTTGACCAAACAATTATTATGCATATACAGTCAACATAATTTCTTGTCCTGAAAAACGTAAGTAGTTGAAATATATAAGAGTTATCAAACTCCTGGATAAGCAAACATCCTGCGCTTTTAATGCATAGCAGAAACATTCATGTAATTGACAAATTAGTACATACCGAATTCTGCATACGCAATATGAGAAAATTTTATTCGCATGTATATGTAATAAAGAACTTGGTTCCGTAAATTGGACTATAAATATTTCTGCAATAGTTTTAATGTCATCTAAACAGCTTTAATGGCACCGCCACCATATATTCTGTCTCCACATCATAGACAGCTGGTCCGGAAGACCGGCACGCACTAGGTTAATCATGACAAAAGAATTGGACTAATCTCGTACAAGCCAGTCCAATTGGAGCGATGAGAGGGCTTAACTCAAAATTTAGCTAACGCTTAGGAAAGGAGGTTGGCTGTAAGCAAGATTTTGTAGATAGACGGCGCTAGATATGACTTCAGTGAACAAAATATTGATGTGCACAAACAAAACTTTTGGAGAATGACGATGAGATTTTTGAATGGCTCTATTGGTTCGATATTCAAACAAATGTGCTTGGCTGGTTGCGTAGGGTTGATATTCTCCTCTGTACCCGCTTCCGCTCAGATGGCTACCGGCAAGGCCAAATTTGTCGGTAATGTTATTGCTGGCTATGTGCCGTCTGAATATGGCACATATTGGAATCAGGTCACGCCTGAAAACGGGACCAAGTGGGGAAGCGTAGAAGGCACACGTGGCTCCATGAATTGGGGGGCGGCAGATGTGGCCTACAATTATGCCGTATCAAAGGGATATAAGTTCAAAATGCATACGCTGGTTTGGGGATCACAGGAGCCAGGTTGGGTGAAAAACCTTTCCTCTTCTGATCAACGTGTGGAGGTTGAACAATGGATAAAGGCCGCTTGTGCCCGCTATCCGAAATCGTGGGCCATTGACGTGGTGAACGAACCATTGCATCAAGTCCCAAGTTTCAAGAATGCACTCGGAGGTAATGGTACGACCGGATGGGATTGGATCATCACATCGTTCCACCTTGCAAAACAGTATTGTCCGAATGCCAAACTGCTGATGAATGAGTACGGAACAGAAAATGATCCAAGTGCACGCAGCAAATTCAAGGCGATAGCCAAGCTCCTCAAGGATCGTAATCTGATTGATGGGATTGGACTGCAGTCGCATTACTTTAATCTGGACTATATGAATGCCTCCCAGATGAAAGCGACGCTGGATGACTATGCAAGCCTAGGCGTAGATATCTACATTTCAGAGTTGGATATCGTCAATGGTGGCTCAGATGCAGGCCAATTGGCCAAATACAAGGAGTTGTTCCCGGTTATGTGGCAACACAGTAGCGTAAAGGGGATCACCTTGTGGGGATATAGGTCTGGTGAAACCTGGAAAGATGGTTCTGGCCTTTATAGCAACGGCAAGGAGCGCCCTGCGCTGACTTGGTTGAAAGGCTATGTGGCAACAACCAACGCAAAGACAAAATAACTTTGTGTGCTGTCATGCCATCCGGGCATGACTCGATCAAAATCGCGGCCCCCGGAATTCTCTCTGGGGTGCTGCAAGTCGTTTAAATCGATTTTTACACAATGGCATGGTTACTTATCGTAGCCATGTGCATGCACACAGATGGTCCGTTTTGTCGGAAGTTGAATGGTGAAGTCCGGCTTTGTGCAAGGACTTCTCTTTTTGCTCATTGGACAGTGATTGGTTAAGGTTAATGTGAAAGGAGGTATCCGACATTACTTTGGTTAGTAGTGCTGTAGAGCGTAGAAAGTTTCGCATTTTCTAATTAATCATATTAATGCAGGAGGCAAGTCAATGCTGCGGAAACTGTTGGTCGGAATATCATTCGCTATTGGTGCAACCGCTGCGTATGCAGCCACCATATGCGATCTTCCAAAAACCTTAAGCTGGAAATCTAGCGCACCGCTTATTTCACCCAAAAATGGCAATGTTTCGGTGAAAGATCCAACGGTTGTCAATTACAACGGTAAATACCATGTATTTGCAACGGTTTATAACGGCGGTTACAAGTCCATATACATGAACTTTTCGGATTTCAATTCAGCGTCGTCTGCGAATCAAACCAGCTTTAAAGCAGGTGGAAGTTCTACAGTCGCGCCACAAGTGTTCTATTTTGCGCCGCAAAAGAAGTGGTACCTGATCACGCAATGGGGCGGCAGATACTCCACCAATTCGGATATCAACAACGTTTCGGGCTGGACATCGCCACAATCTCTGTTGTCTGGCGAGCCTACTAACGCACTGGACTTTTGGGTGATTTGTAACGATAGCAACTGTTATCTGTACTTCTCAAGAGACGATGGCAAGCTATACATGAGCAAGACCAGTGTCGCCAATTTCCCGCACTTCAGCGGTTATACGACGGTAATGTCTGGTGCGCAAAACCAGTTGTTTGAGGCTTCCAATGTATACAAACTGCAGGGCCTGAACAAATACCTTCTGATCGTAGAAGGTTGGCAATCTGGCCCGCGCCTCTTCAGAGCCTGGACTTCGACCAGTCTGGATGGCCCGTGGACTGCATATAAGACGTCAGAAGCAGACCCCTTTGCAGGCGCAAGCAACGTTTCATTCCCCACTGGCAAATGGACTACCAGTATTAGCCACGGTGAAATGATTCGCGCTGGGTATGATCAAAAAATGGAAATCGATGCCTGCCATATGCAGTATTTATATCAAGGACTCGACCCCAGTTATAGTGGCGCTTATGACGCAGCGCCTTACAAGCTAGGCTTGTTGACGGCTCAGTAGGAAAGGTTTTTTCTGCTACGGATTGTGGGGTGGGAACCCCGCAATCCGGACAGAGTGAAATACCTGGACTTGCTGTTGCTCTGATTGAATACAAACGACGTCAAGGACAATAAGCGGTGTTTTGATCAAAACACTATTTATAATCATTGAAGATGGAGTGCATGATGTTCAAATTCAAAAAGAAAATTTTTCCTGTGCTTTTGTGCCTGACACCACTATTTGCGTGGGGTGCTACGACAGCGGAAGTTGATTACGCAAAAGTAGGACAGACGATTCGTGGCTTTGGGGGGTCGGAAGCCTGGAATGGAGTGATGACTTCAGCTCGGGTCAAAAAATTGTATGGAACAGATAGTGGCAGCCTGGGATTGAGTATCATGCGCTTACGCATTGCGCCAGCCACTTGGAATAGTTCGTCACAAACAGCTGATACCTCTGCATGGAATGCGGAGCTGACAAACGGCAAAGCAGCGCAGGACCTGGGGGCGATTGTTTTTGCAACGCCATGGACGCCGCCAGTGAGCATGAAAGTGGGAAACGATAACCGCTCCAACAAACTGTGGAGCGGCAACTTGGCGACATCGAGTTACGGAGACTATGCGAATTACCTGAAGTCTTATATCAGTTACGCAAAAACAAAAGGCGTCAATTTGTACGCGATATCTATACAAAATGAGCCAGATTGGGATCCACAGAACTATGAATCGTGTTTGTGGTCGGCAGATCAGTTAGCAACTTGGGCTGCCAACTACGGTGCCCGCGCCATTTCAGGATCTACGGTCAAACTGATGATGCCGGAATCCTTAAATTTCAACCCGAACATGTCTGCTGCGGCGCTTAACAACGTGAGTGCCGCGACCAACATCTCCATCATCGGTGGGCACTTATACGGAAGCAAACCAAGCTACCCGACCTTGGCCAAGAGCAAAGGCAAAGAACTCTGGATGACTGAGCACTATTTGGATTCAACGGCAAAAACTGCTACTGCCAGTGCTTGGAGCACTAATCTGGCCGATGCTGTTGCTGCCGCGACTGAAATCCACAACTCCATGGTGGTCGGACAGTACAATGCGTATGTTTGGTGGTGGTTGGTCAACTCCAACGATAGCCAGCCAACCGGGTTGATCGACAACAGCAACAACCCGACCTATTTTGGCACGGGTGTTCAGCACTTCTCTCGCTATATTCGTCCTGGGTATGCACGTTATGACGCAACAGCTCAACCTGCGAGCGGTGTGTATTTATCAGCTTATGCAGGGAGCAGTCATTACGTGCTGGTGATGATTAATGCCAACAATTACTCAGTCAGCCAGCCTGTCCTGATCAAAAACAAAACTATTACTTCGTTGATTCCTTATCAAACCAGTGGTAGTGGGCGATTTGTACAACAAAGCCCGATCACTGTAAGTGGAAATGCCTTTACGGCCAAGTTGCCAGCGATGAGTGTTACCACTTACGTACAGTAATCAATCGTCTATCCGCATATTTCTATGCCAGTTGTACTTTCATTCTTAAGTTTTTGCCAATCCATAATATGTGCGGATAGATCTCAAGATTTTTTTTGACTAGGAGCTTATTATCATGATTTCAACTTCTCTTTTCCGGTCGGTGCCCTTGGTTTTCGCAATGGCTATCCTTGCAACCGGCTGCGGTGGTGGCACAAGCGACACAAGCTCGGCTTCCACGAACAGTACTGCCTTATCGAACAACACATCTTCACTAGAGAGCGCATCGTCCTCCAGCAACAATACCGCAAGCATCTCGGCAGTGTCCGCCGTGTCTAGCAAAGGCTGCAGTTCGACAACCTTGTTTGCCAATGGTAAGTACACTCTGACCTCCGATGGCTTGAGTCGGGAGTTTTTGGTCAGCGTGCCCGCCAACTACAATCCGAAGAAAGCTTACCCACTGGTGGTCGGGTTGCATTGGAGGGGAGGACAAGCGACGGACGTGTATAACGGCAATTCTTGGGCGAGCCAAAAACCCTTTTATGGCCTGAAGGAACTCTACGGCGATAGCGCGATCTTTGTTGCGCCCAATGGGCTCGACAGCGGTTGGGCCAACCCCAATAACCGTGACATCCACTTTGTGCAAGCCATGGTAGACCAACTTAAAAATGGTTTGTGTCTGGATACCTCGCGCATTTACGCAACTGGCTTCAGCTTTGGTGGCATGATGTCCAATGCCATCGGTTGTGAGATGGGCAACACATTCCGTGCCGTGGCGCCGATGTCGGGTTCGCTGTGGAGCGGTTGTGGCAACTCACAAAACAAAGTTGCTGCCATCTTGCTGCACTCCAAGGTAGATTCGGTGGTGGGCTACCAATATGGCGAGGAAGCGCGCGACAAATATATCGCCAAGAACAGCTGCACGACCACCACCCGCGCGATTGGGACAAATGGCTGCGTGGAGTATCAAGGCTGTAATTCCAAGTATCCGGTGGCTTGGTGCGGCTATAACGACGGTGGCCATTGGCCACCCGCTTTCGCAGCCAAGGAAATCAAGACATTCTTCGACCGGTTCTGAGGCTTGGTTCCAGTGGGTCGTACAGCTTCTGCGGATCGATCTGCTGGACCTAAACCATTTGTACAGAACGTATCCCAAAGAAATATCTGCTGCAATTGTCTGAAATACCATCAATAGCAGCTAATACCGAGATGTCTGCGTACGGCAAATCTATCGAGTAACAATCCCCCGGCAAAACCGGGGGCCTTCATTATGTGGGCCGCTCAAAGCTGCTGGCCGGGTCGCTAACGCGGCCCCTATTCTTGCGCCGCCACTGGCGGCTTCGCCTCAATACAGATTGAGCTGATCCAATCGCTCATCTTTCTGTTCCAAAATATACAAAACTGATAGCGATAGAGGTTTGACAAGCGATATGTCATGACCGCATTCTGTGCTTGATTGGGGGCAGATGAGTTGGCAGGCTTATAGCAATAAGATCACATGCCCACTCTTTGAGAGAGTGATAGCGCCAGATCCCATATCGGCACAGGCCCGCCAAAACGCTCAGCAAGAAAGTCCACGAGCAGCCGTAACGCGAGCGGTTGATGTTGGCGGGATAGATAGATGGCATGGATGCCCAGAATCTCCGGTTCTTCTGCTGGCAAGATTTGAATGAGATCGCCTTGCTGCAAATCCCCCCCCACATAGTAGGTGGGCAGCATGCCGATGCCTGCGCCGGACAATACCGCACGGCGGAGAACGGCTGTCTCGTTGGTGTGAAAGCTCCAATTCACTGGGACTTCAATCGTCTCCTGCCCACGTGTAAAACGGTACTGTTTGCCGATCCCGAACGCGTGTGCAATGCAGCGATAGTTGTGAAGGTCCTCCACGCTGCGGGGCGAGCCGTGGCGCTGCAGGTATGCGGGGGACGCACACAGTACGGAGCGGCATAGCGCCAATGGGCGTGTGATCATGGTGGGGTCAAGCGTATTGGTGATGCGCACGGCCAGATCAACCCGCTCGCCGACCAAATCCGCCGCCCTGTCGCCCACCGACAGCATAACTTCGACCTGCGGGTGTTGTTGCTGGAAATCCACCAGGGCAGAGGTCAGTTGCGCATCAGCAAATGAACCTGAGCTGGTGACACGCAACACTCCGGCAGGCTCACGACTACGCTCCGCTGCAATGTGTTGGGCTTCTTCCGCGATATCCAACATTTGTCGGCAGGCGGGTAAAGCGGCAAACCCCGCATCCGTAAGGCTTACCTTGCGTGTGGTACGGTGCAACAGTCGCGCCCCAAACCACTCTTCGATTGCCGCCAGGTAACGACTCACCATTGCGGTAGACATGTCCAAGCGCTCTGCCGCTGGCGTGAGCCCTCCCAGATCGGCGACCTCTACAAATACACGTACAGCGGTTAAACGGTCCATTGCATCGATCCACGCAAAAAATAATCAACTATAACGAACTTTATCTATCCAATCGCAAAACATAAAGTACCTCCTATCGCAAGCCCACTCACTGTTTCAAGGAGATCCACATGTTCAGCCTCAAGCAAATCAGCCGCCTTCTCGTTCCCACCCTAGCCCTGGGCATCGTCGCAACCTCAAGCGCCAGTGCGCAGACTGCGCCATTGACGCTTAAGGTGTACAACGCCGATGGCAATAGTTTCAACGTAAACGCCGTGGTGATCAGCGGAAAGACTGAAGCGGTCGTGATCGATAGTGGTTTCACCCGTGCCGATGCCCTGCGCGTTGCTGCCAATGTGCTCGACAGTGGCAAAACACTCAAAACCATTTTCATCAGCAATGCCGATCCTGATTTCTACTTTGGCGCAGAGGTACTCAAGGACCTGTTTCCTCAAGCCCAAGTCGTTACAACCCCTGCTGTACGCGAGAAGATCCAGACCAAACTCGCTGGGAAGCTAGCCTTTTGGGCACCGAAGATGGGCGCCAATGCACCACATCAACCGATTATTCCGGACGAATTGAAGGGCAATACGCTGATGGTAGATGGCGAAACCATCGAAGTGCGCGGCACGACCGGAGTATTGGCTCATCGCCCTTACACCTGGATTCCCTCCATCAAGGCTGTGGTCGGCAACATCGCCATTTTCGGCAACCTGCATGTCTGGACCGCTGACACGCAAAAGCCTGCCGAGCACCAAGCCTGGTTCGCGCAACTTGACGAGATCGAAGCACTCAAGCCTTTAACCGTTGTACCAGGCCATAGTGCGCCGGGTACGGCACTGGATATCAGCACTGTGCAATATACACGTGAATATCTGCACCGCTTTGACACCGAATCCGCCAAGGCTAAGAACGGCACCGAACTGATCGAAGCCATGAAAAAAGCATACCCGGGTGCGGGACTCGGCATCGCACTGGACATTGGCGCCAAGGTCAACAAGGGTGAAATGCAGTGGTGAGTTTTGCCCTATGCAATTAGGGCAACACGACAAGCAACGCATCCAACCACGAATCAATATTTCTAGCAGAGGCGCATTATAAAATACGCCTCTGCAGAATTGGTTATGCCCCACATTTCAATTTTAGATGCATAGAATAGCTGGGGTGGATGTCTTTACGGGCGGCTGTCATTCACTCACACCGCCTCCGAGTGCTTTGTAGAGAGTGACCAGATTGGTCTGCCGAGAAAGCCTTGTGCTTAGCAGTGAAAGTTGCGCAGCATAGTAGGAGCGTTGATAAACGAGCATCGAGAGATAACTGTCGACCCCATTTTTGTAGCGAAGCCGGGCAAGCTTGTAGCTCTTTTCGTAGGCATCCGTCTGCGCTTGCTGAGCTTGTAAAACATCATCTGCGGTGCCACGCTGGGCCAGCGCGTCAGCCACTTCGCGGAATGCTGTCTGCACGTCCTTCTCATAGGTAGCTATCTGGATTTCGCGGGAGACTTTGGCTTGATCCAGTGAAGACTGCAAGCGGCCACCGGCGAAGATTGGCAGATTGATCTGAGGTGCGAAAGTCCAAGTGCCGTTGCCCGCATTGAAAAGTCGCCCGAGTTCGGTACTTGCCGTACCTACATTGGCAGTGAGTGTGATGCTCGGGAAAAATGCTGCACGCGCTGCGCCAATGTTGGCGTTTGCAGCCTTCAGTGCGTGTTCGTCAGCGCGCAGGTCCGGTCGGCGCAGGAGAATGTCGGAACTCAGCCCGGTCGGGACTTCCTCCAGAATCGTTGCATCGTCAAAGAGACCAAGCGGTGGATGGAGGTGGGCAGGTACCGGCGCTCCAATGAGTAACGCCAGAGCATTTTCGTCCTGTGCCACAGCGGTTCTGTAGTTGGCAATGTCTACACGGGCTGCTTCAAGGCTTGCCTGCGCGGAGGTTACGTCAATCTGCGAGCTAACCTTCAACTCATGACGTTTAAGTGTTAGGCGAAGGCTGTCCTCCAAGCTTGTAAATGTATCCTGTGCGAGCTTCAGACGTTCTTTGTCTGCGGCAAGATTCAAAAATCCGCTGATCACTTGTGCAATCAGGCTGATCTGGGAGGCATCACGTGTTTCGGCAAGCTGTAGCCAAGCCTCATACGAGGCATCGGTCTGGTTCTGGATCTTGCCAAAAAAATCCAGTTCGTAGCTTGCAAACCCCAAAGTGGCGCTGTAGTTGTGGCTGATGCGACTGGCTTGGTTACCCACTACATCGCGGGCGCCCTTGGCGTGTGTGGCCGTACCGGTTGCGCTGATGCTGGGGAACACGTCGGCGCGGCTGATGCCGTAGGCGGCTCGGGCGCGTTTAACATTGAGTGCGGCAATGCGTAGATCGCGGTTATTGGCGAGCGCCATCTCAACAAGCGTGCGCAGGCGTTCGTCGCGGATAAAATACTTCCAACCTGTGTCAATCGCTGGCGTCTGGCCTTCAAAGATGGCCCCTTCATAGCTGCCTTGAGTCGGCCAATTCTGCGGTACAGGCGCATCCGGGCGTTCGTATGCCGGAGTCAACATTGTGCTACAGCCGGAGAGGATAAGGGCGACGATGGCCGCCGAAAGATGACCTTGCTTCATTCTGGAATCCTCTGCTTCAGATCGGCATTGGCAGGTTCGCCTGCTTTTGTTTTGGCCGGGAAGAAGCCCCGGATGACCACGAAGAACAGCGGGATCAGAAAGATCCCCAGCACGGTGGAGGCGATCATGCCGCCCAGCACACCGGTGCCAATGGCATTCTGCCCCCCCGAACCTGCACCATTTGCCACGGCCAATGGCAGCACACCGAGGCCAAAAGCCAGTGAGGTCATGAGGATCGGGCGCAGACGCATACGCACGGCCATCACCGTCGCTTCGATCAGGCTGTAGCCTTGTTCCTGCAACGACTTGGCGAATTCCACGATGAGGATTGCATTTTTAGTGGCCAGACCCACCGTGGCAAGTAGGCCCACTTGAAAATACACATCGTTGGAGAGCCCGCGTAGCGTGGTGGCAAGCACGGCGCCGAGCACACCGAGCGGCACCACGAGAATCACTGAGAAGGGCACCGACCAGCTTTCATACAATGCGGCTAGGCACAGGAACACCACCAGTATAGAAAACGCATACAGCATAGGAGCCTGCGAGCCAGCCATGCGCTCCTGATAGGACAACCCGGTCCATGAGAAGCCGATGCCACTGGGCAGCTTGGCGACGAGCTTTTCCATCTCAGTCATGGCCACCCCGGAACTCACACCAGCCTTTGGTGAGCCCTGGATTTCCATCGACGAGACGCCGTTGTAGCGTTCCAGGCGCGGTGAAGCGAATATCCATGATGCATTTGTGAAGGCCGAGAAGGGCACCATGTCACCATTCGAATTTTTCACGTACCAGTGATCCACATCTTTAGGCTGCATGCGGAAGGGCGCATCCCCTTGCACATAAACCTTTTTGGTACGGCCACTGTCGAGAAAGTCATTGACATAGCAGCCCCCCCAGGCTGTCGACAGTGCAGCGTTGACCGAAGCGAGGCTCAGACCCAGCGCGCCGGCCTGACGTTTGTCGACTTCCAGGCGGTATTGTTGAGTGTCATCCATGCCGTTGGGGCGCACGTCGGTGAGTAGCGGATTCTGCGCGGTCATGCCGAGAAGCATGTTGCGCGCCTCCATAAGCTTCTCATGGCCCAGGCCCCCCTGATCCTGTAACTGCATGTCGAAGCCCGAGGCATTGCCGAGATCCATGATAGCGGGCGGGGCGAAGGCGAACACCATGGCTTCATTGATCTGTGCGAACGCGCCCATGGCACGATCCGCCACTGCAGCCACATGCTGCTCGGGGTGCTGGCGTTGGCTCCAGTCCTTGAGTTGAGCGAAGACCATGGCCGTGTTCTGGCCGCTGCCGGCAAAACTGAATCCGGTGACACCGAACACCGAATCCACGCTGTTTTTCTCATCAGAGAGAAAGTGTTTTTCCACCTTCTTGAGCACCTCCAGCGTACTGGCCTGGGTGGAGCCCGGCGGAAGCATTACAGAGACGAAGAGCACCCCCTGGTCTTCTTCAGGCAGAAAAGACGTTGGCATGCGCATAAAGAGAAAACCCATGATCACCACAATGCCCAGGTAGATCACCACGGAACGGCCCTTGCGTCGCAGGATGCCAGCCACCATCCCCTGATAGCGGTCTGCGTTGCGATTGAAGATACGGTTGAACCAGCCGAAGAATCCACGGTGGTGATGCTCGTAGTCTTTCTCCACCGGTTTGAGCAGCGTAGCGCACAGCGCTGGAGTGAGGATGAGTGCCACCAGCACCGAGAGTGCCATTGAAGAGACAATGGTGATCGAGAACTGGCGATAGATCACCCCTGTTGAGCCACTAAAGAAAGCCATCGGGACGAACACGGCAGAAAGCACCAGGCCGATACCCACCAGGGCCCCGGTAATCTGGCTCATCGACTTGCGCGTGGCATCCTTTGGCGAAAGCCCCTCCTCACTCATTACGCGTTCGACATTCTCCACGACCACGATGGCATCATCCACTAAGAGGCCGATAGCCAGCACCACACCGAACATGGTCAATGTATTGATCGAGTAGCCAAATGCATACAGGATGCCAAAGGTACCCAACAGCACCACGGGTACCGCAATTGTTGGGATCAGTGTGGCCCGGAAGTTCTGCAGAAACAAGTACATCACCAGGAACACCAGCAAGATGGCTTCCGCCAGTGTCTTGATCACCTCGTGGATGGAGTTCCGGACTACCGGCGTGGTGTCAAACGGATTGACTACCGACATGTTTTTCGGGAAATACTGTGCCAGATCGTGCACACGGTTTGTCACCAGTTTAGCCGTCTCCAAGGCATTGGCACCGTTGGTGAGGGTGACGGCCACACCGGCGGCTGCATTGCCGTTAAAGCGCGAAATGTAACCATAGTCTTCAGCGCCGATCTCGATGCGTGCCACATCCTTGAGGAAGATTGTCGAGCCGTCTGTTTGCGTTCTGAGCAGGATATCCCCAAATTCCTCGGGCGTCTGCAACAGCGATTGCGAAGTGATGGTGACATTGAGCTTTTGTTCCTTCACCGAAGGCGTGCCACCAATCTGCCCGGCCGAGATTTCGGCATTCTGTGCGCTGATGGCACTGGTCACATCTGCCGGGTCAAGCTTGTAGGTATAGAGCTTGTGCGGATCAAGCCAGATACGCATGGCATGTTGCGCACCGAACAACTGCACGCTTCCAACGCCCTTGACGCGACTGATTGAGTCCAGCACCTTGGCGGACACGTAGTCCGAAAGATCCGTGTCGCTCAGGCTGTTGTCATCAGAAACAAAGCCCAACACCATCAGGAAATTGGCGTTGGCCTTGGCAACAGTGATGCCCTGAGTTTGCACGATGCTGGGCAACTTCGGCGTGGCCAGTTGCAGTTTGTTTTGCACCTGCACCTGGGCAATGTCCGGGTTGACGCCCGCATCGAAGGTCAGTGTGATGGAGGCCGAACCCTGTGAATCGCTGGTCGAGGACATGTAGGCCAAACCGTCGATACCCTTCATGTTCTGCTCGATCACCTGCGTGACGGTGTTTTCGATGGTTTTGGCGGATGCACCAGGGTAGCTTGCTGAAATACTGACCTGGGGGGGCGCAACGTTAGGGTACTGCGCAATCGGCAGTTGAAAAATCGCAAGGGCACCAGCCATCATGATGATGATGGCAATCACCCAGGCAAAAATCGGCCGGTCAATAAAGAAACGTGACATGAACTGGATTCCCTGGCAATCGGATTACTTGGCGGGTAGAGCAGCGGGAGCTGATGCAGAAGCAATCTGCACTGGCGTGCCCGGCTGCGCGTACTGCAAACCACCGGTGATGAGCTGGTCGCCAGCTTTGAGGCCAGCGCTCACGAGCCACATATTGCCAACCGAGCGGGTGGTCTGAACCTCACGCTCTTCGGCCTTGCCGTCTTTACCAACAATAATGACAATGGCTTTACCCTTGGCATTATGCGAAACGTAATTTTGTTGCACGAGGATGGCTTTTTCGTTGATGCCTTCGACCAGCCTGGCTTTGACGAACATGCCTGGCAGTAGACGATGTTTCGGATTTGGGAAAATTGCACGCAACGTCACCGAACCCGTACTCGTATTGACCGACATTTCCGAAAATTGCAGCTTGCCTTCCAGCGGATATTCGCTACCATCTTCAAGCGTAAGCTTCACGCGTGCGGCATTTTCACCTGCCGCCTTGATTGCGCCATTGGCGAGCTGGTTCTGGAGTGCCAGCAATTCACGGCTTGAGCGCGTCACATCCACATAGATAGGATCAAGCTGCTGCACGGTGGCCAACGCCGTGCTCTGGTCCGCCGTGACGAGTGCACCAACGGTAACGCTGGATTTGCCGATTCGGCCCGCCACGGGGGCATATACATGGGTGTAGTCCAGATTGATTTTGGCCGTTTGCAGCGCGGCTTCCGCCTGTTTGAGTGAGGCCACGATGTCGTCATAGTCCTGCTGTCCAACGGCGTCATTGGCGGCCAGTTCCTTATAACGCTGGGCCTTCAAGCGTAGTGTCACAACATTGGCCTCGGCGCTCTCATAGCTGGCGCGGTAGGTGGCCTGGGCGATCTGGTAGAGGGGTTGCCCCGCCTTCACTTCGCTGCCTTCTTCAAAGAGGCGTTTCTCAATGATTCCGCCCACCTGTGGCCGTACCTCCGCAATCGTGCTCGCATTGGTGCGGCCTGCCAACTCGGTATCCAATGCAACGCTCTGCGGAACGATCAACTGAACGTTTACCACAGGAGCCTGCTGTTGTACCTGTTGCTGCGATTCCTGGCTACCGGATTGGCATGCGGCCAGTATCAGCGCCATGGCCGCAGAAAGTAGAACCGAAATTCTTTTAAGGGGAGAGTACATGGAGAGGTCTTGTCTCAGTAAATAGGTAGGAGAAGAAATATCGCAATCAGCGAAGGGTTCCGTTCCCGTAAAACTTATCAGTCGCTTGTTCAAAGTGAATGGGTAAGCGCCAGCCGCCGATTCAACAGGGCCATCCAGGCAAAAGTCTGCCGTACAGAGAATCAGATATTCTGACGAGCGTTATTGGCGATTGAGTTGGATTGGTGTGGAGATTTGATGGAGAAAATGAAACCGCCCTCGCGGGGCTTGCTGCTCACGGTCTCCGAAGTAGGGGCGCACTCAAGCACGTAAATCATCTTGCGGACGGTTCGGCCATCCAAGCTCGAATTGAGTCCATTGCCCCAATACCGATTCGCATGTCGCCAACCCGTTGTGTGCCTTCATGATGGCGTCGACAACCGCCAGACCCAATCCGGTGCTTTTAGGGGAATTGCTCGTAGTGCTTTTGAAAAAAGCTTTAAATATGAGTGGGATGGCCTCGGGTTCTATACCTGGCCCCGCGTCTTTGATACGAAGAGCGCACCAATCATTCTCTACCACTAACTTGATACAGATTTCCCCAGGATTTGCATGAACTTTGACGTTCTCCAGAATTGCAACCAATGCCTGACGTATCCGAGCCGGGTCACAATAAACAATGTCAGCCTGCACATCAAGATGTATTTGATGCCCAGACTCCAGAAAAATAGGCTTATACAAATTCACCACGCTTTGCACTTCAGCCGCCAATGCAACGCCTCGCATCTCAAAGTGTAGATGCCCGCATTCTGCAAGGCTCACAACCCTCAAATCCTCAATGAGTCGGCCGATGTTTTCAATTTGCTTAAGCAAGCCAGAAAATGTTGCCTCACTCGGCGCAAAAACCCCTTCAGACAAACCTTGCAATCGGCCACGAAGAATCGTTACCGGGGTACGAAGTTCATGGGCAATTGCGGCATGCCAGAATCTTTGTTCTTCTGTGGTTTTTTGCAGCTTATCTACCAGCGCATTAAAGTCGTTAACCAAAGAAGCAGCCTCGCCAAGCGACTGATCATTACATATTGCACGTGCATTCAAGTCACCATGCGCTACACTTCGAATTCCATTGGCAACTGAATTGAGTGGAACCAAAATCCGGCCTGATAGCTTGACGGCGACAACAATCGACAGCACCAAACCCATGAGGGTTGTAAAAGCTATCAGGAGCCAGTCAGAAAAATCCGGCCAAATTGAAATCGATTCACATGAATACTGCTCAGGTAAATATGAAAATATTATGTAGTAAAACAACCATGAGGTAATGGTTGTCAATGCCGAGATACCCAGAGATATCTTGACCATTGACAGCGCAATTTGACGGCTTAATCCATTGAGTTTCATTCTGCACCTAGAAGCCTGTATCCCACTCCACGAACACTCACCAGAACGTCTGCAATCCCCGTTGCCTCAATCTTCTTTCTAAGCTTGTAAATGTGACTATCTACCGTACGTTCCAAAGCATCACTTTCTGGCAGACACGCCTCCAGCAACTCACTACGGCTCACAACCCTTCTGGGATTTCTGGCCAGATATACCAGAAGTTTGAATTCCGTCAGCGTGACGGATAGAGCGACTTTCTCTTCCTTAACACAAACATTGACTTCGTAGGTTTCCAGATTGATCAAAAAATCAGAGACGCGGACAATTTTGCCATCGGAATATTTGTTATTGCCTGATCTTCTCAGCACAGCCTGAATACGCGCCACGACTTCAGCGGGATTAAAGGGCTTCACAATATAATCGTCTGCTCCGGTACGAAGCCCCATTAGCTTATCCACATCCTGGTCCATTGCTGTGAGCATGATGACGGGAGTCTCTCCCCTGTGGCGTATTTCTGATAGAACCCTCCAGCCATCAATCTGCGGGAGCTGAACATCTAAAAGCACAAGATCTGGTGCGTGAGACAAATGAAGTTCCAACGCCTTGCGTCCGTCTTTTGCCTGTATGGAACGAAGGCCACTGCGTTCCACGTAAGCAGACAAGATGTCCAGTATTTCCTGTTCGTCCTCGACGATGAGAATCAGGCTCAATGATGGATAGCCGGGGTGAGGGTCATTGAAATCAATTTCTGCCGCCATCTTTGTTCTCCACACAATCTCCATAATTCTTCGATGAAATGCTGATTCTACCGAAGTAGCCTACGCGTACTGTTCAAGGAATATATTGTCATTTTCGAGGAAATAAGACAAGCCTGAAAAATACCCAAGCGTTTTTTTGGACTTTCTGAACAAACCAATTTTTATTCGTTCTCTTCTATTCTGGGGAAACTATGAACGTACCGGACTGGATGGTTTTCGCTCTGCATGGCATTGCTGTGTTTTTGGTTGCAGTGGCTTCGTACCTCTACCTTGTCAAAGAGGTGGCAGATGCTCTTTTTTCTAAAAAATATCCGTCAACTACCAAAAATGGCTCTCAAGCGAAGAACTAGTCGCCTATTCTTTGTTTTATCTATTTATGTATTCGTATGTGGTTTGTCTGGCTGCGTAGCCAACCTCTTCCCATTCAGGATTTCATTTTAAATGACATTTGCTTGGTTAATTAAGAACAGCCATGCTGTACAAAGAAATGGAGAGCGTGTGGTTTGCAAAGTGCCATCTGCACGTGAGAGGCGAACAGCACTACAAACGGCGCCCAGTGTCTCGTGCATACTGGCGACTGCACCACGGATTTAACCACTGACGCCCTCAATCATATGTGTAAGCAACTACGGCGAATCCACACCCCTATTCACCTGTACGGACGGCTTCAATGGCTGCATTCAGTGCAAGCAGGTTGGCCTGGTCGGCAATATCCCTGATCACGCGGATGGTCCCATTGATTTCTTCTGAGTGTTGGTCGAGCCGATCAAATAACGTGGAGAGATCTTTCACTTCATGTGCAGATTTGCCTACTTCGTCGCGCGCCGTATAGCCGTCCGCAACGGCATCTCTCCATCCGCCCCCTCAAAACCACTTCCTCAAGCCAGCAGAGAGACCTGCTCCATTGGGCAGTCAAGTTGCCTTCAATAATGACGTGTACGTAGGAGACGGCTGGGTCACAAGTGAATACAAGATCGAGGTAAGGTGAGCATGAACCAAGGTTCTGAACCAATTGCGGGGGCGTCTCAAGCCCCAATTATAGCTGCCATCGCTGATGGCGAATTGCTCCTCGCTTATGCCGCAAGTCATGGCATCAACCTCCCCGTTGAATTGGTTGCCGAGATTGTTGCAGCGAAGAGCCTGCCATCCCTGAATCTAGATAGCCCTGACACCTTCGACAAACAAGTCAAGTTCTGGGAAGCCCGCAATCAACTGGCCACGATCATTCTGCCCGTTACCAGTGCAAGCATAAAAGCCTCCGCACAAACCGGACCAGGGATTTTTCGACGTTCTGTTTTCAATTTTTTTGCTCGAAATGAAAAATCTGTGATAAGCCCGGCGGAGCGCTGCATATTGCTGTTTCGCACACTTGCGCTGATCGCCCTCTGTAGCTTGCTCGTCGTGCAGGTCTACTGGGTGGTGGGGTCAAAAGTCATCAGTGAGACAGAAACGATTCTGACTCAAGCTATCGAAAACCAAAAAGAGTTAATCGGTCTAGATGCAGGCACCTCCAAGGCGACACTGCTTGAAACTAAGAAAATGGGCTTGGAAGCGGAAATCCGTATTCGTTATGCCGTTTTGGAGAGTTGGAACAACATCTGGATATCGCCACTACGCATATTTGGTTTTGATGAATACAAGCATGTGGAAAAACCCAGCTATGCCGATTTGCAGCAAGCTCGTTTGGCTGGCAAGTTTGCTTGCCAATCCATTGAACTTTACCTACTTCCATTGTTATACGGATGGCTTGGTGCATGCCTGTATGTTTTGCGAAGGCTGGCTCAGGACATTGGCACAAAATCATTTACGCCGGAACAGGGCTTAGTCTACAGCCTGCGCGTCTATATGGGAACGCTTGCCGGATTGATTGTTGTCTGGTTTCTGCCCGTGGCTCAGACGGACCCAAACATCAAGTCTCTCTCGGTATTTGCAGTGGCGTTACTGGTCGGATATAGCATCGACCTTTTGTTTGCGCTGATGGACCGGATAATTTCCGCGTTTACCGCACAAAAGTGAAATGCATGTTTATGGACGTATGGCGGCGACGATCCTTACATTCAAACGGCTCAGATCAATTCTTTTGACTGCATCAGTGAAGAACAGGGTGAATGCCCAACAAATGATGGCGCAGGCTAATAAATTCTAGGGCAAGGGGAATGCCACGGCAAACAAGCATGGTTTCATTCATCCCTGATGAGCAGTTTAATAAATATAATTAGCATACTTCGCATATCGTATATTGGCACGAAGACAGGCGTAATATCACCGATACTGGACTACCCGGATTATCAAGTATTCTGACTGATCGGCAGACGAATTACAAACTCCGTCCCCTCTCCGAGGCTACTGTTCGCAATGATTTCACCGTTATGTTTGACCACAATTCCGTAAGCGACCGACAAGCCAAGGCCAGTTCCTTTTCCAATAGGTTTGGTGGTAAAAAATGGGTCGAAGATACGGTTGATGATTTCTGGTGGAATACCGCAACCTGTGTCACTGATCGAGACCGTTACGGTACGGTCATCACAACGGGTACGAATGGTGATTTTCCCCTGTTTCTCAATTGCATGTGCAGCGTTGACCAATAGATTCAGGAAGACCTGATTGAGCTGAAAAGGCAAACACTCGATTTCAGGTATGTCACCGTATTCTCGGATCACCTCCGCCTTGTACTTGATTTCATTCCAGGCCACATTGATCGTACTGTCCAACCCCCGGTGCAGGTCGGCAAGTTGCCATTCCGCCGCAGCGGGGCGGGAGAAATCGCGTAGGTCCTGAACAATCTGGCGCACCCGTGTTGCCCCGTCAATGGACTCATCGATCAGGGCCATAATATCGGTGTGCAGAAAATCAAAATCTATTTGCTGCTTAAGGCGTTTGATCTGCTCGCTTTGCTCAGGCTCCCTTTCGGCATCAAAGCAATCCAGTTGTTCAACCAGTTTCAACAGGTCAACCACATAGCGTTGCAACGTTCCGAGATTGGAGTACACAAAACCGATAGGATTGTTGATTTCATGCGCCACACCTGCGGCCAATTGCCCAATCGAAGCCAGTTTTTCGGACTGCAGCAGTTGATTGTGTGCCTCTTCCAACTTGTGAATCAGTTGGCGCTGTTCTTCGTGTTCCTGTTCGAGTTCTTGATTAGTGCGTTTGCGTTCTTCGATTTCAAGTTGCAACTTTCTGGTGATTTGCTCGTTTTCACGAAGGGCTGCGCTTAACTCTGTTGTCCGACTGCGTACCTGATTCTCCAGCGTGACCGTTGTTTGAAACAATCCATACGAAGTCATACGGGAGGTAGCCTCTCGCTCGGCCCGATTCATCAAAGCGCTTATGATCTTGTTGAGTCGGACAACCTCCGCTTGAAGTGCCTGAATCGTAGGCGTTGTATCCAGATTGAGCATCGGCTACTTCCCAAAGGCAATTCCGGTCAATGTCTGGTTAACATGAACTCCGCAATACTGCTCACCATACGTATTAAACCCAACAGCATGTGACTTTTTCAAGCATGCTGACATTGCATCCTTCAAACCAGATCGCTCTGCCTCCAATCTGCGTAGAATGCAATCAAAAGTAAGCACTGCTTGAAATTCCCCGATCTGACTGCGCGCGTCATCAAAGAAACGCTCTAGCTTTGTTACCATGTCTGTACTCTGTGCGACCCTCAAAATTAGGCCATCTTCGATCGCACAGTAAAATGACAGGCTGCCATCCGCATTAGCCTGCTGAATCGAACGAACATAGTCTGTGCCATCAATCATGACTACAACGGGCCAAGTCGCAAACATCGAGGGGACAAGTTGCTCAGCGGCAACATTTATCAATCTGGCATATTCTTCAACAGCGGGCAGTCCGTTGATCTCATAGACGATACGACGCGAGGCGTCAGCGGCGGTTACCACAACCCGTTCTGCGCCAGGAGCAAAGTGTTGGTTACGGAACGGGCGGAATGGAATATGGGTGTCCATCAGGATCACAACGGCGCGGTCAGACCGAAACTCGCCCCCATAAAAGACCCAAGTCTTTTTGAACTGTAGATCGTCTCCTGCCGATCCTCCAATCAAAGGAATCGGTCCCAGACCACTTTGAAGTGCATAGGTGACGGGTTCCTCCCTCATGCACAAACCATCTATCAGCAACAGTGCAAAGCTCGTGCTGGAGGTGGGCACTACACCACGAGCCTCCAATTGGGCAATCAAGGATTTTGTCAGGGCTTGGCCCTGGCCTATTTCAAATTCTGACAGACCATCGATAGTATCGACTGCGATAGCAAAGCTATCTGCCGCGAAACTGATCCCAACCAGCCCACGATTCAGGTAGCCCATTGGGCCTATTTCTCCTGCTGTCGTACAGCCAACAACCCGATCATGCGGAAATTGCTTGCTCAACGCATCCGCCACAGCATCGAGATCGTAAGCCGAGGAGCAGAAGAACAGTATCAATGCGGAGGCATTCTGCCGGATTTGTGCGGCCACCTCTACAACAGCTTCACTTGCTGTACCAATGTACGAGCACCCTGTCTTGATTTTTTCTGAGTCAGCCACTTGCATATTCATGAAATGGATCTGGTGAAGTGATTCTACTGACACAAGGTTATGCGCTTTTCAAGCGGCGGTTATCGCACCAACAAAAAATACACCAAAAGCATAAATATACGTACACTGCATGATTCGCCTGATGCAAAGCACAATGACGCGATAGCCAGCATCCATATTAGTTACTGGAACACCAAGTAGATCATAGATCTACCCACTTGGGCAGGCACAGCCCGCTCATGAACAGCCACGCTTTTATGAAATGGCGGCAAGCGGCAAGGAAAACTGAATCGCTCAGGTTTCCGTGGAGGGGCGGGTTGGTTTGAGTCAGGTTGCGGTAGCGGCCTGACTTGCAAGTTGCCTATAACAGTTTGCATCTCTCGCGCCAGCACCAGCCTCTGGCCTTGCGCCTGCTGGTGGATTTTCTGGTAAGGCGCTTTGCCGGCGAGCCCGCGCCCTGGGATCAAACCCTTTACGCGCAGGCGAGAGCGGCTTGTCTCAGGTCGCGCGCGAATCCTGTACGGACGCAATCACCGTGCCTGAGGAGGCGGACTGCGTTTGTGCGGTCAACCAGGCCTCATACCCGCCTTTAAGCGGCCGGGCGGAGAGATAGCCGGCATCCAGCAACTGACGTGCCGCATGTTTCGCGCTGGCGTCTTCCGGGCACGCACACAGGGTCACGACAGGGCGATCTTTGGGCCACTCGCCTGCTGCACTCAGCAGTAATTCAAGCGTCGTTCGCCTAGCCCCCGGGACTACGGCAGTTTCGGCCGCCATAACGCCTCCCCGCAAGTCGAGCACCAGCGGTGCATCGTCTTCTGCCATGGCGGCAATCAACTCATCGACAGTGATATGGGGAAGCGCAGAGAGTTTGCGGAAGCGGAGTTTCTGCCACAGCTTCCAGCCCAGCCACCCACCCAGCAAGACCAGCACCAGCACGAGCGCCGTGCGGGTGTGCTCTTCGAGCAAGGCGATGGTGGCTCTGACGGTGTCTTGCAAAAACCAGCCCGTGCTCAGTGCCAAGCCCGCCCAGAGGGCCGCACCCGCGCCGGCGGCCAGCAAGAACTTCAGCTGATTCATGCGCAAGGCACCGGCAATCGGTGGCGCCACTGTTGAAAAGCCGGGAATAAACTTGGCGACGACCAGCGAGGGGAGGCCCCAGCGGATGAAACGCGCTTCGGTTTCACTGACACAGGAGGAGGGATTGATCGAGAGTTTGCACAGGCCAGCCAGCACACGATAGCCGAAGAACTGGCCCGACCAATACCACAGCCAGTCAGCAATCACCGATGCCACCAGTGCAGCAGCCAACACCTTGCCCAGAGCGGAGGGCGTTGTGGCGAGACTCCCCGCCAGCAACAGCGTCGGCACGGCAGGCACGGGCAGGCCGATCTGCTGCAGGAGAACGTTTAGAAAAACAACGGTGACCGCATCATGCTGCAATGCGCGGGTGATCTGTGCTATTTCCATTGTGTGTCCAATCAACACCAATCAATGATGCTACCGGAAGTGGTCAGGCATTGCATCGAACGGATGAACCATCTGCCGGAGTATGGCGGGTTCCTGACTATACTCCGGGACAAGCGTATTAATCAGCGCAATCGCCCTTCTCGCTGCAGAAGCTCCCCGATGCGTCGAATTTCAGCCTCTCCCTGTGCAAGCGCCCCCTCGTTGGTATGAACCGAATAGCTCCCCATCACCAAATCGTATGGATGCTTCACTGCCGATCCGAGAACGAAAGATGTGTCACCTTCAGAGACGAAATCGATGGGTTGATTTGATTCCCTAAAAATAACCAATTCTCCCGCAGCGACAGTTTCGCCAGCATCAAGTTGCCCCGCGTTCATTGCCAGCCAAGCCACTGTGTGGTCAGAGGGAGGCGTATAGCGCCACCGTTCGCCAGCTTTCAGCTTTACTGCAAGGTAGTTCATATCCGAGGGGGCCGGAATAAGACTCTGTGCAGTGCCGTAGGAACCGAGCAAAACGCGTGCAGGGCCTTCCTGCTGCACCTGTGAGGGGGCAAGATAGATGCTTTGTGCAGGGCCATTCTCTTCTGACGCAGGCAGGGCGACCCAAAGTTGGAAACCACGTATTTTTTTGTCATTGACCGGTCCGCCTTGGTGCCAGACGCCATTGCCTGCGAGCATCCATTCCACACCACCACTCGGTAGCAAGCCCGCTTTACCAGTAGTGTCTTCATACGCGACATCCCCCTCCATTGTAAAGGTCAAGGTTGCGATACCTGAATGCGGATGCATGCCAAATCCCTTTTGCCCTCCCTTGGGTTTGAAACTGAAGAGATCTAGAAAAATAAAGGGCTTCAATTGTTCGCCAAGGTCGCCCGGACTCATCAGCCGCGTGACTGCCCCATGTGTGCTGCCGCGAGTGCGCAAGACGATGGCACGGGAAGCCATTGCTGTAGAGGTAGTCGTGGCGGTCATGCGTGAGTCCTTAAACAAAATTGAATACCAAATAGGTTAATTCGGTGGGACATTTCAGTTGGTCGAATTGCTCAATACGGCATCGCTGGAAATGGCGAAAAAGTACCCCTGCAACAGTCAGGCTTTATGGCCAGAAGATGAAGTGGGTCATTGATACCATCAGATTAAGACCGCCCTGATTTGTTGATTAGATGGTAAGGTTGGATTGGACTCGTCCAATTTAGGAAACAATCTCTTCATGGTTGATCTGAACGACATCGCCCTTTTTGTGCAGGTTGTACGTAACGGCAGCTTTGCTGAGGCGGCCAGACGCCTTGGCGTTCCGCCCAATACGGTGAGCCGACGCGTCCAGCAACTTGAGGCGCAACTCGGCATGCGACTGCTACAGCGCTCCACGCGCAAGCTCACACTCACCAATGCAGGGCAGGCATTCCATGATCGCTGTGCAAGTGCAGTCGAGGGTTTAAACGAAGCTGCTGTGGAATTAATGACGGGAACCCAAGAACCTTCTGGCCTTGTGCGCGTTGCGGTGCCCGCAGATTTCTTCGACTTCGTAGCAATGGAGTCGGTAGGTGAATTTTTGGCGACATACCCACGGGTGCGGCTCGACTTTGTGCTCAGTGACGCAAAGGCCGATCTCATCGCAGAGCAGATTGATGTGGCCTTTCGCGCGGGGCCCATGCAGGACTCAGGCTATATCGGCCGCCAAGTGCTATGTGACGACTATGACTGCTTCGTTGCTAGCCCTGCCTACATTGCTGCACGCGGTGTGCCCGCCACCTTGCAGGACTTGATGAATCATGACTGCGTGAGTTTCGCCTTTCCTGGCAACGTCACCACATGGAGCCTGGCAGGGGCTGATGGCATCGCTGAAGAGGTCCGGGTAATCCCCCGCTTTAGCGGCAACACGATTCAGGCGCTACGCAAGGCATCCTTGGCCGGGCTTGGAATCACGCTTATGCCTCAGTTGATTATCAAGCGCGACTTGAATGCTGGCCTGCTCGTACCAATACTGCCGCAATACAAACGTACCCGCCAAGGCATGCATGTGCTCTATCCGAGCAAGCGGCATCTACCTCTGGCGGTGTCGCTATTTATCGAATTGGTGGTACAAAAACTGCGCGAGCTATAAACATCTCCGGTAGCAATGAACTCAAAGCAGTACCGATAACGCAGCAAGCATGGCTAGGGTTTTCAAAATCGGTGGGGTTTTGGCTGAATGATCCAAATAGAAAAATAAGGCCGGGCTGTTTGATTTCTCAGCTTCGGCCTAACCTGTTTGTGATACAGCTTTGTGGCGCCTCTCCCGCAATAAGGCAGCGGCCCCGACGGAAAAAACGTTGTTCTATGACATTCTGATTTCCGAGGGGTTGAGTGCGGGATGTGTTGTCATGAGGTTAACGCTTCGATCTGTGACTTGGCCTTCGTAATCGCAGTGATCTTGGATTCCTCACCAAGTGCCAGTCCTTCTGCACGGATGATCGTGACTTCCGTCAGACCAATGAAGGCAAGTGCCGCCAGCAGGTAGCTCTCCTGATGATCAAGGCCAGCCATGGGGCTGCCATCAGAATAGACTCCGCCACGTGCTGAGGCTATGAATACTTTTTTGCCTTTTACGAGTCCTTCAGGGCCATTTGTACCGTACTTAAAGGTACGTCCGGCAACGCTGACACGGTCAATCCAGCCCTTCAACTGCGTGGGGATCGAAAAGTTGTACATCGGCGCGCCAATCACAATGATGTCAGCGGCAAAAAGGTCGTCGAGGTAGCTAGCACCGAGGGCGAGATCCTGGGCGAGTGCGGCATTGGCAACGGGGCCTCCCTGGAAAACAGCCAAATGAGCATCCGACAGATGCATCGCTGCATCGGCGACGAGGTCTCGCCGCACCACTTGTGCGCCAGGATGAAGCGCCTGTTGCCGGGCGACGATGTCGGCAGAGAGCGCGCGACTGACAGAATAGCCACCCAGAATGCTGGAATCGATATGCAAAATAGTTGTCATTTGAAATTCCTTTTACCGCTCGATCAGGGCAAGTAATGACATTTAAGAGTAGCACTGCTTTTGCAAAATACTTGCAGCCATCATTTCCGTCTGGAGTACCGCCAACCATGTGCCCTGCAGCACAGTCACCTCCGGCCTTGCCCGACTAAATTTTAATGAAGTTGGTCGCTGCCAGCACGCCGAAAGGCAGCTCAGCCAGACGGCCGCCTACGTCCAGTACGCCAAGGTCCACCGGAAAATAGCCGATCGCTTCGAGGATCTTGCGGACTTCGGCCTTGGCCGCCGCATCGTCGCCAGAATAGAACTGGACGCGCTGACCACCCGACACCTCCGGCTCCGCAAGTACCCGGACATCCAGGTGATTCAAAGCTTTCACGACACGCGCACCCGGAACCAGTTCGCGGAACACTTCACTGGAATACTTGCCGCCAAGATCGATCGCCTTGATGCCATAGGCGGCGAGCGGATTGCTCGGGTCTTTCGCGTCAGGTGATTCAGGGTCAAGGAATTCAACTGGGTTGGTACCATCAATCACGATGCGGCCATTCCATGCTGGCAGGTTGCCCAGCACCTTACCCAGATCACTCCACCTCACGGCCACCACAACGATATCTGCACTGGCCGCTTCGGCAGTAGTGCCAGCCTTGATTGAAGGGCCTAACTCAGCCACGAGAGAAGCCAGGGACGCTGGCCCGCGACTGTTCGAAATAATGGCCGGGATGCCTTTGCGGGCGAGTGCCCGTGCCACATTGGAGCCAAGACCGCCTGCGCCGATGATGCCGATATTCATGATTCATTCCTCTGTTTATAAGGAGCGCTGGAAATTTCGACTCCCGGCGCCCCGAAGGCTGGTGGTATACAGTCACTGAACTGAACAAAGAAAGCGCTGACGGGAGAGAACTCTCATGCACAGGCAGTTGATGAACGAAGAATATAGACGCGGGCATTGCACGACTAGACGGAAAAATAGTGATACACCCGTCCATTTTTAGAAGCAATCAGCGAGAAGAAAACTGCGACCACACGCTTTGAAGGAATCAATCCAGCCTCACCTCCCGCAGCAGTACCCTGCCAATCAGTCAGATTTTGGTTTCGTTTTGTTCAAGGGCCACTTGGATGGAGAGCAGACAATACGGTGCTTGATCGGCCCGGATGAGTATGTGAAGAAGTACCGGTCACCCCTACCTGACCGTCGGCGTTTAGCGGCGATGGAGCGCCGCCACGCAGCTCCATGCCAAATCCATCAATATTCTATCCTTGCTTCGGTTTGGCGAAGCCGTCGATGCCCTCATCGTGCGCAGTTACTTGCGCGGTTATGGGTGGGCGCAGCGAAGCAAGAATCTCGTTGCAGCAAACTGACAAGATTTCGTCAGCAAGCGGAGAATTGTCCGGACATGCGCGTGACATAACCATCGCTCCCACCGCATGCGCAAACGTATTGAGGGTCTTTTCGCGCAACTGGGCCGACTCTCTGGCATTCATAGCTGCACGCTCGCCGCATAGTGTCGTGATTAGGCCCTCAATACCGGCTGCAAATATGGCCCGAAGCGCTTCTGGTTGGCGAGCAGCATCCCCACACAGCGCGGCCATTGTGCAGCCCGTAGCGCGGGTGTCACGGTGCTCACGCGAGAGGTACTGACGTACAAACTCCAACATGTCCGCGCCAGCAGCCAGTTCTGCAGTTTGAGCGATGGAGCAGGCGGCTGCTTCCGCCATCAAATCAGCCTTGGAGCCGAAGTGTTTATAAAAACCACCGTGGGTGAAACCGGCTGCGGCCATTAGATCGGCAACCCCAATCCCATCGTAGCCGTGCTCCCGAAACAGGGTAGACGCCGTCTCCACCACACGCGCCCGATTGGCTTGTGCCTGTGCCTTTGTGACTTTCATTTCTCGTCTGCGGTGTTTATCTCGAAGGCTCCATTATACATTGATGTCGATCATCATTAATGTATTGACTTTATAGATTACGTTCGTCATCATTGCTGCAGATCAAATACTGAACGCTGCAACAACATGTCCGACAAATTGCCTTCTGAACCGTATCTGCCGGGGCTTGCATCGACAGTGGCCTAGCTTTCTCCAACCAAAGCACACCTGTGCTTGCGCCATACCAAAACCATTTTCGAAAAGGAAATCATCCATGACCACTCTTCCAACAGTCTTCATCACGGGCGCCTCCAGCGGCATCGGAGCCACCTACGCCGAGCGCTTCGCTCGCCGTGGTCACGATCTCATCCTTGTGGCGCGTGACAAATTGCGCTTGGATAAATTGGCGGCACGCCTGCACGAAGAAAGCAATGTGGCTGTCGAAGTGGTTCAGGCTGATCTGACGCGACCGGCCGACCTGTCCGTCCTTGAAACTCGTCTGCGTGATGACGCTCGAATTGGCATCTTGATCAACAACGCGGGCATCGCTCAATCGGGGGGCTTTTTAGCGCAATCCGCCGAGGCCATTGAACGCCTGATCACGCTCAACACCACCGCGTTGACGCGGCTCGCGGCTGCGGTCGCCCCGCGCCTCGCACAATCGGGTACGGGCGCGATCGTCAACATTGGCTCGGTGGTAGGGTTCGCGCCTGAATTCGGTATGTCGATTTACGGCGCCACCAAAGCTTTCGTGCTGTTTCTGTCACAGGGGCTGAGTCTGGAACTGTCGCCCAAGGGCGTCTACGTGCAAGCGGTGCTGCCGGCATCGACCCGCACTGAGATCTGGGAGCGTGTCGGCATTGACGTCAACACCCTTCCCGAAGTGATGGAAGTGGGTGAGTTGGTGGATGCGGCACTGGTCGGCTTCGATCGCCGCGAGTTGGTCACGATCCCGCCGCTGCATGTTGCCGAGCGCTGGGATGCGCTGGAGGGCGCGCGCCAGGGGCTGATGTCGGACATTCGACAAGCCCATGCGGCTGAGCGCTATTGGCCGAATGCCTGATGCATTTTTGCCGCCCCTACTTGGACCTAATCTCATGTCTGATTTGATGAAAAAAACGCTTGGCCTCTTCGCGCTGTCTGCCTTGCTTATCTCCCCACTTGTCGCGGCCAGCGATGCGAACTCGACGAGCGTTGTCACAACCGCTACGGCGACCGCGCAAGGGGTGGCGTGGAAAGACGTCCCTACTCAAATCATTTCGGTTGGTGGCGTGGACTTCGCGTACCGTGAGCTTGGGCAACAAAACGGCGGCACCCCTGTGGTGTTTCTCGCTCACTTGGCTGCGGTTCTGGACAATTGGGACCCTCGGATCATCGACGGTATTGCCGCAAAGTACCACGTGATCACCTTCGATAACCGAGGCATCGGCGCATCCACAGGAAAGCCAGCTAACACGATAGAGCAGATGGCAGACGATGCCATCACCTTCATCAAGGCCAAGGGATTCACGCAGGTTGATCTCTTTGGATTTTCAATGGGTGGGATGGTTGCCCAAGAAATCGTGTTGAAAGAACCGCAACTCGTCCGCAGGATGGTGCTCACGGGGACGGGACCAAGGGGTGGAAAACACATCAGCGCTCCTTGGCTGACCTTCTACGACATGATGCGCGGCTTCTTCACGGGTCAGGATGCAAAGCAGTTTCTGTTCTTCACGCGCACGCCTAATGGCATCGAGGCAGGCAAGGCATTTCTCGCTCGGCTGAAAGAGCGCACTGAGAATCGTGATAAGGAAATCGCCGTGAGTGCGTTCCTGGAGCAATTGTCAGCCCTGAGCGCTTGGGAGGCCGAGCCGCCCGCCGACCTGTCTGTTGTCACACAGCCGGTCCTCATCGCCAATGGTGACAATGACCGGATGGTTACTTCGGAAAACTCGCCTGACATGGCCAAACGATTTCCGAATAGTCAGCTCATCATTTATCCGGATGCGGGGCATGGTGGAATTTTTCAATTTCACACCGAGTTTGTGACAAGCGCACTTGAGTTTCTTGGCTGCTCTACACAATAGGGAGAACGAGTTGAATACATACAACACCATCAACGTTGGCAGGCGTGCGCTGGTGACCGGCGCATCCAGCGGCATTGGCGCGGCAATCGCGCGTGAGCTGGCGGCAATCGGCATTGATCTCGTGCTGACGGCGCGGCGCCGCGACGCACTCGATGCAGTCGCCGCGACCTGCAAGGGCGTGAAGGTCGAGATCGTTACCGCAGATCTCGGCAAGCCCGATGCCGCGCACGCGCTCTGGGACGCCGCCACTGCCAACGGCCCGATCGACATCCTGATCAACAACGCTGGGTTCGGCTATTTCCGCCGGTTCGACGAGGTCGACTGGTCGCGCGACGCGGAACTCATCCAACTCAACTTGACCTCGCTCGTCGCGCTCGCACGGTGCTTTGTTGACGCGCACAAGGCTGGCACCGCTCCTGCGCATATGTTGAACATCGCGTCGACCGGCGCATACCAGTCCGTGCCAAACATGGCGCTGTACGCAGCATCGAAGGCGTTCGTCCGCAACTTCAGTGAGGCTCTCCATGACGAGCACCTTGGCACGCCGCTGTCGGTGACCTGCATCTGCCCTGGTGGTACCGAAACGGCTTTCCATGCCGCATCCGGCGGGGGCGACTACTCGTGGATCGCAAACGCATCGATGAAAAGCGCGGAGTTTGTGGCGCATGCCGCAATCCGCGCGATGCTGAGCGGCAAACGCACGATTGTGCCCGGCCTGCTCAACAAGCTGACGTGCTTCGGTGTGCGCTTCATGTCACGGAGGTTGGCATCGCGGGTGGCGACTCAAGTGCTCGGCAAGCCACGGTTTGCGCTGCCGACGCGAAGCTTGACTTGAGATCGCAGCCAGAACCCACCCACAAAAGGATTTCAACATGAGCCACACCCACCTCACCGCAACCACCCGCTTTGTGGAAGTCGATGGCGACAGTCTCGCCTATCGTCGTTGGGGCAATGCCACGTCAGACCAACCGCCTTTGTTATGCCTTCAGCATTTTCGTGGCGGCATGGACAATTGGGACCCCATGATGACCGACGGTCTTGCCGAGGGCCGTGAAGTCATCCTCTACAACGGTCGCGGTGTTGCGTCGTCTGGCGGCAAACCGCGTACCCGAATCGAGGACATGGCCGACGATGCGGCAGCCTTCGTGCGCGCACTGGGCCTGCAGCAGATCGACCTTCTGGGCTTTTCGCTGGGCGGCTTCCAGGCACTGGATCTGACTTGGCGCCATCCCACTCTGGTGCGCAAACTGATGCTATTGGGTACTGGCCCGCGCGGCGGCAACCCCGACATGGAACAGCGCGTGCTGACCACCGCGGTCAATCCTGTCCCCGATTTCGACGATTTCTTCTACCTGTTCTTTGGTCGCTCGGCACAGGCCAAACAGGCCGCGATGGCGTTCTGGGAGCGACGTCACCAGCGTACTGACCAAGATCCGCCGTCGTCCCAAGAGGCCGCGATTGCACAGATCGAGGCCAACCTGCTGTATCTGCCAAGACTTTCGGAAGACGATCCCTTCGCCTACTTGCGTGGCATCAAGCAGCCCACGTTCATTCTTAACGGCGTGAACGACGTAATGATCCCGACGATCAACTCGTTCTACATGGCCCGCAACCTGCCGAACGCCCAGCTGTTCATCTACCCAGACGCCGGCCATGCAGCGCAGTTCCAACACCCACAGCGCTTCCTGGGTCATGCGCTCCAGTTCCTGAGCGAGTGACGTAATGGCAATCACAGCCCTAACGCGCTCACGCCACGCCTAAATAAAGGATGTCCGAAATGCTCAAGTTCAAATTCCTGTTGTGGGCATTCGCCCAGATGCTACAACGAAAGATCAAAACCGACCCCGACTGCGCACGTTACGCCAAGCCCAAACGCTTGGTGTTTCAGATTCGCACGGCCTCGGGTGCTGGCCGCCACTTCGTTATCGAACATGGCGTGGTCCAGTCCTTTGCCGGACTGACCAAGACCGCCCAGTTCACACTCAGCTTCACCAATGCTGCCAAAGGTTTCGAGATTCTGTCGGCCAAGGACGCCCAGGCAGCCTTCCTCAGAGGGGTTGGCAGCAAGGATTTGATCATCAGCGGTGATTTTCGAGAAGTGATGTGGTTCCAGGGACTGACGGCATTCCTGCAGCCGCCGAAAGTCGTTTCTCCCTATGACCGCACCGCGTTTTGAGGTCCCTATGAACACAGACCTGCTGAATCAAGCGTTGACTCTCCCCAACGGCACCGTACTACGCAATCGACTCGCCAAAGCGGCCATGAGTGAAACACTGGCTACCTACGACAATCGCCCGACCGCGGACTTGGTACGACTGTACCGGCGCTGGGGTTCCTCGGGGCTGGGAATGATCTTGACGGGCAACGTGATGATCGACCGTCGTGCACTGGGCGAGCCAGGCAATGTGGCGATCGAGGACGAGGCAGACTTGCCTGTCCTCAGGCAATGGGCACAAGCGGCAACCGAGCAAGGGGCGGCAATTTGGGTGCAGCTCAATCATCCAGGCAAACAATCAGCCAAGGGATTGAATGCGTACAACCTCGCACCCTCGGCTGTGCCTTTCCGCGAGGATATGGCGACACTATTTGAAACCCCGCGCGAAGCCACCACGTCCGAGATACAGGACATCATCGAGCGATTCGGCCGGAGCGCGGCCATCTGCAAGAAGGCCGGATTCGGTGGCGTGCAGATCCACGGGGCGCATGGTTACCTGGTCAGCCAGTTCCTCTCTCCGCACCACAATCGGCGCAGCGACGAATGGGGCGGTAGCCTCGAAAACCGGCGGCGCTTTGTGCTGGCCGTTTATGCGGAAATCCGCCGCCAGGTCGGGCCGGATTTCCCGGTGGCGATCAAGCTCAACTCGACCGACTTCCAGCGCGGCGGCTTCACCGAAGAAGAGTCGCTCGAGACGATCCGGGCGCTGGCGGATGCGGGCATCGACCTGATCGAGATATCTGGCGGCACCTACGAGGCCCCCGGCATGGGCGTCAATATGCAAGAACCAAAGAAGGCTTCCACCCTTGCCCGCGAAGCCTACTTCCTCGAATTTGCCGAGAAGGTGCGTGCCACCGTGAAGGTGCCGCTGATGGTGACCGGCGGCTTCCGCACCGCAGCCGGCATGAACGCCGCCCTGCGTACCGGCGCGCTGGATGTGGTGGGCCTGGCGCGGCTGCTGGCGATCGACCCCGACGCACCCTCCGCCTTGCTGCAGGGACGTGACAGCCCGCAGCAGGTCCGCCCGATTATCACCGGTCTCAAGGCCGTTGATCGCATGGGGGTCATGGAGGTGTGGTGGTACGAGCGCCAACTCAAGCGCATTGCAAGGGGCAAATCGCCACGTCCCAACGAAAGCGGGCTGTCAGCTTTCTTGAAGTCTGCTTTAACCGGCGGTTGGGGCACCTTTCGCACGCGGCGCCTGCGGGCGCGCAATTGAGCGGAGCCCCCTCAACATGATGTCCGACATATAGCACTCCAAAGGAAAATGACCATGACATTCAAGGCGCTGCTAGCCACCAAAACCGGCGTGGTGGTTTCTACCACCTTGGTCAACTTCGACGAAGCCGACCTGATGCCAGGCGATGTCACCGTTGCAATCGACTATTCGACGGTGAACTACAAGGACGCGATGGCGATCAGCGGTAAAGGCCCCGTGATCCGACAATTCCCGCTGATTCCGGGCATCGACTTTTCGGGCATCGTGCAAGCCTCGTCGCACGCGGGGTTCGCAGTGGGCGACCGCGTTGTCGCCAACGGTTGGGGCCTGAGTCAAACCCACCACGGCGGCTTCGCGCAGAAGGCGCGCGTCAGCGGCGACTGGTTGGTCAAGCTGCCGGAGGTGTTTTCGACGCGCGATGCCATGGCCATTGGCACTGCGGGGTACACCGCGATGCTGTCCGTACTCGCACTTGAGCACGCCGGAGTGACCCCAGACAAAGGCGACGTGTTGGTAACCGGGGCTAGCGGCGGGGCGGGCTCCATCGCTATCGCTTTGCTATCCCACTTGGGGTACCGGGTAGTCGCCTCGACCGGGCGCCTGGATGAGACGGACTACTTGCTTGCTCTGGGTGCGTCAGAAGTCATCGACCGCCGTACGCTGTCTGAGCCGGGCGCACCAATCGCCAGGGAACGTTGGGCGGGGGCGATCGACTCGGTGGGTAGCCACACACTGGCCAATGTATTGGCGCAGACCTGTTATCGCGGCGCAGTGGCAGCCTTTGGGCTCGCCCAGGGTGTGGACCTGCCTGGCTCGGTGCTGCCCTTCATTCTGCGCAACGTAACCTTGGCCGGCATCGACTCGGTCAACGCACCCCAGGCTTTGCGCTTGCGGGCATGGGCACGTCTTGCCTCCGATCTCGACCTGGGCAAGCTCTCGCACGCTACGCGGGTGATCGGCCTAGCCGAAGTTCCTGGCCTAGCAGGCTCGGTGCTTCGAGGCGAGGTACGTGGTCGTACGGTCGTCGACGTCAACGCATGATGATCATCCCCAAGGAATCCGCGATAGCCAGCGCCCAGTCACTCGCCGACCTCCTGGTTGGGCCTGATCTGATCCAGTTACGTCTCAACACAATTGATTACAACGGAGTCAAAACGATATGAAAGCACTCACATTCAAACGCTATGGCAAATCTCCCGAGATTGGTTTCGCCGAAGTTGCTCATCCCTCGCTGAAAGCCGATGAAATGCTGGTAAAAGTCTACGCAGCCAGCGTAAACCCGATCGACAACATGGTTCCTACCGGCATATTCAAACCAGTGCTGCATTTCCAGCTTCCGGCTACGCTGGGCAGCGATTTGGCTGGTGTAGTAACAGAGGTCGGCAACAAGGTAACTCGTTTCAAAGTAGGTGATGCTGTCTTTGCCAGCATTTTCGACCTTGGCACGGGCTCAATTGCCGAGTTTGCGGTCGTCCCAGAGAGCGCTGCCGCTCCAAAGCCTGCCAATCTGGACTTCGTGCAGGCCGCATCGATCCCGATGGTCGGGCTCACCTCGTGGCAGGCACTGAAGGAACGCCTCAATCTTCGCGCCGGCCAGAAAGTGTTCATTCCGGCAGGGTCTGGCGGAATTGGTACGTTTGCGATTCAGTTGGCAAAATACTTGGGTGCCAAAGTAGGAACGACAACCAGCACGGGTAATGTACCGTTGGTGAGCCACCTTGGCGCAGACGAGGTTGTCGATTACAAGAAGCAGGAATTCGAGAAAGTGCTTCGCGGTTACGACGCAGTGCTTGGCACAGTCAGAGGTGATGCGATTGAAAAATCCATCGACATCCTTAAACCCGGAAGCAAGATCGTTTCCATCGTCGGCCCACTGGATGCGGCGTTTGCTCGCGCTAAGCGCTTGAACTTTGTGCTCACGTTCGTGTTCGGGTTGATGAGCCGCAAGATCATTCGGGTCGCCAGAACGCGGGACGTCACCTATTTATTTCACTTTGTGCGTCCCGACGGGACTCAACTCAACGAAATCGGCAATCTTCTTGAAACGAAGCACATTCAGCCGGTAATCGATAAGGTCTTTCCGTTTGAGCAAGCAAAGGAGGCACTTGAGTATCTGGCTCAAGGCCATGCCAAAGGGAAAGTTGTCATCCAGATGCAATGAATGCATCGCAGCCCCTTGACAGACGAACACTTCTTTCTATCTGATCAAATCTAAATTCCACACCCACGATCCAGAGCAATGCGCAATCTGGTCAAGTACTCAAAAAATCTTAAAGGAGAGGTAGATGCCTATCGTTCGTATCGACATCAAAAAGAATCCTGACGCATCCTATGCCAAAAGACTGGGCAAGGTGGTTTTTGATTCAATGAAGGCTGCGATTAACGTCCCTGACAAAGATAACTTCCAGGTTCTGACGGAGCATGACGACAACCACTTCGTCTATGACCCCACATATCTCGGGATCAATCGAACCGATGGGGTGGTGTTTATCCAAATCACGCTCAATGAAGGACGGACGACAGACCAGAAGAAACTTCTCTACAAGACGATTGCTGAAGGACTTAACCGAGAGGCGGGCGTTCGACAGGAGGATGTTTTCATCAACCTGATCGAGGTCAAAAAAGAGAATTGGTCGTTTGGAGGTGGCGTTGCCCAGTACGCGACCTGATGCTTGGTGCGCCATGCTGGGTCTATAGACAGTATTTGAAACACTAATAGAAAATTTTGGTGCCAAATCAATACCTACGCCATTTAATAAGGTAGGCGATGCGTTTCAGACTGGGAAAATTGACTACGCGGAAGGCGGGATGGTGGCCTATATGGGGATGGATTTATACAAATTGGCGCCCTATCTTATGCTAGATGAACACATGTTGATTCCTGAAGTGCTTGTGATGTCTAAAAAGGTATGGGATGGATTGTCTTCCTCTCAACAGGAAATCATCAAACAGGCTGCAGGTGAAAGTTCTGAGTACATGAGCAAACTTTGGAAAGACCAAGAGAGCGCCGCGATGAGTTCGGCCAAGAAGTCAGGAGTAACGATTATTTCACGCTCACAGATTTCGATGATAGGAATAGAAGCACAGGCCATCAAAACTTATAACTCATTTATTAAAAATCCCAGCGATTTAGAAGCTGTGATGAGTATTGTAACTACAAAGTAATGGAGAGTATTTGACTATTAAATCAGCAACAAAATAGAATGCAGAGCCCCATCCACTACCAATTGATTCTACGAGATACAACTCATGCGAGTTGTGTAGCGTAAATTGTTGCCAAGTTAATGCAATATGTAAAATGATCTGCGTGTGCAGTTAGAAGCCGCGACGCACGGCATCGGAATCTCGCTACTACCGGAACCAATTGTTTCTTCCGCATTGCGTTCGAATTTACTCACAAGAGTCCTTCCTGATTGACATGCGGCTGAGAAAATTATTCATATGCTGTACCCATCTCCACGTGGCATGCTGCCCTCCGTTAGAAGTCTGATTGATTACCTGTTGATCCATTTTCCAGCGGGTATTCAGGAGGCTGATGTTTGAAAACCTATAAAGACAGGTATTCCGTCCCGTTAATTAGTTTGCAAAATCTCTCGATTTTCTCCAGGATGGATTCGATCGTGGCAGTCCAAGAAAATGGCTTGCTGTCGCTGTTGTAATGGGCGACAAAGTCAACGAGCGAACCTATTCGGGTAAGATATGCAGCAGACGCACTCCCCTCCAAACCCTTATTGCAGGAAAGGAGGCATGGAAGGAAAAAGTTGACTTCCTGAATTGATCTGACAATCCAGCACCGTCAGAACGGGGAACTGTCAGATCAAGTCTGAACTTCTACAGTTTAGCTGCGGCTCGCTAAACCAAGCGTTTTCTTGTCGTGGCAGCGATGTCTTTCAACCATGGTTTATGTTGCCAGTGTGCTTGCGCGAATGCACGGATCTGGTCTTCCATGGAGAGCGTTGCACCAATCATGTCCAAGCCTTCCAGAAACATCCGGCGATGGCGTTCAGAGAGGGAAAAGGATGCGCTTTGGCTGTGACTACGTACTGTCATCGCCTCAATATCGATGCAAATTTGACTGTACTGCGGATTGATCACGTCACGCAGAATGGCTTCGACTGCGTTTTCCTCCAAGGCAACGAGTAACAAGTTATTGTTCATAGCGTTGGAGTAGAAAATTTCACCAAAGCTGGGGGCGATCACTGCCTTGATGCCGAATTCCAGCAAGCCCCATACCGCATGCTCTCGACTCGATCCACAGCCAAAATTCTGCCCTGCAACAAGAATCTTTGAATCAGCGTACGCGGGTTGGTTGAGTACGAAATCACCACGTTTATCTCCATTCGAGTCAAAACGCATGTCATACAGGATTCCATCTGCCAGGCCTGCCTTGTCGATCCGACGCAAAAACTGTTTTGGGATGATCTGATCCGTATCCAGATTGGCGATGGGAAGAGGTGCTGCAACACCTTCAATCTTGCTAAGCCTAGTCATGCTCATGCTCCCAGATTACGAACATCAGTAATACACCCCGTCACGGCAGCCGCAGCGGCCATGGCAGGGCTCATCAGATGCGTGATGGCTTCACGCCCTTGGCGACCCTCAAAATTCCGATTGGTGGTCGAAGCACAACGAATCCCCGGGGCGAGTACATCGTCATTCATCGCCAGACACATGGAGCATCCCGGTTGGCGCCACTCAAAGCCTGCATCCAGGAAAATATCTGCCAAGCCCTCAACTTCCGCCTGCCGGCGCACTTCGCCCGAACCGGGCACAATCATGGCGCGCACGTGCTTCGCCACCTTGCGCCCCTTGACGACTTCGGCAACTGCCCGCAAGTCTTCGATACGTGCGTTGGTGCAGGAGCCGATGAATATGTGCTGGACCGGAACCCCTTCAAGCGCTGATCCAGGTGAAAGCCTTGTGTAGCGCAGCGCCCGATCAACAGTCTGACGCTCTGTTTCATCCTCAATGCTGCTCAACTCAGGAATGCACCCTGTGATGGGAATTGCCTGATCCGGGCTTGTTCCCCATGTCACGTAGGGTTCCACATCTGCAGCATCGAAACTGTACTCAGCATCAAACGTTGCGCCAGCATCGCTGCGCAGATGACGCCAATCATTCAGTGCCTGGGCCAAGGACTCCCCCTTCAAATCCGGGCAACGTTGGGTAAGGTAATCAAAAGCCATCTGATCAGGCGCGATGAGCGCCCCGCGCGCACCCGCCTCTACTGCCATATTGCAAAGGGCGAAGCGGGCTTCAATGGAGAGCGCATGAATGGCTTCGCCACAGAATTCCACCGCATAACCACGTGCGCCTTGAGCACTGATCTTGCGAATGATCATCAGGATCAGGTCTTTGGAAGTCGTGCCGAAAGGAAGCCTTCCTGAAACGTGAATACGCATGGTTCTGGCAAGGCGATACACCAGCGTTTGCGTCGCCAACACATGCTCGACTTCAGAGGTGCCAATCCCGAAACCCAATGCACCCAATGCGCCGTAAGTGGTGGTATGGCTATCACCACAGAGAATCACCATGCCCGGTCGAACCATGCCATGTTCGGGAACAATGACATGCTCGACGCCCTGATACCTGTCGTTGGCGTCGTAAAAAGGGATGCCATGCATCTCACAATTACGTTTGAGGTTGGAAGCCTGAAGCGCAGAGTCTGCATCCTGAATGACGCGAATCGTCGTCGGGTGAGTGGGAATGATGTGATCGACCACGGCCAGATTCTGCCCCGGCTGCAAGACCTTGCGCCCCGTTTGCGCAAGCCCGGCGAATGCCTGAGGGCTGGTGTACTCGTTCATGATGTGAAGATCTGCATAGAGCAACACATTCTGGTCGTCCAGTCGGGCGACGGTATGTGTCTCCACCAGCTTTTCGTAAAGCGTCTTGCTTGTTTGTGTAGAGGTACTCATGTGCTTCCTGTACTGGGATGCGGGATGCTGCCCGAATGAGGCTATTTTTCAGAAGAGCGATTGGATTTACAATCATTAAAATATCAAACTGCTTTTAACTTAAACGCAAAAATGAACGTGCTTTCGGATATAGCCTTTTTTGTGGTCGTCGCCAAATCCGGCTCCCTGTCGGCTGCGGCACAGGAGTTGGGCGTTTCCACCGCCGCCGTCAGCCGTCGTCTGGTGAATCTGGAAACCCGCCTGGGTATCCGCCTGTTGAACCGGACTACTCGGCGTGCCTCGCTTACGCACGAGGGAGAGATTTATCTGCAGGAAGGCAAGCGAATCCTCAACGAAATGGAGGAGCTGGAGCAGAGAATCTCTGCCGGCCATGCGATCCCGCGTGGGATGCTTCGCGTCAATGCAAGCCTGGGGTTTGGCAGACAGTGCATCGCCCCTGCCATCGCGGACTTTGTGGAGAAGTATCCTGAGGTAGAAGTACAGATGCAGCTGACCGATCGCCCGATGAATATCATTGACGAAGGGTTTGATGTCTGCATCCGTTTTGGAGATGTCCCCGATGCGCGCATTACATCGAGGAAAATTGCGTCCAACCGACGAATGCTTTGCGCTGCCCCCGCCTATCTAGCGCTCAAGGGCGAGCCTCAGACACCGGCAGACCTGCAACGACACAATTGCATTGTGATCCGCGAAAGTGACGAAACCTACGGAACATGGCGCCTTCGATACGGTAGCCAGGAGGATGCGGTGAAGGTGCGGGGAACGCTCGCGACCAATGACGGAGAGTCAGCCCTGAACTGGACGCTGCGAGGCTTGGGGATTCTGCTGCGTTCTGAATGGCATATCGCCAAGTACTTGCGCACCGGAGAACTCCGGGAAGTCCTGCCGGAATGGCAGCTTCCCCCGGCAGACATTCATGCGGTATATCCCATGAAAAATCAGTTATCTGCGAAGGTCAGAGCATTCGTGAATCATCTTGAAAGCAGCTTTGAAAAATACCGGATTTTGAAAGATGGGGATGGCCGGTGCTGGTAATCGGCGTGAGCCGAAATTCCAGCACCGGAGCGCAAGCATGCAGAAAGCCCGAATTACATATCTGCGATATTTCGGTACTTCCTGCTTATCCAGAACGTTACGGCGAAGACGCTGTCTCGGCACGCTTCGCATACTTCTGTCGGGAGACGAAATCTCTATGCTACGTACTCCATCGTCATTCAGATAACGAAATGCCGCACGGAACTATTCAGCGACTTGTCAATGCAGTCAGGCCACTACGCAAAATACATTCTGTTTGAATGTGCATTTTACTGCACTGTTACGAATACTGGGTTTGAATAGAACCAAAGGCTGGCATAGTTTCTGTCGTTGATATCGTTGAAGCGTTGGGTGTTGTCCGTGGTTGTGATCTTCTGATCTGCTTGCGGCTCCCCCGCCACGGTCAAACCACTCACATCAGTACCAAGGTTGGTGCCACGCAGGCGGAAGTATTGGTTCTTGGTGGCAGTGGTGGTGTAGGTAACCGTGTTGTAACCGTCTGTATCCACTTTCCAGTCTGCACTGGTGAAGCGTTTGACGACCCTAGTCGTCGTATTGGTTGCAACACTATACGCAGCCGTACCGGAGGCTGCCTTGCTTGTCACATCACCGGCAATCAGGTCGATGTGGTCAACAATGGGCGTGCCTACAAAATTGCCACTATTGATGGGTTTTTCGTAATTGTTCTTGCTCGGACTCTTGAAACGGATAGTGAGTGTGACGCTTGCTCCGTTGGCTACGGTAAGCTCGCCGCCCATATCTTTCTTGTTTGAACCGTTGGCTGCATTGAAATCCAGTCCATTGATCAAGTCACCAAACACAGCGAAGACCTTGCCAGTGCGCAGGCCGTCAAGAATGCCTTTGACATCCCTGCTCTTGGTCCACACATAGTTTTTCGCGTACTCGCCAGGGAAATAGCCACTACTAAACTGAGCGGTTGTCTTGAAATGGCTGTCTGAATTGGCGGTAGTCCAGATGTGGCGGCCTTCGCCGAGCAAAGCGTCCCAAACACCGCCCACCTTGGCAACGAAGTAATCCGCGCCGCCATAGGTACGATTGACCAGAAAGGCGTCAGTGTAGGGTTTATCGTAACCACCGCGGTTTGGTTCCATCTGGTTGCCCGGCATGCCCTCTATGGTAAAAAAGATGTTGGGGGCCATGTCATTGAAGGTGCGCAGATCGTCGATGGTATAAACCGGTTTGCGCGAAGGGTGATTCAACTGCATGAAGCTGGTGGTCGGATAGTAGGTTTTGAGCCAAGTAATGCCTTGCAGGGCATCGGTAGCTGTGCTGTTATACCGCGTGCTACCGTACTTAGCTTTCCAAGAGGCTACATCGGTGCTGTTGAAAGTGCTTTCCGCTAAGGTGGTGAAAATGTACTGGAAAGCCTTGAAACCTCCAGTGTCGGGAATCAATTGGGTGCCGTCAGATCCGGTCTTGAATATACCAACGTTAATATGGTCATGGGTCGGCATATCCCACTCCGAGAGTGAGAAAATGCTCTTGTCCGCATACGTACCCGCTGCCTGTAACGCCTGGATGCGAGTAAGCTCATACTGCTCCATCCCCTGTGCAAACGGGATCGCGGTTGTGAGTGTGTTGCCGTTATTGTCACGGGAGGAAGAGCGTAGGTGATTGCTCACTGCCAACCAATCCAGCTTGTACGAGTTAAAGGCCTTGCCTAGCGCCAGATCCAGTGTCTGCGAAATATCTGCATCGTCAGATTGCGTCGTGTGGCTATGCAAATCGCCAACCGTCCATTGCCCCACCTCAGCAGTTGTGCCGCCGTTGTGACTGCTGTCATTGTTGTTATTACCACTATTTCCACAAGCGACGAGAGTCATACTTGTCATAAGGACAGTCAATAAACGAAGGGGTGTGGCGGAAAATAGGCAATGACGGGTGGAATGTGCTCGCATTTTAAAACCTCGCTGAAATGAGAGCCGCAACGCTTGTGGCGAGACGGCTCATTTCATTTTGGAAATGAAGCCAGACGGCTGCATGAAGAGCGCGAAGTGTAAAGATGCTTCGTGACAAAGATGTGAATTGTGTTGGAGATTGGGCACCTCGAATCAAATAGCCAAAGGTTTCTATAAAGGTCATCCAACCACGCATTGCCTAGTTGGGTTCAGACTATTTGGTCGCTTAGAACCTGCTATGGATATCCTGCAGCCGCTTCAATTTCGTTGCTGGACTAATGCACAGCCGTTGCTCATACCACCGGTGATGCCATTGATCGCCTAACATTGCCGCCTGACTCAAACCTACCGGCCGCCACGGAAGCCGGAGGAGATTCAGTACCCATGACCGCCAAAGCTCAAAACGCTCCACTCCTTACACCGTTCGATAAAATGCCATGCGTGACCACTGTTCATAGATGAGCATTCGGCGATCCATGACTTGTGTCTAAAAGACAGGATGTAAACACAAATCAGAAAATGCAAACAGTCCCAAAATGGATTTAATATGCTACATGTGTATAATCTATTCGCGGTATACCTCAACCCGGTTTCTTCCGTTCTGCTTAGCATGGTATAATGCGTTGTCTGCCTTCTTAAGCAACTCCTGCATACCATCCTTAGGATGGTTTAGGGTTGTGAGCCCAAGACTGATGGTAAAGGAGCAATTTTCGGGTCCAATTGAAGGTTGTTGCTCTGCCAGGTGTCTGAGACGCTCTGCTACGTCGATGGCAAGTTCTAGATCTGTTTTCGGCAAAATAACGCTGAATTCCTCTCCCCCGAGACAACCAAGTATATCTTGACGTCGTAGGGCTCCTCGCCACAGTGTGGCAGCTGACCTTAACACCTCATCGCCGACTGCATGCCAAAATCGGTAATTTATGCTTTTGAAATTATCAATAATGAGTATCTCTATGCTTTCGCCACGCAGCCTTGCCATTGAAAGCTCGTCTATTCATAACCGTTGTTAGTTCATCCACTAGTGCCAAATGCTGATAGCTTTGCTGAACTTTCAGAAGGGCTTTCTGCGCCCTATGAGTAGCCAGTGCCGCAACGAGAATAAAAAGAGTCAGAATTGCTACGGAAATAGATGCATAGGTTCGGATTTTATAAAATGCATACAACGCTTCGTCATAGCCTCTAGTTACTATAATGAACAAGTGAAGATCATCTAGGTATTCATAGCTGACAATATGTTTTATGCCGTCCGTGGTAGTGCTATTTGTGAGATAGGTCCCGGTAGGGTTCCCTTGTCGTTCTTTGTATGCTTGGCCGCCCGTAAATTTATTCCCAAGCAAATCCTTGCCAAAGGGGGTCCTAGATAGCAGAGTACCATCCTCGCGCATTAGCACAATGCACCCATGACGACTAATACGCCAATTCTCTTGAACGGCTAAAAGCCTGCCGACATCAACCGCGACGACAACGAATCGAAAGCCTGCAGCATCAGAGGGTAATTTGAGAGAAATCGGGATGCCCCACCTTCCTGTTAGACGCGCAATAATTGGTCTTCTCAAGCGCGCTTTTTCAATATTTTCAGAAATGGCCTCTTTAAAATAGTCTCGATTTCTTATATTTGCAAAGGCTGGGGCTTTTGCCCTGCTTATTGAGATGGTTCCCGGCGATATTGCCACCGCCATCACCGCAGCAGTTTCAATTCCCACCGTAGGTATTGGCGCAGGCAACGGCTGCGATGCGCAAGTGCTGGTTTGGCAGGATTACGCACAGGCCACCTCCCGCGTTTCGTCAAGCAATACGCCGACATGCATTCCATGTTATTCAAGGCAGCCCAAGATTATGCCGCCGATGTTAACTCTGGGACATTCCCTGGGGTTGAACATACTTTTTAGGTTGAGAAGGTTGAGGCTTTATTCAGAGGGCGAAGTCCGCTAAACCATGCAGTACAGACGGGTTGCATCCACCGGTTGAATCCGCACCGATAACCAGCCACCCAAATTCCATGAAATCATTTAGCGGCCAAAGCCGCTTCGATCAAAATTTGGTCTCATTTATTTCTAGAATTTCTCATCTATTTCTAGAAATCACAGATAGCTTCAGCATCAGTTGGGAGATCACGCACCCAGCAGTGACCACTGGCAGATATTGGAGTGCGCTTGCCAAAGCAGATCATCAGGCCATCCGAAGCATCCACGCCCAGGATCAGTTCTTCGGGCACCTGTTCGAACTTAGCGATGAACTGCTCGATCAGTACGCGATTCAAAGCCATGCAGTCGGCACGGCTAGCGCCAGAGCGGTCGCACAGTTGGCACGTACCAGCAAAGCGTAGAAGGCGCGATAATGCGCCTGACGCGCCCCGTGAGAACACGCGTAACCCCGGCAAGCGCAAAGCCCGCCTCAGCTCGAAAAGAGAGGCTCACACGGACAGACACACACCTCATGTGACCTGCCCGTGTGCAACTTCATGAATCAACAAAGCGCGCATCCCATTGAAGAGAGTACGCGCTAGGCACCAATCAGCCTGTTACACCATAACAATAACTGGTGATGATCGCCTTGCCGGATGTGCTCTTGATGAAGGAGATAAATTGATCCACAGCGGCGGCACTTGCACCACTGCGCCCACGAATGGCAACGCCATCCTGCAGGATTCTGTCGTGCGGCGCACTACCGTTGGCGGAAGTCTGAGTGTATTCATAGTAAGTCCCAGTCAAGGGGGTGACAATCGCGCCATTGCTACAGATCTGGGACTTGGCAATAAACCCCATATTGGGTGCAGAGCTGCTGCCAGTACTCGCCACTATTGCGTTGTAGGTGGTGCCAATCGTGGTGTACTGGGTAAAGATCCTGTCATACGCGCCCCCAGGATAGGCGATGCTATACATCCGGCTCAACACCTGCTTGGCAGCATTGCCATACGGCGCCGTAGTGGGGTTTGCAATGGCCACCTGACCATTGGCATAGACATAGCTTGCCGGATTGGGGAACCCGGCATATCCACTTGAGCCAACATTGGGGCCATACTTGGACCAGAGTACCAATTTGCCCTCTGCATAGAAAAACGGGGCTTGGACAACGCTAGGATAGCTTACGTACAAAGAAGTAGGTGTCTCGTCATCTGCAGAGAGAAAGAGGTCATAGGGCGTAGCACTTCCCGCAGACAGGACAGAAACAATCTCCGTCTTGAAATCCCCCGTGGCGCCTGAGGTCACGGTGAAGGATGCCCCTGAATAGCTCTGCCCTGAATTCTGGTATGCAGTGATCAGCTTGTTGAGTGGCGCCTGAAAATTGGCGGCCACCGCAACCTTGATCGTCTGCGCTTCGACCCCCGATGCGGCGAACATCAATACAGCGACGGAAACACACAAACCCAATCTTTTCATGAACTTGCTTGACATGATTTCCCCTTGCGTTAAGAAGCAGTAACGAACTGGAGTGCAACGGCTCTGGTAAGGCGCGCCAACGCAGGCAGTACGGCAAGGCGGCGCAACTACGCCAGAACCACTTTGTTACGGCTTGAATAAGGTGCCCTCCTTATGGGCCAGGCAATTCCCCATCCCGTTGGCAACACCACCATTACGAATGTCGTAATATAATATACAATATAACGACAGGCATACATAAGCAAAACCCGTACCAACAAAGAGAACTAACAGACGCAGCATAGACATATAGATTATGCAGGCTGTTCTGCTCAATAACATTGAGCACAACTCTCCAAACCCAACAACAATTGTATTCTTTAATACATAACGCGTGTTGATACAAGCATCAGAACACGAAATGAATGCTATTTTTCTTGCAATACGGTAATCAAGAATTACCTAAAGTCTTCCTAATTTTTCAGACAAAACTTTTTCACACTGCCTGCGCATAGTGCCAGCAAAGCAACCGAGACAGGGATGGCATAAATCATGCTGGATAGACCGTAGTTGTATTCATTAATACATAACGACATTACCCGGGGAATTCGTCATGCCGCTCAAAACCACTGCCCGCACACCTTGCCCAGTTCGACTCACAAGAATTCAGTTCGCCATCTCGGCCCTTTTTTGTCCAGCCATTGCATATGCCGCACCACAGGGCGGTACAGTTACCAGTGGCAGCGCCAGCATCAATCAAGCCGGACAGGTAACAACAATTACCCAAGCATCCCACAAAGCGGCCATCGACTGGCAGGGCTTCAGTATTGGCAATGGGGAAACTGTTACCTTCAAACAACCAGATGCTTCGGCGATAACCCTAAATCGAGTAATTGGCAACGAAAAGAGTGTGATAGAAGGCGCGCTGAATGCAAACGGCCGGGTGTTTCTTATCAATTCAAACGGCCTGCTATTCACAAAAGAAAGCAGTGTCAACACCGCAGGCATTGTTGCAAGCACACTGAACATCAGCGATGAGGATTTCAATTCGGGGCGCTATGTTTTCAAAGGCTCGGGGGGGCAGATCATCAACCAGGGGGCACTCACAGCAACAGAAGGCGGTTACGTCGTGCTGCTGGGGGGAAGTGTGTCGAACCAAGGCACGATCACAGCTACCCGAGGCAGCGCAGTGCTGGGAAGCGGCAAGCAAATCACCTTGAATTTCAATGGTGACTCACTTCTCAGCGTGAGTATTGACGAGGGCATACTCAACGCCCTGGTGGAAAACAAGCAAGCCATCTATGCCGATGGCGGACAAGTCATACTCACCGCCCAGGCGGCAGACGATCTTCTCTCCGCGCAAGTCAACAATAGCGGACTGATTCAGGCACACAGCATCAATGACCTCAAAGGCAGCATCGAACTATACGCTCACGGCGGCACAACATCAGTAAGCGGCACACTCGATGCTTCCGCCCCCAATCAGGGCGACGGCGGAAAAATCGAGACATCTGGCACCAAGGTGAAGATCGCGGATAGCGCCCATATCACCACACTCGCCCTGCATGGCAAAACCGGCACTTGGACGTTGGACCCGGATGGATTTGTCGTAGGCGCAGGTGGCGATATGACAGCCACAGCGCTTTCTTCCGCACTGGATCAAAACAATGTGGCGATTGCCTCCACGCAAGGCAGCGGCTCCAGTGGCGATATTGTCGTCAACGATGCCGTCAGTTGGTCAGCCAACTCCACGCTTACGCTGAACGCCAGCAACAACATCCGCATCAATGCGCCGATTTCCGTTACAGGGACCAGCGCCGGACTCGTGATGAACTACGGCGGCTACGCCACAACCGGAAGCACCACGAGCAACGGCGACTACCTTATCAATACAGCCAAAGGCGCGAACATCACGCTCAGTGGCACCCATGCAACATTGAGCATCAATGGCAATAGCTACACGCTGATCCACAGCATGGACGATCTGGCAGCCATCAGTAGCAACCCCGATGGTACTGCCACCGGCTACTACGCACTGGCCCAGGATCTGGATGCATCCGGCAAGACCTACACCAATTTTGTGGTCTCCACACTCACCGGAACCCTGGCGGGCATGGGCCACAAAATCAGCAAGCTCAGCATTACAGGCGTCAATGACGATAGCAAATACGATCAGAATGTCGGCCTGATTGCAAGTGCTGGCTCGTTCGACACCCGCACTTCTGTCATCCGGGATATTGGTCTTGTAGACGTCAACATCCAGGGCTATCAGAACGTAGGCGCACTGACCGGACAAAACTTTGGCAGCATCAGCAATACATATGTCAGCGGTTCGGTATCCGGCAACATACATGTAGGGGGTTTGGTGGGGGATAACCGGGGAGCAATAAGTTCCTCTTCGTCCAGCGCAACACTCGGCATCTCGACCACCTACGACACGTCCTACAGCGATATCGGTGGGCTTGTGGGGAGAAATTTCATGGGTAGTATCACAAACTCCTACGCAACAGGAAGTGTCACCACGATCTCTTCACAAACGCAGGATAGCCTGAGCAATATCGGCGGGCTGGCAGGCCGCAACACCAATGGAACAATCAGCGACTGCTATGCCACAGGGAATGTCACCACCTCAAGTCAAGCCTACTATGTGGGCGGGCTGGTTGGCACCAACGGCGGGGCCCTGGGTGTCATCAACTACTCATACGCCACGGGAAATGTGAAGGGCGGCGCTGGTGACGTAGGCGGACTGGCCGGGTTGAATGCCTATGGCGCCCAAATTGCCAACTCCTACGCCACAGGCAATGTTTCTGGCGTGATCAATACCAGCGGCATCAGCGGAGTGGGCGGTCTGGTTGGAGAAAATCTCGAAGGAAGCATTACCGATTCCCATGCTACCGGCAATGTATCCGGCAGCAGTGCCGCCACCGGCGGTCTTGTTGGAAACAACGGCGGCACCATCAGCCACTCATACGCCACAGGGGATGTCACGGGGACAAACAACACTGTGGGCGGACTGGCCGGCTACAACTCTGGAAGCATTTCTGACTCCAGTGCTACCGGCAATGTCTCGGGGGAGAATGCAGGTGGCTTGACCGGCGGCAACACAGGCAGCATCAGCAATTCAACCGCTACAGGTACTGTTGATAGCAAAGAGGAAACGGGCGACAAGCTTACCGGGACAAACACTGGCACCGTAACCAACAGCAGCTATCACGACGCCAAGGCAGAAGCGGCGCAACAAGCTCGTGTTGACAGCGCAACCCGCGTCACACGCAGCCTGCTTCAGCCCCGGCAGGCTGATACAGACGAAGAAGCGGATAAGGTGTCTGCTGTCAATTCAGCACTCTCGATTGATAACCACATCGTGGTACAAGCTCAGCGCAACTATGCGGCCAGCGTCAAGAACATTGAAGTTGATGGTGTAAATTTTGATCTGGAAGATACGAATGAAAACACGAAGCATAAAAAGAGTGGTGGGAATTAGGCATACCAATGAATCAACACTACCCGCTCATTAAATGCCCTCTCCCTCCAAACTGAGGCTTCCGTCATGTTTTCTGCCGTAATTTCGAGCAAACTCCCAGCCCCCTTGGCGCGGATTTCAATGTTGTCCGCACTGTCCTTCCTTGCCCCCTGGGCACTTGCCGCCAACCCGGTTACACCAAACTACGGGATCTCTGATGCTGTAAAAGATGCCAACGCACCGATTCCACCAGCCAAGGCCACACCTGCGGACACTCCAAACATCCATCAGGAGATGGACAAACCCATGGAAATTGCAGAGGGAGAGAAGATCCACATTCATGTCTTTCGCATTGAAGATGCCGAATTCATCGATGCCAAGGATTGGGAGCCCCTGCTCGCCCCCTATCGCGACCGAGACTTGAGCATGAGGGACATCAACGAAGCGGCAAGACTCATTACCGCGTTGTGCCGCAACCGTGGTTATATGGTTGCACGCGCCTACGTGCCTAAGCAAAACGCACAGAGTGGTGAATTGTTGATCAAGGTGGTCGTTGGTCGATACGGAGAATTGCACCTGAAGAATTCTTCTCCGGTCAGGGACTTTCTGATCCTGGGTGCATTTGAGCATGCGCGAGATACCACAGGCATCATTCAGCGTTCGGCGCTGGAACGTGCCATGCTGCTGGTCAACGACATGCCCGGCACCCGCATGCCAGATGTCAACATTGCCCCGGGGAGCACCCCCGAAAGTTCAGATTTCACAATTGACGCAAAACCTCGGAATCGGATCAGCGGCTACGTGGTGGCAGACGACTACGGCTCACGCTTTACCGGCAAGAATCGTCTCAGCACAGCCCTGGATATTCAAAGCCCCCTGGGTTTTGCCGACCGCCTTTCGCTCAGTGCAATGAGTTCAAAAGCCAAGGGCCTGCAAAATGGGCGTGGTGCCTATTCCTTCCCCTTGTCACTGAACGGATGGAGAGGAGAAATTGCGGCCTCACGTACCACATACAAACTGGGCGGAGAGTACGCCGACCTGCAAGCCACGGGTACTGCACATACTGTTGAAGCCACCTTCTCTTACCCCATTCTTCGCAGCCGGGACAGCAGCCTGTACCTTGCGCTCAACCTTGCCAACAAGCATTTGAAAGACGAAATCGCTGCGGTCAGCACCACCACGGCCAAACGCGCCAAGGTGGCAAGCCTGAGCCTGGAGCAAGACAGCTATGGCAAACTCGGGAGCATTGTCAGCCACACAAATGTCATGATAAGCATTACATATGGGCGACTTGGGTTTGATGATGCCGCACAGAAATCGGCCAATGCAGCAGGTGCCAACACTGTTGGGGATTACTCAAAATTCAACCTGTCTTTGACGGGCAATCTGACTTTCAATGCGCAATGGTCGTTAAGCTCCTGGCTACGCGGACAGCATTCTCTTGGCAAGAATCTAGACGGCAGCGAGCAACTGAGTATCACTGGCGCAAGTGGTATCAAATCGTTTTCTGAAGGGGTGAGTGGCGACAATGGCTTTCTTCTAGGTGCCGAAATCAAGTACGCGCTACCTGCGCTGCTTGGGTTCGAAAACTCGTCGGGCATATTCTTCAACTATGGCAACGTGCGTGCTGCTCATAGTGGTTATACCACTACAGGGGATAGCAGTATTGGCGAAGCGGGGTTGTCCTATTCCGTCTCGAACAGCCATGTGTTTGCCCGTATGCAGATATCTCAACCGATGGGCAATCATCGCAAGAATGATCATCACAACAAGGCATTGGCGCAGATTGGCGTACTGTTCTGACAAACCAGGAGTTCAAGCGATGAAAATGGATTGGATATCAGGTGCAATCGATTATGGCGTAATCGGGATCCTAATATTGTTCAGCATCACGGTAGTCGCCATTGCACTCGAGAGGATCATGTTTTACCGCAGCCTGGAAGTAATGAATTTTCCTGACATCAAATCACTGGAGCTTGCCCTGACAGAAAAGTTATTTGTCATCGGATCAATTGGCAGCAACGCACCCTATCTGGGATTGTTGGGCACCGTTCTTGGAATCATGCTCACTTTCTACAACATGGGTCTGGATGCAAGCATGGAACCCAGCAAGATCATGACAGGGCTTTCCATAGCACTCAAAGCCACCGCTATTGGCCTGATTGTGGCGTTGGTCGCCGTATCGGTCTACAACACGCTGCTACGCAAGGTAAAGGTAATCATGCTGCAATGGGAGATCAGCCATGGATGAAAAGCCTTTTGACACGATCAACGTAATACCCTTCGTTGACATCATGCTGGTTCTGCTCACCATTGTGCTTACAACCTCAAGCTTTATCGCCAGTGGCAGAATTCCGATTCATCTGCCTCATGCAGCCCAGAGCGCGGAGCAACCGCAGCAGACCAAGACCATTGAGCTGGATGCGCACGGAGCAATATATTTTGATGGCAAGCCCTTGAGTGCAGAGGCCCTCAAGGCAGAACTCACGCCCCTGGCAAGAGATACTCCCTTCATCATTCGTGCAGACAAGGATGTGTCGCTGCAAGGATTCATCAATGTAGCCGACATACTCAAACAACTGAATTTTGTCAAAGTTGCAGTGCAAACTGCAGCGCATTGAAAATCAGTACTTGCCAAGAGGATCACACCAGGGGAAACGTATGTCAGGTTACGACAAGAACAAGTCGGTTCGATATGCAGTCATCACCTCAGTCGCCCTGCATCTTGGCTTGTTCGTCCTTGCCATGCCACTGTGGCGTCTCCCTCCCGCTCAGAAGGCATCAGAAAAACTCGCTCTTGAACTCTACGGCATGCTGGCAGAACCCCCCGCCCCCGCTCAACCAAGGCCCATCAAGGCCGATCAGGCGGGGAAGACGCCGGAACAGATACCACACCCCAAAGAGCCTGTAACCGCTGTTGCCAGGAATCAGGATTTATCCCCTGTCGCACAGGCAGTTTCTCCGCCTGACGTATCTGCGGCTACTGATGCAGGCGTCGCCCCCAAAAAGCCAGACGACGAAACTTCGGTAAAGACATCAAGTACTGCAAACCCAAATGCGGATGAACTGAGACGGTACCTGGTGAAGATCAAGAAAAAATTCCAGAGCAATCTAGTGTACCCTGAAGAAGCCAAGAAAGAAGGCTACGAAGGAACGCCGGTTATCAAGTTCACCATCACAGAGAGCGGCAATATTCGATCCAATACGCTGACGATTGCCCACAGCAGCGGCTATGCCGTCCTGGATGCCAACGCGATCAAGACAGCCATGCTCAGCGCCCCCTTTGACCATCCCAGCCGGGAAATGGAAATCGCCATACCTGTGTCGTTTGAGGTAGACCGGTGACCCGGATTGATAGGCAAGCTTCGGCGAGATGAGTTCGTCCACCGCCTTCGAAATCGACTCAAGTTCCTTTTGCGCAGCAGGCATCTTGCGGTCGAAGCTGACCCACCCATGAGCATTAGGACCCACTTCCAGTCGCAGTTGTTCGGCAAGAATCCGCACCACGGTCGATACAGCTTATTCCCCATTGAGTGTTAGTCCGCTTCGGGCCGAAAGTGGCTGCCAGTTCTCCACACATCCACCGACCACTTCGACCGAACAGCCGCTAAACCATAAAGAAAAGAGCCCCCGGAAAATCCGAAGGCTCTATCTTTTTTCAGCATGTCTGCAAAGTTTCAGATCTGCCGGGAATCTCCGACAGATTTTATTGCAACCCGACAGACTTTATTGTTCATTATCATATTGTCAAAAATAGAGTTTGTAACATAACGAGACTGCATCCCTGAACTGTTGCAGTAAGTAAAGAAATTTGCACGTTCTGTCACAAGATGGAGCTATCGCCCTTCTCTGCACAGCCTGGAAATAAAGTCTGTAACTCCACAAAAGTTCATGTGCGCAAGGTACCACCTTGTCATCAAGGCTATTACTAAGAGCTAGAGACACGTAGCAAAGCCTTTCACGTTGGCTACTGTTTCTCTTGCTTACTTAATGCCCCAGAACACCTCCGCTGCGCTCTTTGTCACGCGCAGGGAAATCAGCAAGATTAAAAACAGAGGCCAGAGTCCGGTGAACGTCTTCCAACGTGACGCATTCGATTCATCTACGAGCACGGGGTCCTCCGCTGCATAGGCTGCATACCCAGCGCTGATGCACCCCTCAATGAGCGCCGGGCCGAAGTTAGCGGGAGGCGCGTCAAGTTGAATCGTTCGAGGACAAACGGCACCGACGATAGATGGAGACAGGTACCCATCGCCCTCCACTACAATCCCAAGTGTGCGCAAACTGCTGCATTGAGCTGTGCCGAGCCGCTGATGAACGAGACATTCGTCGGAATATGCTTGCCGAAGCATGGATCTAGCGACGCTGCGGCTCTGCTCTATATTATGCTTTATGACTGTTCTGTACGCGTCAGCGGAAATCTGAGTTGCTTGAATAGCAGCAAAAGCGACGGCAATTGCGGAAGCAGTAACCCAAACTAGGTCTATTACCTTAAGGTGATAGGCTGTCAATTTATTGCGGCGCAGCCCTGCCCAACCGACAAAAAAGACCGTGCTTGAGACAAGCGTAACAAAGACCCATTGAGCAGTGTCAGAGATGATTTGGTAGTCACCAGGATGGATGACAAAACCATAAGCCAAGCCAATCAGCCCAGCGAACAATAGAACAGCGGCTGCTACGCGTTGAAAACCTGATGAGATATTCATTTGATTGGAACCTGCGGTGACAAATAATCAGAATAACGGCGGACGGTTCGTATCACCAATAGGTTAAAGATGCGAACAACGTCATATACCTTAACAAAATTTCGCGGAAAAAGCATAAACACGGCGCGACAAAGTAATAGCCTCCGACTTACCGCTTTGTTTCATTTGATGCTCGCTCGCGAAGGATATTGGCACCGCCGGGATTAGCTGCTGAGCGGCATCGGCCATGGGGCGAAGCCGGGATGAAGCTGCATCCAGGTCATACCCCTATTGATCCGGCCAAGTAAAGTTTAAATTTTCATTCAGCATATTTCCCCGTAACCCCTGGCAGAATTTCATGACTCGCTCGGGCGACTGCTCAAGCTCCTGCATGTGCTCGGTTGCCGCCGCCTTGAGCTTCGCTTTTGTTCGCGCGGGCTTCTTTGAGTCGATAGCGTGTTTGAGGCCTGCGTTCAGGCACTCCTCCGGATTGAGCTCCGGGCTGCAGCTGGGCAGGTACCGCTTCTATAGGACTGCTTATGCGGCTTTTTTGGTGCTACTTGTTCAGCGTTGCCCTAATCCAAAGGGGCTTGATTGCCAACCAGGAATCAGACGCCCCCGCTTATACCAAGTCACAGTGGAAAGGCCCATAGTCTTCACAAAAAGGCCGAACGGACACAATTCCTTGTTTGATGCACGTCGGAACGGCGCATCTATGCAATCACTATTAATGAGTTCCGGCGTATCTCCCTCGCAAGTCGAATACAAAGGACAAGAGGTCGTATCATTCTTAATATATTCCGAAAATTGATATACTATCAGCATTTGTATAAACTGCGACTTCGATGAATCATCGCCGATCGAGGTGCCCAGCTGTTCACTTCCATTGACAATAAGTGGAACTCCCAGCCTTGAGAGCAGTAGGTTCATCGTCTCGCGGAACTGGTCAGTGTTCATCTGGTATAAGGCAGAGAACAACCCCCGCCCAGCGATCAGTTCCTGAGTGGACCTCAAGGTCTCGGAGAGCCAAGCATAGATTAGGGGAAAGGCATTTTCTGGGAACAGACGTTCCAATGTTTCTTGGAACTGCGCATAACGCTGCGCGATTTTTTCTGCGATCGTTCGAAAAGGAATGTCTTGTGCTAGCCATTCAAGTTGCAAAATAAAATCAATAAATTCGTCATCATCTGCAAATTCCACCCCTTCGAGTATTCTACTTTTGATATCTCCGATGACGACCATAAGACGGCGTGCTGGGTTATCGTTCAAAAGACAATACTCTGCCAACGCGATACGTTTTACATCACTCAAATACCCTAGCCCTTCATGCTCAATGACTAAATCAACTGTCCGGTATGGAAGATCAGGCAGCTTGTTATCACTAGGAAAATGACGCGCTTCAATCTTGGAGGCGATGTACTCGAGAAAATCTCGAGCACCAAAATGATAATCAATGATACCAATACCCTGGAGAAGGTACTTGTGTAGCTTGTAATTTTTGCCTTCAATGGCCGCTTCCTGCAGTTCAATTCGATTGATTTTCTCGACATTGTCGCAAAATGAGCAGTCTCCCCAAGTGGTTTGGTTTATTTTTGTTGCGAGGGAAATATCCTCATTGGAGTAGTCATTTGGTAAGTGGATTTGCCCTCTTTCTCGTGCATTCTCAATTTTCGACATGAATATCTCGAGTAAGACAGTATTTTCTCGCATGCAATATGGCAAGATTAGATCTTGAAGTAAGTGAAGATACTCGTGAATGAATGTGGACTCATTTTCTTTCGCAAGCTGTTCCGGCGGTTCGTCAGCCTCAATTCGGATAATAAAGAAAGCCGGCTCATAGCTCCCCTCCGTACTCTTCAAAAACATGTTTTCAGTCACCTTCTCAGTCGATATGCGTATTCTTGGCTCTTACGAATTATAAAGGTGACAGGCTATACTGGAGTAGGTCTCTTGAAAAAACCATCCTCCCCATGATTCAGAAATAGGTCATGAAGGACGTAGCTCGCTTGTGTCCTACTCAGGATAGCATCGCGCTGAAGTCCACTGACGGTTAAGCCCTCGGCGTAAACCCAGTCGGCTCGTCGTCGGCACGCGCCGACGAGAAAATCGTCAGCCCGCTTCATGGAAATGTAGTTGTGCTCAACGAAGGCGGCAGTATCTTCAATTGCAGCCCAAAGCAGAGCAAAGACTTGAGATACCGAATACTCAGCGAGCAGGGTTTTGAGCAACGGGGCCATATCCCATACGCAGGGGATAGGAAGGCCTTTTCTGACGGCGGTTATGTCAGCGAATTCAAGGCATTCTGCGATCGCGAGCTCAATCCATAGCTCACTGACCTCTTCAGCCCAGCCAAGAGGCCACGCCCGACTGGCAACAAGAGTTTCCAGTTCCTGGATAAAGACTACAGGATTTCGCATCAGCAGTTGCCAATGCACATTTCCTAGGCTCCAGCTGAGTTGGCCTTTCGTGTCGTCAGGAAATGCTTTCAGCGGCGAGTCTGGTGAGGGCACAGCCAGTTGATGCGTAGTTATAAGGAGCGGGAAACCTGTTTGAAATTCGAGGGTATATGGTGCAATACGCGGATGGCCGTCATCCAATGCACCGACGGTAGTCGGCGTGATCCACCCTCCGTTGCGGACGATACAGAGCAGCGAAAACGCGGCTCTTGCGGACAATTGTTTGGGTGAAATGTCACGTACGGAATAGTCCCACTGGGCGGCACAGTAATCGGCAATGGCTTGGCGTCGCCGTCTGCTCGCCGCGAGCTTGATCTCCTCTCGGCGAGCTTTGCTGTGCTCTCTGGAAAGACGGGTCAGTACGTCAGAATCACGAGCAGTGGCCATTAGTTCTAACTCCCAAGACGATAGAAATACGTTTGCGAAGCATATTGATGTTCATGGGCAGCCGGTCGGGCGCCGTCATGGCTTTTCCATGAACTCTGAAAATCCCTTCAAAAGCTCATCTTTCGTTGCTCGCGGCTTGTTGAGCTTCACAACCTTTGCTGACTGTGTTGCAGGCGGTTTTTCGAGGTAAGCCAACGCCTCACGCGCCTCTGGATCCAAAGACGATTTAGCGTAGGACTCTAGGACTCTGCGTTTGTGCTCGGCGATCGCTCGGTCCGCTTGAACGACTACAGAGTCCTTCTTTATCGATGAATTGATCTCTTGGACGTTGTCGCTGATGAATGCCGGAGCGGCAAAATTGCACCAGAGGTCATGCCTTTGCGACTTGCCTGTAATGACTTGGAGTTTCAAAAGCTCTACATCTTGGCGTTCGGCATAATAGCCGCCAGATTTGTATGCCATTTCAATGTCTTGCGGCGAGATGTATTCGCGTCCGCACCGCCTCGCAGAACTGTACGCCTTGAGGAGTAGCTTTGCGGAAAAGCCCTTTATTCCGAACGTGAAGTGATGAATCATCTCGCCATACCGGGCGATAGAGATGGATTTGTCTGTGCCGCAAAGCTCGTCGGCCACTCCGAGTTGTGCGGCCAGCGTTGCATGCCAGTCTGCGCTATCTGCAGAGTCCGGATACAAGACGAGCGTCTTCTTGAAAAGACGCGATCTTTCTTGCTGGGGGCGCTTCTCTAGGCGTCCCACCATGTCGTAATTGACGCAATAGACCAATGGCGGACCAAGTCGGCTGAGCTGAAGCAGAATTTTTGCCGCGTTGGCGTGTGCTTCCTGGCTGGTGGAGATGAACTGGAACTCATCCGCAAAAACGAGTGACACTCCTCGGGCATGTGCAGCTTTTGAGGCGACTTGCAGCAGATCTTCCCCTAGCACCTGCTTTTGCGCCTTCAGCACCTCGGACAAAAAGGGTCTGAGCAGACTGGGCAACGTTACGCCGGTTTTTACGGTCATGGGCCAAAGAGGCTGCACCGGATAGGAGGGAAGATTGTCCAGCGCAATGATGTCGTGACGATCGTTCAGTATCCGTTCTAAGGCGCCGAGAATTCCTGATTTTCCGACACCGGAAAGGCCGGTCAGACAAATCAGAAACTTCGGTTGCTCCTCCGTCAAATTACTCTGGTAGCAACGTCTTCTGAATGTTTCTTCGTCAGGGTAGTGGGCGATACAGTGTTCCGCTGCGATAGTCAGGAAATGTCGCAGCAACCGCCGCATCTGGTCGGTTGGCTCTACGGTTTTTTCGAGCGCGACGCCGAGTCTGAATTCGGCAGACTCTGGCGTGAGCCGACCGAGCCCCTGCAAGGCGGGTGGCGAGCGGCGGATGTATGCGTCGAGTTGCACGTCCGTCAGATCGTTCTTCAATGTGTGGGCGAATGGGTTCATGCGGATTTTCTACGCTTGCTCTTGAGTGCGCGAATCTCGATGGAGTCGAACGCATCGCGTTTCTTTGGACGATAGTTTCTGACCGAATAGTTCCCCCACTCCTTGCCTGTCGCCTGCTGAAAAAGATGGCGTGCGGAAACAGCTGCGGCTGCAGCGCCGCTTCTCTGAGAGGATTCCAATTCCCGCCGGAGTTTTGCTTCGGCAATGAGATCATTCCGCGAAAGAAGTCGCAGCCCGAATTTGTCGCGAAATGGCAGGCGTTGTTCCAGCTTCATGAGGCGGCCTTTGACCTCCACCCACAAATACAGGAGGCAAAGCTGCATGCAAAAGCCCTTCAGTCCGACGGTCTGGCCTGGCATGACCATGTCCATGATGCCGCTGGCTTCAAATTCATCGGAGTAGAAATTTCGATCCTCGACCCAAATTCCCCCTTCACGTAGTTCGACGGTCAGGGGGACGAGAAATGCGCGCACGGCGGCCTCCTCGCTGATCGAGATTCCGTCGTTTTGCCCGATCGAATCAAGGTCGTTCCAGATGGCATATGGCGTTGGAGCCTCCATGTCGCGCAAACGATCTCCCGCGATGTAGGTACTGACATCGCTGGTGTGGTTGTGCAAGGCTGCCAACGCAAATTCGCGTTGCGCCAGCTGGATCATGTTTAGTTCGGAAATGCGTTCGGATGGACGGCCTTCCCGTGTGATGGTGCGTGGATGCGAGCTTTCGATTGATGCTTTCCCCTGCCCTGAATAGGGGCGGGGCAACTCACGAACAGGAAACTGCGACTGCAAGTCGTTCACGATGGCCGCTGCGGGGGCAGATCCTCTGTCGGGGATGAGGTGTGCGGGAAGACCCCGGCACGGCCACGGCAGAATGCCATTCCCGATGCCGAGCATCGCGGCATACTCGTGCTTGTCTAGACTCATCGAGAACAGCATGCTGCGATAGCCTTCTGCCTCCTCATTCTCGACAGAGAATCCTATTCCGACGATGCACTTGCTGCGCAGGCACTTCGCCCTGACCACGACCAAGCGAGGCATGGCTTTGCCAGTGATGGGGGAGATCGGGCATTCCTCAACGTAATACGCATCAACTTCCACCCGTTCAAGAAGGTTACTGACTTCTTCGGAGAACGAGCCCTTGGAAAGGGATTTCTTGTTCCGTATACGCTCCAAGCCGTACAGATTGCGCTGAACCCAATCGATACCAAACGAGATGATGACTCGATAACGAAACTTCCCGTAGCTGTCAGGAAATGGCAGTCCCTCGGGATGATAGAACTCCCATTGGCCTTTGCTGTTCACACGGCCCCGCACCCCCCAATCTTGCATGATCGCGTCACGATAGATTTCTGTCATCGGTTTTCCAGGCCGCATATGTCGTCTGTAGGATTCGCATATAGCTTCAGCCATCGGAAGACTCGCAAAGCCATGGAGCTTTCCTTTGCTGAGTGACGGTCTGCCCACGGGGGCGCGGTAGCCCTCGTCGCCACTACGGTCATAGCGCCCGGTGTTGTGAAATTCTGGATACAAGGCGAGCAAATTTCGGCCAAAACAGATGTACGCGAAGAACCATTCCGCAAGTCGCGTCCTGTTCTGTTTCTTTGGGCCTTGAGCTGCGACTTCGTTGATGATCGAGAATGGGTTGTTTGCGGCGAGTATCTCGGGCAATCGCACAAGGAGCGGTTCGATGTAGGTATAGCGTTGTTCGGCGCGACTCCTATTTGTCAGCATCGCTGACTGTCGCTTCAAGTCCATGGCATCAATGTCCATGCCCGCGATGTCCGCCAGCCATGGTGGTACTGTGGCCTGCTTTTCACAGACGCATAGAAATCGTTCGCGTACGGCCAGCTGAAATCTGTCTTGATCGATGCGATGTAGGTGAACCCGCCGGCCGGACCTCTGGGTGGTGAATTCGACCAGTGTCTTGAGGCCGGTGATCATGCTGCCCCCAGCATATGAATAGACTTTCCCCTTCTCGAAAGACAGATAGCCTTCCGGAAACTCCAGTTGCTCACCGATCAACATGAGCGCCCCTGGCAAACAGTGCTGCGTATCGGACAAAAGGATCGAAGATTTCCGAGCACAGGGGAATGTTGTCGCCTAGGGTCTGAAACAGATCCACACGGACTACCCGGTGCCATATCACCTGTTTGATGAATGGTTTTGCATCTTCCTGAACTGGGCAGCTGAATTGTGCTGCCAGTCTTTTCGCTATCTCATACTGAGGTGTGTCGGTGTCGATGCATTGCCGCACAAATTCAACTGCTTCATCGTATCGGCTTGAAGCTGGCTCGATCGATGTTGATCTGTTGTGCCACAAGATCAAATTGAGCAGGTTGCTGACGAACGTTTTGTCAAAGGTCTTCAGGGTGATTTGATGGGTGGGGATCCCTGCGTCAGCGTAGAACTCGCTTTCGATTTCATGCCGCTGTAGAACGGACTGCTGCGGCGTGTTGCGCTCCGACTTCTTTGACATCGCGAACGGGCTGCGTACAAAGTCCTCGGCGCGCTTCTTGACCGTCCAGTTGATGCAGTACGGGCCGTTGTCATCGCGTAGAAATAGCAACAGATCGCCTAGGAAGGGGAAGGGCAACCAGCGAGCGTTGTTTTGATCCCAGGTCTTTGCATGCCGCGTGAGCCATCCTTTTTCGGAGGCGATTTCCAACGTGCCCCGCAGCGGCAGCAGATTACAACCGATTGCTGTGGGGTGCCCAACGAGAGGGTGTGGTGCAGCACAGACTTCCAGCATCCTCTGTTCCTGAAGATCGAACAGATTTGGATTGTGCAACGCGACCAGCGCGGCTGCCCGTTCCGGCAGCGACAGTGTGACAATGTCGCGACCGACGAGAGCTGACCGAAGCGCGCTCGGGCGACTTTCGGACGGCAACTCTCCAATGGAAAACCGGGTTGCTGGCTGATATTCAGCCCCCCAACGTCGGACGGCCTGGCGGTCCAGAATCTGACGCAGGCGGGCAAGCGTTGGCCGGCTCACCGGCCACTCCTGAAAATTTTCATGATCACACCTCTCTGTGTGCGTCGGTCTAACCTACCAGCGCAGGGTTTAGACGAACGCGACGAACCCGTCCAAGGCGGCCCTGTTGACAACAGGGGCCTCTCGGGGAGAGGATGTGCATGTCAAGCACCCGCGCGACAAGCACATCCAGAAAAGCCCCTCGACCTCGCCAAAGGTTTGGGGGCTTTGTGCTTTCTACTGCTGGCGTTTTACGACATGGCGCCTCCTAGCGGCGTCTGATCTGGTGGGGGCGCCTTCAAGCCAAGGGCCACAGCTACGCGGTGTGCTTCACCGCGACATCCCCGTGTGCGTCCAGCCAGCACGGCATACACGATCTCTCGACGGAAACCGCGCGCCTTCGCCCAGTTGCTTACGGACTCGCCGTTCGCGTAGAACCAATCTTTCGCCTGTTCCAGCGTACGTGGCACTTCAGGGGGTAGCGCTTGCGGCATGTGCACTCACTTTTCTGTTGCGATTTTTGTGAATGTAGAATAATTTTGAACAATCGTAAACACAGATTGTTGTCATGATTCAACAAAACGGATCTTTTGGACCGAGGCTACGCGCAGAACGCTTGCGACTTGGACTAACGCAGGCGCAGGCAGCAGTTGTTGGCAAAGTTTCTAAGACGACGCAGGTGGCGTATGAGACGGACGCGCGTATTCCTGATCTCGAATACGTTAGGAGCTTGTCTGAGGCCGGGTTTGATGAGGTTTTCTTGCTAACAGGTCAGCACCTCTCGAAAAGCTTCGATTGGCGCCTGATGAGTGTCTTGGTTGACGCCGTAATGGAGTGGTCACAAGAGCATGGTGTCCGCATTCCCCGTCCGAAGCTGGAAGATCTCCTTTGTACGCTCTACTCACAGTTCGAAAATGCTGAAGATATCGACCCGGCGGCGCTAAACCGTACGTTACGGCTTATCTCGTGACGAGGGAGTGATGAGAAACCATGACGAACAAGTGAGGCATCACGTCAAAGCTTTTCTTAGCGTGCGTCATGCCTTGGATCCTTTATCAAAAGGCGCTGAGGAGCCGCCTGTGGGCAGTCGCGAATTCGCTGCAATTGCCTCTGTGCGTGCCGAACGGCGTCGGCGCTTTGGCCTGACTCTGCTCTTCATTGCCCCGGTTTCAATGGGGTGCGCCATGGCGATGCCATCGCATGACTGGTTTCGCTGGGTCTTCGCGGTGGTGGGCATGATCTATGCAGCATGGGGCGTATGGCAGATTAATCGTTCGGACCTTGATTGATCAAAGGGCTGCAATTGAACTGGAAGTGGGCACCGCATATCTGAGGAAATTTCTGCCATGGATGAGCATGGTGTAGGTTTTTTGGAGCTTCCTGGCTTGGGCGGGTTGTCGCTGCCCCCGCTCCGTTCTGATGAAACCCTCTATAGCTGGGTTGCCAGATATCACGTGCTGTCGAGCAATGCATGCTCTCGCACCACTAGCCGACAGTTGTTCGGCAACCCCCACGCAGCGCTCAGAACAGATTTCCCCGTGCAGCTTGATGCGCTAGTCGAGAGAACTGCGGGGGCTTTCGGTGGTGCGGCCCATATCGCCCACGAGCACTCGGCGTTCGGCGCATTTGCCCCCTTTCTGGGCGTTGACCTTTTTGGCAAGGTCAGCCAGGCCATGCGTGCTGGCGATAGTTTTGCGATAGGCAGGATGATGGGACTCACGACAAGTCGCATCGGTACGCCTGCGCCCTTGAAATCATGTGCGGCATGTGCGGACGAAGACGTTCGCTCCCACTACGTGGCACATTGGCGCGTTGAACAGCAACTCCCTGGAGCAAGAGTCTGCCCGAAGCACAGAGTGCTGCTGAGGGTTGCCACCGAATCCGCGCATTCGCGTGCAAGACGACAGCAGTTAATATTGCCCCACATGTTGAATGCGGATGAATGGGGTGAGCTTCCCCGTGTTTGCACCTCGGTAATGGATGCCCTCCAGAGGATCGAGTTTTGGGGGCGCGCGTTGAGGGCAAAGAGCGAACAAGAGGTCCGCCTCTTCGAAACAGAAGACTTGCGCGATACCTATGTGCGACAAGCCGCGCGTGAAGGCTGGTCGGGTGGTGATGGGCGGCTGATGTTCAGACCTATGTGCCATCAGCTTCGGTCACGCTTTGCCGGATTGGAAGCCGTGCCCGGTTTCGAATTCATTGCTGCAGCCCACGGGGTTACGGGAGGTTTCGTTGGCTCGCTGCTCCGCCAATATCCGGGGCGACAACATCCTGTGAAGCACTTGTTGCTGCTCGCCTTCTTGTTTGAGTCCCCAGAGGCTTTCCTGGCTGCGTACGACGAAACGGCGACGCTGGCTGCAGCGGAGCGGCGCACGCTGCTGACAGAAGAGCGAGCGGGATTGACGCAGCAGCTCAAAACCCTGGTCCAAGAACAAGGGCTCTCTGTGTGTCGTGCCGCCGATGAGCTGGGCATGACGGTTACGCTTGCGACTAAGTGCCTGCAGCGTGCAGGTGTTGCATATGGAACCCGCCCTCGGGTTGTGGGAACCGACCGCGAAAAGCAGGTCGAGCTTATGCTGCGCCGAGGAGATGACCCACCCCTGATCGCGTCCTCTCTGAGAGTACGGCGGAGCTTCATCAAAGACTATCTGGCGGCACGACCGGAGCTGCGAGAAATCTGGCAGAACCGGCACTTTGAGCGCAAACGAGATGCTTATCGGCTGAGGTTTCTCACCACCTTGGCCGAAAATCCGGGTGTGCCGATCAAGAAAATCCGGAGGCTGCCGAGCAATGGCTTTCAGTGGCTCTACAACAACGATCGCGCTTGGCTGGTAGAGAACCTTCCAGGGCTCTGGCATCGCTGAGGCGTTTTCCGGTTCTGCCGTCACTGCGTTTCTGGGTATGCATTGGTTGCAATAAATGCATATTTCGCGCATAGTTTGCGCATGAGCGCACAGACGTCCCTACGTGATGAAGCACTGCAATTGGCCCAGCATGCCAAGATGCGTGGGCTTACGCAATCGGCCATAGCAGCGGCTCTTGAGGCCAGTCAGTCACAGATCAGCCGAATATTTTCTGGCACATCAAAACGCCGCTCGAAGCTCTTCGTGGCTGTATGCAAATATGTATTTTCTGATGCGCAGAGCCGACCTGAAAATTCGGAGCTTGTGGGAGGGGCGGAGCTTCACCAGGCAGTGGATGAGGTTTGGGATGGGACTTCTGAGCACGCCAAAGCACTCGTCGGAGTCATCCGCAGTCTTGCAGCGCTCAACCACTGCGACAAACACGGAGGGACGCTGTGATGGCCGGGTTTTCCTGCGCACCTGCGCCTTTGCCGGATGAGCTGGCGCAGGGGCATATGGCGAGGATCTTCATCCTCGCCGGTATACCTGAACGGAAAAGGCATTCGCGCAGCCTGTCGTCGCTGATTGGAGCCGCTTCGGACAATCAAAAGTACTTGGGGCAACTGGCAGATCTGAGTCGCATGCCGCTCAGGCAGTACATATATAGCCACACGTTGGTTCCGTTCTTCAAAGCTGTGCAAGAGCAGGACATAGACTGGACATCGGAATCTATTCAATGGCAGTCATTGATGATTTCGGCAAGAAAGGGAGCGACCAAGACTATTCGCTTTTGTCCCCAATGTGTTGAGCAGGATCTCAGATCGCTAGGCGTGTCGTATTGGAGGCGCAGCCATCAGCTGTTTGGTGTCAGTTGGTGCGTCGAGCACTTGTGCGGGCTTTACTCCACTGCGGCTGATGACGCCATGCGGCAGCTACCTGAGGCATTTGTGTCCGAGGGCCAGGCCGATGAGATGGCGGAGGAGTTTGTCGCCCATCCTGTGTTACGGCGCTATGGCGAAATTTGCACAGGCTTTCTGACGCTGGATGCGCCCATCAATCTTGCGCAGATGGCGCAGCTCATCCGTGACAGGGCGCGTTTTCTGGATCTTCGGGGACGTCTTGGATCGCATGGCGATCATATGGACAAGCTCGCGATCGAACGCACTGATCGTCGGTGGCTACAGGAATACATCCCTGATGTTTTCACGAAGGGAAGAGCTTCATCTATTTGCCGGACCTACAGCAGCACAGATTTGGCGTATCCGGCTCAGTACTACGCGCTCGCACTTGCGTTGCTTTTCGATAGCGCCGATGACGCCTTGGCTGCGCTCAACCAAGCTGAGATCAGGCTGTCGCTGATGAGCACCCCTATGGGGCTGCGGTCGGCGGACGAAGAACGGGCGATCTCTGGTTTCATCGCAGAGTTGCCGTGGCAGCAGCTTGCTGAAAAATATGGCCTGCGGGTCGATGGTTTCGAAGGTTTGCTGCAGGCGGCGCTTCGTCATGCGCGGCTGGCGCGGTCAGTGCCGCAGGCAGAGTTTGATATTGTGTGTGCATGAATTTGGCTGGCCGCATTGAATTTCATTCCCTGCAAATTTCGCTGTTGACGTTTGATCTCTTTGGCATGAGCTCCAAGCATCCTTGATGCCATAGCCACCGAACCGACTTTGAGATCAATTCTGGGAAATGGAAGCGGTCAAACTGACGAAGGTTGAAAATAACCATCTCATCCGACACTCGGATGTCAGCCAAGTCGCCGTCATCGACGTGTATCATGTTGATTATCTATTTCATCGCCTGTTCGCGATGATTTAACTGATGCTCAGAAAAAAGGGGGAGCGCATGAATGCTCGAACGCCTCACCGCGATGCAATCCGGATACTTTTTATTCTGAACGCTGGTGGTACGCCATTGGTGGACAAAAATGATCCGACAGTCGCCAAAATTTTCAAAGGCGAGGCTCGATTGCATGCCTTCGACTTCTGGATGCGCAACCCAGACTATCTGGCTAGCGAACTGTTGGACGGCTACGAAACAACGGGCAACACGGACTATCGTCAAGCTGCGGAAGCCATCTTCGAAAGCGATGAACCTGACTTGCGACGTATTCCAATGATCCGCTATCTGTTTGGTGCCTATGAACGACTCGACGATGCGCTTTCCTTACTTCGATCACGTGACTTAGTCCGTATTACGGGCATCAAAGGAAAGGTGAAGGTCCACGAAACCGATTTCATCTTGACGGTTCGCGGAGTAGATGTCTGCTCGAACGCTGTCGTACAGGAGCCAATTCTTGAATGGTATGCCCAACGGGCGGCCTTGGTTGCGGAAATCGCTGGCACACGAGGCGGCGGCGCTCTGAAGGATAAGCAGTACGAGCAGGCGACGTATGCTCAAACCCAACTTGGCGGGATCATTCCTCCGATTGGTACGGATGTACAACGAAGACTAAATCAACTCAAACAAACCGTCTGAAGGGGAAGATATGGCAAAAGAGAGCATGGAATGGCTGGACGCCATCGCAAGCCGAGCCAAGGTCGATACGAGTCGCGTGGAGTCAGTTTTGACCGCACGGCATATCGTGCCAACCCCGGTGCTACCCGCTCCACGCAGGATGAAGCTTTTGAGTATTGCCTTCGGTGGAACTAAGCAAGGCGTTGAGGACGACGGACTTTACACCTTTGAATGGCCAGACCTGAATGAAGGACTATGGGGAATGATGACGGATCGCAACCTGCGCGGGAAGTCATCGATCATCGAAGTCGTGCGATGGCTGATGCGCGGCAAGCCATCTCCGAATCTTCAAGATGACGTCAAGAGCTGGATCCACAACGCTTGCTTGCGATTCGATCTTGATGGACTTGAGCATGAGGTGCAACTCGATTGTCAAAGCGGAGCTTCTGGCACGCTAAGCCGACGGTCATCGGCAACAGCAAACCCTACGGTACTCGCGTCCTTCAATAGTGATAAGCAGTTCGAGATGGTCATGTCGGACTTCTTTCTGCGTGCTTTCTCCATGGAGGGACTTGCGACATGGCGTGAAAGTGACTCCGAAGAAAAAACCGGTCATGCAGTCGTTCATGGCTGGCCTTCATTGTCAGGCGCGATGTTCATCGGCACAAACTATGACGTAGTGCTCGGTGATCTGCCCGCCACGACAGGAACTCAAGCACGTTTAATGCAAATGTACCTCGGCGTTCCATGGGTTTCGACGCTGGCCACAGCAGCAGCGGCACTGAAACTCGTCGAGTCCGGAAATGAGTTGGAGGCGCGCCGTCGCATTCAGGGTACACGTGCCAAGCAAGCCCGCGTCAAGGAGATCGAAGCAACGCTTGCAGAGAAACGAGAAGCATTGAATTCGCAACCGTCGGATGAGGCAATCCAGGCTGAGCTATCTGTGCTTAGCAGCAGGTACTCAGAAACCAAACGTAGAGAGAAGGCAATGCAAGAACGGTTTGATCGAGAGACGCTCGCAGAGCAGCAGGCAAACGCTGCCTATCTGCAAGATCGCCGTGAATTACAGGCCCACCAAGATTCGACGGCGGCGGGTTCAGTCTTTCGTTTGCTCGACCCGAGTTGCTGCCCACGTTGTGATCATGAAATCGATCAGGCACGGAAGAAAAAAGAGGCGACTAGCCATTCATGCTCTGTGTGCGGAGAGAATATTTCGAGCAGCGAGGACGCGGATGTTCTGAGGAAAGAGCTTGAGGCGAGCGTCAAAGCGTCAAAAGCGGCATTCGACAAAGCCCAAAAGAATCGTAATTTGGCCGATGAAAGTCTCCAGGCCTTGCAAACGGATTTAGAGAACATCCAGACCAAGAGTGAAGCGTTAACACTTCAGCTTGGGTCGTTCGACGCTCGAAAGCTACTTGCCAACGAGATCGCTGTACTTGAAGGTCGCCTTGAAGAAGCAGGCTTTGATCCTGGTAGCGATGATGTTACGGATGATGAAGCTGCCGTGCTCAAAGCCATTGTCAGCGAGACGGACACACGGTCCAAAGCTGTCCGCGACGAGTTCCTAGGCGAGGTCTCCGCCAGTCTTCTTCACTTCGCCCAGCGCTTTGGCATGCACAGCTTGTCAAAGGCTCAACTGCGTGGAAATGCGAATCTGATCCTGACGAAGGGTGGCGCCGAGACATCGTTCAGCAAAGTGACGAAAGGTGAGCGCCTAAGGCTGAAAGTCGCCACAGTTCTCGCCATGATTCAGGTCGGTGAACGAAGGGGCGTCGGACGACACCCTGGCTTGATCATGATTGATTCGCCCGCTGCGCAGGAAATCGCGCCAGAAGATCTTCGTGAATTGCTCTCGGGGTTGAAAGACATCCGTGACGAACTTCCCCATCTCCAGATTTTCGTTGCAGGCGTAACCTCGAAAGCGATGATCGATCACGTCCCTGAAAGCCATCGCAGAGAAGCCACAAATGGAGGCTACCTGTGGTAATGACCGCGCAGGGGGCTCAACTGCATCCGGTGGAAGTTACGCTGCATACGTTGTTGAGCCAAGGGGAACTGCCGAACGTCGACAATCTGGGCGGATTCGAAGTAATTGTTGAGGCTACGCCAGCGCTGGGGGCATCCCCTTTTGCTGGCGAAATTTTGTCTGCGGTTCTCCGAGATGCGAGCGACGCATTGGTCAAGGATGTACATCCATGGAAAGACCTGATCGATTGTTTGGTACGAGCCGCCATAAGTGATGTTGTGTTGATCGAAATGGTCGATGCGCTGAATTCTTGCCAATTGCCGGACGGTACTGCAAATGACGTATTCATGGCTTTCTTGCAGAAAGCGGTTGATGTTTCCGGTGCGATAACAGGCTATGCCCGAGCTGTAGCACTTGAGGGAGCTTTCCGGCTGGCTGCGTCTGATCGTCGGATGCAGCTTCGCCTGCTGGATGCCTTGTTGGGCATTCAAATTTCCGACGAACCGCATTTTCTTCGTCATGCCGCCAAGATTATGGGAATCGCCCACTCGCATTGGCGGGAAACGGGGTTGGTGGAAAAGCTACGCATCTTCTCCGAGTGCGAAGACGCAGCCTATGAAGCTAGCTTTGAGTTGGGGATGGCAGGTCTCGCTGCTGCGCTCGACGAACCGAAGAGAGAGATGGCAAATGCCATCTTTCTGGATTCCCTGCAGTGGTTCAAGAAAGCTGAATCATTGAAGGAAGCGGCACCGGAGGCAGCGCTGTATGGGGAATGTCTCACATTATTGACAGACTTCGAAGCCCACAAGACCAACATTGAGTTGAGAGCGCGCAGCGCGACGATTCAGAAATCAGCCTTCGAACTCCTTGCTTGGCATGCCGACGAAAATTCGCCAACATGGTTGGGCGCACGGCATATACAGGCTGCATGCTGGAACGATCTTGCAGGAACGCTTGCGTCGCTTGCCGACAGTTTGCAGCAGATTAGCTGGTGGGAACCTAGGGTAGTGATCGAATGCCAAGTGCTCGCAGCTTATAGCGCGGGGCGAACGATCTTGAAACGCAGCCGAGATGGATATCTAGAAGCTTTACTGCGTCCCAGGATCGAGTCTTCGATCGCGCAGCGCGAGGGACAGGCGTACCTTTTGAAATGCTGGCTGGAACAAAACCGCGAGCACGAGCAGGTCCCCGAGGCCGATGCTATCCTGAGCGGCATTGATCGGTTTATGGCCGCTGATGCAGAGGCCCAGCGAAACCCCACTGAGGCAGCCACCGTTTGGGCGCCGGTCGCTGCCGTACTGTCACAAGCCCGTTGCAGTAAAGAAACCGAGCGGCGCGTAATCGAAGTTGTCTTGAACGCCTATGCGTTCAGTCTCGAAGGATTGAGCACGGCGGAGATCGATATCTTTGACCATTGCTTGGCCTCGGTGGAACATCACCCGGACTACAGGGATAGTGTTCGAGGTGCAAAATTGTTCAGCACCGTTTTACTGTGGACGACCAGATTTCTTAAAAATCGTTTGGAAATTACAAAGAAGGATGATCCATCGGTCGCCTATCTGTTTGAAGACTCTGATGGCATCTTGCCGCCAGAGAGTGCTCTTCAAGACGATTATTTCCGCTGGATATGTACTCAATCCGCATCAGGTGAAATAGAGCCCACGAACCTTGGCGGAGGCCGCGCCGACGTGGCTCTGAAGACTACGGGAGAGCGCATAGTGATCGAAATCAAGCGTGAAATGGACAACGCATCGTTTGATTCGCTGGCAGTTCAATATACGGGACAAACGACCGATTACCAGAATGTAAGTATTCGATTGGGATTTCTGCTTGTTCTTGACCTAACCGCGCCGAAACTCGAAGGTACGCCACACATCCGAACTTTGATGCAGTGTCGCCCGATACAGCGATCAGGCGAAGCAGAGCCGAGGCATGTCGTTATCGTCAAAGTGCCGGGTCGTCGGTATTTGCCAAGCGATATTAGTAAAAAATCAAAGCCCTCCGGTGCTGCTGTGAAAATAGCTAAGAGGCGGCCAAAACGAAACAAGGTGTCTGGTTCGACAATAAACACTGGATCTGCCTGAATGTGTGCAACGAACGATGCTCAGGCGTCTAGCTAACGTAGCTGAGGGTTAGAGCCCTCCTACAGTGAGCGGTTTTTACTGCCCTTGGATACGAAAGGTAAAGCAAAAGGGCCGCCGCTATGCAGTGGCCCTTTTGTCTAGGGATGGTCTGTTACAGACTAGTTTTTAGTGTTACAGACTTAATTTTTACCTACAATCATCAACATTACGAGAGGCTTTCTTTCTCTGGCGAGGAGCTGATCTTGTGGATACTCAGGTCGGCGCCGTTATATTCCTCTTCTTGATCCAGGCGCAAACCCACTGTGTTCTTGAGGATGCCATATACAATGGCTCCACCAACAAGAGCGACTACAACCCCCCCGGCGGTGCCGATGAGTTGGGAGGCAAAGCTGATGCCTCCACGGCCTCCCAGCATCTGCTGACCGAAGATGCCTGCGGCAATGCCGCCCCAGGCGCCACATAGCCCATGCAAAGGCCATACGCCAAGGACATCATCAATCTTCCAGCGGTTTTGGGTCAGGGTGAACATCACCACGAACAGTGCGCCTGCAACGCCGCCGACGACCAATGAGCCTATCGGGTGCATGATGTCGGAACCAGCACAGACGGCAACCAGCCCAGCCAATGGGCCGTTATGCACGAAACCGGGGTCGTTGCGCCCAAGCACCAGCGCAACCAGCGTGCCCCCCACTGCAGCCATCAGGGAGTTGACTGCAACCAGGCCGCTCATGGCTTCGAGTTTTTGTGCACTCATCACGTTGAAGCCAAACCAGCCTACCGTCAGAATCCAGGCTCCCAGCGCCAGGAAGGGGATGCTTGAAGGTGGGTGGGAGGTGATGGAGCCGTTGTGCCCATAGCGACCACGCCGAGCCCCCAAGAACAGCACCGCAACCAAGCCGATCCAACCCCCGACGGCGTGGACCACCACGCTGCCCGCAAAGTCATGGAATTTAGCGCCAAAGGTGGCTTCCAGCCAAGCCTGGATGCCGAAGTGTTCGCCCCAGGCAATACCTTCAAAGAAAGGGTAGATCAAGCCGACAATAAAAAAGGTGGCGGCCAGTTGTGGGGAGAATTTTGCGCGCTCGGCAATCCCACCAGAGATGATGGCGGGAATCGCTGCAGCAAAGGTGAGCAGGAAGAAGAATTTCACCAGCTCATAGCCACTGTTTTGTGCCAGCGTTTCAGCCCCACTAAAGAAGTGGATGCCATACGCCACGCCGTAGCCGATGAAGAAATAGGCCACGGTGGATACACAGAAATCGGTGAGGATCTTCACTAATGCGTTGACCTGGTTCTTGCGGCGTACAGTGCCAAGCTCCAGGAAGGCAAAGCCAGCGTGCATTGCCAGCACCATGATGGCGCCTAACAGCACAAACAATGCATCACTTGCGGTCTTGAACTGCTCCATATTGGACTCCATTTTGCACGATGGTGGAGCCTTAAGCACGATTCAGGCCACAAGAAGCATATTGTAAAATCAATCACTTATAGTGCTCAAAGACATTCACCCGCACCTTAATGGTGAAAAATCAACCGAGCTTTTGCTTAGGTATGGTGCAAAACGGATTTTGTTTGGCGTAGGAAACGCACCAAATTGGATAGCGCTGCTATTCATCCCAACGATTGATATTGCGATTGGGAATATAGCATTGCCAATAATTCTCATAAGTGCATATAAATATGGTTAGTCTGAATCCATCCTCTATTGATCGTCCAAACAAGGGGCAGACAGACCATGAACTTCCAACAGCTACGCATCGTTCGTGAGACTGTGCGCCAAAATTACAACCTGACTGAAGTCGCCAACGCCCTATTTACTTCGCAACCGGGGGTCTCCAAGCACATTAAGGACCTAGAAGATGAACTCGGGGTGGAACTCTTCATTCGGCGCGGCAAACGCCTGCTCGGACTGACCGAACCCGGCAAGGAACTCGTGGTGATTGTTGAGCGGATGCTGCTGGATGCGCGCAACATCAAGAAACTGGCGGATCAATTCACACAACGCGATCAGGGGCAGCTCACCGTGGCAACCACCCACACTCAGGCCCGCTATGCCCTGCCCGCCGTTGTAGCCACCTTCAAGCATGAATACCCAAAGGTTCATCTGGCTTTGCACCAGGGCAGCCCTCAGGAAATTGTTCAATTACTGCTCTCGGGGGAAGCCGATCTGGGGATTGCCACCGAATCGCTGGATAACGAACCCGAACTTGTCACGTTCCCCTTTTACGAGTGGCACCATGCAGTGCTGGTTCAAGCAGGCCATCCGCTACTCACTGAGCCCCGTTTGAGTCTGGAAGCGCTGGCTGAATACCCGATCATCACCTACCACAGCGGTTTTACCGGACGCAGCAAGATTGACCGGGCGTTTACCGATGCCAATCTGGCGCCGGACATAGTGCTTTCTGCGCTTGATGCAGACGTCATTAAATCTTATGTGGAGCTGGGTCTGGGGGTTGGCATCATCGCCCCGAATGCATTCAACCCCAGCAAAGATCCTGATCTGCGCCTGATTGATGCCTCACATCTGTTTGCTCGCAATACTTCCCTGATCGCGGTGCGCAGAGGCCATTACTTGAGGGGGTTTGCCTATCGCTTCATCGAATTGTGCTCACCCGATCTGGACGAAGCCATGGTTCGCACAGCCATTGCCCCACACAAAGACAACGGCCTATAGTAAGAAATATTATCGATCCGCATGGGTTGGCCTGGAATTACCACCACACGGAGTCCACACTGCGTTTGTATCAGCCTTGAAAAGCCGAATCAAGCTCCAGGTCATACAAGCTGCTAATCATCAGCACACACCAATTATCTTGATGACAGAAAAGGCTTGCCAAATTCGGCAGGCCTTTTATCTATGCCATAGTATTAACATACACTCAGAAACGATGCATCAGTGCCAGACGCAAACCTTCTTCGGTATGCGCAGCGGCTTCATTACGCGCACCATGACCAAATTGTGTGCTGTGACGCGTCACTTCAGCAAGATAGCCTTCCCGTTCAGCGTCATCCGCTCCCATCGCCGCAACATGGGTGGGGTGAAAATCAAACATGCCAAATGTCGGAACCATGATTGAACTCTCTTTCTATATCTGTTTGGGGAAGGGATGTCTTGATCCCATGACTCAATCATAGAGGTTGTCAGACAACATTTCCAATTGGAGTGTTTGATTCGGGAATCAATTATTTGAAATAAGAAACCGTTTATACGCCGATAAGCAACACTCAAAATTGCGGCGGGCCACAAATAGGTCATTTACATATTTTTGTGTTTTCTATTTTCTGCACGGTAAAGTAGTTCATCATAGCTACAGCATTCCGATGCAGAAAAGCAAAAACCCGCCAAAAGGCGGGTTTTTGCTGAGGGAAGCGCTTGTGCTTAGAAGCGATTCAGCAACATAGCCATGCGCAGGCAGGCATCAGCGTGGGCTTGGCCTTCAGCTTCATGGGCACCGAATTGGGTGCTGTTGCGGCGGACTTCTCCGAGGTATTCTTGACGCTCCCGATCATCGGCTTCAGCACGGGCCAGACGCACGGGAAGGAAATCAAACATGCCAAAAGTTGGAACCATTTTGCGCTCTCTTTCTTTATCTTGGTAAGGGGGTGGGTCTTTTATTAACCCTTAACCGAATACTAAATGGCCCAAGTAAGAAAATCCAATTCGAGTGTTTGATCCACAAATAAAATAACTCAAGCTATAGATTTTACTGAACCGCCCATAAACCCCGAACCGAAGCAGGGCACTTTGCGATCTGTGAATTGGCTTGGGCTCCAACACCCGCATAGCGGAGCGGCCTGGGCTATGACAAAGTCAATTTCTCTTTGCAAGAGGGGATACAAAAGCGGGGACGCAAGCCAGAGGCAGGGGCGAAACCCCAGAATGAAATTGAGCGGCCTTGCGAGCCGCTCAATACAGAACAAGGCGCCAGGGAAGGAGGCGCCTGTGGCGGATCAGGTATGTTTAACGTCCATGATCATCGCGGCGGTCATTACCATGACCACGCCCGCCTCTGTCATCACGACGATCCTGATCACCGCCCCGGCGGTCATCGCGCCGTTCGTCCCGACGCATATCACGTCGATCATCCCGACGCTCTTCCCTGTGCTCAAATTGCCGGTCGTCACGCATCACGGGGCCATCTCGATGCCCTTCGTGACGTGGCACGTACTCGCGCTGATACCAATCATCGCGCACAAAGAATACCCGTTCACCACAGGCATGGTAAGCGTGGCAGTGCTTACCCCAGTTCTTGGCGTGCCCTGGCGGTACCCGCAGATAGATGGGTGGGCGATCGTCCGGCACCCGTTCAATCATGACGGGACGGGTATAAATTACCTGCGGGGCAGGGACGTCGCCGATATCAATACGCCCGTAGAAGCCAGGCTGCCCAACAGAAATGGATACTCCAACGTCAGCAGCCTGTGTCGGCATCACAACCAGTGCCGCAAGCAGAGCTAAAAGGATTTGAGCCGGTTTCATATAAAAATCTCCATCAATCAGCGAAGGCTTCACTTCTTGAAGGGTAGTCCCCCATCAGTTGGCGCGCCCAAGATTTGTCGCTGGGCATCCTAGCACCACGCTAACGACCTCTGGATGACCGGCTGGCGGATCGCCGCTGGCTTACGGGGCTGACCGACTGATCCGCAGGCACGAGAAGCCTCTTCAAATTTGCGGCAAAAGGCACGTTCATCGGGCAAATTCCTTATGAGAAACCATGTATCCTGCTAGAATGTGCCGTTTACCTTTTCTTACAACTTGTCTAGGAATGACTCCGTGACCCACCCTGTTCCCGAGGCCATGTCACCCGGCCCCCTGAAACGCGTGTTGGTCGTTTCCTATTCCCAGACCGGGCAGCTCGCCGCTATCGTTGAGCGCATCCTGGCTCCTCTGCGCGCCGATGCTCGTATCGCGGTGCATGTAGAAACACTGCGCCCGGAGCCAGCATTCCCCTTTCCCTGGTCGTTCTTCAGGTTCTTTGATGCCTTCCCGGAATCGGCACATCTAGTCCCTCCCGCCCTGGCACCACTGACACTTACCGGCGAGGAAGACTTCGATCTGGTGATCCTGCCCTACCAGGTCTGGTTTCTGGCTCCCTGCCAGCCCATCACCGCCTTCCTCAAGCACCCGGTCGCGGCATGTCTGATCAAAGGCAAACCGGTGATCACCGTGATTGGCTGCCGTAACATGTGGATGTTGGCACACGAAAAGATGCGTGGTCTGCTCACCGCGCTGCAAGCACGTTTGCTGGACAATGTGGTGCTGACAGACCAGACCCCTACCTTGGCGAGTCTGGTCACCACGCCACTATGGCTCTTTACCGGCAAGCGCCAAGCCCTTGCATGCCTGCCCGTTGCGGGCATCTCCGAACTTGAGATCAAGCGCTGCATCCGTTTCGGGCGCGCGCTGCTTGACGCTTTGCTGGCGGGGCGTGAGTGCAACGACCAACCCTTGCTCCCTGGTCTGCAGGCCGTGGTGGCCAACCCCCGCCTGCTGGTGAGCGAAAAAGCAGGCACACGCAGTTTTTACCTGTGGGGCAAGCTCCTGCGTTGGGCAGGCCCCCCAGGCGCCACACTTCGCCAGCCCTTGCTGGTGCTCTACGTACTGTTTCTGATTGCCATCATCCTGAGCGTGGTCCCAATCAGCCTTGTCGTGCAGACCCTGCTGCGCCCCTTTCTGGCCAAGCGTCTCGACAAGCTCAAGCAGCAATTTGAACAGCCCTCCGGCTCGGGCATAGATCGTTTGTCGCAATATGACTTCTGAGGTTTACATTACCCGCACGGCAGCCTTTCTGCCGTTTGCCCCGGTTTATAACGATGAGATTGAAACAGTGCTCGGCATGGTGGGTAATCGCCCTTCGCGCGCACGCCGCCTAATCCTCAAGAGCAACGGTATCCAGAGCCGGCACTACGCTATTGACCGGGCCTCCGGCAAAAATGCCATGAGCAATGCGCAGATGACGGCCGAAGCCATCCGCGAACTTGGCGATGTGGGCCCCATCGATTGTCTGGCCACTGGCACTTCTGTGCCAGACCAGTTGATGCCCAACCATGCCGTGATGGTGCATGGCGAATTGAAATGGCCACGCCTTGAAGCCGTCGCTTTTGCAGGCATCTGTCTGGCAGGCACGGCGGCACTCAAGCATGCTTGGTTGTCGGTGCGCAGTGGTGAGGCACAACGGGCAGTGGCTACCGGTTCGGAATTGGCCTCGCCGGCCCTGCGCGGGCACTTTTTCCAGGCAGAAACGGCTCACCAGATCGACGTGCTGCAAACCCAGCCCCAGATCGCCTTCGAAAAGGACTTTCTGCGCTGGATGCTCTCCGATGGTGCGGGCGCCATGCTTTTGGAATCTATCCCGCGTGGCCCGCTCTCGCTGCGCATCGAGTGGATCGAGCTTTCATCCGCCGCACACGAACTGCCCGCCTGCATGTATATGGGCGCAGACAAAGACGAAGGGCACGCACTGCACAGCTGGCGGCACACGCCGCAAACGGAGTGGGGCACACGCTCGTTCTTTGCCGTCAAGCAAGACGTCAAGCTCCTCAATGACAACATCGTGCGTGCCACCTTGCGCGACCCGTTACAGGCACTGATGGACAAACGCAAGCTCAATGCAGAAAACATTGACTGGTTTCTTCCGCACATTTCCTCAATGTATTTTGCTGAGCCGGTTGAACAGGCATTGAAGGAAATCGGCTTGCCCATCCCGCGTGAGCGCTGGTTCACCAACCTCACCACGCGTGGCAACACCGGTTCGGCCTCACCTTATATTATGCTAGATGAATTATTTCGCTCCGGACACGTCCATCGCGGGCAACGCCTGCTGATGTTTGTGCCGGAAAGCGGGCGATTCTCCTGTGGCTTTGTCATGCTGGAGGCAGTATGAAACTTGACGAAGTCCCCCAGGACAACAACCGGACCCTTGGCGGCTATCGCAAGGCCATGTATGCGCGGGACGAGTCCGGGCGCATGGTCATGACCCCATCCAACGGCTGGGAGGTGGAGGAAATCGTCACCACGCAGGCCATCGACACCTTGCAGGCACAGGCTGACGCAGCCCGCCAACGCATACAGGCAGGGCAAAGCGCACCGCTGGAATACTGGATCTATGCTCGACGCATGGATATAGAGATGCTTGCGCAAGTCACCGGCCTATGGCGCTGGCGTATCCGCCGCCATCTGCGCCCCGCCGTATTTGCCCGCCTTTCCCCTGCACTCCTGGCACGCTATGCCGATGCGCTGGGACTTACCCCTGACCAGATCAGCCGACTGCCGGAGCAGCCATGAGCTATCAACACCAGCACGCGGCCCATTGCGAGAGTGGCACCGCCGCCAACCTGCTGCGCCACCACGGCGCCACAATCACCGAGCCGATGGCCTTTGGGATTGCCGCAGGGCTATCGTTTGCCTACCTGCCTTTCGTGCGCATCAACGGCCTGCCCCTGATCGCCTATCGGATGCTCCCAAAAGCCATCCTCAAGGGTGCCGCAAAGCCATTTGGCACCCAATTCCGCTTCGAGAAATTCCGCTCTGTGGAAGACGGACAGCGTCGTCTAGATGAACTGCTGGCAAGCGGCCAGATCGTAGGCTTGCAGACATCAGTATTCTGGCTGCCCTACTTTCCCGAGAGCATGCGTTTCCACTTCAATGCGCATAACCTCGTTGTGTATGGCAAAGAGGGGGACGACTACCTCATTGGCGACCCTGTGGCCGAAGAACCACAACGCTGTGCCACAGCAGACCTGAACCGCGCCCGCTTTGCCAAAGGTGCGCTGGCCCCGCAAGGCTTGCTGTACTACCCCATTACCCCTGCATATGACAACGTAAAGCCCGAGGCCATCCGCCCGGCTATCCGCACAACAGCGCGCAACATGCTGGCCCCGGTCCCGATCATCGGCGTGCGCGGCATCCGCATGCTGGCACGGCGCATTGCCAAGCTTGATCCAAAAGACGCCATGAGCAGCCCGTTCATTGGTCATGTTGTACGCATGCAGGAGGAAATCGGCACAGGCGGGGCTGGTTTCCGCTTTATCTACGCAGCATTTTTGCAGGAAGCGCGTGATATTACCGGCATTGCCGCGCTGGGCGAATGCTCCGAACGCCTGATGGAAATTGGTGACGCCTGGCGTGATGTGGCACTGGCGGCCGCCCGCATGGTCAAGGGACGTGACGCGCTCGACCCACCCGCCATCGCTGCGCTACTCATGCAGCAGGCCGCCAGCGAAGAAGCTTTCTTCCGGGCATTGGGCAAGACTGTCTAGGCACCATGCTGAACATCCAGGATGTTTCCTTCCGTTATCCGGGTGCAGCGCAAACCACGCTCAATGCCGTATCGCTGGGGCTTGAACGTGGCCGTGTGCTGGGCCTGCTGGGCCCAAATGGCGCAGGCAAGACCACGCTGATCTCTCACCTAGTGGGTCTATTACCCATCCAGCATGGAGAAATCCATATCAATACCCTGCCGCTAGCACAATCCCGCCGCGAATGCCCTATGCGGATCGCCCTAGCCCCACAGGAATACGCTTTCTACCCGATGCTGACGGTGGCCGAGAACCTCTCCTTCTTCGCCTCGGCATGCCAGTTTCATGGGTCACGCAAAGTGGTCCGCATCACCGCCTGCATGGCGCTGGGGCAACTCGAACGCTTTGCCAGCACGCGTGCCAACCAGCTTTCCGGTGGGCTCAAACGTCGTCTGAATCTGGCAATTGCCATGCTCGCGGAGCCGGAACTGTTGCTGCTTGATGAGCCTACCGTGGGGGTCGACCCCCAGTCACGCGCCTTTCTGCTTGATGCCGTCAAAGCACTGGCACAGGCGGGCACCACGGTGATCTACACCACGCATTACATTGAGGAGATTGAAGCGATTGCCGATGACGTGGCGATCCTCGATCACGGCACCATCCTGCGCCACGCGCCTCTGGCAAGTTTGCTGGCCGAAGGGGGCGCACTATTGACGCTACGCGTTGCTGCCCCCCTGGATGCCGTAAAGACAATGCTCCAAAGTTTTGGCAGCGTGCAGCAAGGCGGGGATGGCGAGATTGAGCTTCAGCTCAATCCTGAAGCAAGCCCTGCAGCAGTTTTGCAGGCCATTGCAGCACACGGCATCGAACTCCAGATGGCCCGCTACGGCAGCCATGATCTGGAGCGCCTGTTCATGCATCTGACCCATCGCCAGTTGAGGGACGACTGATGCTTTTCGCCCTGATCCGCAAGGAACTCCTCGCCCTGCTACGCGACCCGCATGGCATGGCGGCCCTGTTCCTGATGCCGATGGCCTTCATCGTCATCATGTCTCTGGCGCTGCAAGACTATTACAGCCCAAAGAATCGCCAGCTTGAGTACGCCGTACAGGATCAGGACCAAGGCCCCCAGGCCAAGGCCCTGCTTGCCCAATGGCAACATCTGCACAACGCAGCCACTGCTTCGCCCGCCGATTGGCGTGAGGCCCTTCGCGCAGGCAGGCTGCGTTACGTGCTTGTCATCGACAAGGGTTTTTCCGAGGCGATGAGCACACCGAATGCGCCCCGCAGCATCAAGGTGCATCTGTATGCAGAGCCGGGTCTGGAACATGCCCTGTTCCGCAGCACCGAAGCGGAACTGGCCGCAGCCGTGGGCATGCAACGATCCAATGCCTTGCAGGAACGCTTTATGGGGATCAGCAGCCCGCCGGGGCAAGACATCCCCGCCATGGTTTCGGCAGAACGTATCGGCGCAGGCACCCACCCCACCTCCGTGCAGCAGAATGTACCTGCGTGGCTGGTGTTCGGCATGTTCTTTGTGGTCACTGCGATTTCCACTTTGTTTGTGCAGGAGCAGCGCGATGGCACGCTTGCCCGGCTCCATGCAATTGGCGTTCCTGCGGGCAAGCAGATTCTGGGCAAAGCCCTGCCCTACCTGTTGGTCAATGCAATACAAGCAGTCTTGATGTTGTCTGTTGGCGTCTGGCTGATGCCTCACCTGGGCGGCGAAGCGCTTTCACTGGCGGGCATTCACTGGCCTGCGCTCATCCTCGTGCTGACCAGTACCAGCCTTGCGGCGATTGGCTTTGCCCTGATGCTGGCCTGCCTGGTGCGCACCCATGCCCAAGCCTCCACCCTGGGGCCAATGTGCAATATCCTGATGGCGGCTATTGGCGGAGTGATGGTGCCCAGCTTCGTAATGCCTGCGATCATGCAGACCGCTGCCCACTTCTCCCCCATGAACTGGGCGCTGGAGGGCTTGTTGCAGGTTCTCCTGCGCGGGGGGGATCTGGCTGCCGTGCTGCCTTATGCCACTCGACTGGCAGGCTTTGCCCTGCTCATGGGTATGACTGCCGTTTTGTTGTTCCACCGCCGTGTCAAATCATGACAAACATTTCTCTACCCGACCTCCAGCACCTGATTCTGGAAGCCTGCGACAAGGAAGAACCCGAAGGCGGCCTCAGCCCTGATGAGGCTCTGTTCGGGCCTGAATCCCGCCTCGAACTGGATTCCCTGGATGCTTTGCAGATTTCGGTCGCCATCCAGAAGCGCACGGGCATCCGCATTGCAGACAGCAAGGAAACGCGCCGGGCCATGGCCTCGCTGCAAACCCTGGCTGATTATCTGGCCGCACAGCGCACATGAATGAAGTCTTTCTGGCGGGATGCGGCTTGGCCTGCGCCTTGGGAAAGGATATTCCGTCGGCATTGCGCATGCTGCAGGCAGGCGGCGTGGCGCCGCAATCATTATCGGTAGGCCCAGCATTGGCGTGGCCCTACTTTGCCATTCCCGATCCCCAGCCAGATTGGTACGCGCGGGCACGCCACTTATGCCAGCAGGTTGTAATGGAAAGTAGTGCCAACAATCGCAACATTCCACTCTTCATCGCGTCTTGCTCACTCAATATCGGCGCATTTGAAGATGGCACAGCCCCCGAAGAAGACTGCCTGCAATTTTCTGAGATGCTCACAGAATGGCTGGCTTGGCAAGGGCCGGTGTATTGGATATCCACGGCCTGCACGTCTTCCTCCAACGCCATCTTGGCTGCCCTATCCTGCCTGCGTAACGGACATGCCCAGGAAGCACTGGTGCTGGGGGTGGAACTTATCAACCGCTATACCTGTGCGGGCTTTGGCGCCATGCAGTTATTGGACACCCGCCGCCCCCGCCCCTTGGCGGCGGACCGCGCTGGTTTGGTGTTGGGTGAAGCCGTTGCGGCCTTGCGGCTCAGTTGCGAAACCAGCCCCTGGCGTATCTGCGGTGGTGCCAATGTTGTAGATGGCTGTGATCCTGCCGGGGCCCGTGCAGAGGCCGTTTCGCAGATGTGCCAGCGCGCACTGGCTGATGGCGGTGCCAATGCCGATGACATCGACCTGATCAAACTCCAGGCAGCGGGAAGCCCCGGTAATGACCCGATAGAACTGGAAGGCTTGCGCGAGATTTTCCCGCAACTGCCCTCTCTCATCAGCTTCAAGGCGGAAATCGGCCACACCTTGGGCGCCTCGGGCGCTGCGGAGTTGGCCTTGCTCACCGCCTGCATTGACCAACGAATCTGGCCAGCAGCTCGTTACGCAACCGATCCGGCATTCAATGCGGGATTTGCGCCCCGACTCCCAGCCGTGCGTTACCTGATGAGCAACATCCTTGGTTTTGGCGGGGGCCATGCCACGGTGATATTGGAGCACCGTTCATGAATGGCTGGCAGATCATTGGGCGCAGCGCCCTGAACCCACCGCCTGACAACTGGCGCCAAGCGCTTGCCATCCGCCTGGGCCACAAACCCCGGCGTATCGGTACATGGGCGGAACTGGTGCTGTATGGTGCCCTGTGTTGCCTGGAGAATGCGGGGGAGTTCACCTCCTCCGCCTCCACCCTGCCTGCCAACGCATTGATCAGCCTCGCCAGCCCACGGGGCCCCATGCAGGCGCTGTGTGACTCACTGGTCGAAGCCCAGGATGGGCAACCGCTCCCCTTGGGATTTCTGCAAGGGCAAGCCAATCAGGCACTTGCTCACCTGTGCAAAGCACTGAACTGGCAAGGAGATGCGCGCTACCTCACCACCCGCCATCCGCTGGACGCCTTGCGACTGGCCTGTCAGTCACGCCCCAAAGGAGGGGTACTGCTGGGCTGGGTGTCGGAGGACGAGCCCGCCAGCAGCCAGTGGCTTCGCCTTGTTCCGGCCACAGCCCAGCGCTTCGCCCCGCTGCCCGCCACCCTGGCTGAACTGATGGATACGAGCCTGAATAGTTTCACACTGGAGGGATAACACGCGGCCAGACTCTTTATAATGGAGAAAACCCACTTTCTCGGGGAACGTTGCCATGAAAAGAGCACTCATCCTGATCGCCCTGCTCTTGTCTGCCTGTACCTCGGTTGGCAAGCGTCTGGATGACCATACCGTCCGCAATTTCAAGCCCGGTGTCACCACCTTGCAGGACGCCAAATCCACCTTGGGGGCCCCAGCTGAAGTCATCTATGGCGTGGATGGCACAATCTACGTGAGTTGGACCTACTTCCAAGCCAATCTGATCTTGCGCGACAACAGCCAACGCGTGAGCATTGCATTCGACCCGCAGGAAAAGATGATTCGTGTCATCAGTCGGGAAGAGTTCTAGTACACAACGCGCCGCATGTCATCGCAATAATCATTATCCATTTTCAGGCAAAGCGCTGGCGCTCATAAGTCCACGATATCAACATAACCACAGCACGGCAGTTCGCTTTGAAGCCATGCGACAAGTTCGCTAATCAGGCCGGCGATGCCCTGCTGTGTCTGGGCAAAATTGTTCCCCGCTGCGCCATAGTGGCTGCCCATGACAAATCCCATCCCTGTCAGCGCTTCGGGCGCCTGCGCGGCCATCAGGGCCATACGAAAGTCTGACACGCGTTCAATGATCTGTCGCCAGACCTCGGTAGGAATCCGGTATTCACGCTTGCGGATCGAGTTGGAGTAGTCAGGCCAACATTGGCTGATAAAAGGGTCAAAAAAGCCGAACGCATTGCGTTCAACAAACACGGCCCTGGTACGCGCCTGACGACCACCAGCATCCTCTGGAACCAGCGCGGTCAGCTGCCCGCTCGTCACCTGCCCCGCCTTCATGAGAGAAAAATTCATTGATCGCATCCCCTGCGTTTCCCATTCAAAAACCAGCTCACAACCGGGCTTGAAGTCTTGCCCATTGGTCTATAGTACAGAGAAGCATGCAGAGGATTTCCTGCAGCAAAGCGAGTATTCATCGATTAGGCCTTCAAAAGCATGATTTGTAAGGAACTAATTTCATGTGAGCGGAAACAGAGGATATACCATACAGATATCCAACCAAGGTCACTTTGTCAATAATAGTATCAGACTCTTTTGCCCTTCCCCGCGCCCAGGGTCATGCCCCTTCGGCCAGATTGTCCTATATAGCGCAAACATGCGCCAATTGTTACAAGCTGGGGAGTTTCTCCTAGCAAGGTTTTCAAAAGGTGTACCCGATCCCTTATTACTAGCAGAGTTATAAGATGCCCCTACTCAATGACCTGACTTCCAAGAACGCCCAGAGAACCTGGATTGCCTCCAACGCCGTTCGCCACCTGCGCGACAAGGGCGAGCTTGCAGCACTGGCCCAGGAGCTTGACCACATCCGAGAGTGCATTGATCACATCGAATTCAACGATGGCTTCCGTGGCTATTTCATGGACATAGAATTCGCCTTGCATAAGCTGGAACACGTCAGGCGATCCCACGAATGCATCTGCTCCCTGTATTTGACCGATGATCTGTTCAACCCGGTAGAAGAAGCACGCCAAGGGAATATCGATATTCTGAAAACGGTGTTGCTTGATGGCAAGTGGGTAGACCACTACGAGTGCCGCTGCGTGCTCTGCGGTGCGCAATATAGCGTGGAGGAGAACGAGTACGATCACCGCTGGTGGGCATGGCGCCTGCTGCGCAACGCGGACACCAATTCCTGCGTGCACACCCCCTGCCTGCCCGAATCCTACGGCGATAGCGCTTCACTCAGAGTGGGCATTCGCTAGAAATCCCTCAGGCGTTTCTGCAAGGCGCGTTGTGTGGAGTACAGAACGCGCCCTGCCCCCGGCCACCAGGGGCCATGCATCATCTGCATTTCGTGGTTCGCAGCCAAACCGTTATGATGGCGCAGGAAGCGCTTGATTGGCCGTCTCACACCATGAATATGATGCACACCTCCCGTAGTACCGCAATCATCCTTGCCCAGGCCGTGGGCATGCTTTTTCTGAGTAGTTGCGCCGACATGGCGCCCCAGGCGGACGCCCGCACCACTGCGCCCGCCGTGGCGCCTCAGAGCGAAGTCTCCGCCTCAACCTCTGCGGCCCGCATCAAATCGGTGGCAGATGCCCAGTTGCGCAAGGATGTGATGCGCACGATCAGCGCCTACGAAGCAGCCGCCACAGGCAAGCGCTCGTCCCCGCCACCCCGTCTGATCGCGGCGGATTACGTGGGTAAAGATGGCGCAACCTATATCGAGCGCTGGCAGATTGAAAGTAGCGGCAAGATGATTGCCTATCGCGTGGAACTCACCCCTGCGCCCAAAGGCGGGGCAAATTACAAAGTCATACGCCTGTCGAAATAAGTACGCGGCGCACACCTTGCAATACAACCCAGAAGCATATCCTTGCAGCAGACCGTGCGCACAACGCCTATGAACCGGGATTCAAGCCCCGCCCGGTTTGCGACAGGGTATGCCGGTATTGCGCCTTGAGCCGGTAATACTGCGCAGGACGATTGGCCTTGCCGGTTTCCACCGCCCCCAGCACAGGCTCAAGGATCCCCAGCTCTTCCATCTTGCGGCGGAAGCTCACCTTGTTGATCGGCTCCTTGAGGATCGCTTCATACACCGTCTGCAACTGCGGCAACGTAAATTGCTCACTGCACAGATAGACTGGCAAGGACGAATAGCTGCTCTTGGAACGCACCCGCTCCAGTGCAGCCCGCACAATGTTCAGGTGATCGAAGGGCAGATTCTTGAGTTGATCGACAGCCACCAGACGCAGGTCACTGCGCTCCACGCGTTCGATCACGGCAGACGGCACCAGGGCGTAGTAGCTGATCGAGACCGACCAACCACGCGGATCACGTGCCCGACCCGAGAAGGTGGCCAACTGTTCAAGATAGGGGCTGACGATACCGGCCTTTTCCTCCAGCACGCGGCCGGCGGCCTGCTCGGCATCCTCATCGGCCTCTACGTGCACATAACCGCCCGGCAGCGCCCAGGCGCCCTGAAAGGGGGCTTTATCGCGCAAGAGCAAGGCCACATACAGATTGCCTTCGCGCAAGGTCAGCAGCACCACATCGACCGTGCAGATCACCGATTCCATCTTTACCCACTCCACCAATCAAGCGGGGGCCAATGCACCCCGATCAGGTGTTAGTTTAGCGCCTGTCTTTCAAGTTGGTGTTGGATGTGGCACAAGAAAAGCCATTTGTCTTTGTTAGTTGCAAAACTATTTTAAGTAGTTTAGAGTAATCTCATGCACTCGATAACATGAGTGCGCTTACAGGAGATGCCATCATGCCCAAGCAAGCCTTTCACCTGCTGATCATCGACCCCCAGAACGATTTCTGCGATCTGCCCGCCGCCTACTGCCCGCCCGACCCCCTCAGCGGCACCCGCATGGCACCTGCACTGCCAGTGGCTGGCGCCCACGCCGACATGCAACGCCTAGCCCGGTTGATTTCCGCTAGCGCCGCCGGTCTGAGCGAAATCACCGTCACCCTGGATTCGCACCAGCACCTGGATATTGCCCACCCCACTTTCTGGCAAGATGCACAGGGCGAGCCTATCGCCCCCTTCACCCAGATCAGCGCCGCAGCCGTGCGCGCCGGGCAATTCCGCCCCCGGCTGGCAGCCGCCCTGCCCCGTGTGCAGGCCTACCTGGATACACTGGAAGCCGCCGGGCGCTACACCCACATGGTGTGGCCGGTGCATTGCGAAATCGGCACCTGGGGCCACAACATCCACCACGACCTGCGTGCCGCCTGCAACCTTTGGGAAGAACAGCAGCTCAACATCGTCGGCAAGCTCGTCAAAGGCACCAACCCCTGGACGGAACACTACAGCGCGGTGATGGCCGAGGTGCCCGATCCCGCAGACGCCTCCACCGCACTCAATATGGATTTCATCACCCAGTTACGTCGCGCTGATCGGATTTTCATCGCCGGAGAAGCCGCTAGTCACTGTGTTAAGGCAACCGTCGAGCATATCGTTGAGAATATCGGCGCTGAGCATTTAGGTAAGCTGGTGCTGATTGAAGACTGCATGAGTGCTGTGACAGGATTTGAAGCGCAGCAGAGCGCCTTTTTCGCCGCCATGCGCAGCAAGGGACTCGGGTTTGCCCGTGCAAAAGACCTGGCCGCCACGTTGCAAGCCAATATGAATTGAGAGCAGAGACACAAGATCATGAGAGACGCGCAACATCAACCCGTCGTAAGAAGCCTGCTGGAAAACGACCTCTACAAATTCACCATGTGGCAATCGCTGCTGCACAGCCACCCAGGTGCGCAGGCCGAATACAGTTTCGTATGCCGCAACGCCACGGCCTTCCCACTGGCCGAACTCAAGGAAGAAGTGGAAGCCGAGCTGGACCACCTGTGCACGCTCAACTTCACACAGGATGAGCTGGATTACCTCTCCAGCCTGCGCTTCATCAAGAGCGATTTTGTGGATTTCCTCACCGTGTTCCGCTTCCAGCGCCGCTTCATCCAGGTTTCCACCCACAACGGGCAACTGGTGATCCACGCGACCGGCCCGCTCGTGCACGTGATGGGCTTTGAGATTTTCGTGCTCTACATCGTCAATGAACTCTACTTCCGCCGCCTGGACCAAACTAGTGTGATGGATGTGGCCCGCCAGCGCCTGGACACCAAGGTGACCCAGCTCTGCGCGGCAGAGACTGAACTGCTGGACGATGGCAAATTCCCCTTCATGCTCTTTGACTTCGGCCTGCGCCGCCGCTATTCAGGGGCATGGCAGGAAGAGGTGGTGCAACGTTTTGCCAAAGCAGCCCCGGCCCTGTTCCGTGGCACCTCCAACGTGTATCTGGCCAAACAGTATGGCCTCACCCCGATTGGCACAATGGCCCATGAATACCTGCAGGCCTATCAGTCCTTCGGCTTCCGCCTGCGGGATTTCCAGAAAGCTGCGCTGGAAGGCTGGGTGCAGGAATACCGGGGCGACCTGGGCACGGCACTCACGGATGTAGTAGGGATGGACGCCTTCCTGAACGACTTCGACCTGTACTTTGCCAAACTCTTCGATGGCTTGCGCCATGATTCCGGCGACCCCACTGAATGGGGCGAAAAGGCCATTGCCCACTACAAGAAGTTGCGCATTGATCCATGTACCAAGCGGCTGGTGTTCTCCGATGGCCTGAATGTACCCCGTGCGATTGAGTTGTACCGCCACTTCCGGGGCCGCATCCAGACGAGTTTTGGCATTGGCACCGATCTGACCAACGACACCCCGCACAAGGCGCTGAACATCGTGATGAAGATCACCGCCTGCAATGGCCAACCAGTCGCCAAGCTCTCCGACTCCCCGGGCAAGACCCTGTGTGATGATGAAACCTTCCTCGCCTATCTGCGGCAGGTTTTCCATCACCCGCGTGTAGGCTGAAAAGAGAACACCATGCTCAAAACCAAAACACTCACCCTGTTCTGGCGCAACCATGAGGTTTTCTCCAACTGGTATCCCAGTGAATTCGTGGTCGAAGGCCAAGGCTTCAACTGCGGCGAACAGTGGATGATGTATAGCAAGGCCAAACTATTTGGCGACCACGAAGTCGCCGCCAAAATCCTGGCCGAAGCCATCCCACGACGCCAGAAAGAGCTGGGCCGCAAGGTCCACGGCTTTGACGAAGCCATCTGGGATGCGCAATGCGAAGATCTGGTCTATACCGGCTTGCGGGAAAAATTCCGCCAGAATCCCGAGTTGCTGGAGGTCCTGCGTGCCACGGGCGACACCCTGATCGCCGAAGCCAGCCCCACCGACCGCATCTGGGGCATCGGCCTTGAAGAGGAAGACCCACGCGCGCACGACCCTTCCAAATGGCGGGGCCAGAACCGCCTGGGCAAGGTGCTCATGCGTGTCCGCCAGACGTTGTTGGCGGCCTGACCCCACACCCATTATTAGAGAACACAATCCATGCTGCGTATCACCCTCGCCCAGATCAACCCGACCATTGGCGACATTGCCGGCAATATCGCCCTGATGCGTGCGGCGGCGGCCAAAGCCCATGCCGACAAGGCACAACTGGTCGTTTTCCCTGAACTCTCACTCACTGGCTACTACCCCGGCGACCTGCTGGACGAACCCGGCTTCCTGGCGCGCATCGAGCAAGGCATTGCCGATCTGCTTGAAGCCAGCCGTTCCACCCCGGGGCTACATTGGGTCATCGGCGCACCCCTACATCGCACCGGCCCGGGCAAGTCACTCTGGAACAGCCTCTTGGTGCTATGCAACGGCAACGAATGCCTACGCTATGCCAAACAGCTGCTCCCCACCTACAACATCTTTGACGAGCGCCGCCACTTCGAACCGGGGCCGGATGTTGCCCGTGTGCTGCGTATTGGCGACACACGCGTCGGCTTCCTCGTCTGTGAAGATGGCTGGAACGACGAGCGCCATGACTATGACATCAACCCCTTTGAACGCCTCGCAGACGCGGCACCCGACCTGATCGTGTCGATCAACGCCAGCCCCTCGAACCTGGGCAAACGCGAACAGCGCCACGCCTTGTTCAGTGCAGCGTCCCAACACCACAATCTGCCACTACTCTATGTGAATCAGGTGGGTGGGCATGACCAGATTGTTTATGACGGCGCATCGTTTGCCGTCACCCCGGCAGGGGGAGTCGTGTTTGAGGCACCCGCGTTTGTCGAATGCACCCACAACCTGGACTTCGCCCAAGGCGTGTTCACATCCCCCGCCGAGGCAGGCGCAGAAGAACTCCCTCCCATGGAATTCTATCGTCGCCAGATCGTGCTCGGGCTACGCGACTATGCCCGGCGCTGCGGATTCACCAAGGCGGTGATCGGCTCATCGGGTGGCATCGACAGCGCACTGACCATGGCGCTGGCCGTTGAAGCACTGGGCGCAGACAATGTCATCGGCATCACCATGCCCTCACGCTTTTCCAGCACAGGTAGCGTCAGTGATTCGGTCAGCCTATGCCAGAACCTCGGCATTCGCCTGCTGGAGCACCCGATCCGCGACATCGTCAGCCAATACGGCAGTGGCTTTGACGCTGCTTTCGCCGCACCCCTGCAAGGGCTGGCGCTGGAGAACCTGCAGGCACGGATTCGCGGCACCATCCTCATGGAATATTCCAACAGCTTCGGCCACCTGCTGCTGACCACCGGCAACAAGAGCGAAATCTCTGTTGGCTATTGCACCCTGTATGGTGACACCAATGGCGGCCTCGGGCTGATCGGTGACCTCTACAAAACGGAAGTCTTCGATCTGTGCCGCCATATCAACCACAGTGCCGGGCGTGAGATCATTCCCGTAGCGATCATCGACAAGGAACCCTCCGCCGAACTGGCCCCGGATCAGCGCGATACCGACAGCCTGCCACCCTACCCGGTGCTGGACGTGATCCTCAAGCAGCTCATCGAGGGCAAGCGTCTGGAGGGGGCTGAACGCACCCAGGTGCAGACGGCCTTCACGGAACTGGTCGGTACAGCCGAAGGCGCTGCGCTCGTCGCCCGCATCAAGAAGATGATTGCCCGCAACGAATACAAGCGCCGCCAGGCGCCCCCCATCCTGCGCCTGCGCTCACGCGCATTTGGCAGCGGCCGGCAGATGCCGATAGCCGCACGTTATGAATTTTGATTAGAACGGACTGTATGATGACCACCACTCATGACATTGCAGTACTCATCGGCCGCTTCCAGCCTTTCCACAACGGCCACGCCGCACTGCTCAAAACCGCACTGGCCACAGCCCCCAAGGTGTTCGTGCTGCTCGGCTCAGCCTTCTCGGCCCGCAACGCCAAAAACCCTTTCACCTGGGAAGAACGCGCCGCGATGATCGCCTGCTCGCTCACAGAAAGCGAGCGCGCACGCGTCGAATTCCTGCCCATGCGCGACTATTACAATGACCAGCGCTGGGCCGCCACTGCAACCTCCACCGTTTTGGCAAAATGCGGCGCAGGCAAGCGCGTGGCCCTGATCGGCCACCTCAAGGATGCCTCCAGCCAATATCTGAACCGCTTCCCAGACTGGGAATTTGTCGCCGCCCCCCAGTATGGCGAAATCGACGCCTCTGCGCTGCGCCGCATCTGGTTTGAAGGCGAAGACGCCAACGTCACCCGTTCGCTCCTCGCCCCACTGATGCCGATTGCGTCCCTGCGCTACATCGAAGGCTGGGCACAGTTGCCGCACTTTGCCCGCCTGCGCGAGGAGCATCTGGCTATTGAGAAGAACAAGAAGGTCTGGGGCACCGGCCCCTTCATCACCGTGGATGCCATTGTCAAAGCATCTGACCAGATCCTGCTGATCCGGCGTGGTCGCGCCCCCGGCAAGGGGCTGCTCGCCGTTCCTGGTGGCTTTCTGGATGGCCGCGAACGTGTGCTGCAAGGCGCCATCCGTGAGCTGCGGGAAGAAACCGGTTTCGCCCTGCGCGACGAAACACTGGAAGAAGCCCTCGCAGGTGTGGCCGTTTTCGACCACCCGGACCGCAGCCAGCGTGGCCGCACCATCACCCACGCCCACTTCTTCGACCTGAAGAACGCCCGCCCGCCACAGGTGGAAGGCGCCGACGACGCGGCCGAAGCCCACTGGACGCCGATATCCAAGCTATGCGAAATGGAAGGCGAGTTTTTTGAAGATCACTTCAACATACTCGACCACTTCCTGAAGCTGACGGATTGATTCCAGGAGCGTGCATCTGTGACGACCTTACAGGAGCGTTTTCGTGGGTGTCTGCTCGGGCTGGCCTGCGGTGATGCCGTAGGCACCACGGTCGAATTCGAGCCCAAGGGATCATTTGCGCCAGTCACCGACATGGTGGGGGGCGGCTGCTTTGCCTTGCCCCCTGGCTATTGGACGGATGACACCTCCATGGCCCTGTGTCTGGCAGAAAGCCTGATTAAATGCAAGGGGTTTGATGCCAAAGATCAAATGACCCGCTACTGCAACTGGCAGCAGTGGGGATACATGAGTTCCACTGGAAGCTGTTTTGACATTGGCATGACCGTTGCCACAGCACTGGAACAGTTTCGCACTACGCAAAATCCGTATGCGGGCTCAACTGACCCGAGAAGTGCTGGCAACGGATCATTGATGCGCCTAGCGCCCGTGCCGCTATTCTATTTTCCGGACGTAGAGGCCATGCAGGCGCAGGCCAGGGAGAGTTCTCGCACGACCCACGCAGCACCAGAAGCTCTCGAATGCTGTGAGCTGTTCGCGGCAATGCTGTATCAGGCACTCAAAGGAGCCACAAAACAGGATGTTTTGCTCGCACATGCTTACTCAGCGACCGAAGCTCAGGTTCAAGCACTTGCCCGAGGCGATTACCTGCAAAAGACAGAGGATGCGATCTTTGGCACGGGATACGTCATCAGTTCCCTTGAGGCCGCCTTATGGTGCTTCCACCACACAGACAACTTTGCTGACGCAATTTTGAAAGCGGCCAATCTTGGAGACGATGCCGACACCACGGCAGCAATCACCGGGCAGATTGCAGGTGCATATTATGGCGCCGACGCGATTCCACAGCGCTGGTTACAGCGCCTATGCATGAGGGAAGACATCGAACACATGGCAGATCAACTGTTTGAGTTGTCCTGCCACGCAACATGCTAACAAAAAAATGGGCAAGGCCATCGCACTCAAGGTCTTGCCCACTTTTTGTAGTACAACGCCAGAATCATTTTGTTACGGCTTCTAATCGTCCTCACGCTCCCGATACACCCAGAGCCACCCCTTTTCGGCAAAGCCCAGCTCATCGTCATCCACATACCGGGCGATATCCTGCCAGCGTTTGAAGGATGCAAACTCATTGTCGGGCGTTCCGATATTGCGCTGCTCGTCTGGTGCATCAACCAGTGCACGCACAATCTGGCCCTTGCGGACAACAATCAGTTCCCCACTGGGAATGGCGTCGTTGTACCCGGCGACGATCAGTTCTTCCTCACCGGCCAGACGTGACCAGTCTTCCGCTGCGATCGCGCCAAGCCCGCCGGAGAGGTCCTGGAACAAGGTCCAACCTTCGATTTCTGCTACAAAAACAGCGTCTCCGAGCCATGCGCCATCTGCGTCGCAGGCCTTGTCAATCGCGCCCTCAAAGCTGCAGCGCTTGAGCGGGCCAGCAGGGGGCAAATCGAGCCAAACAGCAAAGCGCTGCAAGGCGATGTCTTTGGGCAGGTGGATACGGCAGTAACTGAGGTTCATGGGTGGATATTCCTTATGGATACTCTGTTACTGTTCATCTTCCACGCGCTTGCCACGGTTTTGCCCGGCAACGATGCGATATTCAAACAGGCGGCAGTCAAGGTCGCCGTTCATGAGCGGGGTGCGCTTGCTGGCTTTCAGCCCGATGCGTTTGGCAAGTTCCATGTCGGCAGACAGGAAGTAGCAATTCCACCCGGCAAAGCGTTGCTTGAGCACATTGCCCACCAGCGGATACCAGTCGGCCAGTTCCTCGCCAGAGGACAGGCGGACGCCGTAGGGGGGATTGGTGACCAATACGCCTTCATCGGAGGGGGGCTCGATGTCCAGAATGTCGCTTTCGATCAGCTCAACGGCTCGCCCCAGCCCCGCTGCATCCAGGTTGGCCTGCGCAGCGCTAAGCTGGTGCGGATCAATGTCGGAGCCAAAAATCGGCAGCTCCGGGATATGCTTGCGGCGTTGTTCGACCGTGGTCCGCAGGCTGCGCCACGCCCCATCATCATGCTGACGGAAGCGCTCGAAAGCAAAGTTGCGTCCGAGGCCGGGAGCAATATCGAGCGCCATCTGCGCGGCTTCAATCAGGAAGGTGCCGCTGCCGCACATGGGGTCGAGCAACACATCCCCCGGTTGCCATCCCGATAGCATGATGATGCCAGCGGCCAGATTTTCCTTGAGGGGGGCTTCAACCTTGGCGCGTTTGAAGCCACGCTTGTAGAGCGCGTCCCCCGAGGTATCCAGATAGAGCGTGCAAGTGTTTTCCGTGAGGAATGCGTGGATACGCATGTCCGGGTGTTCGGTGTCGATATATGGACGATCTCCGCGCACGGCCCGGAAGTGGTCGCACAAGCCATCCTTGATGCGCAGGGTGGTGAAGTTCAGGCTCTTGAGCGGCGACTTGATGGCGGTGACATATACACGGATGGTATCCGTGGGCTCGAACCACTTCGCCCAGGTGGTGGCATAGGCAATCCGGTAGATGTCATCTTCGCCACGGTAACGGCCAAAGCCCACCTTCCACAATACGCGTGTGGCAATCCGGGATTCAAGGTTGGCGCGCCATGCCAGTTCCCATTCGCCTTCGCACTGCACGCCACCGGGCACGGTTTCGATATTTTTGGCGCCAAACCCCTTGAGTTCGGCCACCAGGAATTGCTCCAGCCCACGCGGGCATGGCAGGAAAAATGTATCGGACATACGTGCCTCAGAACGGTTTGACAATCGCCAGAATGCAGACGATCAATAAAATGATGGTGGGGGCTTCGTTGAACCAACGGAACCAGACGTGGCTGTATTGGTTGCGCCCTTGCTCGAATTCGCGCAGCAGGATGGCACACCCATAATCATAGGCAACCAGCCCAATCACCAGCACGGCTTTTACCCAGAGCCATTTCTGCACAAGCCAGAAAGGCACACCTTCCAGGCCATTGGAGAAGATGACCGCCCCACCGAAAATGAAGGTGCCCGCCATCAGGATCAGCATGAAGCGCTTCAGGCGCCGGGCCATGCCCAGCAGGCGGTCATACTCTGCATTACCGGGTGCCACCTGGGCCAGATTCACGAAAATGCGCGGCAGGTAGAAGAGCCCGGCAAACCAGCTGACAACAAAGAAGACGTGTATGGCCTTCATCCACAGGTAGAGCATGGGTTCAATCCTTTAGAAGTTGAGGGAGGGCCGCCACGACGTCCGGGTAGGCGGGCTGCCAGCGTAGCTCCCGCTTGATGCGGGTGTTGCAGATCCGCCGCGATTCGCCCATGAAGGACAAGGTGGCAGGCGACAGACTTGCTGCACATTCCGCCCAGGTAGCCCGTGGCGGACGGGGCAAACCGGCGGCATCAGCCAGTGCATCGTACCAGTCGCCCATCTTCAGGTGCGTATCATCGCACACGTTATACACGCGCAGACGTGGCCCGCGCAGGAGCGCAAGGCAGGCGGCATGGGCCAGATCATCGGCATGGACGTGGTTGGTATACACATCCTCTTGGGCACACAGCACCGGGCTGGCTTGGCGCAGGCGTGCCAAGGGCAGGCGCTGGGCAGCATAGATGCCAGGGGCACGCAGAATACGCAGGGCACAGCCCTGACGACTGGCGAAACGCCGCAGGCACTGCTCTGCCGCCACCCGCCGCTGCGCACGCGCCGTGGCAGGGCGCAGCGGGCGTGATTCATCCACGCAGGCACCCTGACAATCGCCATACACACCGGTGGTGCTGATATAGACCATGGCACGTGCTAGACTTTGGCCTTGTGCCAAGGTAGCCAGGAGGCGGCGGGTACGTGCATCGTCTGTGGTGGTCTCTGCCGGTGGTGCGCTGTGCAACACGTAATGGGCCAGACCTGCCAGCCTCTTCAGGCTGCGGGGCTGATCCAGGTCGCCCAGGATCGGCGTGATGCCTTGCGCGCGCAAAGCCTGTGCCCCGGCCATATTACGTACCAAGGCATACACGCGGAAGCGACGGCGCAGCCAGGGCAAGGCCCGACTGGCTACGTCGCCACAACCTATAATCAGAAGTCTGTTCATCACCGTATTATCCCACGTCCCTCAACATCGCCTACAGCCATGTCTTTCAAGGTTTCTTTATTCCCCGGCCCCCATCACTTCGATGCCACGGCAGACACCACCTTGCTACAAGCCGCCCTGGATGCCCACCTGCTGGTGCCCTATGGCTGCCGCGATGGCGCCTGCGGAGCCTGCAAGGGGCGCGTGCTGACTGGTGAGGTCGATCATGGCCGCTCGCCCGAAAGCACTCTCAGCACCACAGAACGCGAACAGGGTGGAGTGCTGATGTGCTGCGCCCATGCCCGCAGCGACCTCAGCATCGAATGCCGCGAAGTCCGCTCGGCGCAGGACATTCCCGTACGCAAGCTGCCCTGTCGTGTCGCCAGCCTAGACAAGGTGGCGGATGACGTGATGATTCTCAAGGTCAAGCTCCCGCCTACGGAGGAATTTCAGTTCCGCGCCGGACAGTACATCGACTTCCTGCTGCCTGATGGCCAACGACGCAGCTTTTCAATTGCCAATGCCCCAGGTGGCGATACGCTGGAACTGCACATCCGGCAGATTCCGAACGGGCTCTTCACCAGCAAAGTCTTCACCAGCATGAAGCCGCGCGACATCCTCCGCCTGGAAGGCCCGCTGGGGAGCTTCTTTCTGCGCGAAGCACCTGAGCAGGGCGGCGACAAGCCTATCATCCTACTGGCGGGGGGCACCGGCTTTGCCCCCATCAAGGCCATCGTCGAATACATGCAGGCCCAGGGCATCCACCGCCCGACCACGCTCTACTGGGGCGCACGCAACCGCGCCGGGCTTTACATGCATGAGTTGGCCGAGCGTTGGCAGCAGGAAATCCCGGGCTTCGATTATCGCCCGGTCATCTCGGATGAAGTGCCGGATGGATGGGCGGGCCATAAAGGTCTTGTGCACCATGCCGTTATAAAGGACTGGCCGGATCTATCTGCGCATCAAGTGTACGCCTGTGGCGCCCCGGCAATGATCGATGCGGCGCGAGCCGATTTCATGCAGACCTGCGGTTTGCCTGAGCACGCATTTTTCGCGGATGCATTCAGTTTCGCATCCGACAACAAGCTCTGAGGAGAGGATTCTCATGCCCAACGGTGTTCTCATTACGCGCGAACCCGTCGTCAACCAACAACGCGCGATCACGGCCAACCGCCTGATCGTCCATGCCAGCACCGTCCCCGAGGCGGTGGAGGCATTGGAGGAGCTTCGTCCGCATTGGCCCAAGACGCATACCGTTTTTGTCAGCCTGGGGCGACTCGTACCCACAGCCGATCTCTTCGCTTGGCAACCGCCGGAAGGCACGCTGATCGAAATCCCGGCCCAAGCCCTGCAATACACGCAGATCCAGGAACTGATCACCCGGATGAATGAAGCCAACATCCCGCTGGCAGTCAGCTGGTTCCAGCCCGGTGTGCGTTGGCCCGATGGGATTGACTGCCGCTTCGCGCTGGCAGACATCAACAAGGTGCCCAATCCGGCCGGGGCTCCAGGCGTGGCATTGGCATGGGGGCTGCCCGATGTGCCATCCTTCCAGCAGGCCGTAGCCCAAGGCTACAGCGGTGCAGCGGGTTGGTTCTTCCTGCACGGCGTCACCCCGTCGAAAACACTGGCGCCCTCGCATGCACAGATCGTGCGGCTACTCAATCTGGTGCGCAACGATGCGGAAATCAACGACATCGAGGCCGTGCTCAAGCAGGACGTGACCCTGCCCTATAAGCTGCTACGTTACATCAACTCGGCTGGCTTCGGGCTGATGGTGGAAGTACAGTCCTTCCGCCATGCAGTAACGATCCTGGGGCGCGACAAGCTCAACAAGTGGCTCTCGCTGCTGCTCGTGTCCGCCAGCAAGGACCCTACCGCCCCGGCGGTGATGCAGGCCGCGCTGGCCCGCGCCCGGATGATGGAAATCCTGGGCGCACACTTCTTTGACAAAGCGCAGTTGGACAACCTGTTCATCACCGGCGCCTTCTCGCTGCTGAACGTCTTGCTGGGCACCTCGGTTGATGTGATCCTGGAGCAACTGAGCCTACCTGAGCCCGTGCGGGACGCCCTGCTCACCGGCGACGGTGCCTATGCGCCCTTGCTCAAGCTGGCTACTGCGTCCGAGACCTTCATGCCCGACCAGTTGCGCAAGCAGGCCCAGCAACTCGGGCTGAGTGATCAACAGATCACCTCTGCGCTGATCCAGGCGGTGGCTTTTGCAGATGAGCTGAGTTTCAACTGAAGCACTTCAACTGAGCATGAAAACAAAAAGGGGAGGCACCACAAGTGCCTCCCCTTTTTCACATCAAACGCAGCGCTTTATCACGCAAAGCCGATCACACAAACCCATCCGGGTTGCCACTCTGCCAACGCCAGGCATCGGCACACATCTCTTCAATCCCACGCTCGGCACGCCAACCCAACTCACGTTCGGCCAGCGCCGGGTCGGCATAGCATTGGGCAATATCGCCAGGGCGACGGGCCACGATTTCGTACGGAATCTTGCGCCCTGCCGCCTTTTCAAAAGCGTGCACAATGTCCAGCACCGAGTAGCCCTTGCCTGTCCCCAGATTCAGGGTCAGCAAGCCTTGCTGCTGCGCCAGACGCCCCAGTGCCTTGACGTGCCCCACCGCCAGATCGACAACGTGAATATAGTCGCGCACTCCGGTGCCATCCGGCGTTGGATAGTCGCCACCAAACACCGAGAGTTTCTCGCGTTTGCCCACGGCCACCTGGGATACAAAGGGCATCAGATTGTTGGGGATGCCGTTCGGGTCTTCACCAATCAGGCCGGAAGGATGCGCCCCCACCGGGTTGAAATAACGCAGCACGGCAATCCGCCAAGCTGGATCGGTGGCGACCAGATCTTGCAGCACGTATTCCATCATCCACTTGGTACGCCCATAGGGATTGGTGGGCATGGTCGGGAAATCTTCACGAATCGGCACGCTGGCCGGGTCGCCATACACGGTGGCGGAAGATGAGAACACGAGGGTCTTGACACCGGATTCGGCCATCACCTCGGCCAATGCCACGGTGCCCGCGATATTGTTCTCGTAATACATCAGCGGCTTGGCCACGGATTCCCCCACTGCCTTGAGCCCGGCAAAGTGGATCACCGCATCAATGGCATGATTGCGGAAGACTTCGCGCATGGCGCCGCGATCCCGGATGTCGCGCAGGTGAAACGCCGCAATGCTGCGCCCGGCAATCTCCTCCACCTGACGCAAGGCCACCACCTTGCTGTTCGAGAGGTTATCCACCACCACAACCTCATGCCCTGCGTTGAGCAACTCCACGCAGGTGTGGGTGCCGATATACCCGGCGCCGCCTGTAACCAATATGCAACTCATATATTTATCCTTCTACGGCAAACCAACATACTGTCATACCTATTGGTGCATCAGCCTTCAAGAGTAGGTCTCGCATTCGCCAAATGAAAGCCCTGCCTGATCCTTGGCCGACAAAAGGAGGGGGAGCCCTTCGCACGGCCATTGTACCCCCACATGGGGGTCATCCCAACGCAGGCAGCGTTCATGCTCGGGCGCGTAATAATCGGTCGCCTTGTAGAGAAAATCCGCTGTCTCGGAGAGCACTACAAACCCATGGGCAAACCCTGGCGGAATCCAGAACTGGCGATTGTTTTCCGCACTGAGTTCAACGCCGAACCACTGCCCGAAGTGGGCAGACGAACGCCGCATGTCGACCGCCACATCAAACACACGCCCCGCCACCACACGCACCAGCTTGCCCTGTGGCTGCCGAATCTGGTAATGCAGCCCCCGCAGCACCCCTTGCTGGGAGCGTGAATGGTTATCCTGCACAAAGTCCACCTTTGCACCAGTGGCTTCGGCAAACACCCGCGCGTTGAAGCTCTCCAAGAAGAAACCTCGCGCATCTCCAAATACGTGGGGTTCCAGAATCAATAGATCAGAGATCGGGGTAGCGACTACTTTCATCAAAAAACCTTGTCTTCCATGATACGCAACAAATACTGACCATAACCGCTCTTAGCCAAGGGTGTGGCAATCTCACGCAAACGGGCATTGTCAATCCAGCCCTGGCGCCAGCAGATTTCCTCGGGGCAGCAGATCTTCAGCCCCTGGCGCTTTTCCAAGGTTTGGATGAACTGTCCGGCTTCCAGCAAGCTGTCGTGCGTGCCCGTATCCAGCCAGGCGTTACCACGACCCATGATCTGTACATCCAACTGGCCACGTTCCAGATAGATGCGGTTCAAATCCGTAATTTCAAGCTCGCCACGTGCAGAAGGTTTGAGATTGCGGGCAAACCCAACAACCTGATTGTCATAAAAATACAGCCCTGTGACAGCATACCGGCTACGTGGTTTGCTCGGTTTCTCCTCAATGCTCAGGGCCCGCCTGTGGGCATCGAACTCCACTACCCCGTAACGCTCGGGGTCAGTCACCGGATAGGCAAACACGCTGGCCCCTTCGCTGCGGACATTGGCTGCTTTCAGGCTATCCATCAGGCTGTGCCCATAGAAGATGTTATCGCCAAGCACCAGGGCCGAGGGGCCATCCCCGATAAAATCCGCACCGATGATGAAGGCCTGCGCCAAACCATCCGGGCTAGGTTGCACCGCGTATTCCAGCTTGATGCCCCAGGCGGAGCCATCACCCAGCAGTTGCTGAAAACGTGGGGTATCCTGCGGGGTGGAGATCACCAGAATTTCCCGAATCCCCGCCAGCAACAAGGTACTCAGCGGGTAATAGATCATCGGTTTGTCATACACTGGCACCAGTTGCTTGGAAACAGCCAGTGTGGCCGGATGCAGCCGAGTGCCAGAACCGCCGGCGAGAATGATACCCTTGCGTGTCGTCATGATGAGGTCCGCTCCGGTCAAAGGATTTCATTGAGCATACGAGTCACGCCCACGCGCCAATCCGGCAGGCGCAGCCCAAATGCAGCTTCCAGCTTGGCACAACACAGGCGCGAGTTGAGCGGGCGTTGCGCGGGCGTGGGGTACTCGTTGGTGGAAATCGGCAGAACTTCCCCAAGCTTGAGTTCCCGCCCGGCCTTGCGCGCCAGTTCAAATACCAGTCTGGCATATTCATACCAGTTCGTCTGCCCGGCAGCCGTGCAATGGTATAGCCCGCCAAGCTCCGGCCGGGCCTGTACCATGCGTATTGCATGAGCACTCACGTCCGCCAACAATTCGGCCCCGGTTGGCGCGCCAATCTGGTCATTGATGATCTTCAACTGTTCGCGTTCCCCGGCCAGACGCAGCATGGTCTTAGCAAAATTGCCCCCACGTGCGGCATACACCCAACTGGTACGCAGAATCAAATGCTTGCAATCGGTCAGCGCGATCAGGTTCTCGCCATCACGTTTGGTCCGGCCATAAACGGAAAGTGGGGCGGTGCGATCCTCTTCACGCCAGGACTGATCGCCACTGCCATCAAAGACATAATCGGTGGAGTAATGCACCAGCCATGCGCCGAGTTTCTTGGCTTCTTCAGCCAATACACTGGGCGCCAGGGCATTGATCATGCGCACAAGGTCCGGTTCGCTTTCTGCCTTGTCGACGGCGGTGTGGGCCGCTGCATTGACAATGACATCCGGTTGCACCACCCGCACGGCCTGGGCCAGCCCAGGCAGGTTGGTGAAGTCACCACACAAGTCCTGGCTATCAGCATCCAGTGCCACGACTTCGCCAAGCGGAGCCAGTGAGCGCTGAAGCTCCCAACCCAATTGCCCGCCCTTGCCAAACAACAATATCTTCATTTTGACTCCCGCGCGCGCACCTTATCGCTGCGCATAGTTCTTGGCCATCCATTCACGATATGCGCCACTTTGCACATTGGCGACCCAGGCCTGATTGGCCAGATACCATTCCACGGTCTTGCGGATGCCGGTCTCAAAGGTTTCTGCCGGGCGCCATCCCAGTTCGCGTTCAATCTTGCGGGCATCAATCGCGTAGCGGCGATCATGGCCAGGGCGATCTGCCACGTAGGTAATGAGGCGGGCATAACTACCCGCAGAGCTGGGCGCCAGTTCATCAAGCAAGGCGCACAGGGTTTTGACGATCTCGATATTCGGCTTCTCGTTCCAGCCCCCGACGTTATAGACCTCGCCTACACGCCCGCGCTCAAGAATGGCTCGGATCGCGCTACAGTGATCGGTCACGTAGAGCCAATCGCGCACCTGCATGCCATCACCATAAATCGGGAGATTCTTTCCGGCCAGCGCATTGGCGATGATCAACGGAATGAGCTTTTCCGGGAAATGATAAGAGCCATAGTTGTTAGAGCAATTGCTGATCGTCACCGGCAGGCCATAGGTATGATGCCATGCGCGTACAAGATGATCAGACGCGGCCTTGCTGGCCGAATAAGGGCTATTGGGCTCATAGCGGTTGGTTTCGGCAAATGGTGGATCATCTGCTTTGAGCGAGCCATACACCTCGTCGGTACTGACGTGATGAAACCGGAACGCGGCCTTCGCCTCACCCGCCAAACCGCTCCAATAACCCCGCACGGCCTCAAGCAGAGTAAAGGTGCCGGTAATGTTGGTGCGCATGAATTCCCCAGGGCCGTGAATGCTGCGATCCACGTGGCTCTCTGCGGCGAAATGCACCATTGCGCGCGGCTGATGCGTTGCCAGCAGGCTATCTACCAGGGCGCGGTCACAGATATCCCCCTGCACAAAGGTATAACGAGAATCCCCCTGCAAAGAGGCAAGATTTTCAGGATTCCCTGCATAGCTGAGAACATCCAGATTGATGACTGGTTCATTGCAGCCACGCAACCAGTCAAGGATGAAGTTGGCGCCAATAAACCCTGCGCCGCCTGTTACCAGAATTGTCATGATTTACCTCCTGCCTGGCATCACAATGCCAATAAATTATTCAGAACAGCCACGGCTGTGCCATGCGTTCAAGTTGATTATTCAGTGCGGCAATATGTTCATCCCACCACGCCCGGGTGTTGAACCAGGGGAAGGAGTGCGGAAAAGCCGGATCGTCCCAGCGCCGTGCCAACCATGCGGCATAATGAATCAGGCGCAAGCTGCGCAGTGCTTCAATCAAGCGGACCTGCCGTGGATCAAACTCGGCGAAATCCTCGTAACCTGCGACCAGATCGGCAAGTTGGCGGGTCATCTCGGCCCGCTCGCCAGACAGCAGCATCCACAGATCCTGGATGGATGGCCCGGTACAGGTGTCGTCAAAATCCACGAAATGCGGCCCCTGATCGGTCCACAGCACGTTCCCTGGATGGCAGTCACCATGCAGGCGGATGATCTTGATGCTGCCCACCGCCTCGAAGCAGGCAGCAACGCCATCGAGCACCTGCTGCAAAACGCCTTCGTATGCAGTGCGGATTTCAGGCGGAGGCCAGCCCCCTTCGAGCAGAAAGCGCCCAGGTAGGCGGCCAAATGTTTCCACATCCAGCACCGGGCGGTGTTGGTAGGTCGCCAGTGCGCCTTGGGCATGAATCCGCCCGATGAAGCGCCCCAGCCATTCGAGCACACTCGGGTCTTCCAGCTCTGGCGTGCGCCCACCACGACGCGGAAAAACCGCCAGCCGGAACCCTGCAAAATGGCTCAGGGTATCTCCTGCGCTGTTGCGCAGAGGAGGCACGGCGGGGATTTCATTCTCGGCGAGCGCCTGGGTAAAAGCATGCTCTTCGTGAATGGCGGCGTCACTCCAGCGCCCTGGGCGATAGAACTTGGCCACCACGAAACTTTCATCATCCAGGCCCACCTGATAGACCCGGTTTTCATAACTGGCGAGCGCCAGCAGACGGCCATCGGCATGCAGCCCGGTGGCATCAACTGCATCCAGCACCACGTCCGGCGTCAAAGCATCGTAGGGATGACTGGTAGTGGTCATGATGGGCGCGTATATCGAGGAGAAAGAATTTTTATGCAGAATACATACACATCAGGGCTGCGTCAGCGCTTTGCTGCAATATGATCGGCTATTCTGACATAGTCAGCCACGGCCAAGGTTTCACCACGTGCCTGCGGGTTGATGCCCAAGGCAGCAAAATCCTCTTCATCCAGCCATTCACGCAAGGTGTTCCGCAGGGTTTTGCGGCGCTGGCCGAAAGCTGCGGTGACGATGCGTGCCATCAAGGCCTCATCCTTGCAGGCGCACTCCGACGCAGGCCGGGGCTTCATCCAGACAATGGCGGAAGTCACTTTGGGGGCGGGGCGGAAAGCGCCAGGGGGGACATCGAAGAGGCTGTCCATGTAAAAACGGTATTGCAGCATCACGGACAGGCGACCGTATTCCTCGGTGTCCGGCTCGGCCACCATACGTTGCACAACTTCCTTTTGCAGCATGAAGGTCATGTCCTCCACCCGTTCGGCATAGCCAGCAAAGTGAAACAGCAATGGCGTAGAGATATTGTAGGGCAGATTCCCCACCACGCGCAGCAGGGCAGGCAGGCTTGCGAAATCGAACTTGAGCGCATCCCCTTCATGGATCGTCAGTTGCTCAGGGGTGTAGGTCTGCTTGAGCCGGGCAATCAGGTCCCGGTCAATCTCCACCACATGCAGGTGCCCACAGGCCACCAGCAGAGGCTGGGTCAGTGCGCCCAGGCCAGGTCCGATCTCAACCACCGCCTGCCCCGGCTTGGGGGCAATGGAGCTGATGATCTTGCGGATGATGTTGGGGTCGGAAAGGAAATTCTGACCGAAACGCTTGCGGGCAATATGGCCTTGCGGCATGGGGCAATCCTTGTTGGAAGCGGCTCACAATCCACTTCAAAAAACACAAAACAATACGGCAGAACGGGCCTAGTCTAGCCTGCTCTGCCGTCTCACACCAGGGCGATACTGAATCTACATTCCAAAGCCGGTCTACGATCTATCGCAAAGGGGCAGCAAGGGGTGCAGCACACAAGCCTTGATGCATTTTTTCGCGGTCAGGCCAAAAACCGACTCTTACTTGCTGAATGCAGCAATCTTCTCCTTGATCTTGGCAATGGCGGCATAACCGGCCTGCTCACCACGCATAATAGCCTCATGCCGCTGCTGGAAGTTGGCCGCAGCCAAGCCCTTTGTTTCAGGGTGGATCACGATGTCTGCGTCACGCAATTCATAGGCACCGATGGTCGTTCCCATGATTGCAATGGTATCGAGCATCACATCAACGCTACCCGGATTGGCTTTGCCCGAAGGGCGGGCAGAGATATCCACCGCGATGACAATATCTGCCCCCAACTGGCGGGCTGCCTTCACCGGAATGGGGCTGACCAGCCCACCGTCCACATATTCCTTGCCACGGATCACCACCGGCGTGAACACGCCGGGCACGGAGGACGAAGCCCGCACGGCCTGCCCCACGTTGCCGGAGGTAAACACCGTCATCGAGCCATTATTCAATTCCGTCGCCACCGCTGCAAACTTGCGCTTGAGGCCTTCGATGGGCTTGTTGGCAACCTGTTGATTGACAAACTTCTCCAGCGCCTCGCCCTTGAGGAAGCCGTGGTCAAAAATCGCCCAGTCAGTAAAGGCGCTTTCCTCCATCTGGAAGGCAATCTTTTGCAGGGCAAAGGCATCATTGCCTGATGCATAGAGGGAACCTACCACACTCCCCGCGCTGGTCCCCACTACGATATCCGGGGTAATGCCACTGGTCTCCAGCGCCTTGATCACACCGATATGCACAAAACCACGCGCCGCACCGCCGCCCAGGGCCAGCGCAATTCTTGGCTTGACCTTGACAACCGCAGGCGTGGTCACCACTTGCTTGACGGGCGGGGTATCAGACTTGGTTTCCAGGCCCACACATGCGCTCAGGGCCAGCAGGCCCACAGAACACAGCAATACAGAAAGACGTTTCATCAAAACACCAAGGGTTCTCAAAAGAAAACAGATTGAAACCGCAAGCTCAGACAGTGAGCTGCTGTGCCTGGATCATGCTCAGGGCACAATCGACGGCGGCAAACAGGCTGCCGGGGTCCGCGCTCCCCGTACCTGCCAGATCCAGCGCCGTGCCATGATCAACAGAGGTACGGATGATGGGCAGCCCCAAGGTTACGTTGATGCCACCGCCAAAGGTGGCGAATTTCAACACCGGCAGGCCTTGGTCATGGTACATCGCCATCACCGCGTCCCCCCGGCCCAGCTGACGAGGGGTAAAGAGGGTATCGGCAGGCAGGGGGCCGATCAGGTTCATACCTTCTGCACGGAGCCGCTCCAGCACGGGAGTGATGATTTCAATCTCTTCACGCCCCATGTGGCCGCCTTCACCCGCATGGGGATTGAGGCCAGCAACCAGAATTCTGGGGTTGGCAAAACCAAATTTCTTTTGCAGATCAACATGCAGGATGCGCAGGCTGCGTTCCAGCCCTTCTGCCGTGATGGCAGCACTCACCCCCTGCAATGGCAGATGGGTTGTGGCCAATGCCACCCGCATCCATCGTGAAGCCGTTTGTTCGCCATACTCCCCCGCCAGCATCATCACAACTTGAGGGGTGTGGGTCCGTTCAGCCAGATACTCGGTATGCCCAGAGAACGGCACCCCGGCGTCATTGATCACGCTTTTCTGTACAGGGGCAGTCACCATCGCGGAGAATCGACCGGACACGCAACCATCAATGGCACGGTCCAGCGTCTTGAGCACATACCGCGCATTGGCCGGGTTGAGCACGCCCGGCTGCGCAGGCACTTCCAGCGGAATATGCAACACCTCAAGCGTACCGGGCACGGGAATGTTCTCACGCTGAAACGGGCGCAGTGCCACATGGCGATTGGCCGAAGCCATGCGCTGTGCGATCAGGTCCTTGTCTCCGATCACCACCAGACGTGCAGGCCAGTGGCGCTGCGAGAGGGCGGTGCAGAGTTCCGGACCAACCCCGGCAGGCTCACCAGAAGTTATGGCAATAACAGGATGCATGGTAATCCGGCACCTTTCGGTGCCGGCCTTATGCTAAATAATCAGTAGTCTTCGGGTTTGATCTCAACGTATGCCGTATCACGCAATTGACGCAGCCAATCTTCATAGGACTCGTCACTCTTGCGGTCACGCAAGGCTTTGCGCACTTCAAACTTGCGACGCTCTTCTGTCACATCCATCTTGCGGCGTTGGATCACCTGGATCAGATGCCATCCGAATGGAGACTGCACGACATCGCTGACTTCACCGGGTTTGAGCGCATTCATGGCACGCTCGAAATCCGGCACCGTGTCCCCTGGGGAAATCCAGCCCAGATCCCCTCCTTTGACCGCAGACAGATCGCTGGAATTGGCCTTGGCAATTTCGCCAAAATCCGCGCCATTGCGAATCCGGTCTCGCAGATCACTCAGGCGGCGCACTGCTTCGGCTTCACTCATCGTATCGCTGGCACGCAACAGGATATGACGGGCATGCGTCTGCTCAATCTCGGTTTTGGTCTGGGCCGCTTCACGCATATCGACAAATTTGAAGATATGCAGCCCCACCGGGCTACGCAGAATGGGGCTGACGTCCCCCTTCTTCATCCCGGTCAGGCGTTCAGCAAAGATCTCCGGCAGACGGCGGAAAGGGCGCCAATCCAACATGCCGCCCTGCATAGCATCCTGCGCGTTGGAGTAGGTGGCAGCCACCTTGCTGAAGTCTTCCCCCTGTTTGATCAAGGCCAGCACGTCTTCAGCACGCCTGGTCACGGCTTTCCACTGCTCTGGCGTAGCCCCTTCCGGCGCACGCAACAGGATGTGGGCCAGTTGGAATTCGCTGGAAGCCATCGCGTTGTTGTCCTGATTGTTCAACGCGGCTTCAAGCTCGGCATTGGTGATGTCGATGCGGCTATCCACCTCGCGTTCGCGCAGCTGGGCCAGGGTAATTTCCGTCCGGATCTGCTCACGGAACTGTTCCCAGCTAAAGCCTTCATCGGCTACGGCCTTGCGGAACGCAGCCATGTCCATCTTGTTATCTTCAGCAATGCGGCCCACCGCCCGATCAAGCATCGATTCATCCACCCGGATGCCCACGGCCTCCGCCTGTTGCAGCTGGATGCGTTCCATGATCAGGCGCTCCAGCACCTGGCTACGCAACTGTGCGGCCGAAGGCAGCGCAGTCCCCTTGCGCTTGAGCTGGCTGGTTATCAATTGCTGGCGTGTGTTCAACTCGGATTGCGTCACCACGTCCTTGTTGACAACCGCCACCACCTTGTCCAGAACCTGGGCCTGGGCAGACAGCGCCGCCATGAGTGCCACAGCACAGAGGAGTCGGGGAATCCTGAAAAATGCTTGCATCTTTACGTCCGCTTTCAGCACTGCTTATTGTTCGTCGGAAAACACTTCACTGCCTATTGGTGCTTCGTTGATCTTGCCATAACCACTCACGTTACGGCGCAGCAATCCCACCGGATTCGTTCCGATCCCGGCAAAATCATTTAGTTCAATCTGGAAGAAGTAGGAGTTGTTGCGCAGCCCTGTCGTGTTCAACAAGGTCTGCCAAACCCCACGGAACACCCAGCAATCGGCCTTGTACTCGACCCCGGCCAGGGCTTCTGTCAACTTGTGGTCCTGCAGGTTGGGGTTGTAACGCCCCACGCCATACCAGCTTCCCCAAAGCGGCCACTGGAAGGTGATGTCGATATCACGATATCCGTTCAACGTATCGTTGCGCTTGAAGCGATAGGCAAACGACACCGTCTTGCCATATCCCGGCTGATACCGCACCCCAAAAGAGGTCTGCTCGAACAGCCCCGCACGCGGATCGTACTGCACGGCTGCATCCAGCAGCACATTACGGTAGGCCTTGCCGGATACTGCCGCCAGGATATCAGCCACCCGCCCTGTACGCGCTGTTTCGTTGGGCAGCGTCACACGCTGATCCGCCATGTAATAGCGCTGCGCCAGGGCCATCCCCAACCATTGCTCGCCGGTATCAGCCTTGATCAGACGGGACTGCACCCCGGCCGTGATCTGGTTGGCATTGACGATCCGATCCTGGCCAGAATAAATGTTTTCCGAGAAGATCTGTGCAAAGTTGAAGTCGGCCGCTGCCGTATCAAATACGGGGTAGTTGCTCTGATCTCGATAGGCAGCACGCACGTAGTACAAACGGGGTTCCAGCGTCTGGATATGCGTTGCATCGCCGATCTGGAACTCACGTTCAAACTTGACGCCAGTGTCTAGCGTGGCAATCGGCACCGCCCGCTGCAGATGTGAATCCCCGGTCGTGGTACGGCGGTCGATATCGTAATTGGTCAGATGCAGACCGATCTTGGGCGTCAGGTAATACGCAGCACTGCGCATGGGCAAGGAGATCTGCGGGTACATGATCGTCCGTTGTCCGGTATCGGCAGAAGGGTGGGTGAAGTTGGTGTACTGCACCGGCATCTGCAAGGCAAAACCATGGAAATCTGCAACTTGCGGCAGAAACGAAATCTGCGGGGAGCGCTCATAAGGCGTGTCTCCGCTCAATGTCTGGAAAGACTGCACCAACATCGTTCCCGACAGCCAGCTACCATTGTTGTAGTTCAAGGTCGCCTGGCGGTTCAGGTTGGTCAAAGACGTAGAGGTGATCCGTGAGCTGAGGTCGGTAAAATAGGTTTTGTCCGATACCGCGTTGAAATCGATAGCCCCCGTCAGCCCGCTGCCAAAACTCTGGTTGTGCGTGAACATGAACAAGGAACGCGAGGTCTTGGTCACCAGATCGTCAGCCAGAAACTCGTTACGAATCGTGCCACCGGAAGTCGCCGTCAGGTAACGCGCCTCGGAGGCCACCTGCAACCCTCGCCGTGACATGTAGCGTGGCGCCAAGGTAAAATCGTAGTTGGGGGCCAGGTTGAAATAGTACGGCAGCGTCAAGTCGATCCCTGTGTTCGACGAGCTGCCAAAGGTAGGGGGCAGCACACCGGACTGACGCCCCCCGTTCAAGGGGAACTCCAGCCAAGGGGTATAGACGATAGGCACACCTTTGAAGACCACCACCGCGTTATTCCCCTGCCCTTTTTCGCGGTCGTAGTCCAACCGCAGTTCCCCAAGCTTGAGATACCAAGCTGGGTTAGGCGCCTTACAGGACGAAAAGGTGGCATTGGTCAGGCGGTATTGGTTTTCGCCTTCCAGGTAAATCTTGTCGGCAGTCCCCGAGCCCGCCACACCACGCTGGAGCGAATTGGCAAACATCTTCGCGCTTCTTGCGCGTGCCGTGCGCCGCAGGGCATATTCGGGAGACTCCACCACGCCGAACCACGTATCAACGTTAACGCGGGCATGCGGCCCCTTGATGCGGTCCTGGTCGCGCACCAAGAGCACGTCGCCGTCTGCATCCACGTTGTTGGTGCCCAGATCCATCTTGATCTGCTCACTCGTCAACACCGCGCCACTGCGCTCGACCTTGACGCCCTCGATCGCCCGAAGCTCCACCTCGTCCTGCCCTTCTATCCGGCCGGCGGAAATGCGCGTTTCCCCCGCGTCCTTTTCCACCGCGTGGGCAGGTGCAGGCAAAGCCGCCATAACAGCGAGCGCCAGCCCGCTCAGACGGAAGCAGGCAGGGCTTGAATGATGATGTGTAGCAGTAGGGTCAGGACGCGTCATGAACATTAGAAGCTTGAGCGAAGCGGCCCAAGTGCCGCCACGTTTGATAAGATCCGGGGTCGCATTCTACATGAAGCCTCAGCTCAGCCGTGGGAGCCTGAATTGGATCGTTTTGAACTATTACAAGCCTGGATCAAAAAACTGCATCCCGGCCACCCTTATTCCATCGCACCGGCCTCTGCCGATGCCAGTTTCCGGCGTTACTTCCGCGTCAGTTTCGACGACGGCGAAACCCGTATCATCATGGACGCCCCCCCCAGCCACGAAGATTGCCGCCCATTCATCCATGTGGCGCACCTCTTCGGAGAAGCAGGCGCCCATGTACCAAGCGTTTTTGCCAACGACCTGGAGCAAGGCTTCCTGGAACTCTCCGACCTGGGTTCGACCACCTACCTGTCGGCCCTGACCCCCGAGAACGCCTCCGATCTGTACGCAGATGCCCTGGGCACGCTGGCAAGCATCCAACGCGCCAGCCACCCCGGCGCATTGCCCGAATACAATCAGGCCCACCTGCTGCGCGAAATGGAGTTGTTCCCGGTATGGTACGTTGAACACCACAAAGGCGTCACCCTGACCGAAAATGAGAAGAATGACCTATATGGGGTCTTCGACGCAATCCTCGCCGTTAATCTTGCTGAACCCCAGGTCTTCGTCCACCGCGACTATCACTGCCGTAACCTGATGCTCAGCACGCCCAATCCAGGTGTGCTGGATTTTCAGGATGCAGTCTACGGCCCGCTCACCTACGATCTGGTCTCGCTGTTCAAAGACGCCTACATCCATTGGGAAGAAGAGCGCACGCTGGACTGGCTCGCCCGCTACTGGGAAACCGCCCGCCACATCGGCCTGCCGGTCCGTGCAGACTTTGCCGAATTCCACCGCGACTATGAGTTCATGGGTGCCCAACGCCACATCAAGGTGCTCGGCATTTTCGCCCGCCTCTGGCACCGCGATGGCAAAGACGGCTATCTCAAGGACATGCCGCTAGTGATGCATTACCTGCGCGCGGTCTGCAAACGCTACCGGGAACTACACCCCTTGCTGCGCCTGCTCAACAAACTCGATCCGGAGGAGACCGTCATTGGCTACACCTTCTGAGTCTGCAGGCAGCCCTCGCCTGCTCGACACCCACGCCCTGGAAGCACGGCTCGCGGAATTTGCCCGCGAGCGGGACTGGGATCGCTTCCACACCCCACGCAATATCCTGCTCGCCCTAACTGGCGAGGTGGGCGAGCTAGCGGAAATCTTCCAGTGGCTCACCGATGAGGAAGCCGAATCCATCATGCGCACCGACAAGGCCGAGCATGTACGCCAGGAAATCTCCGACGTGCTGCTCTACCTCATGCGCCTGGCAATGATCCTGGAAATCGATCTGGATTCAGCCGTACGCAACAAGATCGCCATGAATGCGGTGAAATACCCGCCAATTCCCAAGGATCAGTGACCACCCCAACCCCATGATGTCGCCACGAGCGCCCGGAGTAACTGGACGTTTTGCACAAAACGCGCATTGCACAATAATTTTCCATAAGTCCTTGCGTATACAGAATTTTCCTGTATAGTGCTGCCCCTTATGCCCGAGTTTTTGTATCGAGCCTGGTTCATCGTCTCTGACCCCTCCTGACGCATTCCCCCTTCAAACCGGAGTCTTGCGCGTTTGTTGTTCTGGTTGGCGCCGATGCATTTGCGTTGCGATTGTTGCGCAACGCGCGTGTCACGTATCCGCCACCAGCCTGCCTGGATGCCGCTGAAGGATGCCGTTTTCACAGCCATCTGGCTGCTGCGAACTATTCCCCTTTTGCTGCATTACCTGTCTGCACCCCGGTTTTCGTGATTTTTCAGCGCCCAACCCGGCGGCAGCTTGTCTGCGTCTGGATGCGCGCACCCTTGACAGGAATTTTATGACTTTTGATTCACTGGGCCTGCACCCCCTCATTCTCAAGGCTGTAACCTCTGCCGGTTACACCACGCCCACCTCTGTTCAGGCCGAAGCCATCCCCGCCGCCTTCACCGGCGCTGACCTCATGGTCTCTGCCGCCACTGGCAGCGGTAAAACCGCAGCCTTCATGCTGCCCGCGCTGCAACGCCTCACCGAAAACACCACCGTTACCGGCTGCATCGGCCCGCGCATCCTGATACTCTGCCCCACGCGCGAGCTGGCCCAACAGGTTGGCAAATCCGCAATCACCTATGGCCGCGCCTTCAAGCGTCTGTCTGTCGTCACCGTCGTGGGTGGCATGCCCTACCCGGCACAGATCAAGCTTCTGCGCCAATCGGTTGACATCCTGGTCGCCACACCGGGCCGTCTGCTGGACTACATCGGCCGTGGTCGCATCGATTTCTCCCGCTGCGAAATGCTTGTGCTGGACGAAGCCGACCGCATGCTCGACATGGGCTTCAAGGAAGACATCGACCAGATCGTCGCATCACTGCCTGCAGACCGCCAGACCGTCATGTTCTCCGCCACATTCGGCGGCGAAGTCGGCCGCCTCGCGCAAGGCATGCTGCAAGACCCTGTGCGTATTGCGCTCGCCTCCCAAACCGACCGCCACACCGACATCACCCAACACCTGCACTGGGCCGACGACAGCAGCCACAAGCTGCGCCTGCTCGACCACCTGCTGCGCGGTGAAGACGTGCAACAAGCCATCGTATTCGTAGCCACCAAGCGCGATGCAGACTGGCTCTCCGACACTCTGAACGAAAAGGGTTTCGCTGCCGCTGCGCTGCACGGCGATATGCCCCAGGGCAAACGCAACCGCACGCTGACGAGCCTGCGCCGGGATCACATCAAGATATTGGTCGCCACCGATGTGGCCGCCCGTGGCATCGACGTCCCCAACATCAGCCACGTCATCAACTTCGGCATGCCGATGAAGCCGGAAGATTACGTACACCGCATTGGTCGTACCGGTCGTGCCGGGCGTGCTGGCATCGCCACCACCCTGGCCATGGCCAGCGAACGCTTCAAGGTCCGCGCCATCGAACGCTTCACCACCCAGCGCATCCCTGCCCAGGTCATTGCCGGGCTGGAACCCCGCGTCAATCCTGAGCAACGCGAACGTCGTGGCTCCGAAGGTAGTCGCCCCGCCCGCACCGGCGAACGCCGCTTTGGTGATCGCCCGCGTACCGACCGCAACGATTCCGGTTCCGGTCGCAGCCGCTTTGGTGCTGACCGCCCGGCATTCGGCGCAGATCGCCCCGCCTTTGGTGCCGAGCGCCCTAGCACCGAACGCCGTGAGCGCCCTGCTGGCACAGGCGAACGTAGCTTCAGCGACCGCCCCCGTCCCGCAGGCCAAGGCTTTGCCCACCGCCGTGATGACCGCGCCCCCACCGGTGACCGCCCCGCCCGTCCCCGGCCTCCCACCGAAGGCGGCCGCCGCAACTTCAGCCGCGCCCACCGCGACGAATAAACGACATCATCTGCTTGAATAGGCAAGGCCCGGAAAATTCCGGGCCTTTTTGTTGGTCGTTGCCTGACAAGCCTAATTATTCAAAAATGCCACCGATTCTTGTGGCGCATTTTTAATGGTCGCTCTTCGCCAATTCGTTCTCTATCATGGAGTTGATAACATCCACCTTGTCATCATTGGCGTCGTCAAACTCTTTAAGCAGTTTTGCCCCAACGGCTGATTTCTTTGAGAATGCAACAAAGGCTTCAGTGCCTTTGACCGGCAACGGTATCGTTTTAATTTTATCTCCAATATTCTTCTTTTTCGCCTCGGCCAGATAGGAGTAAACATTTTGGTCAAACACCGCATCAACTCGTCCGGCCAACAATTTCCCCAGATTTTTCGCCAACCAATCGTCTCCCGAAACCAGATCAAATTTAACGGCGGGCTGGTTTGCAAAGAAATCTGGGATTGCAGCCCCCGCAAGAAAACCTAATGTCATGCCGTTCAGGTTATTGACAGATTCAATTTTACTGAGTTTGCTACCAACCAGCACGGTTATTCCGGGCCGCATGATGTAGATAGGTTTTTTTGAGAAATAGGCAAACCTTTCTCTATCCTGATTTTTGGCAATCTCCAAAGTAAGATCAACGTCACCATTTTCCAGAGATAACATCAGCCTCGGGAAGGGCTGAGCCACAACGACGGGAGTGTGCCCCATCTTCCTCAGTTTGGTTGTAATGTAGTCAATCGATGGGCCACGTATGACGTTTGTCTGCTTGTCTTGATAGACGTTCGGTGAATGGATAAACACGCCTACATGCACTTCGTCGGCAAATGCCATGCTGGACATGATCCCAAGACATACGGCACATATGTATTTGTTCATGGTGCTCTTCTCCATATACTGCATTTATCGGTTCGCAGCCTGATCGTCCGTATACGAATTAACGTTTGACCCAAGCTGCTTTGTTTCATTCTGTTGCACCCACCGATTGAATCCACACTTGATGGAATATTTCTCTTTCCAGAGTGGAGTGGCGAAACTTTGTTTGCAAGGCAGAAAGGTGAATTTTTAATTCACTGCACACAACTTTTGAAATCCATCTGAGCGCGCACTTCAATCATCAATACACGGTCAAGGTGAGGTGAACGGTACCGCCCAACAATGCGGTGGATTTCATGGAAAAACGTGTTAGTTCAGGAAGGGCAAGGTTGCATGCTGGCTACGTGATATCACATAGTTTTCAGACCCTTGCTTTTAACATTTATCTACTATTTCACCGCCTATAAAATTACGCCACGAGCATAGGTTGAAAATTTCACAGTTTCATCTCCCAGCGAGGTTGATTGGGACAAGCCGAAGGCGCCTCCCAACAATACGGCGACATTTCATAGAAGAAGCGTTTTTCAAGAGGCACGCCGCTACGATTGAAGTACTCGATCGTTACGAGACTCGCCGGTAGACGCCTTCTGCTTGTCCCAACCGTACTGCTACTTTTTTGTCAGCAAGGGTTTTGTGATAGTCTTGCGACCGCTACGGCATGCCTGCGCCAGCGATTTGTTTGCAACCCGAAAGTGCTGCCAAGATCGTTCAAGGCGCGCTACACATGCTATTATCGCGGGCGAGGCAGGAAGCCGTAAAGCACGAAGCAGTACGGGATTCCTCCCTCCCCACTGATACAACTATGGCCCTATAGTTCAATGGATAGAACGCGGTCCTCCTAAGACTGAAATACAGGTTCGATTCCTGTTGGGGCTATACCGGTTGAGTGACAAAAAGCCCGCAAATGCGGGCTTTTTGCTGCCTGGGGTCATCCGGCTGGGTGTTAATCCGCTTCAAACCTTGTAGACTTCCAGTGCACGGGCGATGTCCTGGCTCATCGAGGCCATTTTGTCGACCGCATCGGCGGACTGTATGGCTGCTGAGGAGTTGCTTTCGGTCATCTGGGCGATCTGTTCGATCTGCTGGGCAATGGTGGTGCTGGCGGTGCTTTGTTCGCGCATGGCGTCGGTAATATCTTCCACCGCCTTGACCACGACGCCTGAGCCTTGCTTGATCCCCTGGATGGAGGCCCCTGCTTCATTGGCGTTTTCCACGCCACCGGCCACTTCGCGCACCGCATCATTCATGGTATCTACTGCTTGTCGGGCGCTGCTTTGCATGCGTTCGAGCATGGAGGAGATCTCTTGCGTGGAATTCGCGGTGCGCTCTGCGAGCTTGCGCACTTCATCTGCCACCACGGCAAAACCGCGCCCCTGCTCGCCTGCGCGAGCGGCTTCAATGGCGGCGTTGAGCGCCAGCAGATTGGTTTGATCGGCAATATCCCGGATGATGTTGGCGGCCGAGGAGATGCTTTCGCTATCGTTGCGCAATGCATTGATGCGCTCGGCGGCGGCTTCAACGGTGCGGGCAATGCTCTGAATGCCTCCTACCGTGGCCAGAATCACTTCGCTGCCACGTTCGGCGCTGCTTTGGGACGAAAGGGTGTGCTGGGTCGCCTCGTGTGCCTGGGAGGCAACGTGGGAGATGCTGACTGTCAGCTCTTCAATGGCAGCGGCCATGCCTGAGGAGGCATCGCTTTGCTGGCGGGAGTTTTCCGCAATCTGGTGCGCGTTCGCCCTGGCTTCATGGGCGGCTTTGAGCATCTGGTTGGTTGATTGCTGGATGTGTGCAAAGCTGCTGCGCAGGCGGGCGAGCAGGGAATTGTAGGCCGCCAGGGTTTTGCCGATCTCATCCCTGCTCTTGACGGGCAGATCATTGCGGAAATCAAGTTCCTCGGCAGTGCGGGCAATTGCCCTTTGCATGGAATCCAGTGGTCGGATGATGGAGCGCCCGAGCGTGAAGCCCAATACAGCAATCAGGCCCAGGCCCAGCACGGCAGCAACAATGGTTACGCTGATGGTGGTGGCAAACGATGCGGCAGCCGCCTTAGAGACGCTTTCCGCCTGAGTGGCTTTGATCTTCAGGAGCTTGTCGAAGGCGTCGGCAAGCTGCGCATGGACGGGGCCGACCTGGGTCTGCATCACGTTCATAGCCATCTGTGCCTCACCCGAGCCCGCAAGGTTGCGCACCTGGCTCATCTTGCTCACATAGGTCGCAATGCCCCGTTTGGCCTCATCGAGAATCTGCTTTTCGTTAGGGTCAGTCGTTTTCTCGGTATAGAAGACGATCTCCTTGATGATGCCATTGCTCAACTCGTCCATACGCGCTTCGATACGCTTGGCTGCGTCAGCATCCGTGACCGGAATGCGATCATAGGCAGCAGCGTGCAGCGTGAGGTATTTGGCCCGAATTTCCCCGGCGGCCATTACCGCAGGCAAGGTGGTAGAAGTAATGTCATCCACACCCGATTTGACCCGGCTCAGCCCGAATGTCGCCACACCCACGATGGCGGCACAGGTTGCCAGCGCAAACAACACAAGCAGCATGATCTTGCGCGCAATATTCATATTGACCTCCCAATTGCGGCTGAAATGAGCATCAGCCTTGGCGGAGTAACGGCCTCTGCCTGAAAGTCTTTAGACCCACAGCTGCATTTTCAAGAAAAGTAACCCCTTTAGCCACCCTTGGGAATCAATCTGAAGCGCCTTGGAGCGGTACGCCTGTAACACTTTCTTGCATCCTGTAGCAGTTCAGAAACATCACGAAACAGGGGGCTTACAACTTTGAGGTTCAATGGGCGCTCCAGATGACTGGATATATCAAGGAGCACAAACATGAAAACATTCATCCCCCATTCCATCGTTGCTACTCTGGTTGTTGGCGGTTTGTGTCTGGCAGGCCAGGCTCAGGCTGCGGATTTTTCAACAGGCCCTTACGTCAGCGCCAACGTGGGCGCGGGAGTCTCCTCGTTGCGCAAAGGCGGTATCGATAGCGCCCTGGGCGCACAGGGTATTGGTGTGTCATCCGGCACGTCTGATACGCAGAATACCACCTACGGCTTAAGCTTTGGGTATCGCATCACGCCAAATCTGGCAGTGGAAGCGGGCTATGTCAATTTGGGCAAATTCGGTTATCAATCCAACGTCAGCGGCGCATCCAATGCGGCTGTCGTAGGTGAATTCAAATCACAAGGTGTCACTGCAGCGGCACTGGGTATCCTGCCACTGGCACACAATGTGTCGGTATACGGCAAACTTGGCCTGATCAGGGCAGATACCGAACTGCGCGCTTCTGGTAGCAATGGTGTGGACACCGTCAACACCAGCCACACTACCACAGGCCCCCTTCTTGGGCTGGGTGCCAGTTATGACATCACCCCGCAGGTGGCCACCCGCGTGGAATGGAACCGCTATGGCAATTTGGGGAATCCCTCCACGGGCTATGGCTCTGTTAACACCTATACAGTAGGCTTGGCTTACAAATTCTGATCCATCCGCATTTCGTTTTCTCCTCCCCGTAGAACTTGGGCGGCATCCACGGTTTCCGTGGTGCCGCTTTTTTATGTCAATCGCCTGGAGCCCTGCATTGCAATGCAGCCTGCCGACACATTTGATCGGCCAGTTTGAACAAGCTCGGGGTTCGGTGCGGGCCATGCCTGCAAACGGTCATGCTGCCATATGGCATAATCCCCACATTGACCCCACCATCAGGAGCCCCACATGAATACCAATCAGCACGAAGACGAAATTCTGGCCCTTGAAAAAGCCGCCATGCAGCGCTGGTGCCAGGGCGACCCTTCGGGCTTTCTGGAAATCTGCGCGCCGGACGTGGTGTACTTCGACCCCTTCCTCGCCCGGCGCATGGACGGCTTGGCGGCGCTGACGGACTATTATGAGGCCTTGCGTGGCAAGATCAGCGCCGCGCACTTTGAGTTCCTCGACCCCAAAGTCCAATACATCGGGGATGCCGCCGTGCTGAGCTACAATTTCAAATCCTGGGGTGGCAGCGAGAATGCCTTGCGCTGGAACTGTACCGAGGTGTTCCAGCGCATCGCAGGGCAATGGCGCATCATCCAGACCCACTGGTCTTTTACCGAGGTGGGGCAAAAGTTGATGGCAGGCTGATCTGGGGAAGCTGAAACAAAATGGAGTGCAACGGTTCTGGCTAGGCGCGCCGACGCAGACAGCACCGGTAGTACGGCAAGGCGGCGCAACAACGCCAGAACCATTGTGTTACGGCTTCCTAAAGTTTGAGCACTCCGCCGGGCAGCGTATTGGCTTGCTCAAGACGTGTCACGGTGGGGCGCAAATCCAGGCCAGTGGCCGCTTTCAGCGCAGTAGCACGCATACGTAGATCAGCAATGCTGGCCTCGATAGGATCCCCCTTGGCCGCAAAGGCCACCACGTTGCCACTGTCGCAAGACGGAAAAGCCATGGCCCTGTGCTCAAAAGCGTTGCCCAGGCGCTTGAGCGAAGGCTCATACTTGCGTGAGCGCCCGAACATGTTGGCGCTGAGAATGCCCCGCTCGCTNAGGCGCTCACGACAGCTCTGGTAGAAAGGCTCGCTATCGAGCAGGCCCACTTTGGCATTCTTGTCGTAGCCATCCACCAGGATATAGTCATATATGCCTGCATCCTGACGCATGAATTCGACGCCATCGGCTATCTCCACGTGTAGCCGCGCATCATCCGGGGGGAGCTTGAAATATTGCCGCGCCATGGCCCATACAGCAGGATTGATCTCCACCACGGTCACCTGCGCATGTGGCAGTTTCCAGTAGCAGAATTTGGTAAGTGACCCGGCCCCCAGGCCCACGAGCAGAATGCGCGCAGGCCACGCCGGCCCCGCGTTCCAGCCCTCATGCATAAGTAGCCCCGCCATCATCTCCCGCGTGTAGGCCAGTTCCAGATCCACCGGGCGGCGGATGCGCATGGCCCCCTGAACCCATTCCGAGCCAAAATGCAGGTAGCGAACGCCGGATTCTTCGCTGATATCAATAGGTGTAGAAGTCATGGGGGCGATTGTCGGTGTTGTCGGGGTGAAGGACAAGGGGGGCGGATGAGTGCTTTATCGGCACATGATGGCGGCGCATAATGTGGCGGATTCACGCTACAAAGTTCTTCATCATGTTTGAACAGTTGCTCGCTCTGCTGCAAAACCAGAATGCCCGCTTCAGGGTGATTCCCCATCCACCCGAAGGCAAATCCGAACTCGTGGCACAAATCCGAGGCACCTTGCCCGGGCAGGGCGCCAAGGCCATGCTGTGCAAAAACAGAGAAGGCGCCGACCAACTCTATCTGGCCGTTTTATCCGGGGACCGCAAACTGGATTTCAAAAAACTCGCCCAGGCGGTGCAGATCAGGAAAGCCACGCTCGCCTCGCCCGAGGAGGCCATGCAGGCAACCAGCTGCGTCATCGGCGCGATTCCGCCGTTCAGCTTCTCCCCTCGCATCACGCTGGTGGTAGATCCTGATCTGGTAGAGCAGTACGACGAAATCGCCTTCAATGCCGGGCGACTGGATCACTCCATGGTGCTCAACGCGCAGGATTACGTGCGCATCGCCCAACCGCTGATCAGCCCGCTATGCGCCTGATCTGGCTCAACCATAGCGCCGAGCGGCTTCCAGCGCCAAGCCTGCGCCAATGCTACCAAACAGATCGCCTTCACAGACGCGGGCCTGCGGCAACAAGGCCGAGATGGCTTCGCGCAACTGGGTGACGCCACTGCCGCCACCGGTGAAGAACAGGGTATCAACCGCCGTATCCGCCACGCCCGCCTGTGCCAACAGATCGGCCACGGTGCGGGCGGTGCGCTCGATCAGTTCCCGGCTTGCACTGGCAAAGGTTTCCTGGCTGATCGTGGTACGCAGGCCGGGTAGCATATCCTCCAGCGCAAGCTCCACCTCTTCCACTTCAGACAGCGCGATCTTGGCCTCCTCCACCTGCAAAGCCAGCCAATGCCCGGCACGCTGATCAATCAGGCGGGAGAGGTGATCAAGTTTTTCCCGCTCCACACTCATCCGGTAGAGTTGCTGGAAATCCGCCCAAGCCGGGCGTGTGTATGCCAGGGGAATCGTATGCCAAGTGGCGAGCTGGAAGAACAGCTGCGAAGGCAGTGCTGCCCCTTGTGCGGTACGGCTGCCATAACCCAACAAGGGCATGGCGGCGGCCAGATTCAGGGCACGGTCAAAGTCTGTACCGCCAATGTGCACGCCCCCGTTGGCAAGCAGATCGTCCCGCCGATCATCGCGCATGGCGCGCTCGGGGGACAGGCGCACCAAAGAAAAGTCCGCCGTACCGCCGCCAATATCGGCGATTAGGACGAGTTCTTCACGCTGAATGCTGCGTTCGTAGTAATAAGCGGCACCAATCGGCTCGAACTGGAAACTGACTTCGCGGAACCCCACCGCCTGCGCAATCTCAGCCAAAGTTTGTTCTGCCAACCGGTCCGCTTCCGGTTTGCCGTCGACAAAGAAAACCGGCCGCCCGAACACCGCATGGTCCAGCGGGCGCCCTGCCGCCAGCTCGGCGCGGCGCTTGAGCTCAGCAATAAAGGTCTTGAGCAGATCGCGGAAAGACAGGGCCCGCCCAGCCACCTCGGTATAGGCATCGATCAGGCTGGAACCCAGCAGACTTTTGAGTGCGCGCACCAGGCGGCCCTCGTAGCCTTCCAGATACTGCGCCATGGCATCCCGCCCAAAGTGGGTGCTGTCTTCATCGGCGTTAAAGAACACAGCAGAAGGCAGCGTCAGCTTACCGGCCTCCAGCGCCAGCAGAATCTCGTTGCCAGGGCGAACAAGGCCCACGGTGGAATTGGAAGTGCCGAAATCCACGCCACAGGCACGCGCAGGTGTTGCTCTCATCAAGCGGTCTCGCAGCAAAAAGGGACGGATAATACCCGTTCCCCACGCAAAAAGAATGCCTTGCAGCGTGAAATCTTGAGCCATCTGCAAGGTATGGCATGATTGCCACATGCGCGTGTACCACGCCATTTGAGCCATAAACGCCGGAGCCACCATGGGATTTCGCTTTGAAATACTCCTTACTGTGGGGCTGGGGCTGTCTCTTCCCGCCCAGGCAGAAAACAACCAATGGGTCGTCCTGCACGCCGTCACAGCACCTCTGCCTGATCGTAATGAAATGATCCAGATTCAGTTGCTGGAAGATCAGACGGAAAGCCTTGATCCCGATGCGCGGGTCGGCAATATTGGTGCGCCCGCCAATCCACGGCCTCGCAAAGTCAGAATCACGCTGGACGATAAGCCCAATCCCCCCGGAGGACGCATCTGGGAATTCCAAGCCCCCAGCCTCACCTATCCAGACGACCCATGTACCGTGGTGCTCGGGCCGGAACTGGCAGTCAAACGCAATATCGTCACCGTGTCATTCGACTATCAGTTCGCCTGTGGCGCAGGCGCTTCCACCATTGTGACGCACCGTTTTGCGGTCAAAGGCCAGACCCTTTCACTCCGTACCCTCAGGTTCTATTCCGCCTCAAGAGATGGAGTTGGCACAACCCTCATTGATTTTCGCAAAGGGAGCATGACCCGATCATTTGACCGGCCGGAAGACACCAGCCCCGGAAAACCGATCAGGCGCAGATTTGCACCTTATAAGGCTGCCATCAATCCCCAGTCCTTTTTGCAATGCCCATTCCCGGTCAATATCGGCAAGGTGCCAAGCTGTTCAGACAAAAAGCAACCCTAAGCGCCAGCACACCATCAACAATCCAGTCATGAGTCACTTTCCTGCCCTTGAAACAGATCGTCTGTTATTGCGTGAAATCGTCATATCGGATGCCAAAGAAATTTTATCCCTCCACAGTAACAAACAGGCTATGCGCTGGTATGGCTCTGATCCCATCCTCAACATTGAACAAGCAGAGAACCTCATAGAAACTGCTGCCAGTTGGCGTCAGATGCCAAACCCTGGCACACGCTGGGCCCTTCAGAGCAAAGAAGATGGCCGACTCCTGGGGTCTTGCTTCCTTTTTAAATGGAACCGGGGATGGAATAGTTGTTCCATCGGATTTGAGCTTGCGGCATTTGCCTGGGGCAACGGACTCATGACAGAGGCCCTGTCCGCCATTTTGGCCTGGGGTTTCAGGCATATGGAACTCAACAGGATCGAGGCTTTGGTTCATCCTGAAAATGCAGCCTCAATTCAACTTTTGGGAAAGCAAGGATTTATCCAAGAAGGGCATTTACACGAAGCAGGTTTCTGGCTTGGGGAATACCATGACCTGCTTATTTTTTCATTGCTGCGCAAAAACGGTACAGCCAGCCCAAACAACACACCCTTTCAGCCTTGAGCCAGACTTTGCCGCCAGCGTAAATACCGAAAGCGGCATACACTTCATCTGCTTTCCCTGATAAAGGCCCCCTTTTTGGGCAATACGCTTCGCACAGACCGGTGCGCGCGTTACACTGCGCTGCAGCATCACTATATGATTGGGGTTCATGTAAACCCCGACGCAGACCACGTCCAACCCATTTTCTTCAGGAGAGAGATTCATGTCGCTGAACCTTCCTGCGGGCATTGAGATCAATGCCCCGATCCATCCCGGTTTTGAGCAGATTCTGAGCACCGAGGCGCTGGCCCTGGTTGCCCGTCTGCATCGTGCGTTCGAGCCGCAACGCAAAGCGCTGCTCGCCGCCCGGGTCGCCCGGCAGGCGCGGATCGACGCAGGCGAGATGCCGGATTTTCTGCCCGACACCCAATTCATCCGCGATGGCCAATGGCACATCGCCCCCTTGCCCAAGGCACTGGAATGCCGCCGCACGGAGATTACCGGGCCGGTAGAGCGCAAGATGATCATCAACGCGCTCAACTCCGGGGCGGACTCCTACATGACGGACTTTGAGGATTCCAACTCGCCGAACTGGTTCAACCAGATCCAGGGCCAGATCAACCTGTTTGACGCCATTCGCCGCACCATCAGCTTCAAGAACGAAGCAGGCAAGGAATACCGCCTCAACGACAAGACCGCCACCCTGCAGGTGCGCCCGCGTGGCTGGCATCTGGATGAAAAGCATGTGCGCGTGGATGGTCAGCGCGTATCCGGTGGCATCTTCGATTTTGCGCTGTTCATGTTCCACAACGCCAAGGAGCAGATCGCACGCGGCGCTGGCCCCTTCTTCTACCTGCCGAAGATGGAAAGCCATCTGGAAGCCCGCCTGTGGAATGACATCTTCTGCATGGCGCAAGATGAACTCGGCCTGCCACGCGGTACCATCAAAGCCACCGTGCTGATCGAAACGATCCTCGCCGCCTTCGAGATGGAAGAAATCCTCTTCGAGCTGCGCGAACACAGCGCCGGGCTCAACGCCGGGCGTTGGGACTACATCTTCTCCTGCATCAAGAAGTTCAAGAGCAACAAGGATTTCTGCCTCGCCAACCGGGGCAGCATCACCATGACGGTGCCCTTCATGCGCTCCTACGCGCTGTCTCTGGTCAAGGCCTGCCACAAGCGCGGTGCCCCGGCGATTGGCGGCATGGCAGCACTCATCCCCATCAAGAACGACCCTGCGGCCAACGAAAAGGCGCTGGCTGGCGTGCGGGCCGACAAGACCCGTGATGCGACCGATGGCTTCGACGGCGGCTGGGTAGCCCACCCCGGGCTGGTGCCGATTGCGCATGAAGAATTCGTCAAAGTGCTGGGGGATCGCCCCAACCAGTGGGACAAACAGCGCCCGGACGTGAACTTCACCGCTGCCGATCTGCTCAACTTCCAGCCCGAGCAACCGATCACCGAGGCGGGCCTGCGCAACAACATCAACGTTGGCATCCATTACCTCGGCTCCTGGCTCGCAGGCAATGGCTGTGTGCCGATCCACAACCTGATGGAAGACGCGGCCACGGCGGAAATCAGCCGCTCCCAAGTGTGGCAATGGGTACGCTCACCCAAGGGCGTGCTGGACGATGGCCGCAAGGTCGACGCTGCACTCGTGCGCGGGCTGATCCCTGAAGAATTGGCCAAGGTGAAAGCCACCGTCATTGCACAGGGCGAAGATACCGCGAGCTACGACCAAGCCGCCGGCATATTCGAACAGATGTCCTTGTCAGAAGAGTATCCCGAATTCCTGACGCTGCCCCTGTACGAAGCCATGGCTTGATGCTTTAAGCATCATTCAAACGCAATCGCCCATCCCACCTTCGCGTGGCATGGGCGAGTTTTTATGTTGCCCCCTACTCCACGGACCAGACTTCAATCGTGGAATTGAACGCTTGCGCCTTTATTGATTGCGCGTAGATTCGCTGGAATGATAGGCTATCCCCTCCCATTGATTGTCAAAGGAGTTCCAGTCAATTTGGATAGAAGGTAATCGGTGCTCAAAAGGGCAGTTGCTCTGCATAACAAAAAGAACACTTTCAGCACTTTTAGGTAGTTGTCGAAGTTGGTTGTATCAAAGGTAAGTGTTTGAACCTTATCAACTGACGAAATGAGGCAAAACTCAATTCTCGCCGGGTCACGTTCCAGTTTCACGCGAAACGCGGGCTTTTCAAAAGGGTCTGATCTACACCATTCTTGCTCAGCGTGGGATGCCAGCATGAATATGTATCCCTCAATCGAGTACACGAAACCCGAAGCGAGATCAAAGTACGCTTCCAATTCGCTTAATTTCGGAACAGCATACTCGTGCTCCATCTTGTTTCGAATACGATTGAGCTTATCGAGGGAGCGCGGAGAAATTAGGCCAACGTTTGACACGAATTCGAGTTTCTTCGGGAAGCTCTTTACATGTTTTGTAAGGCCAAGGATGTGAATAAGGGTATCCATTTCACATTCTGTTGCACGCTTCAGATTGGATACGCAGCCGATACGAGACGAAGTTGTATCCTTTGACAGATCCTGCTCTGCGAACTCAAGGTAGTCAAAAGGCATCAGTTCGAAATCAGGGAAATCAAACAAAAGACCAGCGCCGCTTGAATGGGTGAGCTTATCGATATTCGCGATAAGGTAGTCGATAAGGGATTCGTAATCAGGCATTGGGGCTCCTTTTTATAGGAAACAGATTTGCTGCATAACATCGGCAAGTGCCCCCTAACACGGCATGACCGACCAGAGAGGATTAGCTTTCGCAGGATTATGCTATACATACAACCTGCTTTAACAGAATCGGCAAAAACATCACTCTTCAGATTTCAGTTTTAGCACACCAAACGGCTGCTTTGTAGTAAGTCTGAGCATCCGTTCGTGGCAGAGCTCTATCTATTTATTCTGCATCAAAATCTTGCGGGTTGTCACCGTCTGCGATCCCAAAATCTATCACCCCGAAGACAGGTCGCCCGCAGAAGGGGTCAGGCTCACCTGCGTTCGTGCTAAATGCTGATTTATACTTGCCAAGCTGTCATTTTCCAGTTTTTTCGCCATGCAACGCATCCTATTCGTGTGTACAGGTAACATTTGCCGCTCGCCCACGGCAGACGGGTTGGCTCGTGAGCTTGCGGCCAAGCAGGGGCTGGGGCATTTGTTTGAGTTCGATTCGGCAGGCACGCATGCCTACCATACCGGCGAGGCGCCGGATGAGCGCGCCCAGCGTGCTGCTCGCAGGCGGGGTTACGATCTGTCCCGGCTTCGCGCCCGCCCGATTCAGGACGCCGATTTCGCGCACTTTGATCTCATCCTGGCTATGGACAAGGGGCACCTGGTCTGGCTCAAGCGTCGTTGCCCGACCGAGCACCATGGCAAACTGGATCTATTCCTGAACTATTCCACACTGTGGGCAGGGGAAGATGTGCCAGACCCCTACTATGGTGAATCTGCCGACTTTGAACGGGTGCTGGACATGTGTGAAGAAGCCCTTGGCCGCCTGATTGCATCCCACCACTCCTGATCTGATGAACGAGTTGCGGCGTTGTAAGCCCCGCACCGCATAGATACCCTCCTGCCTGTAGCATCCATCGCGTTTCAACGCCTGCTTTCGATCATCTGATCTCTCCTCAATCAGCACGGGCTATGGCCTGCGGTCGCATCCGGGCGCACAGCCCTATTCGCCATCAAAAAAAGCTATTCGCTCGATTTAAACAAATGATAGGCCTTCAAAAAAGCCTCAAAACCCTTGTGGCGCATGGATCTGCCTTCATTTTCAGGGTCTGGCTTACATTGCATTAACGTTTTTCTCCCCAATTTGTCTTGACATCTTCCTCCCAATACATAAAATATAACCGTACCGTTCAGTTTAGAAAAGATTCTGATCGGTAGCAGATAAGGTGCATCAACACTTGGCTGCAAAGACAAATAAGGCATGCAGACCCGCGTGGGGGCTGTGGGCCGATACCCCTCCCCCTGTACCACGCTAGAAATATGGAGCTTTATCATGAGAACTTCCTTCCTCCTCTCCGCCGTACTGGCTACTTTGCTTGCTTCTGGCGCCGCCATGGCTGCTGACACCACCCGCGCCAGCACCGCCACCATGGGCAATCCGTATCCTGTTGCCCAAGAGCGCTCGCTGGAAACCTTCCCGGCACAGCATGGCGACACCACGCGTGCCAGCACAGCCACCCTGGGCAACCCTTACCCCGTCGCCCAAACCAATGTGGCTGAAACTTTCTCTGCCCGCCATGGTGACACCACCGTAGCCAGCACGGCCACGCTGGGCAATCCCTACCCGGTGCAAAACTGAAATGGCGCGGCGCAGCGTGTTTGCGCCGTGCTTGAATGGGTACCCTCCGGGGCGATGCCTGAGCGGTTCGGCAGGCAAGCCCCGGATTTTTTGTGTGCGCCCGCGAAGCCCTTCGCCCGATATCATTTCTGCATAGTCTTGGCTCGAATCGATTGAGCTGTGATAGATTGCTCAGATCGCATTGGCTCACCTCCCTCATGTCCATTTTTTCCACAGCCTGGCGCATTCGTACCAACTATGCAGGATGCTGCATCTGGTTGGCATTATCTTTTGTATGTCTGCCGCTCATGGGCTGTGTGGAAAAAGCGTTCTACTACCCGGATCAACTTGCATACGGCAGCCCGGCTGATCAGGGTTTGCCGTTTGAGACCGTGAGTTTCCAGAGCAAGGATGGCACTTTGCTCTCCGGCTGGTTTGTGCCCGCACAAGGCTTTAGCCGCCCACAGGATGCCAAAGGCACGGTGATCCATTTTCATGGCAATGCCGAGAACATGAGTTCTCACTGGCTCCTTGTTTCATGGCTGCCACAACGAGGGTTCAACGTCTTTGTCTTTGATTACCGGGGCTACGGCCAATCACACGGTTCGCCCGAGCCCAAAGGCGTATTTGAAGATGCCAATAGCGCCATTGATTACGTGCGCCAGCGCCCAGATATCGATCCACTGCGCCTGCTGGTTTTTGGCCAAAGCCTGGGGGGCACCAATGCGATTGCAGCGGTCGGCGCCGGTAACCGCTCCGGGGTCAAGGCAGTCGCCATCGAAGCAACTTTCTATTCCTATTCCACGATTGCCAATCAGACGCTCCCCGGCGCGGGCTTGCTGGTCAGTGACCAGTACAGTGCAGAACGCTACATTGCCAAGCTTGCGCCGATCCCTCTGCTCTTGTTGCATGGCACGGCTGACGAAGTGATTCCGTACGATCACGCCAAGATGCTGTTGCAACAGGCCCAGCCCCCCAAGACGCTGATTACAGTACCCGGTGGTGGTCATATCGAGGCCATGACGGCCCGCTTTGGCACCACCTACCAGGACGCCCTGGTGCGTTTTTTTGAGGCAGCGCTTGCCGACCAGCCCTGACTACTTGAGCGCACATTCCCCTGCCAGACTGGGCACCGCAGGCCAGTAGTGGCAAGGCACCTTTGGGGAGGCGGGGGAAACTTTTTCTTCCGCAATCTCCTTACCACCTGCTGGTGCAAGGCGCAGAGGCCCAAGGCGGAAATTCCAGGTATGGATCACCGGGGAAGCCAATTCCCCGCCTATACGAACCCAGGTTCAGCTCCTCCCCCGGGCTGGCAATATCAGCCTCCTCGGCATTGGTCAGAATTGCGATCTCCGCACGGATGGAGCCCTGTACATAAGCTGGCGTAGTGCCAAACTCCACAACCTTGCACGTCAAGATTCCCCCGCACAAAAAACCATCCCAAAACTCGGTTCCCACGCGGGTTACCTCCAGGTTTGCGCCAAATTTCACACGCTTTTGTAAGGTTTGCCCGCGCTTGTGGGTTTTGTGACAGCAATCACTCGGCAAAATGCGACAAACCGCATATTTATCATCAACTTGCAAACTTCCATCCACATGGCACATGGCTTGCAGCACACAAGCCATCACCCGCTTCAACAGGAGCCACGTCATGTGGGACTATACCGAAAAAGTCAAAGAACACTTCTTCAACCCCCGCAACGCCGGCCCGCTGGCCGATGCCAATGCAATAGGCGATGTGGGTTCGATCCAGTGTGGGGATGCACTGCGCCTGATGCTGAAGGTGGAACCGACAACCGAAGTAATTCTGGACGCCAGCTTCCAAACCTTTGGCTGCGGCTCGGCCATTGCCTCCAGCTCTGCGCTCACCGAGATCGTCAAGGGCAAGACCCTGGATGAGGCGCTCAAGATCAGCAACCAGGACATCGCAGCCTTCCTCGATGGCCTGCCACCAGAAAAAATGCACTGCTCGGTGATGGGGCGTGAAGCCTTGCAGGCCGCCATTGCCAATTACCGGGGCGAGAGCTGGAAGGATGACCACGAAGAAGGCCAGATGGTGTGCAAGTGCTATGCCGTGGACTCCGCCCTGATCAAGGACGTGGTACAGAGCAACGGGCTGACCTCCGTGGAGCAGGTCACCCATTACACCAAGGCGGGCGGGGCATGTTGCTCATGTCATGAGCAGATCGAGGAAATCCTCGTCGAGGTCAACACCGCTCGCTGCGAAGCCCCTGCCATCGAAAAGAAGGAGCCAGGACCTGTCGCCGAAGCCGAACCTGCATCGAAGCCCAAGCTGACCAATCTGCAACGTATGCGCAAGATCGAAGAGATCATCGAATCCATCCGCCCCATGTTACTGCGGGACCACGGCGACATCGAAATCGTGGATATCGTGGGCAAGAACATCTACGTCAATCTCAAAGGTGCCTGCATGGGCTGCGCATTGGAAGCCGCCACGCTGGGCTCGATCCAGCAGAAACTCTTTGAAGACCTGGGCGAATACGTCCGCCTGCTGCCCGCCAGCCAGCTCGAAATGGCTCGCTAAAAATGGCACGTTGAATCAAAACATTGCCCCTGCCCCCTAGGAGAGCCTTGCCATGACCCCCATCTATCTCGATAACAACGCTACAACCCCCTGCGACCCCGCCGTGGTTGCCGCCATGCTGCCATACTTTACCGAGCAGTTTGGCAACGCCTCTTCCATCCACAGCTTCGGCAACCAGGTCGGGCTGGGCATCAAGGCGGCACGCCAGCAGATCCAGGCTTTGCTGGGCGCAGAGCATGATTCCGAGATCATATTCACTTCAGGCGGCACGGAGTCTGACAACACCGCTATTTTATCGGCGCTCAAGGCTTTCCCCGAGCGTAACCAGATCATTACCACCGTGGTGGAGCACCCTGCCATCCTCGCCCTGTGTGAGCGGCTGGAAAAAGAAGGCTTTGTTGTACACAAGCTGCGCGTGGATGGCCGTGGGCGGCTGGATCTGGATGAATACCGCGCACTGCTCAATGATCGCGTCGCCATTGTGTCGGCCATGTGGGCCAACAATGAAACCGGCACAATCTTCCCTGTGGAGGAGATGGCCGAGATCGCCCACGCCCATGGCATACTGTTCCATACCGATGCGGTGCAGGCCGTTGGCAAGATTCCCGTTGACCTGAAGCGCAGCCAGATCGACATGCTCTCACTCTCCGGCCACAAACTGCACGCTCCCAAGGGAATCGGTGTGCTCTATCTGCGCCGGGGCACGCGTTTTCGCAATCTGATGCGTGGCGGGCAGCAGGAACGGGGGCGCCGCCCTGGCACAGAAAATTCCCCTGGCATCATCGGCCTGGGCAAGGCTGCAGAACTCGCGATGCAACACATCGATACTGAAAACAGTGATGTGCGCTATCTGCGTGACAAGCTCGAACGCGGCATTCTGGCCAAAGTGCCCCGCGCCTACCCCACGGGCGACCTGAACAACCGCCTGCCCAATACCAGCAGCATAGCCTTTGAATTTGTGGAAGGCGAAGGCATCCTGCTGCTGCTCAACAAGCTGGGGATTGCCGCTTCATCCGGCTCGGCCTGTACGTCCGGCTCACTGGAACCCTCACATGTGATGCGTGCCATGGGCATCCCCTACACTGCGGCGCATGGCACGATCCGCTTTTCTCTCTCACGCTACAACACGCTGGAGGAAGTCGAGCGGGTGATTGCCGCCGTGCCGCCCATCATCGAGCAGTTGCGCAAGATTTCGCCGTACTGGAACGAAGCGACCAACGCTCCGGCAGAGAAGGCGTTTGCCCCGGCATACGCCTAGAAGCCGTAACAAAATGATTCTGGCGTTGTTACGCCGCCTTGCCGTACTGCTTGTACTGTCTGCATCGGCGCGCCTAGCCAGAACCGTTGCACTTCATTTTGTTACAGCTTCTCAGAGCCTGTTCCAAACTAAACGTTTTTCGGCCTCGTCTGCCCGGCCAACTCTTCCATCACCCGGCGCCACGCGCTCTCCGCCCCCTCGCCCTGGCTGGCAAAGGCCTGTGCGAGGGTTTGCCTTTGGGTCTGTGACAGACGCGCTTCCAGTGCCGCGCCTTCCGGCGTCAGGCTCAGGCAGCGTGCGCGTCGATCCTGGGCGTCGATATCCACCACCACCAATCCCGCGTCCTGCAACTGGCGCAGCGGCGCATGCACGGCCTGTTTGCTGATCCCGAGTGTGGCCAGCAGATCACTGACCCGTTGCCCAGGGCGGCGCGCTACAAAGTACAGGATGCGGTGATGCAGGCGCGCCAGCCCGCGCTCGGCCAGAATTTCGTCCGGGCGTGCCGTAAAGGCGCGAAATGCGTAGAAGAACAGCTCAATCGCTGCAAACATCTCTTGATCACGCACAGAATTATTTTGGTCAACCATATTGACTTTATTAAAGAGGATTGCCATATTAAGTCAATATACTTGACCAATATAAAGGCGCTCCATGGATACCGATCAGCCGCGACTCTCTACCCGTGTTTCACGTTTGAAGTCTTCACTGGTGCGCGACATCCTGGCCGCCGCCACCCAACCTGGGGTGATCTCCTTTGCCGGTGGCCTGCCTGCAGCCGACCTGATGCCCGCCTTCCCTCTGGAGACGATTGCCAGCCCAGCACTCTACCAGTATGGATGCAGCGAGGGGGAGCCTGCATTTCGCAAAGCCGTGGCAAACTGGATCGGAGAAACCGGATTCGATGTCAGCCCGTCGCAGGTACTGGCGCTGGCGGGCTCACAGCAAGGCTTGGATTTTGCTGCCAAGCTGCTGATTGATTCAGGCACCCCCATGCTCACCGAAGCCCCCACCTATGTGGCGGCCCTGCAGGTGTTTGAATTGTTTGGCGCCGATATCCAGACTGTAGAGCTGACCCCGCATGGCCCCGATCTGGCCCATCTGGAAACGATGTTGGAAAAACACCGCCCAAGCTGCATCTATCTGGTGCCCTGCTTCCAGAATCCCAGTGGCGCCTGCTATACGCCGGAAATGCGCACGGCGGTGGCCGAGTTGCTCGACCGCTACCGGGTCACGGTGATCGAAGATGAGCCTTACCGCAGCGTGGCACTGGATGTGGCCCACCCAATGCTGCCGATCTGTGCCCAGCTGCGCCACTCGGACTGGATTTACCTGGGCAGCTTCTCCAAAATCCTGTGGCCGGGTTGCCGGATTGGTTATCTCGCCGCCAGCCCCCGTCTGATGCCACATCTGGTGCGCCTGAAGCAGGCGGCCGACCTGCACACCCAGCGCCCAGCTCAGGCAGCCGTGGCGCATTGGCTCAACAGTGGGCAAAAGGAGGCCGACCTGCAAAACCTGCGCGATGGCTACCGCATCCGGCGCGACGCCATGCAGGCGGCATTGACGCGCCACTTTGGCGAACTGGCCGAGTGGGAAATGCCACGTGGCGGCCTGTTCTTCTGGCTGCGCCTGCGCGAGCATCGCGCCACCTGCGCCGACCTGGATCGTGCCTTAGCGCAGAATGTTGCCTTCATGCCCGGTGAAGCCTTCTACCCCGGCCAGCGCCAGGGGCAACAGACCTTGCGCCTGAACTATAGCTGCGCCACGCCGCAAGATATGGAAATCGGCCTGGCACGCCTAGCTGCCTGCCTGACAGAAGAAACCTGCACGGCATAAAACAAACGGGGCATTGAATTCCTTCAATGCCCCGCTTCCCCAAACGCAAGTTCAGATTTAATCCGTGCCGTATTTAGGAGAATAGGGGCCATACAACAAACCGCCTGCACGGCCCGCATACAACAACCGCACACTCGCCCGGTCAGCCATGTCATGCCCGTGATCTGCCAGATTGTGAACAATCTGATTCACCGCAGCAGACACCAGCATGCCGATCAGCCCACCATTATTGTTGCTGTTTTCCGCACTGGATGCGAATGAACTCCCCTGCCAGAGGGTGCCTCCTGTACGAAGATCAACCAACTTCGCACTCAACCTGACTTCAACCACGCTATCAAGCACCCGATAGCTCGTTCCATACTTTGTCACCGACATATACAAGGCGGCATCAGCACCAAAGATTTCCCGGAGCTTGGCAATTGACAAGGCCTGTGCATCTTCGGCCACGGTAATGCCATTCTGCTTGAAGGTCTCGCTGGTCAAGGTAACAGGCATCACATAGTAGCCAGACTCTGCCAAGGGCAAGGTCGACACAGACATCACGCTATAACCCGCTGCCACATCGGGCGACAGATTCGCCGGAGGCATAATCAGAATAGAACGCGGGCGACTCTGCTTGTACGCCGAGTAATCAACTTCAACAGGTTTGGTCGCACAAGCACTTAACAATGCAATAGCCGCCACACAAACACCAAGGCGCCGCAATCGTTTCACGAGTTATTCCCCTTTTTATTTCTGATATTTTTTGAGCAAGAAATCCATGTATGCACCAGACTCAGGGAAAAGCGCCTTTTCCGCCTGAAACTCTGCAACCGCCTTGCTGTCATTACCGGTTTGCGCATACAACAACCCTAAATGCGCATGCACTCCAGGTGGAACACGATTCCCAGCCGATTTAATTTTTTCCTGGTCTTCTTCAAGCACAGTAATCTGCTGTTCTGGACTCTGCCCCTTAAAATATTCATAGACTTGAGGCTGATAGTGTTCCCACTGATAGATTGGCTCCGGGCCACTTGCACATCCTGTTACGAGCATTGCTCCCAACAGCAAGGCCATTAGGCCCGCTTTCTTAACCATTTCCATATCTCTTCAATCCCTACGGAATGAGTATTTATTATTTAACCGGCTTCCAGGCTCCTGAATCCATCGCAGCCGCCAATTTGTCGACAGCCTCTCGAATTGAGAGGTCAAGCACCTTACCGTTCAAAGTAGCGTCATAACTGGCAGTACCGCCAAAACCGACCACCTCACGATTAGAGAGACTGTATTCACCGGCCCCCTGAACGGAATAGACGACTTCTGAAGTGTCAATATCCACAACATTAAGCGTGACTTTAGAATAAGCAACCTGAGTCTTCCCTCGTCCCAAAATACCGAACAATTGCTGATNGCCAACCTCTTTGCGGCCAAATTCAGTCACGTCACCCGTAATGATGTAGTCCGCCCCTTTAAGATTCTGGTTTTTTTGTTTGATACCGGCCTCTTGCTTGGTCTCTGCCATGTTATCCCGATCCAATACACTAAACCGGTTGGTTTGCTGCAAATGGGATATCAAAACAGTTTTAGCCTGGCTGCCCAGACGATCCACGCCGTCAGAGAACAAACCCCGCATAAATGACGAACGATTGTCGAATTTTCCAATTGCAATTGGAGAACGATGGCCCGAATACGGACGACTGGCGGCATTGACTGTTTCAACTACCACAGATCGGGAAGCCTCCGTTGCGCATCCGGCCACCCCAAAAGCCACTAACAACACATAAAAAATTTTGATAGACGTTTTCATACAGCCTCTGCTTCTAAAGTATTAACCACATTGTGTCGGGCATTCGATACTAAATGAATACAGCCTATCATGCACAACTATAAATGGCTGAAGCAACCACTTCCCTTATTTTGAGAGCTTAGTTTCCACAAACGTCTGAGCCGTTTGATAGCCGATGTCGTAGAGACGCGTCAGGTTGGAGCGCGACCAGTCAAACACATCAGGCATATCCTCAGCAGGAATGTTCTCAAGCAGCGGCACACGCAATACGTGGTCCTTGAGCTTGGGGTAATTGGGCAGGTGGGTGGCCTCGAAGATTTTCAGGTCATCCCGGGCGATTTCCACCAGCGGGGTGATGATGGACATGACCCATGCATCGTAGAGGTCGCGCGGAGCCCGCAGTAACTTGTCCGCCCCCAGGATGTCAAACACTACGATCTGTTCCAGATTCGGGTGAAGGGTCAGCAGGTCGTGGAAGTTGAGGCAGTCAATTGAAGCGCCCTCAATATACCAATCCTCCCCAACCTGCGTGGGCGGATAAAGAAAAGGAAAGGATAGCGAAGCCTGCAAATGTAAAGGAGTAATGATGTCCTTGCTGAAATTCTCGATTTTCTTGCGCGTGAGGTTGAAGGCATTGACGTAAAACGCGGGGGAAATGCCTGCAATTGCGGCGAAATCAATCACCTCCTCGGCAAACGGAACATGCGCGCAGAGCCCCAGCGATTTGGCGTTGAGGTCGCTCGGGCAGGTGCTGGCAACGGCCAGTCCTACCGAATCCTTGAACAATTGGGAAACAGGGTCTTTCGCCTGCCAGCCTTGCACGGCTTTCCAGAACGGATTGAAACCCAAGGCACTGCGGTAGAGATCAGCCATGATGCCGGGTTTGTTGAAGACCTTGAAGTTGACGGGGAATTTGTCATAGAGCGGATCGGCCACCCCCATTTCGATCAGTGACTCCATGGCCTGCCGGGGCGTGCCGCTCTTGGGTGCGCAGTACATCAAGCCCAGCAAGGCCCCTGCCCCCGCCGTGGAAATCACATCAAAGCTCACGCCCTTTTCATCAAACGCTGCCAGCGCTCCGGCCATCAAGGTGGCATTGGGTGCGCCCCCGCTGATGATCAGTGCAGTCTTGGCCGGGTCTGCGCTGGTGGTCTCTACGTGGGTGGGTTTCTTTGCTCGGCTTGCCATGGCGACACTCCAATCTCATGATAAGTGAATCATTCTCCCCTACCAGGGGCAATGCCTCCATAGCATGATTGGGCAGGCATGGCCGGGTTGCCAAAGCTCAAGATGCTCGCTTTGCCTGGAAACCTGGCGCATTTTGGGGTAGCGTTGATAGCCTGCTCACTATGCCTACGCATCATCCGTCTATGTGGCCCGCTGATTTTGTTCCTTACTTTGTCCCGCTCAAGCACGAAAACGCTTCCGTCCTCAACTTTGCCTTTATTGATGATGGCCTGCTACTCAGGGAAGATAATTCCCTGCCGCAAGCACACGAACTACCCGCACAAGCCCGTGCAGCATTCGCCTTTGGCATGCATGGCCGGCATGAATGCCATGCATATGGCTGGTCACACACCCAGGCCGTGCCAAGCCACCTCAAGGTCGTGGGCCTACGAGATGTCTTCAGCCTGTTGCCGGCAGAGTTCTGGGGCATGGCGGCCCGTGCCCGCCAGATGCTGCGCTGGGACCTGGCCTCACGATACTGTGGTGCCTGTGGCACCCCCACCGAAGCCTTGAATGGCGAACCCGCCAAGGAGTGCCCCGCCTGCAAGACGCGGGATTACCCCCGCATCACCCCGGCGGTGATGGCCCTGGTGCGTCGTGGAGATGAGATCCTACTGGCCCGCTCGCCCCATTTCCGCCCCGGCATGTACAGTGCGCTGGCGGGGTTCATCGAGGCAGGGGAGACCGTGGAGGACTGCCTGCACCGTGAAGTGTTCGAGGAATCCGGCATCCGCATCAAGAATCTGCGCTGGTTTGCCAGCCAGCCCTGGCCCTTCCCTTATTCGCTGATGCTGGCCTTCCATGCGGACTATGCAGGCGGAGAAATCACCCCGCAGCCCGGAGAGATCGAAGATGCAGGCTGGTACAGGATTGATAATCTGCCCGGATTACCTGCGCCGGTGAGTATTGCCTCTCGCCTGATCGAAGACGGAATCAGGCAGATCCGCGAGGGAAGCTCGGTTCAGGGGCAAACGCTCCCGTTTGATCAATACAACAACCAGCTATAGATATACACCTGGATTTATAACATTTTGTAAATACAGTGAATTGTGGCAATGGGGAAAACCCGATGAGCGCATACCATGTCCCTCAAATACGAAAAGGGGAGCACATTCATGTCGTTTTTAAGTCGCAGTTTTTTCTTGGCACTTGGTTTGGTCATCACCCTGGGGGCAGGCCCCGCCGCCCAGGCAGCAGAAATCAAGGGTTGGGTGCGTGAGACCGCTGAATACCCACAACATCAGGGTCTGATTTCGTTCTTTGAACACCTCAAGACGAACTCCAACGGTAAATATCAGGGCTTGGTCTTGTGTTGTGACGCGCTGGGCAACCAACCCACCGTCGTACCCAAGTTCAAAAAAGGCGAAGTAGACATTGCGCTGTTCACTGTATCGGCCCTGGCCGATGCCGTACCGGAAGCGGGGGTACTGGGCCTGCCTTTCCTGTTCCGCAGCCCTGACCACATGATGCAGGCGCTCGAAGGGGACGTTGGCAAGGAAATCCAGCGCATGCTGGCGGCCAAGAACTATATTGTGCTGGCCTGGTACGACGGCGGATCGCGCTCTTTCTACTCCCGCAACCGCCTGCTGCAATATGCCTCAGACTTCAAGGGACAAAAAATCCGTGTACCCAATCGCCCCGAACTGATTGGCATGACCACGGCTCTGGGTGGCGTCACCTCTCTGCTGGAGTACAACAAGCTACCCGATGCGCTCAAGAAGGGCGAGCTGGACATTGCCGAAAATGACCTGACCTCCTATTACATCTCTGAGCACTACAAAGTGGCGCCGTACTACACTTTCAGCCACCATGTGGTGCAACCGGTTGCCGTGCTGGTGTCCAGTCAGCTGTGGAGCAAGCTCAGCGAAGCGGACAAGGCACTCTTCCGCCAGTCTGCGCAGGAGTCCGCCGTCCAAGCCAAGAAAATCCGTGCCGAACAGGATGCTGAACTCAAAACCAAGCTACAAAAGCTGGGCGTCAAGTTCGGGGAATTCAAAAGCAGCGCAACCGTCATCTCCGGCATGAAGGAGATTTATGCGCCCTTGCTGGTCAGCCAGAAATCAACCGATCTGATGATGCGCATCATGGCCACGCCTTCCAAGTAGCAGCCTCATGCGGTCGCTCACTAGACAAAACGTAATTTTTTGGCTGCGGCACGTTAATTCACACTTTTCCACAGCATTTTTTGCGACAGACGGCGAGCAAACCCCGATAATTGGCGAAAAAGGATCATCTTTTTATAATCATTCAAACTATATAACGGGCATGAGCTGATGCACTAGGCTTGCCGACAAGAGTCAACACCATGGACGCGCGTTACCGGATTGTATTCAAGGGCCAAATCCATGAAGGCTATGATTTGGCACTGGTCAAAAAACTCGTTGCATTCCGCCTGAATGCTTCGGCAACGCAGATTGAGCGCTTGTTTACCGGGCGCAAGGTCATTGTCAAGGCGGACCTGAGCGAGCGCATTGCCAACCGCTACGTTGGCGAACTCTCCAAGCTGGGCATGGTCGCATGGGCCGAGCCAGAACGCAAAAAAACGCCCCCAAAGCAGGCGCCTCAACCCCCTGCCGCCACAGAGCCGGAATTTGACCCCCTCATCACCTGCGTCAATGCCCTGCAAACAAGACACCAAAATAGTGCATTACCCTGCGAAGAAAGCACCACAGCGCAGCATGATGATTTTGATCCCCAAAAAACAACACTGAATCTCGGCGCGGCCGAAGCGCTGCTAAACCAGATGGGGCTCAGCCTGTCCGCCAACCATCAAGTCGTAGAAATGGACACGCAAACAGCGCACGTTGAGAACCCGCCGGTATTCAACAGCACACCACCGTCCCCGCCAATTCCGGTAGAAGCGCCTGCGCAGGTTTCAACCGACACGCCCCCTGCCGAGCAGGCGGCGCCCATCGCAGCGCCTGCCTCTGACGCACAAGTGCATTGCCCGCATTGCGGCACGAACATTTCTCAACTCATGGTCGAGCGCGATTGCCAACCGGCGCAAAACCTCCACGTCTTCCCGCTGACAGCGGCACAGGATGAGGAAACGATCAAGGCACCTGCACACTCCACGCCTTTGCAGAGTGCCTGGCGCTGGTTGCGCGCACGCTCACGCAGCGGCATCCCCTCCAAGCTCAGCTAGACGGGAAACCCGCTGAAAGGGTATGCAGAGCATGCCGTCTGGCGCATAATCTGCCCCTTTCATACCAAGGCTTACTCAAGCCTATGCTTGCAGCGCCCTGGTGTGAGTCGCCTTTTCATAGTAGGCATCATTATTGCTAAGTTTCACGGGTGAAAAAAGCCTCTGAGCGGGTTCGTGTCAAGTGGGCACGAGCACACTGAGTCAGGCTGGCAGTCGTGTATGGGGCACGTTTTCTGCCGTCCATCCAGCAGGCCGGATTTTGGATTTGCAGCAGCACAACAATTAAAGAACTGTTTGATCTCTTGATCTTTTTTGCCCGGGTACTCCAGCTTAATATACGCCCTTTGCCTAGCAGGGCATCCAACAACATCCTCTTGGGAGAAACAACTCCATGCGTCTGATTTCCTCTATCGCTCTTGCCCTCGGATTGGTTTGTGCCGCCAGTGGTGTCCAGGCTCGGGACTGGGCCACGATCAAGCAATCTGGCACGATTGTCGCAGCCAGCGAAGGCGCCTACCCCCCGTTCAATTACTTTCAGGGGCCGAAGCTGACCGGGTATGAAATCGACGTGATGGATGCAGTGGCCAAAAAGCTGGGCCTGAAGGTTGACTGGCGCGCCCTGAGTTTTGACGCGCTGATCTCCAGCATCCGCCAAGACCGTTTCGACGTGGCCATCGCCAGCCACGGGATTACCGAAGAACGTCAAAAGTCGGTGGACTTCACCAATCCCCACTACTGTTCCGGCGGCCAGATCGTAAGCAAGGCCGGTGGCCCGCTGAAGCTCGCCGACCTGCACGGCAAGACCGTTGGCGTACAGCTGGCCACCACCTATGCCGACGCAGCGCAGAAGATTGCTGGCGTCAAGGAAGTGAAGACCTACCCGAAAGACACCGATGCACTGCAAGCCCTGATGGGTGGCCGGATTGATGCCTGGGTGTCTGACCGCTTCGTGGCCAAGACCGCCATCGCCAAAAACACTTCCCAAGGGCTGAAGGCTGGCGACATGGTGTTCGTTGAACGCGACGCGATGATTCTGCGCAAGGGCAACACCGAGTTGCGCGAACAGCTCAACCACGCTCTGGCCGAATTGAAAGCAGACGGTACTTTGAAGGCCATTTCGGAAAAGTATCTCCAAGAAGACATCACCTGTAGCAACTAAGCGTCTTCTTTCTACCCTGTAGTACACCTCGGGCACGCCCATTGCGGCGTGCCCCTGCTTTCATTGAACGATAATGCTGAACAAACTCAAAGATCGCGACTCTCTGATCCTGGTCGGGTCCGTATTCTGTCTTGCGCTGATCCTCTGGCTGCTGGCTCTGCCGCTGTCCTGGGTACCTGCGCCGATTGGCCCTGCGGCACACCAGTTCGCAGATGCAGCCATCACCACCATCGAATTGACCATCTGGTCTGGCATCCTCGGCATTTTGCTAGGCGTTGTCGCAGCGATTGGCAAACTCTCTCCCATTCCACCCGTCCGCTGGATTGCAGATCTGTACGTCTGGGTGATCCGCGGCACGCCACTACTGCTGCAAATCCTGTTCTTCTACGGCCTGTCCAACACCGCCCCACAACTGCAAGCCCCTGAATTCTGGATCGGCGTGATTGCACTTTCATTAAACGTGGGCGCCTATAACGCCGAAGTCATCCGTGCAGGGATCAACGCCGTCGCACGTGGGCAGGTTGAAGCCGCCCGTTCGCTGGGCCTGAATTCCATGTACACCTTTTGGGACGTGGTGTTGCCGCAAGCGGTACGCATCTCACTCCCCCCGCTGGCCAACAACCTGGTGGCGCTCCTCAAGGATTCCTCCCTGGCCTATACCATCGGCGTGGTGGAACTGACCATGATCTACACGCGGGTCCAGGCCGAGAGCTTCCAGCCCGTGCCCGTCAGTATCACCACCGGGCTCGTGTACCTCGTTCTCACCACCACCTTCACCCAATTTGCCTCGGCTCTTGAGCGCAAACTGGCAACCGGAAAGCGTTAAGTATCATGCGTGACGGCAAACCCATCATCACCGTTGAGCAGGTGCGTAAATCCTGGGGCGCATTCACCGCACTCAAGGATGTCTCCATCACTTTCCGTGAAGGCGAAGTGGTATGCATCATCGGGCCTTCCGGCTCCGGCAAATCCACGCTGCTGCGCACCATCAACCGCCTGGAGAAACAGGATACCGGCCGCATCGTCGTGGATGGCATTGAGCTGGACAACGACCTGAAGCACATCGACGCCGTGCGTGCCGAAGTCGGCATGGTGTTCCAGAGCTTCAACCTGTTCTCGCACAAGACCGTGTTGGATAACATCACCCTGGCCCCGCGCCGTGTGCGCAAGTGGTCCAAGGAAAAAGCCACGCAGGTCGCCTTTGAACTCCTGGAGCGCGTCGGCCTCTCGGCCCACGCCCACAAGTATCCGGCGCAACTGTCCGGCGGCCAGCAGCAACGCGTAGCAATCGCCCGGGCACTGGCCATGCAACCGAAAATCATGTTGTTTGATGAGCCGACCTCAGCGCTTGACCCTGAAATGGTCAATGAGGTGCTGCTCGTCATGCGCGACCTTGCCAAGAGTGGCATGACCATGCTCGTGGTGACCCACGAAATGGGGTTTGCCCGTGAGGTCGCCGACCGCGTGATTTTCTTCGACCACGGCAACATTGTCGAAGAAAGCGATAACCCCCAGCAGTTCTTCTCCAACCCAAGCCATCCGCGTGCACAGGCTTTCCTCAGCCAGATCAAGCACGCGTCCTAATTTATTGCAACGGAGTCATATATGCAGATCTCTCAACCGCGCATCATCGCTATGGCCGTGGCCGTCGCGCTCTCCTGTCCGCTGGGTGCCCAGGCTGCCGCCGTCAGCGTCGAGCAACTGGAAGCACAACTCCAGGCACTGCAACAACAGATTCAGGAACTGAAGGCCAGCCAGAAAGACCTGAGCAACCAACTGGAAGCTCAAGGCAAGGAAGCTGTGGTCAAGGGGGATATCCCCGCCTCCTTCCGCCGTGCTGGGGAAGAAACCTCCATCCACCTGTATGGCTTCGTGGAATTGAATGCCGTGCATAACTTCGGCGGCGAAAACAACGGCGACTATGCCAGCAATGCCGGTGGCGTAGCCCTCACGGGTTCTGCTGCAGCAGAACGCAAGGGCAGCAACTACATGCATGGTCGGACCTCGCGCTTCGGCATCGAAGCCGCCACCCCAACCAGCATGGGCCCGCTGACCATCAAGGTGGAAGGTGACTTCAACAACGATCGTGGCGGCAGCAACGGCGGTGCAGTCTCCTCTGGCGCCCAATACGCCAGCAACGGCTACATGTTCCGTCTGCGCCATGCCTATGGCCAAGTCGGCCCCTGGCTGGTTGGTCAAACCTGGTCCACCTTCATGGACCTGGACTCCACGCCGGAAACCGTAGACTTCAACGGCCCGGTCGGCAACACCATGATCCGTCAGCCGCAAGTACGTTACACCTACGTCACCCCGAACTTTGGCAACTACACGCTGGCACTCGAAAATAACAGCTCGCAGTTGAACGGTGGGGATGGCGCGAACATTTCCCGCGTACCCGACGTTATTGTGCGTTGGGACAAGGCCGGTGATTGGGGCACCCTGTCCTTCCGTGCCGTCAGCCACGATCTTTCCGCCAAAACCAATAGTCTTACTGCCAGCAAGCGTGGCTACGGCGTTGGCCTGGGTAACTCCTACAAGATCACCGACGCAGACATGCTGTTCAGCAGCGTAACCTATGGCGACGGCATCGGACGTTATTTCAACTCCTCCGATGGTCCTTTGCTGGATAGCGCCAGCGGCAAAATCTACACCGAACGACAACTCGGTCTGGTATTTGGCTTCCAGCACAAGTTCTCCGGCACCCTGCGCACGAACCTGGTGTACGGCCAACAACGCCTGCTGAACGCTGACTACTCTGGCTATGCCAACACCAGCGGCCAAGGCACCATCAATCGCGCGCTGCAGCAAGCCTTTGTTGACACCATCTGGAATCCGCTGCCCAACGTCGATCTGGGCGCCGAGTTCATCTGGTCGCACCGTGAAACGCTGGACGGCCAAACCGGCAGCGAACCGCGTGTCAACCTGTCTGCCAAGTACAACTTCGGCAGCTAAGCAATCTGCATTATTTGCTGTACAAAAAAGCCGACGCAAGTCGGCTTTTTCATTTCTGCATGGGATACTGCACTCAACGGCGTCGCACGCGTGCAGTGGACTCTCGCACAACCAACTGAGGGGTGGATGCTATGAGCATTTCCGTATCCGAGGTCTTCGCCTTGTCGATGATATTCATCATCAATTGCACCGCCAATTCAGCCGCTTCGCTTGTGGGGACTGCCACAGTCGTCAGAGAAGGACGAACCTGATGGGCAAACTGGATATCGGTGATCCCCACCACAGACAAATCCGTGGGGACGCTCAAACCCAGATCAACCGCCGCCTGGAGCACACCGAGCGCAGGCAAATCGTTGCTCACAAAGATCGCCGTCAGATCGGGTACCGCCGCCATCAAAGCATGGGCACTATTGCGCCCGGCGTCAATCGAGTCCTGACCAAACCGGACTTCTTCGGGTCGCTGCAAAATCCCCGCCTTGGCAAGAGTGTCGGCGAACCCGCGATAGCGCCAGATGTGGTTGCCTGTCGGCTCGCTGCCCACAACAGCGCCAATCCGACGGTGACCGAGCATGAGCAGGTGTTCGGCCGCAATCACCCCGGCCTGGTAGAAATCAACCGCCACGCATGGCAAAGGCGGAGTCTGGTCGGGCTTTTCCCACATGCACAGCACCACTGGCACCCCCCGACTGCGCAAGGTCAACAACTCGTCAATCTGCACAAAATCGGCATTCATGACCAGCACGCCTTGGGCAAGCGCACCGCCCACCGCATCCAGATACGCAATCTCTTGGGCTGGGTCATTATTTGTGTTGCATACAATCAAAAAATAACCACTGCGCCTGACGGCCTTTTCCACTTCTAAAGCGAACTCGGGATAAAACGGGTTGGCAATGCTGGAAACCACCAGCGCAATGGTATGCGGGCGCCCTTCCACCAGGGCGCGCGCATTCAGGTTCGGCTTGTAGCCCAATTGCTGCGCAGCCTCCAGCACACGCTCACGCGTTTCTGCGCTCACGCGTCCACGCCCCCGCAGCACATTGGAAACCGTCGCGGGGGTTACGCCAGCAAGGCGCCCTACTTCTACAATCGTTGCCATAGCCGTGACTCTAGCGGTTTAACCCGTAGCCATCCATGATTTTGCTGCAAACAATTTCCGACCGCATGCGGCGTGCCCTACTCTGCCAGCCACGCAGCCACCCCCGCCGGGGCAAGTTGCGCCTCCCCCAGCACCATGCGGTCTGCAGCAACCGGCAATGAAACAAGCCCTGGGCCGTAATTCACCGCAAACTGCAACTTGCCACGCCGCCTCAATCTGAGCCCCCCAGACAGCGCCTGGATAGTAATCCCTGCAGCGTGTGCCACATCGGCCAGCAGCCTATCAAGCACATCATCACTGAAGTAAGCTGCATGATAACTGAATGCCCCCTGGCATGCCACTGCAGGCTGACCATCAGCAAAACGGGCAAGAACTTCGACGCCTTGGGCCACATCAATGAACTCACGCCAGATTTTCGCGTATCCCGGAGTGCCATCTGCCAGACAGACGGTTTCACTCACCCCAGCTCGCAAAGATTCCACGCGGCTGACCCGGATTGACAGTGCCATCCTCAAGGGTCCGGGTGGCAATCCAGTCGGCAGTGCATAATCCAGTGTTTTGGAGCCGGTTCTCGGCCCCATCACGATCTGTGCACCACTGGCTTGCCAACGTGCCACGCATTCATCATCAAGGGTTGCCAGCAACGGTACTACGACCATAGCATATTTCGACACATCCGCTGACGGCGGAACGATGTCAATATCCAGCCCCATACGGCGTAGCGCCCGATAGTAGGCAAATACCTGACCGAAATAGTCAAACTGCTCGCCGTGAGGCTGAATATCCATCATCCATTTGGAATTGTAGTCGAATACCAATGCGACAGAAGCCGCATGATGCGCGCCAAAATCCCCCAGCGTGTCAATTTCCGCCGCCACGATGGCCGCCTCGCGCCCGCCCTGATCAATCTGCCCATCGGAGGTATGCAGGCCGGAATGCATCTGCTCCTGCGCGTAGGGAACCTGCCGCCAGCGGAAATAGGACACCACCTCGGCACCATGCGCGAAGGCTTCCCACGTCCAGGCACGCACCATACCGGGCAAGGGTGAAGGATTCGCGCTGGCCCAATTCACCGGGCCGGATTGCTGCTCCATGATCCACCAGCGCCCCTTGCACATGCCGCGATACAGGTCGTGGTGGAAGGCGGCAATGTCCGGGTGGGCGCTACGCATCCACTGAACCCGCTCGGCCTCCGGAATAAAACGCACCATATCGGTAAAGCCCAAGGGATAGTTATCCCAAGTGGCTACATCCAGATCAGCAGACAATTCGTGATGGTTGAATTCACCGAAAAACCCCATGAAATTATGGAGAATGTCGCGCCCCGGAGAATATTCACGGAGGATGTCGCATTGCAGCCGATTGAAACTGCACACTTCATCCGAAGCAAAACGACGGAAATCCAGAGCATGAATCGGGTTGACCTGTGCTGGCAGGGCTACCGGCAAACCGATCTCGTCAAAAGCAGCATATTCCATGCTCCAAAAGACATTGCCCCAGCGGCGATTCAGGTTCTCGATGTTGTCATAGCGCTTGGCAAGCCATAGCCGAAAACGCCGCAAAGCCGAATCGGAATAAGAAATAACTGTATCATGGCAACCGTATTCATTATCCGTTTGCCATGCAATTACGGCTGGATGTTGCCCATAGCGCCGTGCCATTTCCGTCACGATCACCCGACAGGCTTCACGATAGCTTTCACTGGAAAAGCAGTAGTGGCGGCGCGAGCCAAACCCACGTTCGCGCCCCTGTGCATCACGCGCCAGCATATCGGGATGCGCCTGCAGCAGCCAACGCGGCGGGGCTGCGGTCGGGGTTCCCAATACGATTTCCAAACCCTGGTCGGCAAGGATACCCACGGCATCGTCCAGCCAGGCCCAGTCATACTGTCCCGGTTGCGGCTCCATCCGGCTCCAGGCGAACTCGGCAATCCTGACCACCTTAACGCCCAAACGCACCATGTCTTGTGCATCTTTCAGCCACATGGAACGATCCCACTGCTCAGGGTAATAGCACACACCGAGTTTCATAATTTCCTCTTCAGCTTTCGCAGCCAAACGCTTCGCTTTGCAATGCGGCAGAGCACGATGGCTTAGTTGGTTAAACGTTTTTACAAACTCAGCTATAGACGCTAAGGCTTGCTTCTTCAAGGCACATTTTTACCACACTCTGAACAATCATTCACAGCCGAGGTGTTTGCGCAACATTTCGCAATGACGCAAAGCACAAATACATTTTTAGTATTAAATTCATCTACTTAATAACAAACACCCATGTTAATGACCTTATAAAACCTTCAAATACATTGCAAAAATACACGTATACCCTAATTGCCCATACCTACACTCGGACCGAAGATTCGGTCAAGTTTAAACGTTTAATCACAAAGCGAATCTTCTCGTGGAAACCAACACCATCACCATCCAGATTCCGAGCGCTGCGGTAAAGGCCGAAAGCGATTATTTGCAACTGGGCCGTTATCAACCCGCCGGACGCACGCTGAACGTCAACAGCCGCTACCTGGAGTTGGATGGCAAACCATGGCTACCCGTCATGGGGGAATTCCATTTTTCACGTTACCCCGCCTGTGAGTGGGAACGCGAATTGCGCAAGATGCAGGCAGCAGGCGTCAACATCATTGCCAGCTATGTGTTCTGGAATCATCACGAGGAAGTCGAAGGCCAATACGATTGGAGTGGCAATCTGGATCTTCGCCGCTTCGTTGAGATCGTCAAGGAAATCGGCCTGCTGTTCTACCTGCGCCCCGGACCCTGGGTGCACGCTGAGGCACGCAACGGTGGCTTCCCTGATTGGCTGCTGACCCAAACCCCAATGCAGCGTGAGGCCAGCGCGGCCTACCGTGCGCAAGAAGCGCATTTCTTTGAAGAAATGATGAACCTTGGCGCCGTGCGCTGCAACGACCCGCTCTACCTCAAACGCGTGGCCCGTTTCTACAACGAGATCGGCACCCAGCTCAAGGGCTTGATGTGGGAAGACGGCGGTCCGATCATCGGCGCCCAGTTAGAAAACGAATACCATCGCATCGGCCCAGGCTGTGGCGCCGAACACATCGCTGAACTCAAACGCATTGCGATTGAAGCAGGTGTGCGCGTACCGATGTATACCGTGACCGGCTGGCCAACGCTGGATATCCCCTTGCGCGAAGTGGTACCCGTCTCCGGCGCCTACCCGGATGGTTTTTGGCAGAATAACGATGCGCCCTTACCCCCTTCCGGCGTTTATGTTTTCAACACCGAACGTGCAATTGGCGAGATGGGCAACGTAGGCGGCACTGCAGCAGACGGCCCCATCAACAAGGAGCACTACCCCTTCTTCCTGGCTGAAGCAGGCGGTGGCATGCACGTTTCCTACCATCGCCGCCCGGTAGTCGGCACAGACGATTTGGCCGCCACCACGCTGGTGCAAATCGGTTCCGGTGCCAACCTGTACGGCTACTACATGTTCCACGGTGGCACCAACCCCGTTGGCAAATTGGGCTACCAGAACGAAACTCAGCGCACAGGCTACCCCAATGATGTGGGCCTGCTCGGTTATGACTTCCACGCGCCGCTGGGCCAATACGGCCATGCACGCCCCTCTTTTGGGCGTCTGCGTACTTTGCACCTGTTCATGGCTGCCTTTGGGCAAGCGCTCGCCCCCATGGAAGCCGTACTGGCCGATGGCGCCATCGTCGATGCGGCCGATCGCAGCCGCTTGCGTGTGGCAGCCCGTGGTGCGGGGGCAGAAGCCTATCTGTTCATCAACAACCATGTACGCCATTACCCGCAACCAGACTTCCATAAGGCGGTGATCAAGCTGAACACCACACAAGGAGAAATCAGCCTGCCTGCGGTCGATTTCCCAAGTGGCGCCTATTGCATCTGGCCGGTGGGGCACCGGATCGGCACGAGCCTGCTGCGCTACGCTACCTTGCAGCCGCTGAGCCGCTGGGAAGAAAAGGGCCAGATCACCTGGGTGGCATTTAGTCAAGCTGGACAGATGGCCCAAATGTGCTTTGATGCAACAACGCTTAAGCTCATTGATGCAGGTGGCGCCAAACTGACGCAAAATGGGGCTGATCTGATTCTCGACTTCTCAACGCAGAAGGACATCCAACGCATGCGTTTCGCCGACAACACCGGAAATGAGCACACGGTGATTGTTCTCTCCCAAGCAACCGCAGACCAGGCTGGCCGGGTGCAGGTGGGTGGGCGCGAGCGCTTGGTGATAAGCCAGCATGTTGTGTATCAGGATAAGGATTCTTTGGTACTTTGCGCCCCGGCCAGTGAAGATACCCGTGTACGCATCTTCCCGGCCGACGGTCTGAATGCAGCGGCTACAGAGGAATGCGGTTTTGCAGATCTGCATTTTGCCGCCGAACAACCTGGGCAAGACGTTGCCTATCGGGTGTTGAAGGACCAACCCAAAGCCCCGGCTGTCAAAATGGGGCCGCATATCTCCTGGCGGACCGGGCCGGTACCGCTGATGCCGGAAGAGGATGCTTTTGAGAACACCACGCGCATTGCCATTGAAATTCCCGAGGCACTCAAGGCACACAAGGGTCGCGTGGAACTGGAAATTGATTTTGTAGGCGATATTGGTCGTCTGTATGCCGATGGCAAACTTGTTGACGACAAATTCTACGATGGCGAACCCTGGTTTGTGGGGGCGGATCGATTTGCGTGTGATGGACACTGGCCCACGCTGGAACTACGCATCCTGGCAGCCCCGGCAGCCCTCCCCATCTTCCTGGAACGCAAGGCGCAAGCCCAGCTTGATGCGGCCCCTCACCGCGCCAAACTGCTAGGCGTGTGTGCCAAGGCTTGGCGGGATCTGCGTTTTGCCTCGGCCCTGGCATCGTGAAGCAATCGCGCGCAACTGACTGTAAGTAAGACAACGAACTGTATTGAAGCGGAGACTGGTGTGGCTGGCGTAACCCTAAAGAATGTATTCAAGTCCTACGACGGCACGAACCTGGTAATCAAGGACGTGTCGCTGGAAATCGCCAATGGCGAATTCTGTGTATTCGTCGGCCCCAGCGGCTGCGGCAAGTCGACCCTGTTGCGCATGGTTGCCGGCCTGGAAGACATCAGCTCTGGCGACCTGTTCATTGGCGACAAGCAGGTCAACAAACTGGCACCTTCCGAGCGTAACGTGGCCATGGTGTTCCAGAACTACGCCCTCTACCCCCACATGGACGTCACCGAAAACATCGGTTTCGGCATGCGTCTAGCGGGATATGACAAGGAAACCATCAAGAGCCGCGTGGATCGCATCGCGGATATCCTCCAGATCCAGCCGCTGATGCAACGCAAGCCGCGTGCGCTCTCCGGCGGGCAACGTCAACGTGTGGCCATTGGCCGTGCGCTGGTGCGCGACCCCGGCGTATTCCTCTTCGATGAGCCCCTCTCCAACCTTGATGCCTCATTGCGCACCCAGATGCGCGTGGAAATCGCCAAGCTTCACCGCCAATATGGCAAAGCCAGCACCATCTACGTGACCCACGACCAAGTCGAAGCCATGACGCTCGCCGACAAGATCGTGTTGCTGCACACCGGCGCCGACGTACTGCGCTACGGCAGCGTGGCCCAGGTCGGCTCGCCGCTGGAACTCTATGCCCGCCCGCGCAACCTGTTCGTGGCAGGCTTCATCGGCTCGCCCAAGATGAACTTCATCAAAGCGAGTGTGCTGCGTATCGAAAATGACGGCGTCGTGGTCGAAACCCCACACAAGCGCGTACTCAAGGCAGCCGTTTCCGCCGATAAGCGTTTGAAGACCGGCGATGAAGTCACCCTGGGCATCCGCTCCGAACACCTGGAGCTGGCCGACAGTGCCAAGGAAAACACCCTGCCCTGCCGCGTGCAATGGGTAGAACGCCTGGGTGATATGACTTACGCATACCTTCAGCCAGAGCAGGAAGAACAGGTCATCGTTCGCCTGAGCAGCAAGAGTACCGTATCGATTGAAGACAACGTTTCGCTCTACATCCAGCCGCAGGAATGCCATCTCTTCGACGCAGAAGGAATGGCGCTACCGCGCCTCACAGTTTGATTTGACTTTGGCAGGCCACCTGGCCGCCTGGGAACGCCGGTCGCCCACATTCGAACGGCATGTACACAGCACCGACAAGAAGGAGACGATATATGCAAGTCAAAAATTCCCGGCGTACCGCTCTGCGCCTGCTGGCGATCGGCACCTTGACCGCGCTCGGTCTGGCCTGCACCCCCAGCTTTGCCGCAGACAAGGGAACTTTGACGATCTGGATCAACGGCGACAAGGGTTATGACGGTATCGCCAAGATCGGTCAAAAGTTCACCAAGGACACCGGCATTGCCGTCAAGGTCGAGCACCCAGAAGACGCCATTGCCAAGTTCGAACAAGCTGCTGCTGCAGGCAAGGGCCCGGATATCTGGATCTGGCCGCATGACCGCGCAGGCAGCTGGATCACCGCAGGCCTGATCACCCCGGTGACGCCTTCCAAAAAGACTGTCGATTCCATCGACCCGCTGGCCTGGAAAGCCTGGAACATCGGCGGCAAGACCTGGGGTTATCCGCTCTCCATCGAAGCCGTGGCCCTGATCTATAACAAGGATCTGGTCCCCACCCCGCCCAAGAGCTGGGAAGAAGTGATCGCGCTGGACAAGAAGCTCTCCGCCCAGAACAAGCGCGCCATCATGTGGCCGATGACTGAAATCTACTACTCCTACGGTCTGTTCTCCGCTGGCGGTGGCTACGCGTTCAAGCGCAACCCGGACGGCACCTACAATCCGAAGGACACCGGCATGAACACCCCCGGTGCCATCAAGGGCATGCAAACCCTGGTGGATCTGATCAAAGCCGGCGTGATGCCCAAGACCGCCACGTATGCTGAAGCCGAAGCAGGCGTGAACGAAGGCCGCATCGCCATGATGATCAACGGTCCCTGGGCATGGAACAACCTGAAGAAGAGCAAGATCAACTTCGGCGTGGCCCCGTATCCGAAGGTTGATGGCAAACAGGGTGGTGCCATGGTGGGCGTGCTCGGTGCGATGGTCAGCACGGCCAGCCCGAACAAGGAAATGGCCAACGAATTCCTGGAGAACTACCTGCTTTCCATGGATGGTCTGAAGGCCGTAAACGCTGCAACACCGCTGGGCGTGCCTGCCAACAAGGCGTTCTACAACGAGTTGAAGTCTGACCCGCTGATCGCTGGCACGATGGCGGCAGCCCAAGCCGGGACCCCGATGCCGAACAACCCTGAGATGACCCGTTTCTGGACCGCCATGCAAGCTGCGCTCCAGAACATCACCCAAGGGCGTGAAACGGTGAAGGATGGTCTGGCCCGTGCGGCCAAGCGCATCTCTGGCGCAGAGTAATTCATACCGCTGTAACGGTGCCGAGGCCCCACAAGGGGCTCAGGCACCGGGTTGATCTCCTCTTGTCTGCCGCCCTGGCGCGGCAGGCTGCTGTATCCGGGTGGCATGAGCCACCAACCGTAGTTCAATCATGGCGGCATGACAAACCCCTACAAGGGTTCCATCCGCCGGGCGCACCGTATTAAGGATGAGCAGGGCATGAAGCGTTCGTATCTGAAAGCATCACTGGCTGCACTGGGGCTAGTGACGCTGCTAGCCTGGCTGGCATTGATCATAGTATTTTACGTGGCCCACCAGCCGTGGCTGGCTGGCGTTACCCTGGTCCTGCTGGGTGTGGCAACGTGGATCTACATCTCCCCCCGATTCTACGCCTGGCGCTATGTTGTGCCAGGGGTGATGGCCGCCATGATTTTCATCGTGCTGCCCATGGCCTACACCTTGGTGATTGGTTTCACCAATTACAGTTCCAGCCACCTGCTGCCCTTCCAGCGCTCTACCGAAGTCCTGCTCAACCGCACCAACAGCACGGGTGAAGGCATGGCATTCACCCTGCATCAGGACGGCAACAAATATCAGTTCGCCTTCACCTCGGATGACGACAAGTACTACATCTCCGAACCCAGCGCACTGAACAAGGAAGTCCGGCTCAAACTGCAAAGCGTCACAACCCTCCCGTTTGCAGAGGACTCCGCATTGCCTCTGCGCAAGATCATCGAGTTGGAAGCACCCATCAAAAACGTCATTGCCGTTACACCAGAAGGCAACGAACTGCGCATGAGCAGCATGCGTCGCTTCTCGATGATGAAACCGGCATTCTCCAGAAATGCTGATGGCACGCTGACCGACAACTCCAGCGGCAAGATCCTCAAGGCCGACATGGCGGGCGGCTACTGGAAATACCCTGACGGAACCAATGCCGAACCGGGTTTCCGCAGCTACGTCGGCCTGGACAACTACATCCAGATCTTTACCGAAAAGCGCTTCCTGGAACCGTTTGGCCGTGTATTTACCTGGACGATCAGCTTTGCTGCACTGAACACCTTGTTCACCTTCGGCATCGGCATTCTGCTCGCTACCGCACTGAACTGGGATGCCCTCAAGTACCGCAACTTCTATCGCATGATGCTGTTCCTGCCCTATGCAGTCCCGGCATTCATCTCGATTCCGGTCTTCCGAGGCTTGTTCAACGAAAACCTGGGTGAAATCAACATGGTGCTGGACATGTTCTTTGGTGTCCGTCCCAACTGGTTCAGCGACGCCACGCTCGCCCGCTCCATGGTGCTGATCGTCAATACGTGGCTGGGCTACCCCTACATGATGATCATCTCGATGGGGCTCATCAAGGCTATCCCGAACGAGTTGTATGAAGCCTCTGCGCTGGCAGGCGCCGGGCCGCTGACCAACTTCTTCCGCATCACGCTGCCCTTGATTGCACGCCCAATTGCACCGCTGCTGATTGCATCGTTTGCCTGCAACTTCAACAACCTGACCTTGATCGCCTTGCTCACCGGTGGCGTCCCTGACTATCTGGACACCTCTGTGCCCGTTGGTGCAACCGACCTGTTGGCCTCTTATACCTATCGCATAGCCTTCCAAGACTCGGGGCAGAACTATGCACTGGCCTGCGCCATCTCGTCCATCGTGTTCCTGATCGTGGCTACGCTGGCAATCGTCAACCTGCGCCTGTTCAAAGTGAACAGCTCCAATCAGTGAGGCTCTGAATCATGGCCATCGTTCTCAAGCAATCCCACCGCTGGCGCGTATTTGCCACACACGCGGCAATGCTGACCTTCATCCTGATCACGGTCATGCCGTTCCTGATGATTCTCTCAATCTCGCTGCGCCCCGGCAACTTCGCAGGCGGACACCTGATCCCCGAACATCTGAGCTTTGAACACTGGAAGCTTGCTCTTGGCATATCCTATATCGACGCAGACGGTTCCCTGGTCAAGCCCCCCTTCCCTGTATTGCTGTGGATCTGGAACTCGCTGAAAGTATCTTTCATTTCAGCCTTTGTCTCACTGGTGTTATCGATCACAAGCGCCTATGCCTTTGCACGGATGCGCTTCAAGGGACGCGACACGCTGCTCAACGGCCTGCTGTTGTTGCAAATGTTTCCATCCGTATTAGCCCTAGTTGCTATTTATGCCTTGTTTGACCGCATCGGTGATTTTATTCCCTGGCTGGGCCTGAATAGCCACTGGAGCCTTGCGCTGGCCTACACGGGTGGCGTTGCGCAGCACATCTGGCTGATCAAAGGCTATTACGACAGCGTTCCCAAAGAGTTGGAAGAAGCCGCTGCAGTGGATGGAGCCACACCATTTCAGGCTTTTATCCATGTGCTGCTGCCCATGGCCGTTCCCATCCTTGTCGTCGTCTTTGTACTGGCCTTCCTGGGCGGCATGATCGAATACCCTGTAGCGTCGGTTCTCATGCACGACGAGCAGCATTTGACACTGGCGATTGGCTCCCGGTTATTCCTCTTTAATCAACGCTACTTGTGGGGCGATTTCGCAGCAACCGCAATTCTTGCCGGGATGCCACTCACTCTTCTGTTCCTGGTTACTCAGCGCTGGCTTGTATCTGGTCTGACCTCTGGTGCAGTTAAGGGCTAAAAATAAGGGGTTTTTACAACAACTCTTGATGAATCGACGAAACGTGCTTGTAGCAGCCAATCAAACGGTGGTACAAGAATGGTTCTGCAGTTCATCAAGTGGAGGACGCGTTGTACGTGTTCACCCTAGGCTTAAAACGTTTAAGCTGATTTTCGATGCATGCAGTTGTACTACTACCAATCCATTCTACGTTCTATCGAGGAGACGTTGATGAAAACCAAAGCTACAACATTCCGCCTCTGCGCGATCGCTTCTGCCCTGTTGATGGCAGGCGCCGCTCATGCAGAATTCAGCACCGACGGCTATTTCCGTTCTGGTACCGGCGCTGGCAACAGCACCAAAAACACCTGCTACAAACTGGCTGGTGCCGGGCTGGGCTATCGCCTGGGTAACGAATGCGATACCGATGTTGAAATCAGCCTGAAGAACACGGTCAAGTTCGGCGGCATGCAGATCACCGGCAACATCATGCCGACGTACTACACAAAGAACACCAGCGACAGCAACAACAACTCCAACTTCACGCTCTCCCAGGCCTATGTTGAAGCCAAGGGAGTGGATTTTGCACCAGAAGTCAACTTCTGGGCAGGTAAGCGTTACTATGGTCGCTCCGACATCCACATCACCGATACCAAGTACACCAAGCTCGACGGTACTGGCGGTGGCGTTGATAACATCAATGTCGGCATCGGTAAGCTGGGAATTTCGTATTTCCGCCGCGATCCACAAACTGTAGCCGGAAGCTGGGACGTCACCTCCAGTACCGCCAATGTAGCCGTTGACACGGGTTGGGGCGCTGCACAACGCGTGAACGTAGAATTCACCACCGATAAGGTTAACCCTGGTGGCTGGCTACGCGTTTTGGGAACGTATGTCCACAGCGAAGAACATTCAAACTATCAAGACGTTTGGATTAACGGTACCGAGGTTGTCGGCGGTGAAAGAAAAGCAAAGAACGGTCAAGCACTGACCATTCAGCATTACCAACACAACCTGTTCAATTTGGGTGGTGGCAACACTGTTTATCTGCAATGGGCAAGAGGTTCTGCCGGTCTGGATGGCAACTTCTCCAGCGCATACAACGGATGGCTGAACGACCTTATCTCCAGCAAATACGGCGCCACTGCCGCAGTCGATACGAGTACAAAAACCTCTTATCGTATTGCCGATACGTTCACATGGCAGGTTGGTGCTTTTGGTGGCCAAGTGCTTGCACACCACCAAATTGATCATTTGTCCGGCTACAAGACCACCGGTCAAACCGTTGGCGGTCGCGTTTCCTACGCTTTCACCAACAACTTCAAGCTGGTTGGCGAAGCAGGTATGTCTCGCAAGAAACCCGATGGCTTCAAGACCGAAAAGCTGAACAAGTTCACGATTGCTCCAACCATTTCCGTGGGCCAAGGCTTCTTTGATCGCCCAGAACTGCGCCTGTACTACACTCACGCAAGCTGGAACCAAGCTGCTGCAGACGATGGCTCTAACGGTCTGGATGAAGCAACGCTGGGCAAGAGCAAGAAGTCTGCTAACCGCTACGGCGTGCAAGTGGAAACTTGGTGGTAAGCCAAGTTTCTGTGTGAGTTTGTGACCTATCCTATGTGAGTCGTTCTCCGTTTTGGGTGCTTGGGCCGATGTGTGCCGCAAACAGCATCGTGCCCAATTCAGATTTGCGCGAAGGGGGCGGCAACCCCCTTGCTGTGAAATGACACCAAGATATGGAGAAAAATTAAGGGCTGGCTCGCAAGATCCAGCCCCTTTTTTTGCTGCGTGCGTCAGTGGAGAAGAAAATGCGAAATATCCCGAAGGCCATCCGTCTGGCCTTTATTGCAGGTGGTCTGACACTGCTCTGCCCGTTTGCCATGGCGACAGACAGCGCCGTTACGGTACAACCAGTCAGTGACCTTCGTGCTGACTTCATCATGGGCGCAGACGTTTCGATGCTTGATCAGCTCGAACACAACGGCGGCAGATTCTACGATCAGCAAGGTATTGAAAAAGATTGCATGGCCATTCTCAAAGAGAATGGCGTCAACTGGATTCGTCTGCGCCTGTGGAACAATCCGGTCAATGATTCAGACATCATCGTTGGCGGGCGCACCATCAGCCACAAGGGTGACCCGGTCGGTGGCGGCAACAACGATCTGGCGACCACCATCCGCTTGGCCAAGCGCGTCAAGGCCCAAGGGCTGAAGTTCCTTCTGGACATCCATTACAGCGATTTCTGGGTTGACCCGGAAAAGCAGAACAAGCCCGCTGCATGGAAAGACCTGCATGGCGAAGCCCTGCAAAAAGCAGTGTATGACTATACCAAGAGCGTACTGGCCGAACTGAAGAAGAACGACGTCTTCCCGGATATGATCCAGGTGGGCAATGAACTCAATGGCGGCATGCTGTGGCCAGATGGCAAGACCTGGAAAGAAAAACCCGATGAAGTGATTGGTGGCAACGATGGTTTCGTCGCCCTAATCACCCAAGGCATCCGCGCCGTGCGCGAATCCGACCCTAAAACCGGCACGCCTGAGCACATCAAGATTGCGATTCACCTTGCCAACGGCGGCAGCAATGAGCTGTATCGCCGCGTCTTCGATCTGATGACGCAACGCAATGTTGATTACGATGTCATTGGCTTGTCTTACTACCCGTATTGGCATGGCCCGCTGGTCGACCTCCAGGCCAATATGGAAGACATTTCTTCGCGCTATGGCAAAGAAGTGGTGGTCATGGAAACCTCATACGGCTATACCACTGCCGATAGCGATGGCTTCAACAACCTGTTCAGCGCCGATCTGGCCAAGAGTGCGGGGTACAAGGCCACCGTCCAGGGTCAGGCCAGCTTGGTCCGTGATGTGATCAATACCGTGGCCCAAACCCCGGGCGAGCGTGGCATTGGGATCTTCTACTGGGAGCCGGACTGGATTCCGGTGAGGAATGTGGGCTGGCGCACTGGCGAGGGCAATGCCTGGGAAAATCAGGCCATGTTCGATTTCAAGGGCAAAGCGCTGCCTTCGCTCGCTGTTTTCAAGCATGTACGTGATGCCAGCACACCTGAAAACACGCCCCAGGCACAACCCGTGGCCCCGATGAAGCTGACCGCCTTCGTGGGTGAAACCTTCACGCCACCTGATGCCATCAACCTGCAATTCAGTGATGATGCCCAACGCCACTCTTTTGTAGAATGGGAAAGCATCTCTGCCGACAAGCTCAATCAGGCAGGCAAGTTTGTCCTCAAGGGTGAAGCGATCACCTACCAGATGCCGGTACAGGCCGAAGTGGAAGTCATCCCACGGCGCAACATGGTCGAAGACAACAGCTTTGAAAACGGCAATCTCAACGGCTGGACGACCACGGGTGCCACCAGTGCGGTATCCATTGAAAAGAACCCCGGCAATGCGCATACGGGTCTTTTCTCGATGCACTATTGGGGTGGCGAGCCGTTCAAGTTTGAATTCACCCGCAAGCTGACCAAAATCAAAGATGGCAAGTACGCGCTCAAGGCCTGGATTGCCGGCGGCGGCGGCGAGAAATCGATTGAGCTGTTCGCAGCCAATTGCGGTAGCGCTGATCCCGCCCCCGCCAAAGCCACCAATACCGGCTGGCAGAAGTGGGGCCAGTACACTGTCAGCGGCATCCAGGTCAGTGGCGGCAACTGCACAATCGGTGTACGCATCGATGGAACTGCGGGCAACTGGGGTAACGTTGATGACTTCGAGTTCATCAAAGAAGGTGACTGATACGCGATAGCACAGCGGCATGCCAGCAGATGTTGGCATGCCGCTTTTTGTCGTTTACGATCACAAAAGCAGGTGCAATATTCTGTCAAACACATCCGCGCCTCACGCAGACGCGGCACAATGTAGCAAGAAAAGATAGGCGCCCTGTGTTATCCGGGCAATTTCGGCATTCGAAAAACTGGCGATTGGTGAGGACCTTGTAATGAAATCATTCAGCATTTCTGTCCGCTTATGGCTCATGGTCGGGGTGGCAACGCTTGCCCTGCTGGTCGTCGGCATTGTGGGTCTGGCCAGTGCAGTCAGTCTGGATAAAGCCATCGTCACCAGTAACCAGCAGACCATTCCCGCCATCAACACCATCGATGGTGCACAATCTGCACTCCTGCAGATTCAGGTGGGGCTGTTTACCCACCTGATCAATATTCTTGACGCCAAAAAAGACGCTATCGAGAAAGATATCAATACCCAGCAGGCGCGTCTGGAAAAACTGCTTGCCACACAGGAGCAACGTGCCACCAATGATGCCGAACGCAAGTTGATCAGCAACGATCGTGCCGCGGTCAAGGCCTTTCTGGAAGTGGTGCCCTCCATCCTCGCACTATCGCGCAAGAATATGGAAGATGCGGCCCGCCACGTCGTGGAAAATGAAATGCTGCCCGCCAGCAACCGTGCCCTGCAAGCCCTGCAAGCCCATGCCGATTTCAATGCCCAGGCTTCGCAGCAAGCCGCAACAGCTGCCGCAAGCACAGCAAGCAATGGCCGGGCGCTATCCTGGACGGTCATTCTGCTGGGCATCGCCGCCATCGGCATCGTTGGCTTTTTGCTGGTACGCAAGATCGCCCAATCGCTCGACTCGCTCAAGAGCACAGTGGAGCAAATCAATCAGCATATGGACTTCACCCTGCGCGTACCTGTGCGCAGCCAAGATGAAATCGGCGTGATTGCCCGCACTTTGAACACCCTGTTCGACACTCTGCAGGCCAGCCTTGTGACATTGGGTTCAGGCATCCAACGCGCAGCCGATGCTGCCAGCGCAGTGGCCCGCAGCGCTTCATCCAGCGCCGAGGCGGCAGAAAGCCAGAGTGACGCGGCCTCCACCATGGCAGCGGCCATGGAGCAGATGACCGTTTCCATCGGCATGGTCAATGATCGCGCCAACGAGGCCCAAACGCTGTCGCAAAACTCGGTGGATCTGGCCAAGAAAGGCGGGGCCGTCATCCAGGGTACCCTCAACGACATTCAGGACATCGCCACGAGCGTCGACTCCGCCTCGCAAGGCATCCACAAACTGGGCAGCGAAGTCGAGGGAATTTCCACCGTGGTGTCGGTCATCCGGGAAGTGGCAGATCAAACCAACCTGCTGGCACTGAACGCAGCGATCGAGGCTGCCCGTGCCGGGGAACAAGGGCGCGGTTTTGCCGTGGTGGCAGACGAGGTGCGAAAACTCGCCGAACGCACCGCAACCTCCACCCGCGAGATCAGCGCCATGGTCGAACGAGTACGCTCTGGCACACACACTGCCATGGAAGGCATGCAACTGGCCGTACAACGCGTCAATGATGGCGTTGCCCGCGCACATGACGCCGGGGACGCCATCACCCAGATCGGCGAGGCCAACCTCAAGGCGGTGGATATGGTCATCGAAATCACCCATGCCATCCGCGAACAAGGCTCAGCCAGCACCTCGATTGCCCAGCGTGTGGAGCAAATTGCCCAGATGGCCGAAGAAGGCAGTCAGGCGGCACTGGCCAGTGCCGAAGTGGCCAACGAACTGGACGAACTGAGCACCCACATGCGGGAAACCGTCACGGCCTACCGCTTGGCCTGACCCGTTCAGCAGACCTTTTGCCGACACAGCAGAAGGTCTGCCGCCTGGAATGGACATCCCCCCTACCCAAATGGCCGGTTGGCGCCAATTTGGGCCAGCAGCCCGGCACCACTTGCTGGGCGAACACAAAGACAGTCGGTTTTTTTGAAAATTCCCGCTAATCGGTCTTGTGGTTAATCGCTTAATCTTCTACGATTCTAATCAACAAACAGCAACACCCAAAAACACATTCACCGGGGATCAGGCAAACAAGCCCGAATTCCTGGCATCCAAAACACCAAGGAGTCTGCTTGATGAACATTCTGGTTACCGGTGGCGCGGGCTATATCGGCAGCATCACCTGCGTGCGCCTGATTGAAGCAGGGTTCACGCCCATCATTTTCGATAATTTCTGCAACAGCAAACGCACCGTCATTGACCGCATTGAGCGCATCACCGGCAAACGGCCCCTGCTGATTGAAGGTGACATCCGGGATCGCACCTTGCTCGACCAAACCCTGGCCCAGCACAAGATTGACGCCGTTATCCACTTTGCTGGCTTAAAGGCGGTGGGCGAATCCGTGGCCAAACCTTTGGCATATTACGAAAACAATGTCGGCGGCACCTTCACCCTGCTCCAGGCACTGGAAGCTGCGGGGGTGCGCACCTTGATCTTCAGCTCTTCCGCCACTGTTTATGGCGACCCTGCCAGCGTACCAATCCTGGAGGATTTCCCCACCGGCGCCACCAACCCGTATGGCCGCACCAAGCTGATGACGGAAGAAGTGCTTAGCGACATCGTCCACGCCAACCCGGCTTGGTCTGTCACCCTGTTGCGCTACTTCAACCCTGTGGGCGCCCACCCCAGTGGCCTGATGGGTGAAGACCCGCAAGGCATCCCGAATAACCTGATGCCCCTCATTGCCCAGGTTGCCGTGGGTCGCCGTGAGAAGCTGACTGTGTTTGGCAACGATTACCCCACACCGGATGGCACAGGCATGCGGGACTACATCCACGTCATGGATCTGGCCGATGGACACATCGCCGCCCTGCGTCATGCCATTGGTAAACCCGGCACCCACATCTTCAACCTGGGCACCGGCCGTGGCCAAAGCGTGCTGGGAATGCTGACTGCATTCGAACGTGCCTGCGGACGCCCCCTGGCACACACCATCGCAGCTCGTCGCCCTGGCGACGTAGCCGCCTGCTGGGCCGATACGGCCAAGGCAGAACGCGAACTAGGCTGGACCGCCAAGCTATCGCTGGAAGACATGTGTGCAGACACCTGGCGCTGGCAATCTTCCAACCCGAATGGTTATGCCGATTGAAACCGATATCGGCCATCTGATTTCACGCTGCTGAAAAACATCATGAGCAAGGAACCCATCATGTTCGAACCCACTGATCATTCTCACCGCCGCTACAACCCGCTTACCGGCAAGTGGGTCCTCGTCTCGCCGCACCGCGCCAAGCGCCCCTGGCAAGGCCAACAGGAAACGCCTGACCGCACCGAGCGCCCCAGGCACGACCCCCAATGCTATCTGTGTGCAGGCAACACCCGCGTCACTGGTGAAAAGAATCCGGATTACCCGAACACCTTCGTGTTCACCAACGATTTCCCGGCCCTGATGGCCGAAGCCCCCGAAGCGCCCGAGAGCATGGATGAGTTGTTCCAGCTCATGAGCGCACGTGGCACCAGCCGCGTGATCTGTTTCTCGCCAGACCACAGCCGTTCGCTCCCCGAATTGTCTTTGCAAGACATTGGCAAGGTCGTCGAAACCTGGATGGAGCAGACTGCCGATCTAGGCAAGAGCTATCGCTGGGTGCAGGTATTTGAAAACAAGGGGGCCATGATGGGATGCTCCAACCCGCACCCGCACGGTCAGATCTGGGCCACCAACTTCATCCCCAGTGAAGTCGAGAGCGAAAACACCAATCAGCATGCATATTTCGCCAAGCATGGCCGTTCCATGCTGATTGATTATGTTGAACGTGAAGCCGCGAGTGGCGAACGTGTGGTGGTGCAGACCGAATTCTGGCTCGCGGTAGTCCCCTACTGGGCAACCTGGCCGTTTGAAACCCTGCTGCTGCCGCGCTTTGCTGTGCAACGCATCACCGATCTGACCCCTGCCCAGCAGGCTGATCTGTCCCTGGCACTCAAGCTGCTCACCAGCCGGTATGACAACCTGTTCCAATGTTCCTTCCCCTACTCAATGGGTTGGCATGGCGCCCCGTTTGATGGCGACGACCATCGTGGCTGGCAGTTGCATGCCCACTTCTATCCGCCCCTGCTGCGTTCAGCAAGCGTGCGCAAATTCATGGTGGGGTTCGAGATGCTGGCCGAAGCCCAGCGCGACCTGACCCCGGAACAAGCCGCCGAACGCCTGCGTGCTGTCAATGACATTCATTTCCGTGAGGCTTGATCATTCATGTCCCAAACCCTGACCCAAACCGCCACCCAAGCCTTTGAAGCCGCCTTTGGCTACAAGCCCGCACACATTGTGCAGGCGCCTGGACGTGTCAACCTGATAGGCGAACACACCGATTACAACGATGGTTTCGTGCTGCCGTGCGCTATCAATCATGGCACTGTCATTGCCGCCAGCCCGCGTCAGGATTCCATCGTGCGCGTTGTGGCTGCCGACTACCGTGGCGAAGTCGATGAATTCCGCCTGGATGCCAGCATCGAGCCTCAAGGCGACGTGCTGTGGCCTAATTATGTCCGTGGCGTAGTCAAGTATCTTCAGGAATTCGGCCTGCCGCTGCGCGGTGCCGATCTCGCGCTCGCAGGCGACGTGCCACAAGGGGCCGGGCTCTCCTCCTCCGCCTCCCTCGAAGTAGCTGTCGCCCAGGTTTTCAAGACACTGCAAGGCTTCACCGATCTGAGCCCGACAGACATGGCCCTGATCGCTCAACGCGCTGAGAACCGCTTCGTGGGCTGCAACTGCGGCATCATGGACCAACTCATTTCGGCCCGTGGCGAAACGGGTCGCGCCCTGCTGATCGATTGCCGTTCGCTCGAAGCGCAGGCTGTCCCCATGCCCGATAACTTGGCGGTCATGATCGTCCACTCCCGTGTGCGCCGTGGTCTGGTCGACAGCGAATACAACACTCGTCGCCAGCAATGCGAAGCCGCCGCCAAGCATTTCGGCGTGAAAGCCCTGCGTGATCTGGATCTGACAACGCTGGAAGCCCGTGCCAGCGAACTGGACCCGGTCGTGCTGCGCCGTGCGCGCCACGTCATCACCGAGAACAAGCGTACCACCGATGCTGCTGCGGCGCTGGCAGCAGGCGATCTGCGCCGCATGGGCGGACTGATGGCAGCCTCGCACAACTCGATGCGCGACGATTTTGAGATCACCGTGCCCGCCATTGACCGCTTGGTGCAGATCCTGCAAGAGGCTATTGGCGAGATCGGCGGCGCCCGCATGACGGGTGGAGGCTTTGGTGGCTGTGTTGTGGCGCTGATGCCGCAGGACAAGGTGGAATCTGTGCGCGCTGCGGTGGAACGCGAATACCGCGCCCCCACGGGCGAAGCCGGAACAATCTATGTCTGCCGTGCCTCAGCGGGCGCTGGCGCCCTGGTATAATGCCGTTTAAATACTGCGCCATTGACCTGCATGGCGCAGTATTTTTTCCTCAGCGCCTCGTTGGCGTTTTGGCAGGGATGGCCTAGCAACACCAATGGTGTTCCGGTTACCGGGAAGCCTTCTTGAGCAAGACCGCAGACCCATTCTAAGAAAACCCTAATAAATGAATAAAGCGGCAGGCGTTATATTGATGGATTCGACCTCAATGGGAGTATCTGGATGAACCCGTATCTTGCCAATGCTGAACGCTACGCCAGCATGCCTTATCGCCGCAGCGGGCGCAGCGGTTTAAAGTTGTCTGCCATCTCGCTGGGCCTGTGGCACAACTTTGGCGGCATTGATCGTTTTGAAACCGGGCGCGAGGTGGTGCGGACTGCTTTTGATCATGGCATCACCCATTTCGATCTGGCCAACAATTATGGCCCGCCACCCGGTTCGGCAGAAGAAACGTTCGGTGCGCTGCTGCGTAGCGATCTGGCCCCCTACCGTGACGAACTGATCATCTCCACCAAGGCCGGTTACACCATGTGGCCCGGCCCTTATGGTGACTGGGGTTCGCGCAAGTATCTGGTTTCCAGCCTGGACCAGAGCCTGCGCCGCATGGGCCTGGATTATGTGGATATTTTCTATCACCATCGTCCGGACCCAGAAACCCCGCTGGAAGAAACCATGGGCGCGCTCGCCCATATCGTTGCCAGCGGCAAGGCGCTCTATGTCGGTCTGTCCAACTATCCGGCCCCCTTGTTGCAACGTGCAGCACAGATATTACGCGAATTGGGTACGCCCTGCGTGATTCATCAGCCGCGCTACAACATGCTGGACCGCCGGATCGAGCACGGTCTACTGCAGGCCTTGGATACCGAAGGCATAGGTTGCATTGCATTTTCACCCTTGGCTCAAGGTGTGCTCACTGATCGCTACCTGGGTGCGGAAATCCCGGCGGACTCCCGTGCAGCACGCCCGGTCGGCTTCCTGCGTCCCGAACATCTGACGCCGGAGAAAATCGATGTGGTGCGCCAACTCGATGCCATTGCCCGCGAACGTGGTCAGACGCTGGCGCAGATGGCTTTGAGCTGGGTCTTGCGCCACCCTGGCATGACCTCGGTGCTCATTGGCGCCAGCCGTCCGGCTCAGGTGCTGGACGCTGTAGCGGCCGTCAACGCCGAACTCTTCACGCCCGAAATATTGGCTAAAATCGATAGCCTTGTCGCGCCTCTGCAGCCAAGTTGAACGTTTTTTGAAAGCACACCATTGTCATGACAACACTCGCTGAAGTTGCCCAACGTGCCGGGGTAACCACTGCCACGGTTTCAAACGTACTGCGTGGCAAAGGCCGTGTCAGCGAGGAGACACGTGATCGGGTGCGTGCCATTGTCAATGAGCTGGGTTACCGCCCCAATCTGAACGCACGTGCGCTCGTGGAGGGGCGGCCGCTGACCATTGCATTGGTGGTTTCCAGCATCGCCAACCCGTTCTATCCGGAATTTGCTGAAGCGGTGGAGGCAGAGCTACGCAAGCACGGCTACTTTCTGCTGGTATGCAATACGAATGACAACCCTTTGCAGGAAAAAGCCTACCTGGATGCGGTAGGTGGCTCCCTCGCTCACGGCGTACTGGCCATGCATACCGACCACGTACAGCTTGATGAGCTCATCACCCTTCGCCGCAGTGGCGTCCCCGTTGTTTTATGCATGTGGGAAAAGCCCGACGAACATCCAGAACTGCCCTGCGTGGCCGTCAATTTCTATCAGGCCGGTGTCATTGCAGCAGAGCACCTCATCAAGCTCGGGCATACCCGTATCGGAGCCATTGTCGGCAGCGACAAGGCAGGCAAGCACGTCTGGCGTTACCGTGGCTACTGTGATGCGCTCAAGAAGGCAGGCATCAAGCTGCGCGCCGCTGAAACGCGCTATTGCGATGACACCATCGATTCCGGGCGCAATGCCGCACATTCGCTGCTGGCCGCCCACCCTGATCTGACTGCACTATTTGCCACCAACGACCTGCCTGCCTTTGGTGCATTGCAGGCAGCAGCCGAATTGGGGCTGGACGTGCCCACGCAACTGTCGGTCAGCGGAATCACCGATATCCAGCTGGCCCACCAGTTCCGCCCTGCCCTGACTACGGTTGCGGCCCCCACGGCAGAAACCGCCAAAATGGCGGTCGAGATGCTGCTGAAGGTTATTCAGGAGGGGGCAGCATCCAAAAACGAAGTGCTGGTCACTTCCTGCCCACAGTTGGTGGTGCGCAACTCAACCGGGCGGCCTCCACACAAGAGCTGACGCAGACCGGGCCTTGTCAGGCCAGTTCATTGACCACATTACCCAGCAAGCTGCTGGAAGACGAGGTCTGGGTGGTGCTGGCAGCGGTTTGCTCAGCCGTGTTCGTTTCGGCTTTGAGGGTTTCAGCACGCTGGAGTGCTGCAATCTGGGCCTGCAAGGCAGCTATCTGCTGCTCAACCTGCCGAACCTGTTGCGTGCTGGAAGTTGAGCTTGATGAGCCAGAATCCTTCTGCAAGGAGGATAGTTGCTTCTCAAGCGCAGCGATCTGCTTTTGCAGGGCCGCAATGCGGCTGGAAGTACTGCTGCTCGACGATGTAGCCGTAACGCTACTGGTAGAAGAGATTGCGGAGACCATCATTGACTCCTTTTCTGGTTGCCCTGCGCGCTGGCGCAGTAACACTGGCAGCTCTGTCAACGACAGGGCATCAGAAAAAAGAAGCCATCCGCATGTAAAATCCGGAAAATACCGGTTAAATATGCCAGATCAGTCGCCCGGCTGATCAATCTGCCGAACAAGCATGCTCAACACATCCAGGCCATAGCGCCAAGGCCCAAAACCAGATTCCACGTTGATATGCCCTGCTTCACCTACGTCGATCAGGGTACTACCCCACATGGATGCCCAATAGTCTGCCCGCGAAAAACTCATCAACGGGTCATTATGACTGGCCACCAGCATACTGGGTACGCCAAGAGCATGTGATGGCACACGGTCTTCCACCTCGAACTTCATCGGTTCGGCCGGCGCCACGATCATCAATCCGGCCACCAGTTCAGGGTAATCCACCGCCACACAGCATGAGGCCAGTGCACCAAAACTATGCCCGACGAGGATTGCAGGATGCGAGCAACCCGCCAGCAGGCGGCGGATGGAGGCAATCCAGATTTCGATGTCGGCCACGTTCCAGTTGCGTTGCGTCACCCTGCGCCAGAACGGATGGTAGTTCTGCCAACAGGTCTGCCAATGCTCCGGGCCGCTGTCATAAAGACCGGGCACAAGCACGAATTCATAACGCGAAGAGGCCGCCAGAAGGTGTTCGTCAATCTCGCGGTGATAGCTGGATTTCATGGGAGGGACGTGAAGCGACTACGGAGGGAGTTTCTGCGCGAAAGGTTAAGATTACCACGTTCAGCCTGGGACTTCAGCCGCTTGTCACCCGTTTATAGACCCGCTCAGGCCGCCCCACCTTGCCATGCACGATTTCCGCCCGCAAGAAGCGGATTTCCACGCAATACTCCAGGTAACGGCGGGCCGTGGTTTTGCTGAGTTTGAGCAGGCGCGCGACGCTATCGGTGGTTTCCTGTTCGGTCTCGCCCAAGAACACATCCTTGACCCGCGCCAGGGTAATGTCTTCAATCCCCTTGGTACGGCGCTCTTCGCGCAGATGCCTCGATTGCAGGTTGTAGAGTTCATCGATGCGGCGCTGATCCACCAGCCGCGAGGTCTGCTGTGAATCCATGAACTGGCAGAAACGCGCCAGGGCCGCATCCATGCGTTCGTAGGCAATCGGTTTGATGATGTAGTCAAACGCGCCATAGCTGATTGCCTTGCTACAGGTTTCCATCTCGCTGGCGGCGGTGAGGAAGATCACCCGCGCATCAATCTTGTTGACCACGATGTATTCCAGCAGATCGATACCTTTGCCGTCTGGCAGGTAATTGTCCAGCAGGATCAGGCGTGGCTTGAAGGCATCAATCATCTTGCGTGCCTCGGCCAGCGTGCCAGCCAGGCCAACGGGCCGGAAACGATTGTTGCTGCGCAGATGGTCTACGTGCAACTCGGCCTGCCGCAACTCATCTTCAACAATCAATACATCAAATATCTGTGCCACTCTTCTCTCCTTTGGGGACGAATACCGAGAACACGGTTCCGCACGGCTCATTCTCGTCAATTGTAATCACGCCGCCGACCTGCTCAACGAAAGTCTTGACCAGGTAAAGCCCGATACCTCGTTCCCCGCTGCCCTTGCTGCTCACGCCACGCTCAAAGATGCGCTCCCGGATCGATTCATCGACCCCGACGCCATTATCCGCGACCTCGATGATCACCTCGGTGTCCGAATCCGCCATATAAAAGGTGATGGTCTTGCCTTGCGCGCCTTCGGCCAGCGCCGCATCAAACGCATTATCGAGCAGGTTGCCGATAATGGACATCCATTCCGAAGTGCTCGGAACGCTTGGCAATTCGGTCAGGCGGCAACCGGGGTCAAACTCCAGTTGCAATCCCAGCTCCCGGGCGCGGTAGAACTTGCCTAACAACAGGCCACACACCTGGGGATTGAGGAAGGTATCGGAAATATAGTCCAACGTCCGTTGCTGGGTCTCGGATTGCATCTTGGCCAGTTGTAGCGCCTCGTCAAAATAGCGCATCTGCAAGAGGCCGGAGAGCGTGGAAATCCAGTTCATGTGTTCATGCCGGATCACCCGCAGGTTGTCCGCATAGCGCTTGATCTGCGAGAGCTGCATGCTGAGCGTGGCAATATCGTCCTTGCGGCGGAAACTGATCACCCAGCCATGCAGGGTGTTGTCGATCAGGATGGGCACGCGGTTGACGATCACCTGCACATTGCGGAAGAGGAAGATTTCATCGCGGATCTCCTTCTCCTCGTCTCCCCCGCCATCAATGGCCACATCCGCCACCACTTCCCGCAAGGGCTGGCCGATCAGATCCGTGCTGATGTCGGAATAGCCCAGGATTTCGCGTGCTGCGCGGTTGATGGCGCTCACCTGATGGAAACGGTTGACCGCAATCACCCCTTCCTTGATCGACTCGAACACGGCCTCCTGCTGCCGCACCAGCCGGGCAATATCCAGGGGCTCAAGGTTGAGCATCTGTCGCTTGATCCCCCTGGCAAACAGCCATGCACTGAAGAACAGGATGCCCAGCGCAAGGGCCAGGAACAGGATCACCGGGCCACGCTGCGCCACGTAGCGCTTGAAGATCATGTCTTGCAGATAGCCAACGGAGACAACGCCGATGATCGTGCCCTGTGCGTTCTTGATGGGCGCCTTGCCACGCAGGCCAAAACCCAGAGAACCCTGGCGTAAGGTCACTTCGCTCTCACCGTGGACCAGAACGGGGGTATTGTCATCGCCCTGCATCGGCGTTCCGACGGGAGATTGTGGGTGATACAGGCGCCGCCCTTGCTCGTCGCCAATCACGATAAAGCTCGCATCTGTGCGCTGCTTCATGATCTGCACGATATTGGCGATGGCCTCCAGATTGCGTGTCTCGACCGCATGCACCAATTCCGGCATGGCAGCAATCTGCTTGGCCTGTACCTCGGCGTGCTGGCCCATCTGCTCATACAGGGAATCCTGCATCCTGAGCGAAACGTAGTACCCGACCACAAACAGCAGCATTGAGGAGACGGCCAGCAGAAGCAGGAACAACCTGATTTCAAAGGTCATGCCCTGCGTCAGCCTGGAGAAAAACCGTTTCATGTGCCCCCTCTCAGGTACATTCAGATAGACCACGACACTGTTGTCACTTCTCCAACTATAAAACGACACGATCAACCGAGTCCAATTCCACAAACATGCTAAAAAATTCAGGCAGGCAACCGACTTAAAAACCAAGTCAGCGCCAAGAGGTCTGCGCTGCCACCGGGGCTCAGGTGGCGCGTGATCATTTCTTCATCCAGGGCGATAAAATCGGCCATGAAACCCGGCGCATGAATGCCGCCCCGGGCAAGCAGCGCTTGCGCCTCTCCCTGCACAAAGGCCAAGCCCTCCAGCCCACCGCGTGAGACGACGTTGGTGTCCGGGTTATGGGCCATCAGGTTCAGGAGGGCTGCCAGCAGCGCGGCTTCTTCATCCACCCCTTGCAGACAGGCCTCTTCAAAGGCCGGCAGGCCATAGTGGCGCACGGTGGCAAAGCCAGAGGCCGCCTCGCCGCGTGCGCCAGTCAGCCCGTAGCGCTGGAACAGGTGTTCGCCCGCCGTTTGCGCTTCGCTTTGGCGATTGAGTTCATTGCGCACCAGCCCCTCACACAGGCGGGCGACTTCTTCACACAGGCTCTCCCGATCCGGGCCAATCCCCTGCCCGACCAGCCGACCGGCAGCGGCACACAGCAGACCCAGCGCGAACAAGGCGCCTTTGTGGGTGTTGACGCCAGCGGTAGCCTGGAACATGTCACGCTCGGCCGCCAGTCCTTCTTCACGCAGGCGCAGCAGCGCGTAGTCGGCAGGCAGGTCACTATGGCTCACGCCACAGCGGTAGAAGCTGGCAAACCAGGGTTTGAGGGCTTGGGCGCTGGCGTAGAAGGTGTGCACATCCATGTCATGGTGGGCACCGGTGTTGCGCCTGTCGACCAGACCGGGTTTGGGGGTGAGTTCGACCTCGGTGACGAGGGCCTGATAAGCCAGATGTGCGAAGGCTTCGGCCAGCCGGGCCGGGTCGTGCTGGCCGTGGCGCAGGCTGTGGTAGGCCTCAGCCAGCGCAGAGACGGCGATATCCATGGATTGTCCGAGTAATGGCTTGCCCGAGGGCTTCGAGCGTATGGGTGCGCGAGCGGGCACAGGCGTGGGCAGCTTCCCCACAGAGGAGGCAGCGCCGGGGGGCCGCACCCAGGGAGCGACGCGAGAGGCTCCCGCGCTGTGGGCAGATCACATCCAGATCCCACAAACGGCCCAAGGGGTGTTGCTCTTCAAGGAGGATCAGGCGGTGTTTGAAGGCGGTGGCCTCGCAGGCCACCACGTAGAGCGCTTCCGGGCCGGTTACACCACTGACGATCTGGCTCCAGGGGCTATGCCATCCACATTGTTCAAGCAAAGCATCAACGGCCTGGAGTGCAACAGATAAAAGAAAGCGGGTATCGGGGCTATCTTTGAGCGGCCCTGGACTCACCAGACTGATCGACAGAATCGGGTGACGATAATTCTCCAGGGCCTGTTGTTGCCGCTGCACCCGTGCTTCGCGGGCAGCCAGCATCTGCTCCAGCGTCACAGGGGTGCAGGCGTTCATGGCTTGACCTGACGGACGATGTCGATCACGGTGCCATCGCGGTAGCGGACAATCCCGACCACCTTGTCGAGAAACTCAATCGGTGCGGGCTCGCCGGTAATGCTCATGGCACGGTCATGCAATTCCTGGATCGTCATCACCGGCAAACCGGCAGCCTTGAGGCGTTCGGCCACATCCGGGCGATTGGGATTGACGGCAATGCCATGATCAGTGACGAGCACGCCGATGCATTCACCGGGAGTCACGACGGTGGTGACTTTCTTGACGACCGTCGGCATACGGCTGCGGATCAAGGGTCCGACCACAATCGACAGGTTGGCTGCGGCAGCCACATCGCTATGCCCGCCGGATGCTCCTCGCATCACGCCATCCGAACCGGTGATGACATTGACATTAAAGTCCAGATCCACTTCCAGTGCGCTGAGAATCACCACATCCAGGCGGTCACAATAGGTGCCCTTGGAGCCGGGGTTGGCGTATTCGTTGGTGGAGACTTCGATATGGTTCGGCGAGGTGCGCAAAGATTCTGCGGCATCGACATCGAAACTCTGGGTATCAACAAGCTTTTCGATCAGGCCCTTGCGGTGCAGATCGACAATGCCACCAGTGATACCACCGAGGGCGAAGCTCGCAACAATTCCGGCCTTGCGCATGCGGTTTTCCAGGAAACGAGTCGCGGCAGTAGAGGATGCCCCGGAACCGGTTTGCAGCGAGAAACCTTGCTTGAAGTAGCCGGAGTGTTCGATCACGTCTGCGGCCAGACGGGCGATCAGCAATTCACGCGGGTTGCTGGTGACACGGGCAGCGCCCACGCTGATCTTGGAGGGGTCGCCCACCTGTTCGACCTTGACGATGTAGTCGACCTGATCTTGCGAAATGCTGGCCGGAGTATTCGGGAAAGTGACGAATTCCTCGGTGAGCATGACCACCTTGTCGGCAAACTGGGCATCCACCTTGGCATAGCCCAGCGAACCACAACGCGACTTGCCGCCTACGCCATTGGCATTACCAAATTCGTCACAGGCGGACACCCCGAGGAAGGCGACATCCAGGTGCAACTCGCCACTCTGGATGAGCTTGACGCGCCCACCGTGGGAGTGGATGTTGACCGGATGTTCCATCAGCCCGTTGGAGATAGCCTCTGCAAGCTTACCGCGCATGCCAGAGGTATAGATGCGGGTGATCACCCCATTCTTGATGTGCTCGATCAGCGGCGCATTGCAGCTCAAGAGCGACGAAGAAGCCAGGGTAAGGTTCTTGAAGCCCATCTTGGCCAGCACGTCGACCACGTTGTTGATGGTCTTGTCGCCTTCGCGGAAAGCGTGGTGGAAGGAGATGGTCATCCCGTCCTTCAACCCCACGCGGCGCACCGCCTCTTCAATGGAGTCGACGATCTTGCGCGAGAGCTTTTCTTGCGCATCCTTCAGATACGGGGTGTGCTTGGCAAAGCCATCGAAACCTTCCAACCCCTTGAGGGCGGGATCTTCTTGCAGGTATTTTGTAACCAGTGTGTTCATGACAATTTTCTCCCGGCGCTCACTTACGGACCCCGGAGGCCTGGGCCTTCTGGAGCACTCGCTTGGCATGGTCGACAATCGGTGCATCGATCATCTTGCCGTTCAGTGCGATCACGCCCAAGCCTTCGCGTTCGGCCTTCTCGGCGGCGGCGATCACGCGACGGGCATAGTCGACATCTTCTTCGGTGGGCGCGTAGGCGTTGTGCAGCAATTCGATCTGGCGCGGATTGATCAGGGATTTGCCGTTGAAGCCGAGTTTCTTGATGAGTTCCACTTCCTTGAGGAAACCCTCTTCGTCATTGACGTCGGAATACACCACGTCAAAAGCATCAATCTTGGCTACGCGGGCAGCATGCAACACGGTACAGCGGGCATAGAAGAGTTCGGTGCCGTCGCTGCGTTCAGTCTGCATGTCCATCACGTAGTCAAAACCGGCCAGTGCAATGCCGATCATGCGTGTGGAAGCCTTGGCAATCGAGAGCGCATTGACCACCCCGGAGGCGGATTCAATCGCCGCCATCAATTTAGTGGAGCCGATTTCACGGCCACATTCGCGTTCAATGCGTTCGACATGGCGTTCAAGCTCATGCACGTCTTCGGCACAGTCGGTCTTGGGCAGGCGGACGATATCAACACCTGCACGGACCACGGCTTCCAGATCCAGCAAACCAAATGGGGTATTGAGGGGGTTGATGCGGACGACGGTTTCGATGTCGGCGTAGGCCGGGTTTTGCAGGGCGTGGAAGACGAGCAGCCGGGCGGCATCCTTCTCGCGCAGCGAGACAGCGTCTTCCAGGTCGAACATGATAGAGTCGGGCTTGTACACAAAGGCGGTGCTGAGCATGGCTGCATTGGCACCGGGCAGGAAGAGCATGCTACGACGCAGTTTCATGACAGCGCACTCCAGTCCAGGGTTTGGCAGTTGGCGCCGCGAATCACGGCAGTCTGTACGCGGGCGCGGATGGCGCAGTCCAGCGCGCCTTTGTCTTCAATCACGATCTGCCCAGCCGTCACATCCAGTTTTTTGAGCGTTTCCTCGACCACTTTGCGAATCTGGGCGCCAAACTGGCGCATCACTTCGCTGTTGATCACTACTTCCAGGTCACCTCCCCGACTGGGGGCAACCTTCACCAGCAAGTCGCTCGATTCGAGCGTGCCCGCCAGTGCTTCCTTGACGATTTCCATCTGTATAACCTCCATTGCATGCATGGGCGCAAAGTGCGTCACCTGCGGTCTATCCGTACAAGCGGGCCGGTTCAGGGAACCAGTGCCGCAAAATTCGTGGCATATTTGTCGTTCAACAACCCCAGTGTGCCAGGAGGCACCAGGGCACCGATCTTGGAGAAGTCACCACGCCCGAGCAGCCGCCGCACTTCGGAAGCCGAAATCGGCACGCCACTGGAAGCCGTGCGCGGTACTTCAATGACATGGATGGAGGGGGCGCTTGAGGGTGCAGCCTGCAACCAGTACTTCATGTCATCGTTATATTTGCGGGTCGTGGGGCAGAACGGTTCGGTACCCACAAAGCGGTGCGTCACCCCCAGCGCGGGGGCAATGTAGTTGCGGAACAGCAGGAGATCGATGGCGGTACAGCAGTCGCCCACGACACCTTTTTCCTTGAAGAAATAATCCGGGAAGGTCGCCCGCGAGATCATGTATTCCGAACCGTGATGCAGGGTCAGGCGGGGAATACCCGCAATGCCCGCTTGCACCAGGGCAAAGCGGTCGCGGTAGGAGATCAGGGAGGCATCTTCGCTGACCACGAACACGTGCAGCCAGTCACAGGCTTCAGCCGCCAGTTTCACCAGGTATTGGTGGCCATAGGTGAACGGGTTGGCATTCATGACGATGCAGCCGATCTTCTCGCCCGGCTGACGCAAGGGAATCAGGCGCTTGGCATAACCCTTGATCCCGATGGGAGTGTTCTCCATGAGGCTGACATAGCCCGGCACTTCCACCAGTTCGTAAAAACCGCAGCCTTCAAAGAAGGAAACGTTGCGCGGGCTGGTGTAGAGGAACAGGTGGGTATGCCCCCGTTCCAACGCCAGATGAACGACTTCGCTCATCAGTTTGAGGCTGAGCGATTCTCCCCGCAGATCGGGGGCCGTCGCCACGCATTTGACGATATTGCCCTGCAGACCCGCGCAACCGACCAGACGCCGCCCAAGGCGACACAGCACAAAGGTCTGGATGCCTTCCTCGCAATCGAGGTCGCACAGAGCCAGCAGGGTTTCGACTTCCGCACCCTCTGCATCTTCCAGGGGGGCGGCCACCGTATAGAACTCAAATTCTTCACTCACAGGCAGACCCTCCTCGTGGCTGCCTGATGTGCATAGGCCAAAGATTTCTTGCTTGTGGCATGTAGCTTTGGCCTCACATCAATTGCTCAATGATTACGCCGCCACCGCTTCGCGGGCAATATAGTTGCGCAGTCGGCCAATGCGTTCGATGTCGACTTCGATGACATCCCCTTCCTTCAGGAACAGCGGGGGAACGCGCTTTTTGCCCACACCGCCGGGCGAACCGGTGATGATCACATCGCCTGCGGAAAGCGCACTGAAGGTGCTGATGTATTCGATCAGCGCCGCCACCGGGTGAATCATGTTGGCGGTGTTGTCGTCCTGCACCATCTGGCCGTTCAGGAAGGTGCGGATCGCCAGTTCCTGCGGATCAGGGATTTCGTCAGCCGTCACCAGCCAGGGGCCGAAGGCACCCGTCTCACTCCAGTTCTTGCCTGCGGTAAACCAGGTGTGTTGCCAGTCACGCACGGAGCCATCCATATAGCAGCTGTAGCCCGCAACGTGCGAAAGGGCGTCTTCCTTGTGGATGCCTTTACCGCTCTTGCCAATGACGACGGCCAATTCGCCTTCGTAGTCAAATTCGTTGGTTTGCGCAGGTTTGATCACCGGGCACTCGTGGCCGGTCTGGGAATCAGGGAAGCGCACAAACAAGGTGGGTGCCGGATTGGTTTCGGCAAATTCCACACGCTTGGCAGCGTAGTTCATCCCGACGCAGAAGATCTTGTTGGGCTGCTCGATCAGTGGCCGAAACACCACATCGCTCTCGGAGAAGTCCGGTGCTGCATTCACAAACTCCTGACACAGCGACAGACCGCCTCCAGCCAGCAGCGCCTTCATGTCACGAAAACGTTCCCCCAGTCGCTTGCCCAGGTCAACAATGCCAGCGTCAGTCAGGATTCCGTAACTCTTACGTCCCTCTTGGGTGCAAATACTCACCAGTTTCATTTTTTACCTCTCGTTAAGCATGCGGCAAACAAAACGCCACCGACATATCTTTGAATCTTTTGCAGCAAGGCGACCTGCGCCTTTGGGCGCAAGCCGCCTGCATCACACAATCAAGCGTGGAAGAACTTTGCCAATATCATCAGCGATAGGGTGACGTTAATGGCGCCACCGATACGTGTTGCGATTTGGGCAAACGGCATCAACATCATGCGGTTGGCCGCACTCAGGATTGCCACATCGCCCGTGCCACCCTGACCACATTGGGTGCAGGAGATGATGGCCGCATCAACCGGATTCATCCCGATCTTCTTCGAGACGAAGAAGCCCACGCTCACAGCCGTCATCACCGTAGCGAAGATGATGATCACATTGGTGACGGAGAACGCGGCAATCAGCTCATCAAACGGGGTAATGGCCACGCCTACGGCAAACAGGATCGGATAGGTCACCGAGGTCTGGAAGAATTTGTAGACCGTACGCATACCATCGTTGAGTTCCGGCGACGACACCTGGAACAGCTTCACCGCCACGGCCACAAACAGCATGCCAACCGGAGCAGGCAGGCTGATCAAACGTTGCCCCACCACGCCGATCAGGTACATCAGCACCGCCATCAGCACCGCACCACCGAGGCTGGTGATATCCACCTTGCCGCTGCCTTCGGAAGACAAGGAGCCGATATCATTGTCGGCGCCCTTGAACAGGCTGCCTTCGCCCGTCAGCTCGGGGCGCTTCTTGCCCAATTGATTCAGCGCGCCTGCGGTAAAGATGGCGATCACGTTGGCCATCATCACCATCGGGATGATCTTGCCGAACATCGCGCCTTGGTCTTGCTTGAGGATTTCGGAGAAGCCGATCGACAGCGGAATCGCCCCTTCACCCACACCACCCGCCATACAGGGCAGCACAGTAAAGAAGAAGGCATCGAACGCGCTCTTGCCCACCGCCATGCCAACCAGGGTACCCACCAACATCGCACACACGGCCGAGCTGGCCATCGGTACAAAGATCCGTAGGAAGCCTTGGATCAGGGTCTTGCGGTCCATACTCATAATGCTGCCGACGATGATGCAGCAGATGTACAGGTACAGGATATTGGTCGACTTGTAGAACTTGGTCGTTGCATCAGTCAATTCTGCGGGCAGGATGTTGTAATACACCATTGCAGACGGAATAAACGTGGCACAGATCGCGGCTGCGCCCATCTTGCCCAGATAGGGGATGCGCTTGCCGATTTCGCCACAGGCAAAACCAAAGAAGGCAAACATCGCCACCATGCTGGTGATATCCGGTTTCAACCCACCTTTGGTACTCACCAGGCCGTAAATCAATACAGCAGTCAGTACGAACAGGGGAAGCGGCACCACGCCAATCTTGTAATTCAACACCTTCCACCAGCCATTGGGCCAAAAGCCCTTGTCAGCGACGGAAGTATCCGCCGTTGCGCTGCTTACTTCACTCATCTCAAGTCTCCTTTGGTTGTTTGCCCCGGGGGATCGACCACCACCCGCCATCCACAACGCAAAACACTCAGCTACTTCACTATGTTTCCCTGATTTCAGGAAAACCCCCGGTTTGCTTCCTGACAATGCCAAATCGCTAAAATTTCGTCTGAAAAACCTGTTCCTCTTGTTGGAACAAATAAACAGCGCAGATGGCACGATCAAAAATTAGCATTGAGGGCCAGGGAGAAGTTGCTTTTTATCAATGCGATATCGGAGTTTTTATGGCGTTAACTATCTCTAGTTTTCTTATCGATGGTTTCAGGGTTTCTATGATTTCAACACGCAGAAAACTGCTTTTGAACTTCGCTTCGGGCTGACTTTATGGATAGGTACTTACCCTTATACTTTACCCAGTGTTATTTTATTGGCATTTTAAACGCCTGGGCTTTTCAACTGCATCTATAGGTTATTTGCATATTGTTGCGCAGCATCATTGCGCCGAACCGGCACATCAAGCCGTAGCAGGCCGTGCGCAAGGCTGCGGCTTGTATCTAGCCTTGGCTGATCGCATGAAAAAGGCCTGCAAAAGCAGGCCTTCCCGTGTTTGGAGCCGAGTGCGGATCAGGGCGGTGGGGAATGCGAGGCATTGCCGCCCAGCGCCAACATCAGGGTCACGTGGTTATTGAACTGGTTGAGCTGATTCTCCGCCAGGGATACCTCGGCGTTGCGCCGCTTTTCCTGTGCGTCCAGCCAATCCTTCAAAGTCACGGCTCCGGCCTTATAGCGGATCTCGTAGCGCTGCTCGCTGGCCAGGGCGGCCTGAAGAGATTGCTTGAGCAGCACCGCCTGCTCGGCGTAGCGGGCACGCGCCGATAGGGCGTTCTCCACATCGGCAAAGGCGGAATAGAGCGTCTGGCGGAAATTAACGACAGCCAGATCGTAATCATCCTTAGCTACCTTCACCTTCAGTTGCATCTCGTTCCATTGCAGAAAGGGCAGACTCAACTGTGCTGCTGCCGTTCCGACAGGATTTTGCAGGATATCGCGTAGCGCCGTGCTGCTCGTCCCCAAGGAACCCGTCAGGCTCAGGCTCGGGTAGTAGGCAAGCCGGGTGGCGTCTCCGGTCGCCAATGTACTGCGCAAGCGTAGTTCTGCTGCATGCAGATCGGGACGACGCGCCAACAGCTTGGCGGGCAGATCGGCATCCACCTGGGGCACATCCTGATCAGGCAGCCGTGCCGGATCGACAAAACTGGGGCCTGGCGGGCCATCAAGCAGGAGGGCCAGCGAGGAATCCACCTCAACCCGCTGCTGCTGCAACTGGCTCAAGCTGGCCTGCTGGCTGGCAAGGCTTTGCTGCGCCTCGAACACATCCAGGGCCGATACCGCCCCTGCCGCATACCTTTTCTGGGCCAGATCAAGCACCCGTTCGGTGTAGCCGATGCTCTGGCGCGCCAATTCGATACGTTGATTCAGATAGGCCTTTTGCCAATACAGCTTCGCCGTGGTGCCGATCAAAGACAAGGCGGTATTCTGCAGATCCTCCTCGCTGGCGCGCGCCTCCCACTGGGCTGCATCCCTGGCGCTACCCAAACGCCCCCACAGATCGGCCTCCCAGGAGAGCGAAACCGTGCTGCCATAGCTGCGGGTCGTCCGTTCAGGCGCACTCAGGGTGCGGCTGTGGCTGGCAAAGACTTGCGCGGAAAGCGTGGGCATCATCTGGTCAGCAGCCAGCCCCGCCTCCAGGCGCGCCCGGTGCAGCTTGATTCCGGCCACCACCAGATTATTGTTACGGGTCAGCACCTGATCGACCAAGGCATCCAGATCAGCCACACCGAAATCCTGCCACCAATTGTTGGCTGACTCTTGCGCTGAGGCACCCGCGTAGGCCCAATGCGCGGGCGTACTGACTGCTGGCCGATGGTATTCACTGCGCGTCAGGCTGGCACAGGCACTCAGCGCCAGCAGACACAGCAGAGTGGAGAGACGATACTTCATCATGACGTTGTCTTTCATTCACGCGCCAGGGCGTCAACCGGATCAAGTTTTGCCGCATTGCGCGCAGGCATGAAACCGAAGGCCAGCCCGATCAGGGTAGAGCAGGCAAATGCGGCGATGAACGAGGTCATCGAGAAAACCATGCTGAAATTGGTGACGAACTGCGCGAAAACCCACCCGGCCAGCCGTGCCAACCCAATCCCGAGCAGGCCACCGATCAGGCAGACCAGCACCGCTTCAATCAGGAATTGCTGCATGATATCCGACTGGCGCGCCCCCACTGCCATGCGCACCCCAATCTCACGCGTGCGCTCGGTCACAGACACCAGCATGATATTCATCACCCCGATTCCGCCGACCACCAGGGAAATCATGGCTATCGCAGAAATCAGCAGTGTCAGCGTGGCCGTGGTCTTTTCCACCGTCTGCCGGATGCTATCGGAATTGAATAGGTAAAAATCCTTGCGCCCGCCATGTCGCAGCGATAGCAGATGGGTAATCCCCTGCTCCGCCGCCACGGTCGACACATTATCCTGCACCCGCACGGTAATGCTTTTCAGATAATACTGCCCCAAGAGACGACTCTGTGCGGTGGTGTAGGGTACCCAGACGTTCAGACTGTCGTTGTTGCCAAACCCGCTGTCCTTCTTCTTGGTTACCCCGACAACCCGCACCGGAACGTTACCCAACAGGATGGTTTCGCCAATCACCTGGGACCGGGTGCCGAATAATGCCTTACGCGTATTGGTGTCAATCACCACTTCCTGCGCCAGCCGTTTCTCGCTGCTGGCGTCAAACCCCTGCCCTTCTGCAAAACTCAGGCCGCGCACACGGAAATATTGCCAGCCTACGCCGCTGACCGAGCCGGAAGAAGCCACGTTGCCAAACCGCAGGGTTTTAGAGGTCGACACCGCCGGGGTCACACTATCCACCCAGGTCTGCGATGCAAGCGCATCCGCGTCGCTTGCCACCAGCGTGCGTATGGCTTGCGAACGCATGTCGCCAAAACCGCTGCCGGGGTAGACATCAATGGTGTTGGTGCCCATGGAATTGATGTCATTGAGGATACTCTGGCGGGTGCCTTGCCCCAACGCGACCACCGACACCACCGAAGCTATGCCGATGATGATCCCCAACATGGTGAGAAAGGTACGCAGGCGGTGCGAAGCCATCGCCCGCAAGGACATCCGGAAGGCCTCCACCAAGCGGTCGCGCATTGCCACCCATGACGTTCCCTGCTCAATGGGCAAGGCTGCTGCTGTGCGGGCCGCATCAGGCGGATTATCGCCATTGGGCCGATCACCAATAATGCATCCATCGCTGATCTCGATGATCCGTTTGGCATGCCGTGCCACTTGCATATCATGGGTCACGATAATGATGGTGTGCCCCTCGGCATTCAGGTCTTTCAGAACCTGCATCACCTCCTGCCCACTGTGGCTATCGAGCGCCCCGGTGGGTTCATCAGCGAGGATCACCTGCCCACCATTGACCAATGCCCGTGCAATACTCACCCGCTGCTGCTGCCCGCCCGAAAGCTGGCCTGGGCGGTGGTGGGTACGGTCGTGCAGGCCCAGGCGATGCAGCAAACCCAGTGCGTGCTCACGCCGACGTTGGCGTTTCACCCCGGCGTAGATGGCAGGCACTTCAACGTTGCCCAGAGCATCCATATCCGCGAGGAGGTGATAGCGCTGGAAGATGAAACCGAAATATTCGCGGCGCAAGGCGGCCAGGGCGTCGGGTTCAAGCTTGCCTGTTTCCTGCCCCCCCACAAGATAACGCCCTTCACTGGGCCGATCCAAACAACCCAATATATTCATCAGCGTGGATTTGCCTGAGCCGGAGGCGCCGACAATGGCCACCATCTCACCCGCCTGGATCAACAGATCCACCCCATCCAGCACGCGCAGCTTGCCTTCACCCGCAGGATAATCCCGGCACACCCCTTGCAGGCAGAGCATAGGGTCGGTGTAATCGTTCGTCATGCGCATCTCACATCGGTGGCGGGCCGCCGGGGCCCATGCGACGGGATGCGGGCGCGGCACTGGCGCTGGCTTCGGCCAGCACCACTTCCTCATCTTCTCGGAGGCCATTGAGCACTTGCGCCACCACATTATTGTTCAGGCCAATTTTCACGCTGCGGGGGCTGACCTTGCCGTCACGATCCTGTACGCGGACTTCATAGCTACCATCCGCACCGCGTGCCCCCAGTGCGGTAGATGGAATGCTCAAAACATTCTTGGCTTCGCCGAGCACGATATGCACTTCGGTCGTCATAGAAATCCGCAGGATGCCATCCGGGTTCGGCACATCCAGCAGGCCGTTGTAGTAAATCGCAGAACTGGAAGAGCTACTGGAACTGCTGCTTGTACTTGAAGTGCTCGAAGAACTGGAATCCGAACTGATCGAATCCGGCGCAGGTTCAACCTCCCGCAAGGTGGTGGTGTAACGCTTGTCGGGGGCACCCAGAATCGTGAAGTACACTTTCAACCCGGGTTTCACGCGCGTGACATCAGCCTCCGAAATCTCGGCCTTGACGGTAACTGTATCGAGTTTGGCGAGCTTGATGATGGTAGGGGTACTCTGGTTGGCGTTCACCGTCTGCCCTTCCTTGGCGACGATGGCCACCACAGTACCATCCATCGGCGCACGAATCTTGGTATAGCCAAGGTTCAACTTGGCGGTATCCACGGAAATGGCAGACTGGGTGATTTGCGCCTCCAGTTCCTTGATCTCGGCACGGGTCACATTGAGCGTCGCTTCGGCGCTCTCATAGGACTCACGCGAGGTGGCATCCTGCGCCATCATCTGGCGCTGCCGGGCAAACGCCAGTTCGGCCTGGCGCAAGCTGGCCTTCTTGGATTCAAGCTGGGCACGGGTGTTGGCCAGCGATGCCTCTGCGGTACGCAGAGAGTTCTGTTGAGACAGGTAGTCGATCTCGGCGATCAAATCACCTTTCTTGACCCGGTCCCCCAAGTGCACCTTCAGGCTGGTAATCTGCCCTGAGACCTGGGCGCCCACACTCACCTGCTTGAGCGCCTCGATAGCCCCGGTAGCCAGCACACTGTCTTCAATATCTGCCCGGCTCACCTGTGCAGTCACCAACCGGGGCGGCGGGGCAGCACCAAACACGGTCAGGCGCAAAACCACTGCGGCACCCAGCACGACAATGGTGCCCAGCACATAGAACGTCTTCTTAGACAAAAATCTCATTTTTTGACGGCGCAGTTCCAGAAATACCAAGAATCCCTCGCATTTTGCGGCCTTCAGACGTTAAGGTATGCAAAGTACTTGTCAGAATCTGCTCACAGTCTGTCGCGAGATGGCGCAACCCATGTGCAACACCGCACAAAAACCGGAATGTATGACAGGGAGTAGATTGAAACTATACCGGCATATACCGCAATCAAGCTTGCCCCAACCTTAACTGCGCGGTAAAGCTTTCCACACTGGCCATGAATTCTTCCTGCAGGCCGATCAGCTCAATCAGCCGGTCACAGGCGGCCGGGCCGTCTGCCGTACCGGCCAGGGTCAATAGCTCGGAAGCCAGCGTGTGCACCGCTTCATAGCAAACGCCCATGTGCAGAAATTCGGGCATCATGCCATAGCGCCGGTGGGCGCTACCCTGCCGCCAGCGCCTAAATCGCCCGGCACTGGCAACCAGACTGGGAACATTCACCCCGCCCCCCTCACGCAGACATTCCACCACTCCATCAAACCAAACCCGCTCACCATGCACCGCGACCAACAAGGTCACATCCGCATGGCGGGCTGCGCTTGAACTCATGGCACGCCAAGCGCCGTTGCGCGCCCATTCCGCCATCCAATCCGCCATCTGCTCGGGGGGCATCGGCCGGGCAATGCCATAGCCCTGGGCCAATTGACAACCCAGCAAAACAAGCATGGCACCGTGCTGCGGCGTTTCTACGCCTTCGGCGATGGCTGGGCGATCAAACGCTTCTGCCAGACGCACCACGCTGTCCACAATCCCAAGGTCATCAGGATCTTCCAGCATGTCACGCACGAAAGTCTGATCAATCTTCAGCACGCTGATCGGTAGGCGCCGGAAATAGGTCAGCGAAGAATATCCTGTACCAAAATCATCGAGCGAGAAACGAACCCCCATTGCCACCCCGGCAGCCAACACGCCCGATGCCTGCTCAATATCACCAATCGCCGCAGACTCCAGGATTTCAAGCTCCAGATCGCCGGGTAGAACATTGGTATGTCTTGCCAAAGCTTCACGCAAGTAATCAATAAACCCTTCATGGCGCAGATGTTCCGGGCTGATATTGGCGCTCACAGACAGATTCACCCCTTTGGATTTCCAGGCTTCGATCTGTTGCAAGGCATGTTCAATCACCCATTCACCGACAGAAATCTCCAGGTCCGTGCCTTCAAGCAAGGGCAGGAATTCACCGGGGGGCACAATGCCACGCTCAGGATGACGCCAGCGGATCAAGGCTTCGGCCCCAATCACTTCGCCGCTGACCAGATTGACCTTGGGTTGGTAGTAGAGCATGAACTCGCCCGCGTTCTTGGCTTCTGACAGGCGCTCTATCGCCTCACGTTGCGCGCGCGCCTGTTTGTCATACCTCGGGTCAAACATGTGGTAGCGATTCCGCCCTTCTTCCTTGGCGGTATACATCGCCTGATCGGCATGCCGCAACAGCGTATCTGCGTCAACGTCATCTTCGGGAAACAGCGTCACACCAATACTTGCCGAAATTCCCAGCGGAACGTCTTCCAGGCGTGAAAGGCCCACCGCAGTGAGTATCCGCTGCAGGGCAACCCGGCATTCTTCGACTTGCGCCACCCCATTGAGCAGCAGCACGAATTCATCGCCCCCCAGGCGCGCCACCGTATCATCGGCACGCAGCGCTTCCTGCAGACGACGGGAGACCTCCAGCAAAAGCCGATCACCCGCATCATGCCCAAAGCGGTCATTGACCGGCTTGAATCCATCCAAATCCAGATAGCATACCGCAAGGGATTGCCCTGTCCGCCGGGCTCGGGCAATCGCCAGACTCAGCCGATCGGTCAGCATGCGCCGGTTGGGCAGAGAAGTCAGCGGGTCAAAATGGGCGAGCCGACTCAATTCGGCTTCATAGTTCTTATAACGGGTAATATCGGAGAACACGGCCACATAGTATTTCAGCCCACCACCACTGCCGCGCACCACAGCGATGGAGATGAGTTCAGCATAATCCTCACCACTCTTGCGCCGATTCCATATTTCACCACGCCAATACCCGTCCGTCATCAGATTGTGCCACATGCGGGTGTAGAACTCCTTGGACTGGCGCTTGGAGCCAAGGAAACGCGGGTCACGCCCCAAAGCCTCCTCTCGTGAATAGCCGGTAATTTTTGAGAAGGCCGGATTGACGTCAATAATCAGGTTCTGGTCATTGGTGACGACAATCCCATCCTGCGTATAGGAAAACACGTTAGCCGCCAGGCGTAGCTCATCCTCGGCCTTTTTGATTGCCGTAATGTCCGTCAGCGTTCCCACATATCCTTTCAACAATCCATTGGGCAGGAGTTCTGCTGCAATTCTTGCCAGCACCCAGACGATCTGCCCATCGGCACGCAGGTAGCGGAATTCCCCCGTGTAGCTGGCATTCGATTGCATGGCCATCTGCCATTCACTCTCGACACGCAGGCGATCCTTGCCATAAATGCTGTCGAGCCAGACCCGGCCAAAGGCATGTTCAGCCGCCATGCCGCAAATATCGAGCCAATGCCCGTTCACATAAATGCAATCAGCATTTTCATCAAGACAGAATATCCCTACCGGCGCTACCTGGGCCAATGTCCGGTAGCGCAGCTCACTCTCACGCAATGCGTCTTCAGAAATTTTGGCGACGGTGACATCGGAAACCATGGCGTAGAATCCATTCACCTGCCCCTCTTGCACGTCCGGAATGTAGTGCACCAAGGTATGGCGCGCGCCCTGCCCATCGTCCGGAGGAATAACCTGGTTGAACAGTTGAGCTTCACCACGCAGGGCAGCCAGTGCGCGGGGCAGGTTGCGCTGGAAGTTCTCTTCCCCGAGCAATTCAGACAGGTGCATGCCAGGCATGACTGAAGCATCAACATGAAACCATTCACCATAGGTACGGTTGCCGAAACGGTTGCGCAAATCACTGTCCCAATACCCGACCAACGAGGGCAGATTATCCAGAATGGATTGCAGATCATGCTCACGCTGAACAAGGCGCTCCTCCGCCAGAACCCTTTCCGTGATGTCTTCGTCGAGCCCCACAATACGTTCGACCGCGCCGTCGGCATCGCGGAAAACGTGCCCCCAGCTACGCACAGTGCGAATGACGCCATCGCGGCGACGCAGCCGAAACTGAACGTCATAAGGCCGCAATCCGGCTAAGGCTTCATCCAATTCCTGATAGACACGCTCGATGTCTTCGAGCAACACTCGTTCTGTCCAATAGGTATGGAAGTCCGAGGGATTGGGGTCGTCCACATCGTAGATGGCGAACATGTTCGCATCCCAGATGTTTTTTCTGATCTGCGGATAGAACTCCCACTGCCCCAGGCCCATGGCCTTGGCTGCCAGTTGTAGCAGACTGGCGCTGCTTTGCAGTTGGCGCTCGGTACGGGCAAGCAGCCTTTGCTGGTGAGACTGCCGCCATAAATACCACCAGAACCCCGCCACCAGCAGTGCAACAATCAAGCCATAACCCGCCAGCAGGATTTTAAGTTCGCGCATCCACGGCGCATAAATGGCTGAATTCTGGCGGCTGATGCCAATATAGAGCAGCGTGTTCGGTGCAAAGAAATCCGCATCAACGGTCAGCATGGCCATGCGATAGGTATCCCGGCCGAATTGATTCCGTCTGGATTGTATTTCCTCTGCCCGCCCCAGGGGTTTAAAGTCTTTGAAGTAATCTGCCAATGCGGCCAGATCCTGGCGGGCGGTTTCCGGGCGGCGCTCCGGCGTAGTCAGAAACACCCGGCCATCGCTATGGAGAATCGCCCCCCACATGTCCGGAGCATAGTTAATGGACTCCAGCAAGGTGGAAAAGTAGTCGACATTGACGTTTGCCACCACCGCCCCGGCATATTCGCCATTGGGCGCCAGCAATATGCGGGCAAACTGCATCTGGCGACTACCTTTGGCATCCGGCCGGGGCAGCGCCACGTATAACTTGGGTTGCGGCGGGCCTTGATGCATGGCGTCAACAATGGCCGACTGGCTCATGTCCTGCCCCACCATCGAACTGCGGTTGGCCATGAAGATGCTGCCCTTGGCGTCGAGCACCATCAAGGCATCAATGCCAGGCACACCTTGAGCCAGCTTGGTCAGATATGGCGCATCGCCTCCGCTTTCAACCTGCAGCAGGCGCAACATGTGATTGGTGCTTTCCAGCTGGCGCAGCACATTCTGGCGGACAACGCGCCCCTGGGTCATCAGACGGACATTTTCCTGCTCATCCACCCGACGATGATTCTGGTACAGATCGACAGCCACCAGACAGCCTGAAACCAGCACGGCCAGCATCAGCATCAACCACTGCATCGTGGCATTGGAATCGGCAGTCCCCTGTCTCACCAGCAGATCTCCCCACGATAAAAACCCTGGTCCGCTACGCCAGTTCCTGCCTTCTGGCGCGGCTTGCTTAACTCAAAACCAACTCATGTGATTATCGGCACAAGCTTGAAACAAATTGAGAAGCCAGCCCACATGGGATCAATTGATACGCGGAAAGTGCCCCGCGAACTTGGCAATCCATTCTGCGGCAGCGGTTTCAGCATCAATTGCACGCCCCTCCTGCTCTGCCACCTCACGTCGATAACGCTCAATGTGGCACAGCTGCTCCACCATCCGGGCAGCAAATGCATCTTCTGCAGAGACAAAACGAAGCCCGAGTTCATAGCATGTGTCATCAATCCGGCGACACCACACCACTTCACCCGGTACTTCAAACGGAGGATGTACAACAGGGATGCAGATCGATACCTGGGCACCAACCGGCAAGGGGGCATCGGACCGACAGGCCAGCCCGCCCCTGCAGACGTTGTGCATTCTATGGGCGGCATGTTTGGGGGCGTGCTCGCAATGCACATGGATCGGCATTTCTGCAGGATGCCGCAGATACGCTCTCTCTGGAGATTTGCGCATGTGGTTCATGAGTGCTCCTTATTTCACCAGTATGGCACCCAGGCGCCGTAACCCCAAGGCCACACAGCATGGCAATCCCCCTCCTGTCGGTAGGCAAAACAGGTGATTCACGCCTCACTTCAGGCAGTTCATCTCATAGCACTGCATTTACACGCAGCGGGTGCATAGGATGGAATCACCATTCATGCACAGGAGGAAAAAACCATGTTACGCCCCATCATCGCAATGCTGAGTCTGGCCTGCTGCGTTACGAGCCAAGCCGGTGAAATTCGCGTGCATTTCACCAATCTTTCGAATCAGAGCACCCCTGTCATGGTGGCCGTATTTGCCACCCAGGACCAATACCAAACCAAGCACCCTTACCGGGGCCAAAAACTAATGGCCAGCCAAAATCTGGTTGCAGATTTCCCCGCTCTGCCTCCTGGAGATTATGTGGTTGCGGCCTATCAGGATGATAACGGCAACGGCATGTTGGACCGGAATGATGAAGACTGGCCGATGGAACCGTATGGCTTTGGCCACAGGCCCACATTTACCATCGGGGCCCCAAGCTTTGCGCAATTAGCAATACACCTGGAGAATGATGGCACCCAAGAGCTTGACCTGGCCCTGCATTAAAACGCAGCCCCTACTCTGGCAGGCCGACTGGTTGGCGCCTTGACCACCCGGTGATCAAGGCGTATCCGGCAGATCAATCTGGGTTGAAAACTTACCCCGGTGGATCGAAAAGAATGTGCGCACATTGCGCACATTCACATCTGCGGCCAACAGGCGATGCGCGACCCGGTGGTAGCTCTCCATGTCTCGCACCTGCAGGATCAACACGAAATCCATCCCCGACGATACCTGATAGCACTGCTGCACCGCCGCTTCGCTCAAAACGCGTGCTTCAAAAGCGCGCAGCTTATCGCTGGACTGCTCATCCAAGGTCACTTCCACGATGGCGGTCAGCCCTGCCCCCAAAAGCTCCTGCGACAAAATCGCCACCCTGCGCTCAATGGCCCCAGCCTCCTCAAGCCTGCGCACACGACGCAAACAAGTAGCCGGGGAGATATGGACCTGCGCTGCAAGGTCTTGATTTGAAAGCGAAGCATCCTGTTGCAGCAACGCAAGAATCCGCAAATCACATGCATCCAATCCAAGACTCTTCAAGAAAACCTCCAAAAAACCATATTTTTAGGAATAAAATTTCTCGCAACAAGCCAAAAGAACATTAATTTCAATAACTATTAAATTTTGCAAGACAATTTTACACCCATCTCGCTAAGATGCGCAGCATTCAAGCCCTCTCAACAAGGAGTACCTGCTCATGTGCGGAATCGTCGCAGCTGTTGCCCAACGCAATATCGTTTCCATCCTGGTCGAAGGACTCAAGCGCCTCGAATACCGTGGTTACGACTCCTGCGGGGTTGCCGTACACCAGCACGGTGGCGTACGCCGGGCACGCAGCACCTCACGCGTGGCAGAACTGGATACCCAGATCCAGGAAGACCACGTGGAAGGCTTCACGGGCATCGCTCACACCCGTTGGGCCACCCACGGCGTACCTGCCGTACATAACGCACACCCGCACATTTCCCCCTCGCTGGACGATGCACGCGTCGCCCTGGTGCATAACGGCATCATAGAAAACCACGAAGAGCTGCGAGCCGAATTACGCGCCAAGGGGTATGTTTTTGAAAGCCAGACCGACACCGAAGTGATCGCCCACCTGGTTGACTACTATTATGACAACGATCTTTTTATCGCCGTCAAACAAGCCGTGCTCCGCCTGAAGGGAGCATATGCCATTGCCGTATTCTGCCGCGATGAACCCCACCGCATCATTGGCGCCCGAGAAGGCAGCCCGCTGGTCATGGGCGTAGGCGAACAAGGCGGAGAAAACTTCCTCGCCTCCGACGCCATGGCACTGGCAGGCGTCACCAACCAGATCGTCTATCTCGAAGACAAAGACGTGGTCGACCTCCAGATCGGCAAATACTGGGTCGAATCCCGCGTCGGCGATGGCTTTGCACGTGTAGATCGCCCCGTTCGCACCGTATATGCCCACAGCGGCGCAGCCGAACTCGGCCCCTACCGCCACTTCATGCAAAAGGAAATCTTCGAGCAACCGCGCGCGATTGGCGACACCCTGCAAGGCATCGAAAGCATCACTCCAGAACTCTTCGGCGACGACGCCTACAAAATTTTCAAAGACATCGACTCCGTTCTCATCCTCGCCTGCGGCACCAGCTACTACGCAGGCTGCACCGCAAAATACTGGCTCGAATCCATCGCCAAGATCAACACGCAAGTCGAAATCGCCAGCGAATACCGCTACCGCGACAGCGTCCCCAACCCCAAAACCCTGGTCGTCACCATCTCCCAATCCGGCGAAACGGCTGACACCATCGCAGCACTCAAACACGCGCGCAGCCTGGGCATGGAATACACCCTCACCATCTGCAACGTATCGACCAGCGCCATGGTGCGCGAATGCAAACTCGCCTACATCACCCGCGCAGGTGTCGAGATCGGCGTCGCCTCCACCAAAGCCTTCACCACCCAACTGGCAGCCCTATTCCTCCTCACCCTCAGCATCGCCCAAGTCCACAACAGGCTGACTGACGAGCAGGAAACCGAATACCTGCGCTCCATGCGCCACCTCCCCGTCGCCCTGCAGGCTGTGCTCGCCCTGGAACCCCAAGTCATCGCCTGGGCACAAGACTTCACCCGCAAGCACCACGCCCTTTTTCTCGGGCGCGGCATGCACTACCCCATCGCCCTGGAAGGCGCACTCAAACTCAAGGAAATCTCCTACATCCACGCCGAAGCCTACCCGGCAGGCGAACTCAAGCACGGCCCACTCGCATTAGTGGACGACCAAATGCCCGTCGTCACCATCGCCCCCAATGACACCCTCGTCGACAAACTCAAAAGCAATATGCAGGAAGTACGCGCACGCGGAGGGGAACTCTACGTCTTTGCAGACGCAGACTCCAAGATCGAAAGCCAGGAAGGCGTCCATGTCATCCGCATGCCAGAGCACTACGGCGTACTCTCCCCCATTCTCCACGTCGTGCCACTCCAACTATTGGCATATCACACTGCATGCGCATGCGGCACAGACGTTGATAAACCACGCAATCTGGCAAAGAGTGTGACAGTGGAATAATCATCCCTGTGTTCCGTGACAATTTTTATTCGCGACAATTATAGTCGCGAACTGGTTATTAAAGTCGCGAACTACCACCCAGCCCTGCGGAATCGCTCAAACGCCCGCAGGGCTTTTGTTTGCGCGCAATTGATCACGTTTGGCTGCACTTCACCAAAACAGTGCAATAAAGTCGCGAACTGAAGATTTTATTCAATAAAACAATGCATTAGCACATGGGTTTGTTTGCTTGATTCGAGGCGTAAAAACGGCTTTTCTGGACGATCATTCTCCAAAAACGCAGTCTTCTCCGAATGCTCATGAGCAAAAGAAGAGATGACTTGACTGGGTGGAGGCAAAGTCATGCAGGAACAACAAGTGGTGTTCCTTGTCCCTTGGCTTGAAGACGAAACGGTCTTCAGTCTGGCCAGCCGTCTACATAAGCTCTGGGGCTACCCGCTGGCGGGAAGTACCACGCAGATTCTGTTTGGTCACCACCGGGGAGGGAGTCAGCACGACTTCCCAACCCGACTCACAGAATTTGCGCAGAACACCAAAGGCCTATTGGGAAGCGCTACAGATATCGCCAAGACGCATACGCTCTATAAGTATTACCGAATCTTTCTGGATGAACCTGAATGTCAGGATTTCGTGGATGCCTTGTGCGGGCATTCACTTGCACATTTCAAACTCAAGCTTGGTCTGCTGACCAGTCGTTTCAGGGCCAACCACCCCCTCAAGGCATGTCCGCTCTGCATGCAAGCAGATGTGGAGCGACATGGCGTCGCTTACTGGCACCTCACCCATCAGTGTCCAGGTGTCTGGATCTGTCCGCTACACCATATCCCATTGCGTGAATCACGCCTTAAATCCTCGGGTGCCGAACGATTTCTGTGGCATCTGCCGGATAGCCGTCAATTTCGCGCTTGGTCGTCCGCCACACAGCGCGCCTTCATCAAATGTGAAGACAGGTTGGCTCATCTTGGAGCATTGATTATTGACTTGGTGAACGCACAGGTACGCGGTCATTTGCAAATAGAACAATTGCAGCGATGCTATGACGCCGCACTGGCTGACAAAAACTACCTTACACCTGCAGGTAAGCGACGCCAAAGATTAATCGCAGAAGACTTTCTGACATATGTGGAAGGATTGCATAAGATTCCGGAATTTGCCACGCTTCCCATCACCGTTGAAGAGGCCCAGACCCAGGTGAGCCGATTGCTGCGCCCCATGCGCTCAGGCACTCACCCGATCCGTCACTTCCTGCTGATTGACTGGCTGTACGGCGATGCTGGCGCATTCTTGCAGCGCTACGGACAAATGCAGCAAGTGAGTGTCTTTCCTTCAGGCCGTCAGCAGGCATACTCCCAAACCCTGCCCGAAACTCCTGCAACAGAAATCCACAGGCTCGTTGATGTCGAGCACTACAGCATGCGCAGACTGGCCAGCCACTTGCAGGTCGATATCACCACGGCAATGGTCTGGGCGGCACGATGCGGGATCGTAGTTCATCGCCGTGCAAAAGTCCTTAAACCGGAACTTCATGCAAGACTTGTAAAGGCTCTGCAACGGGGCATGGACAAGGCTGAGGCAGCTCAGCGCTATGGGCTTGCCGTGGTAACCATCACCAAGATCCTCCGAACCACTCCAATGCTGCACGCACAATGGCAGGCAGCACGCTTCGAGAAAGCTCAGCGGAAAGCCAGAAAGGATTGGGAAAAGGCGATCCAACGCTATGCCAAGCTTGGAACAAAATACCTGCGCAGTATTGAGCCTACAACCTACGCTTGGCTATACAGGAATGATCGAATCTGGCTCCAAGCGCATGCCATTCCGGCACTATCTTCTGCCAAATCCAGTAAACCTCATGTTCGATGGGACGAGAGGGATCGGTGCCTCAGCCATCAGGTGAAAGACGCTGTATTAAAGATCAAGACAGAACACCCACACAAAAAACTTCGCCTTTGGCAGATCTACCAGGAAGTCCCCGAACTCAAAGCCAAACTCAATGCGCTAGACCGGCTTCCGCTGACCCGCAAATGCCTGGATGTCGCGCTCAAGCATCAAGGCGAGACAAGAGATCTATTTGACTGACTTCAGTAAATCCGACTTGCCGACAGCGCATGTGATCGCCTCTTCGTAATGCCATCTGACAGTACGCGAACCACGGTTAAGCTGCTTATCGTTATTTCTCCTTGCATGTATATATGTTTTTTTCTATACATAATACATGATTGAGATTGAATTACAGGCAAGGGCCACACGCGCCCGCCAGATCTTCCAGGAGCTTGGCATCTCCCAGACAGAGATCGCCGAGGCCGTCAGCGCCTCCCAAGCGCAGGTCAGCCGCATCCTGGGTGGCCACAACCTGCGCCCCTCCCGCTTATTTGAAGAAGTCTGTCTCTACGCCGAGCGCAAGACCCAAGGTGTGACACATGAGGCAGTCTGTCAGAACACGGAACTCATCGAAGCCCTCCGTCAGACTTGGGACGGCACTGCGGCACACGCCAAGGCACTTGCCGTCGTCATCCGTTCCTTGTCAGCACTCGCGTCGCCCATCCCATCCGTACTGGATAGAAAGGAATAGCCATGCTGATTCGCCCTTCGCTGTTGCCTGATGAGTCCGGCACTTGCACTATTACTCGGTATTGCCGGGCTTCCACCCAGGTTGCTGGAACTAGGGAATGGTGAAGTCCAAATCTTTGNCCGCAAGCACATGATGGTTCGCGTCTGCCAATTCCAACGTAAGTTGGTGGGGACCGTGTGACAATCCCTGAATGACGATGGGTTCTTCGCTGGCTTGCAACCAATGCCAAGCTGCATGATCTACCGTGATATGCAGATGGCCGATTCTCGGTACGACCCGCAACGCGGCTTCGCCGTAGACGGGAATGATCTTAATGTGCTCCGTGCGGAACGGCACCACCACGATCCCTTTGGCTAACGGGATGGCCAGCGGCGCATCAACAATTAATTGGGCTGCGGGTTCAACCGGAGCTGTAGGCAGAATATGGGCATCATGATCGTCAGCATGCGCGGTTGTGAGGCTTAGGAGAGCAGCGGTGATTGCCAGGTAACGAGCGACAAGTGATTGAAATTTCATGGAGGCCCTCGACGATGGACATTGAAAATGTAATCAGTGATTGCATTCTGAATTGTGGCATGGTTTGAAGGATGTGTGCAATGATTACATTTAGCGACCATTGACAATTTCCGACCATGACGAAAACCCGACCTCCTTCGCCGCCTGAGGATACACTGCTGCGCCGCAGCTACCACCATGGTGACCTACGCCGCTCTTTGTTGGATGCTGCGGTGCAGTTGATCGAGACACATGGGGTTGATGCGGTAAGCGTACGGGCTGTCGCCAAAATAGCGGGGGTATCACCTGGTGCCCCTTTTCGCCATTTCGCCACTCGTACGGCACTGCTGACCGCAGTCGCTGAGGAAGCGATGAACAGGCTAGCCGGGACTATTGAGTTGTCCTTGCAAGCGGCTGCGGATCAAAATCCGCTTATGCAGTTTCGTGCAATTGGCATTGGTTTTCTGCGTTGGGCCTTTGCCAATCCCACGCATTTTCAGGTAATTTCGGCACGCGCGGTGATTGATTTCGAGGGGTCGTCTCTGCGCCAGCGCAACGATATGATCCGCGCAAAAATGACCGAGTTGATGGATGAGGCAGCAACAGTGGGCTTGCTGCAGCCAGGGGATGTTAGGCATCATCAGATGGCCGCTCGCGCGCTCGTCTACGGCTTGGCTCGCATGTACGTTGATGGGCAGTTTCCAAGCTGGGAGTTTAACGAGAGTGACGCGTTGAAAGAATGCATCGCGATCTTTGACCAGTTCGTCGCATCCATCAGCGCGTGACGTCGCCTGACGACTCCTACTCTCATCTCATTGAAGTCAAGGGAAACGGTCCAGATGCGTCCCTCGGAATGCCACGGCGTTTTTACATGGCCTCAATCGGGAGTGAAAGCTCGGTTCTCGGCCTTAGCGGACCTTGGTCTGAAGCGCCAAATCAGACAGCAATTCGCCGCTTAACTGCCGTTCAGCATTTAGAGATCGCGAACGGCAGCCCTCCTTTCCGACGAATAGGTGTTTCCGCCCCTCAGGAGTCATTCATCGCCACAATGGTTGATTGGCTGGTTACAGCGTGAAGTCGCCGCTTGTAGAGCGACGGTATCCGTATGCTCAGGCATTTCCAGTGCGCCAGTGAGTCAAGGCATTAGCTCCTTCAATACCTCGATAAAAGCCCTCAGACCCGTAGGAACATGCCGATGCCCTGCGTAATACAGAAACAGACCCAGGATTGCAGGGCACCAGTTAGAAAAAACCTCTATCAGTTGGCCCGCATCCAGGCAGGACTGCACCACAGAAGTGGGAACGTAGGCAATGCCCATCGCTCCGGTCATCCTGTTTCTCGCCACAAAGGACGCGCAATTCATCACTGGCTACAGCCTCACACCTGACGGCGGAATGGTCATCGACGCCGCGCGCTGACTGGCGCGATGACATCAACTACGAATCGATTGGAGATGGGAGCAGATGAAGCAACCCAGGCCCGCATGCAAAAAGACTTCGCTGAGCGTCTGCAAACGCCACTTGGCACTGTTTTGGCTGCTTGAGCCCCATTTTTCCGGATGCACTGCCGACACATTTGCGGGTCAGTCGGCAGTTCTAGTACCCGGAGGATCAGGCAAGAAAGGTCGAGGATCTGTCTACCCCTTTGTCTGGATTGCCACAGAGAATTTGGTATGATCTATGGAAATTTCTCCAGATGAGACGAGCATACAAAGCGTATGGTCACCTCGATCGCATTGCTTGCTGGCTTGGGCCTGGGGGCCTGTGCCTACCTGCAGCACCCGAAATTTGGCAGCTACCCGGCTGGTCATCGTCAGGAAAGAATTGCCCGCTCCACGCACTATGTCGACGGTGAATTCCGCAACCAAATTCTCACCCCTATATTGGTCGGCGATACGGGTACATTTTCCATCCTCACCAAGAGCCTGTTTGAGCGAGTCGAACACCTCCGCCCGACACGGCCTGTGCCTGCATTCAAAACAGACTTCAAATCATTGACTATAGAGCAGGACATGGTGATCTGGCTGGGGCACTCCTCATTTTATGTGCAACAAGCGGGCAAGCGCATCCTGATTGATCCGGTATTCAGCGACCATGCTTCGCCCGTGTCGTTTTCGATCCAGTCCTTTGCCGGAACCAACCTGTATACCGCTGAGGACTTGCCGAGCATCGACGTACTGCTGATCACCCATGATCATTGGGATCATCTGGACTATGCTACGATCATCGAACTCAAGAACAAGGTCAGCCAGGTCATGGTGCCTTTGGGGGTTGGTGCTCACCTGGAAAGCTGGGGTTACGCTGCAGACCAAATCCACGAAGGCGACTGGTACGACAAGCTTGTTGTAAGCCAGCGGCTGACTATCCACTTGATTCCGGCCCGCCACTATTCCGGCCGTTGGCTGACCCGCAACAAAACCCTGTGGGGTGGGGGTGGGGTTCGTGCTGGAATCTGAAAACCGGCGGCTGCTGTTCAGTGGCGACACGGGGTACGGCCCGCATTTCAAGGAACTGGCGCAGTGCTATGGCAGCTTTGATCTGGTTGCGCTCGACATGGGCCAGTACGACCCGTGCTGGCCCTACATCCACATGACGCCTGAACAGGCAGCACAGAACGCCCAAGAGTTGAATGCCAAAACTTTGTTGCCAGCACATGTGGGTAAGTTCAATCTGGCCCGCCATACCTGGACCGAGCCTTTAGAGCGCATTGTTGCTGCCAGTCAGCAGCAAAGCTACACATTGCTCACCCCTATGATGGGTGAACAAATGAGGCTGGACGTACAAACGCAGTACTTTTCCCCATGGTGGAACGGCATCACAGCGTAACTGTCTCCCACATTTACAGGAGAAAAACAATGAAGTGTGTCTTCGGCGGTTTGCTGTCCGTACTGATGGCTGGCTGTATTTCAACATGCTCTGGTGGTAATGACCCGACCCCATCGCCTGCTGTGCCGTCCTCAAGCAGTTCATCACCCATGACAGGAGCCCAAACTATGCAAGTCCGCATGGCCATCAACGGCTATAGCACAACTGCCACACTAGAGGACAACGCGTCAGCCAGAGATTTCCTGAGTATGCTGCCAATGACATTGAAACTTGATGACTACAACGCCACTGAAAAAATCGCCTATCTGCCACGCAAGCTGACAACAACCGGGGCGCCAGCAGGCATCGACCCGGAAGTTGGCGACATCACCTACTACGCTCCTTGGGGCAATCTGGCGATTTTTTACCGCGATTTTGGCTATTCAACCGGGCTGATTCGTCTGGGCCGATTTGATGGGGGCGTGGACCTGTTGAAGGCCCGGGGCGGCTTGGAAATCACCATTGAAGCTGTAGCACCGTGAATTCAGCTATGGTTTTGCGGGGCAAGGAATACGCGGGTGAAAGAGCGATCTTCGCTAGGCGTCATCCTGAGTGAACAAAGGCCGCAAACGTGGATCTGCGGCCTGAAACAACAGCTCTACACCTACTCTTTTGACATGCCTTACAGCGCCAATTCCAAAATGTGCGCGACATCAGCCGGGGTGATATCGGCGTGCTCCCCTAGTTTGACGTGGCTGTGCGCTTCCAGCTTCTGCACCACGGCCGTGATAATGGACTTGTCCAGGTTGTAATCGCGCAACCGGGTCTTGACCCCCATTCTCTCGAAGAACTGACGCGTATGCTCAATGGCGGCTTCAATGCGTGCGTCTTCATCGCCTTCGGTCAGCCTCCAGATTCGTGTTGCATACTGAAGGAGTTTCTCTCTCTTTTGTGCCTTCTTATATTGCCAGACCACCGGCAGGACGACAGCCAAGGTCTGACCATGATCCAGCCCATACAGGCCGGTGATTTCCTGGCCGATCATATGTGTTGCCCAATCAGCAGGCACTCCAGTGGCAATCAAGCCATTCAGCGCCATGGTTGCGGTCCACATCAGATTGGCGCGTACATCGTAATCTGATGGATTCTCCAGCGCCTTCGGGCCGTCTTCGAGCAAATTGAGCAGCAGGCTTTCAGCAAAACGATCCTGTACCTTGGCATTGACTGGATAAGTCACATATTGCTCAACGACATGCACAAAGCTGTCGACGACGCCATTGCCGGTTTGGCGGGGTGGCAGTGAATAGGTGGTGGCCGGATCAAGTACCGAGAATTGCGGGTAGACATGATCTGAAAAGAAAAAGAGCTTGTCTTGTGTGGCAGCGCGCGTAATGACCGCGCCATTATTCATTTCAGATCCGGTGGCGGCCAGCGTCAGGACGCTGCCGAATGGTACCGCCTGAGTCACTTTGGCGCCATAAGTCTGGATGATTTCCCATGGGTCGTTTGGATACAGGGCGGCGGCAGCAATGAATTTGGTGCCATCAATCACAGAACCACCGCCTACTGCCAGAATGAACGAGATGCTTTCCTTCTTGACCAGTTCTGCGGCTTTAACCAGGGTTTCGAAATGCGGGTTAGGCTCAATGCCGCCGAATTCGAAAGTGGTAAATCCTCGCAGCGCAGCATGGACTTGATCCAGCACGCCGTTTTTCTTGATCGAGCCACCACCATAGGTGATCAATACACGACTGCCCGCTGGAATTTCTTCACGGATCTTGTCGATTTGCCCTTGGCCGAAATGGATTTGGGTAGCGTTTTTGTAGCTGAAATTGTTCATCGTGATAGTCCTTTCAATCAGTTCTCTGTGTATTCTTTGTCGCTGACGAGTTCGAACCAGTCGGCGGCTTTGCCATCCATTGCTTCCTGAATGGCAATGTGAGTCATGGCGGTTTCGGGTGCTGCGCCATGCCAGTGTATTTCGCTAGGCGCGATCCAGACAATATCGCCAGGTTTGATTTCCTTCATCGGTTCGCCCTGCAACTGCACACGGCCGCAGCCGGTTGTCACAATCAGCGTCTGTCCAAGTGGATGGCTATGCCACGCCGTACGGGCGCCGGGTTCAAACGTCACCATGGCCACGGAGACGGTGACCGGTGCCTCTGTGTTGAACATGCCATCAATCCGGACCTTGCCAGAAAACCACTCGGCTGGCCCAGTGAGGGAGGGAATCGAGCCGTTATGCAGAATTTTCATTACATTAGCCTTTCAAAATGCTGGTTTGATACGATTGCCATTGCCGACAAGCACTGATGCCAGTACGAGAAGAATGATGCTGCCAACAAAGGTGGCTTGAATTGACCAGTGATCCAGCAAGGCGCCACCAAGTGTGCCGCCCAGCAGAATGGCGAGTTGGATCGCGGCAATGATCAATCCACCGCCAGCTTCCGGCTGGTCGCCAATCCCATGTGCAATCCATGCAGACCAGCTCACTGCAATAGCTGCGTTCACTGCCCCCCAGACAATCAGGGCGATGGCCACTGGCCATAACATCGACCCGGCCTCCAGCAATCCCAGGGTGACAAACGCCATGACAAAGGGCAGCCAACACAGCAGGCGGTATAGCTGTTTATCCAGTAATGCGCTTGCGCCGCGTGTGCCAATGAATCCGGCCAACCCTAGCCCAAACAACAGGAGCGAGAGCTGTGTCAGACTCACATGCGTCTGGGTTTCCAGAAAGGGCCGGAAGTAGGTAAATGCCGAGAACGCGCCGGCAAAAGTCAGCATGACGGACGGCATGGCAAAACGCATGTTTCTGCGCCCGAGCAAGGCCAACTGTTCGCGAATGGATGTGGCATGGTGGGATGGCATCGAGGGCAGGCTTCTCCACTGCCAGAGGAGGGCCAGAATGGCGGCCGGTACCAGAGCCCAGAAAACTCCGCGCCATCCAATGAAACCACCAAGATAGCTGCCTACTGGCGCGGCAAACGCGGTGGCAACCGCATTGCCCATATACATCGTCCCCAGTGCCTTGGGTACGCTCTCGGCTTGGACCAAGCGGATAACAGTGGCCGTCGCCAAGGACCAGAAGCCGCCAATCACGATGCCCAGGAGTGCTCTCGCAAGCATCAGAATCAAGAAACTGGGGGCGCAGGCAGCTAGGATCAAAGACAGCAATAACAGGGAGGTCAAGCACAGCATGACATGCCGCCGGTCGAGGCGTGCTGTGAGGCTGGCCGTCATCAGACTGGCTATCACGGCAAACAGACCGGATATTGAAATCGCCTGCCCGACCGTGCCATCTGTAGCAGCCAAATCGGCAGCGATCGGGGTCAGCAGACTGACCGGCATGAATTCTGCAGCGATCAGCATGGCTACACAAAAAGACATCGATAGCACCGCGCCGCTTTTTTCTGCATGCCCGGTGGTGGTTGAGCGCATGATGACGTCCGACATAAGAATCCTAAAAAAGCAGACAACCGGCCTTGATCCGGCCGGTTGCAGGACAGGATCGCTTCGAAAATCACTTCAGGTATTTGCTGAAGAAATCTGCCATCTTGTCGTACGGGATCTTGCCTGCCTTGTCGTCATACAGATCGACGTGGCTGGCACCCTTGATGATCAGCAGCTCTTTGGGCTCTGCGGCAGCAGCATAGGCCGTCTCGCTGAAGTAACGCGAGTGAGCCTTCTCGCCATGGATGAACAAGATCGGACGCGGCGAGATTTCCTTGATGTAGGTAAGAAGCGGCATGTTCATGAATGACAGCGGCGTGGTCTGCGTCCAGGCATTGCCAGAATTCACTGCACGCGGATGGTAGCCGCGCGGCGTGCCATAGTAGTCGTAATAGTCCTTTACGAACTGAGGCGCGTCGCTGGTCGGCTGGCTGTTGTAAGCAGGCTGGTAAGCGGAGCTGCCCTTTTCGGCATCAACCCAGCGCTGTCGGCTCATCTGTTCCAGTGCCTGCGTGCGTTGCGCCAGGGTCATGCTATCGAAGTAGCCCTTGGACATCACACGAGTCATGTCGTACATGGTGCTGGTTACGACAGCCTTGATCCGCTTGTCTACCGCTGTAGCATTCAAGGCCATACCACCCCAGCCGCAGATGCCAATGATGCCGATACGTTCGCGATCCACCTCGGCGCGCAGTCCCAGGTAGTCGACGGCAGCACTGAAGTCTTCGGTATTGATGTCGGGAGAGGCTACATTGCGCGGCTCACCGCCGCTCTCGCCGGTATAGGAGGCATCAAAAGCCAGAGTCGCGAAGCCGCGCTCAGCCATTGTCTGTGCATACAGGCCGGAGGACTGTTCCTTCACCGCACCAAACGGGCCGCCTACTGCCAGCGCAGGCAGGCGCTTGTTGCCGCGATTCTTGGGCAGGTAGAGATCAGCCGCCAGCGTGATGCCGTAGCGGTTCTTGAAGATGACCTTCTCATGATCAACCTTGTTGCTTCTGGGGAAGGTCTTGTCCCACTCCTGAGTCAGTTTGAGCACGTCTCCTCCGGTTGAGGCGGTGCTAGCTTTCGCCAGAGTTGAGCCCGTGCTGATGAAAAAGGCCACACAAGCAAGCATGGAAGTCTGGATGAAAGCTTTGCGAGAAAATTTCATGGGTTCGGTTTCCTTGCTAGAGAAAGGCAGGGTCTGTCTGGCAAAGCACCAGCGATCACCTGAAGCAAATTCTCTTCGGCCGCCCCCATTGATCGGTATCCAAATCCTGCTTGTTTCTTGCCTGATCCTCCGAGGCTACTGATTATTGATTGGCGCAAGCAACAGGTCTGCGTATTCTTAGGATAGGAATCAAACGCAAGGTAGAGGCATGACTGAAAACGATGAAACCGGCACGCTGGCTGCAATGCGTGAGGCGATGATCAAGCGCATTGGCCACTGGACCATTGGCAAATCCGACTGGATATCCCCGATTCCGGATCTCATGTTGTTCCGACGCGAGGCCCCAATGCCGCCCACCACCTGTCTGGTTGAGCCCAGCATCATTCTGGTTGTTCAAGGCGAGAAACAGATGCTCGCAGGCGGGGAAGCCTTCCCGTATAACATCGATCGCTTTCTGGTGACGTCGCTCGATATCCCTGCCAAGTCACAGATCGTCGTAGCGAGTCCTGAAAACCCCTGCCTCGGACTCGGCTTAAAGCTGGACCTTCGCACCATCGCTGAGTTAATCGCGCAAGGCCGATTGCCATTGCCCCTGGAGCAATCAAATGACAAGGGAATCGGAATCGGGCTTGGCTCGGTCACAGCTGGCTTGATGGATCCGATCAAACGGCTAATCGACTTGCTGGACGAACCCACCGCAATTCCCGTACTGGCTCCTATGATCACGCGGGAAATCCACTATCGTTTGTTGATGAGTGATCAAGCCGCCCGCCTGTGGCAGATCGCCTCGGTGGGCGGTCAGGGACACCGTGTATCGAAAGCCATTGATTGGCTCAAGATGAACTACGCTGCCACGCTAAAGATCGACGACCTGGCGGCACATGTGCAGATGAGCCCGTCAAGCCTGCACCACCACTTTCGCCAGCTTACTGCCATGAGCCCGCTGCAATATCAGAAGTGGTTGCGCTTGAATGAAGCTCGCCGACTCATGCTGAATGAAGATCTCGATGCGGCGAGTGCCGCGTTTGAAGTCGGCTACGAAAGCCCGTCGCAGTTCAGCCGCGAGTACAGTCGCCTTTTTGGCATACCACCCAAGCGGGACATTGAAGGACTACGTAAATTGGAACCCACCGCTTAAATCGCCACCTAGTTAGAAGTGGAATGTCCGAAAACCTTCTAAATGCGGCCGCAGTTTGCTAATCATCAATAGTCAGCGATAACCTGCCATTCAGACTCTACTACATCAGTCACCCACGACTGTTCCGGCCAGATTTTGTCTCATCTATTTCTGGAAATCACAACTGATTGATCTGCTTTTGAGATGGGGAGCATGATAAACATGCTCGGCAAGCCTTGCTAGGCGTAGTTTGCGACTTTATTTGCAAAGGCAAATGATTGATAGTCTCGAAGAGCCGCATGGGCATTGAAGTGCAGTTCGCAACTCTAATTGCAGCGAATAATTGTATCGCGAAACAATATAGTTCTTTCCTAGACAATAAAGTTCTTGCTGTGAACCCCTCCTAACCGAGGGGGCACTTGCACATGGGCGTTCCAGCAGTTGTCGTTGCCACAACGCCAATAATCGCTCATAGGCTAATTAGTCACCTACCTAGGCTCAACCAAATATAGAAATGCATCCAACGAACGCAGGAGCGCTTCTGCAACCAGCAGGGTAACTCCGTCGTAACAACCACTCACGCACGCTTTACCTAGCATGTCGTAGTACCTAACTGTTTAGTCCCACAGTGTGCTGGGCTGGGTTAATGTTGAAACGTTCCGGTTCAGTTGTCCAGATTTTGCAGATGTATTCGTAGGGAGTCAGGCCCTTGAGGGTTTTCAATCGTCTGGCAAAGTTGTAGGCCATCAAGAAGGTCTGCAAGTGGTTCTTCAGTTGTTCGTGCGATTCATAGTAGTAGCGTTTTACTGTCGCTTCCTTGATCGTTCGATTCATGCGCTCTGGCATCTTCATGCGAATTTTCTCGGAAGCCGAGATTTCTCCATCCGCTGCCATGATGCGACTGAACCAATCACGGCCCATCCCGGGTTGTTCTGAAAAAACGGGTTCCCTAAAATGAAGTGAGAGTACCGTTCTACCAGTTTTCTCCCTGCTTTCTTGTTGCCACCTTCTTCGTAGAACCTGCACTCCCCTTTGGCTCCACATGCAAAACGCCGGTCCATGAGACTGCGTTCAGCAAAGCCAAAACGGCATAGCAAGGATATAATTTATATGCCATCGGCTTGCTGCAGCCAAGCACCATGATTTCCTTTGACAGCGTGCTGAATCCTTGCGCAGAGAGGACTTCTTCTCGAAGATGGCTATAGCTGAGAAGTGGAGAGGCAAGACGACAACGCTCCAGAAACTGTGCTTGTCGTCTGCCACTCACTGGAGGAGAGAAGTAGTGATGCTCGAGTTCAAGTTTGACCGGCATTGCCAGTTTCTTCTGGAAGAGCGCATCGAGTTCGGTCCGGTCGAACCATTTGAGTTCTGCCATGTTGGGCAGTGGCTTCTTCTTGCGGCGACGCTTGCAGTTGCTTGGCCGATCCTCTGGAATACTTGACTGACCTGTACGACATGAAATTGAACCAGCAAGCGGACCAAATGCTCTATTTTCTGAGCGCGAGAAAGAAAAGAGGGGTTCATGCATAGTGTTTCCCCCGCGCATGATTTCCTCTCCCTACCCAGTGCGGAAGCGCGTGGTGAACAGACCGATCTCGGTGATGGTGGCCGTGCATATCAGAAGTGGTAGGCCCGTATGCACGCACGTACATCCAAACACCGTGGTTTTACCCTGATCGAGATGTTGGTGGTCATGGCGATTCTGCTCTCAATCATCACGCCAAGATATTTTCATCAGGTCAACCGTACAAAAGAGTCCGTATTACGTCAGCAACTGTTTGGCATGCGTGAAGCGATTGATCGCTTCCAGGGGCAATATGATCGTTACCCAGCCTCCTTGCAGAAACTGGTGGATTCGCGTCTGTTGCGCCAGATTCCAGGAGACCCGCTGACCGAGTCTGCCGAGACTTGGCAATTGGTGACGGACACCCGCCGTGGCGAAGGCATTTTTGATGTGCACAGTGGCACACAGGGGGAGGATAGCCATGGCAAACCCTATGCAGCATGGTAGCGCCCTCCGGCACCAACATCAGCGCGGTTTTACGTATTGGGTACTGCTTTTTGCCATTGCACTGTTCGGGATTGCACTGGGAGCCTTTGTGCCCATGCTGGCGCAAACCTTACGCTTTGAACGGGAAGCCCAAATGATCGAACAAGCACAGAATATTGCATGCGCCATTCGTGCCTATTCCCTGGTCGGACAGGGAGGCTTGCATCTGAATCCGCAATCTCTGGAAGACCTGCTGGAAGACCGCCGCTTTGGCGGCACACGGCGCTATCTACGCGAAATCCCCTGGGACGCAGTATCCCGCTCTTACAATTGGGGCCTGATCCATGGAGACGACGGAGGCATCACAGGCGTGTATTCTCAAAGCCTGTCCAGCCCGGTACGTCAGAATCTGCCCGTGGGTGTAGTGGCCGCCGACAAGGTGGAGCATTACAGCGATTGGCATTTCATGGCCAGTGCCATCTCGCAGTGAGGTCGATCAATCCGACAGCAACCCCCCCAGGCATCAATCACAAAAGGATGGTTTTGGTGCACCGTCGTCACGGCAGCGCGTAAAGCCGCCCGCCCCCGTTCATCCGTCAGCACAGGTCTCCGTCGGAAGGTTACCACCGCAAAAAAGTATGAGGCCACGGGCACGGTCGCCCGACGATAACGTGACATGAACGCATGCTAAATATGTCAATGAGTTTTGCAAAGCATCGCCAACACACAGAATCAACGAAGGCAAGTAGGGTTTGCATACGTAGCATGCGAACGCGTGATGATCGAGAAAGCGCAGGCCGTCGCAGAAGAAACACCATCAAACACACGTCATTCCCAATCAACGTCACAAACGCGTGCGCAACTCGTTGCGTCCCCTGGCTACAGCTCATCATGGCGAATAACCAATTTCATGGGGTCCATATTGAGGCATGCATAAAGAAAATTGGCATTTATCATCAAGCTGATACACTGCTACACCGTCTTCTCTGTCAAAAACTCTTATTGATTGCAGTAATTCATCGGTAATGACGTAACGCAAACGAACCTTGGAATTTTTAAATAAATTCATATTCTCACCCAAGCCTATCTCAAGACAAATATCCTCAGGTTGAATAGCAATATTGTATGGATTAATGCCTGTGTGTTTATAAGAAACAATTACTAAATTGTGACTAGGGTCATTAGCATAAACCCAAGAACGCACGTCCATTTTTATATGAGAGCGACAACCTTCCGCTTGGGCGACAACCATAGAATCATTTTCTCTTGCCAATGCTGCGAGATCCTTACCGGACTCAATCGTAAACAATAGATAGCCTTTTATATAGACTGCGTTTCCATAGTGGTCAGATATTTCTTTTTTTGTCGCCAACATTTCCACGCTCTTTATTTTAAGAGGCGGTATTGACACACAGGATGTTAGCAATGCAAACGCGATAAAACACCAGAGTCTTAAATGCACCATGGTTTATCCTCCAGAGCCACAAGTGAAGAAGAAGCTGGGGCTTCAAGAAGACGCTGAAGGGTGCTAATTCCACCTTTGGGAACATAACCCATCATTTGGCCAAGGATGATCAAGAAAGCACAGGCCGTCGCAGCAGAAACACCATCAAACACACGACACTCCCAATCAACGTCACAAACGCGTGCGCAACAAGTTGCGCACCTACCCAGCTATCGGGTTACCTTACGGGTAACCGTTGTAAGCCATTTCTTTTTTTACCGAGAAAAACAAAGACACAAACAACGTCAACATACCAGAAACCACATCTATTGAACCAGTCGTAGACTTAAACCAATACGATAAAAAAACCAAGAACATGTTATAGCCAACCCTAAACACCAAGCAAATACCTTGCAAATCCGAGCATAAAGCGTAAATCTTCCACCCCCTATATTTTTCTACTAAACATATTAAATATCACCACTAGCGCATGGAAACCAGTAGAAACACGCCTACTGAATTCAACCAAGAAAACATAGAATTCATCATGTTTTAACCATAAACATATATTATTAACCCGGCAACAATATAGTGATGATCGAAAAATCACGGCCCGACGTAGAAAATATCATCAAACAGACGACATATCCTAATCAACGTCCCGGACGCATGCGCAACAAGTTGCACACCCTACCCGGCTCATGGGGCGCAACCAGGAATTTGAACTATCCCCATCAGCAATGCTATAAGACCACAAAAACGCAAATGCCATATATAAAATTGACTTCTAACATAATTCGTTGCAATTTTTTCATACCCTCTATCGAATTCACTAAGCCAAATCACAAATTTCTGAATTCTTGCAGGAATAAGAAGACAAACCAGTCCGAGCATTAACATCATCACCATAAACATAACATAACTCCATAACGCTGCATGTGCAGTGAAGAAGGCTCGATTCGCCATTAAACCGAAATTCGACATGGGATTATAACTTATGAACTCGGCAACATTTTACCCAACGGTCTGACCACAGCAAAGCCCAGAAATCGATGTACTACAAAGTTAATGCCCGTACGAATAACCGTAGCCCACACCTATCTGCGGAGTAAATAGACCAATACCTGTCGCACTCCCGCTTCCGGAGTAACCTGTCTCGGAGAGCCCCAAACCGTAACCTAGCGATGCATTAAAACCATGACCAGACAGCAGTCCATCTAATGTGCGTTCGTTCGGTGTGCCGCCCATATTCATCCAATTTGCTGTCAAGCTACCAGATACTTTAGGGGCTGCTTTTCCAATGCCAGCACCCCATGGGGTTGTATACCACCGTCCATACCTATCTCGGGTAATCGATCCTGACCAACCAAGGAGGGAAGTCCCTACATTTACATCGTGGGTGTAGTGGCCACCGACAAGGTGGAGCATTACAACAATTGGCATTTCATGGTCAGTGCCATCCCACAGTAAGGTCGATCAATCCGGCAACAGCACCCAAGCATCAATCAAGAACGGATGGCTGTGGCGTACAGTCGCAATGGCAGTACGCAACGCCGCCCACACCCGTTCATCCGTCAGCACAGGCCGCCGTCGGAACGTCACCACCGTGAAAAAGTATAAAGCCCCGGGCACCGTCGCCCGACGATAACGTGACATGAACGCATGATAGATATGTCAATGCGTTTTGCAAAGCATCGCCACGTCAAAATCAGCACCAACACACACGACCAACGGAGGCAACCGTAGGGTTTGCACGCGCAGCGTGCGAACGCGTGATGATCAAGAAAGCACGGGCCGTCGCAGAAGAAAGTCCATCAAACAAACGCATGTCCCAACCAGCGCCCCGAACGCATGCGTAACACGTTGCGCACCCTTGGCTAATATGCGATATCTGAACTATAAACAGCTCCCGTTTGTACATCTATCAATGCTTTTTGCTCAAAAAATTGCATAACGATCAATGTTCCTTTCGGAGCTTTTGTACTAGGCCCATTTGGAACTATGGCATAAGAAAAATATCCGCATCGTTTATTTTCATAGCCACTACACATGTTTTTATAGGCTAAAAATATTGGAGTATTTGACGACACGGAAAACTCCCTGATTTCTTTAGCCTGCATCAAAGCAAGGTACGACAAAAAAATCCCAACAGTTAGGCTTGACAGTACAGGAACTAAACAAAAACAATGTAAATCTTTTTCGTTTGGCCCACGCTTGAAACAACCGAATGACGACGCAATGCTGTTCCAAAATATAAGATGCCAATCGCAGAAGCGATGAAGGTTAACAAAGGTGACTGAACTAGCACATCAATCACGAAAGAAAATACACAAAATAAACAATAAAATTTCATCATGTTATTTAGAGTCGCAAGGGCATTGAAATTGCTCTTTTCCGGAATCGTATGTTTCGGCCCCTTCAAGCCCCCACCTCTCCGTCCAACCAGGATCACTAGACCCCGGCTTACCAAAAATACGTGAGGCTCCAGGGACGCTTCGGGCAATCTGTCCTGCGGCTTTCATGCCCATAGCCAGCTGTTGCGATCCAGGAAAAATATCCCAATATCTTTCAGCAGCCATTTGTTATCTCTCTGCAGCAACGAGATTGTTGTCATTTATATCAAGCTTCTTTTGCCCAGGGCCCGGATTTCGCTGGCTGTCTAGCCACATTCCTGGCGTTTGGTATACCGTTATGCAGAAGGCGTAGAAACCGCACAAGCAACACAAGCAGCACAAATATCCGGCCTCGAAGGCCTCCCCCCCCAACGCTGTAGGCCACCTAGATAGTATTGAACGTGCTGACGGCAGTGTAGAGCGCTACGTTCAAGACGCCGAAGGGCGGCTGCTCGCCCACATCGACCCGCTCGGGCGCATCACCCGCTACGACTACACCGGTGCGGGCCTCATTGCCCAGCGTCATGACGCCCTGGGCCAAACCCTGCGTTACCGCTGGGACCGCCTCGGGCGGCTGCTGGACGAAACCGGCTTTGATGGGCAACGTACAGATGGTGGCGGGGAGTTTGCCGGTGATAGGCAACATCATCGCCTTGGTCGATGTGTTCAATGACATCATCACCCTCTCCAAGAGCAAGACCAAAGAGTTATTGGATTGGGTCAGCCTGGGCATCAACATTCTGGGCGTAATCCCCATGCCTTTGAATCTGGCCGCTGCCCGGATGAGCCTACGCCCAGCACTTACCCTGGTTCGCCAGAACATGGCCCGGGTCGTTAAGGGACCTTCCCGGTGGCCTTCCCCAATCGGCTGGTGTCCTTTACTGGCAACATCATTTCACCGGGGGTCAATGTCACCACCGTACTGGCGAATGCGGATGCCGCCACTAAAACCAGTATCCCCGTGGCGGCATTCAACGTCGGCGGCGCTGGGGGCGGCACGACCCCCATCTTCTATATTGCCATTGGATTCTGATCCGAACTGATCGGGCACAATATGACAAACAGCAAAATCTATTTCTCAGCCTCCACCCTGGGCTTCTACGATTCGGCCATTAACACCGAATTACCCGAAGACGCCGTGGAAATCAGCCTTGAAACACGTCAGGCACTCATGGCCGCGCAAGGGGCTGACTCGGTCAAGATCATTGCGGCGGATCAAGACGGCTTGCCGATTGCCATTGATCCACCGGCACCGGCCCTGGACGTGTTGGCGGCTCATGCCCGCGCCCAGCGTGACGCACTGATTGCCGCCACGGATTACCTCTTGATGCCGGATTACCCGGTTAGTGCTGCACGGCTTGCACGGATCAAGGCATATCGACAAGCACTGCGGGATGTCACCACCCAGGCCGGTTTCCCCACCGTCATCGAGTGGCCGACGCTCTCCACCTAGCAGGAACGTAGGCAATAGAAGAGATAGAGAAGACAGCGACCGGGCAAGAGGCGGTAACCTCCTACACGGCCAGCAAACCCGCAGAACAGACCTGCAAGCTCACCCAAGGCTGCCGCCTTCAGCGCTGAAAGCGCGGCAAGTCTAGCGGAATTATTGGCACCCGTTAAGGGTCTTGCAGACATGAATCAGGATATTCGTTGTACACAGTGCGGTCGCAAATTGGCGGCCGGTCGTTATCTGGAATTGCACATCAAGTGCCCGCGTTGTCGGGCGATGAACCATTTCAAAGCAGAGCGCCCCGGAGCGCCTCAACCAGGAGCTACAGATGGACGCCAGTCCGATCATTCCCTGGCTAGGCGGCAAACGACGCTTGGCTGATAGATTGTTGCCGCTATTCCCGCCGCATGAATGCTATGTGGAATTGTTCTGTGGAGGTGCTGCACTGTACTTCCTGCGCCCGGTGCCCGCAGGCACCGAGGTACTCAATGATGTGAATGGCGAACTGGTGAATCTGTACCGCGTGGTGCAGCATCACATGGAAGAGTTCGTGCGCCAGTTCAAGTGGGCGATCACCAGTCGGCAAGTATTTAAGTGGATGCAAAATCAGTCCACCGAATCCTTGACGGACATCCAGCGGGCCGCCCGCTTTTACTATTTGCAGCAGCATGCCTTCGGCGGCAAAGTGCAGGGGCAATCCTTCGGCACCGCCACCACCGGGCCAGCGATCAACCTATGCCGCATAGAAGAAAACCTGAGTGCGGCCCATCTGCGCCTTGCAGGGACGTATGTTGAACA
>NZ_KB892865.1 GCF_000373965.1 Uliginosibacterium gangwonense DSM 18521 | reverse complement strand
GCCACCGGGGCGGTTAACGGCGGTAACGTACGTGCGCTGGCTGTGACGGGCGCTGTCGGCAAGCTGGTGAACTGGACGCTGTCCACCCACGAACGTGCNCGCACCACCTTTGGTCAAGGCCTGAGCAACGGCATGCACTGGCAAGAACATTCGATCAGCATCCACCCGATCGAAGGCCTGAAGATCGGCATGAACTACAACATCTACAAGGGTGGTGACGGTACGGCTGCAGGCGCCTTCAAGGAAAAGAACACCAACTTCGTGGTGGCCTATAACCTGGGCGACCGTTTCCAAGTGGGTATTGAACGCTCCCACCTGAACGACTTGGCCTCCACCCGCAACAGCGGCAAGGGCTGGATGATCGGCGGCTCCTACTTCATGTCCAAGTCTGCTTACTTCTACGCAGCCTGGCAGAAGGATGACTTCGCCCGCAACCAAGGCACGGTGTCCGGTGGCTACGATGGCACCAAGGCTGGCTTCATTGGCAGCTTCAGCAAGGTTGATGCAACCTACACCCGCGCGGGTTTCGTGAAGGAATTCTAATCGTCCGCAAGGATTGATGGATTCTAAAAAAAGGCAGCCTTCGGGCTGCCTTTTCTGTTTTTGTGATGCAGTTTTTGAGTGGACCTACTCTCGTGGAGGCGTGATGCTAACTGCGGGGTGAAGCTATCTCTGCCCAGCCTTGCTGCAAGAGCGTATCCTGAAGCAGATCCAGCGCATCTTTTTTGCTGATGACCGCCGAGAGGGAGAAGCGTTGGCGATTGAGTAATTCTTCCCGCACGGGGGGCGTGTCCCCATTGAAGCGGAACAGGTAGAGCCCCGTACCGTATTCATCGGTGCCCAGAACCACATAGCGCTCGCTACCCTGAAAGCCTCTGATCCACCATGTCCAGCGCGGTGCAACACCGCTGGGGCAGTAGCTGGTGGATTCGATTTGCAGGCACATGTTTCTACCGTATCGCAACACAGATGAGCCCCCATTGTAGAAGCTTGTCCTCGGGCTGCCTGTGCCATTCGTCAACTGCGCTGGCGTAGCGTGGGGATAGGGGGCACTGCGGGATTCACAGCGGCGTAGCACTTCACATGCTATTCTGTATGCTTCCCAATCCTTTGCCGGATAAGGCCGGCGCCGTGTATGAATTCAGCCTTCGCGCTGCTGTTGTTGTTTGTGATCAATGGGCTTTTTGCCATGGCGGAGATCGCCCTGGTCTCTTCGCGCAGAGCCCGTCTGCAAAAATACGCTGATGATGGTTCCGCTGGCGCGCGTGCTGCCATGCGTCTGCACGATGAACCTTCCAGCTTCCTCTCCACCGTTCAGGTGGGCATTACTTCGATCAGCATCCTCAGCGGGGTGATTGGTGAAGAGGCGCTCGCTGCTCCCATCGAAGCCTGGATCAGCCAGTTTTTCGCTCTGGGGCATTACGCCCGTCCCATCAGCGTGGGGCTGGCCGTGGTCATCATTACCTATTTTTCCGTGGTGGTCGGTGAGCTGGTTCCCAAGCGCCTTGGGCTGCTTGCGCCGGAACGGATTGCCGCCTTTGTGGCCCAGCCGATGGTGGTACTGGAAAAATTTACCCGTCCCTTGGTGTGGTTGTTCTCGGTATCCGGTGACATCCTGCTGCGTCCCTTCAATGCACGTCGGGCCGACGACCCCCCTGTGACGGACGAGGAAATCAAGGTACTCATGGAGCAGGGCGCCGAGGCAGGCGTGTTCCATGAAAGCGAACAGGAGATCGTCTCCAACGTGCTGCGTTTGGATGAGCAGCGCATCGGCACGATCATGACGCCCCGCAAGGATGTGCATTTTGTCGATCTGGACGAACCAGAGGATGCACAACACAAGGTTGCCGACAGTGAATATGCCCGCTTGGTAGTCTGCCGGGGGGGGCTCGAAAATGTGTTGGGGGTATTGTACGTCGCCGATCTGCTCAAGAATGCGATGACGGGCAAGACGCTCGATATCGAAGCTGCTACCCGCCCGGCGCTGTATGTGCCGGATACGGTGAGCACCTCCCAGTTGCTGGAAAATTTCCGCAAGGCGCGGGTACAGTTTGCCCTGGTCGTCGATGAATACGGCGAATTGGAAGGCCTAGTCTCGCTGACGGACGTGCTGACCTCGATTGTAGGTGAGTTGCCCGATGCGGATGAGGGGGAAGATGTCGAAGCCGTCCAGCGTGATGACGGCTCCTGGCTGATTGATGGCGCCATGACAGTTGAACGCCTGACAGGGCTGTTTGATCTGGATGGTCTGCCAGGATTTGATTCAGGCGGTTTCCACACCGTGGGTGGTTTTGTGATGAACCAGCTCGGCAGCGTTCCCCGTGTGGCAGACCATTTTGAATGCCAAGGGCTGCGCTTTGAAGTGGTGGACATGGACCGCCACCGGGTCGACAAAGTCTTGGTGACTATGACGTCGGAATTTAGACTTGAGCCTGAATCATCTGAAACCGACCTTTGATATAGGCTTATTGGTTCGTTACGCGTAGAAAAACGGCATCGCGTTGCCGGGATGCCGTTTTTTTGTGGGGAGTGAGCTGATCTAGCTTCGTGCGTGCCTCAGGTTGGCCCGTGCAGCCAGGGCATAATGCTGACCGCAGAGCGTGAGTTCCGTTGCGTGATCTGATTCGTTGTTGATCAGGATTTCGTCAGACATCACCGCAATGCGTAGATGGGCGCCCTTGAAGAAAATGCGGAATGAGTAGGACTGCCACTTCTTCGGCAGCCAGGGTTGCATGCTGAGTTGCCCGTCACGCACCCGCACACCACCGAAGCCTTCCACCACCGACATCCAGGTGCCCGCCATCGAGGTGATGTGCAGCCCATCTTCGGTGTCGTTGTTGTAGTCATCCAGGTCCAGGCGAGCCGTGCGCAGATAGAAGGCATAGGCACGATCTTCATAACCCAGCGAGGAGGCCAGAATCGAGTGGATGCACGGCGAGAGTGACGATTCATGCACGGTGAGCGGCTCATAGAAATCGAAGTTGCGTCGAAGGGTGTCGTGGCTGTAACGATCCTCGAACATGTATAGCCCTTGCAACACGTCCGCCTGCTTGATGTAGGCCGAGCGCAGGATGCGGTCCCATGACCAGTGCTGGTTGATGGGCACTTCGGCTGCAGGAATCGTGGATACCGGGCTGAGATCCTTGTCCATGAAACCGTCATGCTGGATGAATACGCCCGTCACTTCGTCGACCGGCAGCACGATCTTGGCGGCGATGTCTGCCCAGGCGGCCAGTTCATCTTCCTTGGCACCAAAAGCTGTCTTCGCAATGATTTCTGCATAACGGGCCGGATGCTCGGCCTTCACGTAAGCCAGGCTCTCCGTGGTGTATTGCAGCGTCCAGCGGGCCAGCAGATTGGTGTACCAGTTGTTGTTGACGTTGTTTTCGTATTCATTCGGGCCGGTCACGCCCAGCATCACATAGCCCTGGCGGCGATCAGACCATTGCACGCGTTGGCGCCAGAAGCGGGAGATGGCGATCAGCACTTCCAGCCCGTATTCGGCCAGATAGGCACGATCCCCGGTGTGGTTGATGTAGTTGTAGATTGCAAAGCTCATCGCACCGTTGCGGTGGATTTCCTCAAAGGTGATTTCCCACTCGTTATGGCATTCCTCGCCAGTGATGGTTACCATCGGGTAGAGTGCCGCGCCATCCTTGAAGCCAAGTTTTTTGGCATTGGCTATGGCGTTTTCCAGATGGCGGTAGCGATACACCAGCAATTGGCGGGCCACTTTCGGCTCGGCGGTCTTCAGGTAAAAGGGCAGGCCGTAGGCTTCGGTATCCCAATAGGTTACGCCACCGTATTTTTCACCGGTAAAGCCCTTCGGGCCGATGTTCAGGCGCTCATCTTCACCCGTGTAGGTCTGGTTCATCTGGAAGATGTTGAAGCGGATGGCTTGCTGGGCGGCAACATCGCCCTCAATGCTTACGTCACAGTCCTGCCACTTGTGCGCCCAGGCTGCGGCCTGTTCGGCAAGCATCCTGGCAAAACCCTTGGCCTGGGCTGCAGCCACGCTTTGGCTGGCGAGCGTGGCCAACTGGTCAAGGGCTGCATTCATCGAGGAAATGTTTGCGACATACTTGAAGAGTGTGGCGGTCTGGCCCTCGGCAAGCTGTGCTGCGGTACGGAACCCGATATACATATCGCGGCTCACGACTTCTGGCGTGTTTGCTACGACCTTGCCTTCCACTTCCAGGCTAAAACGCATGCCGGTACACACCTGGAAGCGCGTCTTCTTGGTCTCGCCGGTGATCAGCGCGGTGCCTTGATCGGCACTCCGCGAGATCTCGTTCCAGAAATGCTCGTCGTAGTTGGAATCCTGATTGAGCACGTTCAGGTCAAGATAGGGTTCAAAACCGATGCTGCCGCTGAAGTTCAGTGCCTTGAGTGCATAACGGATCGCGCCGTTGTCGGTATCCACGATGCTGGTCAGGCGGGTAGCCTTGACTTCCACGCGCTTGCCTGAAGGCAGTTGCGCGACAAAGCTGCGTTCAAGATACCCTTCCTTCATATTCAGCACGCGGCGGAAGGCTTCCACCTTGCATTGCGCCAGGTCGAGCGCTTCACCCTCAATCGTGATGTTGATGCCGATCCAGTTGGTGGCGTTGAGTACCTTGGCGAAGTATTCCGGGTAGCCGTTTTTCCACCAGCCTACGCGGGTCTTGTCCGGGTAATACACCCCGGCGATATAGCTGCCGCGCAGGGTCTCGCCACTGTATTGCTCTTCGAAATTGGCGCGTTGGCCCATTTTTCCGTTGCCGATCGAGAAGATGCTCTCCGAGATCTGATGCAGTTCAGCGGAAAACCCTTGCTCGACGATGTTCCAGGGATCTGGTTTGATGTAGTTTTTCATGGTGGCGTCACCGTGCGAAAGTATGGAATACGAATATCGGAATCAGGCAAGGCGTGCGAGCAGGGCGTCCAGCCCCAGCCCGGCAAACCCTGGAATAAGTGTGTGCGCCCGCCCCAACACGTCGGCGCTGCCCACCCCCACGCATTTCATCCTGGCGTTCAGTGCAGCCTCCACGCCTGCCGCTGCATCTTCGAACACCACGCAGCGTGCGGGTACAATGCCGCAGGCTTGGGCTGCACGCAGAAAGACTTCCGGGTCGGGTTTGGCGTTGCTGACGGCATTGCCATCAATGATGGCGTCAAATTCATCGAGCAGATCAATGCGCTCCAGGATCAGGCGTGCGTTCTTGCTGGCCGAGCCCAAGGCTGTCTTGATGCCACGCGCACGCACCGCTGCAAGGAATACTGCTACGCCCGGCAAAATCTCCTCCGGGCCGATCTGGTTGATGTAATCCAGATACCAGCCATTCTTGCGGGCCAGTGCTGCATCGAAATCCGCTGGCGACAGGGTGATAGGCCCCAGGCTGAGCACGATCTTGAGGGATTCGACACGGCTGACACCTTTGAGGCGTTCGTTGTCGGTTTCGGTGAAGTTGATCCCCAATTCGGCGGCCAGACGCTTCCAGGCCAGGAAATGGTACTTGGCGGTGTCGACGATAACGCCGTCGAGGTCGAATATGCAGCAATCAATCATGGTTCTGGCAGTCGGTTCGGTTGGCGCGGTGGGGCGAATATGCAGCATGGTAGAACGCTTTGCTTCCCTGTGTGGAGGGATTGCACGAAACGGACATAAAGTACGCCGTTCTGTGTTTTGTAACCGGTTACAGTGCGGTAATCATACTATGTGATTTCCCGCTTGCGAAGAGGGGGGCTATTCACGCTTTCCTGTATCGCTGCGTAAAACCAGGATTTTTCACCCACTGTGCTACCTGAACATGACGGTGGGTGACACCGGCGGCCGGTTTGCCGAGGATTGGGGGCTGACGTGGTGGGCTATCCACGCTAACATCAGTGCAGATCAATTGAACGACTTGGATGAATCACATGATTGCAATCATCGGCGGCAGCGGCCTGACCCACCTTTCCAACCTGGATGTCACCCGGCGCGAGGTGGTCCGCACCCCCTATGGCGAGCCTTCCGGGGCGCTCCAGTTTGGTCACGTGTGCGATCAGCAGACCGTGTTCATCGCCCGCCACGGTTATGGCCATACCATTCCGCCGCATAAGGTGAATTACCGCGCAAACATCTGGGCGCTCAAACAGGCAGGGGCGCAGGCCATCATCTCGGTTGCTTCGGTGGGCGGAATTCCCGAGCACATGGGGCCGGGCGTGATCCTGATTCCCGATCAGATCATCGACTACACCTGGGGGCGTGAGGCCACCTATTTTGATGGCGGCGAAACCCCGGTGGTACACGTGGACTTTACCGAACCTTATGATGCCGCATTGCGGCAGCAGATTCTCAAGGCCGCGCGTGGCTCGGGCGAAGAGGTGCTCGATGGGGGCACATATGCGGCGACTCAAGGCCCGCGCCTGGAGTCGGCTGGCGAAATTACCCGCCTGGAACGCGATGGCGCACATGTCGTGGGCATGACCGGCATGCCTGAAGCAGTATTGGCCCGCGAGTTGGAAGTGCCTTATGCCGCGATCCTGGTGGTGGCCAACCATGCCGCAGGGCGGGGCAAGAGCGAGCACTCCATCCAGATGAGTGAGATTGAGGCGACGCTCAAGGTGGCGATGGGGCGCGTGCGCAACATCCTCCAGCATTTCTGCGCGACCTGTGTGTAAGGCAGGGCGATCATGATCCGCGAGGTTCTGCGCATGGGGGACACCCGCCTGCTGCGGCGGGCAAGGGAGATTGAGGCTTTTGATACGCCTGAATTACACACGCTGATTGCCGACATGTTCGACACCATGGTGCATCTGGATGGAGTGGGGCTGGCGGCGCCGCAGATCGGAGTTGATCTGCGTCTGGTGATCTTTGGTTTCGAGCAGAGCGAGCGTTACCCTGATGCGCCTGCCGTTCCCCGCACGGTGTTGCTCAATCCGGTGCTGGAATATTTTGGCGAGCCGACCGAAGAAGGCTGGGAGGGCTGCCTCTCTGTGCCTGGCTTGCGTGGCGTGGTGCCGCGCTATCCACGGCTGCGCTATAGCGGGTTTGATCCGCAAGGGCGTGTGATCGACCGGGTGGCGGAAGGTTTCCACGCCCGTGTGGTGCAGCATGAGTGCGACCACCTGGATGGGGTACTCTACCCGGCGCGGGTGAAAGATTTCACCCGCTTTGGTTTTGCCGATGTGCTGGCTGCAGCCAACACACCGGATTGAACGCTATTTGAGCCGCTCGATCAGGGCGGCTTCCAGTTGCACGGTTCGCGCGCTGTTGTCCAGCGCCGGGCCGCTCACCATGAAGGTATCCTCGGCACGTTCACCCAGTGTGGCGATTTTGGCGGTATGCAGGTTGATGCCATGCTCGGTGAGTGTCCGGGCCACTGTGTACAACAGACCAGGGCGGTCAGCCGCGACAATCGACAGGATGAAATGCTGACCCCGTTCATCCGGTTGCAGGGTGATGGAGGGTGCAATCGGAAAGTGCTTGAGCTGACGCGAGGGCCGGGTGTTGACCGGTGTATCAACCTGCTCGGGATGGCTGAGCTTTTCTGCAAGGTTGTGTTCGACCAGCGAGATTACATCCCGGTACGAAACGGCTTCATTCGGGTCCATGATGATGAAGCTATCCAGCGCAAACCCTTTGGCCGTGGTGTGGATCTTGGCATCCACAATGCTGAAGCCCATGCGGCTGATGGCGCCACACATGCGCGCGAACAAGTCTTTTTCGTCACGCATATAGACCATGATCTGGATACCCTTTTCCACCTTGGCCAGCCGGGCCTTGACGACCGGGCTATCCACCTGCGGGCGGTAGTAGAGTACCCGGGTATGCCAAGTGATTTCCTCTGCATCGTGGCGCAGGAAGTACAGCGTATCCAGCTCACGCCAGAAGTTCTCTTCGGTCTGCGGGCGCAGGCCGTGGAAGCGCAGACGTTGGCGGACAGCTTCCTGGCGTTCGGCGATGCCGAATACCTGCTCGGGCATGTTGCCGCGTAGCAGTTGGCGGCTGGCGAGGAAGAGGTCTTCGAGCAACTGCGCTTTCCAGCCGTTCCACACCTTGGGGCTGGTGCCACGGATATCCGCGTGGGTCAGGATGTAGAGCGCGTTCAGGTGGCGTTCGTCGCCTACCAAGGCAACAAACTTGCGGATCACGTCTGGATTGGCCAGATCCTGCTTTTGCGCCACGTGCGACATGGTCAGGTGATGCTCCACCAGCCAGACCACCAGATCGATATCTTCCTTCGAGAGCTTGTGCTGGCGGCAGAAGCGGCGGGTATCCGCCATGCCCAGCTTGGAGTGATCCCCGCCGCGCCCCTTGGCAATATCATGGAACAAGGCTGCAACGTAGATCAGCCAGTTGCGCTCAAAGCCACTCATCAGGCGGGTGAGCAGTGGGTACTCGTGCGCATGCTCTTCCAGCGCGAAGCGGCGCACGTTGCGCAGCACCTGCAGGATGTGCTGGTCGACCGTGTAGACGTGGAACAGGTCGTGCTGCATCTGGCCGACGATCCGGGCAAAGGCTGGGATGTAGCTGCCCAGGATGCTGTATTGGTTCAGGCGGCGGAATTCGTGGGTCTGCCCACGTGGCTCCTGTAACAGTTGCAGGAAGAGGGCGTTGTTGGCCGGGTCGTGGCGGAATTTTGCGTCAATGAGCTTGCGCCCGCGCCACAGCGCACGCAGGGTTCGGGCACTCATGCCGGTGAGTTCCGGGTGCTGCTCCATGAGCAGGAAACTCTCCAGCAGTGCCGAAGGGTGGCACTCAAAGATGTTTTCGCCGACGATGTCCAGCAGATCACCCTGAATCTGGAAGTGTTCGTTCAGGGGCTGGGCCTGGAAGGCGCCCAGCGGCTGGTAGCGCACGGCGATGTTTTGCAGCAGTATGGTGTTGAGCTGGGTGATCTTGCGCGCCGTGTGGAAGTAGCGCTGCATCATTAGCTCGGAAGCACGACGCGATTTGCCCGCCTTGATGCCGAAGGCTTCGGCCAGCGCTTCCTGGTGGTCGAACACCAAACGGTCCTCGCGGCGCTTGGCGATGTAGTGCAGCTTGATGCGTACCTGTTGCATAAAGCGCTCGGCGGCCCTTAGTTCGCGGACCTCCTCATTGGTGATCAAGCCCTGCCGGGCCAGATCGCTCCAACGCGTTCCCAGGCCTGCGGAGAGCGCGATCCAGATGATGCTTTGCAAGTCGCGCAGCCCGCCAGGGCTTTCCTTGCAATTCGGTTCCAGCGCGTAGGGCGTATGGTTGAAGCGGTTGTAGCGTTGCTCCTGCTCGGCACGTTTGGCGTGGAAGTAAGACTCTGGCTCCAGCCCCGCCGTGGTACCTGCGATGAATTTGCGGTACAGCGTTTTGTTCCCCACCAAGAGGCGGGATTCGAGCAGGTTGGTCTGGATGGTGATGTCCTGCCGGGCTTCCTCAATGCAGGCTTCCACCGTGCGCACGCTATGGCCGATGTCCAGCCCCAAGTCCCACAGCGAGCCGATAAAGCGTTCCAGCATGCTCGCCAGTTCGGTTTCGGGCTCTGCATCAAGCAGTACCAGGATGTCTACATCCGAATACGGAAACAGCTCCCCGCGCCCATATCCCCCCACGGCAATCAAGCACAACTGCGGCGGCATGGCGTGCAAGGCCCACATGTCCTGCAAGGCGAGGTCTACCGCGCAGCAACGTCCACGCAGCAGGCGGGCCGGGTTGTGATGGGCTTCGTATTCGCCACGCAGGTTCAACTGGGTATTGGCGAGTGTCTTGCGCAGCGCTTCAAGCTGCTGGCGATAGGTGTCGGGGGAATCGTTGCTCACGGTATCAGGCGAAAGTGGGGACGATGATTTCCTTGGCGGTGGCGATGCTCGCCGGGCGTGCTGGCGACCCGGCAGAGACGGTGAGTACCTCTACGCCATCAGCCGTTACAAGCAAGGTGTGTTCCCATTGTGCCGAGAGCGAGCGGTCTTTGGTAACAATGGTCCAGCCATCCGGCAGTGGCGAGATGGCCGCCTTGCCCGCGTTGATCATTGGTTCAATGGTAAAGATCATGCCTTCGCGTAGGCGCACACCTGTGCCAGGGATGCCAAAGTGCACCACCTGGGGTTCTTCGTGGAACTTGCGACCAATGCCATGGCCACAGAATTCCTGCACTACCGAGAAGCCTGCGTTTTCGGCGTACTGCTGGATGGCGTGCCCGATGTCGCCCAGTTGCGCACCAGGTTTGACCTTCTCAATGCCCAACCAGAGGCATTCATAGGTGATCTGACACAGGCGCTTGGCCAGAATGCTGCCTTCGTCGCCCACAATGAACATCCGGCTGGTGTCGCCATGGAAACCATCCTTGATGACGGTGATGTCCAGATTGACAATATCCCCGCGCTTGAGCGCCTTGGGGCCGGGAATGCCGTGGCAGACCTGATGGTTGATCGAGGTGCAGATCGACTTGGGGTAGGGCGTGTAGCCCGGTGGCGCATAATGCAAAGGCGCTGGGACACAGCCTTGTTCCTCGACCATGTATTCGTGACAGAGGCGATCCAGCTCTTCGGTGGTGACGCCGGGCTTGACGAACGGGGTGATGTAATCGAGCACCTCGGAGGCGAGGCGGCAGGCGATGCGCATGCGGGCGATTTCGTCGGGGGTCTTGATGATGATGCCCATTTTGGTGTGTGCAGCATTTTATGTTTGAAGCCGGTTAGGCTAACGCAGTTGCAGGTTTGCGGCAATCCAGGCAGCAAGCCATCGGCGCGGGTCTGCTCTTTCTGCCCGGGTGCGCAGGATGGCCGGACTTGAGCAATACGGGGTGATACGGCTATAATTGCGGGCTAAGCCCATATGGGCCTAGGTCGGGAAGATGCTGCAAAGCCGCTTTCCGGCTATTTCACACGCTTGCCGAACATGGGTCTGCATGCTTAGCCGCATGCAGCAAGGCGCCTGACCAGGGTGCCACGGCGGGCGGAGGATAACCCTGTCTCTATTGGAGTATTGAATGTCTGTCACCATGCGTCAAATGCTGGAAGCCGGTGTCCACTTCGGCCACCAAACCCGCTTCTGGAACCCCAAGATGGCCCCCTATATCTTCGGTCATCGCAACAAGATCCACATCGTCAACCTTGAGAAGACGCTGTCCAAGTACAACGAAGCCATGGCTTTCGTGAAGAAGCTGGCTGCCAACCGTGGCACCGTGCTGTTCGTGGGCACCAAGCGTCAAGCTCGTGAGATTCTGGCTGAAGAAGCACAACGCGCTGGCATGCCCTACGTTGACGAGCGCTGGCTCGGCGGTATGCTGACCAACTTCAAGACGGTCAAGGGCTCGATCAAGCGCCTGAAGGATATGGAACAAATGTTCGAAGATGGCTCCATCGAACGTCTGTCCAAGAAGGAAATCCTGATGTCCCAGCGCGAGCTGGAAAAGCTGCAAAAGAGCCTGGGCGGCATCAAGGACATGGGCGGCCTGCCTGACGCGATCTTCGTGATCGACGTTGGCTACCACAAGATTGCTGTGACCGAAGCCAAGAAGCTGGGCATTCCCGTCATCGGCGTGGTGGATACCAACCACTCCCCGGAAGGCGTGGATTACGTGATCCCCGGCAACGATGACTCCAGCCGCGCGATCCGCCTGTATTCCCAAGGCGTGGCCGATGCAGTGCTCGAAGGCAAGAACAACGCGGTTGCGGACATTGTCGCTGCGGTTTCCGACGAATTCGTCGAAGTGCAAGACAACGCCGAACAGGCGTAATACCGTTACCGGATACTCGCCGCCCAGGCTGCCGCAAGTGTTGTAGGGCGGCCAGGTGGCACGGTGGTTGGCAGTGGTGAGGGAGTCCTTGCGCTGCCAACTGTCGTTTTAGTCTCAAATTTTTAGAATTCAGGAGTGATCATGGCGGCAATTACCGCAAGCATGGTGGCTGAGCTGCGTGCAAAGACCGACGCACCGATGATGCAATGCAAAAAGGCACTGACCGAAGCCGATGGCGATATGGTCAAAGCTGAAGAAATCCTGCGCGTCAAGCTCGGGACCAAGGCAACCCAGGCTGCTTCCCGCGTGACGGCTGAAGGCATCGTCGGCACCTACATCGCTGCCGATGGCAAGCTGGCTGCCATTGTGGAAGTCAACTGCGAAACCGACTTTGTGGCCAAGAACGACGACTTCCTGGCCTTCACCAAGGCGGTGGCCGAATTGATCGCCACCCAGAATCCAGCCGACGTGGCTGCTCTGTCCGCCCTGCCGCTGCAAGGCTCCACGGTTGAAGCCGTGCGTACCACGCTGGTTGGTAAGATCGGTGAGAACATGACCATCCGCCGCTTCCAACGCATTGAAGCCAAGGGGCACGTGGCGGCCTACATCCACGGTGGCGCCAAGATTGGCGTGCTGGTTGACCTGGTGGGTAGCGACGAAGCCGTGGCCCGCGACATCGCCATGCACATCGCCGCTTCCAAGCCCAAGGCGCTGGACTCCACCGGTGTGGACGCTGCATTGATCGAAACCGAGCGTCGTGTGGCTGTTGAAAAGGCCCGCGAAGCTGGCAAGCCAGAAGCCATGATCGAGAAGATTGCCGAAGGCAGCGTGCAGAAGTTCCTCAAGGAAGTGACCTTGCTGAGCCAAGTCTTCGTCAAGGCTGAAGATGGCAAGCAGACCATTGAGCAGCTGCTCAAGGCCAAGTCCGCTTCCGTGGCAAGCTTTACGCTGTACGTTGTGGGTGAAGGCATAGAGAAGAAGGTGAATGACTTCGCCGCAGAAGTAGCAGCCCAGGCTGCCGCTGCTGCACAATCTCGTTGATCGGAGCATAAAACAGGAGCGATAAATGGCCGCTGCATACAAGCGAATTCTTCTCAAACTGTCTGGCGAAGCACTAATGGGTGATGATGCCTATGGCATCAACCAGGGGGTTGTTTCCCGGATTGTGGCAGAGGTCGCGGAGGTATCCCGACTCGGTGTCGAAGTGGGTATCGTCATCGGCGGCGGCAACATTTTTCGCGGCATGGCTGGCGCGGCTTCCGGTATGGACCGCGCCACTGCCGATTACATGGGCATGCTGGCAACCATCATGAATGCGATGGCGCTGGGAGATGCGATGCGCGTGGCAGGTGTTGCCGCCCGCGTGCAATCCGCGCTCAACGTCGAACAGGTGGTTGAGCCCTATATCCGTGGCAAGGCGATCCGCTACCTCGAAGAGGGCAAAGTGGTGATCTTCGCAGCGGGTACCGGCAACCCCTTCTTTACGACCGATACGGCTGCCGCCCTGCGTGGCACCGAGATGGAAGCCGAGATTGTGCTCAAGGCGACCAAGGTCGACGGTATCTATAGTGCAGACCCGAAGAAAGATCCGGCTGCAACCCGTTTTTCCAAGATCTCTTTTGATGAGGCGATTGCCCGCAATCTGCAGGTGATGGATGCCACCGCTTTTGCACTGTGCCGCGATCAGCGCCTGCCGATCAAGGTTTTCAGCATCTTCAAGCCGGGTGCGTTGATGCGCATCATCAAGGGTGAAGACGAAGGCACGTTGGTGCATATTTGAAAGGGCTGATGATGATTCCTGAACTCAAGAAAAACACCGAACAGAAGATGCAGAAGTCGATCGAGGCCTTGAAGAATGACCTCGGCAAGGTGCGCACGGGCCGTGCCCACACTGGTCTGCTGGACCACGTCATGGTCGATTACTACGGCAATCCGACCCCGATTGCACAGGTGGCCAACATCAATCTGCTTGATGCGCGCACGATCGGCGTGCAGCCTTGGGAAAAGAACATGATCGCCAAGGTGGAAAAGGCGATCCGTGACTCGGACCTGGGCCTGAACCCGGCTACGATGGGTGATATCGTGCGTGTGCCGATGCCCATGCTGACCGAAGAGCGTCGCAAGGATATGATCAAGATCGTGCGCAGCGAAGCCGAGAACGCCCGCGTGGCGATCCGCAACCTGCGCCGTGACGCCAACAATGCGCTCAAGGATGCGGTCAAGGCCAAGACGATCTCGGAAGACGATGAGCGTCGTGCCCAGGACGATGTGCAAAAGCTCACCGACAAACACATTGGCGAAGCCGATAAACTTCTTGCTCAAAAAGAGCAGGATTTGATGCAGGTATAACGAGTTCCCCAAGCGGAGCTGTGCATTCATGCTGTCATCATTGATCAGCTCTACGCGGGGAATTCCTACACGCTCCGACGTTCCTCAACACATTGCCATCGTGATGGATGGCAATGGGCGCTGGGCGCGCAAGCGCCTGATGCCCAGGGTGGCGGGGCATAAACGCGGCCTGGATACGGTGCGTAATGTCGTGCAGTTGTGCATCAAGCGCGGCGTTCCCAACCTGACCTTGTTCGCCTTCAGTTCCGAGAACTGGCGGCGCCCTGCCGACGAAGTCTCCTTCCTCATGCAGTTGTTCCTCACCGCCTTGCGCGAAGAGGTCAAGCGGCTGCACAAGAACAATATCCGCCTCCGTATCATTGGTGACTGCTCCCGCTTCGATGCCGGCTTGCGGGCGGCCATTGCCGAGGCGGAAAGCTTGACGGCGGCCAATACCGCGCTGACCTTGTCGATTGCTGCCAACTATGGCGGGCGCTGGGACATCATGAACGCGATGAACGCCATGCTGGCGGCTCAGCCGGGGCGGCAGGAGCCTTTTACCGAAGAAGATCTGGCGCAGCATCTGTGTCTGGCCGATTTGCCAGAGCCCGATCTTTTCATCCGTACCGGGGGCGAGCAGCGGGTGAGCAATTTCCTGCTCTGGCAACTGGCCTACACCGAATTCTATTTCACCGATTGTTTGTGGCCTGAGTTCAACGAAGCGGCCTTCGATGCAGCGCTGGCGTCGTTTCGGGGGCGGGAGCGTCGCTTTGGGCGCACCAGCGAGCAGTTGGGGGATGCCTGACATTTTGACTGGAGACTGGCACGCATGCTCAAGCAGCGGGTTGTAACGGCACTCATCCTGGGGGTCCTGGTTTTGTTGGGGATCTTCTTTCTACCAGTGCAGATCTGGAGCATCGTGGTTGCGGCAGTGGTGGCGTTAGGCGTGCGTGAGTGGGGGGCTTTGCTCTCCTTGTCGCGTAACGGCACTATCGTGTTGGCCGCGCTGGCTGTACTGCCGGTGGTGCTGGTTGGCTTTCATCCTCCGCATGGCGATGGCTTGATGATTCTGCTGTGCATCTACTTGTGCTCGGTCTTCTTCTGGGCCTTCACCGCATCCAGCTGGTTGTATATCAAGCCCGATCTGCGTGGCGGTTCAATGGCCTATCTGGTAGGCATCACCCTGTTCGTCCCGACCAGTCTGGCCATGGTTGAACTCAAACGGGCTCATCCCGGCCTGTTGGTGTTGGCGATTCTGGCGGTTTGTGTGGCGGATATTGCGGCGTTCTTTGTAGGGCGCAAATTTGGCAAGCGCAAGCTCGCGCCCAACATCAGCCCAGGGAAAAGCTGGGAAGGGTTTTACGGTGGCGTCGCCGGGGTACTGATCTTTTTTGTGGCCTGTGCAATCTGGGCGGTACCCCAGGTTTCAGCCAGGATCGGTTTGATCAGCGTGATCCTGTTTGCCGTCGTGTATGCCTTGGCCAGCGTTGAGGGTGATCTGTTTGAATCCTTCATCAAGCGCAAAGCCGGGGTGAAAGACAGCGGTACGCTTTTGCCCGGACATGGGGGCGTGCTTGATCGCATTGACAGCATGTTATCAACCCTGCCCTTGGCCGGGGCCTTGTTGGCGGCGTGGCAATACTTTTGAACCCCGGCACAGAGGCTGCTATGCAAAAACAACGGGTCACGATTCTGGGGGCCACCGGTTCTATCGGTGGCAGTACGCTGGATGTTCTGGCAAGACACCCTGAGCGTTTTGAAGTCTTTGCGCTGACGGCGATGCGTCAGGTGGGCAAATTGGCCGATCTGTGCCACCTGCACCATCCGCAGTATGCCGTGGTGGGGTCCGCCGGGGATGCCGAAGAGTTGCGTGCGCTGCTGGGTGGGAACCCCGTCCAGGTGCTTCATGGCCCACAGGCCTTGGAGCAGGTGGCATCTGCTCCCGAGGTGACCACCGTGATGGCCGCCATTGTGGGGGCTGCGGGGCTGGGTGCCTGCATGGCGGCTGCGCGCGCGGGCAAGCGGGTGCTGTTGGCGAACAAGGAAGCCCTTGTGATGGCGGGTGACCTGTTCATGTCGGCTATCCGGGATTCGGGGGCGGTACTCCTGCCCATCGACAGCGAACACAACGCGGTTTTCCAATCGCTGCCAGATGAGTTTGATTACGGTTTGCAGCATTGCGGCGTCCGCAAGGTGATCCTCACGGCCTCCGGCGGGCCGTTCCGTACCCGTAGCGTAGAAAGCCTGCGCGATGTCACCCCTGATCAGGCCTGCGCCCACCCGAACTGGGTGATGGGGCGCAAGATTTCGGTGGATTCAGCCACCATGATGAACAAGGGCTTGGAGGTCATTGAGGCCAGCTGGTTGTTCGGGGTCGGGGCTGATCGCATTGAAGTGCTGATCCACCCCGAGAGCGTGATCCACTCCATGGTCGAGTACAACGATGGCTCAGTGATTGCTCAGTTGGGCAACCCGGATATGCGCACGCCGATTGCCCATGCTCTGGCTTATCCGGAGCGGATGGCCTCGGGGGTGAGCAGCCTGGATCTGGTCAAGCAGGGGCGCCTGAGTTTTGAAGCGCCGGATCTGGAGCGTTTCCCTTGTCTGGCGTTGGCGTATGCCGCTTTGCGCACGGGCGGTCTGGCCCCGGCGGTCATGAATGCCGCCAACGAAGTGGCCGTGGCCGCCTTTCTCAACAACGAACTGGGTTACAGTGACATCGCCAGAGTGGTAGGGGCTGTATTGGAGCGTGCCGACTGTTCGGCGGCCCCCGATCTGGAAACTATTTTGGCCGCAGACGCTGCGGCCAGGAACTTTGCACGTGAAGAGATAGTCCGTTACCGCTAGGAGGGCTAAGCATGCTTCTACAATACATCCTCGCCTTTGTGGTGGCCATCGCCATCCTGGTGACGGTGCATGAACTGGGACACTTCCTTGTGGCCCGTCTGTGCGGAGTCAAGGTTCTGCGTTTTTCGCTGGGTTTCGGGCGGATCGTCAAGTCTTGGCGTATCGGGCCGGACCAGACTGAGTGGGCGATTTCGGCCATTCCACTGGGCGGCTACGTCAAGATGCTCGGTGAGAGTGATGGCGATGAGGTGCCTGAGGCGGATCGTGGCCGGGCCTTTCACACCCAGGTGCTCTACAAGCGCAGTCTGATTGTGCTGGCAGGGCCATTTGCCAATCTGCTGCTTGCTGCCGTGATCTATTGGGGATTTGCCTGCGTTGGCACGCAAGACCTGCCTGCCGTGGTGAGTGACGTGACCCCGCAATCGGCGTTTGCCCAGGCGGGCGTACAGCCGGGTGACCGGATCGTTGAGGTGAGCGGGCAGAGCGTTCGGGGCTGGTCGGACTTCAAGATGCAGGTCGTAGATCAGGCCGTGGGCGGGCAGACTGCGATCCTGTCGGTGGATCGCGGCGGCGTACCGGTTGGAGGCTTGCGCCTTGATACCAGTGCGGTTGTCCTTGATGAGACTGCGCCTGACCCCTTGTCCCAATTGGGGGCGGGGTCTCTGGCGCTGGACTTCAATATTCCGGCGGTGATCGACAGTTTCCAGGATAAGTCGCCTGCGGCCCAGGCCGGGTTGAAAGCCGGGGACGAGATCCTGTCGGTAGACGGGCGAAAAATTAGCAATCTTGCAGTTTTGGTGCGCATCGTGTCGGCTTCTGCGGGTAAAACATTGCAAGTAAATGCTTTGCGCCAGGGCCAGCAATATGCATTTGCCGTGCACCCCTTGCAGGACAGCAAGAGCAAGCAGTTCATGCTGGGGGTCAAGTGCAAGCCTGATCCTGATGCCTTCCAGGCCGCGTATTCACGCGCAGCCATCGAGGTGCGCTACGGCCTTGCAGATGGCCTGGTGTATGGCGTGCGGCAGACCTGGGATATGTCCCTGTTTTCCTTGAAGGCCATGTGGCGTATTGTGACAGGCCACATTTCCATGCGGAATGTGAGCGGGCCAGTCACCATTGCGGATTATGCAGGCAAGAGTGCCAGTGCAGGACTTGGGGCCTATCTCCAATTCCTGGCCTTGATCAGTGTAAGTATCGGGGTTTTGAATCTTCTCCCCATCCCGATTCTGGATGGCGGACACTTGCTGTATCATGCGGCAGAGTTCGTTCGTGGCAAACCTTTGCCAGAGCGCATCGAAGAGTACGGGCAGCGGGTGGGTATGGCACTCCTGGCAGGTATGATGGCTTTGGCGTTTTTCAACGATTTCAATCGCTTCTTCTTCGGCTGATGTCCAGATCTCTTACTGCTATTTCGGCAGGGGTATGCGCCCTGTTTTCTCCCCTGGTGTTTGCTGCGGCGCCTTTCGTAGTGAAGGACATCCGTGTCGAGGGGATGCAACGTACCGATGCCGGTACGGTGTTCAACTACCTGCCCATCAAGGTAGGTGACAAGGTCGATGATGCGGCGGTTTCCCGGGCCATCAAAACCCTATATGCCACGGGCTTCTTCAAGGATGTGCGCATTGAGGTCGACAAAGAAGTGCTGGTCGTGGTGGTGGATGAACGGCCTGCCATCTCCCAGATCGCCTTCTCGGGCAACAAGGAATTTGACTCGGAGAATCTGCTCAAGGGGCTCAAGGAAGTTGGCATTGCAGAATCCCGTACCTTTGACCGTTCCCAGCTTGAGCGCGCCGAGCAGGAAATCAAGCGCCTGTATCTGACCAAGAGTTTTTACTCCGCTTCGGTCAAGACAACCGTGTCGCCACAGGAGCGCAACCGGGTGGCGATCAACTTCGAGATTACCGAAGGCGATGAGGCCAAGATCAAGAGCATCCGCATCCTGGGTGCCAAGGCATTCAAGGAAAAGCAACTTCTTGGCTTGATGAATCTGGAAGAGACCGGGAGCTGGTACGACCTGTTCCAGGACGACAAGTATTCCAAGCAGAAGCTGCAAGGGGACATTGAAGAAGTTCGCTCCTGGTACATGGACCGGGGCTATATCAACTTCAATGTTGAATCTTCCCAGGTGTCGATCACACCGGACAAAAAGGATGTATACATCTCGCTGACCATCAGCGAAGGCGAGCAATACAAGCTGTCTTCCATCCGGCTGGCCGGTGATCTGGTGGTGCCGGAAAAGGATCTGCGCAAGCTCGTCAAGATCAAGCGTGGCGACATCTATTCCCGCGCCAAGATCAACGATATTTCAAAGGCGCTGGCTGATCGCCTGAGCAACGACGGTTACGCGTTTGCCAACGTCAATGCTTCGCCTGATGTGGATGACAAGAAGAAAGAAGTTGCACTGACCTTCTTCGTTGATCCGGGGCGTCGGGTGTATGTTAACCGCATCAACGTGTTGGGTAATGCCAAGACGCGTGATGAGGTTGTCCGCCGGGAGCTGATCCAGTTCGAAAATTCGTTGTTTGACCGCCAGAAGCTGGATGAATCCAAGAAGCGTATTGAGCGGACGGGCAACTTCAGCGATGTCACCATGGATACCCTTCCCGTGGAGGGGACGACGGATCAGGTGGATGTGAATGTCTCCGTCAAGGAGCGCTCCACCGGTACGCTGTCCGCCGGGGTGGGCTACTCGCAGACTGACAAGTTCGTGCTCAATGGCTCAATCTCGCAAACCAACCTGTTTGGTACGGGGAATGCCGCATCGATCACCATCTCCAATGGCTCGACAGCGCGCACCCTGGCGGGGTCTTTCACCGATCCTTACTGGACCAAGGATGGGGTGAGCCGCAGCTTCGACTTGGCGCAGAAGATGGTTGACTCCCAGTCAACCTCGATTGGCCGCTACGCAACCCACACGGATTCTGGCGGCGTGCGCTTTGGTATCCCGATTTCTTTGAACGATACCATTTTCCTGGGTGAGTCCTTTGACCGCACCCGGATCAGTATCTATGACGACAGCCCGCAGCAGTACAAGGACTTCGTTGAAAAATTCGGGCCGACCAACACGACCCTGTCCTCCTCGGTGGCCTGGGCCAACGATACGCGGGACAGTTCAGTGACGCCGACCTCCGGGATCTATCAGCAACTGGGCCTGGAAGTTGCCACCCCGCCGATGGATTTGCGTTACACGCGCCTGACCTACCAGATTCAGCATTTCACCCCGATTGCCTCCGGCTACGCCCTGATGTTGAGTGGGCAGATGGGCTCTGTCCAGGCATACGGCGGCCAAGGTGTGCCTTTCTACAAAAACTACTACGCGGGGGGGATTGGCTCCTTGCGTACCTTCAAGGACAATTCGCTCGGCCCCAGGGTGCATGACGCCAGTGGCAACGAGACCAGTCAGTCGCTTGGCGGCACGCGTCGGGCCCTGGCCACGGCGGAATTGTTCTTCCCTGTGCCGGGGATGAAGGAAAAGAACGCCGCCATGCGCATGAGTGCGTTTATCGATGCAGGTTCCCTATGGGGGGCTAGCGGAGCGAACAATACTTATGCACACTCTACGGATATTCGGGTGGGCGCTGGTTTCGCCTTGAGCTGGACTTCGCCTATCGGGCCGTTGTCCTTCAGTTTCGGGAAACCACTGGTGAAGAAGCCAGGGGACCAGACCCAAAGTTTGCAGTTCCAGATTGGATCAGTGTTCTAGGAGAAATTCCATGCGAATTTCAGCCGTGGCAGTTACAGCCTTTCTGTTGTTGGCCAGCGTGCCGGTGTGGGCGCAGAGCCGGATTGCCTTCGTCAATGCCGACAGGGTGGTACGCGAATCCGCACCTGCTGCGCGGGCCTTGAAGAAGCTGGAAAAAGAGTTTGAAAAACGCGAGCAGGAGTTGCAAAAAATGGGCAAGCAACTCCAGGCGCTGGAGGACTCTTTGGACAAGGGGGCCGTGACCCTTACCGATACGGAACGCCGGTCCCGTGAGCGCGAGTTCAACGACATGAACCGCGAATTCCAGCGTCGTCAACGTGAATATCGTGAAGATCGCACCCAGCGCCAAAATGACGAACTGGCAGGGGTGGCCGAGCGCGCCAACCGTGCGATCCGCCAGATTGCAGAAGCAGAGCATTACGACCTTGTCTTGCAGGAAGCTGTGTATTTCAGCCCCTCCATCGATATTACCGACAAGGTTTTGAAATTACTAGCAGAGACGAAATGAGGTTTTGGTGGCTTGGTCTTTATTTCAAATAGTTGAGTCTCTGGGGGGGGAACTACTTGGAGAGGGTTCCGTAGAGGTTCGCCAAGTAGCCCCCCTGGAACGTGCTACGGCGGAAGAAATTGGTTTTGTCACACACGCCAAGTATCAGGCGGCGCTGCAGGCAACAAAGGCGGGGGCCGTAATCGTGCCGCCAGCGTTGGCAGATGCTACGTCATTGCCACGCATCGTGACCCGTGACCCCTACCTGTACTACGCAAAGCTTGCGCAGTTGTTCAACCCGGCGCCTGCTTATGCGTCGGGGGTTGATCCCGCCGCCGTGGTGCGCTCAAGTCTGCCCGCGTCAGTCTATGTGGCACCTCAGGCCTATGTGGCCGAGGATTGCGTGATTGGCGAAGGCGTGGTGATCGGCCCTGGCTGTGTGATTGAGCGTGGTGTGCGCATTGGCGCAGGTTCCTTCCTGCATCCGAATGTCACCATACGCCATGATTGCATTGTCGGCGAGCGTTGCGTCTTTCAGCCGGGGGCCGTGATTGGGGCCGATGGTTTCGGTTTTGCGCGTCGTGCCGATGGTAGTTGGGAGAAAATCCCGCAGATCGGTCGTGTCCTGATTGGGGACGATGTTGAGATCGGCGCCAATTCTACGATTGACCGGGGGGCGCTTGACGACACGATCATTGAAAGTGGCGTCAAGCTCGACAACCTCGTGCATATCGCCCACAACTGCCAGGTGGGAGAAAATTCCGCGATTGCGGCCATGTCTGGTGTGGCAGGGAGTACAAAACTGGGCAAACGCTTTATGGGCGGGGGCTCCTGCGGGATCAATGGGCATATCACGGTATGCGATGATGTGGTGTTGTCCGCGTGGTCTTGCCTGACCAAGTCGGTGACCGAAAAAGGGGTCTATACCTCGCTGGTCCCGCCGCTGCCGCATGCGGAATGGAACCGCAACGCTGTGCACGTCAGACATCTGAATGAAATGTTCACTCGCCTGCGCGAGTTGGAAAAGTTAGTGAAGAAACAAGGGGAAGAAGAGTGAGCGTGATGGATATTCAAGAAGTGATGAAGCACTTGCCGCATCGCTATCCGTTTTTGTTGGTTGATCGCGTGCTGGAACTGGTGCCCAATGAGCACATCACTGCAATCAAGAATGTCACCATCAACGAGCCGTTCTTTGTCGGGCATTTCCCGCATGCACCGGTGATGCCTGGCGTGTTGATTGTTGAAGCGATGGCCCAGGCCTCCGCGATTCTGTCTTTCAAGAGCCAGGGCGTGGTGCCGGACGATAAGCTGATGGTGCTGTTCGCCGGGATCGACCGCGTGCGTTTCAAGCGTCCGGTGATGCCGGGCGACACCCTGCGCTTTGAGATGCGTTTCAAGCGCCAGATGCGCAGTATGTGGATCTACGAAGGCCGCGCCATGGTGGGCGACGAAGTTGCCGTTGAAGTCGAACAACTGATGTGCGCGATCAAACAACTGCCATGATCCACCCGACCGCAATCATTCACCCCGGCGCCAAACTGGCTGCCAATGTGGAAGTGGGGCCCTATTCGATTATTGGCGAGCACGTCGAGATTGGTGAAGGAACCTGGATTGGCCCGCATTGCGTGATTAACGGGCGAACCCGCATCGGGCGCGAGAACCGGATTTTCCATTTCTGCTCGATTGGTGAAATTCCGCAAGACAAGAAGTATGCGGGCGAACCGACTGAGTTGGAGATCGGGGATCGCAACACGATCCGCGAATACTGCAACTTCAATATCGGCACGGCCCAGGATATCGGCGTCACCCGGATCGGCAATGACAACTGGTTCATGGCCTCGGTGCACATCGGGCACGATTGCCAGGTGGGCAATCAGACGATCATGGCCAACAACGTTACGCTGGGCGGTCACGTTTATGTCGGCGATTGGGCGATTCTGGGCGGTATGGCGGCTATACATCAGTTTGTGCGCATCGGCGCCCACTGCATGGCGGGGGGCGGTTCAATCATCACGCAGGATGTGCCAACCTTTGTGATGTGTACCGGCAATCCAGTCGCACCCCACGGTATCAACAGTGAAGGGCTGCGTCGGCGCGGCTACAGTGCTGAAGATATTGCGGTCATCAAGCGTGCCTACAAGGTGATCTATCGTCAGAACCTGCCGTTTGAGCAGGCGCGCGCGACGATTACCGAGTGGGCAGAGCAAACACCTGCGCTCCAGCCTTTGCTGGATTTCTTTGCGGCTTCGACGCGGGGCATCATCCGCTAACACGACGGGGTCATCATGCGTATCGCCATGGTTGCGGGCGAGGCCTCGGGGGACCTGCTTGCAGCACATCTGATCCGGGCTTTGCGACAAGCAAACCCGGATATTTCGTTTTGTGGGATCGGTGGCCCAAGGATGCAGGCCGAGGGTTTTGAGGCATGGTGGCCTGCCGAATCCCTGGCTGTGATGGGCTATGTGGATGCCCTCAAGCGTCTGCCCGAGTTGTTGCGTATCCGGCGTGGCTTGCTCGAACGTCTGAAAGCCGAGCCGCCAGACATCTTCATTGGTGTGGATGCCCCAGACTTTAATCTTGGGGTGGAGAAGCGCCTGCGCAAAGCCGGGATTAAAACGGCGCATTACGTCAGCCCCTCGATCTGGGCTTGGCGTGGTGGGCGTGTGCATAAAATCGGCCGTTCAGCCGATCAAGTGCTGTGCCTGTTCCCTTGCGAGCCGGAGCTGTATGCCCGCCACAACATCCAGGCCAGCTACGTAGGCCACCCGTTGGCCGACGAGTTCCCGGACCGGGTTGACCGCGATGCGGTGCGGGAGGCTTTGAAGCTTGAGCCGGATGCGCGTGTCGTGGCGGTCTTGCCCGGCAGCCGTGTCGGCGAAGTCAGTCGGCTGGCCGCCTGCATGGTCGGCGCGATCAAACTGCTGGCAGAGCGCTACCCGGATGCGCACTTCCTGGTGCCCTTGATCACGCGCCAGACGCGCGATATCTTCGAACATGAACTTTGTCAGGCCGAAGCCCAGCATCTGTCGGTCCGCCTGATGTTTGGTCATGCCCACGAAGCGATGGCAGCGGCCGATGTCGTGATCGTAGCCAGCGGTACAGCGTCGCTGGAAGCCGCCTTGCTCAAGCGCCCCATGGTGATTACCTACAAGGTTGGCGGCATGACCTTCCGCATCGTGCGGCGCATGGCCTACCTACCTTGGGTGGGCTTGCCCAACATTCTGGCCCGTGAATCCTTGGTGCCAGAGCTGTTGCAGGATGACGCTACGCCAGAAAAACTTGCCGAGGCAGTTGCCCGCTGGCTGGATGATGCGGATGCCTGCACACAGCTTGTGCAGAGTTTCGATACGATTCATGATCAACTGCGCCAGAACAATGCCGAAAAAGCGGCATCGGCGATTCTCAAACAGGTGGGGTACTGATGTCCGTGTTGATTTGCGGGGTGGATGAAGCCGGGCGTGGGCCGCTCTGCGGGGCGGTGGTCACTGCGGCGGTGATTCTGGACCCCGCCAAGCCGATTGAAGGTTTGAACGACTCCAAGAAGCTCTCGGCCAAAAAGCGAGACCAGCTTGCCGAACTGATCCGTCGTGATGCCCTGGCCTGGGCGGTGGCGGAAGCCTCGGTGGAAGAGATCGACCGCCTCAATATTCTGCATGCCACCATGTTGGCCATGAGCCGGGCTGTGGCCGCGCTCAAAATCCAACCCGATGAAGTGCTGATTGATGGCAACCGCGTGCCGCCGCAGTTGCAGATTCCGGCCCGTGCCATCGTCAAGGGCGATGCGACTGAACCCGCAATCTCTGCGGCTTCGATCCTGGCAAAGACCACCCGTGACGCGCAGTTGCTGGAAATGGATCGACGCTATCCCGAGTATGGTTTTGCGGCCCATAAGGGCTATCCCACTGCAGCGCATCTTGCCGCGCTGGCCAAATACGGAGTCACGCCCGAACACCGCCGCAGCTACGCTCCGGTACAGAATATTCTGGCGCAGGGCAACCTGTTTGCGGGGGATGAATGAAGTTCATCAGCTCACGCGATAACCCCACTTTCAAGCATCTGCGTGCCTTGAACGAAGATGCACGGTATCGGCGCGAGCAGAGGGCCAGCGTATTGGATGGCGACCATTTGTTGCTGGCGGCGCTGGAGGCGGGTTGGCCCTTGAAGCGCCTGGTATTGCGCGAGGATGTGGTCGATACAGCCTTGGCGCAGCAAATCCTGGCACGCACTGTGCAACAGCCCCCGGAAGAAGTCCTGGTGTTCTCGGCTGCACTTTTCAAGGTGCTGAGTCCGGTACAGACCCCAACCGGCCTGTTGGCCGAAATTGCGGTGCCTGCGGACCTTCAGGCGTCTGCACTGGCGCAGGATGTGCTGGCGCTGGCCGGGGTGCAGGATGCTGGCAATCTGGGCACCTTGCTGCGTACCGCCGTGGCCGCAGGCGTGCGCGAAGTTTGGCTGGATCGGCACACTACCCACGCATGGTCGCCCAAGGCTTTGCGCGCCGGAATGGGGGCTCAGTTCCAGCTTCGGATTGTGGACGCCTGCGATCTGGCTGCATCTCTGGCAGTCTGCCCGCTGCCGAGCTACGTGACCAGCCTGGGGCGCAGGAGTGAGTCGCTCTATGCGCTCGATTTGCGCCAGCCCGGCATCTGGGTGTTTGGTGCCGAAGGGCAGGGCGTGCCTGCCGAATTGATCGCGCAGGCCGACCATGAGGTGCGCATCCCCATGCCGGGTGTGATCGAATCCTTGAACGTGGCCGCAGCCGCAGCCGTTTGTCTGTTTGAGCAAGTGCGCCAGCGGCTGTAAGCTATCCACAGACAAACGCTTGGAATCATTGAGTATTTTTTCGCTATATTCTTTTGTAAATATCGCTCAGTTTGCCTGGGTCAAAGTCGTTCACACCGTCTTGTGATCCAATGACGCCCTTTGCACGCATCCCCCTCGTATCTCAAATCAATATAACAGGAGTTTTTTCATGGTTGATCGTCCTTATGTCGAGAAGGCGGCAGATAGCGGTTTGCGCAAAGTCTCACTGCTCAACGAAGACCCCGCACGCTACATGACCCGCTCGGTGCTGGCAGGCATGTACCTGTCCATCGTGCTGTTCGTGTTCTGGTCGCTGATGCATAACCTGCATGACACTCCCTATGGCAAGGTCGTCGCTTCGGCCTTTTTCGGGGTGGGCCTGACCATCATCGTCTTTACCAATGCCGAACTCTTCACCAGCAACAACATGTATCTGGCCGTCTCTTCTGCCGAAGGGCGTACCAAGTGGGGGCAAACTATTCTGCTGTGGATCGCCTGCTATTTTGGCAACATGGTGGGCGCCTTCATCGTGGCGGGCCTGCTCTATGCGGCCAACGTGCTGGCGGAATTGCCGCTGGATCACGCACTCTATACGGGGGCTGCGCACAAGGTACATCAGGCCGCTGGGGTGATCTTCGTCAAGGGGATTCTGGCCAACTGGGTGGTGTGTCTGGCGGTGCGTCTGGCCTTGCGCTGCAAGGAAGACATTGCCAAGATCGCAGTCCTGATCCTGGTTGTGTTCATCTTCCTGTATCTCGGTTTTGAGCACTCGATTGCCAATATGGGGACTTTCTCGATGTCCTTGCTTGGTAATGGACAGATCAGCGCGACCGATGCCGTGTATAATCTGATCTTTGCCACTTTGGGCAATATCGTGGGTGGTGCTGTTTTTGTAGGTTTGCCGTTTGCCTACATCAATCCTGCCGAGCCTTCCCCGACCAACAGCGACGATCACGCCTAAGTTTTTCGGAATCAGGGAATAATTAAGCGCCGGGTCATTGACACCGGCGTTTTGGTTTCTCTATAATCACCAGCTTTCCGCGATCAGCAATTTTGGTTGTTAGCGCAACAAGACATAAAAGACTAGAGGAAACTCTGATGAAGACCTTTTCCGCCAAGCCGCATGAAGTGACGCACGACTGGTTCGTCGTCGATGCGACCGACAAGGTGCTTGGTCGTCTGGCCAGCGAGATTGCCCGCCGTTTGCGTGGCAAGCACAAGGCTATTTATACGCCGCACGTCGATACCGGTGATTTTATCATTGTGGTGAACGTCGAGAAGCTGCGTGTGACTGGCGACAAGGCTCAAGACAAGAAGTACTACCGCCACTCCGGTTACCCGGGCGGCATCTACGAAACCAATTTCACCAAGCTGCAACAGCGCTTCCCCGCTCGCGTACTGGAAAAGGCCGTCAAGGGCATGCTGCCCAAGGGTCCTCTGGGTTACGCCATGCTCAAGAAGCTCAAGTGCTACGCCGGTGCCGAGCACCCGCACAGCGCCCAGCAGCCCAAGGTGTTGGACATCTAACAGGAGCGCGCAATGCCTATTGGTCAGTACAACTATGGCACGGGCCGTCGCAAGACTGCGGTCGCTCGTGTGTTCATCAAGGCAGGTTCTGGCAACATCGTTGTCAACGGCAAGCCGGTTGATGTGTTTTTCTCCCGTGAAACCGGCCGCATGATCGTGCGTCAGCCGCTTCAACTGACGGAAAACCTTGCCAGCTTCGACATCATGGTCAATGTGACCGGTGGTGGCGAATCCGGTCAAGCCGGTGCAGTGCGCCACGGTATCACCCGCGCTCTGATCGACTTCAACCCGGAACTGAAGCCCGTGCTCAAGAGCGCTGGTTTCGTGACCCGTGATGCCCGTGAAGTGGAACGTAAGAAAGTCGGCTTCCGCAAGGCACGTCGTCGTAAGCAATTCTCCAAGCGTTAATTTCGCGTGGTTGGATTGTTTGGCAAAAAGCCCGCTCTTTGGCGGGCTTTTGTTTTTTCTGCTGAGCCTTGTTGGATGATGATTGACGGCATGATGCCATATCATGTTCAATCCAGCCTCTTGGGCACAATACGTGTCAGCCGGGTGCGCAATACAGGAAGCGAGATCGAACGTGCTGGGGAGCGACCACTACTCTGCGTCGGAATTGGAACGGCTGCGCCGTGAGCGCGACCATTTCCATATCCTGGTCGAAGTCACCAATGCGGTGATTTCGAAGCTGAGTATTGAGGATCTGGTCGCTGAAGTTGCAGAGACGATCCATCGCTTCTTCGGCATTGATTATCTGAGCCTGGATCTGTTCGATCTGGGCGCCAAGCAGTTACGCTCCCACTCGGTGTACTACCCCCCGCACGGGCTGTGTACGCGGGCCACGGTCACCATGCCACTGAGCGCCTCATTGGCCGGGCAGGTCCTTCAGAGCCGGGCCATGTTGTTGGCCAGTCGCATGGAGATGGAACGCCTAGCTGAAAATTACGACGAGCTGGCGCTGCTGACCTCCCGTGGTTTCCAGGTAACCTGCACCCTGCCTCTGGTGTCCGGGGCCAAGGTGGTTGGGGCGATCAATCTTGCGCATGCCAAGCCTGATGCCTTTTCCGACTACAACCAGCACTTGTTGCAGGAAATCGCGGCGCGGATGGCCATTGCCATCGACAACGTGGCGGCCTATGAGGAAATTTCACGCCTCAAAGATCGGCTGACCAGCGAAAACCTCTATCTGGCCGAGGAAATCCGCAACTTCAGTACCTTTGGCGAGATCGTGGGCGAGAGTGCAGCCATGCGCAACCTGCTCGAACAGGTTGAGATGGTTGCCGCCAGTGACTGCACCGTGCTGATCTTGGGCGAAACCGGCACAGGCAAGGAATTGCTGGCACGCGCGATCCACAACCTGAGTGATCGCAAAGCGCGCAACATGGTCAAGATCAACTGTGCCGCGATCCCCTCCGGTTTGCTTGAAAGCGATCTGTTCGGCCATGAGAAAGGCTCCTTCACCGGGGCCACTTCGCAACGCCTGGGTCGTTTTGAGTTGGCGGACAAGGGCACGCTGTTCCTTGATGAAGTGGGTGACATCCCGCTGGAGTTGCAGCCCAAATTGCTGCGCGCCTTACAGGAGCGGGAGATTGAGCGCCTGGGCGGGCAGAAGGTCATCTCGGTGGATGTACGCCTGATCGCTGCCACCAACCGCGACCTGACCCAGATGGTGGCCGACCGCCAATATCGCAGCGATCTCTACTATCGCCTGAACGTCTTCCCACTGGTGATTCCGCCGCTGCGCGAGCGCCCTGAGGATATCCCCTTGCTGGCGCGCTATTTTGTGCAGAAGATTTCCCGCCGCATGAATCGCCGTATTGAGAGCATTCCAGATGAGGTGCTTGCCCACCTTGCCAGCCTGCCCTGGCCAGGGAATGTGCGTGAATTGGAAAACGTGATTGAGCGGGCGGTGATCCTCACCCGTGGCCCGGTGCTCAATCTTCCCGTGCAGGAGCTGCAATACCATCTGGCCCCGGTGGCCTGGAAAAGCGGCACTCTGCATGCCGCATCAGCCAGCCCGCGTCTGCCGGATCTGCCCAAGCTGGCAGATGCCTCAGAGCCAGAGCGCGAACGCATCCTGCGCGTGCTCAAGGAAACCAACGGCATCGTTGCTGGCCCACGTGGTGCGGCGGCCCGTCTGGGTCTCAAACGCACCACGCTGCTCTCGCGCATGCAGCGCCTGGGGATATCAACCCGGGATATCGGTCAGTCCGAAGAATAATTCCATTTCTAGGCCCCCCGCGCTTTGTCGACTTCGCCTTGCCGTGAGCTGATCACTGGCTTGATCTAGAAACGGAATAGGTCGCTGTTTATTCCTTGGGGTATTCCACAAAGCCATTCTGGCGGCAGAAACTCATCAAGCGGATGCCTGCGGCCTGTGCGATCCGTACGGCCAGCGCGGTGGGGGCTGAAATTGTGGCCAGCACCGGCACCTGCATGCGGGCGGCCTTGCGGACCAGTTCATAGCTTGCCCGGCTGGTGAGAAAAACCAGCCCTTGGTGGGCATCAATATCGTTTCGCGCTATCCAGCCAAACAGCTTGTCCAACGCGTTATGGCGCCCCACGTCCTCAAACACACGGAGTACCTCGCCTTGTGGGCTGCACCAGGCCGCTGCATGCGCACAGCCGGTGGCCTGCATCAATACTTGGTAGGGCGGTAGCTCGGCGAGGATGCGCTGGATGGTGGCGTGTTCGACTGTGAAGGCGGCGGTTTCTTTCAAAGCCTCCGGCTCCAGATCCAGCAGCGCGAGGCTTTCTGTGCCGCACACCCCGCAGCCGGTACGGCCCGTCAGGGTACGGCGATGCTCCTTGAGCTTGAGGAAAGCGGTCTGGGCGATGGTGAGCTGGATTTCGGCACCATCAGGGTAGAAATGCACCTCCAGGTCATGGATATCTTGCCGTTTGCTGATGATGCCTTCAGACAAGGCAAACCCGGTGGCGAACTCCTCCAGATCCTGCGGTGAAGTCATCATCACCGCATGCGAGATGCCATTGAACACCAGGGCGACGGGGAATTCCTCCGCCACCACATCGGCACATTGCTGCAATTGCCCTTGGCGCAGGCGCAGAACCTGTAGTGCGGCCTGGGGGGATGGGCCCTCTTCGGAAGGGAGGGGGCAGGAGGGTGTTTGTGTGTTGAGCATGCCGCCAGTTTACTCCCGATGGCCTGCCTCATACACCTGCTTTGGAAAGCGACGGGGAGTGCGCCGAAAGAATGCGCTGAAATTGTGGCGCGGAATTGTGGTACGGATTATGGTCTTGCTCTGTAATCGCTTTCAACGTAAAGGCGGGTATTTGATGCTGAATATGTTTGGCATATGTCACATATTTTCAGGCGTAATGAAATATATGTATTTGATGACGTTTTTATACTGTTTCAGTGTTAAAGCACGTTATGGAAATTCTTAAAAAGGGCAGCCCGAACAGTCGCCTTTCTTAATTTTTGTTCGGTCTACAATGCCAATGGAGATCACATGCACAATACATTTTGCTCATTGTTTTTGCGGTGAGGCAACGGAAAAGCATTGGTTTCTGGATGGCTTTGTGTTCATGTCTGCCTGAAAACTGCGTGTGCAATGGCCTATGTAGTTTGGCAACATCCCAACACTCCGAATATGGCGGCTTGTATCCGCCTACAACCATAATGAGGAAACTGAATCATGGATACGCAAACCGTAGTAGGTAACTGGACTGCTTTTGATTTCACGATTTCTGCACAGGCGCAGGCTGTTTTTGATCAGACCGCTGGCAAGCTGACGGGCGTGAAGTATGTGCCTATCGCCGTGGCAACTCAGACGGTATCCGGTACCAATTACTGCTTCCTGTGCGATGCAACCGGTGTTTATCCTGGGGGCTGTACCAGTTTGGTTGAAGTGTATGTCTATCAACCGCTGCAAGGGGTGCCACATATCACTGCCATCAAGATGGTCGTGGAGTGCCATGCCATTCCAGGTGGATGGAGCGGCTTCCATGCCTTGAGTGCTGACGAACAGAAAATCTTTGCAGGGGTGGTCAAACCTCTGGGTGTGGATTATGCACCCCTACAGGTTGCCGCCCAGGTTGTTGCCGGGATGAATTATTGCTACCTGTGCAAGGCCAGCATTGTGGCGCCTGGGGCTGTTGCCTATCCCACATTGGTCTACATTTTTGCACCACTACCGGGGGCAGGGGCTCCCCACATTACCTCTATTGTCCCCATCAAACCCTGATCGCTGATGTATTGAGTGCTGTAACGGCTCCCGCTATAGGCGGGGGCCGTTTTTTATGCTTATTGCCGGCGCGCCAGGGCCTGGTCAAGTTTTTGTGTCAGGCCCTTGAGTTGCTCGCGCAGTTGCGCAAGCTCGCCACTGGGCGTGTCGATCTTGCAGAGCATGGCGTTGGGCACGGCGTTGGCACGCTCGCGCAGGGTGTGTCCTGCCTCGGTCAGTGTGATCAGCACCCGGCGCTCATCGTCTGGCGCACGTTGGCGGCGGATCAGCCCTTGGGCTTCCATGCGTTTGAGCAAGGGGGTCAGCGTCCCGCTATCCAGATAGAGCGTGTGCCCCAACTCCCCCACACTCCGGGGGGTCGATTGCCAGAGCACCAGCATCACCAGATATTGCGGGTAGGTCAGCCCCAGCTCATCCAGCAGCGGGCGGTAGAGCCGGTTGAGCATATTGCTTGCCGCGTAGATCGGAAAGCAAAGCTGGTTGTCCAGGGCGAGCAGGTCGTCGGTCATGCTGCGGTTCTCTAAATAATTTGAGCCTGATGAATCACGCATCAGGCTCAAGGGCACAGGCTTCAGGCTCGATCAGGCCTTGGCCAGGGTGGTCAGCGTGACCTCGATATTGCCACGAGTGGCGTTCGAATAGGGGCAGACCTGATGGGCTTGGGCGACCAGCGCTTCGGCCGCAGCCTGATCAAGCCCCGCGAGGCTGACGTGCAGGGCGACGGAGAGCACGAATGCGCCATTTTCCCCGGCATTGAGCGCCACATCAGCGGCCACTTCGGTATCGCGTACCGGGAGCTTTTGCAGACGGGCGATGTGCAGCACGGCGTTTTCAAAACATGCTGCATAGCCTGCTGCAAACAGTTGCTCCGGGTTGGGTGCCTTGCCCGTGCCACCCAGTTCGCGGGGCATGGCCAAATCAGTGGCAAACACGCCATCTTCAGTACGAACCTTACCGTTACGGCCGCCATTTGCAATGGCGCGTGTGGTGTAGAGTTGTTTCATGATCAGTCTCCAAGTGGGTTTCATTCAAGAAAGTGTGCTGCTGAGTTGAATTGTATTGCTCGCAATTTAATTGTGCAACACTTAAATGAAAATACTACTGCCGGTGTGGCTGGGTCGCCTACAAAACACGCAGATCAGGAAAAAGTAAGGTTCTGGATCAGCAGCGATCAGCCGCCGGTTTGCGACATGAAGCGCATGATCTGCCCCGGCGCTTCGATGAATTCGTGCTTGTTGGGTTTGAGCTCGATGGCGCTGCGGATGGCGGCTTCCAGCTCGGCATCGCTGGCACCGTCACGCAGCAATGGGCGCAATTCAAAGCGCTCTTCCTGGCCCAGGCACAGGTAGAGGGTGCCATCCACGGCCAGACGCACGCGGTTGCAGGTGGCGCAGAAGTGTTGGGTGATCGGGGTGATGAAGCCGATCTGGGCTTGCCCGTCAGCGGTGGCCCAATAACGCGCCGGGCCGCCCCCGAGTTCGAGCGAACAGGGCTGCAAGCCGAAGCGCTCCACCAGACGGGGACGAACCGCTTCGAGTGAGAGGAAATGCGTGTTGCGGCCAGCCTCACCAATCGGCATGGCTTCAATCATGCGCAGGATGAAGCCGTGCGCAATACAGAACTCTGCCATGTGCTCGACTTCGTGGTCATTGATGCCCTTCATCAAGACCATGTTGAGCTTGATGGGGGCGATGCCTGCAGCTTTGGCCGCGAGAATGCCTTCGAGGATGGCACCCAGCGTGTCGCGTCCGCACACCTGCGCCACGCAGTCGCGGTCGAGCGAATCCAGGCTGACGTTGATGCGGCGCAGCCCCGCGGCCTTGAGTGCTACGGCATGCTTGGCCAACTGGGTGGCGTTGGTGGAGAGCGACAGATCCTGCACCCCTGGCAGTGCGGCGAGATTGCCGACCAGATCGACCAGATTCCGCCGCAACAGGGGTTCCCCTCCGGTCAGCCGTACCCGTGCCACACCCAGGCGGGCGAAAGCGGCGACCACGCGTTCGATTTCGGCAAAGCTCAGCCAATCTGCAGGCTCGGCGTAACCATCGAAATTCTTTGGGCGGCAGTAGCTGCAGCGTAGATCACAACGATCCGTGACCGACAGGCGCAGGTAATCAATGCGGCGTCCAAAGCGGTCTTGCAGACAGGGGGCGGGGGCTGGATTCACGATAAGAGGCCGGTTTTCAGCGAACGACCGAACATCCCGGCGCAAGGCCGGGATGTTCGGTTCCGTGAAAGACTCAGGCGGGTGCTTAGGCCATTGCGGCCTTGCGCATGTCAGCCTTCATCTTGCCGTAGAGTTCCTGCACGTGGTTTTCTGCCCATACCTGATCGGCAATGGCTTCAAGCTTGACAGCGCTGAACTTGTACTCCGGTGTCTTGGAGATCGGGTCCAGGTGGTCCACGGTCAGTTCGTTACAGGCGCCGATCCACCACTGGTAGGTCATATACACAGCGCCCTTGTTGACGCGGTCGTTGTAGTTGGCGCGGGTGATGACCTTGCCACGGCGCGAGGAGATCCACACCAGGGCTTGATCCGCGATACCGAACTGCTTGGCGTCATCCGGGTGAATCTGCACGAAGCCCGGTTCGTCAGCCAGTGTTTGCAGGGCGGTACAGTTGCCCGTCATGGAGCGGCAGGAGTAGTGACCCACTTCGCGCACCGTGCACAGCCCCAGCGGGTATTCGGCATCCACCTTTTCCAGCGGAGCGCGCCATTCGGCGGCGAACAGCAGGGCCTTGCCGCTGGCGGTGTCGAACTTGTTGCCTTCGTACAGCCACGGCGTACCGGGGTGGTCTTCGGTCGGGCAGGGCCAGGGCACGTAACCCAGGTTCGCCATCTTCTCGTAGGTGGCACCGGTGTAAAGGTGGCACAGGCCACGCAGCTCGTCCCAGATTTCCTTGGCATTGTTGTAATGCATGGGATAGCCCATGGCGGTGGCCATCAAGCTGTGGATTTCCCAGTCATGCTTCACATCATGGTCGGCGGGCGGATCGATGGCCTTGTAGCAGCGTTGGAAGCCACGGTCAGCCGCCGAGAAGACGTTTTCGTGTTCGCCCCAGGAGGTGGCGGGCAGGATCACGTCAGCAATCATGGCCGTCTTGGTCATGAAGATGTCCTGTACGATCAGCAGTTCCAGCTCAGCAAAGGCCTTGCGCACGAGGCTCAGTTCCGGCTCGGTTTGCAGCGGATCTTCACCGAAAACGTAGTTCGCCTTGATCTTGCCTTCCAGAATCTTGTGCGGCACATCGGTCAGGCCATAGCCCGTTTCACCGGAAATGCTCGGAACACCCCAAGCCTTGGCGAATTTTTCGCGGGCAGCGGCATCGGTGACCGGGTAGTAGCCGGGCAGGGTGTTGGGCAGTGCGCCCATGTCGCAGGCACCTTGCACGTTGTTCTGACCACGCACCGGGCCCACGCCCACGTTCGGGCGGCCCAGGTTGCCGGTGATGGCCGCCAAGCTCGACAAGCCCTTGACCACATCCACAGCCTGACCCCATTGTGTGACGCCCATGCCCCACAGGATGGTGGCCGAAGGTGCTGCGGCGTACATGCGGATGGCTTCGCGCACCAGTGCCGGGTCCAGCCCGGTGATCTCTGCCGTGTATTCCGGGGTGTACTTGGCGACCATGGCCTTGTACTCCTCGAAACCTTCGGTGTAGTTAGCCACGAATTCTGGCTTGTAGAGCTTTTCGTTGAGCAGCACGTTGGCAAAGGCGTTGACCAGTGCCATGTTGGAGCCGTTCTTCAGCGGCAGGAAGAGGTCGGCCAGACGCGCCGTTTCAATGTAGCGCGGGTCGCAGACGATGATTTTGGCGCCCTTTTCCTTGGCCTTGATGATGCGGCGGGCCACGATGGGGTGCGAATCGGCTGCGTTGTAGCCGAACACCAGGATGCACTTGGTATCCTCAATCTCGCAGATCGAGTTACTCATTGCACCGTTACCCAGCGTGACCATCAAGCCCGCGACTGAGGGGCCGTGGCAGACGCGGGCACAGCAGTCGATATTGTTGGTGCCGAGCACGGCACGGGTGAATTTCTGGGCGACGTAGTTCGATTCGTTGCCGGTGCCGCGTGAGGAACCGGTGGTCATGATCGAATTGGCGCCATACTTTTCCTTGATCGCCATCAGGCGGGAACTGGCAAATTTGATGGCCTCGTCCCAGCTCACCGGTTCCAGTTCGCCACCGCGCTGGCGGCGGATCATGGGGCGCTTCAGGCGCGGGGTGAGCAGCTTGGTGTCGTTCAGGAAGTCCCAGCCGTAGTAACCCTTCAGGCACAGCTCACCCTGGTTGGTGACGCCGTTGGCAGCTTCTGCACCGACGACCTTGTTGTTCTCGACCAGCAGATTGATTTTGCAGCCCGAACCACAGTAGGGGCACACCGTGATGACTTTTTCCATGTCGATAAAACCTTTCTAGGGAATTCTTGATTTCGGGTCAGATGAGCGGGCTGTTTTCAGCTTCCAGCGCGGCGCGTTCCTGGCGCTTGCGCAGGGTTTGTTCCATGGCGGCGCGGTCGACCACATGCAGCGCCTTGGTTGGGCATACGGTTACGCAGGCGGGGCCCGCAGCGCGATCCACGCACAGGTCGCACTTGTGGGCTTCGGCTTTGGTACCGTTGGCCACGGTCACGCCATTGAAGGTCTTGGTGGCGGGCACGGTGATCACATCCATTGCACCGAAAGGGCAGGCGACCATACAGGTCTTGCAGCCTACGCAGCGTTCCTGCAGTACCTGCACAGTGTTCTGGCTGTACACAATGGCGCCGTTCGGGCAGACGTTGGCGCAAGGGGCGTCTTCACAGTGGCGGCAGGTCACAGGGGTGCTGATGCTCAGGCCCTTGATCACACGCAGGCGTGGGGCAAAACTGGTGGGAGACAGGCTCCCGACATCTGCAGTGCCCGAATGCGCCAGGACGCAGGCTACCTCACAGGTGCGACAACCTATGCATTTCTTGGGTTCTGCGACGATGAACCGGTTCATTCCTAGATCTCCTTTTTCACAACGCTGGGTGTGTCATGTGGTTCGCAGGTGGAGCATTGACGCCTCGAATCCACCTTTATCCGGATAGTTATAGCAGCGTTTGTGCCAAGGGTTTTTGCGCTGGATTAGACAGGCGCAAGCACATGAAGGTAAAGGGGTTTTTGCTGGCAGTGCGGTGACGACAGCGGTGACGTGAGTGTCGGCTGCGGGAGGGTGTCGGCAGATCCGTCGTCAAAATTGACGACACTCCGTCATCGCTGTATAGGTAGGTTTATACGGAAAATGCTGCCATGCCCAACCGGGTTGGGGAGCGCCTCAATCCGGCCGCCATGGATGTCTGCAACGCGCTGTGCGATGGATAAGCCCAGGCCGCTGCCGGCTTCATTGCTGCCCACAATGCGGTAGAAGCGGTCAAAGATGCGGGCGCGCTGCTCGGCGGGGATGCCGGGGCCGTTGTCTGCCACGTCCAGCACGACCGCGTCCGGGTGGGTGGTAATGCTGAGGCTGACCTCGCTTCCTGCCGGACTGTAGCGGATGGCGTTGTCGAGCAGGTTGCGCAGCAACATGCGCATGAGTCCTGGGCGCAAGGCTATTTGCGGCGCCGGACCATCTTCAAGCGCTACATCGATATGCTTTGCCAGCGCTGTATCAATGAGTTCCGCTATCACGCTGGCAGCCAGTTCGCGCAGATTGATTGTTTCCGCTTCGGGGGCGCTGCTGCCATCCAGGCGTGCCAGGGTGAGTAGCTGTTCGATGACGTGGGTGGCCAGATCGCAGGCTTGCAGAACCTGCCGCAAGGCATGTTGCTGCTCATCGGCTTGAGTGCTTTGCCGTGCCACCTGTGCCTGGGCGCGGATCGCCGCCAGTGGGGTACGCAGCTCATGTGCCGCGTCGGCGGTAAAACGCCGGGTGTTGTCGAGCGACTCTCCCACGCGCGCCAGCAGATGGTTGAGCTGGACGATCAAGGGGCGGATTTCGGTAGGGGCGCCATCGGTGGCTACAGCGTCCAGCCGCTGCGGATGGCGGTTGGCGATTTCACCGGCTACGCGATCCAGCGGACGCAAACCCATGCGTACAGCAAACCATAGCAGCAGCGCCAGGATGGGCAGCGCGTAGAGAACCGGCTGGAGGAATTTCTCGACAAGCTCGCGCAGCAGATGTTGGCGCGAAGCCAGTTTTTCGCCCACCTGGATCAGATTGTCATGATCATGATCCCAGATGCTGAAAACGCGCCAAGTGCTGCCATCGACTGTGCGTTCTGAAAATCCTTCCACCTGGGTGCCCAGCGCGGTTTTCGGCGCATTGGTCGAATGCAGGCCCAGGGTTTTACCGCCTGCCCAGATCTGGAAGCCGATGCTCTGCGTATAGTGATGGGTGTCCGGGAGATGCTCGGTTTCAACTTCGTCAAGCTCCGCGCCAGGGTGGGCGGCAATCAGCGAGGCGGTTTGTACCAGATGGGCGTCAAGCAGTTCCTGGATTTCCTTGCGGGCATCCAGATAGCTCAAGCCCAAGGCGAGTATCCAGATGACGCCCAATACCAGCAGGCAAAGCAATACAACACGGCGCTTGAGGGAATCAGACAGCATCTTTGCCACGCGGCATCAGGTAACCTACGCCCCGGATGGTGCGGATGGCCTCCGCGCCGAGCTTACGGCGCAGGTGATGGACGAAGACCTCAATCGTATTGCTCTCTGTTTCCTCCCCCCAGGCGTAGAGCTGCTGCTCGATTTGTGCTTTGGTCATGGCATGCCCGGCATTCAGTGCCAGAGCGTGGAGCAAGGCAAATTCGCGGGCGGAGAGCACCACAGGTTCGCCCGCCAGCGTGGCAGTGTGTTTGGCCGGGTCGATGCACAGATCCCCTACCTGGATCACTGCGCTCGCCGTGCCCGCGCTGCGGCGGATCAGCGCCCGCAGGCGGGCAGCCAGTTCGCCCATATCGAAGGGTTTGACCAGGTAGTCGTCTGCGCCCGTATCCAGCCCACGGATGCGGTCTTCCACGGTGTCGCGGGCGGTGAGGATGATCACTGGCACCAGTTTGCCCTGGCTGCGCAGGGCGTGGAGCACTTCTAGGCCGGAGCGGCGCGGCAAGCCCAGGTCCAGCACCACAGCGGCGAAATCCTCGCTCGCCAGGGCCGCGTCCGCCGCCACGCCATCCTTGACCCAATCCACGCTGTAGCCTGCCTGACGCAGGCTGACATGGATGGCATCGCCCAGAATCAGATGGTCTTCAACGACAAGGACACGCATGGGAGCGGGACCGCTAGGTGTGATGGCATGCATGGATTCTAATGCGCTTGGTGAGGAAGGGGGGATGCCCTTTCTCACCTGGGCATTTTTTCATCGTTCGGGCCGTGCTCAGTCGTCATCCCCGTCTGTTTGGCCGGTGGCTTGCTGAGTGGCCGCCTGGAGAACGCCAGGATTGGTCCAGCCGTAGCCTACCCAGAAGCCAATGACTGCCAGCAGGAGCAGGATGCCGATGATACGTCGGGTCCCCCCGATGCCTTCACTGGTGGCGCCCAGCTTATACCCGGTGAGCATAGCGCGGGCCAGGTTTTCACGGTGCAGAAAACTGCTGACCACGACACCGGCCAGATGTACGGCCACCATGGCCATCATGCCATTGGCAACAATCTGGTGAACGTCCCCGATCCATTCAGGGCCGATGTCGTTATACGCCAGCAAGCCCAGTGCCGGGGTGGAGATACCCAATAGCAATAGCACCACAATAGCCAACGCTCCGGCTGGGTTATGGCCCACATGATGTTCGGGAGCGCGTCGCAGAAGAGACTGGAGGTAAGACTTGATTTTTGCCGGGCCTGTGATGAAAGAGGCAAAACGTGCATGGTGGGTGCCAATCAACCCCCACATGATGCGGAAGGCGACCAGCCCGAGTACGGTATAGCCAAACATCACGTGGATGGCGCGCATACGCTCGCCTTCAGACGTGATGTAGGCACCCAGGAAAGATAGGGCCAGTGACCAGTGGAATATGCGGGTGGGAAGATCCCACACCTTGATACGGGTGCTCTCTGTTGTCATGATGATTTTATCAGTGGGGAAGGGAGTTATTTGGGGATGCGGATCTGGTGCTCGCCAAAGCTGCCTTGTTCCGCCTGGGTATGGCAGGCCGCGCAGTTGGATGGCATTTTGATGCTGGCACGTTGCCATACGGCACTGCCCACTTCGCTATGTTCGCGTTTGAACCACGCGGTTTCGGTGATGCGCTGCGTGGGCTGACCCTGTGGGGTAGGACGTTCGCGTCGCGCCGAATTGGCCACAAGGTATTTGGTGATGGCTTCCCGGGTTGCTGCATCAAGGCTTGCATCGGTGCCGAAATGCTTATCCAGGCTGCCCATCGTCTTGCGCCAGGCGCCCTCATCCAAAAGGCGGGCAGGGAAGGCCACATGGCAGCTGCCACACTCCTGCTGATATTGTGGATTGGGTGGTGTGCGTCGCCCTTCGTCAGCCTGTGCTGGCACGGCGCAGAGCATGAATAGGCCCAGGGCAAGGGGCGAAGTCAGGAAAGAAGTGGGATGGCGCATGCTTGGGCTCCTCATTTGCCTGCGATCAAAAAGGCCAGCACGTCGGCCTTTTCCGCCGCCGTACACTCACGCCCAACAACATCCTTGCAATTGCGCGTCAGCCACTTCTCAACCTTCTCCGGCCGGGTCAGGCGTTCCGGGTTGGCGGCTACCGCCATGGGCTGGATAGTCTTTCCGGTTACGATGTGTTTGCCTGTGGCAGTGGGGTCATTCGTATGACAGCTACTGCACGACCAGTCCTTGCCATGTTTGGCACGGAAGAACTCGCCGCCACGGCCTGACGAGGCGCTAAAGCCTGCCGCCTGGGTGCGTGCGGCGTCTTGATAACTGTTCAGAATCTGTTGTGGGGTTTCTGCCTGACCTGGAAGGCTCAGACCAAGCAGAAACACCGCACAGGCGAAACTGAAAAAACTGTGTTGCAATCGGCGAATGGGGAACATGGAACCTCCTGTCAGACCAAGGTGAAGCGGAGTCTGACGACGGAGTCTTAATCCATCCTTAACGCAGGGTTTTGGATTCTGCCGCCGCTTGACCCAGGTAGCAGACATGGTCCGCCTCATCCGGCTGCACAACTTCCCAGCGATGCAGCATGTGCAGGATGGCCTCGTTTTTCAGCGTGGTATCCCGTTTGGTATTGCGGGCAAGGATGATGTTTTCGGGTGCTTCCAGATACACCACCTCAACCTCTGCGCCATAGGCATAGAGCAGATCAAGGGTCTTGCCCCGCATCTGGCGCGAAAGGTGGGTGGCGTTCCAGATGAAAGGTGCCTTTGCCCGCAGCAGGGATTTGGCCTGTTCCACCGCGTAATGAGCGGCACGACCATCGTTTTCACCATGCTTGAGGCCCAAAGCCTCCCGTGCATCATCAAAGCCCACGACCGGACGCCCTGCGCTGTTATGTGCGATCCAGGTGTTCTTGCCCGTGGCAGGCAGGCCGCTCAGCACGGTGACCCGTGAGCCCGGTTCATGATGATATTCATAATCCGGATGCAGATCGGCCCCGTTGAAGTAGCGCATGCGTACACGTGGATCGGCAAAACGGCGCGGAGTGTCGAAACAGCCTTCCTCACGTGCCAGTTCGCGGAACAATTCGATCTCCAGCAACACCTCTTCGACTTCTGCATACACACGCCCACGCATATCGGCTTCAGCCAGTGCGGCAAGATCACGAATGCATAGGGCATGGGAGAGCCTGCTCACGATGAACTCTGTCGAATGCCCGGCGCGATTGCCGTGCAAGGCAAAGAATGGCATCTGATGTGCAAAGATCAGCCGACAGATGGCCTCCCGCAGGGCAAACGGCACCCCGCTGCGCCAGAGTATGATCCGAGCATCAATGGCGCCATGTGCCGAGTGGGCTGGCTGCCCGATGTGGCCAGTGGCCGGATCAATCCGCGTGCATGCCGGTTTGGCAATGTCATGCAGCAGCGCCGCATAGAACAGCGTGAAGCGCCGTTCTGCGCATGCTGCGGCATAATCGGGCAGCGAACACATGGCTTCTGTCACCATCTGTGTATGCGTCCACACATCACCTTCGCCGTGGTAGCGTGGTGCCTGAGGTGTGCGCGCCAGTGGCAGCAAGGCCGGAAGCAGGTCTTGCAGTGCTTTCCAGTCGGGCGTGTGCCCCGGTGCTGCAACGCAGTCTAGCAAATTGGCATAATGTGCCCCACGCAGGCTTGAACCGCTCCGCAAGCTGGCAAGATTGGCGGCTTCGATCATTTCCTCATGTATCATGATCCAGTCTCCGGGTTGGGCCAACCGTGGGTCAGTACGGGCGCATAGATGTCGCAGCCCTCTGCCAGTTGGTTGGGTATAAAAGCCTGTTCGCTATGGTGCTGGCCGGAGGCCATGATGGCCTGTACAAAATCGCAGCGAACCCATTTGTAACGGGCGGTGGTCAGTCCATCCTCTTCAACCTTGATGTACAGGCCTTCTGCATTGTCCGAGTGGTCGGTCTGCTGCCATGCTTTTGCATAGTCCAGTGCCTCGCTGCGCACAATCTGCTCGAAACAGGCCTTCCACTGTGTGGAACGGGCCAGCGATGGCCCGAGCAGGGCGAGCAGATCTTGCAGACGACGCGGGGCCAGTCCGGCATACAGAACCGGCACTGACAGCACAGGCAAATCCTTGAGCAGGATATGCCGTTCGGCTGTGCCGAGAAAAGCTTCACGGCTGCGGTCCCAGATGTCGAACTCGCAGAAGTAGTGGGGCAGCCTGTCGTAGAACAGCGCGTGCTTCTTGTGTAGCCATTCGCCATACATCAGGTAGCGGTCTTCCAGATATTCCAGCAGCCGATGTTCGTGCGCTGCTGCCCAACGCTTGAAGAGGTTGAACTGGCGCTCCCGCCCCCCGCCAACAAGGTAATGTCCACGGCTTTGCAGCAGCAAATCGCCGCCTGCCGAAAAACTCAGGCCGGCGTTGCCGCCGTCGAGTTTCTCCTCTACAACAATGTACTTGCCGGCCAGTGCGGCATATGGCACCTGTGCGTGATCTTCATCACCCGGCTGCAGGCGCGAACCTTGCAGATGTGGGGTGCGCGGGTACTTCAGAATATCCGGTAAGGATGAGTTCGGATTGAATTCGTTTGACATGATCGTCTCCAGAAAAAAGTCATGGAGCCGACGAAGTCGGGCGCACCAAAGCCGCTCAAGCGCAAGGCTATAGGGCTGAACTGACTGGTGGGGCAATACGGAAACTGGATTCAAGGCAATCCGCATGCACAGCAGAAACAGGCGTTGGCACGCCATGGCACTCTGCGTGTGCAGGTGTCGTCGGCATCAGAGGGTGATGGCGAAGGTGCGGGGCACTTTGATTCTCCAGAATGTGAAGGGACTACGTGGAAAGGCGATAAAACTCACTGCCCGGATGATAAACATGTAGAACCGTAAAGTAAACGGCTTGCCTAAAAACAATCCCGTCTGGGCCAGAGGCACAGACGGGATCGCTTTTTTGAGTTTGGCTGATTTTGGCTTTACATGGATGCGCCAGGGTCAAGCATAAATGTGATGCCAACGCCTAATGCGAGGAAAAGGACTGCAAAACCAATAGCGGCGCCGAGTTGAGTGCCGCCCCGCTGCGCGATCTCGGATAAAGCACTCTGTGTCAGCCCTTTTGACTGTATAACTTCCTGAATTTCCTTTGTTGCTCTTTGTTTATAAAGATAATTGCCATATCTTCCTATCATGACAGCCATGACAAGATTGGCAATATTGCCAACTGACGCTGGAATGTCAAGAATGTTTTCAAAAACGTGAAAAGCGACAAGTATGCCGATGCTTATAAAAGCATTGGCATACATTTTTCTGTACACCAGCCAGAAAGCACCTAGAAAAAAAGCGGCTAAATTCCAAGATGTATTCTTGCCTTGCATGGCATCCCACTTGGCCAAATAGTAGGCTGATCGTGGGCCAATAAAGGCGTTCAGTGCGGCTGCGCCATCAACGGTGTTGCCGTGTTGAAACGCATCGCTCTCCAGTGTTGCCTGTGGGGGTGCGTAAGGGTTGATGTCAGACATGGCTCTGGGCCTTGAGCGTGAGTCATGATCTTGCCGCGAGGCTGAGATCAGGGGGGCGTTGTATGGATTTACCATGATGCACTATTTTATGCAGTGCATTGGGTTACGCCGCTGATATTATCCTTGCGACATCGATCATGAGCCGAATTTTAGACAAACGATTCTTCTGGCCTGGCTACAGGAATGCCGCCAGCCAACTCATCTGGGCTTGATCGGTACTACCAGAGGGCTCAATGGTGAAACGGTAGCTCCCCCACCACGGGCCTGCTGCCCACCATGTCCAGCCGATCCAGACACTGGAATTGTCGGTTACGTACTGTAATTGATTGGCGACGGCTGCTTGGCAGGTGGCGTTGTTACCACCGGCAAATTCGCCGAGGAAGCCACGCTTGCTGTTGGTTTTCAGCCAGTTGGTGAAAGCCACCAAGCGTTCTGAGCCGATGGTGGTGCTGACGCAGGTATCCGAATTGCCGGAACTGTCACCATCCATATACTGGTGGACTTCATAGGCGTAATTGTTGCCCGAGTCGGTAATGCCCAGCATGGAGGTGGAGTTCCCACTGGAAACCCAGCTATGGGCGCCTGTCCATGCGATGCCCGGCACCAGGATCAGGTTGTTTGCGCCGGTTTTGCGGATGGCGGCAATGGCAGCGTTGGCGGCATTGAGCCAGACGGTGGCATCGATATCGTGGGGTTCGTTCATCAAGGCAAAAATCACCTTGCTGTTGCCCTTATAACGATTGGACAATGTACTCCAGAAGCTGGCGAATTGCGCCTGCGATATGCTGGATGAACCAATCAGGTTGCCGTAGTAGCGGGCATAATTGTGCGGGTCTAGCACCACGTAGGCGCCTTTGCCCGTGGCATAAGTGACAAAGCTGTCAATACGGGCCAATTCATCTGCACTGAAGGACGCATCAATCGATTGTTGCAAGCGTTCCCAGCGGAAGGGTAGGCGGAAGACATTCATCTTTTTGCCCACGAAGTAATCGACTTCGGCCGTTGTGGGATAAGTGTAATTGCTGCCGTAAGTGCCAGGTAGAGAGGATTCCCCGAATTCTGCCGAAGCGAGGCTGACACCCTTATAGGCAATGCCACCTGACGAAGAGCTGCTTGAGGACGTGCCACCTGAAGAGGAACTGCTTGAAGAGGTGCCACCGGAAGAGGAACTGCTCGACGAGGTTCCGCCGGAAGAGGAGCTACTGGAGGAAGTACCACCTGAAGAAGAGCCGCTTGAGGAAGTACCGCCAGATGACGAGCCGCTCGAAGAGCTTCCACTGGAAGATGATCCGCTCGAAGAGGTCCCGCCCGAAGATGAACTGCTTGAACCGGATGAACTGGAGGACGAGCCTGAAGAACTTGATGATGAACTTCCGGTGGATGACCCCGTGGCGGCGCTGCCACCTGATGAGGAAGACGAGCTACCCGAGTCACTCCCGCCGCTACCGCCTCCACCGCAGGCTACCAGCGTAGCCAGACCCAGCGCAATCACCCAATATTGTAATTTGTTCATTCCATACCCCGTTTGCAAAGCGAACTGCTTCCAAAACGGCGATTGTATTGCGGAGGAGATGAACGTAAGAATTTTTCTGACAAACGTAAGCGGGACACTCATCGGGTAGGCAGAAATGCCCGCATAACGATTTCGCATCACCCATGAGGCATGCGGCCATAATGAGGGCCGCATGGCGGGGAAGGCCAAACTGGAGGCTCGGGATGACTCGTTGCCTGACGTTCCCCGGGGGCTTGTGTATTCAGGCTGCCTGCATTTTCGCCAGTAGACGCCCCAATTTTTCAAGCATCAAACCGATTTCCTCGCGGGTGACATCCAGTGGCGGGCGGAAGCGGATGCTGTCGGTGCCTGCTCCGAGCAGGAGCAGGCTTTCCTGCTCCAGTGCGTCATTGATCAGCGCCACCTTATCACCCTGGCGCAGCAAGGTGAAGCCTTGGTAGAGCCCAAGCCCACGCACGTTGCCGATGATTTCCGGGTATTGCTCTACCAGCCTGTTGAGGCCAGCAACGAGTTGTTCGGCCTTGGCGGGGACGGCTTCAATGAGTTTCTCATTTTCTACCACGCTCCATTCCTGTACAAAACGTACCATGTCGGCAAGGTTGCCGCCCCAGGTGGAATCCAATACGCCAATGTCTTTCATGGGGTTGAGCATGTAGATGACACCATTGCCGAATTTTTTGGCAACCGCGATGGCTTGTGGCGGATAGGGTACGTCGTAGAGGTCAACACAAAAGACCTTGCCGAGTTGGCCGCCGGAGGTCTGCACTTCGTCCAGCCCCCAGCAGATGTCATAACGGTGGCATAGCCTGGAAAGTTCCTGATAGAAGCGTGGCAGGGCAATACGGTGGCCGCCTGCGCCTTGCAGGGGTTCGAGAATCACGCCAACGATCTCGTTGCCATAGGTGCGCATCAGGTATTCCAGATTAGCGAGGCAGATATCGACTTCGCGCTCGTTTTCTGCGGTGGTCTTGCGCGAGTCATATTCCGGGAAAGGCACTTGCAGGTTGCCTTGGATGATGCCTTGGTAATCTCGCGTGGCAATCGGGTCGTTGGCAAGCTTGGTAATGTTCAAAGCATAAACAGTGCGGCCGTGAAAGGCTTGCTCAAAGTAGATGAAGCGGCGGTTTGCCGGGGTTTTGCCCTGGGCAAGCTGCTTGTTATGGTGCAGGTTGATGAAATACTTCATCATGTTTTCGACCGCTTCAGCGCCAGAGTTGACCGCGTATACCTCCACACGCTGGTTGCGCATGCATTCCGGCGCGAGCCGGTGCAGCAGACGGTAGTATGCCAGGCATTCTTCGGTGAGGAAATCCGGGTTGGCCATCTTGTTGTTGGCGGCAAAACCCAAGCGCTCCAGGTAGTCTGCTTCGTACAGGTGTGGGTGGTTGTAGCCCAGGAGGCGCGAACCGTATAGCCCGCACCAGTCCATCAGGCGGTCGCCATCCACGGCGGCGAGCCATATGCCACGCGATTTGCGGATGTCTACGGCAAAGGGTTTGGGTTCGGCGATGACGTACTGGGCGAGTTCGTCGAGCATCGCACGGCTTTGGGGTTTGGGATAGGTCATGGCGGTTGCGCTGGGCAGGTGGCGTGATGAACCTGCCAAGCATAGCGCCACATCACTTTGAGCCTAAGTACCATTAGGGTAGGTGATGGGCGATCAGCCTGCCTAATGTTGGGCTGGTGCCTGATTGCCCATAGGTGCTATCCCTGCAGAATCAACAACCGGTTTTCAAAATTGCTTGACTTCGATTCCCAGCGTGAGGATGCGGTAGGCAATCTGGCGCGGCGTCATGTTCAGCAACCGGGCCGCCTTGGCCTGCACCCATCCCGCTTGCTCAAGGGCGGCGATGACCTTGGTGCGCTCATCGATGTTCGGGTCGTCCAGCTCAATGCGCGGAGCATTGCTTGCCATGGGTAGGTCGCGCTGGCGGTCGATGCGGATCAGGTCGATATCAATATTGCCGGATTCGGACATGACAGCGGCACGTTCCAGACAGTTCTCAAGCTCCCGCACGTTACCCGGCCAAGGATACTGGGTCAGGCGGGTGAGGGCGGATTCGGATAAGTTCAACGCACGTCCCTGCATCTGCCCGATACGCACGAGCAGGTGGCGGGCAATCTCCGGGATGTCTTCCAGGCGTTCCCGTAGCGGGGGCAGGGAGATCGGCATGACGTTGAGGCGAAAGTACAGATCCTCGCGGAATTTGCCTTCGTCCACGGCGTCTTCCAGATCACGGTGGGTGGCCGCAATGACGCGGACATCCACTTTCATGGTGCGTCCCCCGCCGACGCGTTCCAGTTCGCCTTCCTGTAGCACACGCAGCAGTTTGGCCTGAAACGCAGGGGAGATTTCACCGATTTCATCCAGGAAGATGGTGCCGCCGTCGGCCATTTCAAAGCGCCCGCGTCGCTGCGTGACGGCGCCGGTGAAAGCGCCTTTCTCGTGGCCGAAGAGTTCGGATTCGAGCAGGTTTTCCGGTAGCGAGGCGCAGTTCAGGCGCACATACGGGCCCCGAGCACGCGGAGAGTTGTAATGGATGGCATTGGCAATAAGTTCCTTGCCGGTACCGGTCTCGCCCCGAACCAGGACAGTGGTATTCCACTTGGATACCATCCGGATCTGTTCAAAGATGCGCCGCATGGCGCTTGAGTGGCCGACGATATTGTCAAAACCATGTTGCGATCGCACGGTGCGGCGCAACGTGTCGCGTTCTTCCGCGATGCTCTTTTTTTCCTCTGCCACCTCCAGCGAGAGCTTGAGGCTTTGCCCGATCAGGTTGGCAATCATTTCCACGAAACGGGCACGGATGGCGAGCATGCCATCGTCAAGCCGGTTCGGTTGTACGGCGAGCACCCCTTGGAGTGCGCCGCCGACATGGATGGGGGCCGCGATGAAGGGCAGCCTGCGTTCATAGATGCCCAGCCGGTTGAGAAAACGTGGATTGCTGGCAATGGAGGGGAGGGCGACTGTTTTGCCTTCTTCCAGGATCAGCCCCAGCACGCCTTCCCCTGCCTGATAGCGCACCGGGCCAAAGTCCTGTGCCTCGACACCGTGTACGGCATTGACGACCAGATCGCCACTATCCGGATCGAGTACGCTGATCATGCCACGGGTGAGTCCGGCACTGTCATCCAGTACGCGCAGCACTTCTGGCGGGGCCTGTTTGACGTCTAGCGTCCGCGATAGAACCACGCTGACGCGATAAAGCGTTTCGAGTTGGGTGCTGTGCAGTGCGCCTTCGGCATCCATAGCCATGATTGATCTACCTTTTGAGCTACCATTTACAGCAGCGCCACGGCTGCTGGTATTTCCGTGTGCAGGCGTATGGCATATTACCTGCGCTCACCAATCTCCTGAATTAATGCTGCCTGAGTGGTAGTTGTACTTTGGCGAGGCAGCCACCTTGCTCGGAATTGCGCAACTCGATGTTGCCCCCGTGATCCAGCGCCACCTGCTGGGCCGAGGGAAGCCCCGTACCCATGTGGTGGCCGCTGGCCTTTTTGGTGGAGTAGAACGGTTCAAACACTTTCAGGCGCAGCTCTGGCGATACGCCAGGGCCGCTGTCCTCCACCTGGATTTCAATTTCGTTTGCGTCGCCGTGGGTGCGGATGGTCAGTTCGCGCTTGTTCCAGCCCTTGATATTCATGGCTTCAATGGCATTGTCGACCAATCCCTTGAGCATGGTGCGTAGCCGCGTGGGGTAGGCGGCAATGCTCGGCAGTGCCAACTGCGGCTGCCAGCTCACGGATATGCCTGCAGCAAGAAAGGCGTGGGACGACAGATCCAGCACATCGCGCACCACTTCGTTGATATTGACCAGCCCTGGCGCTTCTGCCGTGGTGCCGGGAATGGCTGCGCGCAGTGTCTCCAAGGCCGATTGCCCTGCCGCCAGTGCTTCGGCTAGGGCCGCCTGGGCCGGGTCGCAGCCGCGTCGCCCCATCATGGTGACGACCGAATTGAGCACATTCAACGGCCCTTCCATTTGATAGACCGCCGCCGAGAGACTTTCGCGCAGCGACTGGCGACGGCTTTCCTCGGCCATCAGCGCCTGGAGGGCAGCCACGCGGGCGCGCTCCTGCTCCATGACCTGCCGGGTAACGTCCTTGGCGACCAGGAGCAGATAGGCTTCGGCCTTGTCGTCAAAGAAGGCATCCGCTGCGTCCTTGTGGGCGCCCACCCATACGCCAGAGCAGGTGTACCAGCGCGGCGTGGCCCAGTGCGCACGGTCAAGCCGCACCTGCCGGTCCAGAAAAGCATGGCTGCCGGGGCTGAAGGGGCCAAAGCCGTTGCCCAGCTCGCCACGCACGGCTTCGAGCATGACGGCGGCTGGCTCGGTCATCCCCAAATCCCCCATCAATACCTTGTAGGCATGGTTGTCCAGCACCACGCGGTCTTCCATATCCAGCAGGGCAAGCACCAGCGGCGCACCATCCACCACCGATTCAATCAGGGATTTCTGATTTCGCACTGCGCATTCCAGGCGATGCAGATCGGTGATATCCCGGTGCAGGCCCAGGTAATGGGAGATGGTGCCGTCCTCATCCACCACCGGGGTGATGGTCAGGTCAGCCAGGTAACGTGTGCCGTCCTTGCGACTGTTGACCAAGCGCCCGCTCCACGGCTGGCGTTGGGTGATCTGCCCCCAGAGCGCTTTATAGACCTCCGGTGGGGTGGTGCGGTTGGAGAGGATCGACTGGTTGCGCCCCACCGCATCCTGCGAAGAGTAACCCGTGCTGCGCGTGAAGGCCGGGTTCACGTACTCGATGAGCGCATTGGCGTTGGTGATCGAGATGGCAATGTCGGCCTGCTCCACCACTGCACGGAACAGGCTGGCAGGGATCTGGCGCAGAGCGTTTTGGGGCGTTTTGGGTGTGCTGGGCATGGCGCGAACCGTAGATCAGAATTCCAATGCAGGTATTGGGGTTATGCAGGTTCCGTGCCGAAAGCTTGCCATGCTTTTGTACAGGTGCAATTTGCAGTGAGCTTGGCGGCTTTGTTGCAGGGTTTTGTTGGCTTGTTGCATCCATGACACTGCATGTCGGGGGTATGCCAGGGGTCGCCAGAAGCAAAAAATCCTGTCCTGGCGCGGATTTACGCACTGAGATGGAGGCTGGCATGAACTGTTCTGGTGCGTTGGCATGCTCTATGCACTGATGCAATCAAAAATGGAGAGATTGCGATGAGCGAATTCCTGATCCTTTTGATTAGCACGGCCCTGGTCAACAACGTGGTGCTGGTCAAATTCCTTGGCCTGTGCCCATTCATGGGTGTATCCAAAAAGCTGGATAGTTCCTTTGGCATGGGCCTGGCTACGACTTTCGTGATTACGCTGGCATCGGGCGCGTGCTGGGCGCTGGAGCACTATCTGCTTGCGCCATTGGGGCTGAATTACCTGCGCATTCTTACGTTCATTCTGGTCATTGCCGCTGCCGTCCAGTTCATCGAGATGGTAGTGCGCAAGATGACACCGGAACTCTACCGCACCCTTGGCATTTATCTGCCGCTGATCACCACCAACTGTGCTGTGCTGGGCCTGCCTCTGCTCAACGTGCAGCAGAGTCACGGCTTTGTCATGAGCGTGACTTACGGTTTTGGCTCCTCGGTCGGTTTTACCCTGGTGCTGACCATGTTTGCCGGGTTGCGCGAACGTCTTGCTCTGGCCAAGGTGCCGGAAACCTTTGAGGGCGCGCCGGTGAGTTTTGTACTCGCCTCGCTGCTGGCCCTGTCTTTCATGGGGTTTGCAGGCTTGAAACTGGGTTGAGCGCGTATTGCACTCAATGTGTGGTGGGTGGATTTCATTTGCAGGGAGCTAGGCCATGCTGATGCCAATTGTCAGTGTCATGTTTCTGGGGTTGTTCCTGGGGGTGATTCTGGGGTATGCCGCCAAGGTGTTTGCGGTAGAAGGCGATGCGCTGGTGGGGGAGATCCAGGGCATGATGCCCGGCACCAACTGCGGCCAGTGCAGCTTCCCCGGTTGCGCCGGGGCGGCTGTCGCCATCGTGAAGGGGGAAGCCGCGCCCGATTGTTGCCCCGGTGGTGGCAAGGCATTGGCTGAGGCGATTGCCGCCAAGCTCGGGGTCAGCCTGGATCTGTCTGCTCTGGCGGATGCCGGGCCCAAGGCCGCTACCGTGGATGAAACCATCTGCATCGGTTGTGCGCGGTGCTACAAGGTATGCCCAACGGATGCAATCATGGGGGCGGCCAAACAGATTCACAGCGTGTTGCAGGATGCCTGTACGGCCTGTGGAAATTGCACTGAGCAATGCCCGACCGGTGCCATTGGCATGCAGCCCATCCCGGTAACACTGGATAACTGGAACTGGCCAAAACCAGTATTGGCCTGAGGACATCATCATGGGTCTGCGAGACTTTCTGTTTGGAATATCCTGGGGCGTGCATCCGGATGACCACAAGCGCCCGGCGGCCGATCAGGCGCTGCGCGTGTTGCCCATGCCACGGCACCTGTATGTGCCGTTGCTGCAACACGCAGGCCGCCCGGCCAAGCCGATTGTGCATGAAGGGGATCATGTGCTGCGTGGCCAGTTGATCGCAACCGTGCAAGGCAATGTATCGGCACCTGTTCATGCCCCGGCTTCGGGGCGGATCATCAAGGTGGGGGAGATTCCTGCCCCGCATGCTTCGGGTCTGGGTTTCCCAGGGATTGTGATCGAGACAGACGCCGAGCAGCGCAGCGTACCTGCCGACTTGGTCAGTGATCCGTTTGCGCTGAGCCCGGAGCAGATTGCCGAGCGTGTGGCCGCTGCAGGCGTGGTGGGGCTGGGTGGGGCCACTTTCCCTTCAGCAATCAAGTTTGCCCTGGGACTGCGTTTGAAGGTGGATACGCTGATCGTCAATGGTGGCGAATGCGAGCCTTACCTTTCCAGTGATGACCGCATCATGCGCGATTGTGCTGCCGATGTTGTCGATGGCATACGCCTGGTAATGCGGGCCATTGGTGCTGGGCAGGCGCTGGTGGGCATTGAAAACAACAAGCCCGAGGCAATCACCGCAATGAAGACGGCGGCGGAAAGCTTCCCGGAGGTGAAGATCCGCCCGGTGCCTGCGCGCTATCCGATGGGCTCGGATAAACAGTTGATCCAGATGCTCACCGGGCGCGAAGTGCCATCCAATGCGCGGGCGGCCACGGTGGGGGTGCTGGTGCATAACGTCAGCACCTGTGCGATGGTCAGCCGTGCCGTGCGTACCGGCATGCCGTTGATCGAACGTATCGTTACCGTCAACGGTGGTGCGATTGCCCAGCCCGGCAATGTGTTGGCTCCCATCGGCACGCCGGTGCAGGACTTGATCGATTTCTGTGGCCTGAAAGCTGGTCATGAGAAGCCTGCACGCATGGTGCTGGGGGGCCCCATGATGGGCATGACCCTGCCAAATGGTGATGTGCCCATCATCAAGGGGTGTGGTGGCGTGCTGGCGCTGGATGCCAATGAAGCGGAACTACCCAAGACAACGGCATGCATCCGCTGTGGCAGCTGCGTGAATGCCTGCCCGATGGGGCTGCTGCCGCTGGAGATGGCTGCCCGCATCCGCAAGAGTGACTACAAGGCAGCGGAAGAACTGGCGATAGATGACTGCATTGCCTGTGGTTGCTGTGCCTATGCTTGCCCTTCGCATATTCCGCTGGCGCAGATGTTCAACCATGCCAAAGGGGAATTGTGGTCGCGGGAAAAGCAGGCCAAACGCAATGAGCGCATTAAGAACCTGTCCGCTGCCCGTCAGGCCCGTCTGGAGCGGGATGCCCGCGAGCGTGCCGAAGCCGCCGCCAAACGCAAGGCGGCCAGGGCCGCACAGCAGGCCGCCGAAAAGAATTCAGCCAATTCAGGAGAGGCCAGCGCATGAACACCCACGTGATCAATTTGAACCCGGTTGCCGCACCACACGCGCAGACCGGGGAGTCCGTCAGCGCAGTCATGCTCAAGGTGTTGCTGGCCCTGGTGCCCGCTACGTTTTATGCTTTTTGGCTGTTCGGTGCGCCCTCATTCTGGCTGTGGCTGATCACGATTGCCTCAGCTGCAGCGGGGGAGGCTGCCTGCCTGCGTATGGGCAAGCGTGAAGTGATGCCGCAGTTGCGGGACGGTTCTGCCATCCTCACCGGGTGGCTGCTGGCGTTGTCGCTGCCGCCGTGGGCGCCGTGGTGGATTGGTGTGGTGGGTGGCTTGTTTGCCACTACACTGGGCAAGCAGGTCTTTGGCGGCATCGGCAACAACCTCTTCAATCCGGCCATGATTGCGCGGATTGCCTTGCTGGTGTCATTTCCCGTGCAGATGACCTACTGGGTCGTGCCCAATGTGGCACCCAATCTGTTCGATGGCCTGCTTATTACCCTGGGCCACACGCCAATTCCTGACGCGATGAGTAGCGCCACGCTACTCGGGCACGCCAAAACGGATCTTGCCCGTGGAGTGGATCTGCTGCATACCAGTTTGCCGGGGCATGCGTTCAATTGGGTTGGGGCGCGGGTCGGCAGTCTGGGGGAAACTTCCGCATGGTTGATTGCAGCCGGGGGTGTCGCCTTGATTTTTATGCGGGTGATCAGTTGGCATATTCCTGTGGCTATGCTGTTGGCGTTGGCTGTGCCTGCTGCGATTGGCCATCATGAAAATCCGGCACGGTATCTGGATGCCACCACGCACCTGATGTCAGGTGGGGCGATGCTGGGGGCATTCTTTATCGCTACCGACTATGTAACATCGCCTAACACCAAATGGGGGCAACTGGTGTTTGGAGCCGGGTGCGGGCTGCTGACCTGGGTGATTCGTACCTACGGGGGGTATCCGGAAGGGGTGGCCTTTGCAGTGTTGCTGATGAATGCGCTCACTCCCGCCATCGACCGCCTGGTCAAGCCACGTGTATATGGCCGCACCTATGGTGGCAAGCCGATCAGTGCCGAGAAGGGAAAGAGATCATGAATGTAGCAACGCTTCGTGAAGGCATCAGCTATCAAGGGGGCTTGCTGGCCCTTTTCAGTACCGTGACCGCTGCAGCCCTGGTTATTGCTGCCGTGTATACCTCTCCGGCAATCCACGTGGCCGAGCAGCATGACCTGGAGACTTCACTCGCCCAAGTGCTGCCACAGGGCTACAACGACAACAATCTTTTGCAGGACGTGGTGCACGTCAAAGATGCTGATGGCGTAGATGTGGAAGTGCATCGTGCCAGCAAGGCTGGCGCGCTGAAAGCAGCGGTATTTACAACCTCATCTTCGGGTTATGCCGGGCCGATTGTGATTCTGGTTGGCATCTCGCGCGATGGTGTAGTGCAGGGGGTGCGGGTGCTGCGCCATAACGAGACGCCGGGCCTGGGAGACAAAATTGATGAAGCCAAGACCAATTGGATTCACGCCTTTGAAGGCAAGGCACTGGCTACAGCAAAGTGGCTGGTGAAAAAGGATGGCGGGGATTTTGACCAGTTTGCCGGGGCAACGATTACCCCGCGCGCCGTGGTCAAGGCGGTGAAAGAGGCGCTGGAGTTCCATCAGGCTCACCTTGACGCTATCTATGCGAGCAAATAGGAGCGGGAGGCGATCATGAAAGCACGAGAAATCATCCGCAACGGGCTGTGGGATCAGAACGTGGTGCTGGCCCAGATTCTGGGCATGTGCCCGACTATGGCGCTGACATCCAGCGCAAGCAATGGCCTGGGCATGGGGCTGGCAACCACGGCGGTGCTGGTGGTGAGCAATATGGCTGTGTCATCAGTACGCAAGGTGGTGACAGAGCAGGTGCGCATCCCTGTGTTCATTGCGATTATTGCCACGATTGTGACGCTGGTGGATATGTCCTTGAACGCCTGGATGCATGAACTCTACAAGGTTCTGGGCCTGTATATCGCGCTGATTGTGGCCAATTGCGCCATTCTGGGCCGAGCAGAAGCCTTTGCGTGCAAGAATGGCGTGGTGGATTCGGCGCTGGATGGTCTGTTCATGGGGCTGGGTTTTACTGCCGTGCTGACGACCATCGGCATTGTGCGCGAAGTGGTGGGAAGCGGCACTGTGTTCTCGCAGGCCAGCTTGTTGCTGGGGCCGCATTTCGCATTTCTTGAGACGACGGTGATTCCCGGTTACGGCGGCACCCTGATGATGATCCTGCCCCCCGGTGGTTTCCTGACCTTGGGTTTGCTGCTGGCGGTGAAGAAGCGTATCGAGATTCGGCAGCGGAATGCAGGTGTTGCCGTGGTGAGTGTCCCCAGTCATTGCGGGGCCTGAGCAAGGAGGTTGCAATGCAAGTATCCGTTGCCTACGCCGAGGCTAACCGGCAAGTGTGGCTGGAAGTCGAGGTCACTGACGAAGAACCTGTGGTCCGGCATGCCATTGACAAGTCAGGCATCCTGAAGCTCTTTCCGCATATCGATCTGGCATCCCAGCGTGTAGGCGTGTTCGGGCGTGCAGTCAAACTTGAAGCACCCTTGCGGGAAGGCGACAGGGTGGAAATCTATCGCCCGATCGTCTGCGACCCGCAAAGCGTGCCGCGACGACCGGGGTTTGAGCTGGATACTGAGGAGTAAGCTGTGGTGGCCCTAAAACCTGAACAGCTTTTTAGTAGGTGTGCTCAGGCGCTGGGAAGCTGCCATCCTTGACGGCGGCCGCATAGCGGGCGATGGCTTCGTCGATGCTGGCAGCACCCTGCATGAAATTGCGCACGAAACGCGCAGTTTTTCCGGGATACACGCCTAGCATATCGTGCAGCACCAGTACCTGACCATCACATTCGACCCCCGCACCGATGCCGATGGTGGCCATGCTCTTGAGCGAGCGGGTGACTTCCGCAGCCAGCACTGCAGGCACCATCTCCAGTACCACCATGGCGGCGCCCGCCTGCTCCAATGCCAACGCATCGCGCTTCATTTGGGCGGCCGCCGCATCGCCCTTGCCCTGTACGCGATAACCGCCAAGCTGGTGTACGGATTGCGGGGTCAGGCCGATGTGGGCACAGACCGGCACGCCGCGTTCGACCAGGAAACGCACCGTCTCAGCCATGTATTCGCCGCCTTCCAGCTTGACCATCTGGGCACCCGCTGCCATCAGGCGGGCTGCGTTGCGCATGGCCTGCGCAGGGTTCTCCTGGTAGCTGCCAAATGGCATATCGGTGATCAGCCATGCGCGCTGGCAGGTACGGGCCACACACTCGGTGTGATAGACCATGTGTTCCATGGTGACGGGCAGGGTGCTTTTTTGCCCTTGTACCACGTTGCCGAGTGAATCACCGACGAGCAGAGTGTCAACGCCATTGCGTTCGCAGAGTGTGGCGAAACTGGCGTCATAGGCGGTCAGCATGGCGATCTTGCGGCCTTCCTGGCGCATCTTTGCCAGTTCGGTCAGGGTAATGGGTTTGGCATTTTCTAGGTAGCTCATTGCATTGGCTCCTTGGTTTGTGTGGGGGATACAGAGGCGTATGCCCGCTCGATACGCGGCCAGTACCTATTCACTACAGATCGTATAACAGCGCTTCAGGCGTAACTGAAAAACTCCCGATAGCTGCGCATGGCCTGCAGGCGTTGCAGGATCAGTTCAAAATCGTCGTCTGCTTCCACCGGGTTGAGCACTTCGGCATTGATCACAAAAACCGGTGCCGCATCATAGCTGTGGAAAAAGCTCGCGTAGCGGCTGGATACTGCGGCGAGATAGGCTTCGGTGATCTTGCGTTCTGCTTCTATGCCGCGCTTGCGTACGCGCTCAATCAGCACCTCTGGCTGGGCTTGCAGGTAGATCACCAGATCGGGCGTGATTGGGGCAAGCTGCGCCTGGGAGAAGACGCGGTCGTAAAGTCGCGCTTCGTCCTCATTGAGATTGAGTGAAGCGAACAGCGGGTCTTTCTGCAACACAAAATCGCTGACCACACGTTGCCCCTCTTGCCGTGCCTGGGCAATCTGCTTGAGCAGGTCGGCGCGCTGGAACAGGAAGTCGAGCTGGGTGGGCAGCGCCCAGCGCTCGGTATCGGTATAGAAGCGGGCCAGGAACGGATTGCGCTCCGGTTGCTCCAGGATGGGGGTGGCGTTCAGGCGTTCTGCCAGGCGCTGGGCCAAGCTGGTTTTGCCTGCACCAATCGGCCCTTCGATGACGATGTATTGAGCTTTGTCGAGCATTTTTCTGATCTCTCAGAGAGACTCACTGTTCAAGGAGCGGACAGCGATGATCTGGCCCAGGCTGCGAAAGAGCGAAGGATACCGCAGTGGGCGGGCATAAGGCACGCTGTTGTGCCTTGGTTTTGATCCGTGCCATATGGCGTGCGGGGTGCAGGTGCTTGTCAGCCCGAAAGCCGGGTGACGCCTTGGTCTGGCAGTTGTAGGGCAAGGGTGCCGACCCGACCGAGGCCGGGGATCAGGGTGTCCGGAGCCACTTCCGCCAGGGGCAGGAGTACAAAGGCACGCTCATGCATGCGTGGGTGAGGAACTTGTAGGCCGGGCTGGTCGATGACCTGCTCGCCGTAGAGCAGCAGGTCCAGATCCAGGGTACGGGCGGCGTTGCGCACGCTACGCTGGCGACCAAAATGCAACTCGACCGCAAACAGCACATCCAGCAAGGCCGCAGGGGTAAGGGCGGTGTGTACGCCGACGACGGCGTTGATGTAATCCGGCTGGCCTTCCACGCCAGGGCCCATTGGGGTGCTGCGGTAGAGCGAGGAACTTTGCAGTAGGCGCACCCCCCCCACTTCACCCAACGCGGCGATGGCGGCGCGCAGGGTGGCGGCAGTGTCGCCAAGGTTGGCGCCAATACCGATCCAGGCCATTACCGGAGGCGTCATCATTGGCTGGCAGCCGGGGTGCCGTTACCGCCATGGTCGGGGCTGCCTGCGGGTTTGCGTTTGCGCGGGCGGCGCTTGCGTGGGCCATCTTTCTTTTCTGGCTGCAGCATGGCTTCGCGCTCTTCAGGCTTGGCATCGGCAAAGGCGTCCCACCACTCGGGCAGTTCCATGTCGATTTCGCCGGATTCGGCGCGCAGGCGCAGGAAGTCGTAACCGGCACGGTAGCGCGCCTGCTCCAGCAGGCGGTAGGGAGCTTTGCCCGCGCGCTTGTCGAAGCGGGGTTGCAGTGCCCAGATTTCGGTGATGTCTGCCGAGATGCGCCGGGTGATGGCCAGCTTTTCAGCCTGGCTCGCAAGCACCTCGTCCATGGCCGCAAAGAGCGCGGGCTGGCCGTATTCGCCATTTTCCTTGCGGGCGTTCCAGTTGCTCAACACCTCATTCCACAGCAGGGTGGCAAACAGGAAGCCGGGGGAGATCGGTTTGCCTGCGCGCACGCGTGCATCGGTGTTGGCCAGTGCCAGCCAGATGAATTTTTCCCCCTGCGGCTGGCCGAGGATCACATCCAGCAGTGGCAGCAGCCCCTTGTGCAGGTTTTCTTCACGCAATTGCTTGATGCAGAGCACGGCGTAGCCACTGGAAAGCAGCTTGAGCATCTCGTCAAAGAGGCGGGCTGCAGGTACGTTTTCCAGCAGTACGGCCATCTCCGGGATCGGGTCTTTGGCAGCCGGATCGATGCTTAGCCCCAGTTTGGCGGCCAGCCGCACGGCCCGCAGCATGCGTACCGGGTCTTCACGATAACGGGTGGCCGGGTCGCCGATCATGCGCAGGGTTTTCTTCTGCAGGTCGGCAACGCCATTGTGGTAATCGATGACCGTCTCGGTGGTCGGGTCATAGTACAGGGCGTTGACGGTGAAATCACGCCGGGTGGCGTCTTCCTCGATGGTGCCCCAGACGTTATCGTGCAGCACACGGCCATGTTCGTCGGTGATTGTGTCTTCATCGTGCAGGGCGCGGAAGGTGGAAACCTCAATGGTTTCCGGCCCGCTCATCACGTGCACGATGCGGAAACGTCGCCCAATAATGCGAGAACGCCGGAACAGGTTGCGCACCTCGTCCGGCGTGGCATTGGTGGCAACGTCGTAGTCTTTGGGCTTGATGCCTGCAATCAGGTCTCGCACGGCCCCGCCTACCACATAGGCTTTGAATCCGGCTTCTTGCAGCACCGCGCAAACCTTGCGGGCGGCAGGCAGGATCATGGCGCTGCGAATGCCGTGCTGGTCAGCGGGGATGTAGGCGGCCTCCGGGGCAGGGGATGATGACTCCGTATGCCGGGAGAACACCCGGCGGAGCAGTTTTCGGATCATGCTGGTGTAGGGGACTTGGTACGTTTCATGAAGTCCATAAGTATACAGGCTCGATGAGCTTTGCCGCCAACTTCTTGCACCTTCCAGATCAAACCTTGTGATCGGTGGCGCTTGTAACGCCCCGATCCTGCAAGAGATGTGCGCCTGAATGTTGTTGCGCGGATGGCATCAGCGCGTGGGCAGGATGATTTCGGAAGACTCTTCCTCTTCATCCACGCGGCGCAGGGTGATCACCGGCCAGCCCAACGTTTCGGCCCGCAGGCGCAAGGCGTCATCCGGGTCGACCGCCACCGGGTTGTTGACCACTGAGAGTAGGGGTAGGTCGTTGTGGGAGTCGCTGTAGAACCAGCTGTGCTCAAAGCTGGTGAGGTCAAGCGCCATGGATTCCAGCCAGCGTGCCACCCGTTCCACCTTACCTTCGCGGAACGCTGGCGTGCCGTGGGGTTTGCCGGTGAAGCGGCCATTTTCGATGGCCGGGATGGTGGCGATCAGGTGCGGAATCTGGAAGTAGCGGGCAATCGGGGCGGTCACAAAGGCATTGGTGGCCGTCACCATTGCGCACAGGTCGCCTTGCTCAATGTGCCAGCGCACCAGGGCTTCACCCAGCGGCGTGATCATGTTGAAGATCACGTCGTTGAGGAATTCGCCATGCAGGGCATCAAGTTCCTCGCGTGAGCGCTCGGCCAGCGGGGCCAGCACGAATTCCAGAAATTCCGTGATGTTCAGCGTCCCGGCCTTGTACTGCTCGTAGAAGGCATTGTTGCGGGCTTCGTACTCGTCGCGGTCAACGATGCCCTTGTCGCACAGGAATTGCCCCCAGGCGTGGTCCGAGTCACCAACCAGCAGTGTGTTGTCCAGGTCGAAGAGGGCAAGATTCATGGGGCGCATAGCAAGTGTCGCAGAAGGTTGAAAAAGAAAGAATCCGGGGTGGCTCAGAACGGGAGTTCCGGCTCACAGTCGTCATGCAGAATCTCGCGCAGCAGCGGCAGGGTGACGGGGCGCCCCTGGGTGAGGGAAGCGTCGTCCAGTGCGTCCAGCACACTCATCAGCCAGCGCTGGTCACGGCTGCCGTGGCGCAAGAGGTATTCCACGATATCGGCGTCCAGCGAGATGCCCCGCTCAGCCGCATGCTGGATCAGCAAGGCACCCTTGGCCGCGTCATCCAGCGCCTTGATCTCGAAGATCAGCGCCTGACCGATGCGGGTACGCACGTCCTCACGCATCTTGAGCTTTTGCGGCGCGCAGCCGCCCGCCAACAGCAACGTGCCACGTGCCTCACGGGCTTGGATCAGGGCGCGGAAGAGCGCCGCCTGCCCATCTTTGTCGAGCTGGTCTACATCGTCCAGTGCGGCCAGCAGGTCTTCCCGCATTTCCAGTTGGGCACCTTGCGAGGCCGTCAGGTAACAGGTGGGGCGGTTGTCCAGGTCTGCCTGGGCCACTGCCGCGCGCAGCAGGTGTGTGCGTCCGGTGCCCGGCGCTCCCCAGACGTAGAGCCAACTGCCGTCATGGGCGTCCAGTTGCTGGCGCAGCGCGACAAGCAGCCCCTTGTTGGGGCCAATGACGAAATTCTCGAAGCTCGGCGTCTGGGGCGGCCGAACATCAAGCGTCAATTGCTCCGTAGGGAAGCTCTCATCAGAAAGTGGCTGGCGGAAAAACAGCATGCACAGGACTCAGGGGCAATCCAAAATCGAATCAAAGGAGCCAATCTTACCGGTTTACGCCGTTTAAAGCTTGGCCTGGGGTCGTTTGGGGCGGATATTTCACGCATCAGCCCCGGTCGGTGCGCCAAGAAAATACCAATAACAGGGGCGCCAAGCGGCCCAAGCGGGTAAAATGCCGCATTTTCCCCAGATCGCCGAGTTCATCACCATGGCCCAGACCCCTCTCGACTACAGCGCCGCAGGCGTGGATTACAGCAAGATCGACCCGCTCAAGATCCTGGCCCAGAAAGCCGCCGCAGCCACCGCAGGCAACCTCTCCGGCCACGGGGTGAGCGAAATTCTCGCTTCTCGCGGGGAATCCGCCTATGTAATGGAGGTGGGGGGGCAACTCATTGCGTCGATTACTGAATGCCTGGGCACTAAGGCGCTGGTGGCTGATTCGGTACGCCCCATCAGCGGGCGCACCCATTACGATTCCATCGCGCAAGACACCATCGCCATGGCGGTCAATGACTTGATCACTGTGGGGGCAACCCCCTTGTCGATCCATGCCTACTGGTCTGCCGGTGGCAGCGATTGGTTTGCTGATGAGCAGCGCATGCGTGATCTGGTCAATGGTTGGCAGCGCGCCTGTGACGTCTGCAAGGTGAGCTGGGGTGGCGGCGAAACCCCCGCGCTGGCGGGTGTGGTGGAGGCCGGGCGGATTGACCTTGCCGCCTCGTCGGTTGGCATCATCCCCTCGCGGGACCGCCTGACCCTGGGTGACAAGATGCAGGATGGCGACGCGATTGTGCTGCTTGCCTCTAGCGGCATCCACGCCAACGGTGTGAGTCTGGCCCGCAAGCTGGCCGAACGCCTGCCTGAAGGCTATGCCACCAAGATTGCTGATGGCCGTTGTTATGGCGAAGCGGTGCTGGATGCGACCACGCTTTATGTGCCGGTGACCGAAGCGCTGTTTGCCGCAGGCATCGTGCCGCATTATTCTGCCAACATTACTGGTCACGGCTGGCGCAAGATCATGCGCCACCCCGGTAACTTCACCTATCGCATCCACACCCTGCCGGACGTGCCGCCGGTGTTGTCCTTCATCCAGCACCACGCTGGTATTGATGACCGCGAAGCCTATGGCAGCCTCAACATGGGCGCCGGTTTCGCCTTCTATGTGGCCGCCGATCAAGCCGAGGAGGTGGTGCGCATCGCCGCATCAGTGGGCGTCAAGGGCTGGGTGGCAGGTCGCGTCGAAGCCGGTGCCAAGCAGGTGGTGATTGAGCCACTCAAACTGACTTATGCAGCAGATGAGCTGCACCTGCGGGCCTGAGCAAAGATAGCGCCAAGTCTCCTCACGGAAGTGCTTCTGTGAGGAGACCGGTTTTATCAAGCATGTATCGGGCATAGTCCTGCGCCAGAAAGAGCCTGCCGGTGTAATGCCTGGCGGCTTCTTCGCGGAGTTCTTCAATCGAATCCGGCCCGGTCAGGGCGTTGGCATAGCGTGCGCTGAAATGGGTGAGGATCAGGTTCGGCACCTGCGTTTCCTGGGCAAATTGCGCAATGTGCTGTGCCGAGCAGTGCTGCGGCTCTGGCCCCACCTTGTCGCTTACCGCCTGTGTATAAGTGGCTTCATGCACCAAGACCTGGGCTTGTGCGCATAAGTCGGTCAACAGGCCGGGGGTGTCGTTATCCCCGGCGATAATGATTTGCCGTGGCGCACGTGCGGGCAGCACAAAATCACTGCTGTGCAAGGTTCTGCCGTCGGCCAGGGTGATATCCTCGCCTGCCTTGAGGCGCGCCCAGTCCGGTCCTGCCGGAATGCCAAGTGCCTGCAATTTTGGCCGATCCAGTTTGCCGGGAATGGCTGCCTCGGCAAAGCAGTACGCATATGATGGCACGCGATGCGAGAGTGCGGTGCTTGTCACGCTCACGCCCTCAAGTGGTGTAGTGCCAGATTTTGCCGATATTTCCACCCATTCGAGTGGAAAACCAATGAATGTGTCCGAACAACGCAAGGCTGTTTCGACATATTCCTTGACGCCTGCCGGGGCCAGAATCTTCAGCGCCTCGGTGCGCTTGGCCATCTGGGCGCTGGCAATGAGGCCCGGCAGACCGAAAGTGTGATCCCCATGCACATGGGTGATGCAGACCGCTTCGAGTGCCCGTAAGGACAGGGGCGTACTGAGCAGGCGATGCTGGGTGCCTTCACCACAATCAATCAGATACCAGGCCCGCTGGTTGACTAGGCGTAGCGCGCAGGCCGAAACATTCCGGCCTCGCGTGGGGGTTCCTGCTGAAGTGCCAAGAAAAATCAGTTCCATGGTGTTGTTGAGCAAGGCTGAAGTTTGATTTTCGCATGAACCGATCCTCCCGTCTGGCTTCAAGGCGATTGACGGCAGGATGGAAGGCCCCTGTTCTTGTCATAATTGTTGCTGGGTAATCTGCCGTCGGCAAGGGTGAAGTGCGGATGCTTGGCATCGCACTCACTTGGGTGCCATGGCAGGTGGCAGCAATTTTCGTACATGTAATCGGATATGAAAAACAAATACATCTTGCTTGTGTTGGCGTGCTTGGTCATGGCAGCTTGTTCCAAAAAGAATGAAATGGCTTCGGTAGTGGGGGCGAACGCACCGGTTGCCAAGGCCACCGCAAATACGGTCAATACGGCCCAGGGGAGTGGGGTGGAACAGGCCAAGATGGCACAGCGGCATGTGGAGTTGCGCCATTCTCTGGTCATAGAAGTGGCGGCAGATCGCCTGGAGGCGGTGTGGAACCAGCAGCTACAGGCATGCCAGTTTCCCGCTTGCGAAGTTGTGACGGCAGAAATGAACAGGCAGGAGCGCGACTACAGCAGCGCCCATCTGGTCTTGCGCATTGACCCGGCCCAGGCTGCAGGGCTGCTGGATACCTTGCTGGGATTGGGCAAGGTGGCGGTGCATGAAATGAGCCAGACCGATCGCACCAACGAGGTGATCGATATTCAAGCTCAATTGGATAATCAAAAGGCATTGAGGGACCGCTTGCGGGCCTTGACGGCATCTCACGCTGGCAAGCTCTCCGAACTGCTGGAACTGGAGCGCGAACTGGCCCGTGTGCAAGGCGAGATTGATGCCTTGACCGGGAAGATTCGTGCTACGCTGCAATTGACTGAGAAAACCACGCTGGACGTTACCTTCCGCACACCAGCAGGCTTTTCGCATGGGGGCGTTTGGGCACCGGTCAGCAATGCCTGGGGCGAGATGGGCTCTGTGCTGGCGGGTAGTCTGGCCGCGTTGCTGGTGGTGGTTTCAGGCGGCCTGCCCTGGCTGTTTGCCTTGTGCATCCTGATATTCGTGATACGGCTGCTGCGGCGCAAGGCGCGGGCAGGGGCACAAGTGCTGCCCCCGATTGCTGCCTCTAATGATGCGGTTCCACCCAAGTAGGCTATTGCTGTTTGGGCCGAACCGGGATGCAGATATCACAGATGAATACACCCGGCTCCGGCATGCAGTTGATGTCAGACGGATAGAGTTCAAAGCAGGGGCGCGGGTCAAATTGATACGCGCTTTGAGGGAGCCACTCCGTGAATAGCTGGTGCCACACTGGGCCGATCTGTTCCGGGGTGCCCTGATAGCGTGCGACGACATACGTGCCACCCGGAATGGCCTGCACAGCAAGCGGCGCGGGGACCGGATAGTCGCGTTCGATTTCGACACAGGCATCGTAACAACAGTCTTCCGGTGGAGTGGTCTTGGGGTCGCTCCACGATATGCCGATCATGTTCCGGCGGGGATTGCCAAAGCCTTGTTCCTGACACCATTGATTGAGCTTGGCCCATGTCGCGGGGATGCCACCTGCCATGTAAGAGCCGATGTGGCGCAGATAGGCGACATGGTAACCCGGCAATGTCTTGATGTTGATGTCCATGGTATTTCTCCTGTACCCCGTTACTGGTTTTTCAGGCGCTTGACGGGACCGAAACATGAATCACGGGAATCGCTTTGGCATACAAAAAAGGATTTCCCTGATGGGTCGAAAAACAAAAAATTGGTGCCGCTGTCGCCCGCTGGTGTGGTGTTGCCGGAGCAATCTTTTTTGGCGTTGGTTGTGACGATGGTGTCGACCAGGGTATAGAAACCATTGGTATCGGGCTCTACGGAAACTTCGTATTCACCTTCCGTGGCCTCTTCACCACTGGTGACCGTCAGCTTGCCATCGGGCCGGAAGTGGTAGGTCTCGGCGCAGCCTGAATCCTGAAGGGTGTAGGCCCAGGCGCCTAGAATGGGATGCTCCGCTTGTTCAGCGGCGTCTGCATTGCCCTGAATGGCCAAGACGGCAAGCAAGGAAAGAATGATGGGCTTCATGACGGCTCCTGCTGTGTGCGAGGGAATGCCCGGGACTTGCACCCCTTCGGAACATCATAGCGCCGTGTGCCTGAGCGTGTAAAACGGTATTCATGCAGCGCGATGATGCGCCACCGCGCACGTCGCCCTAGGCTTTGGAGGATCGGTTCAATACCGCGATCTTTTCCTCCAGCGCGGCGATCTGTCTTTGCATCTGCTGGTACTGCTCGGGTTTGATCTGCCGGGCGCCATTCTGCCGCCACACTGCTGATTGCTTGAGCAGATCGTTGAGCTGCTGCCTCATGTTCTCCAATTGGCGGTTGCCGGAAGTGCTTGCCGTGGTGGTGCTGGGGTAAGTGGGCCGGATGGAGGTCAGCATGGGGTGTGGTGGGCGGTATTGCTTTAAAACCGGGCGGGCTGTTTGGGCTGTATCCAAGGAGGAAACAGCCCGGAGAGCTGCGACAGATCAGGGCATGATTTCGACGTATTCGTACACTTCGCAATCCGTGATCTGCTTGCGCACAGGCAGGCTGGCGCGGGCGAACCATTCTTGCGGATTGTGGCGGTCGATCTCTTCTCCCATGAAGCGTACCAGTTCGCAGATGGGTTCTACAACTTCGCGGCGGTAGTCTTCATCCTTCTTTACATAGGCCAGATACAGGTTCTTCATGCAGTTGCCCCGGCAGAAGGCAAAGGCCTCGCAGCTTGAGCAGGGCATGGCCGGGTCGGCTTGCAGGGGGCTGGCACGCAGCCAGTTGTCGACCACACTGCCTTGCTGCATTTCCGGCAGGTAGAGCAGATCGGGGCAGGGGAAGATGCGCCCGTCCGGCATCACGTTCAGGATGTGGGTGGAGGCGCGGCACTGGCTCTTGCCCTGGTAGAGTTCCTGCGCACGGGAAGGCATCACCTTGTTGCGCACCATGCCCATGATGGGGATGATGGGGTAGAGACGGTCAGTGTGGCGGAAGAACTTGTCGATCATCTGCGCCAGAATGGCGCGGCGCTTGGCCATGCCTTCCGCCGGGTAAGCGCCCCGGTCTGCCACAAACTGGAAATACAGGTAATCGAAGATTTCGGTGAGGTGGTCAAGTTCTTCAAAGCTGATTTCCGGGTGGCTCCAGGTGACGCGTGCGGTGGCACTGCCCGCGATCTTGGGGCGGACGGTGGCCAGATTCTTCATCACCTGCCGGTAGATGCCCCGGCCACGGTAGCCGTCGGTGGTGGTTTCTCCCCCATCAATGGAGATGAGGTAGTTGGACATGCGGGCCAGCAGCGCATCTGGCAGGCCATCAAGCAATGTGCCGTTGGTTTGCAACTGATAGCGGAAATTGGGGAAGCGGGCGATCACTTCCTGCATGTACTGGGTGTTGAGTGTGGGTTCCCCGCCGTAGAAGGTGACGTAGGTCTCATACCCGCCCAGATGGGTGGCGACGAAATTTTCCAGTTGATCCAGGCTGTAGTCCACATGGGTCTGGGAGCCGAGCACTTCACCGACGCCCAGCGAGCAATAGGTGCATTTGAGGTTGCACTTGAGCGTGGTGAGCAGTTGCAGTTCCACGCGATGGCCGGGGATGGCTGGCGTCACGTCTGACCCGGCTTGCGGCTGGGCGGGGCGGGCGGGGTGCAGGGTAATGGGTTGGGCGCTCGACATAGAAAAACGAGTTCTCGATTAAATACTTGAAAGACCGCGATTTTATTAGGGTTTTTCGGTTTGTACAGACCCCTGATGGGTTTTGTGACCAAGATTTGCGCCACGCTTGGGTTTCAGACGTATCAAGGAGATGTGATCGTGGGGTGCAGGTTCTCCGTTGGTCAGGCAAAGCGGATGGCTTAAGTCTTCTTGGGTAAGCTCGCATCAATCCATGTAAATACAGGTGGGTGATGATGCGCAATGTACGGTTCGGAAATGACTATGGTGTAAGGCTTCCGTTGGCAGCGATGGCACTCTTCGTTTTGGCCGCATGCGGGGGTGGTGGCGCTTCGGGTGATGCGGGGGCTTCCCCAGGCGCCACCTCGCCCACATCATCTTCAAGCGGTTCATCGTCTTCTTCATCGTCATCATCTTCCTCCTCCTCCTCCTCTTCTTCTTCTTCAGGGGGAACGAGCGCGCAGCGTTATTCCGATCTGCCCGTTGTCTCCAGTTGTTATGCAGGCAAGCTGCTTGACGCAGAAAAACAGGCTGCGCTTAATGATTTGAATTCAATACGCGCCCGGCATGGCCTGCCCGCTGTGACTTACGATTCAGCCAGTGACAACCTGACCGCGCAGGCCGCCCTGATGATGGTGGCCAACAATGCGCTCAATCATCAGCCGCCCACGACATGGAAGTGCTATACCAGCGATGGTGCATCCGGGGCCGGGAGCAGCAATCTGGCCATGCTGTGGAGTTCGGGTAGTACGCTGTCGGTGGATTCGACCTGGGCGGTGGAAGGTTTTCTGATTGATTCCGGTGTGTCCAACCTGGGGCACCGGCGCTGGGTGCTGGACCCGTTTGTATCGGCGGTGTCTTTCGGGCGGGTGGATTCGAACGGGACGCTGGCGGGCGCGCTGAAGGTGATAGGGAGCCCGACACAGGATCTGAGCAGCTATAGCAACCTGAATTTTGTGGCGTATCCCTATGGCGATTACCCCGCCAAGCTATACAGCGGCAGTCAATACTTCTCTTTCACGGCGATTGCAGACCGCAGCAGCGAGTGGGCGAATGACAAAACGGCAGTGAATCTGGATAACGCGACGATTTCGGTCAAGGATGCTGCTGGCAATGCCCTGACGGTGAGTGGCAAAACGACCGATTACAATGGCTACGGGGTGCCCAATATCCTGCAATGGCAGGTCAGCAACTTGAGCAACAATGTTCAATATACCGTGACGATTGGCAACGTGACGGTGAAGAACGCTACCCGCAGCTATAGCTACACGTTCCGGATCACCAGTCCCTAGCTTTGTGGGTGCATGGCATCTGGGCGTCAGAAGCTTGCTGGAGTCATATTTTCAGCGGTTGCGGCGGGGGCTGTCTTGGGGAGCGTGAGGATAAAGCGCGCGCCTTGACCGGGGGCCGTTTCCAGGCGAATGCTGCCGCCCAGCAAGGCGGTGACGAGGTTGTAGACCGTATAGAGCCCCAGGCCGCTGCCGCCACTGCCTAGCCGGGTGGTGAAGAAGGGCTCGAAAGCGCGGTCTGCCACCGTCTGTGGCATGCCCTGGCCGTTGTCGGCATATTCTAATGTAATTAAGTCATCCTGGCAGGAAGCGCTCAGGCTGATCTTGCCGTGCTGGCCTTCTGTGAATCCATGTGTCATGGAGTTGATGATCAGATTGCTGATGATCTGATCGAGTGCGCCGGGATGGCTTTCCAGAAATATGTCATCCGGGATGTTTGTTTCAATCTCATGTGCTGCCCGATGGATGCGCGAGCTGAGCAGTAGGGTGGCTTCCGTGACGACCTCCAGTAGCTTGAAACGGCGCTTTTGCATGCTGGTCTGGTCGACGGCCACCTGTTTGAAATTGGTAATCAGATTGGCCGCACGCTCAGCGTTGCGCACAATCAATTCCGCTGCAGACAGGCAGGTGGCGGAATAATCCATCACGGTGGAGCGCCGCAGACTTTCGGGGTGGGAGAGTGCCTGGGCAAATTCCTGCGCATAGTCCTGCAGTGAAGATGCGCTGGCGAGCACATTGCCCAGCGGTGTATTCAACTCATGCGCCACGCCTGCCACCAGGCTCCCCAAGGCCGCGAGTTTTTCGCTCTGCACCAGGTGATTCATGGCCCGGCGCAAATCATCGTTGGATGCTTTGAGCGCAGCGGTGCGCTCTGCGACCCGGATTTCAAGTTCCTCGTTGATTTGCAGCATGCGCCGCTCAGCGCACTTTTGCTCGGTGACATCAATCAGTACCCCGATGACGGCACGGCGCCCTTCATAGTCGATGGTATGGCCGTGGACTTCGACTTCGATATTGCTGCCATCCTTGCGCAAGCCCTTGAAGGTATAACGTAATTCCGAAACACCGGATTCCAGGCGCAGGCGGATATTCTGCGCAACTCTTTCCCGATCAGAAGGATCAGCAAGCGATGACACAGGGATGGTATTGATCAGATCTTCGGGTGAGGCATAGCCAAACATACGTGCGAAGAGCGGGTTGCAATAGCGCAGACGGTTATCCTGGATGATGTAGATGCCAGCCAGGGATTGCTCGACCAAGGCCTGATAGCGAGAGTTGACCAGATTGCGCTGTGCTTCGGTCTGTTTGAGTTCCGATAGGTCACGTATCACTGCAATGACGACTGCGCGAGAGCCCGGCGTATCGTGTTGGATGGCACGCAACCTGACCTCAACGGGGATCGGCTCGCCACTGCGCGAGCGGAGCGTCCATTCAATATTCTGTGGTTCGCCATGTAGGGCTGCATCAATGCTGGCCTTGGTCTGTTGGGGGCTGACTTCATTTGCCGCCAGCAGCGCCACGTTGGGTAAGGCGCATAACTCATCAAGCGACAGGCCGATGCGCTGGATGGCCTGGGTGTTGGCATCAATGATCCTGCCATCGGCATCGTGCACCAGAATCATGTCTGGCGAGGTGGCATAGACGGCGGCCAGCAATTCGTTGCGCTGGATATCACGCCAGTTCTCTGGCTGCTCTGGCGTATCGGTTGGGGCATTGAAATGAGGCGGCATGAGACGACATCCTTGCTACGGATGGTGGCGATGCGGTATTTGAGCCTAGCAGGCTAATGTGATTTTTGCATCCCACCTTACCCGGCAAGCAATGTGGCGCCAAGCGGTATGCCCATTTTGCATCCTGCCCAAAGGGTGTGCCAAAGGGCCTGGGCAGGTCTGGGTGGCGCATAGTGCGGGAGGATTAAGCGCCAGGAGATTATCATGGATATTACGCCACGCAGCACGCCGTATGGTCGCCCCTCCGGGCGACAGCTTCCTTTTTCGACCCGCCTCAATAGCCTGGGCGATGTGCCGCTGGAGTTCCGCAAAACAGTCCAGCGCTTGCTTGAAGGGCGCGAGGATCAGGTGCGCCACATTATCTATACCCCGGAGTTCGGCACGTTTGGTGAGTATTGCCCTGCTACCCTGCTGGTGGTGACCCGGCAGGAATGGCTGGCGTTCTCTGCCGAAAAAGCCAGCGGCGCAAGCATCTGTTATGCCGATTTTGCTCAGACCCGGTTAATCGAATTTTCTCTGGCCCTGCTGCAAGGGCGTCTGGTGCTTGAATATGGCGAGGCGGGGGAGTCGCCCTGCATTCTGCGCTTCAACCTCACCAGTCGGGATTTGTTTCTTGAGGCCTTGGGGATGATTCTGGGCCATGGCGTGGAGGTGCGCCGGGACGAACTCGCCGGGCGTACCCTGCCATCAATATGCGATTACCTGAGCTTTTCAATGCGTAGCACTTTGCAGGAATCGCTGATGCCCGGCGATACTTTGCTGGATGTATGCGCCTGGACGCGTGCGGATGTTGCCAGTGCAGCAGATCGGCATCTACTGCATCCTGGGGGCCTGGCCTTGAGCGCACAATACCTGTTTGTAGTGACTGCGGATGACCCCGCGGATCGTACAGAAGCCGCTGCCGACCTGTCTGCCTACAATCGCGGCGTGGTATTCCTGTCCCGGCGTTTCCCTGTGTCCGGCCGGGTGATCAGTCACGCCGGCCTGGATGAGCTGGTGTTGCAGGTGGGTATTGAGCCGCAGGCATCCTCTGTGAATGTTTTACTGCCAAGTTCATATGCCGATGCGGTATCTTCCATGCTTAAAGCGTCAGGCCAGACTTGATCTGGTTTGGCTGACGGACGTATGGGGAATCTGCTCGGGCTTTTGCATCTGCATCACCATCAGGGTTGCCAATGCTACGGCAATAACGAAAGAGGCAATCTGCAGCACCAGATTGGCAGTTGAGGGGACTTCGCCATGCGCGTTGTTTTGTGCTTTACCGGGCCAGAACACCAGGGCCAGGGCGAAGAGTACCCCAATCCCGGGGATCAGGCCCAGCAGGGCCAGCCAACCGCTCATTTCAATGTCATGAAGGCGCAATGCCATGCTGCGAAAGCCTTGGTAGAACACGAGCAACAGGCCGACAATGAAGGCCGGAAAACCCAGTTGCGAGGTCAGCAGGACGGCAAGACTCATCACGCTGCACAACAGAAACCCGTTGACCAGATAGCGCGTGCGGCTCAAGCGCCCGTTCCACCCTACGCCGATCAAAGGGGGCTGATTTACCGTGACGACCGGGGCCGCTTCCCGCTTGGGTTTGCTGCGCTCCCGTCGCACGCGGCTTGTGCCGTTCAGTTGGGCGGTTGCGATACGGGCTTGTCGCGCATCCTTTTCCGCCTGCTCCATGGAAGCGATATAGCGTGGAATATCCGTACCGCATGCCCGGCACAAAGTGCGCTTGGGTTGTCGAGTATTGCATTTTGGACAGCAGATTTCTTCCCCGGTGGAGGAAGAGGCCGGAGCAGGTTCTGACACGGGGCTGGACGAGGGCGTTACCAGCAGACCGGGGGTGGGCGACACCAGCTTGGGTGGGGGCGGCTTGACTTCATCCTCCTCCATCGGCGGCAGAATATCGATATCCTTGTCCGGGCTGGAGGGGGCTATCACTGTGGTGGCTTGCGAGGCGGCCTGGGGTTCGAGGTGCACCTTCATGCCCAAGGCTGCATATCTTTCGCGAACCTTGTCGGCAGTCTCAAAATCCAGATCCTGCCTGAGCATGGCGCGGCGTCCGCAGAACAGCGCTTCCAGGTTGGCGGGAGATAGCCGCAACTGTTTGGCGGCTTCTGCACGGACTTGCTCAAGAGAAAAACCGTCAAGAATCTTGCCGGCGAAGACGATTTGAAATTGTTGTTGCATCAGAGGTTTAGTGCAAAAACTGTGATATTTTTTACGATTATAACGTTTTGCTTGAATATTGCGGAATTTTGGGGATGAGCGTGTGCCGGAAACCCTTTTTTCTAGAGCATCTCCAAGGGGATCGGGCGCTTTGGGCGGGGGAAAAGTCGGTCCAGCTCTGCTACGTGTTCCGCACTCAGGGGAGACTGCGCAGCCTGAAGGATTTCCCGCAGATGTTCGGGGCGCCCTGTTCTGGGGATGGCGATGACATCATCTTGGGCAAGCAGCCAGCCCAGCGCGGCGTGCAGTGGGGAGATACCGGTATCGCGGGCAAAATCTCGTAGTGTCTGCGTGTGCAGCAGCCGTGCCTGCTCAATGGGGGAATAGGCCATCACCGGGGTTTTATGCTGGCGCAGCCAGGGCAGCAGATTCAGTTCGATGCCGCGTCGGCCAAGGTTGTAGAGCACCTGATTGGTCGCACAGGCCTGCCCGCCAGCGCTGGCGTACCACTCTTCCATATCGTCGGTATCAAGGTTGCTGACGCCGAAGTGGCGGATTTTGCCTGTTGCCTTGAGGCGGGTGAAGGCTTCCAGGGTCTCCTCAAACGGAACACCGCCGCGCCAGTGCAACAGGTACAGATCCAGGTGATCGGTGCCCAGGCGTTTCAGGCTACGCTCGCAGGCCGCAATTGCGTCTTGGCGGGAGGCGTTGTAGGGATAGACCTTGCTGACGAGAAATGCCTCCTCGCGCCGCCCCGCAATCGCTTCGCCCACCAATTTCTCAGCCGCGCCTTCCCCGTACATTTCGGCAGTGTCGATCAGGCGAACCCCGGAATCCAGTGCCAGCCGGATGCAAGCGATCTCATCGGCACGATGTTTGGCGAATTCACCCAGATACCAGGTGCCGATACCCAGCGCGGGAACTGTTTCGCCGGAGGGAAGGCAGACTGTCTTCATGCAAATCTCCACGGTAGAAAGGGTTCTGGATGGCAACAGAGCCAGAACGAGCCAACAGATTGCCAAGTATGCCACCGGCGCAGCAAGATGCGTCTGCAAGGTAAGTGATGTGCTGTCAAAATACCGGGATTGAACCGCATGAGAGAGGTGTGTGCATGAGCACGATCAAGCTAGGTGTCATCGGCGCAGGTGCCAATACGCGTGAGCGCCACATTCCCGGCCTGCAAGCCATTGCCGGGGTGGAAGTCGTCAGTGTGGCCAACCGCAGTCTGGTCTCCGCGCAGAAGGTGGCCGCAGCTTTCGGCATTCCGAAGGCGGTGGCGAATTGGCGAGCCGTGATTGAAGACTCCTCTATTGATGCGGTGATGATCGGCACCTGGCCCTACATGCATTGCCCGCTTACCCTTGCCGCGCTGGAGGCGGGCAAGCACGTGCTGTGCGAAGCGCGCCTGGCGATGAATCTGGATGAGGCGCGCCAGATGCTGACCGCCGCGCGGCGCCACCCTGAGCTGGTCGCGCAGGTTGTGCCAGCGCCCTTTACGCTGGGGGTGGATCGCACGGTACAGCGCTTGTTGCGTGAGGGCTATATCGGCCGCCCGCTCAGTATCGAAGTGCGCGCCGCAGATGGCCGCTTTGTTGATCCCACTGCGCCGCTGAGTTGGCGGCAGGATGCCGAACTTTCCGGGCTCAACGTGATGAGCCTGGGTATCTGGTACGAGACGGTGATGCGCTGGCTGGGCGAGGCGACCCATCTGGTCGCCAAGGGGCGCGTGTTCGTCACCCAGCGGCCAGACGTGGCCACGGGCCAATTGCATGCGGTACGTGTGCCCGAGCACATCCAGGTGCTGGCCGATATGGTTTGCGGCGCTCAGGCGAGTTTTACGGTTTCCTCTGTAGCAGGCTTAGCGCGCAGCAATGAAATTCTTGTCTGCGGCACAGAAGGCACGCTACGCTTTGCTGATGGCATACTCTCGGGCGCCCGCAAGGGGGACTCTGCACTCACGCCCATCGCAATTCCGCCAGAAGAAGTGGGCAGCTGGCGCGTGGAGGCCGAATTCATCGGCGCAATCCGTGGCGAAGCGCCCGTGCGGCTCACTCGGTTTGAAGATGGCCTCAAATACATGGCCTTTACCGAAGCCGTCGCCCAAAGCATGGCCGAAGGGCGAGGGGTGGCCGTGCAGGTCGGGTGATCAGGCGTTCAGGGCGTCCCACAGGGCGCCCAGCGCCTTGGCGGCACCCTCGCGCCAGCGCACATCCGCACACTCGCTGACCCGCGTCTCCCCAGGGTTGATCTCCACGGCCAGGGCGCCGTAATCATGCGCATACGCAAACGGATGGGCAATGTAGGGGAAGACCGAGGTAGTGCCGATGGACATTACCAGGTCATACCCCTGATCCAGCACCTGCTGCAAGCGCCCGATTGCCGGGCCGGGCAGGGCCTCGCCAAACAGCACCACTGCCGGGCGCAGATGCCCCAGGCATAGCGGGCAGGGCGGTGGCAAAGTGGTGAGCTTGGCATAGTCCTCCACCACCACGTTGTAATCACAATGCACGCAATGCAGGTTAAAGAGATCGCCGTGCATTTCGATCAGATCGCGGCTCCCGGCCATACGGTGGAAACCATCGATATTCTGCGTCAGCACCGTGGTCGGCACGCGTTCCTCGAGCTGGGCGATGATCTTGTGCGCCGCATTCGGCAAAGCCCCCCGGCAGTTCTTCTCGATCTGCGCGAGATACTTCCAGGTGACCTGCGGCGAATGCTCCATCATGTGCCCGGACAAGGCTTCCTCAATCGGAATCCCCTCTTCGGTATGTGGATTCTCATCGTACAGCCCGCCAAAGCCACGATAGGTCGGCAAGCCCGAATCAGCAGAAATCCCCGCCCCCGTAATCACCAGAACGTGGCGGGCGTGGCGGATGCGATCAACGACTTTGGCAAGGTCGGGCAGGGTATTCATGGACGTAGGAGTACAGGCAGAAGTTTTTATCCTAGCGCAAATCGTCTCGCCAGGGGTTGAGAGGCATCAGCCTCAGCCCGCTACCTCGGCAATTCCTTGTCAATTTAACAAAGGGGGGCAGGAGGTGCCGTTACCCACAAGATCAACAACATCGTTGAAATGCTAACCCTTGCCTGAAGCAGGGCAGTCCAAAGGCCCATGCGCCACAACTCATTTCAGGATTGGTTTGCAGGCAGCTCGATCACCCATCGAATCTATTTGGCGTACATGTTACGCATTGACAAATGCCTGAGGACGGATGCAGGATGGAAAGAAGGAGTTTGATCATTAGCCTACTTTCATCGACTAGACTTCGAAGCAGCCGATCAAGACTGCTTCGGGTTGGCTTCTGTCGTATATGTGCCGCGGTCAGGGCGCAAAATTGCTTTTTAAATTTATAGTAGTCATCAGCGCTATGAAATATCACGACGGCTCGACGATTATTTTAGGGGATATCGTTTCCGTACCTATGCCCAACGGTAAAGAGAAAGCCCGGGTTGTGATGTTGGGCGACACTTACGAACATCTTGATATTGATACACAGTTCCTCTTATGGGTAAATGACGAGAAGATCCTGGGGGTGACATCCATTGTTGTCGAGTGGCTTGGCAGCAACCCTCTTGCTCATGATGATCTGCAGTACGCACCAGTCGGTAATTACATGTTTACTCCAGTGGACGAGTGTGTCGAAAAAATTACCTAGCATGTAGGTTGGGAAAGCTGAGGCGTCTCCCAACGTTTTGCGTTGTAATTTTCGGTATGTCGCTGTTTGTACCGTTACAAATCTTATGCTCGATTGGAGCATAGAGAATTCTTGGCATTGTCGTAATGCTTTAACACCAAGCATTTGTCCACAAAAATGAGTGCAGAATGTCTTACCCGAGAGAGGTAGAATGGGTTGGGAGGCGCCGTCGGCTTTCCCTCCCTACGCGCTAGTAAGCTGCCTGAAAGCCAATTTATTGTGTAGCTGCTTCAATCTGCCCTGCTATAGCTAGTGTGTGATGCACGTTTAAAATTACGGTATCGCCCATCATGAAACATCCCGCCTTAAGGAGGCCTGCATGCAGGACCTGGACGATCGGGTGCAAAAACTAAGAGCGATTTTTCAGGATTCCGTCACAGCCGTGCAGATGGCAGATGAAGCCTCTGCGAATGAGGCCTTGGAAGCTTACCAAAGCCTTCGGCACGCATCGGATCGCCTCTTCGACTTATTGATCGTCTTAGAGAATACTGGCCAAACGGTTAGTACCGTGCGCGCTTTAGCCAATCATTTTTTCTTGGCTAATGTTTTGGATAGGGTGAGCGAACCAATCGCTGAGGTGCTTAACAACATTGCTGCTTGCTTGCCCGGAATCGCCAAGCCCGACGGAACGCGGATTCAATCCGGGCCCGTTCAACCAGGCGCATCTCCCCCACCGCAGGTCACTGCTTTCGTGCGAACATTTGACCATGAGTCGGAGTGGCGAGAAGCCATGCTCATAGGTCGCGCTTTCACGGTTCTCAAGCGACATCCATTCTCGAACGCTCGTACAAAAGCAGTCGCAGACGCAGCGACCCGGATAAAACAACTCGGCTACCCCTTTTCGATCCGCTCAGGACGATACCAGATCAGGTCTGAGAGTATCGAAAATATCGTCGGGGAAATTTGGAGATGCCTCCATCGTCTAGGCTGTATCAATGCGCTCTCGAATATCATGCGGGTGGCCCTTGAGAGCCAAGTTTATGCCTACGAGCAAATTTTATTCGGCAGAAAATATGCCGGTGGTTACGGTGACCGCCTCCCGGGGGTGCCTATCGGGCTGCTCTATAACATTGCTGTCAAGCTGCCGGCCCTAGGATCCAACGAACGTAATGCCAGGTCCTTCTGGGACAAGGCTATCTGCATGGCGCGCGATCTAGTAGCGATGCTCGATCTCGAACCCTACTCACAATTTGCTTTTCTAGGATTGGATGCTCAAGCCTTGGAGGATGGACTGCGAAGGGTCGCACACTACGACCACTGCTTCGCTCTTCGTCAGTGGCATCTCAGCTTTACGCTGCAGTTTCTCGCCGTTTTTTTTGGTGAAAGCTTCGATGCCGACATGAAGCAGCGGCTCGGCTGGAACGTTGCGGATGCAATACAGCTGGCCCAAGTTCTTAAAGCTCACGCCAGACCGGGCACTCAGGTTGTTCCGAACTCCAGGCTGCTTGAAACCGGCTTCGGCCCGGGAGTCTTTAAATCCATGTTGCCATTCTTTGCGCATAGAGAGGGAGAAGCCAACAAAAACTATCGTTCCCCCTTCGGTGCTGCAGGTCCTGACGTAATCTTCAAGCCGCTCATTCTGCTCAAGGGAAACAGCGTCGTTTTGCCGGCGGCCTCGGTACTGGGGCCAGCCATGTTCGAAGCAACATTCGCAGCCTGGAGAACCAACAGGACCGATAAGGAAATCGACAGTTTGAAAGGAGATGGGACAGAGCGGCTGACGAAATACCTGTTCGCCAAGCACGGCTTGCAACCGTGCTTCGAGAACGCGAAGTATGATCTGGGCGAACAAGGTGCTGGCGAGTGCGATCTCGTGTTCGAAGATGAGGAAAACATCATCCTTGTCGAGTGCAAAGCAAAGGCGCTCACCCGGGGCGCCATGACCGGCATACAGGGCGATGCGCTACTCGATTTTGCAGGTGGCTTATTCGCGTCTCAAGCTCAGGCGCTGAGGCATGAGCGTATTTTGCGGAGTGAGGAGGCGATACATTTCCGCGATGGGACAAGGCTGGAGCTTCGGGATCGGCACATCACCCGCCTCACCGTGACCCTACTGGACCACGGTGCGCTCCAAGATCGGTGGATGCTTAGGAGCGTCTATAACGCTTTGTTGTCAGCCGAAGTTACCTGCGATCCCTGCTATACGAAAAAAAAGCAAGTCAAGGAATTCAATGAGAAGCTGCGCATGTTTCAGGAAGAGACACGCCTGCTTGAGGCAGCAGGGCAAGACATCAATGCCCATCCGCTCAATGCCGCTTCTGCGAGCGTGGCTCAGCTTGATGTCATATTGGAAAGCGTGCAATCACTTAGCGAGGTGAGGACAAGGTTATCCACTCGTATGACGTTCTCGACCTTCAATGTGCTACTGGAGTACTTTCATCAACAGAAGATGCGCGGCCAAGGTCAGCCTTCTTAGCGCATCGGGATCGAAGCGGAGTATGTTCAGAAAACCGTCTAAAGATGCCTCTGTTGCCTAGGTTCTTGATGGCCGGTTTGGCCGATGAGGTGCCACTGAAGCGCCTTCCCGGATGTCTGCTGCGGTCAGTTTGCCGTTGCCGACTGCACAAAGACACGACAGCCCGGATTGGATTGTTTTTGGTCTTTTTGTAGTGGGAAAACGTATGTGCTTTTTAGAGGTATCGTTGAAATAAAAAGGCCACGCAAATGCGTGGCCTTTTGCAAATAATGGCGAAGATATTTATCGTGTGTGTGTCACGATGAAATCTTTCACTGCCTGCACCTTGATATCCATCACCTCGACGCGCTGGGGCAGGGCCTCGATGTTTTGCATCGAGGCCGGGCGCCAGGGCTTTTCGCCGAGGGCTTCGATGATGGTTTCTTCGAACTTGGCGGGTAGTGCGGTTTCCAGCACGATGGTGGGGATGTCGTCATCCAGGTGTTCGAGCGCCACTTTCAGGCCGTCTGCCGTGTGGGTGTCGATCATCAGCCCGTATTGCTTGTAGACGCGCTGGATGGTGGCGATGCGGTCGGCATGGTTGCTGCGGCCGGATACAAAGCCGAATTCCGCAATGCGCGGGATGTAGGGTGTGGTCGACAGATCAAAGTGACCGCCGCCATCCACGGCCTTCCACAGCTCACGCACCACCGCCGGATCACGCCCGACCAGATCAAACACAAAGCGCTCGAAGTTCGATGCCTTGGAAATATCCATCGAGGGGCTGGAAGTGACCTTTACGTCTGCCGTCTTGCGTGGGCGGTAAACGCCGGTGCGGAAGAACTCATCCAGCACGTCGTTCTCGTTGGTAGCCAGCACCAGTTTGCGGATCGGCAACCCCATCATGCGGGCGATATGGCCTGCGCATATGTTGCCGAAGTTACCCGAGGGTACTGCAAAGTTCACCTGCTGGTTGTTTGAGGTGGTGGCAGCCAGATAACCCTTGAAATAATAGATTACCTGTGCAGCAACACGACCCCAGTTGATCGAGTTGACCGCGCCGATCTTGTACTCGGCCTTGAAGGCGAGGTCATTGGACACTGCTTTCACAATGTCTTGTGCATCATCGAACATGCCGCGCACAGCAAGGTTGAAGATGTTCGCGTCTTGCAGCGAATACATCTGCGCGCGCTGGAAAGCGCTCATGTTCTCACGCGGGGAGAGCATGAACACGCGCACGCCCTTTTTACCGCGCATGGCATATTCGGCAGCCGAACCCGTGTCGCCCGAGGTGGCGCCGAGGATGTTGATCTGCTCGCCGCGCTTTGCGAGCACATATTCAAACAGGTTGCCCAGCAATTGCATCGCCATGTCTTTGAAGGCGAGCGTGGGGCCATTGGAAAGCTCCTGCAAATACAGGTTCTTTTCGAGTTTGCGTAGCGGCGTGATCTGGCTCGTGTCCGAATCCGGGCGGGCGTTGCAATATACGGCAGGCGTGTAGGTCTTGGCCGCGAGTGCGCGTAGATCGTCTGCGGGAATGTCGGTGGCAAACTTTGCAAGCAGCGTATAAGCCAGCTCTGCATAGCTCATGCCGCGCATGGCGGTGAGTTCGGCATCGCTCACGGTGGGGTAGCTGGCAGGCAGCGAGAGGCCGCCGTCTTCCATCAAGCCACCTAGCAGGATGTCGGAGAAACCAAGTTGCGGCGCATTGCCGCGAGTGGAAAGGTATTGCATGGCAGGCATTCAATTCAAGTCAGCACATGGGTGCAGGGCGATTGGCGTGGATACGCCAATCGCATTGAAAATCAGTTCAGCTCTTCCAGCCTGATCTTGGTGACCTTGGCGACGACGGTCTTGAGGTCTTCCACGGTGGCGATGGCGGCGTTGACGTTGCCTTCGATGGCGCGGTGGGTGAGCAGGATGATGTCGGTCTGCGATTCGCCGTCACCCGGTTCGCGTTGCAGCATGGCGTCAATCGAGATGCCGTGGCCTGCGAGGATGCGGGTGATGTCGGCCAGAACGCCCGGCTTGTCTTCTACGCGCATGCGCAGGTAGTAGGCGGTTTCGACTTCTTCAATCGGCAGGATTGGCAGATTGACGAGCTGGTCGGCCTGGAACGCGAGATGCGGCACACGGTGTTCCGGGTCGGCTGTGGCGAGCCGGGTGATGTCGACCAGATCGGCGATCACGGCGGAGGCGGTGGGTTCGGCGCCCGCTCCCTTGCCGTAATACAAGGTGGCACCGACGGCATCCCCTTGCACCACGACGGCATTCATTGCGCCTTCCACATTAGCGATGAGCCGCTTGGAGGGGATCAGCGTGGGGTGTACGCGCAATTCCACGCCTTGCGGGCGGCGGCGGGCGATGCCGAGCAGCTTGATGCGGTAGCCCAGTTGTTCGGCATACTTGATGTCGGAGGCTTCGAGCTTGGTGATGCCCTCAATGTAGGCTTTGTCGAATTGCACCGGGATGCCGAAGGCCAGTGCTGCCATCAACGTGGCCTTGTGGGCAGCATCAATCCCTTCGATGTCGAAGGTGGGATCGGCTTCGGCATAACCGAGGCGTTGGGCTTCAGCCAATACTTCGTTGAAGGGCAGGCCCTTGTCGCGCATCTCGGAGAGGATGAAGTTGGTGGTGCCGTTGATGATCCCGGCGATCCATTCGATGCGGTTGGCGGTGAGCCCTTCGCGTAGTGCCTTGATGATGGGGATACCACCGGCCACGGCAGCTTCAAAGGCCACGACCACACCTTTCTTCTGCGCAGCGGCGAAGATTTCATTGCCATGCACGGCCAGCAGGGCCTTGTTGGCGGTGACGACGTGCTTGCCGTTTTCGATGGCGGCCAGCACCAAGTCCTTGGCAACGCCGTAGCCGCCGATCAGTTCGATGACAACATCGATCTCCGGGTCGCGCACCAGGGCAAAGGCGTCGTCGGTGACGCGGGCGGCGTCGCCTACCACGGCTTTGGCGCGGGCCGTATCGCGGTCGGCCACGGTAGTGATGCGGATGGGGCGACCGGCGCGACGGGTGATCTCTTCCTGATTGCGGTTGAGGACGGTCCAGGTGCCGCCACCCACGGTGCCGATGCCGAGCAGGCCAACATTGATCGGTTTCATACGAACATTTTCTTGAAGTTGAACGAGGTAATTACAAAGCCTTCACGGAAATAGAAGCGATGCGCCTGGGTGCGTTGCGTGCCGGAATCGAGGACGATTCCTGCTGCGCCCAGTCTGCGCGCTTCTCTTTCGAGGAAAGCCATCATGGCTTGGCCTACCCCTAGACTGCGGTAGGCCGCGTCGGTGACCAGGTCATCGACGTAGAACTTGATGCCGTTGAAAGTGTCTTCGTAGCAGTGCCAGAGGGCAATACCCAGCGCTTGGTCGTCGTTGCTGACAACGGCCATGCGCCCTCCACCGGCAAACACCTTGTGCATCTTGCCAACGTAATCATACGGCAGTTGGGGGCGGAGTTGGCGATGAACGCCTTCGGCCAGCATCAGCCAGTCGGGGGCGATCACAACGCCTGCGTCGTCACAGATGCGGATCAGGTTGAGTGAATCAGGCGTTTGCATGGGCATCTCAGCGGTTATGGCGTTTTCGGTAATGATCCAGGAAGCGGGCGATGCGTTCCATCACCGTGGCGAGGTCATCGGTATTGGGCAGGAATACGACCCGCACGCGGTCCGGCGTCGGCCAGTTGAAGCCCGTGCCCTGCACGAGCAGTACGCGCTCGGCCTCCAGCAGTTCGAGTACGAATTGCTGGTCGTCGGTAATCGGGTACATCTTCGGGTCAAAGCGCGGGAACATGTACAGTGCGCCTTGTGGCTTCACACAGCTTACGCCGGGCATGGCGATCAACGCCTCATAGGCCAGATCACGCTGGCGGGTGAGTCGCCCGCTGGGTTTGACCAGATCGTTGATCGATTGATAGCCGCCCAAGGCAGTCTGGATGGCGTATTGCGCAGGCACGTTGGAGCACAGGCGCATGGAGGCGAGGATCGTGAGCCCCTCGATATAGTCGCCGGCAATCCGCTTGTTGCCCGAGACGACCATCCAGCCTGCGCGATAGCCACAGGAGCGATAGTTTTTGGAGAGACCGTTGAAAGTGATGAACAGCACATCGTCGGCCAGCGAGGCCATCGAGGTGTGCTTGACGCCGTCGTAGAGTACCTTGTCGTAGATTTCGTCGGCGTAGATGATCAGCTGGTGCTGGCGGGCAATCTCGATGAGTTCCAGCAGCACTTCGTCCGGGTAGACCGCGCCGGTGGGGTTGTTCGGGTTGATGATGACGATGGCACGCGTGCGGTCGCTGATTTTGGCGCGGATGTCGTCCAGCGCGGGCAGCCAGCCATTGGCTTCGTCGCACAGGTAATGGCGGGCGCGGCCGCCGGCAAGATTGACGGCGGCGGTCCACAGCGGGTAGTCGGGGGCGGGCACCAACACCTCATCCCCATTGTTGAGCAGCCCCTGCATGGCCATCACGATCAGCTCTGAAGCACCGTTGCCGATGTAGATGTCGTCCACGGTGACATCGGCAATCTGCTTCTCCTGCGTGTAGTGCATGATGGCCTTGCGCGCCGGGAAGATCCCCTTGGAGTCCACGTAACCGGCCGCGTTGGACATATTGCGGATCATGTCCCGCGTGATTTCATCGGGTGCCTCGAAGCCGAACGCGGCAGGGTTGCCGGTGTTGAGCTTGATGATGCGCTGGCCTTCCTCTTCCATCTGCTTGGCGCGTTCGAGCACCGGGCCACGGATGTCGTAACACACGTTGGCCAGCTTGGCAGACTTGGCGATGACCCGTGCAGCCGCTTCCGGGGCGGTCTTTGGGGTTTCGTCGCTGACTACACGTACTGGCTGGCCTTGTTTCATGATGGCTACTCCGATGTTCACCCGGCAAACGGGCGATTGATGCACAAAGAGCTATATGATAGCGATACCTGCCCGATAACAGAAATGCTCTGGTGGGCTGTGTAGGCAGTCTGCCCGGCAAATGAAGCATCCCCATACGATGAAACTACAACGTGAACTGCCGGAAAACCTCAATCTGGTGAATGCTTACGATGCGGCTGCGATCACGGTCAACCGCGTCGCCCACCCCTGTAACCTAGTCGTGGCGCCACAGGCCTTGCGGGAAAACTGGCTCGAAGGCGGGTTTGATGCTTTGAGCGCCGAGCACCTAGCCGCCTTGTTGGACCTCAAGCCCGCGTTGGTCTTGCTGGGAACGGGGGCTCGCCAATACTTCCCCAAGCCTGCCGTGCTGCGTCCCCTGGTTGAAGCCGGGGTGGGGTGGGAAGTCATGGATACCGGCTCGGCGTGTCGCACTTACAACATTCTGGCTTCCGAAGGCCGTGAAGTGGTCGCCGCCTTGTTGCTTCCAACCAACACTTGATGCGGCTGTCAGGGCAGCATGCGCTGAGTGCTGCCTTTGCGTGGCGCCCAGCAGACGGATGCCAACATCCTGATTTATCAATCACAAACCCGGTTTTTGGTTCATGGCATGCCTGTGACGGTGCGCGCACGGGCTTGCCCGCCAATGGTCAGAGATTGCTTCCGGGCAGCGCCCGCGCTTGCAGGGGCGCACGCAAGGCTATACGCTGAAAGTGTTCCCGCCGCCAGCGTGGGGGCGGGACGCCAAAAAATGGATTGATAACCATAAGGATCTCGATATGAGCCAGCTCCCCAGCCTGACGCTGCCCGCCACCGGCGGTCAGTCTATCTCCCTGTCTTCGCTTCTTGGCCGCAAGGTCGTTCTGTATTTCTACCCGAAGGACAACACGCCCGGCTGCACCACCGAGGGCATCGACTTTGGCCGCCTGCATGCTGAATTTGCGGCAGCCGGTGCTGCTGTGTTCGGCGTCTCGCGCGACGACATGAAGTCTCATGAGAACTTCAAGTGCAAGTTCACCTTCCCCTTCGAACTGCTCTCGGATGAAGACGAGAAGCTGTGCGAAGCGCTCGATGTCATCAAGATGAAAAACATGTATGGCAAGCAGGTACGTGGCATTGAGCGCAGCACCTTTGTTTTTGACGCCGCAGGCAAACTTGTGCGCGAATGGCGCGGGGTGAAGGTGGAGGGCCATGCCCAGGAGGTATTGGATTACATAAGCAGCCTTTGATCCATCCCTATGGCTTGAAGGTGCTGCCCGAAGCATTTTTTCCTCGACTAACGAAAGCTGATATGGCCACTCGCAAATCTGCAGCAGTCAAGGCACCCACCACGAAGTTGTTTGTGCTCGATACCAATGTATTAATGCATGACCCGACCAGCCTGTATCGCTTCGAGGAGCACGATATTTTCGTGCCGATCATGACGCTTGAGGAGTTGGACAACAACAAGAAGGGGATGTCTGAAGTCGCCCGCAACGCTCGTCAGGCCAGCCGGATGATGGACGAAGTGGTGTCGACCTGTGAGCATCACATAGAGCAGGGTATCCCACTGGAGGCGCCCTCGCGCGGGCAGGCCACCGGGCGGCTGTTCCTGCAGACCCAGGCCATCGACCCGAGCTTGCCCGTCGGGGTGCCAACCGCCAAGGCTGACAACCAGATCCTGGCGGTGATCATGTTCCTGTGCAAGCAATTCCCTGAGCGGCATGTGATCCTGGTGTCCAAGGACATCAACATGCGCATCAAGGCGCGTGCGCTGGACCTGGAGGCGCAGGATTATTTCAACGACAAGGTGCTGGAGGATACAGATCTTCTCTACACCGGCATGCGTGAGCTGCCCGCAGATTTCTGGGATACCCACGGCAAGGACATGACTTCGTGGAAGGAGGGCGGGCGTACCTACTACAAGGTGCGCGGGCCCTTGTGTGCGGACATGTTTGTCAATGAACTCGTGTATCAGGAAGGCGACAAGCCGCTCTACACCATCGTCAAGCAAAAGGATGGGATGGAGGTTGTGCTGGAATCCCTGATCGATTTCACCCACCAGAAAAATAATGTGTGGGGCATCGTGGCACGTAACCGGGAGCAGAATTTTGCGCTCAACCTGTTGATGAACCCGGATGTGGATTTCGTCAGCTTGCTCGGTCAGGCCGGGACTGGCAAGACGCTGCTGACGCTGGCTGCGGGGCTCACCCAGATTCTGGAAACCAAGCGTTACGCCGAAATCATCATGACCCGGGTGACTGTGCCGGTAGGCGAGGATATCGGCTTTCTGCCCGGTACCGAAGAGGAAAAGATGGCGCCCTGGATGGGGGCGTTGGAAGACAACCTTGATGTACTCAATGGCAACGTGGATGAGGGTGGGAGCTATGGCGGCGAGTGGGGGCGGGCGGCCACGCGCGACCTGATCCGCACGCGGATCAAGGTCAAGAGCTTGAACTTCATGCGTGGGCGCACCTTCATCAACAAGTTCCTGATCATCGATGAGGCGCAGAATCTGACTTCCAAGCAGATGAAAACGCTGATTACGCGGGCTGGGCCAGGGACTAAGGTGGTCTGCCTGGGGAACATCGCCCAGATCGACACGCCCTACCTTACCGAGGGGAGTTCGGGCCTGACCTATGTGGTCGACCGTTTCAAGGGCTGGACTCACAGCGGGCACATCACCTTGCAGCGAGGTGAGCGCTCACGTCTGGCCGATTACGCGGCAGAGGCCTTGTAGCAAACGTGCATAACCCGCAGGGTAACGAGGGCAAACCCCTTGTGCCATGCGGGTTTGTTGAGGCTTGTACGTTCGTCGTATTAAGGCGTTTTTAGGGTTTACGGCGTGCAGCATGGGGCGTATAGTTCGACCCCATGCAATTGAAACACAAGTTCATCCTTCCTGCTGCCATCGCCCTGTTCTGCGCTTCAAGCGTATGGGCCGATGAACCATCTTCCGCGCAGCCGGCGGAATCTTCCCTGTTTCAACGCGCAGCTTCGTCTGCACAGGCCGCAGTCTCCTCCACCAGCAGTGGCATCAATGCGATGGTGGAAAAGAGCATGAGCTTCCTGGGTATCCGTTACCGTTACGGCGGCAATGGCCCGGAGGCCGGTGGTTTTGATTGCAGCGGGCTGGTCAAGAAAGTGTTTGGTGAAGCTCTTGGCGTGAATCTGCCGCGTACAGCGGTCGAGATGGCTCGCCTGGGTGACAAGGTCAACGGCGTGCAGGATCTGAAGCCGGGTGACTTGGTGTTCTTCAACACCATGCGTCGTGCCTTCTCGCACGTAGGTATCTACGTGGGGGATAACCGCTTTATCCACGCGCCTTCCACGGGTAATGTGGTCCGGGTCGAGGATATGGATAGCGATTACTGGCGCAGCCGTTTCAACGGTGCCCGCCGTCTGGTGTCTGACGCACAGGCCGCCGATCTGCCGCAATCCGTGCGTGATGCCGCTGCTGCACGTATCAATGCCAACGCCGCCTCCGCTGGGGCTGCAGCGAACAACAACCCCAGTCCATCGGCCAATCAGTAAGTCCTTGCCACGGGTCGCTTCAGCCCGGCGGTATCTTGTTCCCCTGCTTCAGTTCCCTTGTTTCTCTGGCTGATTCTGCCTGCTTGTCAGTCAAGCGATGTGTAACGCCGAATGCTGATTTCCGGGCTGCGTGCCCAGGTCGGCAGGTAGCCGCGTATCTTCTGTGCGCTGGCTTCGTTGGCAAACGGGCCATAGAGCACATGCAGCCTGGGGGTGGCGGGATTGTGGCTGAGATAGAGTTGGAGGCGGTCAGCACGTAGTCGGGTGTGAACTGCCGTAATCAGGGATTCCAGGCTCTGTGCATTTGCAACCGGGGCGCTGCGCAGTTCTATGAAGAAATGTTCTCCTGGCGTTGTTGCCAGCCGGGTGCGAGTTTGCTCCAGTATCGTTTGAGCCAGAGGGCTGAGCTGTGGTGTGGGCTGGCTTGCCGTTGGGCTTGAGCTTGCTGCTGGCGGACTGGATTGCACTGCTGTGGGGAGCGAAGCGCCTGTTGTGGCGCCACTCGTGGCTTCAGTTCTGCTGGTGGGGGGCTTCTGCCCCCAGATGCCTAGGCCGATAAGTAGGGCGGCCAGAGTGATTCCTCCTGCGGCCAGACCGATGCGCCGCATGCCCTGGCCAAGTGGGGCAAACTGGGCGTCATGCATGGCGGCGTGGATATGTTTCAGGCTCAGCGTGTGGGTATTGTCGGCAAAGGCTGCCAGTAAGGCTTTGTCGGCCAGAATGTTGATGCGCCGCGTCAGCCCCCGTGAGGCCCGCATCAGTGGGCCAAGCGTGGCCTTGCTGAACAGTTCCGGCCCCTTGTAACCCGCCGCGCGCAGGCGGAAATCCAGATAGGCCGCCAACTCGTTTTGCTGCATGGGTTCGAGTTCAAAACTCTGGGTGATGCGCTCCCGCAGCGAACGCATGGTGGGTTCTGCCAGCAAGGCGTTGAGTTCAGGCTGACCAAACAGCACGATCTGCAGGAGTTTATGGGTGGATGTCTCCAGGTTGGAGAGCAGGCGGATCTGCTCCAGCGACTCCCGGGGCATGGCATGCGCCTCATCAATGATCGCCACCACCTTCTTGCCTTGCGCATGGAGTGCGATCAGGGCTTTCTCGATGCGCCGCAGCAGGGCGGTGTCGGCCTCTTGAGGCAGGCCCAGGTCATCCGCCAGGGTTTCGAGCAATTGTTGCGGGCTGAGGCTGGGGTTGGCGATATAGAGGGTCTGGATGTCGGCGGGCAGTTGTTCGAGCAGCATGCGGCACAGCATGGTCTTGCCTGTGCCAACTTCGCCGGTGACGCGGATGATCCCTTCGTCATGGGCGATGGCAAAGCACAGCGCCTCCAGCACGGCCCCGCGTTTGGCGCCCGCGAAGAAGCGCCCAGTGTGTGGGGTGATGCGGAAGGGGGATTCGTGCAGGCCGAAGTGATCCTTGTACATAGGGTATTAGAGGTGTTCTCGCGCCAGCGTCAGAAAATCCGGGATAGATTCGCCGTTGCGTGCCAGGGTGTCAATGCGGTTATACAAGGTTGAACGGTTCAGGCCTAGCAGGCGGGCGGCCTGACTGACGTTACCTTGGGCTTGCAGCAGCGCGGCCATGATGTATTCGCGTTCGATACGTCGCAATGTGGCGTCCAGCACGATGCCATTGCCCAGTTTTGGCAGGCCGCCGCTGGTGCTCGCCGGGCTTTCCGGCGCGATGGTGGCGGGCAGGCTGGGGGATGTTTCCAGTTCTGGTTTGAGCGTGTCGAGCCCTACTGTTTGCCCGGCCATGCGGCTGGCGAGCCGAGCGACAATGTTGCGCAGTTCGCGCACGTTGCCGGGGAATCTATAGTGTTGCCAGAGCTGGCGGGCTGCGTCATCCAGCCGGAAGGCGGGCAGGCCCATCTCCTGGTTGAATTCATGCAGAAAGTGCAGGAGCAGCACATTGCGGTCATCCGCCATCTCCCGCAGGGGCGGCATCAATAGGCGCAGCACGCTGAGCCGGTGGTACAGGTCGACACGGAAACGCCCGGCACGCACCTCCACGAGCAGATCCCGATTGGTTGCGGCCAATACCCGCGCTTTGGAAAAGCGGGTTTGGGTTTCGCCCACGCGCTGGTATTCCCCGCTTTCCAGCACCCGCAGGAGCTTGGGCTGGAGTTCCAGCGGAAGTTCTCCGATTTCATCCAGAAACAGGCAGCCTTCGCCGGCGTCCTCGAAGTACCCCGCCTTATTGCCTACTGCTCCAGTGAAGGCGCCACGGGCATGGCCGAACAGCGTGGCTTCGATCAGGTTGGGTGAGATGGCCGAGCAATTCAGGGCCAGGAAAGGCTTGCCACGGGTACTGCCTTGTTCGTGCAGGCTGCGCGCTGCGATTTCCTTGCCGGTGCCCGATTCCCCTTCGATTAGCACGGGGAAGCGAGATGTGGCGTATTGGCCGATGCGCTCCCGCACGGCATGGATGGCTGTGCTGAGGCCAACGATACGATTGGCCTGGGGGAGACGGATTTGTTCCCGCTGCTCCTGCTGGCGCAGGCCCATGGCCTGCTCAAGCGCCTTGAGCAAAACTTCCGGGTGGGCAGGCTTGGCCAGAAAATCCAGGGCCCCCAGGGTACGGGCGTGGCGGGCGTGGGCTTCTTCGTCCTGGCCGGAGAGTACGATGATTTTGCACAAGGGGTCCTGCGCCAGAATCTCCTGGATCAGCAGCAAGCCCTCTTCGGCGCGATGCGGATAGGGCGGCAGCCCCAGGTCGACCAGTGCGACTTCAGGCGCCAGTGCCTCTTCGCGCAATTGCTGCATGGCCTGCTCACGACTCTCTGCCTGGCTCACCTCGAAGCGCTCCCCCAGGGTGAAGGCCAAGGTCTCCTGGATCAGCGGGTCGTCATCAACAATCAGCAGGCGAGGGCGGCGGGTGGATGGCAAGGTCATGATCGGAGGCTGGGCAGTGTGGGTACGATCTTAGCGCGAGTGTGCAGCAAGGCTTGCATCGTGCCCCTAAATCCCTGTCTTGATGGCCACATGAAATTTGAAGTTGCCATCTTTCGAGTATGGTTATGTGTGCGAGGACACCAAGGCGCAAGACCCTTAGTGAATGCTTAAAGCAAGGTTTATGGCCAGACCAAGATTGAATGGGTCACATGATAGAATCAAGCCTCATCGGTCGATTTGTATCTTTTTATCGTATCCGCATTTTGATCTGTTTCTATCCGGAAGAGCAATCCAGAGATGTCTTCTCTCGTTTCTTTACGCGATGTGCGTTTCAGCTATGGTAACCGCGATGTACTCCATGGCGTGACGCTGAACGTGCCACGTGGCAAGCTTGTTGCCATCATGGGTGGTTCGGGTTGCGGCAAGACAACACTGATGCGCCTGATCGGCGGGCAGCTGCGCCCGCGTGCCGGGCAGCTTACCGTCTGCGGGGCCGAGGTGCCGAGCCTGGACCGTGAGGGGCTGTACGATCTGCGCCGCCGCATGAGCATGCTGTTCCAGTTTGGCGCCCTGTTTACCGATCTGTCGGTGTTCGACAACGTGGCTTTCCCGATGCGCGAACACACCAACATGCCTGAGCCGATCATTCGTGACCTCGTGCTGATGAAATTGCACGCGGTGGGCTTGCGTGGTGCCGAAAATCTGCTGCCCAGCGAGCTTTCTGGCGGGATGGCGCGGCGTGTGGCATTGGCCCGCGCGATTGCGCTGGACCCGGAACTGATGATGTACGACGAGCCTTTTGCGGGGCTGGACCCGATCTCCCTAGGGGTGATCGGGCAATTGATCCGCAAGCTCAACGACGCGCTGGGGGCTAGTTCGATTGTGGTGACTCACGATGTGCAGGAGTCGCTCCAGATCGTGGACTACGTCTACTTCCTGTCTGACGGCAAGGTGGTGGCCGAGGGCACGCCGGATGAGATCCGTACGTCGGAAGACCCCTGGGTACACCAGTTTGTATGGGGCGAGGCCGATGGTCCGGTGCCTTTCCGCTATCCGGCCGTCCCCTATGAAGAGGCTTTGTTGGGAGTTCAGCGTGCTTAATCGGATTGCATCTATGTTCCGTCTGGTGGGCGCCCGGACAATCAATACCCAGTGGCGGCTTGGCGTGATGGCTCGTTTCTTCGGACTCCTGCTCTGGCATTCCGGCAGCAGCTTCCGCCGCCTGCGTCTGACCTTGCGGGAAATCTATTTCTCCGGGGTGTTGTCGCTGACTATCATTCTGATTTCCGGCTTGTTCGTGGGCATGGTGCTTGGCCTGCAGGGGTATGAAACCTTGCAGCGCTATGGCTCGGAAGAGGTGCTGGGCACGCTGGTGGCGCTCTCGCTGGTGCGGGAACTGGGCCCCGTGCTGGCCGGTCTACTGTTCGCCAGCCGTGCGGGTTCTGCGGTAACCGCCGAAATCGGCCTGATGAAGGCGACCGAACAGCTTGCCGCCATGGACATGATGGCGGTGGACCCGGTTGCCCGGGTGGTGGCGCCGCGCTTCTGGGGCGGGGTGATTTCCATGCCGATCCTGGCCTTGCTGTTCTCGGCCATGGGGGTGTTTGGCGGCTATCTGGTCGGTGTGGTGATGATCGGGATTGACTCAGGCAGTTTCTGGTCGCAGATGCAGGCATCTGTGGATTTTCGTAATGACATTGTCAATGGTGTCATCAAGAGTGTTGTCTTTGGCGTTGCAGTATCGTTGGTGGCTGTTTTTGAAGGCTTTGACACCGATGGCACCGCCGAAGGGGTATCCCGGGCGACAACGCGTACTGTGGTAACTTCTTCCCTGGCCATTCTCGGGCTGGATTTCATTCTGACTTCGTTTATGTTCAGAGGCTGACGTGAATAGAACAACGATCGATTTGTGGGTGGGTATTTTTGTAACCCTGGGCGCACTGGCGCTGGTGTTTCTGGCGCTCAAGGTGGGCAACCTCAGTGGTGGGCAGATTCGCTCGCCGTATTCGCTGACGGCCAATTTTGACAACATTGGTGGCCTTAAGGCCCGTGCTCCGGTCAAGAGTGCAGGTGTGGTGGTTGGACGCATCCAGGAGATCCATCTTGACAAGCAACACTATCAGGCGGTGGTGACGATCCAGATGGATGGCCGCTACACCTTCCCCAAGGATACTTTTGCCACCATCAACACCTCGGGCTTGCTGGGCGAACAATACATCGGCCTGGAGCCGGGGGGAGACCCGGATGACCTCAAGCCGGGTGACGTGATCAAGAAGACCCAGTCTGCCGTCGTGCTGGAGAAGCTGATCAGTCAGTTCATGTTCAGCAAGGCTGCGGAAGGCCCGGCCACCAAGTAAGTGGCGGGGCGGCCAGGAATACAGGAGAAGCGGAATGAAACTGCTGACTATTGTGACGATGATGCTGGCGCTGCTGCTCAGTGCCTGCGCCACCACCGGTAATCCGCAGGACCCGCTGGAGCCGATGAACCGCAAGGTATTCGCCTTCAACGATGCGGTGGATACCTACGCCTTCAAACCTGTGGCCAAGGGCTATGCGGCAGTCACGCCGATGCCGGTGCGCACAGGGATCGGCAACTTCTTCTCCAACCTGGAAGATGCCTGGATTGGCACCAACAATCTGCTCCAGGGTAAGCCGGGCGCGGCAGCCAGCGATGTGGGGCGGCTGCTGGTCAATACCACGGTAGGGATTCTGGGGCTGTTTGACGTAGCTACCGAACTTGGGCTGGAAAAGCATGACGAAGACCTGGGGCAGACCCTGGGTGTGTGGGGCGTAGGGCCGGGGCCGTATCTGGTGCTGCCTTTCTTTGGGAGTTCGACCCTCAGAGACAGCAGCAACACACTGGTGACGTTGGCTGTGCCCTATGTTGATCCGGTGGGAGCGGTTGACCGGGTGGCCATCCGCAACACCGCGCGGGCGATCAGACTCGTGGATCTGCGTGCCCAGCTTCTGGCTGCGGGTAATGCCCTGGACGAAGCCGCACTCGACAAGTATTCCTTCATGCGGGACTTCTATCTCAAGCGGCGGATCAACCAGATCTATGACGGGAACCCGCCCAAGGTGAAGAACAAAGAAGACGACGATTATCTGGATGAACCTGCGCCGCCTGCGGCACCCGCCGCGACGAAGCTTGAAGAGCCTCCCGCCGGGCAATTCGCGCCGGCAGAGTCTTCCGGCAAGTAAAATGGATTTTCAAGAGGAGTGTGTATGACCAAGTTTTTCCTGACCATCTTGTTGGCCTTGGGGCTGGCTTCCAACGCAATGGCAATGGATGCCCCCGATGAACTGGTACGCAATGTCAGCAAAGACATGGCTGAAACAGTACGGAATGACAAAGCCATCCAGGCGGGCGACATCAAGCGTGTTACCGAAGTCGCAGAGACCAAGATCCTCAAGTATTTCGATTTCCAACGCATGACTGGCTTGGCCGTCGGGCGCGAATGGCGCAATGCCACGCCTGAACAAAGGACTGCCTTGGCGAGCGAATTCCGTACCCTGTTGGTGCGTACCTATGCGAACGCCCTGGCCCAGTACAAAAACCAGACCATTGATGTGAAGCCGCTCAAGCTTGCCGCGACCGATACCGACGTTACCGTGCGGACCGAATTGCGCCAGCCCGGCTCCAAGCCGATTCCCATGGATTACGACATGATCAAGGGCACCGACAACTGGAAGGTTTATGACGTATCCGTTGCAGGGGTGAGTCTGGTCACCAACTATCGTGAAACCTTCGGCCAGGAAATCAAGGCCAGTGGCATCGATGGGCTGATCAAGTCTTTGCACGACAAGAACCAAGCCGGGGCGGCCAAGGCGGCCGATACAGGTAAGAAATAAATGCTGAACGAGCGCGATGGGCGCCTGTATGTGGCAGGCGCCATGACCATGCATCAGGCGGCGGCGCTGCTTGCCCTGGGGGAGGAGCGTTGTACCCAGGGGGACTGCATCATTGATCTGGCCGAGGTGGAGTCTGCTGATTCCTCCGCCATTGCTGTTGTGCTGGGATGGGTGCGCCGCGCCCATACCACCGGGCGCAAGGTGCAGGTACTCAATCCGCCACAATCCTTTGTCAGTCTGGCCGCGTTGTATGGCGTCGATCAATTGCTTGCACCTTATGTGGAAGCAGTGATGTCTGAGGGCGAGGCTCCCATTGAGTGACATACCAGCCATTCGTGTGAGTGGCGCAGTTAAATGCTTTGGCGCACTACGCGCCCTGGATGGGGTCGATCTAGATATCCGTCAGGGCGAGTTCTTTGGCCTGCTCGGGCCAAATGGCGCGGGCAAGACGACGCTGATTTCCGCGCTGGCGGGCTTGTCCCGTCTCACCGAAGGCCATATCGCCGTGATGGGGCATGACGTGGTGCGGGACTACCGCCAGGCCCGTTCTGTGCTGGGCGTGGTGCCGCAGGAATTGGTGTTTGACCCCTTCTTCTCGGTGCGCGAACTCCTGCGCATCCAGGCCGGCTACTTCGGCATCCGTGGCAATGATGACTGGATTGACGAACTGTTGGCCAATCTGGACCTCACCAACAAGGCTGAGACCAATATGCGCCAGCTCTCCGGCGGCATGAAACGCCGCGTGCTGGTGGCGCAAGCCCTGGTGCATAAGCCGGATGTCATCGTGCTGGACGAACCCACCGCCGGGGTGGATGTGGAGTTGCGCCAGACGCTTTGGCGCTTTATCCGCAAGCTCAATGAAAACGGCCATACCATCGTGCTGACCACCCACTATCTGGAAGAAGCCGAGGAGTTGTGCCACCGTATCGCCATGCTCAAGGCCGGGCAGATCGTGGCTTTAGACACTACCCAGAACATTCTCGCCCGGGTGGGGGGCCAGACGCTCAAACTGCACATCGGCTCGGCCGCGCTGCCAGCAGTATTGGTGGCCAAAGCATTGAGTTTTGATGCAGGGGTGGCGCAATTCAATTTTGCCGACCCGCTCCAGGTTGAAGAAACCTTGCGCGTTATGCGCGAAGCCGGGGTGCGTGTGGAAGAAATGGAAATCCTCAAGCCCGATCTGGAACAAGCCTTTATCCAGATGATGCGTCAGGAGGCCGCGTGATCGCCTTCCGTACCCTTCTGTACAAAGAAATGCTGCGCTTCTGGAAGGTCAGCTTCCAGACCGTGGCTGCACCGGTGTTGACGTCGGTGCTTTACCTGATGATCTTCGGCCATGTGTTGGAGGGACGGGTTCAGCCTTATCCCGGCGTGAGCTACACCGCCTTCCTGATTCCCGGCCTGGTGATGATGAGCGTGTTGCAAAACGCGTTTGCCAATAGCTCCTCTTCGCTGATCCAGAGCAAGATTACCGGCAACATCGTTTTTGTGCTGCTGCCCCCCATTTCCTACCGTGAATTCTTTTCGGCCTACGTGCTGGCGGCTGTGGTGCGAGGGATTGTGGTGGGGCTGGGCGTGTGGCTGGCGGCGGCATTCTTTGTCCTCACGCCCCTGGCTCATCTGTTCTGGGTGCTGTGTTTTGCCACATTGGGCGGGGCCATCATGGGCGCATTGGGGGTGGTGGCAGGCATCTGGGCGGAAAAGTTTGACCAGCTCGCCGCGTTCCAGAACTTCCTCATCATGCCGCTGACCATGCTCTCCGGCGTGTTCTACTCCATCCATTCTTTGCCGCCCTTCTGGCAAAGCCTGTCGCGGCTGAACCCATTCTTCTTCATGATTGACGGTTTCCGCTACGGATTCTTTGGCGTTTCCGACATCAACCCTTGGGTGAGCTTTGCTGTCGTCGGGATTGCCCTGATCCTTGTGACAGGATTTAGCCTGGAAATGCTCCGTCGAGGCTATAAACTGCGATACTAATGCCTTTGGCGACCTGCCCCCAGAGGCAGGCGACCGTGTTTCCACCCCCGGCATTTGGAAGATCATGTTTCAGGCAAACGAAATCAAGCGTCTCATCGAGGCAGGCCTGCCCTGCGAATACGTCGCCATCGAAGGTGATGACGGCGTACACTTCTCCGGCATTGTCGTCAGTGCAAGCTTTGCAGGCAAAATGCGGGTGCGCCAGCATCAGGCGGTGTACGCCACCCTGGGCGCGCTGATGGGCAACGAAATCCACGCCTTGCAGTTGCAGACCTACACGCCCGAACAGTGGCAGGCCGCCCAGCAGGCTTGATGGATACGCTTACCCTGATTGCAACCCGGCCTGGCCGGGTTTTTGATGTTTGAGATGGAAAAAAAACTGGCTGTCCGGCATGTCCTTGATCTGAACTCCGGACAAATTGAGGAAATTATCGTGACTGGAATTACCCTAGCCCTCTCCAAGGGGCGCATCTTTGAAGAAACCTTGCCACTGTTGGCGGCTGCGGGCATCGTCCCGGTGGAAAACCCGGAAAGCTCGCGCAAGCTCATCATCGAAACCAATCGCTCGGAAGTGCGGCTGGTGATCGTGCGCGCCTCCGATACACCCACCTATGTGCAATACGGTGCGGCAGATCTGGGCATTGCGGGCAAAGATGTGCTCATTGAGCATGGTGGGGCAGGGCTTTATCAGCCGGTGGATCTGAACATCGCCAAGTGCCGCATGAGTGTCGCCGTGCCTGTGGGCTTTGACTACGCCGCTGCCGTGCAGCGCGGCGCGCGGATTCGAGTGGCCACCAAATACATGAAGATTGCCCGCGAGCACTTCGCCTCCAAGGGTATGCACGTCGACCTCATCAAGCTGTATGGCTCCATGGAACTGGCCCCGCTGGTGGGTTTGGCCGAGGCGATTGTCGACCTTGTGTCTACCGGCGGTACGCTGCGCGCCAACAGGCTAACCGAGGTGGAAGAGATTATGCAGATCAGCTCGCGTCTGGTCGTCAATCAGGCCGCGCTGAAAATGAAGCGCGAATTGTTGCAACCGATTATTGAAGCCTTTGCAGGGGCCGTCAAGCCATGAGCACGCAAGCCTTGATCCGCCGTTTGGATTCTCGAACGGCTGATTTCACCGCCACGCTGGATGCTTTGCTGGCCTTTGATAACAGCACGGATGTCCGCGTTAATAACGCCGTGGGAGAGATTCTGGCTGCGGTGCGCAGTCAGGGTGATGCCGCAGTCATTGACTATAGCAACCGTTTTGACGGCCTGAATGTCAAAAGCATTGAAGCGTTGGAGCTTCCGCGCCGTGAGCTGCAAGCGGCGCTGGATTCCCTGCCTGCCGAAAGCCGCGCTGCGCTGGAATGTGCCGCTGAACGGGTGCGCAGCTATCACGAGAAACAACGGCTGGAATCCTGGAGCTATACCGAAGCCAACGGCACCCGCCTGGGGCAGAAAGTCACCCCGCTGGATCGCGTGGGCCTCTACGTGCCCGGCGGCAAAGCCAGTTATCCCAGCTCGGTTCTCATGAATGCCGTGCCTGCCAAGGTGGCCGGTGTGGGCGAACTCATCATGGTTACACCCACCCCGCGTGGCGAGCGTAACCCCTTGGTGCTGGCTGCTGCTGCCATTACCGGCGTGGATCGTGTGTTCACGATTGGTGGTGCACAGGCCGTGGCTGCGCTGGCCTACGGCACGCAAAGCATGCCGCAAGTCGACAAGATCGTAGGCCCCGGCAACGCCTATGTGGCCGAAGCCAAGCGCCGCGTGTTCGGTACCGTCGGCATCGATATGGTGGCGGGCCCCTCGGAAGTGCTCATCATTTCCGATGGCACTGGCAACCCGGACTGGGTGGCCATGGATTTGTTTGCGCAGGCCGAGCACGACGAAGTCGCGCAATCCATCCTGCTGTGCACAGATGCCAAATTCATTGATGCCGTCGCAGCCTCCATCGCCCGGCTACTGCCGGAGATGCCGCGCCGTGACATCATCGCAGCCTCGCTTGCCAATCGTGGCGCGCTGATCAAGGTGGCCGATCTGGACGAAGCCTGCGCGATTGCCAACCGTATCGCCCCGGAACACCTGGAACTAGCGATTGAGCACGCGGAACCCTGGGTCGAAAAAATCCGCCATGCCGGCGCCATTTTCGTCGGCCACTGCTCGGTGGAATCTCTTGGCGATTATTGCGCCGGGCCGAACCACGTGTTGCCCACCATGCGCAGCGCCCGCTTCTCCTCGCCCCTGGGCGTGTATGACTTCCAGAAGCGTACCAGCATCATTCACATGTCGCCCGCAGGCGCGGCTGAGCTGGCCCCGGTTGCCGCCACGCTGGCCTATGGCGAAGGCTTGCAGGCACACGCCAAGTCGGCAGAGTATCGCAAGTAATCTGCGGACTTTGCTGCAAATAAAAAAGAGGCCAAACGGCCTCTTTTTTATTGGGCTGTTCTGCTTATGACAAAGCCTTCGACAAGGCTTGCAGTGTTTGCACACCTAAATATTGGCATTGCTTCTGCGTGAGTACATACGGCGGCATCCAGTAGATCGTGTTGCCAATCGGGCGGAGCAAAATGCCTTCGGCAAGTGCGGCCTGATGGAAACGTTGGGCGAAGCCTGGGCTTGCGCCTTCCGCATCGAATGCCAAAATCATGCCTTGTTGGCGCAGGTGGCGCACAGCCGGGTGTTCCGCCAAGAGATCAGCCGCTTGCGCAAGCCAGCTTGCGCGCTCCTTGTTTCGCTCAATCACCTTTCCATCGCGGAAGATTTCCAACGTGGCAAGTGCTGCGGTGCAGGCGAGCGGGTTGCCGGTGTAGGAGTGCGAGTGGAGAAAACCACGAGTCACTTCATCGGCATAAAAAGCCTGATAGACCTGATCGGTTGTCAGCACTAAAGACAGCGGCAGATACCCGCCGGATATGCCTTTGGAGAGACACAGAAAGTCCGGCCAGATGCCTGCGGATTCGCACGCAAAGAAGCTGCCGGTGCGGCCACAGCCGACGGCAATTTCGTCAGCGATCAGGTGAACACCATATTTGTCGCATAGCGCACGGGCTTGGCGCAGGTATTCGGGGTCGTACATCGCCATGCCGGTGGCACATTGCACCAGCGGTTCCACGATCAAGGCAGCGGTTTCCCGGTGATGCTCGGCAAGCCAGCCTTCCAGTGCGGCGGCAGCGCGTAGCGCCACGGCACGGGCGGTTTCACCGGGCTGGGCTTGGCGCGCATCGGGCGAGGGTACTGTAGCGGCGGCACGCACCAGTGGGGCGTAGGATTCGCGGAACAGGGCGATGTCGGTCACTGCCAGCGCCCCCACGGTTTCACCGTGGTAGCTGCCCGCAAGGCTCACAAAGCGGGTCTTTTCCGTTTGCCCGCTGTTGCGCCAGTAGTGCATGCTCATCTTGAGGGCAATCTCGGTGGCGGAGGCACCATCCGAGGCGTAGAAAGCGTGCCCCAGCGCATGCCCGGTGAGTGCGGCCAGTTCTTCAGACAGGCGCACCACCGGCTCATGGGTGAAACCGGCAAGGATGACGTGTTCCAGGCGTTCGAGCTGCTCACGCAGGCGCTGATTGATGTGGGCGTTGCAGTGGCCGAACAGATTCACCCACCATGAACTCACGGCATCCAGATAGCGGCTGCCATCTTCTGCGTAAAGCCAGGGGCCTTCACCTCGCACAATCGGGATTAGGGGCAGGGTTTCGTGCTGCTTCATCTGGGTGCAAGGATGCCAGACAGCGGCGAGGGAACGTTCAAGCAAGGTCATGGAGTGGAAATGCGTGGGAATAGCCAAGGGGTGAGTCTATCCCGATGGGCGTACAAAGCAAAATCTGAATTTGGTAGCCCCTTTTTGTATATGCCATTCGAGTTGCCGCGAGTTTGATGATGGAGGTAGGTCGTAGTATTCCCTTGGCACCCGTGATTTTATTAATAGACATCTACAGGCTCGCCTGATTGATCTTGTGGAAGCACGTATTCGGCCATCAGGTCCGGCCAGCATGGTTTGGAGACCCGCATAGCGATAAGGGAATGCCCGTAATGCCATCGCTTGAGGCTTGACCTCCCCCCATGGGATAGGTGCATCATGGTAACGTTTTCAGAAACGTTCCACGATTGATTCATAGGGGGATCTGATGCGTTTGCCGAAGCTGCTTTCTGTGTTGTGTCTGTTCGTCTGTTCACCGGCGCTTCTCGCCGATGTGCTTCCTTACCAAAACCCTGCATTGCCGGTCGCAAAGCGCGTGCAGGATTTGTTGGCGCGCATGAGCCTGGATGAAAAACTGGGCCAGATGCTGATGGGCGGGCGGGATTGGGTGAAGCCTGATCAGGTGCGCCAACTCAATATGGGCACGCTGCTGTCCGGCGGGGGGAGTGTGCCGTCACCCAATACGGTGGATGGTTGGGTGAAAATGATGAAGGGATACCAGGAAGCGGCCCATGCCACCCGTTTAGGTATCCCCGTGTTGTATGGAATTGATTCAGTTCATGGCTTCCAGTTGTTGCCCACGGCGACGATTTTTCCGCAGCAAGTGGGGCTTGGCGCCGCGCGTGATGAGGATTTGATGCGCCGGATCGGCCAGATTACCGCGCGCGAGATGAGTGCTGCAGGGGTTTATTGGAACTTCGCGCCCGTGGTTGCCGTGGTGGATGATATTCGCTGGGGGCGCGCCTATGAGGCTTTGGGCGAGGATACCAAGCTGACGACACGTCTTGCCACGGCCTATAGCAAAGGTTTCCAGTCGGGGCTGGAGGTGTTTGGGCAAGGGGCTCCGCATCCGATTGTGACCGCCAAGCACTATCTGGGGGATGGCGGTGTGGCCTATCAATCGGCCAAAATGCCTACGCCAACGGGGCAGGCGCCAATCATGGACCGTGGGGACACCCGTGGTGATGAAGCTGCGCTGCTGGCGCGTTTCCTGCCTCCCTACAAGGCGCAGATTGATGCGGGTGCCCGTAGCGTGATGCCGTCTTTCAGTAGCTGGAATGGGGTCAAAATGCATGCCAATGGCAAATTGCTGACGGATGTGCTGCGCAAGCAATTGGGATTTAATGGTTTGGTGGTGACGGATTGGGAGGCGCTGCAATACCTGCCCGCCAATGGTTTTGGTGAGCAATTGGCACTGGCCACCAATGCGGGGGTAGATGTGTTCATGGAGCCTTCCAAGACGGCTGAAGTGCTGCGCCTGATGCGCCAGAACGTGGAGCAGAACAAAGTTTCCCAAGCGCGAATCAATGAAGCGGTTGCCAACATCCTGCGGGTGAAGTTTGAAATGGGGCTGTTTGAGCATGACGGCCCGATTGCCGAAGCCAAGGCGCTGGTGGGAAGCCCGGAACACCGTGCGGTAGCGCGCGAGGCAGTTCGCAAATCATTGGTGTTGCTTAAGAATGGAGGTGCTTTGCCGCTTAAACGCGATCAGCATATCATTGTGGCTGGGCGGCATGCCAATGACTTGGGTTTGCAGTCTGGCGGCTGGACTTTGGAATGGCAGGGTTTTGCCGGTAATAACAGCCGCCTGCCCGGCGCAACCACGATCGTGGATGGCATCAGGCAAGTTGCGGGGCCGAGTGCCAAGGTGGATTACCGCGAGGAGGGGGATTTCAGCAAGAGTGCGGTCAGTGCCAAAGCTCCGGCGGATGTTGCCCTGGTCTTCGTGGGTGAGCCACCCTATGCAGAATGGTTGGGCGACCGCATGGCGGAGGGGCTCATGTTGAGCGCGGCAGACCTGCGCCAGATCGCTACGTTGCGGCCTCTTGCCCGTAAGTTGGTGCTGGTGTTGGTGAGTGGGCGCCCGCTGATTCTTGGTGATGCGCTGGCGCAAAGCGACGCGGTGGTGGCAGCATGGCTACCGGGCAGCGAGGGTGAAGGCGTGGCGGATGTGCTGTTTGGTGATGCGCCATTCGTGGGCAAATTGCCGTATGCATGGCCACGCGATGCAGCGGGTTTTTTGCCCGCCTCGGCACCTGTTGAGGCACGTAAGGCGAGTTTGCTTTTTGAGGTGGGCTACGGTCTGAGCAACTGAATCCGCTGCTCGTCTGATACATCCGGCGCTTGCAGCGGGTGACCGTCTTGTGTGCGGAAGCCCTCTGTTGGCGGCATGTCTTCCTTATCCATTTGGCGTAGATGATGCCGCTGGCGGAATTGCGCCGGAGACATGCCGCGCTGCATCTTGAACTGGCGGTAGAAGTGGCTCGGGTTGGGGAAGCCCGCTTCCTCTGCCACCAGTTGGATGGGCAGATCACCTGCAATCAACAGGTTACAGGCATGGCTGATGCGCAGGTGAATCAGGAGTTCCGTTACACTCAGATTCAAATGCTGCCGGAATAGCCTTTTGAGTGTGGCTTCGCTGGTGTTGGCGGTTTGTGCGACTTGGATAAGATTGAGGGGCTGGCGATAATTCTCCTGGATGAAGCGCAAGGCGATTTCCAGGCGTTTGTCATTGCTCTCCGATACCCCCCGTTTGCCCAGATGACGGGCCTCCAGGTCGCGCGGCAAGGCATCGAAAATCTCCATCAGGCAACTCAGGCGTGCCAGATCACGGCATTGGCGCAGGCGCTCAAATGCGGGGAGTAGCTGCCGGATACAGTCCTGGCTGAATACAACCCCTTGGCGGATGCCATTGAGCCAGGAGAGAAACCCTGTCAGCTCTGGCAGTGGGCCGATTGCTAGGGACTCCAGCCATTCCCGCGTAAAAAATACCACCTGGATATGCTGGATGCGGCCATCCTCACGCGGGGTGGTGTCCCAGGTGTGGGCCTGATTGGAGGCCACCAAGGCCAGATCGAGTTCGCCAAAGGCCGAAACATCGCTGCCGATGTAGCGCAGGCCATTGCCATCCAGGGTCAGCGTGAGTTCAAACTCCGGGTGATAGTGCCAAAAGAAGGTGGAGCGCTCGGAGAGCAGGTCTACGTGGTGCCAGTTCTGGCCAAAAGTTCTACCAACAATCTCCCGTGTGAGCATGATGCAAAAGCCAAGAAGTCTTAAGTTGAGCTAATAGTAGACAAAATTGCGCTCTGGCGCAAAGAAAGTGGACTGAAGTGGGCTTATCGTACAGATAGAGGATTTTTGGAAGCGAATGATGCAGGTGATTGTGGCGAGTGCGATTCTGTTTGATATGGATGGAACCCTGGTGGATTCCAATCTGTGTGTCACGCTGGCTTGGCAGGCGTGGTGCGCGGATACGGGGGCTGATCTTGATGAGGTGATGCGGATCTGCCACGGAACACCAAGTCGCTCCACGATCTCGAAAGTCGCTCCGCATCTGGATCTAGAGTACGAAATCGCTCGTCTGGAGGATTTTGTGCGTAACGTGGATGGCGGGCAGAAACCCATGCCGGGTGCAGCAGAGATTCTGGCGAGCTTGCCACCGGATCGCTGGGCCTTGGTGACTTCGGCCGTGGAGGAGACTGCACGTTTCCGCTTTGTGCATTGCCATCTGCCGTATCCGCGTGTCGCCATTACCGCGCAGCCTGGGCGTCCCGGCAAGCCGGCGCCAGACCCTTTTCTGGCCGGGGCGGCGGCTTTGGGGATGGCGCCCGCCGAATGCGTGGTATTCGAGGATTCCGAAGCGGGTGTGCAAAGTGCGTTGGCGGCAGGGTGTAGGGTGGTTGTGGTGGGCAATGGCCCGGCACTACGCCCAGGCGTGCTCGCACGTATTCAGGATTTTGCGTGCGTGCGGGTTGACATGCAGGATCGGCTGAAAATAGCGATTCATTTGTAGCTTTTCAGGAATTTTTTCGTGGATACAATCAACATTCTGGGGCTGGTCGCAGGCACTTGCACCACGGTGGCCTTTATTCCGCAGGTTCTTCAGGTATGGCGCACCCGCTCGGCGCAGGATATTTCGATTGGCATGTACAGCGTTTTTATCGTCGGGGTTGCCCTGTGGCTGGTCTACGGCCTGGTGGTCAATTCCATGCCGGTGGTGGTGTCCAACCTTGTCACCCTGCTGCTTGCCAGCGCTGTACTGGGGATGAAAATGTGGTTCGAAAACAGACAAAAGAACGCTTGATGCGCTCTTTTGTCTGATCGCATGTTTATGCGAAGGGTATTTCTCTGCGTTCGCGTATGCTGGCAATGCCCGCTTCAATCAGGCGCATCACCTGAATGGCATCTTCCGCTGGAACCGGGTTGGGGGTGCCGCTCTGGATTGCGTCCCTGATGGCTGTGTAATAGGCAGGGTAATTGCCCAGTTCGCAGTACTCTTCGCGTGATGTGCGTTCGCCCTGTGCCCAGACGGTGATTTCCGCCTTCAACGGATCATGTCCCCAGTTAGCTGCGGGGGGACGGGCGCCTGCTTTGAGCGCATCTTCCTGCGTGTCCAGGCCATACTTGATGAAGCTGCCCTGCGTGCCATGTACCGCAAACCGTGGTCCGAGGCGCGGAACCAGGGCGCTGGCGTGCAGAATTACACGGCGCTCGCCGTAGCGCAGCAGGGCGTGAAACCAATCATCGGCTTGCGCGCCGGTACGCTGGATGGCGGTATCCACCGAGATGGCCTCAGGCATGCCAAATAGTTGGATGGTTTGATCCAGCAGATGCGCGCCCAGGTCGTACCACAAGCCAGAACCCGGCAGTGCCTGTTCGCGCCAGCGTTGGCGGACTTCCGGCCGATAGCGGTCGAAGTGCGATTCAAAATGCATAATCTCACCCAGTTCGCCGCTGGCGATGAGCTTACGCAGGGTGAGGAAATCAGCGTCCCAACGTCGATTGTGGAACACCGATAGCAGCTTGCCACAACGCTTGGCGACGGCGCACAACTCTTCGGCCTCTGCCAAGGTGATGGTGAAGGGTTTGTCCACCACCACATGCTTGCCTGCTTCCAATGCGGCGCGAGCCAAGGGTGCATGGGTTGTGTTGGGGGTGGGGATGACGACCAGGTCGATATCCGCTCGCGCAAACAAAGCCTCTGACGAAGACTCAGCTTCCACTTGTGGCCAATCCTTGTGTACTTTTGTGGTGTCACTGCTGGAGATGGCAGTTAGCGCCAAGCCGGGGACGGCTGCAATCAAGGGGGCGTGGAAAGTGCTTGTGGCAAAGCCGTAACCGACGATACCGACTCTTAGGGGTGTGGACATGAGGGGGCTTTCCGATTGTGTACGGGAGATGCCTGATATTACACCCTGGCCTCAAGTGTTGCCGCTGCGCCCACGGATTGGCTGCTTATTGTGCGGTGACTTCCCACAAAGGCCAACGAGGGGCCGCGTCCTGATACACCTGGGTGAGAAGCGTGCGGAAAGCGCTGACGCGGCTCGCGTCAATGGGGTGCAGGATGCCCTGTGCCTGCAATACGGCCAATAGCTTGACCGGCGCTGTCTTTTTGTCGCCCACAATCTCCACATGCCCGGCCTTGACTTCGAGCCGGTGGGTAAGAGGGCCGGTTTCTATGACATTGTTGTGCTGTTCGGTCAGGCTGAAAATGTCATCGCTTTCCACACAGCGGCCATTCTTTTCCTGGCGGCAACTGTCTTTTTCGTCGGTGTCAATCTTCAGATAATTCTGTACCTGCGGTGACAATTCTCCGGGAGTGCGGATGAAATCGGAATACTCAGTGATGTCTGCCCATTTTGCCCCAGTGGCAATACGGCAGGATGCGGTGATCAAGCCCAGCGTGAGGGGCTTGAGCCAAGGGTTGCCGCAAGGTTTGGCCGCTGCAATGCCACCGAAAGGGCCAGAGATGGTGACCAGATGTAGTCTGCTCGCCGGGACTGCACCGGAGATGCGGGTGGTGAGCGATTTACGTGCAACCAGTGCTCCCTGGCTGTGACCAATCAGATTAATCTGTGGGACGTGGCTTTGTTCGGCAAGCTCATTGAGCGCGTAACGCAATTGGCTGGCACTGTCAGTCAGCGCCGCACGGTCGTCGTAGGTGAAGCAGGCACTCTGCTGCCCCTGAAAGGCGAGAACCTGTGCCAGCCCACGAAATTGACCCGATGAGCCGAAACAACCATGCACCAGAACACTGACTGTTTGGGCACTGTTCAGATGCAGACTGCGATCTGGGTTATCGGTACAAGGGCCAAGGCCGGGGATGTTGAGCGTGACATCTGGCGTGGGGAGTGTGCCGGGATCTATCTGGTAATAGCTGGCACTTGGCGGTTCGATGCTGGCGCATGCACTCAGCAGGAGTGTGCAAGCCATCATACTGGCAGTGGCAGACAGGGAATTTGCTCGCATGAATAAGCTCTTGCTCAGGGCCGAGGCTTTCAGTGTACGCCATTTGCTGCAACCCGAACAAATTCCATGCTCCTTGGCTGATTGAATTACCCAATCATGTGTTCGTAGGCCAGACGCAAGACGGCCAATTCAGCGGGCGCAATACCCGTGGTATCAGTGATGGAAATCCACTGCGCATGAATCTGTTTGGCAATATCCCAAGGTAAGTCAATGCTGTTGAAACTCGCAAGCAAAATTGTAATCGGGGCATGCGTTGGGCTATGTGCTTCGGCATGGAATTCAGGCTCCACCGCCAGCATGTGAGTGGGAAGCTTGAGCAGACCCGCCAGATGGGCGGTCCAGGCGGCTGGGTGGATGCGGACGGGGGAGGGGGTATTCCTTGGGTAGATGCTTGCGTCTTCCGGCAAGAGGGTTGGCATCAACATGCCATGTGCAAATCGCAAGAATTGCAGTCGCGCACTCGTTTTCTGTTTATGGCATAGCAGGATGCGTGGTGTCTCTGGGGCTGTGTCGAGCTTGGGCATGTTCGAACGGAGCCGGTCTGGCAACCGGCTCTGAAGTAGCCATTTGCGTGATTATGCGCCCAGTGCCATCGGGGAGTGGGTAAAACAGCCCTTTGGGCAGACACGTCCACAGGCCCCACAGCCGGTGCAGTCCATGGCATTGGCCAGCGACATTTTGGAAGAGATGCTTTCGCTGTCGTCGTCATCGTCTTCCATGATTTCGTCTTCGCTGCGGTCGATGAGTTCGAGTACATCCCGCGTGCATACCTTGTAGCAGCGGCCACAGCCGATGCACTTTTTGTCATCAATGGAGATGGCAAATTCTGGTGTCCAGGACGAGCCTCCTCGGGTGATTGCGGTGATAGGGTCCATATTGGGTGCTCCTTGTGTAAAAGATAAGGGGTGGGTCAAAGACGGTGAGGTGTTGGGGAGCAAGCCTGCTCTTGCTGCGCGAGGATCAGCCTCTTCTGGGCTTCTTCCCACGCACGGCAGGCATCGAAAGTGGACTGGCTGATGCCAGGCAGATCAAGGTAGGCGGCAGGTAGGCGGTCTTCCACCAGATCGTGGAGTTGCCCGGCCCATTCGGCTGCGATGCGCCGCAGGCGGCGCACCTCCTTGTCCAGTTCTTTCAGGGTGTCGTCCATGATCGCATTACAGCTCGGCAACTTCGGAATAGCGCCCAACCAGTTCAATGGCGAGTGCCAGCTGTTTGTCAGCCTCGGTTTTCATTTTCGAGAAACTCTCGAAGCCGAAGCGGTGAACGTCGCGCAGGGTGCGATCCAGCGCGACGAGCTTGCCCACGGTGATGATGACGCGGCCAAAGCCTTCATGCGACAGATGTACCAGCGGTACGGCCATGGAGCCGCATTCCTTTTCTATGAGTATGGCGATGGAATTATAAAAGGCTTTGACGCGTGAGAGCGTGCGCTCATCCGGGTCGCCAACGATGGGGATGGCTGCCTTGCGCGCCTTGTCCAGCACAAAGGGGGCAAGCAGCTCATCGGCTTGCTTACCGTCATACATGCCATAGGTATCCAGTGCGCGCATCTGGCGCAACATTTCCTTCATGAAATCGGTGGACATCAGGGGGTCGGTGGTCATGACAAATGGCTCTGTTGATGGGTTGAAGGAATTTGGCTGGCACAGCTGTTAACAACTGGGAATTGTTGGGTGTGGCGCAACAGTTTGCTCAGGCACCAAGCCGCCGCTACACCGATGCACAACCCGAGTGCGGCGCCGACAATGGCAAACAGATCCGCGTCCTTGGCGCTCAGGCTGTCTCCCAGCCATGCCCCGGCAATCAGGCTCAGGGCCGGGAGCAGGTAGGCGAGAAGTGCAGAGAGGTTGACTGTGCTTTCTTCCATGCCAAGCGTGATGGCGTCTCCCGTATGCATACCGGGTTCGAGGGGTAGTGTGACACGTGCAGGGTCTGTGCCATGGCAGCTCTGTCTGCTGCCACAATGGCCGCAGGCAGAAGGCGTGTCGACCTTGACTTCGATGCGATCAGCATGGATGGCGATGATTTTTCCGCTGCGTTCGAGCATCATTCCTGCCATCCTTCTTCGGCCATGCGGTCGAAACGGCTCTCGTCAGCATTGCGGTGGATGATCTTGTCGATCCAGGCGACGCCGCCATTGCGAATACTGTCGCGCAGTGAGTGCAGGATAGGCTCGATGGATTCCGTATCAGCCAACCGCATCGGCTGAATGCCTGCCGCGAGGAGCTGGCGTACCGCAGAGCCGCCCACGGCGAGGCAGTAGACCGCCGCACAACCGGTCAGCGCGGCGATTTTTTCAGCGAGCTTGTTCTCATTGCCATCCATGGATTCAGGTGCGAACTCCAGCACGCCCGACAAGCGGGTGCGCTCAGCATCAATGCTGTAGAGCACAAAGCCCTCCGCTGCGCCAAAGTGTTGGTCGACATGCATACGATCACGGCTGGCGAAAGCCACGCGCAATGTCCCCGGTTCAGGGTCAGTGGCCGACCACGCCAGCGACACGCGACGATGCGGGGCGGTTGTCTTCGTGGTCGCGGGGGCCGCCTGACCAGAAGACGGAACGGTAGGCAGGGATGTCATGGTGTTGCTCCAAGACGAGATTGGCAATGTCAAACAGGGCTTGGCGCGATGCGCGATAGCCCACCCAGGGGCGGGCGAAGCCTCCCACCCTGTCATATAACGGAAAGCCCGCACGTAGCAGTGGCAGGCCGAAGCGCTCTGCACTTTGGGCTAGATGTGAGCTACCGACCAGCAATTGAACGTCATTTTTAATCACGGCATGTTCAAGGTCTTGCAGATCACCGATCTGCACCGCCTCGCACGGCAATTGTTTGAGCGCTTCACTCATGATGGGGGATACCGCCGCCGCAATTTCACAGCCCATTCCGGTGAATAGCGCACTCATGCCAGCAAGCAGATCGGGCTCTGCGGCGAGCCCCACACGCAAGAAACCCGTCATGAAGTGGCTGTCGACCATCGCATCCTGCAATTGGGCGCGGTGGCGTTCAACCCGTAGCGGCACGGCACGTGCGGAGATCGTTGCCAGGGTCTGCGTAAAATTGTCGCAGGCATCCAGCCCCATCAGGTGGTCGAAGCGGTAATCGGGCACGCCGGTGCGGCGTTGCAGTGCATCGGCGGCGCGATGAAGTGATGCACCGATGACCAGGGTGGCGATTGATTCGCCCATCGCGGCAATTTCTTCGCGCGAGGTGCCGCCCAATGTCAATGAGGTATGCTCGGCTTCTACAAGGTGGCCGTCGAGCGAATCTCCTATATCTGGAAGCAGCACGGCACGCAGGCCGAAATCCTCACACCACTCGCGGATGGCTTCCATGTCACCCGGGGTGAGCGAAGCGTTCGTGAGCACATTGACTTGGCGACGACGGCGGCCAACATGCTGGGAGATGGGGACCAGATGTTCAATCATGGCCTCAAGCGCCAGGGCAAAACCACTTTCCAGGCTGCCGGTGAAATCCGGCGTATTGACCGGAATGACGGAGACATGATTGTGTTGTGGGTACTTGGCCCGGAATTCGCGCACCAGGCGGAAGATATCTGTTCCCTGTGTCTCGGACAGACCCGTGGTAGGGAGCCCGATGACCTCCGGTTTGCTTTTTTCGCAGATCGTGCGCAAGCCTTCCACGACGTTCTCATCCGAACTCATGACGGTGGCAATCTGGTCCATCGCCGTGGTTTGCAGCGGAATCGGCTCACGGAAGTGGCGCACGAAGAATACTTTGCCAAAAGCGGTGCAACCCTGCGAGCCATGCATCATCGGAATCGAGCGGCGCAAGCCAAGGAAGGCCAGGGAGGCGCCCAAGGTGGAACTCGCCTTGAGCGGATTGACCGAGAGTGGTTTGCTGCGTTTGATGATCTGTGCCATATCAAGCCTCCACCGCAATGCCAATCAGATTGCTCTGCGCCCACGGGGCGGGTTTGCGTACGGCTTGCCAGACCGGGTTCTCGATGCTCAGTGCAAGCTGCCGCGCCAGTTCCAGCATGCCGCGATAGCCTGCGTAGCCAAACTCGCGTTCCTGATTGATGTCCAGGAAGGGGATGCGGGCCTTGAGCGCGGTATACAGGTTGCGTCCGCCCGCGATCAGGATGTCTGCGCGTAGGTCCTTGTAGGCGCCCAACAGTGCTTTGGGACTACCGTCGTCGATCATGATAGCGTCATCGCCCATCAGGTCACGGATGCGCGCCTTGTCTTCTGCGGTGGATTTCTTGGTGCCAGTGGCGACCACCTCCATGCCCAGGTCTTGCAGCGCCGAGACGATGGACCAGGACTTTACTCCGCCGGTATAGAGCAGGACGCGCCGCCCTTTGAGGCGTTCCCGCCAGGGCTGAAGTGCTGCGTTGATGGCGGCTTCCTCGCGAGCGATGAGCGCTTCGGTGCGGTTGGCAAGGTCCGTGTCATTGAGCAGGCGGGCAAATTCGCGCAGGGCCTGGGAAGTATCAGCAACGCCATAAAAGCTGCCTTCAAAGAATGGGACGCCCCAGCGTTCCTTGAGCTTGCGGGCAACATTCAATAATGCTTTGGCACACACCACCATGCTGGCTTCGGCACGGTGCATGGTCTGGATTTCATGATAGCGTGCGTCACCGGAAAGGCTCGCCAGCACACGCAGCCCAAGTTCATCGAACAATGGCGCGACATGCCAGAATTCGCCTGCGATGTTGTATTCACCTATCAGGCTGATGTCATGCGTCCGGATGCCGGGGAGGGCGCATGCCGGTTCCGGCTCACGGGTGCCGATCACGTGGCGCAGCATGGTTTCGCCTGCAATCCGGTTGCCCATATTCTTGGTGCCATAGAACCCGGCACAGTCGACGGGCACCACCGGCACCCCCCAGCGAGCCTGTGCGGCTTGGCAAACGGCTTCCAGATCATCGCCAATCACGGCGGTTACGCATGTGGCATAAACAAACACCGCTGCAGGGGTGTGTTCGTCAATGGCTTGCTTGATGGCATGAAACAGGCGTTTTTCGCCCCGGCCCATGATCACGTCCTGTTCGGTCAGGTCCGTGGTCATTCCGATGCGGTACAATTGCGGCCCGGAAGAGCGTGTGCCGCGATTATCCCAGGAACTGCCTGAGCAGCCGATGGGGCCGTGCACGATATGGGCCACATCCGCGATGGGCAGCAGGGCAATCTGGGCGCCATCAAAGGTGCAGCCCCCTGCGGTCGCGCCGGGCTTGGGGCGGGCACAGCCTGATTTCTCCCCTTTGTTGTGGGTGCAGGCGGGTTCGTTTTGCAAGGCTGCGATGTCGGAGGCTTTCACGGCAGAGTCCCCATTGTGATCTCACTTTGCCTGTATCAAGAGCCATGCCGGATTTAAGTTGTTGATTTGAATGGATGGGGCGGTGCTGTGTCTGTGGGGTTTGCGACAACGGCGCCGCGTATTGTGTTATTTGGCATCAAAGCTCCACCTATCAATGAAGCAGATGTTCCCGTGTTTCCCCCCTGTTGCTACAGGCTTTTTGAGGGGAGAGACTCCAGACGAGCGTGATTGGGTGCATTCCTTGCATAGCGGATGGTGGAGGTAAGCCCATGAATGCACCTGATACTTCGTTGTTACGCTTGAGCGCGGCCACCATGCCCCTGGAGCAACTGGTTCTGAGTTGCGTGCTGACCGAGGGGCAGCGCATTGGTGCTCAGCCCCTGTTACGTGGTGTGGATGTTGCCGACTATGCGTATTTGGCAGGGCTATGCGGTACGGGTTTTGATCTGGCGCCGATGCAAAGCCTTGCTGCAGAGCCTTTTGACGAGTTCGATGAACTCTTTGAATTGCTATGGGAATATGCTGAACCGCAGGATGCCATGGGGCGCTGGTTGGCTTGTGCCATCTCAACCGCCGCGCAGCGCAATAACCACCTTTGGCAAGACATGGGCTTGCCTTCGCGCCGGGAACTATCGGCGATCCTGAATTTGCGTTTCCCCCGGCTGGCGGCGCAGAATGTGAATGATATGAAGTGGAAGAAGTTCTTCTATCGCCAGCTCTGCCAACGCAGTGGAATCTCGATCTGCAAGTCGCCAAGCTGTGCGGATTGTTGCGATTACGCCATTTGTTTTGGTCCGGAGCATTGATTTGAAACTATGCTGTTTGAGTGATTCAGCTTTGCTGGCCATACTGGCTGAAGATGTACCACATGGAGATTTGACCACCACTGGCATGGGGATCGGCAGTCGACCTGCACGGCTGACGATGACGGCAAGGCAGGCGATGTGTCTGTGTGGCAGCGAGGAGGCTGCGCGCCTGATTGAGTTGTGCGGAGGCCACGTCTTGACTTGCCTTGCTTCGGGTGAGCGCGTCTCGGCGCAAGCTGAGGTCTTGCGGGCACAAGGCGATGCCGCCGGGTTACACCGTGCCTGGAAGACTGTGCAGACTTTGATGGAGTATCTGTCTGGCATGGCTTCCTGTGCGGCCGATATTCTGCATGACTTGCACGAGGCAGGTTTCGATCTGCCCCTGGCGTGCACGCGCAAGAATCTGCCCGGCACACGGACCTTGGCGATCAAGGCTGTGCATGCAGGTGGGGCGATTGCACATCGGCTGGGATTGTCGGAAACCTTGCTGCTGTTCCCCGAACATCGTGCGTTTGTCGACAAAGCCGACATGCCCGCACTGCTCGCGCAACTGCATCGGCAGAATCCTGAAAAGAAGCTGGTGGCGGAAGTCGAAAATCTGGCAGAGGCCTTGTGGTTGGCTGAATGTGGGGCGGATGTATTGCAACTGGAACGCTTCAGCCCCGAAGCCCTGCAAGCGTGCCACCAAGCCCTGCGGGCCAAAGGATTGGCCCCTTTGCTGGCGCCTGCCGGCGGGGTGACGCGCAGCAATGCCCTGGCCTATGCGCGGGCGGGGGCTGATTTCCTGGTGAGTTCCGCCCCTTATTTTGCGCCACCCCGCGACGTGAAGGTGCACTTGGTGCCTGCCTGAGAACGCCTGCCAGCGCGATTGGCATGTTATTCGCTATATACTGACTAACATATCGAAAGCCGTGATTGACTGGGGAGCGAGGTGGCGAACATGTGGGATGCATGTGGACAAACGGGCGGCAGGGTTGAGCGAACCCCGTGCCGCCACTGGAACAAGAAGCCCGCCTGGCGGGCTTTGCTGCCCAAGGATTGGGCGCATCAGGTGGTTGAGCCGATCAGCTTTGAGCATTTCCGGGATTACGAAATCGTCTCTGAGCGTGTTCTGGGCTATGAGTACGAGGATTGCCCCTGCTATTGCGAGCATTACTTTGTGCTGACTGATCTGCGTTCCGATGATGACGAAGCCTACTACCTTGCCCCCAGTTATTGGGAGCATCTGGTGGCTTGGCGTTTGATTGATGGGCGCTGGCTGATCCACCGGCGGATTTCATGTAGTGATGATTGCCAGCAGCATCAGGCGTTTTTCTCTTTTGCAGATCAGATGCCACGTTGATATGGCAGGGGCTCCACGCCGTCTATTTTTATGGCATATTGTTTGTGTTTTATTTGCCTAGGGGCACGGGTTCCGGCTGAGCGTATGCACCATTACTGTGCCATACCGCGCCCAGAGGGTGGGGCGCCGTATGGCTGTTTGCCAGCTTAGGCCTTGATGCCGATGATCACTGAGGATGCCTTGATCACGGCAGTGGCGACGGAACCTTCCTTGAGGCCAAGTTCGTCGGTGGCCTCACGGGTGACACTGGCAAAAATCTCGGCGCCGCCAGGAAGTGCAATGATCACCTCTGCACTGACCGGGCCGGGGACCAGCTTTTTGACCTTGCCGCTCAGGCAGTTACGCGCGGAGAGTTTGACGCCGCTGCCATCGGTCATGACCATCACATTCGAGGCCTTGATCAGTGCGATGACTTCCTTGCCAACGGCCAGCCCCAGCGACTGTGCGCTGCCCTGGGTGATGGTGGCGATGAGTTTGTCGCCGCCTTGGGTGATGATTTCGACTTCGGCACTGACCGGGCCGACATTCAAGGCACTGATCTTGCCTTCGAAGGTGTTGCGTGCGCTGATTTTCATTTGGGGTCGCTTTCCTGGTGATTGAAGAAGGGATCAAACGGCGGTATGACCAATGTAATAGAACAGTACAAGATGTTTCAACCACAGCGCCAAATCGAAAAAACAGTGAAAAAGACATTCCGCTTATAAAAGCGCTGTGTAAGAATATAGATAACGCGGGTCTGTATAACAAGAAAGCCGGTATGAAATCAAACAGGATGATTGGGCGTTTTGGCGTGGATCTGGAGGCGGGCAGCTTTTTGGGCGATACCCGCATTCGTCTGCTGGAGGCGATTGAGCGCTGTGGTTCGATCTCCCAGGCGGCCAAGGAGGTGCCCCTTTCTTACAAGGCCGCGTGGGATGCCGTGGATGCGATGAACAACCTTGCTGATCAGGCGCTTGTGGAGCGCGCAGTGGGGGGCCGCCACGGTGGCGGTACCGTGCTGACTGATTATGGGCGCCAGGTGGTCAAGGTGTATCGCGCAATGGAGGCTGAATATCAGTTGGCGCTGGACCGGGTAGCGGCAAGTCTGGGCCAGGCGGGAGACGATGATCCGCAATCCCTGCGCCGCCTGATGCGTAGCGTGGGGGTGACGACAAGCGCGCGCAACCAGTTTGTGGGCCCGGTGACGAGTCTGCGCGCGGGCGATGTGACCTATGAAGTGGGCATTCGTTTTGACGGCCAGAATGAAATCGTGGCCCATGTCTCGCGTGAAGGGGCCGAACAGATGCGCCTGAATATCGGGCGTGAATTGCACGCCTGGGTCAATTCTTCTGCCGTGATCCTGTCGACTGATGAGGGCATGCGTCTGTCTGCCCGCAACCAGTTGTGGGGTGAGGTGGTGCGCATCCACGAAGGGCCGGTGGCGGTGGATGTGGTGCTGAGCCTGCCTGCCGGGCGCACCGTCAGCGCGATTATCACCCGCGATGCGCTCAAGGAGCTTGGCTTGCGCGAAGGCTACCGGGCCTGTGCGATTTTCAAAGCTTCCAGCGTGATGCTTTCGGCATTTGATTGAACGGGCGATTGGGCTCACTCTTTGACCAGAAAGGAATTTGTGATGAAAAAACTGCTTTCCCTGTTGGTTTTTGCGTGCTTGGCCAGCCCTGTGCTGGCGGACGAAGTGAAGATTGCCGTGGCGGCCAACTTCACCGCGCCGATCCAGAAGATTGCGGCTGATTTTGAAAAGGATACGGGCAACAAGGTATTGATCTCCACCGGTGCAACCGGTGCTTTCTATGCCCAGATCAAGAATGGGGCGCCTTTTGAAGTGTTTCTTGCTGCCGATGATGAAACCCCGGCCAAGCTGGAGAACGAAGGCGCAGGCGTAAAGGGGAGCCGCTATACCTATGCAATTGGCAAACTGGTGCTGTGGAGCGCCAAACCAGGTTTTGTGGATGCCAAGGGGGATGTGCTGAAAAAGGGCGGATTTGAACACCTCTCGCTGGCCAACCCCAAGACCGCGCCCTATGGTGCAGCCGGGGTCGAAGTGCTCAAGAAGCTGGGGTTGTTTGATAGCCTGCATGGCAAGATCGTACAAGGTGAGAACATCTCCCAGGCGCAACAGTTCGTCGCCAGTGGGAATGCCGAGTTGGGCTTTGTGGCGCTTTCCCAGGTGTGGAAAGACGGCGCCTTGACTTCGGGCTCCGCCTGGATTGTTCCAGCCAGCGAGTACACGCCGATCCGCCAGGACGCCATTCTGCTGAGCAACGGGGCAGGCAAACCGGCCGCCGAGGCGCTGCTCAAGTACCTGAAGGGCGACAAGGCCCGTGCGGTGATCAAGTCCTACGGGTATGAGTTCTGAGTAGGGTAATGATGCTTGATCCGCAGGATTGGTCAGCCCTTTGGCTGACCGTGCGCCTTGCTACCACGGTGACGGTGTTGTTGCTGATTGTGGGCACCCCCATCGCATGGTGGTTGGCATATACCCGCTCACGCTTGCGTGGAGTGGTCAGTGCGCTGGTTTCCATGCCATTGGTGTTGCCGCCTACGGTGCTGGGTTTTTATCTGCTGCTGCTGATGGGGCCGCATGGTCCCGTCGGGGCGCTGACTCAGGCGCTGGGGCTGGGAATGCTGCCCTTTACCTTTACCGGGCTGGTAGTGGCCTCTACCTTCTATTCGCTGCCCTTCGTGGTGCAACCGGTGCAGAACGCCATTGAGGCAATTGGTCGTCGGCCACTGGAAGTGGCCGCTACGCTACGGGCTTCTCCCTGGGATCGGTTCTGGTCGGTTGTGGTGCCGCTCGCGCGCCCTGGTTTTTTGACCGGGGCGATCCTGGGGTTTGCGCATACAGTGGGTGAGTTTGGCGTGGTGTTGATGATCGGCGGTAATATCCCGGATAGAACGCGGGTGGTGTCAGTGCAGATATTCGATCACGTCGAGGCGCTGGAATACACTCAGGCCCATTGGCTGGCAGGGGGAATGGTGGCGTTTGCGTTCTTCGTTCTGTTGGCGCTGTACACCTTGAACCCCCAGGGTTCGTTCAGAAAGTAAGAGACTGTGATGGGTGATGAGCCAATCGTCCTGCGCCTGGCGCATCAGTATGCAGGTTTCGATCTGGATGTCGAACTGAGCTTGCCCGGCAAAGGGGTCAGCGTATTGTTTGGGCATTCCGGCTCAGGCAAGACAACGCTGCTGCGTTGTGTGGCGGGCCTGGAGCGGGCGACAAACGCATACCTGCGGGTACAGGGGGAGGTGTGGCAGAACACAGCACAAGGGGTTTTCCTGCCGACCTGGAAACGCGCCATCGGCTACGTCTTTCAGGAAGCGAGCCTGTTTCCGCACCTGAATGTGCATGGCAATCTGACTTTCGGGATGCGCCGCGCAGGCGGGCGGATCAATGAGGATGAGGTTCAGGCCGCATCACGGCAACTAGGGATCAACCACCTGCTCACCCGCAAGCCTGAGGGGCTGTCTGGTGGGGAGCGGCAGCGTGTGGCGATTGCCCGGGCCTTGCTGACCAGGCCGCGCCTGCTGCTGATGGATGAGCCGCTTTCGGCGCTGGACCATGCGCGCAAGCAGGAGATACTGCCCTACCTGGAACGCCTGCATGACGAGCTGGAGATTCCCATGTTGTATGTCACGCACCAGATCGAAGAGGCGGCGCGACTGGCCGATCAACTGGTACTGCTGGAACATGGCAGAGTTTTGGCCAGTGGCCCTCTGGATGAGACCCTGGCACGCCTTGATCTGCCCTTGGCGCGTGATCATGAGGCCAGCGTGGTCATATCGGCAGAGGTGGTCGGGCATGACGAGCGCTGGCACCTCACCCGCCTACGGTTTGGAGGCGGGGACATTTTTGTTTCTCGACGCAACTTCACGCAGGGCAAACGATTGAGGGTGCGCATTCTCGCCCGCGACGTTTCCATCGCCTTGAACAGTGATCATGCCTCCAGCATTCAAAATCGTTTTGCTTGTCGCGTGATGGAGATCGGGGAGACAGAAGACCCGGCACAATGCATGGTCTCCTTGCAGGCAGGTGGTACAACGCTATTGGCACGCATCACCCGGCGTTCTGCTGATCAGCTCGTCCTGACCGTGGGGCAGGATGTATGGGCGCAGGTTAAGGCAGTGGCCCTCCTGGAGTAGTTTCATTTCTAAGTTTCGATATTTAAAAACGGAACACCCAAAGCCATGCCTTTGGGTGTGACGGCTTCAGTTTCCGATCAGGGTGGCGATGAAACGCGCCATCTTTTGCAGGCGGATTTCGTCGAAGCGTGAGTTTTCTTCATCCCGCGTCATGAATAGGTTGATGCCCATTTCATAACCCAGGCTGGCGTACTGGGCCAGATCGGCCTGCCAACGTTCGCGCTGTATCTCATCCAGCTCCGGCAAGTGGAACCAGAGGATGGTGTTGCCCGAGCCATCGTGCAGGGTGAAGTCTGGCACCCGCAAGTGGCGCACGCTGGCCCCGTCAAGGGCTTGGCGATACTCGTAGCCCAGGCGCATGGCGTAGAGTTGCTCTGCGATATATCGCAGGGCAGGGCGATGAATTTCGTGCGAATCGTCCTCTTCCGCGCTTTCTTCGGTGGGCTCGGGCTTTGGCTGCGCACTGTCTTTTGGCTGGGGCGCCGCTTCTTCGACTGGAGGGCGGCGCGACTGGCGCGCAGAGGGCACCGGCTCATCCGTGGTGTTGGCGGCGGTGGCAGCTGTCTTGCGGATGCGATCCAGGCGCAACTGGGCTTCGCTAATCTGGCGCTCCACGCCACGGGCGAGTTCGGAGAGTTTATCGGTGCCTTTGGCCTCGGCTTCTAGTACGATCTTTTGCAGGCGATACAGCTCGGACTCCCGCAGCGTAATGGTTGCCGCCTCAATCTCCCGGATTTGCTCGCGCATGCGAGCAATGGTGCGGATGGTGCGGATGAGCCGTGTAGCGGCATCTTCCTCACCTGTTTCCGCCCGCATCTGGTATTCCTCAATCAAGGATTCGATCACCAGCCCGTTGTTATTGCGATAGGCGGCATTGATGCGCGCCATGATGTCGTCGCGCAGGTTGCGGTCTTCGTCGTCATCGGCGCGATCAGGGTGGACCAGTCGGGCGGCTTGGCGGTACAGGCGCTTGAGGTCTTCACTGGTGGTGAATTCCTCGCTGTTGCCATCGTCCTCTGCTTCGTGTAGTGCTTCGGCACTGGCTTTGGCCTGGGCACCGGCAACGCGAGCGGCTTGCTGGCGGATCGGGTTACGCGGGGCACTACGGGCCAGCTCACGGGCAATTTCGGCACGCAGTTCATCCAGGCGCGCATACAGCGGCCCCACGCGGCGCCAATAGCGCAGCTTGAAGGCCGACAATTCGTTTTGCAGTGTTGCGTACTCGGTCTGGACTTCAGCGTAGCGCTCTTCCACAACTTCGAGTTGGCGCAGTTTTTCCTCAAGCTCCAGGGCTTCGGGGGCGGGGCGGTCACTACTGAGCCACTTGAACAATTCACTTCTCCATCTGCTTGCGATCACCGGGCAGCGCCCGATAGACGCGGGCCAGGTGCACACGATTTTCTGCGCCGAGCACTTCCGCAAGCCAGTCACTGAGTACCAGCAGACCACGGCTATTGACCGGGCACTCGGTGAGCAGATTTTCCAGGAACGGGGTCATCTCCACATAGTGGCGACGCTGCCAGGTGATGGTCTGACCATCCATTCCACTGAAGACTTCTTCGGTAAAGTCCCGCTTTATGGCCGTGTTCAGCAAGGCCACTATTGGCGCGTCGTCATTGCGGCGTGCCATGTCTAGCGCAGTGGCGCGGCTGTTGCTCTCAACCAGGGTTGGGTTGGCACCATAACACAAGAGCATCGCCACTGTATGGGTGTGGCCATTGAGTACGGCGTAATGCAGTGGGGTGAGGTCCGTGGTGATCTTGCCCACGGTGGAGGCTTCACGCGCATTGGGGTTGGCGCCGGAGGCCAGCAGCACCTCCACCACATCGGTGTGGCCTCGTGCCGCCGCGTAGAACAGGGGGCTGCGCAGGTCGTCCTTGGCCAGATCACGCTCTGCCCCTGCCTTGATCAGCAGCCAGGCCATGTCGAGCTGGTTGCCGAGTGCGGCGACATGAAGAGGGGTGTTGCCGGTGTAATGTCCCAGTTCGTCGTCAAATGAACTCCAGGTCGCCTGCGCGTTCAAGGGCGCATCGGTCAGGATCAGGCGCCGGGCAAGGCGTTCCATACCCAGCGAGGCGGCGCAGTGCAAGGGGGTGTCACCGTTAATGGGGTCGGCATGCGCAGGGTCTGCGCCCCAGTCCAACAATTCCAGCGCGTTATCTTCGCGGCGATTGCGCGCGGCAATCAGCAGGGGCGTCCAGCCCGGCAAGGGGCCTTCTTCCGGGCTCTGGCTTGTGCCGCACCCCTGTTCCAACAAGGCCCCATGCTCCACCAGTAGCGCAATGCTGTTCGGGCTGCCTTGGCGTGCGGCTATGTGGAGCAGGCTCAGGCCATCTTCCGTATCCGGCAGGAAGTCGATCAGGTTGGGCAGATCGCTCAACAGGCGCCCCAGCTCTTCCATCTCGTCGCGTTCGATCATTGCCACTGCGGCGCTGTAGGCCATTTTCAGGTCGTGCTGACTCAGCGTCAGGGCCGAAGTCGCCAGACTGCGGGTGACAAAGTGCCCCATGTCGCGTATCAGCCAGAGCGCTTGATGCTCGGCCGCAGCCATGGAGTTCAGCGTTGCACGGGCCAGAATCGGAGTGGAGTCCTGATGCTGATCGAACATAAACACAAAACCAAGGGTGAAATTCCAAGATGGGGATGATACCGCCAGTCTGAATCAGTGCGTAGGACAATGCCTTGATTCTGCCCAATCAGGAATCGCCAAATAGCCTTTCTGGCTGGGGGGCGTGATCGGTGTGGCCTAGACCATGAACATACTGCCACCCCCGACCACCAGCAAGACGACTGACGCCGGGATCATGCTGCGCCCCAGCCCCTTGCTGCCCAGCCCGACTGCCAGCGCACACTTGACCACCGTGTTGGCCAACACCGCCGCGACAATAGCCTGAATGGCGATGCTCGACATGCCTGCCGTCTTGCCGAAATCAGACATCGACAAGGTGATGGCATCCACGTCTGTCAAACCCGCCAGCACGCCCACCCATACCACGCTGCTGGCTGAGAACGCCTGCCGGGACACAGCGACGAGCAGAAGCACGACGGCAAAGAGCAGGCCGAACTTACTGGCTGACCACAGGCTGAAGGGGTTGGTCAGGGGGACTTCGTTGACCTCCCCCGGTTGGGTGCGCAGGCCGTGCAGGTAGTAGCCCAAGGCAAAGCCCAGGTTGATCAGCAGCATCAGGCCCAAGGCGGGGAGCGCCTGACGCAGCAGGGTGGGGCTGAGCACCAGCATCATGACGATGATGCGCAGGAACATCACCACCCAGGCGAATAGGATGCCTGCGGCATACGTTGTACCCATTGCCTCATGGCCGCCTTCACGGCTTTCGCGTGCCATCGAGAGGGTTACTGCCGTGGATGAGACCAGCCCGCCACTGAAACCGGTGATGGCGACCCCACGTGCGCTGCCCAGCCAGCGGGTGGCAACGTAGCCGACCAGGGACAATGCCGAGATCAGGATGACCAGCAGCCACAGTTTGTAGGGGTTGAGTGCGTGCCAGGGGTCAATGGGCGCATCTGGCAGCAAGGGCAGCACGATAAAGCTGGCGATTAACAGTTTCAGCCCCGCGTAGATATCGTCCTGCCCCAGTTTGTTGACCGCACCGTGCAACTCACCCTTGAACGCCAGCAGGGTGGTATTGATCACGGCCAAGCTGATGGCGATGGCGGCATGCCCGAACATGACGGCTGCGCCAAGCATGAAGACAGCTACACCTGCAAACTCGGTGGTGAGCCCGACGGAACTCGTGTTGGCCCGCTTTTCCAGCACGTAGGCCACGGCGACCTGAGCGAACAATCCGGCCAGCGCCACGCCGAAGATCAGGGGCATGCTCATCTGGATGGAGAGCCATGCAGAAAGCGCCCCGATTTCGGCAATCAGTATGAAGGTGCGGATGCCTGCAAAGGTTGGAACCTGTTTGAGCGCCTTGCGTTTCTCCCTCTCAATGCCGACCAGGGCGCCGATCAGCAGGGCCATACCAAACTCATGCACCGTCCGCATATCCAGTTCGAAGATCATGCCGCAGCCCTCGTGGTGGGGGAGACTGTCTGCAAGCGCATCTTGCAGCGATGCATGATCTTACCGTGATCTTGGTGGGCGTAGGGGCGGGTGTGACAGCCCGCCACATTGTGTTCCCTGAAGTTCAGCGGGAACGGACAGTCATCTTCACAATCCGGCGCGTGATGACTATCCGGGCCGCTAGAAGCGGCTGACTTCCCACACTCCAGGCAAACCTTCGCGTCTGCTTTCCAGCTTATAGGCGTAGGCCGCATTGCCCGCACGCTTGGCCTGTTGCATCGCAACGCTGGCAGCGTCCAGCAGCGTATCAGGGGTTGTCCCATCGGCCGGGTAATTGGCCATACCGATGCTGACAGTCACCAGCCCGCCGGGAAGGTCCGGGACGATGGGTTTTTTCAAGTGCCGGATCAGGCGCTCGGCAAAGCGGCCTACCTCTCGACTGTCTGGCTCGCAGGAGAAGATCACCACAAACTCATTGTTACCTATGTGTGCAGTGAAATCCCCCGCCCGGGAGTTGCTGACCAGCCTCTGGGCGGTGGCCTTGAGGAACTCGGTCGTCATCGCTTCGCCATAGGTCTGGCTGATCTGGTCTAAACCATCCAGGTTCAAAAGCATCACATTGAAGCTATCCCCCATGCGGGAGGCCGTCGATATTTGCGCCCTTAACCAGTCATTGAGGTAACGGCGATTGGCCAAGCCGGTCTGCTCGTTATGGGTGGCTTCTTCCTTGAGCTTGTGCTCCAGCGTGCGCACCCGCAGGCGGGCGAAATTCATGATGCACAGCGCAGTGCCCAGCAGGCTGAACAACACCAGTGTCAGTGCGATGGCGATGTAGAAAAACCGCCTGATTTTCGACCCCAGGCGGGCATCCAATAGCTCGTGCTGGGTTTGCAAGGTAGCTTCCAACCGGGCATAGGCATCCAGGCCACTAAACGAGGGCGGTTCTGCCGGAATCCCCCCAGTCTGAATGGTTTCAAGTGTCTGCGCCTCGCGCCCCATGCGTACCCGTGCGTCATCGGCCAGTGTGTTCAGGGTGTGGTGGAGTTGCGGGCTTCCCTCCAGATTCTGTAGGGCAAGCTGCAATGCAGCCTCCCACCGTTGCCGGGCTTGGCGGTATTGCACCAATGCTTTGCCTGCGCCTTCCTGTACTGCGGTCGCGTAGGCCAGTTCCAGCCCATAGTGGGCATCTTGCACAGCGTGAAGGTTGGTGATCTGGGTGTGAAGCGTATCCTGGTTCTGCTCATCGCTCAGGAAATTCCGGTAGTCCATGCTTAACCAGACGCCAAGCGCTACAACGCATGCGGCCGTCAGGCTGATGAGCAGAAGTTTTCGGTAACTTTGATTCATTGGGGGAAATCTTGGGCGAATAGCCTGAACTGCGGGTTGCGGGGTAAAAACGTACTCACAATAGCGAGTTTGGGCGCGCTAAGTTGTTGAGCCGACACACGGTTAGTGATTAAACGTTATTTGTTTTTCTGGTTGAGGCGCAAAACCGCACGGTGAGAGGGATTAACATTTTGTGCCCAAAAGGACGAATTTTGCATGTGATGAATTTCTCACTTTTTCCATTTATGATGTGTTTATTAGTGTAAGTGCTCAACTCAGGCGGGTTTGCTTGCTTTGGCGTGGGATGCACACCAGAATTTCTTTGAAAGTGTGTGACAGTTTTTTACATATTAATTGCAGGTTTATGGTTGGATTTATAATGCAATTTGCATAAAGGTGCCTATATGCGATCTGTTTTTGCGTGTTCCCGTACAGTGCTCTTCGGGCTGGGAGTGTTTTGCTGCGCAGCTTCGCAGGGCGCGACCGTGTTGGTTTCATCTGACCAGCAGAATGCTAATCATCCGGTGGTCCGAACCGTCGAGTATTTTGGACAACTGGTGGCCCAGCGCAGTAAAGGTGAGCTTTCCGTAGTGGTCAAGCCCGATGGTGCGTTAGGGGGCGAACAAGATGCCTTGCGCCATGTAGTAGAGGGTAGCCAGGCGTTTGCGCGGGTGAGTCTGGGGTCTTTTGCCGGCAAGGCACCTGCGGCAGATCTGGCAAGTCTGCCCTATTTGTTCCGCTCCTCAGATCACATGTGGAAGGTGCTCAAGGGGCCGTTTGGGCAACGTCTTGATGACGAATTGCTGCGCGCAGGATATGTCCGCATCATGTACCTCGATAGCGGGGCCAGAGATTTCTACTGCAAAAAAGCCTTGCGCTCCCGGGATGATTTTGCGGGGCTGCGTATCCGCATTCTGCAATCCAAAGTGTTTGAAGCCTTGATCCTGAATCTGGGGGCCACGTCCGTCTCAATTCCCTTCAACAAGGTGGCCGACGCCTTTCGCGCCGGAGAGATTGATTGTGCCGAAGGAGGCATTGTTAACTATGTAGGGGCCGATCATCACAAGCTCGCCCCCTATCTGATGCAGGATGAGCACATGCTCATGCCCGATGTGTTGGTGATGTCAAAGAAAATCTGGGACAAGCTGCCGTCCGCGCAGCAGGACATACTGAAACAGGCCGCAAGCGAGAGCACCGAGTACATGGGCAAGCTGTGGAAAGATCAGGAAGCGGCTGCATTGGTCGCAGCCAAAAAAGCAGGCGTGACGATCATCGCGCATGCGCAGATTTCCATGACCGGGATCGAAGCCCAAGCCGTCAAGACCTACAACGCCTTCATCAAAGATTCCAACGATCTGGAAACCGTGATGAAGATCGTGACCACCAAATAGCACCACCAACAGTCATAAAAGCTACCCGAAGCATATGTGTTGCGGGTGGCTTTTGCTTTTATGGCTGCGGCCACGCTGCGCCTGAGAATGAGTCTTTGTGCTGGGAAGGATCGCTCAGTCTGAATTAGAGGCCAGAACTGTCGCACTCCATTTTGTTACAGCTTCTTGGAATGTATTTGCTATATTCGGATAGAATCCCTTTGAGTTCATCCAATGGGAATCAGGCTCGTGTCAGAGTGCACGGATAAAAGTGAGAGCGGGGCGACACAACCGCTTCTAACTTATGTGGCAGCGGCAAAAAACAAGCGTATGGCGTGGGTAATCATACCTGTAGCGCTGTTTGTGATTGCCTGGTTCATCTACATGCATCATGGCACAGGACTGTCGGATTTTTTTGTGACGTTTGTACTAATTGGTCAGACCCTGAATCCGCTGATCATTACTTATTTCATTCTGGCTTTTCGTCTGGAGTTGGGGGAAGACTTTCTGTCATTTGAGACAGGCTATCGATCCGCCTGCATTGAGCGTGAGCGCATCATTGGCTATTCAATCCGCCCGCGTGGTGGGCATATGGACTTGTATCTGTATCTGGTCGGAGGTGTGAAAGACTCCGTCAAGATTCCGCTCCCCTGTACTGCTGACGAGGCCTTTTATACATGGCTCCGTAGCAGCCCCAACTACTCAAGGCCTGAACAGGCTGGAGTAGATCTGCCCTGCGACAGGCCTTTGCAAACCTACATGGCTAGCAGACAGGAAAAGATTCAGGAGTGTGCAACATTTGCATGCGGGCTTTTGGCTTTGCTGTTTGCAGCATACCTTTTCCTGTCGACCGGTTACGTGTCGATGCTATTGTTGGCTGTTCTTGGTGTGTTTGCCCTTTTGTGGGTTTATTTTGGGTGGATGAGTTACGGACGTCTGAAATGCTGCCTGGAACTCCATGTCGACCATATGAGCTTTCGGGCAGCTTTGCGTAGCGGAAGTATCCCGCGTGATGAGATCGTGGGCTACTCAACCGAACCCGGCCCTGGTTACGTCAAGCTGCATGTGAAACGGCGGGATGCAAACAGTGAGACGTGCGTAATTCCCATCTATGGGCAGTTTGACCAAACGCTTTTAGATTGGCTTGCGCAAAGTACGGGGCAGGCGGGCGAGGGGCCGCCCGCCTGATATGTGCTGTTTAACCTACAGCCAGCACGACACCTGCGAAAATCAGGCAGTAGGCGCCGAACAGGTGCCAGCGCCCATGTTCCAGCCAGCTTGAAAGCCAGCGCAAGGCCAGGAGGCCCGCACCAAAGCTTAACACCATGCCAAGCAGGTTGGGGCCAAGGCTTGCTAGCAGTTGGGTGGAATGGCCTGCTTCGGCTTTGTACAGGCGATACGCCTCCCGCACGATCACGGCGGGGGTGAGTGCCACCGCCAGCGCAAAGCTGAATTCTTCTGCCTTGGTGCGGGCGACGCCCAGCACCATGCCTGTCGAGATGGTGGCACCTGAGCGGGTAAAGCCTCGGAAGGGCAGGCATAGGCCCTGCACCGCGCCAATCCACGCGGCACTGCGCCACGAGATGTCACGCTGGTCGGTTTGCCGCAAACGGCTGGAGAAGATGATCAGAATGCCTGCTGCTGCCAGCGCACTTGCAATCAGGCGTGGGTTGCCGAACAGGTTTTCGATCTCGAATCCCGGGGCATTGCCCATGATGGTGTGCTTGATGATGGCCTGGAGGAAGAGGCCGATCCCCCCGGTCAGGGTGGTGGCTAGCACCACGTATCCGCATGTGCGCAGAAACACTTGTCGGGAGCTGAAGTAGGCGCGTTGCCAGGATTTCCAGAAATGCACGATCACGGCGAACATGGTGCCTGTGTGCAGCATCACCAGCAGCATGGTCATGGCCGGTGCCGTAGGGTCCAGCCCCATGAGCTTTTCGGCCAGGATGACGTGAGCCGAGCTGGAAACCGGCAACAACTCAGCCGCTCCCTGGACAATGGCCAGGATCAATACGTGAAGCAGATTCATGGGGATCAGGCAAAAAACGCAAAGCAGTAATTATGTGGGGATTGGTGCGCGGAAGAAAGCGCCAAAATGTAAGCAAACAAACTGATTACAGCGAAAACATGACCCCGCAGTCTGGTGAGGAACTTCCTTTTACGCTGATGTTGCCCGCCTATTGATAATGGCAAACCAGCCAGATGGCGGTGTAATTTGGGTTCGCCGCAGGCATCGGGTAGACTGCCTCCCTTGTGGGCAGGATGTGCCTTGTGTTGGGGTGTCGGCGGGTGATGTGGAAGAAGTGGATGAGTGCGCTGTTGTTGGCGTTTGCCGCGACAACGGCGTGGGGAGCGGAGACTTCCCGATTCTGGTGTAACGAGCGGTTTTTGAATGCGCAGCAGCGCCCATTTGACAAGCGCCATCTCCTGATTGCCAAACGCGGCTATTTGTATGCCTTGGCTGCCGCGCTTGCTTTGCAGAAGAATAATCGGGAAGGGCAGACCCATCATTTCACCGTGCCAGACCGGATGCGTGAGGTGGATCGTCCTCGCCGCGATCCTTCTGGTTTTGAGGCGGCCGCATTTGAAATCCACGCCGACAATGCCCAAGGCCCATTGCAAGAGGTGGTGGTCGCCTATACCGGTTCAAACGATGATGCGGATTGGCATAACACCAATTTTGGTTTTGACCTGACCCAATATAGGCTGGCCCGCCGTTACCTGAAGTCAATTGCCAGCCGTCCCCAATACAAAGGGGTGAGGGTGGTGGTGACGGGGTTTTCTCTGGGTGGTGCATTGGCCGTGCATGTGACCAAGCATCAGGAAACCTCCGCTCTGGTCGCCGAGACATGGGTCTTCAACCCCAGCCCCAAGACCTGGGTGAGTGGGCGCGTGGATAAGCGCATCTGGCTGGCGGCGGTACAGAACGAGGCATTGCACTTTGCGCGTACCAACAAGTTGTTGGCTGCCGTGGTGCCTGGTGTGGCCGCTATTGGTGCGCCGCCCGAGCAGACTGCGGAAGGTTTCTATCTGCTGGAAGCGAACCCGGTGTACAGTCATTTCCGTTGGGTGCTGACGCGCAATATCCTGTATGCGGCTGATCTGGCAATTGTTGCCGAGCAGCCGGATGCGCCGACTACCGAGCCTTTGGAAATTTTGCAGGCATCCCATTTCACTTCCTGTGGACGGGATTCCTGATTTTTGCAACTGTAGTTTTATCTGAATCAGACATGACTCTTCCTGTTTCCGCCCTCCCGCCCCGGCGCTTGACCGTGGCGCCCATGCTTGACTGGACGGATCGCCATTGCCGCGCCTTTCACCGCCTGCTGGCGCCCAGTGCGTGGCTCTATACCGAGATGGTGACAACCGGGGCGTTGCTGCACGGTGATGTGCCCCGGCATCTGCGCTTCAATCCCTGTGAGTACCCGGTTGCCCTGCAACTGGGCGGGAGCGAACCCAAGGACTTGGCGCGTTGCGCAGAGTTGGCCCAGGAGTGGGGCTACGATGAGGTGAATCTAAACTGCGGCTGCCCCAGCGAACGGGTCCAGAAGGGGGCTTTTGGTGCCTGCCTGATGAATGAGCCGCAACTGGTGGCCGATTGTGTGCAGGCCATGCGTGAGGCGTGCAGCCTGCCGGTGAGTGTGAAGCACCGGATCGGTATCGACCGCATTGAGGACTACGCCTTTGTGCGTGATTTCATCGCCAGGGTGGAGCAGGCCGGATGCAGCATTTTCATCGTGCATGCCCGTAACGCTTGGCTCAAGGGGCTTTCCCCCAAGGAGAACCGCGAGGTGCCACCGCTGCGCTATGAAGTGGTGCATCAGCTTAAGCGGGAGTTTCCGCATCTGGAAATCCTCCTCAATGGGGGCTTATGCGATACCGCCAGCATATTGGAGCAGGTGCGTCATGTGGATGGAGTGATGATTGGGCGTGAGGCGTACCAGAACCCCTGGGCCCTGGTGGAATGGCAACGCGTTCTCTATGATGAGCACTGGCAACCGGAGCGCGGGCCGATTCTGGCCGAGCTTGCCAAGTATTGCCGGGCGGAGCGTGAAGAGCATGGCACCCCGATACGTGCGGTGGTGCGTCACATTTTGGGCTTGGCAAATGGCCTACCGGGGGCCAAACGTTTTCGTCAGATTCTCTCGGACCCCAACGAATTGCGTGACGCGGATGAGAGCCTGCTACTGCGTGCCTGGGCGGCTGTCGGCCCGTTGCCTGAAGGAAAAGATTCACATAAGGCTTGACATTCTCGCCCCATGGTATAGAATTCTTTCTCTCAGCGCGGGAGTAGCTCAGTTGGTAGAGCGCAACCTTGCCAAGGTTGAGGTCGCGAGTTCGAGACTCGTCTCCCGCTCCAGGATTTTAAGGAAAGTTTGGCCGCTTTTCTTGTGAATTGTGTGAGGCGTTGAGTTGTCAGCGTCACGTAGTACAGGTTTAAGGGGCGCGATAGCAAAGCGGTTATGCACCGGATTGCAAATCCGTGTAGGTCGGTTCGACTCCGGCTCGCGCCTCCAAGAAGTATAGTTTTATTGCGGGAGTAGCTCAGTTGGTAGAGCGCAACCTTGCCAAGGTTGAGGTCGCGAGTTCGAGACTCGTCTCCCGCTCCAGGTTCAAAGAGGAAGGCTTCGGTCTTCCTCTTTTCGTTTGTGACGTGTCATGGGCCTGTCATCTGCTGCGTCTATGCTCCTTCCAGCAAAGGAGAACGTACGATGAAAATCCGATTCCCTCACAAGAAAGCCCATCAGCCCTGGTTCGCCCGAGTGCCTGCAAAGCGCCTGAATGCGGCATTCGACGCTCTGTTTCCCTTGTGCTTTGTGCCGGAGGCCCGCAATGCAGCAGCCTCTGCTAATGCAGGTCTTCCTTTGGCGGAACAGGCAAGACGCTGATCCCTTCTTCCAGCAGATCCAGGGCTTCCCGTGGGCTGGCCTGCCCACGGATGGCGCGTTCCTCCGCGTCGCCATAGTAGATGCGCCGCGCCTCTTCCGGGAAACGGCTTCCTACGTCCTCCGAATTGGCCGCATGCTCCCGAATGGCTTCGATCAGCTTGGCAACCGCCTCCGGGGGTACGGCAGGTGGCGTGGGGGCTGGCGTTGGCGCTATGGCCCGGGCCAGATGCGGGGCAGAAGGTAGCCGGCGGATATGGGTGGCGCCACATTTAGGGCACGACACCATCCCGGCCGCATTCTGGTGTTCGAATGCTTCCTGCGAGGCAAACCATCCTTCGAACCGATGTTCGGCGGAGCAGATCAGGTCAACAACTATCACTTTTTGTGTTCCGTGTTTCCAGTTTCAAATCCCTACACTACAAAGATAACACGCACTTGGCGCATATGCTTGGGGCCTTGCTGCAACATGGATAGAATCCCGCCTTTGCACGACTTTCATCTTCCCTGATGTCCCTTGTTCTGCTCGCCCCGATGGAGGGGCTGATCGATGAGCTTATGCGTGAGCTGCTCACCCGTTCCGTGGCCTACGACGTGAGCGTGACGCCCTTTATCCGCGTCACCGATGCGTTGCAACCGCGCCGGGCGTTCTACCGCATGGCGCCAGAGTTGAAACAGGGGGCGCGCACCAATTCCGGTACACCGGTCAGCGTGCAGTTGTTGGGGTCGGACGCCGAATTCATGGCACAGAACGCCGATCGTCTGGCGGGCATGCAGCCTGCCGGGGTGGATTTGAATTTTGGTTGCCCGGCGCCCCTGGTCAATCGACATGGCGGGGGCGCGGCATTGCTCGACGAACCGGAAACGCTGCATCGAATCACCGTACAGTGCGCACAGGCCGTGGCCGGGCGCGTGCCCTTTAGCGCCAAGATGCGTCTGGGCGTGCGGGATACCGGGCGGTGTGTCGAGGCCGCCCAGGCCATTGCCAGCGGAGGCATCCAGCAACTGGTGGTACATGCCCGCACTCGGGACGAATTCTATCGCCCGCCCGCGCACTGGCATCTGCTGGGGCGGATTGCCGAGGCCATCAAGGTGCCGGTGGTGGCAAACGGCGAAATCTGGACGACTGCAGACTATGAGCGCTGCCGTGCTGAAAGTGGCTGTGCCGATGTGATGCTTGGGCGAGGCGCGGTGGCCGACCCTTTCCTCGTGGAGCGTATCCGTGCCGTGCAGACCGGGGCACAGCCGCGTTCTCTGGCACAAGATTGGCTGCGCCTGGCCCCGTTGCTGGGCGAATTCTGGCAGGGCGTGCTCCTCAAAGTAGGGCCGCGACACGCGCCAGGACGACTCAAACAATGGTTGAATTTGCTGCGCCGCAATTACCCGGAGGCGGAGCGCCTGCACACGCATATCCGCGCCATGCGCGAGGTGGGCGAGATTGCCCAGGCGATGCAACAGGCAGGGGTGCTCTGAAATGTTTGCCAACTCGCGCTCAATCAATACCGCTCAGACCGGGCCGCATGAACACCTGCTCGATTTGCTGGAGCGGCATCGCCAGGAAGTCTTTCGCAAACCTTTTGCGCCCTGGAATGTCACTGCTTTTGAGCAGGCCATGGCGCGCTGGGATCAGCGCAGCCCCTTGATCCTGGATGCCGGATGTGGGGTGGGGTGGAGTTCGCTGGCGATTGCCAAGGACTTCCCCGACCACTTCGTGATGGGGGTCGATCAGAGTGAGGATCGGCTCGGGCGAGGCAAGCCGGAGGATATCCCGGAAAATCTCTGCTTTGTTCGCGCCGATCTGGTCGACTTCTGGCGCCTGCTAGATGTCCAAGGGATTCGGCTGGCGCGCCACTACATCTTGTATCCCAACCCCTGGCCCAAGATCGGCCAACTGGCGCGGCGCTGGCATGGGCATGCGGTGTTCCCGCACATTCCGCGCCTGGGCGGGGTGCTGGAGTGTCGCAGCAACTGGCGTATCTATATCGAAGAGATGGCGCTGGCCTTGGGGGCTTTGACCGGACACACGCCCAGCGTGGACGACTGGGCACCACAGCAGGCCATGACGCCTTTTGAGCGCAAGTACCAGGCGTCCGGCCAAGCGTTGTTTCGCCTGAGAACCGACCTGAATGGAGACACGCATGGCTGAAGACAAGTTGGACCCCTGTATCAGTTGTGGCGCGTGTTGTGCCAGCCTGCATGTCTCCTTCCACCGCAGCCAACTCGTCAGCGAAGGCGGTTGCGTGCCCGATGCGCTGGCCGACGATGAGACAGGTGAGACCTGCCGGATGCGTGGCACGGATCGCTCTCCGCCACGTTGCGTGGCCTTGGTGGGCAAGATCGGGGAGTCGGTGCGCTGCGGCATCTATGAATTCCGCCCGGACCCCTGCCGGGAGTTTGCCCCGCACGGCGTGTTCGGGATACTTAACAGTGAATGCTCACGCGTTCGCCAGCGCTATGGTCTGCCGCCGCTGAGCAAGTGAAAATGTTGTAAGGAACGCACATCTGCCTTGTCCTTCTGGCCTGCCTCGTCTATTCCAGATAATGTAGGTACGACTTTAGGGGGAATCATGGGACAGCTTGCCGCGTGGTTAACTGATAGTGTTGCAGGGACAGGCGGGGTAGAATTCGCCGTACAGCAGCCAACCGTGCTGGCGTCGGGTTTCCCGGCGCCAAATTTTTGTCTGCTGGATGCTGACATGGAGTCCTTTGAGTTGGCCGAAGCGTGGCAGAAGGATATCGTCGTCCTGCATTTTTACCTGCATGACAAGATGCCTCTGAGTGTGCGTCAGGCAATCAGCTTCTCGGATCACGAAGAAGACTTTCACCGTTATGGTGCCCGGGTCGTCGGCGTGAGTCTGGACGATTGCTCCACGCACGCGGATTTTCGGGATGAACATGGCTTGGGTTTCAGCCTGCTCTCGGACGCCGACGGCGCTGCCTGCAAACTCTACCGGGTTTGGCAGGACGCCAGGGGTGGGGAAGCAGTACGCCCTGCCGTGCAGCGCGCCACGTTTATCGTCGGCAACGATGGTAGGCTGTGGCATGTGGAATACAAGGTCGATGTGCAGATGCACACCGACAATGTGCTTGATTTATTGAAAAATCTTTCCGGGAGAAAGAATGGAAATCGTAAAGAACACCGTCGTCACGCTTGATTACAAGGTGAAGGACCCTGATGGCAACGTGGTGGATGACGGTGCTCAGCCGCTGGTCTATCTGCATGGCGGCTATGACGCTATTTTTCCGCTTCTGGAAGAAAAGCTGCATGGTTTGAAGGTGGGTGAAAAGCTGAGCGTGAAGCTCCAGCCCGATGATGCCTTTGGCGAGTATGACGAAAGTCTGGTGCTGATCGAAGATCGTGACTGCTTCCCCGACACTGTGGAAGTGGGTATGTCTTTCGAGCGCGTGGGCGACGAAGGCGAGGAAGACATGATCTTCCGCGTGACCGACATTGCCGACGAAAAGGTGGTCGTTGACGGCAACCACCCCCTGGCTGGCGTTGCGCTGGTTTTTGACGTGACGGTGAGTGCCGTGCGTCCCGCCTCGGCAGAAGAACTTGCCCACGGCCATGTGCATGGTCCAGAAGGGCATCACCATCACTGATCGCTTGGTTCGATCATGATGGAGTAATATCGGAAAGGCCATGCTTGCATGGCCTTTTTTCTTGCTGGCACGTCTGGCGTGCGCAGCGAATCAATCAAGCTTCTATTCGGCTTCAATCAGGTTCAGTAGCTCCCTGGTCTTTGCCTGCATCAGCGCAATATCACCACGGCTCTCCACATTCAGGCGCAGCACAGGCTCGGTGTTGGATGAACGTAAATTGAAGCGCCAATCCCCCATGTCCAGGCTTAAGCCATCCGTGGTGTCGAGGGCGGCAGCATCTTTCTCGTAGGTTTCACGGATGCGCTGGATGGCGGCTTTGGCGTCGGCCAGTTTGCGATTGATTTCACCAGAAGACGGGTACTTGGCGATCCGCTCCTTCACCAATGCCGAAAGTGCCATACCTTTGCGACTCAGAAGTTCCATTACCAGCAGCCAGGGAATCATGCCACTGTCACAATAGGCAAAATCGCGGAAATAGTGGTGGGCGCTCATTTCGCCGCCATATATGGCGTCTTCCTTGCGCATGCGTTCCTTGATGAAGGCGTGCCCGGTCTTGCACAGAATCGGTTGCCCCCCCGCCTGGGTGACGACGTCAACCGTGTTCCAGGTCAGGCGTGGGTCATAAATGATCTTGGCACCAGGGTTTTTCTGCAAAAACGCTTCAGCCAGCAGGCCAACAATGTAGTAGCCCTCAATGAATGTCCCAGTTTCATCAAACAGAAAGCAACGGTCAAAGTCTCCATCCCATGCAATCCCCATATCTGCACCATGTTGCCGGACTGCATCGGAAGTATCTTGGCGGCATTCCGGCAAAAGTGGATTGGGAATGCCGTTCGGGAAATGCCCATCCGGGTTGTGATGAACCTTAATGAATTCAACGGGAACGTTTGCCGCCCGGAAGCGCGCTTCCAGTGCATCCACCACATGCCCGGCTGCCCCGTTCCCGGCGTTGACCACGAGTTTGAGCGGGCGAATGGCGGAAAGGTCTACATAGCCCAGCAGATGATCAACATACGCTGATAGAATATTTGTTTGCGTAAGCGAGCCACGTTTGCCAACCGCAGGGAATTTGTTTTCCTCGGCCAGCCGTTTGATATCATTCAAGCCAGAGTCGCCACTGATTGGTTGCGCGCCACGCTTGACCATCTTCATGCCGTTGTAATCAAGTGGGTTGTGGCTGGCGGTGACTTCGATCCCCCCGTCTACATCCAGGTGAAATGCGGAGAAATAGATTTCTTCCGTTCCGCTCATGCCGATATCAATCACATCAGCCCCCGCATCCATCAAGCCTTCAGCCAGCGCGTGCTTAAGTGCTTCAGAGGTCAGGCGCACGTCTCCTCCCACCGCTACGCATTTGGGTTTGAGATATTCACCAAAAGCACGACCGATACGGTAGGCGATGGCCTCATTCAATTCATCGCCGAGTTTTCCTCGGATGTCATAAGCCTTGAAGCAGGTGAGTGTGGAATTTTTTGTCATGATAAGTAGAGTGGACTGCGGATTTCACCAAAAACGCCCACATTGCCGCCACTGTTGTGGACAATACGTGACTCAAACAGAGGGTTGCAGGCGAAGTGAGGACGTTGCGCATTGCTCGTGAACATCAAGTGATGATAGTGAATGTTTGCCGCCAAGAAAAGTATTTGCTGCCGATTGGGGGGCTATCGTTCCTCAATAGCAGGCGCAATCCGAGTGCCGCCACTGCAGGCATGGCATCAGTTATGCGTTGTCCGCAAGCGCTCAACTGGCACTAGATGCCATAGGCTCGTGTACATTTTTGGCCAAATTGAAGAAAGTTGTGGGTATACCCGAAGGGGTAATGCAGGCTGGAAAGTGTAGTGCGGAAATTTTGCGAACAATCGCAACATGTAATTGTTTCTGACAATTCTTGATGGTCGTGTACCAGAAGTTGACCTAGAGTAAAAGCAAGTTTCCTCCCTTGCTCCTTGGATGCAACAGCTCGCGTTGCCGTATCCATTGAGGATTAACCCGCTTCGGTTCGGCGGGTTTTTTTTTGGGAACGAGTGATCGATTTGGGCTGTTTGTATCTGGAAACTACCGGGTACGGCGTGTAGATATTTCAATCGTGGCTTCGTATGCGTCCATCTTTTCGATAATCTCTGGATTGCCCGCGTACTTTCTTTTCAATCGGGCCAACTGGGCGTCGGTGCCCGTGCAATATTGGTGCAGACGACGATTGATGAGAGCTTGGCGTGCCTTACTGTAGCCTTCTTCACCTCGAAAGTGATCGCAGGTGTCGCGTCGCTGAATGAATGTTTGAACCTCCTTGGGCATTTCAGCTGCTTGTGCAATCAATCCATGCATCATGAGCAAACATGCTGCCAGGATTTTGCAGAAGGTGCGATATCTCAAAGCCATCTCTCCATCAAAAAAGGCACGCATCACTTTTTTGCGGTTTGTAATGCGTGCCCTGTGCTGGTGGTCTAGCTTGGCGTATGCCTAGCGGAAGTAATCATCACGATTGCTTCCATCGAAAGCTGCCCGATTTCAGGCAGCAGCGCCTGAAAGGATTTGCCCGAACCGCAGGGGCAGGGGTCTTGTCGGCCAAGTTTTTCGAGCAATTCCTTGTCGCCATGAACGACGCGGAAACCAGCGCGAACCTGGGTTTCCGACGGGAAGCCTTTACGACGCTTGCTGGTGACTTCGAAATGGCACCTGTGTTGGGTTTTTTCTGCTCATGATGCACCTCCATGTAAATAGGCCCAGCAAAAGATGCTGGGCTGAACGGTCCCGCTTTTCCACAGCGAGCCCCGGCGGAGTTTAGCACACCTGTTCCGGCCCACCGAAGCAATGCATCAAGACGAAGAAATATGCAGCGTAACCAAAGGGGCGTGCCTTGTTCTCGCTTGGTGTCCGTCCGCGTGGTGTTGCCTCCCGATCACGGCGTTTTTTAGGCTGGGCACCATCTTGGGTCGTCAGGCGGATGGAAAGGACATCTGCATGTGTCTGCAATGCATGGTCGAGTAGTGGCGATGCGGATGCGGTTGCATTCGCAGGCGGGTAAAAAAGCATGCTTTGAAATTGTGCATGGAATCCGATTGCATCCCGCTTTGGTGCATTTTTAAACTTTGCCAAATTTCGATAACGCCGCAAGGTTGCGCTCACTAATCTTGTCTCTATGCGGTGCCAAATCCAAGGTTTTCATCTGTACGAAAACCGTGCACCAAGCATACGCACGCTGGCCCGCATTGGCTGGCGCAATTCATGGATATGCAGATTGGAAGGGTTATCATGAGCACAACAGATAGTTCCGCGTTGCGCCCCACTCTTGGGACGCTTCAGTTGTGGGGCATTGCCGTCGGTCTCGTGATTTCAGGCGAGTACTTCGGCTGGAGTTACGGTTGGGCTTCGGCAGGAACCCTGGGGTTTCTCGTTACTGCCATTTTTGTGGCGGCAATGTATACCAGTTTCATTTTCAGTTTTACTGAATTGACCACTTCGATCCCTCATGCCGGTGGGCCGTTTGAGTATAGTCGCCGCGCCTTTGGTTCGGTGGGGGGCTATCTGGCAGGGGCCGCCACCCTCATTGAGTTTGTGTTCGCCCCTCCGGCGATTGCACTGGCCATCGGCGCCTATCTGAATGTGCAATTCCCATCGATCAATCCAAAGGCGATTGCGGTGGGGGCATATGTTGTTTTCATGGCCCTGAACATTGTTGGCGTACAGATTGCTGCAAGCTTTGAGCTGTTTGTCACCATTCTGGCGATTGTCGAGTTGCTTGTCTTCATGGGAGTGGTGGCGCCGGATTTCTCCATGAGCCATTTCATGCAAGGTGGCTGGGCAGGGGCTGATTCATTCAGCATTGGTTCGCTGTCGGGCATCATGGCGGCGATCCCGTTTGCAATCTGGTTCTTTCTAGCCATCGAAGGTGTGGCCATGGCGGCGGAAGAGGCCAAGACCCCCAAACGTTCGATTCCCATTGCCTATATTGGTGGCATTCTGACGCTGGTGGTGTTGGCGATTGGGGTGATGGTGTTTGCCGGTGGCTCGGGTGACTGGAAGGCGCTGTCTAACATCAATGATCCCTTGCCGCAAGCCATGAAGCGCGTGGTGGGCGATAGCAGCGGATGGCTGCATATGCTGGTGTGGTTGGGTCTGTTCGGGCTGATTGCCTCCTTCCACGGCATCATTCTGGGCTATTCGCGTCAGATTTTCGCGCTGTCTCGCGCCGGTTTCCTGCCCAAGATGTTTGCAGAGGTGCATCCACGTTTCAAGACTCCGCACAAGGCCATTCTGGCCGGTGGTGTGGTGGGCATCCTGGCGATTTTTAGTGACGAGTGGCTGACCTTTGGTGGCCAGACGCTAACGGCGAATATTGTCACCATGTCGGTGTTCGGCGCGATCCTGATGTACATCCTGAGCATGGCCAGCCTGTTCAAGCTGCGCCGGACTGAAGCTGCCCTGGCACGTCCGTTCCGTGCTCCCGGCTTCCCGCTGGTTCCGGCCTTCGCCTTGGCTGCGTCAGTGGTCTGCATGGTGACAATGGTTTATTACAACCGCCTGATTGCCGGGATATTTGTAGGTTTGTTGGCGGTAGGTTATGCCTATTTCCTGACCACCCGGAGTCGTCGTGAGGCGGTGGAAGAAGAACTGGTTCCGGCTATTGCCAGCGCTGAATAAGCTTGTTTCAACCCACTTGGGAAAATATCATGAAGCATCAATATCTCCTCTCCCTTCTTGCACTGGCGGTGAGCACGCAAGTCCATGCAGCGGACGCGCCTGCAGCACCTGCCCCGAGCTGGACCACGGTTGGTAACATGAGTCTGGTCAGCGACTACATTTTCCGGGGGATCTCGCAGACGCAGCACAAGCCAACCATGCAAGCATCGCTGGAGTTTGACCATGCCAGCGGGTTTTATGTAGGCACCTTCGGTTCCGGGGTCTCGAATGCGGCCTACCCTAATGGCAGTGGTTCTGAGCTGGATCTGTACGGTGGCTATCGCTATACCCTGGGCGAAGATAGCAATATTGATGCAGGGGTTGTGAGTTACTGGTATCCGGGGGCCAAAGCGAGTGTGGGCGACAAGACGATCCGCTACCACACTCAGGAGGTCAAGCTGGCCTACAACAAGGGAACCTTCAATGTTACCGGTTGGGTTGCTGCCAGCCAGTACTGGTTTGGTTTCGCAGCTGATCCCTACAGCGGGGAACGGCGTAGCACGCGCGGCACCACCTATATCGAAACCAACTGGAACCCGGAAATTGCCAAGGGGGTTGCACTCAATCTGCATGCTGGCGCGCAGCAACTGCGCCACCTGTCCGCCTATAATTATTATGACGCCAAGGTAGGCGCTACCTGGACGCTGGATCGCTGGGCGTTTGCCGGGGCTGTCAGCTATAACAGTGGCAAAGCCTCCAAGAACGGTACGCCGTTGTGGACCTTCTTTGATGCGGATGGACATGGCACAAAGGTCAGCGGAACCCGTTTGCTGGCAACGGCGACCTATAGCTTCTGATTCTGGCTGCTACGCGCACGGGTGGGGTATCTGCTGCGCGTGTATTGCTCGGGCGCCGATGGGCGCCCATTTTTTTGGGTGAGCCAGAGGCAAGACCGCAATGGCGATCAAGCTTCAATGCGCGAAGGGGGATACACTGGCGTACGGTTTATTTCGTGGAGTGTTGTTGCATGCTGAACCTGAAACGACTGATCGCCATGTGGGCGCCACTGGCCTTGTGCATGGCATGCGCCAGCCCCCCGGCTGAAAAACCGGGTGTGCGTGTGACCCTGGTGGGGGACTCGACTCAGACTGAGCGCCAGGGCTATGGAAGCGGCTTCTGTGCCAATCTGGACGCCCGTGTCGATTGCGTGAACCGGGCCAAAGGGGGCGCCAGCACCAAGACTTATCGCCAAGAAGGGCTGTGGGAGAGGGCGCAAACGCCAAAGCCCGATTGGATGTTGATCCAGTTTGGCCACAACGATGTGCAAAGCAAGGCTCACGCAGACCGAGAAACCGATCTGGCGACCGAGTATCCGGCCAATTTACGCCGTTACGTGAGTGAGGCCCGTGCCGCAGGCATCAAGCCGATCCTGGTGACGCCGATTGCCCGACGGTATTTTGAAGCGGATGGCAAGATTCATGACGATCTCATGGGGCATGTGGCAGCCATGAAAGCGGTGGCTGCCGAGATGAATGTTCCGCTGATCGACCTGCACCAGATCAGCCAGGATTACTTTGAGAAGTTGGGTGAGACTGAAGCCAACAAGCTGGGGGCCACCAAGAAAGACATGAATGGCCAGACCATCCCGGACAAGACTCACTTCAATCTTGATGGATCGTATGCGCTTGGGCGCCTGGTGGCTGAAGCCATGGGGCGTGCTGTGCCAGCGTTGGCGGCTTACGTGAAGCCGACGCCTGCGCCCAAGCCCTGATCATTCACCTGGGGTCGGGCAGCTCAGATCGCCGTCCTTGCAGTCAGCCAGCGCCTTGATCTCTTCAAGGCGCTGGTGGGTGCGCCGGGTTATGCATTGCGCGTAGATCATGGGGCGTACCGATCCACCTTCCACCCCGGAGGAGTCGTAATCGCAGGCCAGATCCCGGTATTTGATCCAGGCCAGTTGCACCGTTTTCAACTGCTCTTTCTGCTTGGCACTCAGGCGCGCGCGATAGGCGTTGTAGGCTGCATTCAGGGCCTGGTCTTCATGCTTCAGATCACGGTATGCGCATTCGTTCATGTCACCCTGGGTCATGGCATTATTACAGTCCAGGGTGTCCGCTGCATGGGCGGCGGGTATTCCCAAGCCGATTGACAGCACTATGAGCGAGATGCTGGTTATTTTCATTGTTTGAAATTCCTGTATGCGTGTCTGTGTGGTGCATGCCGTGCACCAAAGCAACAATTTCACCATTAAGAATACTATAGGTTTCTCTGCTGCAACGTAGAATTGCGGGCATGGATACCAACGAATCATCTTCGCCCAGCCTTATCGTACCCAGCCTGCTCGGTTTGTTTACGGGCTTTTTCCGTATCGGCATCAGTAGCTTCGGCGGGGCTTTGCCCCACGCCCGGCGCATTCTGGTCGAGCAGCTGCAATGGGTGAGCGAGCAGGAGTTCCTCGAACTGCTTGGCCTGGGGCAATGTCTGCCGGGGCCGAACGTGGGGAATCTGAGCATTGTATTGGGGGCTCGTTTCCATGGCTGGCGTGGCGCACTGGCGGCAATCCTGGGCTTGCTCTTTGCCCCTCTCATCATTGCCCTGAGCCTGGCCACGTTATATGGGCATATGGCCCATTCGGCCCACCTGCAACATGCCTTGAGTGCCATGGCTGCGGGTGCGGCAGGTTTGATGTTGGCAATGGGGCTGAAGCTGGCCAGCCGCTTGCGCAAAAGTCCGCGATGGGCGCCCGCCGTGGCGCTTGTGACCCTGCTTGCGATCTGGTGGCTGCGCCTGCCTTTGCTCTGGATACTGTTGGTGCTGGGGCCGGTTTCCGTGGCGCTGGCGTGGTACTCGATCTACAAGGAGAAAGCGCGATGAATCGCCCAGGCTTGTGGGAATTGTTCTGGCGTTTTGCTCTGTATTCCCTGATGGCAGTGGGCGGGGCCAGCTCACTGCTGCCGGAAATCCATCGTCAGGTGGTGGATGTCGGTCATTGGATGAATGGTGCAGAATTTGCCTCGCTGTTTGCGATTGGGCAGGTTGCACCTGGGCCTAATGTGTTGATCGTCAGCCTGATCGGCTGGAAGGTGGCGGGTATACCGGGCGCATTGGTCTGCACTGTAGGCATCTGTTTGCCATCTTCCCTGCTGGCGTTTCAGGCTGGCAAGCTATGGTATCGCTTTGCTGATTCGCCTTGGCGTAAGGCTTTGGAAATGGCGCTGGCCCCGATTACCGTTGGCTTGGTGTTGGGCAGTAGCGGGGTGCTGGCAAGCCTGAATGGTCAAGAATGGCTACTATATGCCATTACAATTGCCACGGCGGCGACCAGCTACTTTTTGCGCTTTAATCCCCTGTGGTGGTTGGCCGCTGCTGCGGTGCTGGGGATTGTTTTTTTGTGATGCAATCCTCTGGCTGCGCAAGGCAGCCGGAGGATTCTCAGTCAGGCTATTTCAGGGCGCAACACAGCGATATGCGTTGATGCTATTTGCATCGCCACCCATATATTGTGCAGTTTGCGGGTAGGGGCATAGAGGCTGTTCTTTGCCGGGGAAGCGCTTGCCTTTGGCAGCCATGTAGGCCGGGGCCTGACCCTGCTCGACCCAGGCCTGAATGGCTGCCAAGGGATCAAAGTCCTCCAGCGCCGGGCCTTCGCCGCAGTGGGTCATGCCGGGCACCATGAAGAGTCGGGCCCATTGTTTGAGTTGGCTGGCATCACCCGCGTCAGTATTCTGCTGCACGGCCTCATACCAGCGCATGATGTCGTTGGCAGAAAACACCGGGTCCGACAGGCCATGAAATACCAGCAGCTTGCCACCACGCGCTTCAAACGTATTCAGATAGGTGGAGGTGGCATCGTTCAGGGCACCGATTTCGGCGATCCTGCCCATGTCTTTGTCAAAATCGAATTTCAGTGTGTCGAAACCTTTGACCGGTGGCGTCATATAGTATTCGGAGAGCGAACCCGAACCCAGCACCACATTCCGCGCATCAGGTTTGGCTCCGTCAGCGGAGGAACCCAGCTTCCAGGCCCGCCAGCCTGTGGAGGAAATGCCTGCGTCGTAAGGCCAGCTGCTGTAGAGTGCATCGCCACGGCTGTCATGGGCGCCGTCAAAGATTTTTTTCAGCACGGCAACCTGCTGCTGTTGCAGGCAATCGGAAGTCCGTCCGGCCTTACATTGCAGCACTTCGGGCTTGAAGTGGCAGGCGTGATAGTTGTTGATCAGCCCGTCTTCAATGCCATCGAGCTTATCACAGGCCTTGAGGACGGCCTTGCTGACCAAGGCAAGATCAGCCTCGGAAAATGCCTGGGCTAATACGGGTAGGCCTTTGGCATCCTTGGGGGCGATGCTCATGAAGGCTTGGGTATCCCAGGCTTCGGCAACGGCTGCGCGGCTCAAGTGGAAACCGGCATTGCCCGCTACTACGCCATCGAATTCGGTAGGGTAGCGCTGGGCGGCCAGCATGGCTTCACGCCCGCCGTTGGAACAACCCATGAAATACGAATGCTTGGGGGCTGCGACATAATAACTGTTGATCAGGCGTTTGGCCTGTGTGGTGACTTTGCCGATCGCAGCATAGGCGTAATCCAGGCGTGCTTGCTGATCGTGTGCAAATTCCGGTCCCAGCCCTTGGTGGCCGCCATCCATCGAAACCACGGCATAGCCACGCGTAAGCGCAGGGTTGGCGGTGGCGCCCCGCACGGGGATCTTGCCGAGCGCTGGTGCCAGGAACCCATCCAGACCGCCGCCGCCCTGGAAGATGAAGCGCCCTTGCCAATCGTCTGGCATACGCAGCTCGAAGTTGATGCCATAGGGCTTTCCGTCGGCCCCGGTACGCGCTTCAATGATCCCCTGGACCCGGCAATGTGCGGGCAGGGCTGAATTGCCCCCGCTGGCCCCTGTCAGCGCGCTCTGGGCATCCTGTGCCCCCTGGCCGCTGGCAAGGTATTCAGCCACGTCGATCCTGACGTTGGGCGCACTGGCTGAGAGCAGAGCTGCACAGGCTTCCTGAGGCTTTGCAGAGGCGGCTTGGGCGGCATAGCATGCCAGCGCTGCAAGTGTGCCCAGGGCTGCGCGCTGCACGGCGTGGCGTGATGATAGATGCGTCATGAATTGTCTCCTGTGAAGGGGAATCCCTCCTCTTTGGCAAGCCTTGCAGATTTAGGTTTTGTTGGCAAGATTACGCGGGAAATCGGCGGGTAGTTCGCTGGCCGGGCAGTTGATGATGCTATCGTCGTTTTGTGCACAGGTGCGCACGAAGGTAATGGTAGCAAACTCATCAATTACCTCGGTCGGGTAGACCGGGCCTGCTTCACGGTAAGCTTCCATTTGTGGAATATGTTCATTCTGGAAGCACACTGTTTTCTTCGGGTCGTTGATGACCCAACGCGGGAAGAAGATGGTGCCGTGGTAGATCATGTCCTGCAAGTTGGCGATCAGGCTGACATCCGTACCGGTGGGTTCGGTCCAGGAAATCTTGTAGATTTCTGCACCCACGCGGGCGATGAACACGCGCTGGTCCTTCACCCAGCGGTTGGCCACGATGCCACTGTGGATGCGGTAATCGATGGTGTGATCGTTCTTGATGTAGATCTCGTAATTCCAGCCATTGTCATAGGTGTAGACGAGGTGTTTGCCCACAAAACCGCTCAGATCGTGCTTGTCGAAACCAGCCATGAAAATCTCCAATAAAAAGAAGGTCTGGCTTGAATAATATAAGATATTTTTAGATAAAATGCGGCTAGTTTTGGATGAAAAACATCTGTTTTTCTGATTAATTAAGGTGCTCCAACAATGCCTAGCGAACTCCCTGCCACCACGTTTGAACAATGGTTTGTGCTGCAAACAGTTGTGGATGAAGGCAGTTTTACCCGTGCCGCCGAGCGCCTGAATCGCAGCCAGTCTGCGGTGAGTTACGCGCTCAATGCCTTGCAGGAACGCTTGGGGATGGAGTTACTCCAGATCGTTGGGCGCAAGGCGGAGCTTACCGAAGCGGGGCGCCTGATGTTGGCGCAGGCACAGCCGCTGTTAGCCAGTTTCCGCCAACTGGAATTTCGGGCCCACGGGCTGAAGGCAGGGGTGCGTGCGAATCTGGCCTTGATTGTTGATACCGTCTTTCCCAAAAGTGTGCTGTTTGCTGCGCTCAGGGCGTTTCAGCAGGCCTATCCGCAGGTGCAGGTTCATGTCACCGAGGTGCTGCGCACCGAGAGTGAGCAGTTGTTAGCCCAGCAGGAGGCGGACCTCTATATTGTGGCGCTGAAGCAGGAGGCTGCACGCATGGGGAATTTCCTGATGAACATGGATTTTGTTGCGGTCGCCCACCCGGATCATCCCCTGCATGGCCTTGAGGGGCCGCTCACCGCTGCGCAACTGGAGCAATACCCCCTGGTGGCCATGGCGGATCGTGCCCAGCAACGCACAGAAATGCGTCATAAACGGGCGCTGTGGTCTTTTACGACCATTGAGGCCGCTATCGAGGCTGTTTGTCATGGCGTGGGCTATGGCTGGTTGCCCTTGGCACGCATAGAATCCTTGTTGGCGCGAGGTGAGCTTAAGCGCCTGCCAATGGCTGCTCAGCAGGTGCGCCAGACGCCGCTCTACCTGATTTTTGGGAGCGAAACCCTGTGCTATGACCAGACGGTGACGGCCTTGGCGGATGTCATCCGGCAACTGGTGAGCAGGCCGGGTGGGCGAATTCTATAGTTTGGGCGTGATGCGGGCTTTGAGCAGCCCGATCAGCGCCGGGTCCATGTAGGTGTAATCGTATGGAATATCCAGGCAGATCACGCGCTGGCCGTGCAATGCGTGTTTGAACTGCTTGTTGAGCCTGCTGCGCTGGGCTTTTTCCATCACGAAGATAAGATCCGCCCAGGCCACCCGCTCACTCGTCAAGGGATTGTCTGCATCGTGACTGAGCCCGGCAGAGTTGCAGACGATGCAGGGATGATCGGCGAAGATTTGCTCTGCTGTAGGGCTGCGCCAGCGGTTTTTACCGCATACGAAGAGTACCTTTTTCATGTGCAGGGCTTAGAAGTTGTAACAAAATGGAGTGCAACGGTTCTGGCTAGGCGCGCCAACGCAGACAGTACAAGTAGTACGGCAAGGCGGCGTAACAACGCCAGAACCATTTTGTTACGGCTTCTTAATGGTGGTCCGCCCCGAAAGCGCGCTGGCGCAGCTTGAAAAGTTCATCGCGTGCAGCGGCAGCTTTTTCGAACTCCAGGTTTTTGGCATATTCCTGCATATCCTTTTCCAGTTGCTTGATGGTGCGGGCCAGGGCCTTTTCGTCCATCAGGGCGTAATCCTTGCCCGGTTCGGTGGCGACACGGCCCAGGCGTGGATTGGCATCATCCTGATAGACGCCATCGATGATGTCCTTGATGCGTTTGTGCACCGATTTCGGAGTGATGCCATTGGCTTCATTGAAGGCAATCTGCTTGTTACGGCGCCGTTCGGTTTCATCCATGGCGGCGCGCATAGAATCCGTGATGCGGTCGGCATATAGAATGGCAGTGCCATGCAGGTGGCGGGCGGCACGTCCTATGGTCTGGATCAGTGAGCGTACCGAACGCAGGAAGCCTTCCTTGTCCGCGTCCAGAATGGCGACCAGCGAGACCTCCGGGATGTCCAGCCCCTCGCGCAGCAGGTTGATGCCGATGAGCACATCGAATTCGCCCAGGCGCAGGTCGCGGATGATTTCCACGCGCTCCACCGTATCGATGTCGCTATGCAGATAGCGTGCGCGGATGCCGTTCTCCACTAGGTAATTGGTGAGGTCCTCGGCCATGCGCTTGGTGAGCACGGTGACCAGGATGCGCTCCTGCACCGCGATGCGCTTGCGGATTTCCATGAGCACGTCATCCACCTGGGTGATGGCCGGCCGGACATCTACAATCGGGTCGACCAAGCCTGTGGGGCGCACTACCTGTTCGACGACTTGGCCCTGATGTTGTTCCTCGTAGGTGGAAGGAGTGGCGGAGACGAACACGGTCTGCGGCATGAGGCGCTCAAACTCGTCGAATTTGAGCGGTCGATTGTCTGCTGCCGAGGGCAGGCGGAAACCGTATTCCACAAGGTTGAGCTTGCGTGCCTGATCACCCTTGAACATGCCACCGACCTGCGGGATGGCCACGTGGGATTCGTCGACAAACATCAGTGAATCCGGTGGCATATAGTCGATCAGCGTGGGCGGCGGGTCCCCCGGCATGCGCCCGGAGAGGTGGCGGGAATAGTTCTCGATGCCCTTGCAGAAGCCGAGTTCGGAGAGCATTTCCAGGTCGAAGCGGGTGCGCTGTTCGACGCGTTGGGCTTCAACGAGCTTGTTGTTGCGCTGGTAGAACTCGATGCGGTCGCGCAGCTCCTCTTTGATCGCCTCAATGGCCTTCATCACCGTGGCACGCGGGGTGACATAGTGGCTGGAGGGGAATACCGTGAAACGCCCGAGTTTTTGCTTGAGGTGGCCGGTGAGCGGGTCGAAGAGCGTGAGGTGTTCGATTTCATCGTCGAACAGCTCTACACGCAGCGCCAGCTCGGCACTTTCCGCAGGGAAAACGTCGATTACATCGCCACGCACGCGGAAGGTGCCACGCTGGAAGTCCACGTCGTTGCGTTCGTACTGCATGCCGACCAGGCGTTGCAGTACGTCGCGCTGGGCCATCTTCTCGCCTTCGCGCAGATGCAGGATCATGCTGTGGTAGTCGACCGGGTCACCGATCCCGTAGATGCAGGAGACGGTGGCGACGATCACCACATCGCGCCGCTCCAGCAGGCTCTTGGTGGCAGAAAGCCGCATCTGCTCAATGTGTTCATTGATCGAGGAATCCTTCTCGATGAATAGGTCGCGCGAGGGCACATAGGCTTCCGGCTGGTAGTAATCGTAGTAGGAGACGAAGTATTCGACCGCGTTTTCGGGGAAAAACTCGCGGAATTCGGCATAAAGCTGCGCAGCCAAGGTCTTGTTGGGTGCCAACACAATGGCCGGGCGGCCCATGCGGGCAATCACATTGGCCATGGTGTAGGTTTTACCCGAGCCGGTGACGCCCAGCAGGGTCTGGAACATCAGCCCGTCTTCGATCCCTTCGCTGAGCAGCTTGATTGCGGTCGGCTGATCCCCTGCGGGAGGGAAAGGTTGGTGCAGCCGGAAGGGGCTGCCCTCAAAGCAGACGATCTGGGGGGAAGATGCGGTGTCGTACATGCTAAAATTCCAATCTCGAAAGGTTTGGCAGCAAGGTCAACCGACTGAGCCAGCCAATCGTTGATTATTCCGCATTTCCTGTTTCACTGCGACAGCGGTGTAACGCATTTCTTCCCTAGCACTGGAGCACTCATGAGTTCGTCGATATTTGCTGCCGTCGAAATGGCCCCCCGCGATCCGATCCTGGGTCTGAATGAAGCTTTTGCTGCCGATACTCGCAGCACCAAAGTCAATCTGGGCGTTGGCGTGTACTTTACCGACGAAGGCAAGATTCCCCTGTTGGCCGCTGTGAAAACCGCCGAAAAGACCCGCCTGGAAGCTGCACCCGCCCGTGGCTATCAGCCGATCGAGGGTTTGGCTGCCTATAACAACGCAGTGGCTGCGTTGTTGTTCGGCAAGGATTCCGCGCTGATTGCCGAAGGCCGCACGTTGACGGTGGAAGCGCTGGGCGGTACGGGTGCGCTGAAAGTGGGGGCAGATTACCTCAAGCGCCTGTTGCCCGCTGCCAAGGTCTATATCTCTGACCCGAGCTGGGAAAACCACCGTGCGTTGTTTGAGTCTGCCGGTTTCGTGGTGGAAAACTACCCGTACTACGATCCGGCCACCCGTGGCGTGAACTTTGCTGCCATGAAGAGCTTCCTGGCTGCCCTGCCAGCGGGTTCGATCATCATTCTGCATGCCTGCTGCCACAACCCGACCGGCGCTGATATGAGCGACGCGCAGTGGGCTGAAGTGGTTGCGGTGTGCAAGGAACGCGGCCTGATCCCCTTCCTGGATATGGCCTATCAGGGCTTTGCCGAAGGGATTGATGCGGATGCCGTGGCCGTGCGCGCCTTCGCCGCCTCGGGCCTGCAATTCTTCATCTCCAGTTCCTTCTCCAAGTCCTTCTCGCTGTATGGTGAGCGGGTGGGTGCGCTGACCATCGTCACCAGTGCCAAGGAAGAGTCGGCCCGCGTGATGTCGCAAGTCAAGCGCGTGGTGCGCACCAACTACTCCAACCCGCCGACCCATGGTGGCGCGGTGGTGGCGGCGGTGCTGGCCTCACCTGAATTGCGCAAGATGTGGGAAGACGAGCTGGCCGGGATGCGCGTGCGCATCCGTGAAATGCGCACTAGCCTTGTCGAGAAGCTGGCTGCCCGTGGCACAGCGCAGGACTTCGGCTTTGTGGTCAAGCAGCGTGGCATGTTCTCCTACACCGGCCTCACCGCCGCCCAAGTGGAGCGTTTGAAGACCGAGTTCGGTATTTATGCCGTGTCGACGGGCCGCATCTGCCTGGCCGCGCTCAATACCAAGAACATCGACTATGTGGCGGATGCGATTGCTGCCGTGCTGAAGTAATTTCGGTACCAGTTGTATCAAAAGGAAAGGGCCGCTAGGCCCTTTTTTGTTGCCTGCCGTTTGGCGCCTGTCTGCCAGACAGCCGCGCTCACCCGATCTGCGTAAGCAGGATCGTCATGCTTTGTCCCGTATGATAGTGGGGAGAAAGAAACACACTAATAATCATGACCGATAAGGGGGTAAGCATGGTGATTGTGGAAACCAGCACGCTCAATGCAGTGTTGGACGAATTTGTGCAGGAAGCCCAACGTGCGTTTGGCGAGGATCTGCTGTCCGTCATCCTGTTCGGCTCGGCGGCAGAGGGCCGCATGCGCCAGCAGTCGGATGTTAACCTGATCGTGTATCTGGCCGATTTCGAGCAAGCCCGCGTGGATGAATTCCGTTCCGCGTTGCGGGTATGCCACTCCGCGATCCGCGCTTCAGTCATGTTCCTGTTGCGCGATGAACTGCCTGAAGCAGCGCGTCTGTTTGCGGTGAAATTCAATGACATCAAGGCTCGCCACCGTATGCTGTGGGGCAATGATCCTTTTGCTTCCCTGGTGATCGACAAGGCCGAGCTGCGCCGCCGTACCCGTGAGGTGCTGCTCAACCTGAGTATCCGGCTACGCGAGCGGTATGCCATGCTCAGCCTGCGTGAAGAGCAACTGGGGCCCGTGATTTCGGAAGCCGCCTCGCCTCTGCGCTCTGCCGCCTTGGCCTTGCTGGATCTGCAGGGTGAGACTGTGGACATGAGCCCCCGCGATGCCTTGATCAAGGTGGCTCAAGCCTCGCAAAACCCCGGGTTTGTGAGCGCAGTGGAGGTTCTTTCGCAAGTACGTGAGCAGCAATCGTTGGAAGTGGGGCAAGGCAGCCGTGTGCTGCTGCAACTTTCAGCCTTGGCTGCCTATCTGTTGGCAAGCCTGAATGCTGCGGAGGCGTTATGAGTGGGCCGGTTTTTCTCCTGCTCTACGCGGTCATTGGGTTCTTGGCCAACAAATGGGCCGCTTTCCAGATTCGCGCGGCTGAGCAAAAACCTATCCGCTCCGTGCGTTTTGCCGAAGACCCGTATCGGGTTGCTGCCTTGCGTGCGGGTGCAGAGGAAGCCATTCGCGTTGCCGTGTTTTCCCTGGTCGACCGTAGTCTGCTCAGCGAGAATGCAGGCACGGTCAAAACCAATCTCAAACTGGCTGCCAATGCCCGCCGTGCCTTGGAGCAGGCGATTTTGGCCGCATGCAGTTCGGATTGGAAAAATTTGGCGCAGCTTCAGCAGGATTCCCAGGTCATGGCGGCGGCCCATGTCTATGAGCGCGAGCTTGAAACGCTTGGCATGATTTGTAGTGACGATGTGCGTAGCGTGCGTCGGCGTATCATCCGTCCGCTGTTCTGGGGGCTGTTGATCCTGGCGGGTGCGCGGATTTACTACGCTTGGAACCACGGGCACCACAACATCTGGTTCCTGGTGATCCTGGCCGTGATCTCCGTGCTGTTTCTGTGCGGCAAAGTCTCTCCGCGCTTAACTGCGCACGGTAGCGCCACGCTCGAACAGCTCACGCGCAATCTGCGTTCGCTGCGTGACCATGCTCACCGCCTGCAATTTGGCGGCGCCAATACCGACGCCGTGCTGCTGGCGGCACTGTTCGGCCTGGAGCTGTTGCCCGGCAATGCATTCGCGTTCCGGGATCGCCTGTTTCCACGCTATGTGGGTTCTGGTAGCGATGGAGGTGGCGGCGGGGGGGATTCCGGTGGAGGTGACTCTGGCGGCGGCGGGTGCGGCGGGGGATGTGGTGGCGGTTGCGGAGGCTGTGGCGGCTGATTTCAATACGCTTGGTGGGGTTATACCGCTTTGATTGGAACCCACGCTTTGCCTGCGGTGCCCGGCTGAGCCAGCGTGCAGCCTGGGTCAGCCTGATCCAGTCGCCCCGTTGCAGCCCAGCTTAAACACCTGAGCCCACCTTGGCAACGTTGGGCAAAGCCACATTGTTCGCAGCCTTCGTATTGCCTTGGTGTACGGATGTCTTGTAGGGGAGCGCCGTAATACAGCTCGTGGAGGCGGTGCTGGTACACGTTCCCCACTGGTATGGGCAGGCGGCGGCAGGGGTAAAGGGTGCCATCAGGCATGACGGTGATGAGAGATTCGCCTGCCGTGCAGCGGTAGATGCTATCGCCCCCTTCCAGAAACTGCAGGGCACGATGCAGTGGAATCTGGGTTGTGCTTTTGGCGGGCAAGGCTGCACGCGCCTGGGCCATGAGCAGCAGATATTCTTCTGTTTGCGCCGGTGTGAGCATCAGGGCTGTGGCACCCGGGCCAGAAGGGGGGATGACCCGGTCTGACCAGACCTTGTGGACGCCTAATTCATGCCCAAGGCGCGCAACGGCAGGGAACTCCTGGTAATTGTCCGGTTGTGCAGTGAAGGAGATCAATACACGAACGCCCTCGGCGCAGAGTGCCCGGATACCAGCAACGGCCTTGGCGTGGCTGCCTTCACCACGAATCCTGTCGTGGGTGGCGGGGATGCCATCCAGGCTGATCTGCACAAAGCTGGGGTTCCAGTGGCGCAATTGCCGCGCCATGGCACGATAAATCAGGGTACCATTGCTCAGAATCCCAAAGCTCAGGGACTTGCGATGCCGGGCAAATGTGTCGAGCAGGGCAGGGAAGTCCCGCAGGGCAAAGGGTTCGCCCCCTGTAACGTTGATATGCCCAGGGATGCGTGGCGCCTGCCTATCTCCGCCAAGAAAATCCAGGTAGTCGTCCAGGAGCTGCAGCCAGTGTTCGAGACCGGGTTCCTGTGCCTCAAACGATTCCTGATAGCAATGGGTACAGCGGAGATTGCAGGCATCCGAAAGGTGCCATTGCAAGAGCAGGTTTGAAGGGCGGTAGCGTTGGTCCACACGCCTGCCTGCTATCTGGCCAGACGGCTACGCACATCCGCCACACCCTGCAAGGCACGGCGATCCGCATTGGCTTGGGCGTAGGCGGCCGCCTCCTCCGTGCTTTGTTCCGCGTAGGTGGAGATCAGGCGTTCCAGCAAGGGCAGTTGCGGCAACATCGGGCCGTAGAAAAGCACACTGGTGCCATGTTGAATGACCAGGGTGGGGAAATTTTCGACATCCAGGTCTTCAACCACCTCGGATTCATCCTCCACATCCACCCAGGCGAATTCCACTGCGGGGAAGCGTGTCTTCAGAGCCTCAAATCCCGGCCGGTATTCACGACATGTACCGCACCACTGGGCACACAGACAGGCTACGAACAGACCACGCAATGCAACTTCCCCCGCAAACTGAATATTTAATCGCTCATCTTACTGCGAAGCCTCTGTGCGGGGGAAGTACACCTCAAGATCAAGATATACGCCACCGGCCGCAAGGCAATATGCTTGGGCCGGTGACAGACGGGTTTAGCGCCGCATTACAGGAGCAGAAGCTCTTCCACTGAGCGCGAAGCGGTTGGACAGGGTTTGCCCATCAGGCAGGCTGAGTGTGCCGGCGATGATCCCCGCCAGCACCCCATCCGGGGCGACTGTGAAATTGCCCGAACCTGTCAAAGCCCCATTGTGCAGCCCACCAAAACTCACACTGGCCTTGGCTCCTGTGCCGCCGGAGAATTTACCGGTGATCGATTCAAAGCGCGACATGCCGCTGCCGACAACACCTGGAGAGGCTTGGCGGATGCCTTCAAGCAGGCCGAAGTGGTCGATGCTTCCGCGCTTAAGGGTGTAGTTGCCTTCAATCTGAATGGGGGCACTCTTGAGCGCCGCCAGTGAATTTGCCTTGGCCTGGAGCTTGACGTTGGCGTTGAGTTCGCCGTCAATCACATGCCGTGGGTATAGGCGATCCAGAATGTCCTTGGCACGCAGGCTGCTGAATGCCAAATCCCCCGAGAGAACCGCTGAATCGGCTTCCGCCAGATTGATATTCAGGCTGCCGCTGATCGAGCCCCCATCGCCATTGGCGCCCAGTTTGGTGAGGTTGATACCCAGGTCGTCAATAGTGCCCTCGGCCACTACGCTATCAAATATAAATGCGGGCAAATTGGGCAGGGTCGTGCGCTCTGTTTGAATCGCCAGATGCAGGTTGCCCTTGTCAGGCGACAGGGTAACCAGAATCTTACCTTCAAGCTCGACCCGTACCTGGGTGAGCGTACCATCACCGCCAAAATCCATTTTGCCTTCAGGCAGCTCCAGTGTGGTGGCACCTACCTTGATCTTCATGCGGGAAAAATTCACATGGGTGATCTTGCGTGTAGAAGGCCCGTCTGAGGTTCCCATGCGGGCCAGGGCAGAAGGCGTCAGCACAACTTCATCCACATCGGCGCGCAAGCGGTTGGTCTTGAATTCTGTCAGCCAGGCATTCCAGTCTGGCTTGAGCCATACATGTGGAATATCCATAGGTTGGGTCGTCTGCAATTGCACCTTACGCAATTCGAGTGCAGGCCAGGGATTGAATACATATTCCTTGGCCTGGAAGCTGACGGGCAAACCCAGCCAGGAATAGGACTCCACTGCAGCGATTGCCAGCAGTGAGGCACAACACAAGGTGCTCGCCACTCCAAAGCGCAGCCCACGCGAGCTAGACATCCGGGCAAACAAGGCTATCGACATCGATTCATTCTCCAAGGCCTAGAAATAATCAGAGGCAGTCAGCCTGCCTGACAGAAGAAATGTACCCGAGTTTAAGTTTTCAGCAAAAAGCAGTTGACAGTCGGTCGGTCCTTATCTAGAATTCTTCTTCTCGATTCCCCGATAGCTCAGTCGGTAGAGCGCCGGACTGTTAATCCGTAGGTCCCTGGTTCGAGCCCAGGTCGGGGAGCCAAATTCCGAAGGCCCTGCAAGAAATTGCAGGGCCTTTTCGTTTGTCTGAAGGACTCTCTCAGTCCAATATATTCTCCACTGCGTAGCTGCGACTCCCCGCTGATTCGCGGCATCTGAATCTTCAGCTTGGCATGCACCGGGTGCATCTGCGTGCTCAAAACCCCTTCGTCCGGTCTCCGGGCTGTGCATCCTCGGCGGAGTCATCAGAGGCTACCGCATTCCTGCCCGCATTATCTGCGCTTGGACAGCGAAGGGCCATGCCTTCTATCAGGGCGAGGTTTTCTGCGCGAAGACCTGTTTCTTTGTCTCAGAACTGTCAATCAGCGTCCAATAGTTTCTAGGTAAAGCGCCCCAATTCTTTCTAGTTTTTCAGCCGCTCTTCGAGCCTTTCTTGCGCCGTTTGAGGAGGTCGGAATTATTCCCCGTTTCGAGGATGTCACAGTGATGAGTGATCTGGTCGAGCAAAGCGGTGGCCACGGTATCTGCCTGGGCCAAGAGCTGGAACGACAACTTCTTCCGCTGGAATGGCATGGAGGCGTACAACAAAGCCACCCACGAAGTGCTGCTCAAGCGTGTGGTGCATGAAGTCAAGCATGGCAATTTCTGGGGGATAACCGCGATCAACGATCCCATCTACATTGGAGCCTGCTCTGGCTATCAGAATGCTACCGGGTGTTGAAACCCGGCGCGCCGGTTTGCCTCTTCACCGACTGGTGCCAGTTGCCGACCACGACCGACGCCCTACAAGGCGCAGGGTTCATGTGGCGGGGGGGCTGTGTGGGACAAGACCGAAGGGGTATCAGTGGCTGGGCTGTGAGCTATCCGCAGAGTATGCCCAGGTGGCGCGGCAGCGGTTGGCGGCGTAGCGGGGGAGGGATGTAGATATGACAAAGCCGTCTGTGGGCCAATGCCAGTCAGTTAAGCTGAGTTGAAATGGGTTAAAAGGGAACGTGTTCAACGCGTTCCCTTTTTCTTTTGGCGAAACTCTCTGCGAGAAACCTTGAATGAGACGCTTGCGATCTGGGGCGTCTTGATCGCCCGCCCTCCGCCCCTCATTTGACCGCAGTAACGACTTATTCGGTAGGCGCAAATCCGTAGTACGAACCATAGGCCGAGGGATATGGAGCGTAAGCAGCAACCTTGATCGCATCCGCGAGCGTGACCTGGTTGGTTAGGCCATCCACTCCGCCTTTCTCGCCCAACCATCTTTCCTCAACCTCTTTGTCACTCAGACCTGTGAGATTTAGGTTTTCGTCAAGACACACCGAACGGTACTCAAAAGCCGTGTCATGGGCGATGAACAGGGTGTGAGGACAAGCCGTAATGCGAGTCTCGTCCTCCGGATCTGCACCCATGACCCGAGTACCGCAGAAGGGACAATGCACCGGAGTGTAATAAAAGGTCCTGAGTTCGGTTCGCTGGATAGCGTTGGTCATGAAATGCTCCTTTTTACTTGAGAGTTAGCGTGGACTAGGTTGATAGCGGCGAAGGTCGCCTAGGGACAAACCAGCCAATTCGCCTACCACGCGATTGATGTTCTGACCCAGCAGCCACCAGGCATTGCCGTAGGGAAGCACGGCTATGCCTGCTTCGATGCAAAGCTGATGAGCTCTTGCTCTTTGTAGTTCTATATTCATGTGATCTTTTAAGTATGTTGCCCGCCAATCGGTAATGTCCGATTCGGGCACCTCAGGGTCGGCGATACACGCCAGCCCAGAGGAAGGACAGGAACCGCACAGATGAGACGGCCGGAGAGAACGCCGAACAATCAGGCGATCTGTGTGTTGATTGCTTTTGCAAGCCGATAGGGGCGTAGCGAAGGATAAATGCACTTCCTAGCGCTCGGTCGATGCGTTGGCACGACGGGTGAGAATTCCGGCCATCACCGCTGGAGAGCATCTCCATTACAACCGGGCGGGATGAAGCCAGTAATTACGGTCGGCGATTGCGTGGCACAAAGGGAGTTCGTCCTTCGATGTGCCGAAAATTAATCCGACCCTTGCTCAGATCGTAAGGAGAAAGTTCCAACTGCACTTTGTCACCAGCGAGGATACGAATATGGTGCTTTCGCATCTTTCCAGCTGTATAGGCTACCAAACTGTGCCCATTTTCCAGTGTTACCCGAAACCGACTATCGGGCAGCACTTCCATCACAACACCATTCATTTCAAGTAATTCTTCTTTTGCCAATTTTATAAGCTCGGTAGATAGGAGCGCAGTCTCGCTGGATGACCGAAAAGATACGCGTCACGACGCAGGGACAGCTTTGCTGCGGCTCGATAGGGACACGAATGGAGATGCTGAAACGGGGCAGACATCAGCGACCCCGCTCAATTTTGAGTGCGTTCGTTAGCCCCATGGGATCTGCTTCAGACGATCAGACTATGGAACGCAATTGATAATGCAGCGAAGAAGCAATTACACCAAGCGAATGTTGGAAGCTTGCTGCCCCTTGGGACCGCGAGTGACTTCGAACTCTACTTGAGCACCCTCAGGCAGGGTTTTGAAACCATTGCTCTGAATCGCAGAAAAATGGGCGAAAAGATCATCAGAACCATCATCGGGAGTAATGAAACCGAAGCCTTTGCTATCGTTAAACCACTTCACTTTACCTGTTGCCATATATTCAAATCCTAAAAGTAAACGAGGAACCAGTCCCTCAAAGTTGGGACGAAAATCAAGGCGGCGGGAGAATCGGGAAAGGAAGATCGCTTAAGAAAGCGGCAGCAAGACCAGAAAAAACGGCAGAGACTTGAAAATCGCCTACTTACTATGCACGCAAACGGAGGGGGTGGCAAGAACTATCGCAAACACAGACCAACCAGACACGATGTACAAAGACGATAACATGGAAGTGGATTACCGTTTGCCCTATGGTCTTCAACCCATTTTAACGCGGACTTCGAATTTGTTTCAGTACGAAGGTTGGCCTAGAGTCGATCTCTGCCTTTCAGCGCGTCATCATCAAAAAGCCACCCACAGGCCAATGCCAGTAAGTTAATCCACTGACTGGCATTTTCTTGACGGGTACTTGCTGCGGGATGATCGTTTGACCTCACGTGGGAACCATCCCATATGCGGCAGCCTGTCTGCGCATAGCGCGCTCTGCGGGACTTCCCTGAATTAACTGTGCAATCTCATCAAGGGATTTACAACCGATAGCCTTGCCGAAAACTACAGTTGAGTAGGAATGGTTCATAGCTGACAAGAAAAAAGGCCTAGCGAGGGTGTAGAAAATTGATGCTCATACCCGGAATAGCTTTGACTAGCCGCTTTCGGCTCTCCGCGTGAATGCCCGCTTCTGGCCGAACTCTGTCTTGCCATCCTGCATCAATGTTCGGCGGGGCGTCAAGGCTTACTACGGCCAGTAGAGGGCGCTGTAGCAATAGTGTTCTGAATTCCCCATGCACTATCGGCTGGCCCGAAAATTAAACGGAATTGGGTCAAAAAATGTTGACCAAAATGTTGACCAAACAGCCTCAAAAAGCCCAAAAAAATGGCCATCTTTCGATAGCTGTTTTTGTCTAACCTGTTGATTTTGCTGCATATTGGTGGGGCGGCGGGAATCGAATATGCGTAAACCCGCACCGGAGCAGGGAGGGCAGAGGCGCCTGTACTGAAGCTGCAAGCTAGGCTTCTTGCATAACAGGGGGCGAACAGGTGACACTCGGACCTTGTAGGCAGAAAAGTGTGATTTTCATCACACCGTCATTATATTTCCTTGAGGCGAGTTTCGCCACGCGTAGTTGCCAAAGCTGCAGTCGTATAATCTGGGTCAGTTCAAACAAATTGTCACCCAAGGCCCGGCCAGGGTGGCGTCAACACTGGTTTCACCCATGATTGAAGACATCCGCAAGACCCTCTGGGCCGCTGCTGACAAACTGCGCGCCAATATGGACGCCGCCGAATACAAGCACATCGTCCTTGGCCTCATCTTCCTCAAATACGTTTCAGACACTTTTCAGGCCCGGTACGACGAACTTGGCCGCCGTTTCGCCGACGAAGACGACGAATACTACCTCGGCGAGGCAGACGAAGCCCTCATCGCCGAGGAACTCGAAGACCGCGACTACTACCGCGAGGTCAACGTCTTCTGGGTGCCGGAAGCCGCCCGCTGGGAAGCCTTGCGCAACGCTGCCAAGCAGGCCAACATCGGCAAGCGCATTGACGACGCCCTGAGCCTGATTGAAGGCGAAAACCCCAAGCTCAAGGGCATTCTGGATAAACGCTACGCCCGCGCCCAGCTCCCGCAGGGCAAGCTGGGTGAGCTGGTCGACCTCGTCTCCACCATCGGCTTCGGGCAAGACCTCAGCATTGCGCGAGACATCCTCGGGCAGGTCTATGAATACTTCCTCGGCCAGTTCGCCAGCGCCGAGGGCAAAAAGGGCGGGCAGTTCTACACCCCCGCCAGCATCGTGCAAACGCTGGTCGCGGTACTCGCCCCGCACCACGGGCAGGTGTATGACCCCTGCTGCGGCTCGGGTGGCATGTTCGTCCAGTCCGAGAAGTTCATCGAATCCCACGGCGGCAAGCTCGGTGATGTCTCCATCTACGGGCAGGAATCCAACCCCACCACATGGCGGCTGGCGGCCATGAACCTTGCCATCCGGGGCATAGATTTCAACCTGGGCAAGGAACCCAACGACACCTTCACCCGCAACCAGCACCCCGACTTGCGTGCTGACTTCGTACTCGCCAATCCGCCGTTCAACATCAGCGACTGGTGGCACGGCAGCCTGGAAGGTGACCCCCGCTGGGTGTATGGCACCCCGCCCGCAGGCAATGCCAACTACGCATGGCTGCAGCACATGCTCTACCACCTCAAGCCCACGGGCCGCGCAGGCATCGTGCTTGCCAACGGCTCGATGAGTTCCAGCCAGAATAGCGAAGGCGACATCCGCCGCGCCATGGTCGAAGCGGACGTGGTCGAAGTCATGGTCGCACTGCCCGGCCAGCTCTTCTTCAACACCCAGATTCCCGCCTGCCTGTGGTTCCTCGCCAAGCAGAAAACCAAGCGCAAAGGCGAAGTGCTGTTCATCGACGCCCGCAAGCTCGGCAGCATGATCAGCCGCGTGCAATGCGAACTGACCGACGAAACTATCGAGCGCATTGCCGACACCGTCGCCAAGTGGCGCAAGGGCGGCAAAGCCTATACGGATATCCCCGGCTACTGCCGCTCGGTCAAGCTCGCCGAGATTGCTGAACACGGCCATGTGCTCACCCCCGGTCGCTACGTCGGGGCCGAAGAGGTCGAAGACGACGATGAAGCCTTTGCGGAGAAAATGCAGGCGCTCACCGAAAAGCTCGCCGAGCAGATGCGCAAGGGCGCAGAACTCGATGAACTGATCCGCCAGAAGCTGGGAGGGCTGGGGTATGAGTTCTGATTCCCTCGGCCAGCCAGCCGACTACCGAAACTGGCTCACCAGTCTCAAAAGCCGCTTCCGTCAGGTGCAGCTCAAGGCGGCCGTGACGGTGAATACGGCCTTGCTCCAGTTCTACTGGGAACTGGGGGCCGACATCGTGACGCGTCAGGCGGGCAGCCAGTGGGGCGAGGGCTTCCTCAAACAGCTCAGCGCCGATCTGATGCAGGAGTTCCCTGAGGTAAAGGGGTTCTCGCGGCGCAATCTGGAACTCATCCGCCAGTGGCACCGGTTCTACACCGAAGCGCCAGAAATTGCGAAACAGCCTGTTTCGCAAATCACACAGCAGCTTGCGGCCGGATTCTTCGGTATCCCCTGGGGCCACCACCTCGCCATCATCGCCAAGTGCAAGCAGCACGACGAGGCCCTTTACTACGTGCAGGCATCCCAGGCCCACGGCTGGAGCCGTAGCGTGCTCACGCACCAGATTGAAAGTGGCCTGTGGCAGCGCGAAGGGCGCGCCCTCACCAACTTCCGCCACACGTTGTCGGCGGCACAGTCCGATTTGGCCGTACAGACCCTCAAAGACCCCTACCTCTTCGATTTTCTTTCGCTTACCCGTGAGCACACCGAGCGCGAACTGGAGCTGGGTCTCATCCAACACATCAGCCAGTTCCTGCTGGAACTGGGCGCTGGCTTTGCCTACATCGGCCGCCAAGTGCCACTACAGGTAGGCGAGCGTGAGTTTTTCCTCGACCTGCTCTTCTACCATACCCGCCTGCACTGCCATGTAGTGGTTGAACTCAAGACCGGCGATTTCGAGCCTGAGCATGCAGGCAAGCTCAACTTCTACCTCAAAGCCGTGGACGAACAATTGCGCAGCGAAGGCGACGCCCCCAGCATCGGCCTGCTGCTGTGCAAGAGCCGCGACCGGCTGGTTGCAGAATACGCACTCTCCGACGTGCACAAACCCATGGGCATCGCCTCGTATGAACTCACCCACCAACTCCCCACCGCCCTGCAGGATAAACTGCCCAGTATCGAAGCACTGGAACGGGAACTGGGCCTGGGGGATGAAGCAGAAGACGGGAGGGCTGGGGTATGAGTTCTGAGTGGCAAGAGTTCAGCATTGATGAAATCAAGTCTCCCTATGCTAGTAGCATTGCAATTGGCCCCTTTGGTTCGCGGATGAAAAGTGATTGCTATGTTAAGTCTGGCATTAGTGTGGTTCGCGGAACGAACCTGACTTCAGGCCGAGAGCTTTCTGGAGAATTTGTTTTCATCACTCCCGAGAAAGCACAAGAGCTAGGCGGAGCCAATCTGGAAGCGAACGATCTGGTCTTCCCACATCGAGGGTCTATCGGCGAGGTTGGCATCGTGCCTGATGATGGGAAGAGCTACGTATTGTCATCAAGCTTGATGAAGCTAAAGTGCGATCCGCGCAAAGCTTTTCCGCTGTTCATCTACTACTTTTTCAAATCATCGATAGGGCGATTTGAGCTGCTCAAGAACTCGTCGCAGGTTGGAACGCCTGGGATCGGTCAGCCACTGACTTCGCTAAAATCCATCAAGCTGGCTCTTCCTGGGGTCGCAGAGCAAGAGCGGATTGCCGCGCTGCTTGGTGCCCTCGACGACCGAATTGCCCTCCTGCGCGAAACCAATGCCACCCTTGAAGCCATTGCGCAGGCGCTGTTCAAATCCTGGTTCTTGGATTTTGATCCTGTGCATGCCAAGGCCCGAGGCGAACAACCTGAAGGCATGCCCGAGCACCTCGCCGCCCTGTTTCCCGACAGCTTCGAAGAATCCCCGCTGGGCTTGGTGCCGAGGGGGTGGAGGGTGTTGCCACTCGAAGAAGCCTACGAAATAAATCCGACGCGCAAACTCAAAAAGGGAGAGACCGCCCCCTACCTCGACATGGCCAGTGTAGCTACCAGTGGGCACACTGTAGCTGGTGTCGTCGAACGCGAAATGGGTTCTGGCACCAAGTTTGTCAATGGTGATACCTTGCTTGCACGCATTACACCTTGCCTTGAGAACGGCAAGACGGCTTTCGTCGACTTTCTGTCGGATGACCAAACAGGTTGGGGGTCAACGGAGTTTGTGGTGTTGCGCCCCAAGTCGCCACTGCCGCCATATCACGGCTACTTACTATCACGACATCCAGCGTTCCGCGAACACGCGATTCAGAGTATGTCCGGCACCAGTGGCCGTCAGCGTGTGCAGAACGATGTACTGGGGAGATATCCCGTTGTAGTTCCTTGCGTTGCTTTAGCAACAGCGTTTGGAGACTTAGTTGGTTCCACACAGCAGAAGATTATTTCTAACCACCAGCAAGCCCAAACCCTGGCTACCTTGCGCGATACTCTGCTCCCCCGGCTGATTTCCGGGGCTTTGCGCTTGCCGGAGGCTGAGGCGGCGATTGCCGAACAGCGATAAAGGACGCCCATGGCATTGCAAATAAAAAAACGCACACTTGACTGCTTGATGGCGCAGGCGGGCCAATCCTTTACGGCGCGGGAGATCGCGCACTGGATATTTGCCCACTTTCCCAAGGAGTGCGCTGCCAAAAAGGCAGCCAGCAATAAGCTGCAAAGCGATGAACAATTGCTTACGCAACTGGCAGCGGAAATTGCTGCAGGGCGTCCCGCTTGGCAGGAAAAACATCCGCAGTTGAAGACGACCGAGGAGCGCCCACGGCATTATTACTGGTCGGAACTGGATGCGGCGACGGAAGTCGAGGTGGCAGAAGCGCCTGCGTCCAGTGCTGCATCCGATACGGCCAGACAGCTTGCTGAGTGTGATCTCTACCCCATGATCATGGATTATCTGCGGGCGGAGCAGGACGTTTACGCGATGCGGATCGACGAGAAGCGTTCGTCGAACAAATCCGGTAGCGGCGCCAATGAGTGGCTGCACCCGGACATGGTGGGGCTGGAGGATTTGTCCAGCGACTGGGGGCGGCCGCTGCGGGATTGCGTGAAGGTGATGGCCGAGCAATGCTTGCGTCTCTGGTCGTTTGAGGCCAAGCTCTTGCTCAATCGCTCGAATGCACGCAAGAGCTATTTCCAGGCGGTGTCGAATTCGTCCTGGGCGCACATGGGTTATCTGGTTGCGGCACGAATTGAGGGGGACGGCACCTTGAAGGAGCTGCGCATGTTGGCTGCCACACATGGCATCGGCGTGATGCTGCTGGATACCGAAACCCCGACGGAAAGCCAGATCATCATCCCCGCCCGCGAACGGCAGCAGATTGATTGGGAGATGTGCAACCGCTTGGCGGAGGAGAACCCCGATTTTGTGGAGTTTTTGGCTCGCGTGCGTCGATTCCACCAGACCAGAGAGATCAACAGGAATGATTGGGCGAAGCCGTCCTATGAGGTCTGAGGAGAAAAGTCCTTGATCACGCCCCGTAAATATCGTTGCCCCACCTGCGGCGAAAAAGCCGGGGTTGAGATCGTATATGGTATGCCCGGCGCCGATTTGGCCGAGGCGGCGCAGCGTGGTGAAGTTGTGTTGGGTGGATGCAGCATCAATCTTGAAGGCCCAGAGCGGCAATGCACGCTCTGCGGCCATGCATGGCGGATCAGGCGGCGGGGGCCGACCTTGTCTGAGGGGCTGCTTTGACGGCAGAGGCGATCAGTTCGCTCATGTTTAGAAAGTCGCGTTTTCTATACATGCCGTCAATGACATGTATAGAAAATCCGCTTTTCTATACACATCAAAAGCAAATGCATAGAAAATCAGGCTTTCTGAACAAATCATTCTAGAGGCGCGCTCTGATGCCTGGAATCTTTCCGCTTGAACAACTGGACGTGGCGCGTTTCGATACGCCTAGCATCCTGAAAAAGCTGGCTAGCGCCAGTCGGGCCTTGGCTGAGTTGAAGGGCATCGCGGCCTCCATCCCGAATCAAGGCATTCTGATCAACACGCTGGGTCTGCAGGAAGCGAAGGACAGCTCGGAAATTGAGAACATCGTGACGACTCACGACGAGTTGTTCAAGGACGATGTGCTGCCCGAGGCCTTTGCTAGCCCAGCAGCTAAGGAAGTGCTGCGCTACCGGCAGGCTCTACGCCTAGGTTTCGACTTGGTTCGTGAAAATGGGCTGATCACCGCTAACCACATCATTCAGGTGCAGGGAGAGTTGGAACGGAACAATGCGGGCTTCCGCAAGCTGCCAGGGACCGCGCTGAAGGACGGCAAAGGCAGCATGGTGTACATGCCGCCGCAGGACCCCGCCGAGATTGTTGCGTTGATGTCTGGCTTGGAGCGCTTCATCAATGACGCGGGGCTGCTTGATGTGGACCCTTTGATCAAGATGGCCCTGATCCATCACCAGTTCGAGAGCATCCACCCATTCTACGATGGCAACGGGCGCACCGGGCGAATCTTGAATGTACTGTATCTGGTGAAAGAGGGCTTGCTGGATGTGCCAGTGCTCTACCTGTCCAGCCACATCGTGCGCACCAAGGGCGATTACTACTGCTTGTTGCAGACGGTGCGCGATCAGGATGCGTGGGAGGCATGGGTGCTCTACATGCTGGAAGCTGTGGAGCAGACGGCGGGCCAGACCATCAAGACTATTCATGCGATCAAGTGGGCCTTGTTCGACTATAAGCACCGGATACGCGAGGGTTACAGATTCTATAGCCAGGACTTGATCAACAACCTGTTCACCCACCCCTACACGAAGATCGAATTCGTGCAGCGAGACCTTGAAGTCTCGCGCCTGACGGCTACCCGCTACCTTGATGCGCTGGCAGAAGGTGGGTTTGTGGAGAAGCAGAAGATCGGCCGCAGTAACTACTACATCAACATTGCGCTCAATCAGATCTTACTTGGTAATGCCGAATGACTGAAGACCAACTCGAACAGGAAGTGCTGAGCTGGCTGGTGGAGACCGGCTACCGCCACGTGTGTGGGTATGACATTGCACCGGATGCGGCGGACCCGTGGCGTGATAATTTCCGCGAGGTGCTTCTGTTGGGGTCGCTGCGGGAGGCGATTGAGCGGCTCAACCCACAGGTGCCGCTGGCGGCGCGTGAGGATGCCTTGCGGCAGGTGCGCAATCTGGATGTGCCGGTGCTGCTCTCGGCGAACCGGGCCTTTCACAGCCTGCTGGTCAATGGCGTGCGGGTGGAATACCAGAAAGATGGCGAGACACGTGGCGATTTTGTGCGCCTGATCGATTTCGAGCGCGTGGAAGCGAATGAGTGGCTGGCGATCAACCAGTTCAGCATCAAGGGGGCCAAGCATACACGTCGACCCGACATCATCCTGTTTGTGAATGGTCTGCCGCTGGTTTTGCTGGAGCTGAAGAACCCGGCAGATACGCACGCGGATATCTGGAAGGCGTATGAGCAGATCCAGACATACAAGGAGCAGATCCCGGATGTGTTCCAGTACAACGAGATTCTGGTGATCTCGGATGGCTCGGAAGCGCGCATGGGTTCGCTTTCGGCCAATGCGGAGCGCTTCATGCAGTGGCGCACGGTGGATGGGGTAGCGCTTGACCCTTTCGGCCAGTTTGGCGAGCTGGAAACCATGGTGTATGGGGTGCTGGCGCCACGTTATCTGCTGGATTACCTGCGGTTTTTTGTGCTGTTTGAGGATGACGGCGGGCTGATCAAGAAAATTGCAGGCTATCACCAGTTTCACGCGGTGCGGGCGGCGATTGAGCAGGTGGTACAGGCATCCCGGCCAGAACGGGCCAGCAGTGACAAAGGTAAAGGGGGCGTAGTCTGGCATACGCAGGGCAGCGGCAAGAGCATTACAATGACTTGCTTTGCGGCTCGCGTGATGCGCGAGGCCGCGATGGAGAATCCGACCATTGTGGTGATTACGGACCGCAACGATCTGGATGGGCAGCTTTTTGGCGTGTTCTCCTTGTCGCAGGATTTGCTGCGTGAGCAGCCCGTGCAGGCGGATTCACGCGATGAGCTGCGCAGCCTGCTGGCGAATCGGCCATCGGGCGGGATTGTATTTGCGACGATCCAGAAGTTCATGCTTTTGGAGGGGGAGACGGTTTTCCCGGCGCTGAGTGCGCGCCACAATATTGTGGTGATTGCGGATGAAGCGCATCGTACCCAATACGGGTTTGAAGCCAAGCTTAAGGGTAAGCCGGGGGCAGAGCGTTTTCAGGTAGGGTATGCCCAGCATCTGCGCGATGCGCTGCCGAATGCGACCTTTGTCGCCTTTACCGGCACACCGGTTTCGAGCACCGACCGCGATACACGCGCCGTGTTTGGCGACTACATCCATGTGTATGACATGCAGCAGGCGCAGGATGATGGCGCCACGGTGCCGATCTATTACGAATCACGCTTGGCAAAGCTGGGCCTGAATCAGGATGATCTGCCCAATATTGACGATGAAGTCGATGAGCTGGCCGAGGATGAGGAAGAGAACGAACAGGCCCGCCTGAAGAGCCGCTGGGCCGCGCTGGAAAAGCTGGTTGGGGCAGCGCCACGTATTGCACAGGTGGCAGCGGACCTCGTGGAGCACTTCGAGACGCGCAACCAGTCCAATGACGGGCTGCGCAATGGTAAGGCGATGGTAGTGGCGATGAGCCGCGAAATCTGTGTGCATCTATACGAAGCAATCATCAAGCTGCGCCCGGACTGGCACGATGCCGACCCGGAGAAGGGCGCCATCAAGATCGTGATGACAGGTTCGGCCTCCGACAAGGCGATGCTCCGCCCCCATATCTACAGCAAGCAGGTAAAGAAGCGCCTGGAAAAGCGTTTCAAAGACCCTGCCGACCCGCTCAAGCTTGTGATCGTGCGGGATATGTGGCTCACGGGTTTCGATGCGCCTTGCGTCCATACGCTCTACGTGGATAAACCCATGAAGGGCCACAATCTGATGCAGGCGATTGCCCGCGTCAATCGTGTTTTCAAGGGCAAAGAAGGCGGGCTGGTAGTCGATTACATCGGCATTGCCAGTGAGCTGAAAAGTGCGCTGAAGGAATATACCGCCAGCAATGGCCGGGGCCGACCCACTGTGGATGCCCGTGAAGCCTACGCTGTGCTGGAAGAGAAGCTGGATGTGCTGCGCGGAATGCTTCATGACTTTGATTACAGCGACTACCTGACTGGAGGACACCGACTGCTGGGGAGGGCTGCGGACTTTGTGCTGGGCATCAAGGATGGCAAGAAGCGCTTTGCGGATAACGCTCTGGCGATGAGCAAGGCCTTTACGCTGTGCTGCACGCTGGATGCAGCCAAGGCCGTGCGGGAAGAGGTTGCCTTCTTCAGCGCGATCAAGGTGCTGCTAACCAAGCGCGACATCGTGGCGAAGAAGCTAACGGACGAGCAGCGGGAGCTTGCTGTGCAGCAGGTGGTGGCAAAGTACGTCGTTGCCAACGGGGTCGTGGATATTTTCGAAGCGGTGGGCCTGGATAAGCCCAACATCGGCTTGCTGGATGATGATTTTCTGGATCAGGTGAAGGCGCTGCCGGAGCGCAATCTGGCGGTGGAGCTTCTGGAACGCCTGCTGGAAGGCGAGATCAAAAGCCGCTTTGCCAGCAACATCGTGCAGCAGAAGAAGTTCTCCGAACTACTCAGCAACGTAGTGACCCGTTACCAGAACCGCAGCATCGAAGCAGCACAGGTGATGGAAGAACTGGTCGAGATGGCCAAGAAGTTCAAAACCGCAGCAGACCGTGGTGAGAAGCTCGGGCTGAACGAGGATGAACTGGCTTTCTATGACGCACTTGCCAACAACGAAGCGTCAGTGCTGGAGCTGGGGGATGCCACACTGGCAAAGATCGCCCATGAACTCGCCGCCAGCCTGCGCGCAAACGTGTCGGTCGACTGGTCGCAACGCGAAAACGTGCGAGCCAAGCTGCGCCTGATGGTCAAGCGCATCTTGCGCAAATACAAGTACCCGCCCGACAAACAGGAAGAAGCCGTGCAACTGGTACTGCAGCAAGCGGAGACTGTGGCCGAAGGCTGGGAGTGAGCAGTCCTTCGGACTATTTGCAAAGAGCGTCCAAGTTTTTCTTTAACGTGTCGTCAAGCGTGGGGGCTGAGTCAGGTTTGCTATCTTCCTTGCCAGACTCGATCCATCCTGTCCAACCGTTATTGGTGCTGATTACTTTTGCGGTGTAGTCATCTGCGAGTAGCTGTGCTGCATGTGCAATCGATGCGCCTTGCATTTCCTCGATATTTCCTCGTAATACTGTAACTGGAGAGGTGGTGCCAGCTATACGGGTGCTTGCGTGTTGAAGAAACTCTGAGATTATGGTCCCGCAGTCGGTTACTATTGTTTTCAATTCATTTTCTTCCTTAAACGAAATGTCAAACTCACTCTCAGTTATATAAACGCGTTTGGGGTCCTTCTTTGCTTGTTTTTTTGCGTCTTCTTTACGGGCAGCAGAGTATGTTTTCAAATCATTCCTTGCCTTTTCTAGCTGTGAAACAGCTGCGGTAAATCTTGCATCGTAGTTGCCTTGCGATGCTATGTCCAACTTCGAACCTACTGTTGCCGGAGTCGCATCTGTAATCGCACTTCCTGTTTTCATGAAATTGACCGCTTCCTGGCTGTTCCCGGCCAGCATGCTGGTTGCTGCTTTGAATCGAGCCAATTGCATGATAGAGGTATTGATTCCAGGGTCTTTTACGTACTTGATTGCGTCAGAGGCTTCCTGGAAGCCTGCCAACACAGTGCACTGGCCGTGATAATAGAATGCATCCTTGATGGCAGCATCAACTGGATAGCTTGGATAACTCTTGTTTTGACCGGATGTTTGTATCTTGTCATACACCACTTCTCTGCGATGGTCGATGCCCTCGGTGATGATGTGTGCGGCAAGATTAGCCATGTAGTCTTGATTAAATTCAGCCCGCGTCCCGCTAAAGATCGCGGAACTGCCTGCCCAGTGAGTCGCTGCCGTTGGGGAGGTGGTTAAAGCCCCAAGCGTTGCGCTGATTGTCGCCAGTACCCCGAGGCCAAAGTTGTTGCGAGAAAATGTTCGCTGAAGATTGGCTTTGAACGCGTTGCAGCGCTGTTGAGATGCACCGAGCAATCGCTCTTGTACGGAATTCCGGGCAAGCATTTTTGCGCCAGGATCTGCGGTTGCTGCAATCTGGCAGTTGAAATATGCCAATGCTTTGTTGAGTTTTTCGCCTTCAGGGTTTGTAGATACAGGCGCACTAGATGAAGGTGCTGGTGGGCTGGGTTCAGTTTTGTTTATGTCTTTGCATATATCATTGATTGATCGAGGAGCATACTCCATCAATAAAGAACTCAAATCAACATTTTCGACGACATCACGGTCTGTGATCTGAAAAGCGCCGGTAGCGTCAACGGAGTTTGTCTCTCTCAGGTATTGAGCGGTGTTGCATCCTGAGAGGCTAAGGCCCAAGAATATTGTATAAACAGAAAATGCTGAACGTATTTTCAGCGATGCGATATTCAACATATCCGCCTCCGCACTTTGCGGCAATAACCATGCTCGAATAGATGGTTAGCATGAGTAAAAATTAGGCAGGATTCCTGGCGTTGATTAAAACCATGCCCTCCTGTACAGTTGGTGCGTACCAGCGTGCTGTGTTTAGTCCTGCTGCCCGCTCAATCCCCTATCAAACATTTCCGCAGCCTTGCCCCCAGCGTTGGGTATGGCATCCGTTATCCATCGTCCGTAGTTTCTGAAGATCATGGATGTGTCTGCATGCCCCATTTGCGCGGATATCCAGATAGGTGACTCACCCGCAGTGAGCATCATCGACGCGTAGGTGTGCCGGGTCTGGTAGGGACGCCGGTAGCGCACGCCTGCGAGCTTGAGCGCCGGTATCCAGACTGTCCGGCGGATTGGCTGGTCGCCTCGCCAAGGGAGCTGGGTTCTGGGGTTGATAAACACATGCTCGCCTGCTTGAAAGGTAAAAGGCTTTTGCGCCTCCAGCGCACGTCGTGCTGCGGGAAGCAGTTTCACTTCGCGGGTGCCTCTACGTGTCTTGGTTCCCTCCGCCATTTTTGACTTCTGGGTTTTGGCGCGTTGTACGCGGATCAAGCCTCGTCCGAAGTCGATGTCCCTCCATTCCAGGGCCACCAATTCGGATGTACGCAGGCCAGACCAAAAGGCAAACTGGATCAGGTTGCGATACTGAGGGTTGGCGCATGCCTTGAGGATGGCCTCCTGCTCATCTGCGGAGAACGGATCAACGTCATCCTCTAATTTAGGTGCTTCCCTCCGTGCAAATTTCCACCCATGCAGTGGGTTGGTGTCCATTAGGTCATCATCCAGTGCATCCTGTAACGCCCTGCGCAGCGTACCCTGTATGTTGGCGAGGCGTTTGTTGCCAGCTTGTTGCTTCTCGCACCACTCCCGGATGTGGCTGCGCTTGATATCGGAGAGTGCGATTTTACCGAAAGCTGGAATCAGTATATTGAACACTATCTTCCTGTAATCGTCCCACGTGGAGTCTTTCAAAAACTGCCTTTGCCGGTCAATCCAGGATTCAAGCCATACGCACAAGAGATAGCCGTCCCCTTTCTTCTCGGAAAAAAGAAAACGCTTGGGCGAATCAGGGAAGGTGGCCGCGTAGTCAAAAGTGCCACGCGCGATGGCATCCATGATTGCGCCACGGTGCTGTTCGGCTCGGGTCAGATTAGCGGCGGTGGGCTGCAGCTTGATTCGCTCGCGGCAAAGGACACCTTTGTACGTGAAGGTGATTTGGATTGATGAGCTGGAGATGGCTGTGACGCCAGTCCGTTTTCGTTCTCTACCCATTCTGAATATCCTTCTGTATCAATGAGAATGTGACCATCCGGGGCGCGGCGCCAGACACGTCGTTCCATCCAGACGCCATCGCGGATCTTTCCTCTGATTGCATGTTCGGTGTAACCGGATTCCCTGGAAAACTGCGCTATGGTTTTATATCGTGTGGACATGGTTGATATGGCTACTTTGGGTTGACTATGTTTGTGTTTTACCGTGCTCTCTCTCATCTCGCAGCACGATACCTTCTCCTGCGTCGCAGACAACCTGTACGTCATCTTTGTCAGTAACATGAAAAACAGTGGCTATCGAGTCTGGGCGTCGCATGATCTCAAGAGCCTCCGCAGCCGCTTCCTCATGGCTCTCAGCAGAGATTTGTATTTCCCAAACAACGGTGTATTCGGGCATGTCACATATCCTTTGCATCGCGGAACCCAAGGAACACAGGGTGGCGGGGCTTTTCCTTTACGCCTACGGGGAAGTATTTGAACTTCACCAGCTTGCCCATGTAGTGGTTCTGGTTGTCCCAAATCTTCTGGCGGAGTTCGTCGTCCAGGCCTGTACCGATTTCGAACTCGATTTCGCCCCAGCGGACCTGTAACGCACCCAGCGTGCCTTTGCCTGTTTTGTTGGCCTTGTGTGAGCTGCGCTTGGTGCGCCCCAGATTGTCGGTCGTGGCTTCGTTGCCGTTGTGCATCTGCTCAACCAATCCAATGACTTCGGCTTCGCTGTCCTCAAAACGCTTGAGCTTGAGCAGGATGCCTTCTCTGGCCGTGCTGCGCCCGTGCTTGTAGCAGCCCTCCGGGTCACGCAGAATCAAGCCCTCATACCCCGCATCCAGGTGCTGCCTCTCCAGCGCGAGAAGCTGATCCAGGTCCTGGACAAGATGCTGGGCAACTCGAACGATATGCTTGGCCGTGCTGCTGGCCTTCACACGCTTGATTCGCTTGGAGTAGGGTGCGTTGGATTCTGCGATGTGATCAAACACGTAGAACTTAACATCTGGTTCGCCATCGACAGACATCACGCCGCTGGTGGTGTCGCGGAAACAGCTCTTGCTGGTGGGGTCTCCCACGATCAGCTCACCATCAAAGTGCTCGTACTTGGCGAAGAGTTTTTGCACATGCAGATTGGGAATCGGTTTGAGCTTGCGTGAGAGCACAACACCGTCAATCACGATGGCGCGAATTCCATCGAGCTTGGCCGACGCCAGCAGCGGCCAGGACAGATTCTTCAGGTCTGCGGGCGAGGCGAGGATGGGTTTGAAGTTGCTATTCATTTCGTGTTTGCTCCAAAGCGTTGTAGCCCGCAATAAATACTTCAGACATGAGCGGCCTCCTTGTTGCAAAGCCCCAGTTGCTCGGCAATAGGCTCCAACTCCGAGAACGGAATGGTGTGGCAACCAATCACCAGGGAGCCGTCGTTCTCCACGCGGAGAAGCCGATAGTCACCTACACTGAAATGAACGTTCGCGGGCACATACTGTGTGCATGCTGCCCGGCATTTCTGGGCGAGCTTCCATAGCGTTTCTGCCACGGATACAGGTACTTTCGCTCCTTTGGATGTCTCTATCTCTGTCAGATCTTGTGAGAGTCTTAGAGCTGTTTGTTCGAAGTACGGGTAACGACGGACGATGTGCTTACGCCAGTCAGCCAGTGCCTCTTGTTGTTCTTCGGCGTTCTCCTGGGCGAGTTTCATCGCCAGTTCATGCCTTGCCAGGGCTTGGCGGTGAAACTCTATCTCCTGTTCGGCAAGACGTGCGTCGATCTCGCCCATTGACGGGCGTGTCCACCCCAACTCGAAGAACGTTGAGTAGGTGTCACGCTCAGTGAGAACCGTGTTCAGTTCCCGAAGAACTGAGGTCTTTCGCTTGTTTTCCAGGTAACGTGCCCGCAGCTCGTCCGCCTGCTTGAGCCACCGGCGGTCATTTTCAGCATGCACAATGCGGATGTCTTCCGGCTCACTGAGTGGGTGAGAGGGCAGGTGCGGTGCATAAATTCTCTGCGTGTGGTGCACGGCACTTGCAGCGAGGCTTTGGTGGCTGGAAGTGGTTACGCTGAAGCGTTCGGAACGGATCATCACGCGCTCATCATCAAGCAGATAGGCAATGGGCTCCGCGTAACTGAACAGCACAGGGCCATCGAAGCGCACATTCCCACACAAGCCATTGGAATGTCGACGGCTGGCCCAGGCGTGAAAGACTTCTCTCGTGGTGGCAAGTCTGCGTGCCATGTCAATCTCCTTCCCGATAGTATTCGGTGCCGTCGAACTTGACCTCGCCACGCTCCCACAGGAGCTTGAGCAGATCCTGAACAATCAGCGGCTGGCGTTTTACGCTTTTGGCAACCACGTCAAGCGTTGCAGGCAGTGCCTTCAGGATGGATGCCTTGGTCTCTGCACCGATGCGAGTCGTGGCTGTACCTTCCGGTGTGGTATTGAGACGTTCTTTCGGTGCCTGTGAGGCAGGGCTTTCTTCCGGGCGTTCAGGGAAAGGCCAGGAGGATGTGGAGGAGGAAGGAACCTTTCCGAAAAGCTCTTTCAGAAAAAACTTGGTTTCTTCAGACAGCGTTAGAGTGTGAGTGACTTTGATTTCCATGTTCAGTATTCCGAAGTAAGGAGCAGAACCTTGTCCGTAAAGAAGAATTTCCATTCGCCTGGAGGGCAGTCGGTGTATTCGATGGTCTTGCTATAGAGATCTTTGTCGTTGCCATCATCGGCAGCGATCATTGCCTTGTCGTCCTGCACATCAAGCCAGACCGAAATGAAGCCTTCTTCTGCTTGCAGTTCGTAGAGTTCTGTCGCACAGATGTCGAGAAACCAATACGCCCCGTTGCCTGCGTTATCAGCGAAATACTTGACGCCATCTGTGTAGAGCATGTTTCTGTTGAGCGGATGGCGATACCAGTGATCCGTGCCCGTAAACTGGCGCAGGGCACATGCGAGTTCGTTGGCGTTCATGTTCATGTGTTCCTTATCCAGAATGACTGGCCTGCGACTTCCAGTTCGGTGTAGTCGCTTTTCAGTTCTTCGGCCGCAGCCTCCCAGTCAATGTGATTGCAAGGCCACGTCACGTCTTTCGGAATGGCCCCTATGTCTTCCGCAAGCTCTTGACAGTACGTAGCCCAATGGTCAGCCGAGATGAGGGCGGCACCACGGCCCCATTCCATGTTGTAAGCCTCTGCCTGTTCGCGCAGATCCAGCCAGTCAGCAAGTTCTTCGAGTTCGTCAACATCGTCCGTGACTCCATCAAACCAGCGCTGATACTCCACGTCGAACTGCTCACAGAAAGCGATTCGATCTGGGTCTGTGTTCAGCCCGTCGATGATGTATTTTTGAATGATGCCCAGGGCACCACGTTGCTCAGCTTCAGAAAGCCCTTCGAACCACTCGGCGGCATCTGCGTCGTCGGGTGCTCCGGCCATGTGGAGAGCGTCGCTGAAAAAGCCTATGCTCTCGCACATGGTCTCCAGATCATCCAGATCTTTCGTACCTCGGATGTGCGTGACCGCAGCATCTCCAGCACTCTCGTCGCCGTCGCCAAATGCGATTTCGCTGTTAAGCCACTTGCGCAACTCATCTGCAGTTACGTCTTCAGGCAGAAAGTCGTTTCCAATTCTGAGGAAATCAATCCTCGCCTCAACGTCACGGCTATCGAGCACATCATCGGTAATGCTGATGTCTTTCATGTCATGCTCCTGTTGTGAGCAACGCGATTCCGCCGTACTGATGCCCGATGAAATCCTCGTACTCAGGAATGATCACTACGCTCTCAGGTGATACGCCGAGTTGTTCTGCTACGTAGGACTGGGCATCTTCTGGATCAGAACCAAAGACAAGGCCTTTCTCTGCTCCGTTCGATGTTTCGGCATTGAATGCGTACATCATGATTGTTCTCCTCTTCAGATTCCGCCGGCCATCGCGTCGGAGAAGCGCCGTGCGACCCGTGCTGCATGGGCTGCCTTGCGCCGGGACGTGCGTTCCTCGACGATCATGTGTGCTGCCCAAGAGCGAACCTGCTCGGTGATGTAGTTCATCGCGTCCGATTCAAAGCCCCAGCACGAGTCCTCGGCCAATTCGGTGTCGTCTTCGTCGAGCAGGGTGACGATCAGGCCGATGTACCACCAGTCGTCGTTGCACCAGCGACGCAGCAACTCATAGTTTGATTTCATGGCCCGCATGGCTTGTTCGCGCTTGGTGCCAGTGCGATAGGGTGGAGCGTCCCAGTCGTCGCGGATTGCTTCCGGAAGCGTGGCCTTCCAGTCGTACCACCGATACCAGCCGTGCTCAGAGTTGAGAACCCATTCTTCATATTCGTTGTGTTCTCCGGGGTGTCCGTGTCCATCGCAGACAACCCCCATGCCGTCGCAGTCGCTCCAGGGTGCGTTGTGATCTTCATCACGTTGAAACCTGACCCTGATTTTCCAGCCGTTGGTGAGTAAGTGGATTTCTTCACCGTCACTGGCTTCATGCTGATCGGGAAGAATGTGACGCTTGACTGACTTCTCGCCAAACTTTGCTTCGTAACGAGCATGAATCAGTGCCATTGATGCAGGCAGGTTCTTGCTGCGCTCTTCTCTGTAGAGGCGACGGACTCTGACGTTATATGTGTTCACAATTGAGACTCCGTTAGAGAGTTGGGTGTGACTGTGCCTGATCAAGCTGATCTATCAAACGGATGAACTGGTCGATGAGGGGGTCTTCAAGAACATCCACACTCCGTTCTGCCTCTATGCAACGATCTGCTTTGTCATCCCAGGCAGACAGCTTTAGCCCATCAAGTCGCAAGCTGTATTGTTTGCGGCTCGGGTATTTGTGCAGAATTTCTGAGATCTGTCGTCGGGCACGTTCCATTTCAAGCAAAGTGCCCGAGACATCTACTGCTTCTGCGCCTGGGCAATAGGTGAGCCCATCTACACCGGGGAGAGCCATCAACACGTGGTGCAGCAGGTTGTCCTCTGGGCGTGTGTCGAACGACCTGGAACTGTCACGTCTGACGATGCTGTATTCATATCCTGTTCCAAAGCCTTCGGGTAAATCTAGCGTCCACGTACAACGTAAGATTTTTGGGAGGCTTGGTGCTTCGGGCTTGGCAGTGGGCGTAATGTAGTAACGGCCATCCATGTCGAGTTTGGCAATCTGCCCTTGCTCTGTGTGTGGAGCACCAATGTGAATTTCACCGGCCTCAAGCTTTTGTTTGACACCCGCTTCGTCGACAAACTGCTCGCTGTAATACTTGATGGCTGCATCTTGTGAAACGAAATGTGAAGTACCGACTCGGTTGGTGTTCATGGCGACTTATGGTCTCTGATATATAATATTAGACACTGTTAGATTTGTGGGTGTGACTGTGCCGTTGTAGTGCCGGGTGTTGAATGCTTTATTCATCCCATGCCTGGGCATGGGATGGTCTTTAAGCCAGTTATTTTGCTTTTACTGTGATGGTGAACTTGTCGAATTCGATAACAACCCCGCCAGGAATCTCTTCGATCTGAACGCTTGTTTTGCGTCTTGAAGAAGCTGGCGACGGAATAGGGGAGGGGGTCGGACGAGCGTCCTCTTGCTTATCCCAGATATACGCGTACTTTGCGAGGGAGTCGCCGTCCTTCGGAGCTGGGTAGCGAGTCAGCAGACCGCGACGCCACATGAAGCCCAGCAGATCAGAGAGCTTGTTCGTCGTTATGCGCACGTCCTTACCGTACTCCTTGAGCGCTTCACGACGAATTTCCTCAATGTCCATCAAGTTCACACAGGTCATTGGATATGCTGCGGACCGCAAGTGCTTCTCAAGCAGGTCGTAAATCCCTTTGCTGGATCTGATTTGGCTCATTCTGTAATCCCCTATTCCGTCGTCACTCAGCCATTGCGCTTCGCAACACTCTTGGCAACCCCCACAAGAAGGAAACCAATCAAGATTGTCGAAGACAGCAAGCTGTAAGTAAGGCCAGCGACGCGAGTCGCTGTAACCAGGGCGCGGAGCATAGTCACCTCGTGGTTGTTTGCGCGATCCAGGCCGCTATCTGCTTGCGGTCTAACAACCGATTATTGTACTCGACGGCAGTAAAAGTCGCCGTCCATTCTTCAGGATCACGCAGGATGATGCCACCAGACGGGCAGCCAACGATGACTGCAACTGTCCGCCCTTCCTCATGACGCCGCTCAAGCCAGTCTTTCTGCAACTCTGACAGATTGGCGACCACGATGCTGCGCTGTGGCACACGCGGCAGGAATTTGTATTCCACCCACAGGTCTCCTGCGTTCCCGGAATACCAGACGTCAGGTGTTCCCCCGTGGTAGGGGTTGTTCATCTTTTCGTGGTAAGTGCTGGGTGAAAGGTGTCGGTGCACCGAATGGATGAAGGTGTTCTCAGGCTTGACGGAGGGCATGCTGTGTCCCCAGGACAGGCATCAGTGCGCGAACACTCTCTTCCGCGACGACTTCGCTGTTGCCATGAATGGTCAGTGTTTCACCAACAGCGGTATTGATGTCGCGCAGATTCCAGAACCGCCAGGGGAGCGACAACCCGGCGCGACGATAGGCTGTGTCAAGCTGTGCCGCGGTGTGCTGTGCCATATCCAGCCAGACGGTGACTTCTTCCCACGCGGTGAATTCGCGCAGATCCATCAGTGCCTGTTGTAGGCTGACAGTCATGCCATCGTGCCCACCTTCGTCAACGAGTGTGCTGATGCTGCGGCCATCGACAGTCAAACCCAGGTTGAGACAGCTATCGATGTCGATGAATCGCTGAAACCGTTCCCCATTAAAGCTGATTGCGCTGATCGAGTAAATCACCGCGTCTGTGCCAGTACCAAGTGTTTTGGCGCTGATCACTACATTATTGTTCACGCTTTGTCTCCAGATGTATCGAGCGGATCTAGTTTGTGACTTTGTGTTGCACGCCAAACCGTGAAGAAAGGGGGTTATGCCCATGCCTTTATGGGCATAACCCAAGGCGTAGAATGATTATGCTGCTGCGCCCGCAGGAGTTTGAATCGCTTCCAGCTTGGCGCGTGCGGCTTCCAGCGCCTTGGTTGCAGCGGCAACCGCCTTGTCGTGAGCCTTGATGGTGGCCTCGTGAGTTTTGACCACGGCCTTGTGGTCCTTGTCCAGTTGCTTGAGGTCTGTGGTGATCTGTTTGATCTGATCCTTGAGACCTGCCACGACTTCCTTCTTTTCGGCGGCGGACAGAACGACGGATTTTTGACGTGCCATAGTGCTATTTCTCCTTCAGAGATGTGAGGTATGTTTGCCGATTGAACTCGGCAGCTTTGCGCGTCAGGGCGTCGATGATTGATTTGCGACGCCGTGACGACTTTTCCAGCGACAGTGCAGCTAGAACTTCTTCTTCCGTCAGCTCGCCGATTACTCCGACGAGCTTCCGGTATGACTGAAGCGCGAGCTGCATGTACCACTCGCGCACCGCCATTTATGCCGCCCGCTTAACAGGTTTACGGGCCGCAGGCTTTTGCAGCGCCTTGGGCTTCGGAGCCGGGGTTTCAGCAGCGAAGGCCGACACATCCGGCTCGGTCAGCAGCCGTTGCAGCGCTTCTTCCTTGCGTGCGAAGGCCAGGGCCAACTGGTTCTTGTCGCAAGGACGTGGATTGCCGAAACGCAGCGACGCATAGGTCACATTCGGGTCGAAAGTGATCGTGGTCAGCACGCCACGTGGCGGGCGCTGGAAGGTGCGGGCGACGGATGCCACATACGAGTCATAAGCCTTGAGGCCCGTTGCCGAGACCTTGAGGATCATCAGCGGGGTTTCCATGTCGCCATCAGGCGGCAGTACGGCCAGCAGCTTGGTGTTGTTGCAAGCCTTGCCGTTGCCGGTGCCCGACTTCCAGGCATTGGCCCAGCAGGCTGTGCAGCTTTCGGCTTGGCATTCCGGGCTGTTGGCACTGGGGATCATGCCGGTCGGCTCCAGGCCGATGGCAAAGCACTTGGGCGGTGTGATGTTGTTCGGGTTGTAGGCGCCTTCGTAGTAGGCGTTGAACGACACGAAATCCACGATGATGCAGTCCAGTTCGTCCGAGGTATCTCCATTGGGCAGCTCGAAGAGCTTTTCCTGCGAGACCTTGATGCGGTCGCCACCAGGGGCGGAAAGACGGTTCTGGAATGCAGCGATTTCGCTGTCCATCTGCTCCTGCAGATTCTCAGGCAAAGCAGGCAGATTCACTTTGGCACGACTGACTGCAACGGCGGTGCCGGGCTTGGTGGTTTTGGGTGGTGCTTTGGGTTTGGCGGTAGCCATGAATACTCCTTTTTAGAGAGTGTTAGAGAATGAGGCGATCAGAGGGCGCGGAGATTCAACTTCCGCTTCTCGAACGCTTCTAGGCCAGGGATCGCTGCCTTCTTTGTTTCGAGCAGTTCACGGAAAGCCGGATCGCTGATGCGGCGCTGAAAGAGTTGGAAGTTGCCCGTGCGTTTGGTGTACTTGCAGACAGCATCCCAGTCGACAATGTTGGCAACGACCACCGTGCTGAAGCTCACTGTTGCTGTTTTGCCGGTAGCTTTTTCCATGCCTTCTGAGACCATTCGGGCGTCGATCTGGGCTTCCAGATCCTTGTAATCGTCTTCCAGCTTCTTGTCCTGCTCGGCCAGAACCCGGCGCTTCTCACGGATCTTGTTCAGATCGTCGATCAGTGTGCCGAGGGGTTTCACGGTGTCTTTCATACGAAGTGTCCTCGTTGTTTGTACAAAGTGTATTCTCTCTGATAGATAAGTCAAGAGACTGTTAGAGAGTTGAAGGATGTCAGGCCATGCGATTCAATGCTGTGTCAATCGCAGCAGGTGTGCTGAGCTTGTCGATGTAGCGGCTGTGGGTGACGCGCACACCTGCATGCGTGATGCGGATCTGGGTGCCCGGTGGGAGTCGGCCTACCACCTCCATGCACAGTTCCCCCGTACTACGTCCTTGCGCCGCCTGGGCGAGAAGCTTCTTGATTTGAGATTCAACGTTCACTTACTGTACTCCTTGGCAAAACCGCCTTCAGCATCCAGCGGCAATGTAGGTGCCCAGTCGGGGGGCACACGCATGCATTTCAGATTTAACTCCAAAGCCTTTTGTGCCAGACGCTCAGGGATGACACTGATGATTTCATCGTGCGACATGGATGCGATGCGGGCTATTTCCTCTTTTCGCAACTTCCAGGTGTTGTAGACCGCTTGCACAGCCAGCATCTGATCTGTGACGATGATTCGGGCAAGCCCTTGCACGATGTTTTCTACGAGCAGTCCTCCGTAGATGTGCTTCTTGGCTCCGTTCTTGGTGTATTCGAAACCGCTGAGTTTGTCTCCTGTGTGTTTCGCTCGCAGCCCTGGATAATGCAAACCCATGCCATTTGGGAACCATACATCTGTTTCGTCCCATTCAAGACACATGTAGCTGCCGCGACGACTGAAGCACATGTCCTTGAGAATCCCTTCTGCCAGTTTCCAGAGCGCTGGCACTTGGGGGTTGACGCGGCGGTAGGTATTGACCGCTTTCTTACAGAGGGCCATCGGAAGTTGTACCGCTGGCCCCATTGCCCCGATGGCGAGTGTTGTCTGGAATTTTGGAGCGCCCATCCCATATCCAAGCCCAAGTTCTCCCACTTTCCCAACAAAACGCTCGTTTGGGTCGGTCTTTTTGTTGATCTGACGTCCATAGATTTCACTTGCCAGCTCTGAGTAAATGTCCCGTTTATGACGAAATGCATCTAGTTTCTCGCTATTTCCAGCCAACCAATTCAGTGTTCTTGCTTCAATCTGCGAGGAGTCGCACACGACAATGACATGCCCAGGAGGCGCGATGATTGATTTTCGCAGTTCTCCTGACATTGGGACGACATTTCCTTTGTCATCGAAGTCAACGCGTGGCAAGTTCTGGAAGTTGAGCTTGTTGCCCCCCGAAAAGCGCCCGGTTGCTGCCCCGTAGTAGTTCAGCAGCACGGGCAATCGCTGGCCGTTCTCTCCTGCCTGGATCATCCGGGCCGCTCGTGTTTCGATGATGGTTGATTTGGCTGCAAGGCGCCCCTGTACAAGGCGAACAACGCTCAGATTTTCGTGGTCAAGAAGTTCAATAAACTCTAGGTCACTTTCAGACAAAGCATAAGTTATCTCGCCGTTGTATTTGCTAATCTTCGTGGGGGCTTGAACTCCGAGATCCGCCAAAGCGTTTACGAATTTTTGATTACTGATCAGCGTTTTTTCATCTACTCTGGAGTAGGCGATTGAGCGAAGGCGCTCTTGTTCTTCGTACTTGAGTGCAATCTGTGCACGATTTGTATCAAGTGCTAGTACGGGCTGGGTGAACAATCTGATATTTAGATCAATTAACTCGATTTCTTTTTCGGGAAAGACCTCAATTTGTTTTTTGAAAATTTCAAAGCACAAGTCGGTGTCTATAATGCATCCATCCATCAAGCCCCGCATAATCTCTGGCGATAGCTTCCGCAATCCTTTCGTTGGAGCAAGGTAGGTTTTGCTCTTTTTCCCTACGCCATAGAACTCTGCGATTTTGGCAAGAGCTGCCCCACTCATGTTTGAATGCAGCCCTCGTGTTTGTGCAAGGGTGCAGAAATAGCGGCGAGGAATAATGCCGTGGTGCCATGCATCAATTGCGCCGTCGAAATGGTTGTTGTGAGCAAGAAGATCGTAATTGCTCCAATCTATATCTTGTAGAGCTTTGATCGCATCGCTGCGGGTGTAGCACTTGGTCTTCTTCGTGCCGATTTTGATGGCGCAGCAATGTTCAAGAAACTGTGGGTCACGGATGTATGCTGATGTATTGTACTTCTTCGCACGAAGGCTATAGTCCGTGCTGTAGAAGGTTTCCCAATCATGGGTGACGAGATGATTCAAATCGAATTTCATGCTATCCCCAGTGCTTTGCGAATTTCTCTTTGTGCGGCCCGCTAGCCTTCTTCCCAGGCATCGTTGAGCAACTTCTCTAGGCGCTTGGCTTCTTCGTGGCTGTTGGCGCGTGTATAGGGGAACAGGTATCCACCGTGGTATCCGTGCCCTGTGCCCGGTCCGTCCAGATAGTAGAAACCATTCCCATCGGTAATGGTGCTTACTTTGTATGGCCCACTCATCCTTCTACCTCTGCGAGGATGGTGTTCAATCTTTCCTGTACCTGAGCGGCCAGGGCTTGGTGGTCCTGTTCGTTGAGTACAGGCATGGGGACAAAGCGCAATCCAGCTCGTTTCATGATTTCAACGGCTTCGAGCGCCTTACGCATTTCAATAGGTGTAGCGCGGTTCATTGGGTACTTTCCGTAGGTAATCAGCGCACGTGTGCCATGCGCTTGAGTTCATCCATCAATCTGTCATTTCTCGCGTTCTTCATCAGGCATTTGTCTTCCCAGACGACGTTGTCCCATGTGTCGTCTGCGCAAACCACGATGGTTTCTGTCCGTTCTGTTTGGCCGATGCGATAGATCCGCTTGAGCCCTTGCAGAAAGTGCTCCAGATTGTGGGTCGGGGAGGCCCAGATCGTGGCGGTGCCTTTGGTGAGTGTCAGGCCGTGGCCTGCTGACTGCGGATGCGCAAAGAGCACCCGCAAGGCTCCAGCCTGAAAGTCCTTGACCGTCTGCGTGCGTGCGGTGGAAGAAACGCTTCCGTCGTACACCGCGAACGTCAGGCCACGTTTTTTAGCGTGTTCAACCAGCGCATCGCGTTGATGTTGCCAAAGGAAGAACACCATGCTGTGTGGGCGCTCTTCGACCAGATCCAGCACCAGTTCATAGCGGTCCGTGTCGATGAGCTGGGCGATGTGTTCCTGGTCATACACTGCGCCCGACGCGATTTGCAGGAGCTTGGTATAGACCGCTGCCCCATTGACGGCTGTGATGCGTTTGTCCTTGAGTTCCAGGAGCTGGAAGTTTTCCATCTCCTTGTAGAGCCGCATATGTCGGGCGCTGAGTTTGAATCCCACTCGCCGTATGGTGTTGGGCGGGATGTCCACGCAGTCTTCGAAACGGTGCCGGATCGTGATGTCCTTGAGCAACGCGGCAATGGTCTGCTCAATGCCTTCGCGGTCCATCCAGCGGATCATGTTGGGCATCGGCCCAGCTTGCTCAGGAACGCATGCAGCATTTCGAAACTTGTAGTAGGAATTCCCCAGACGCTTGCCTCCGTCGAGGATGAGCATCTGGTGCCAGAGGTCGAGAATGCCGTTCGGAGCAGGTGTGCCACTCATCAAGCGGGCATACTCGAAGTGTTTCCGTATCTTCGCGGCAGCTTTGCCGCGCTGGCTGGTGTGGTGTTTGAATGCGGTGCTCTCATCAATGATGTAGGTGCCGCCTTCAAAGCGTTTCCAGAACTTGGCGTTCTGTTTCGCCAGCCATTTGGCGCCATCGTGGTTGGTGATATAGGCGTCTGCCTCTACCACAAAGGCCTCTTCGCGGTTTTCTGCCCAGGCAACCGATACGCGCATGTCTGGGGCGAAGAGATTGAAGTCTTCCTGCCATGCTGAAGTCAGCAAGGACTTCGTTGCCAGAATGATGGCGGGTGGCGCCCCCTTGCGGCGCCGAGGTGCAAAGTCTTCAATCTCGCAGCCGGTTTTTCCCGTCCCTGGATCGCTCATATCGAAAACTTCGAGCCGAGGCTTCATGAACTTTACCGACTGTTTCTGGTGCGCGTACAAAGTGGGGGTTATGGAAGTGGGCTTCACAGACCGGGCATCCTTGGCGTTCATGGGTAGCATTCCTGGAACAACGCGTTTTGCGTTTTGTTTGTGCGTGACAGCGGGCCGTCATTCCTTGATCCATCCCTCACGGATGCAGCGTTCGTAGGCCCGACGAATGCGCCAGATTTCGTAGAAAAACTTGATCGCACCTACAACGACGCAAAAACCTCCAACAGCCAAAAACGTGTTCAGCATGTCAAACTCCTGATTTGCAGTGGCCGGTGCCGCGAGGACCGTAGGGACAGAAACGGCAGGTGATGGCATTGGGGTTGGGCCTGAACTCGGTGGCGTCGGTCATCCTGCGGCCACGGGAATCGAAGCCTCTGAGGAATCTGAGTCCTTGCTCACGAGATACCGTTAGAGAGCTGATCTCATCAAGGTCGAGATACCAGAGTTCGGTTGTGACCTTTTCGATTTGCGGCATGCGCAGCAACATGGCAAGGGTGTAGAGCTGAACCTGTTCGCCATGTTTGATTTCGTTGCCGAAGCGCTTGCCCGTTTTATGGTCGACGACTAGTGCGTGCTTGGGGCTGAGCATTACGGTGGCATCTGCTTTGAGCCGGAGCCAGCCAGTTCTCCAGTCGCACATATTCCAGTCTTGGTCGAAAGCCCATTCGCCTTCAAGCGTGACGGTCTTTTGTTTGTACTTGGCCTTGAGGCTCAGGAACTCATCCTTGAATTTCACCAACTCGTTAGGAAGTGTCTTGATCTTCCCCATGACAAACTGCTCTGCCAGCGCATGAATGGCTGTGCCACGATCTGCAGCAGGGGAGGGACTCGGATCTGGAATGCGTGCGCCGTACTTCAACCATGCCTTGAAGCGGCAGGATTCGAAGTCGATAAGCCTGGAGTACGACCAGCTTCTGATGCGTTGTTCGCCCATATAAAATGTCCTGTGTGGTTTCTGCCTACTTGATGCTTCTGAGTTTCTTGAGCGGTGGCTTGGGTGGAAAGAGTTCTGCCTTCAGCTCCGGTGTCAGTTGCCACTCGACAACGATGCCGCGTAAAACCCGGTTGCCTTGCCGAATGGCTTTGATGACAATGTCGTGATGTCTCAGGTAGCTTGTAAACTTGTTTGCACTTTCTGGTATGTTGCCCACGCAGTGCTGGAAAACCACTTGCAGCTCATCACGACTGATGTACGACACAGACTCTTTGCCCCAGCGCTTGATCAGCGTTGCGTAGGACGAGGCGATGAAGTTCACCATCCCGGTTTCTTCAAGCAGGGCTTCATCTGGCATGAAACCGAATAGCCTTTCCATGTCTCCTGTGAGGACGGCCCTGGCGGTCTCCTCCACGCTGGTAATGGAAAGTTCCTGAATCCGCTTTCTGTTTTCCGTTTCGATGATGGTGCGTGCGAGCTGTCTGTCTGCCTTTCGGGTCATCAGGTAATGTGTGAACGCAGCAAGCTCGTTCTCGATGTGTTTCAGAAACTGTGCGGTAGTCAGCTTGTGCTCGCTCAGTAGCATCACCTCCAGCTTGACGGCCTGATAGTCACCAACGTTGTAACGACGGTCTCCTTGCGGGATGCGCACAGGCTGCGGTTTGTTCGCACTGAAGATGAGCATCGTGTAGTTCGGTACTTCGACCGACGAGCTGTGCATACGACGTACCGAGAAGGTTGGCTCGGTAATCATGTTGCGCAGATCGCCATCAATACTCTTGCTGACCAATGCATCGACTTCGATTTCATCGACGAAGCCGATGAGTGCGGTGGCAATCCAGTCGTTGAAGCGGTCTTCAAGTTGCCCCACAGGTTTGATGGCTACGTACTGACCCAAGATGCCGCGCAGTACGTTGTTGACCAACATCCCTTTGCCTGTGCCGTAGATGCCATGCAGCACCCAGGCTGTCCCCGGCTTCTGGCGGGTCTGGAAGACGACGGCAAGGTGATTGAGGAAGTGCTCAACGCAATCCTCGTTGTTACCCAGTACATGCGTCACCAGTATCTTGATGTGCTTCCATGTCTTGCTCTTTGTCTCATCATGGTTGCGCAGCAGTGGTGGCAAGACGAATGTGTTGATGGTTTTCTCATCCAGATTGACTACGGTATTCGTGGTCGGATCAAAGTGGATACGCCACGTCGGTATGAATGGCCCAGGCTGGCGCCCGTGGCTGAGCACCCAATCGTTGAGCGCGTCCTTTGATTTCACGCGTTTGAGCCACAGCGTGTGTTCTGCTTCGTTCCACAGGCAACTGTAGTATTCGCTGTCTTCGCTATTGCGGAAGGCCAGCATTACATCGCCATCTTCGCTGACCGATTGCAACTCACCTTTGAGTTCACGTGTCAGCTCCGCATAGCGCTCTGGCATGACCTCCTTCATCAGCATGCTGTCTTCGCCCTTGAACGAATGCAGAAGCTCGAAGTTCGTGCGCGGATGCCAGTACGCAGCGCTGTCGCCCATGCTGCCATCGGCATGGGCGAGGTTGTAGCGGATATACTCTCCGCCGTCGTCTATGATTTCATAACCCGAGATCTGCCCCAGGCCGTTCTGGACGGTATATTCCCCTTGCTGTTTGATCTTGACGGTGCAGGCGGGTAGTCCCGCGTTTTCGCGGAGCTTGTTCCAGATCGAACGTCGTTCCCGGTTCAAGGCATCCAGCGGTTTTAGGGCGATGCGCTCAACGGGGATGTGCGGCAAGTCCTTGGCTGCGAGCTTGACGCGTTCTGTTGCCTTGATCGGACTGGTCATTCCCACGAAAGTGGGTTCAGCGATATAGAGTAGCTTGTCGTTCTGGCAGGCCGTGATGTCCAGCGGATAGTGGATGTTACTGCCTGCGCTGTTGGTCAGGGACAATGCGTTGCGCAGTACCTTGACCGTGAAGTTCAAATGCATTAACCATGCCTTGAGTTGTCCAGGCTGCATTGCGGAGGACAACAGGCAGAAGATGTGGGCGCTGAGCGTCCTGTCTTTCGCATTGAGTTTGTAGCTCGCGCTGTATTGAACGATGTAACTGACATCCTTCAACCCGATAGCCGCCATGAATTCTTCAGGGCTGGAAAACGGGGCACGGTCCAGGTCGAAACAGACCCATGCCGTGCTGGTATTGCTGGACGTGGATTTGGCACGTGACTCGTTGGACAGATCCTTCTGGATCGTGCCTTTCAACAAGCATGGCTTGTTAGATTTCTTTAGAGACTCAGATAGCGCGACGTGAAAATCCCTCAGCGTGCTGACTGGCACAGTCCTGCTTGTGAAGTTCGCCACATGCGGGTATCCGTGCTTAGTGATTGAACCGTCAAGGTTCTTCACGATCCGCTTGGTGAGGGGCGTGTTCCCAGAGAGAAAGGTCAGCTTGATTGCAGGCATGATGATTCCGGTAGAACGGGTTGTTACTCTGGCAGAGAGTTTTAGAGACTGCAAGGAGAAAAAATAGGGACAGAGTGGAAGTGGCTCGTGGCAGGTATTTGTTTTGCCAAAATATATGTGATTTTAAATCGTTGGTGTGTCATCGAATGGTGTTAATACTTTCTAACTACAGGGGAATCCCCAATTCGATATAAATATTTACTTAAGTTAGTCTGGTAACATGACAAATAGCATCATGAATATTTCATTTGTATGACAATTTTTTAGTGTTTCGTTTGCTAGTGATGCTGGATTTCTCCGTATTTTAATGGCATGAAAAGTTTATTAACTGCAACGTTAGGAAGAAAAAGTGTTTATAAATAGATATTTATCTCTGGCGACCTGCGCGGTGTTGTGTACATTTAGTTTTCAAGCAAAGGCCGCAATCTCGTCGGGATGTTTGGGAATATACAACCATATCGCATCATCAAATGGTGTTAATTATTATTCAGGGGACTCTTTGATAGATTTACAATCTCCGTGTATCCCGACGACGGTTGAGTTTAAGTCTATAAAATCGTCAGGGATCGTGGAGAGAAATGAGTATTACTCTGATTTTGGGTGGGTGAAGTTTGGAAAGAATGCCGTTGGCAATAGGTGGTTTAACACGTACAACGACGCGATAAGTAATGAAGGAGGACCTATTTTTGCCAGAAATGGGAATGCAGTAGGAAATGTTCAATGGGTACACTTCAAACTTAAAGCCAGTAACTTCTTCTCGGCAATGGTGCCGGGCGCTCATATTGCAGTGCTCACCCGTTCCAATATGATTCTCTCTCCTAAAGCATCGGGAGTTGAGTATGTTGGCAGAGGAATGATCTTCAAGGTTAATGATCCGGTAAGCCCTGATTCTGCCAATGATCTACTTTTCGAGAGATATTGCCTGAATAAGTCCTACTGCAACATGGCGTCAAGTTGGATAGTTCCTCCTGCTGTTTCGCCTTCGCATTATGGATACGATTTTGACATAGGGTCTAATAACAATACTATCACTACAGAAAATACGCACTGGCTGTCAGATAATGTAACGTACGACGTTACGATGCAAGTTACCAAAGGGGCTGAAACGTATTGGATAACCTATACTGATAGTTATGGGAGAGTCCAGCATATTAATAGAACTTTCACGGATAAAACGGAACTCGATCCAAGCCTTACAACCCGCAACAATTACAATGCGTATGTTAATGATATAGCAAATTTTGGGGGGCTTGGTTTCGCTCTTATCTGTGATAATGCTGATGGTAGCAAGTACTGTGAGACACCTACACAAGATTTCTCAATCGAAATCACAGAACTTGCTACTGGTGTTTTTTGATTTTGTCCAATAAGGTACGGATACGGGAGGCCTGAGATTCTCATCTTTGGAGCAAGTTTATCGGCGCCTCCTGTTTCACAGAATCACAAACAAAAAGCCCTCAAATCTGAGGGCTTTTTACTCTATTACAAGGTCAAGTTATCAAGCAGCAAGGTATTGAACGATGTTTACCGACTTGCTCGCATCAAGTGCTTGTTTGACTTGTGTATCGTTCATACCAATTTCGAGCTTGGCATTCGGGTACATCTTGCCGTCGATGGTGATTTCCTTCATCGTAGCAGTGACCACGTCCCAACCTGTTCTGATCAGTTCGAGTTGCCCTTTCACTGCGACCCAGTCGTCGCTGGTAGATTCTTCCATTCCTTTTATAGTAGCTATGGATGCCTGGAGATACTTGGAGGTTTCCGACCACGGCTGAATGATTGTGCTGAGTGCCGTCTTCATTTCGGCAACTTGATTGGCGAAGCCGGAAAGAGTTTCCGACATCTTCTGCAACAGCACTACATCAGCTTCCAATTCGGTGATATGAGCGCTGTCGATAGCGATCTTGGCCTTGTCTTCTTCTATCTGTATCGCGTTGGTGGCAATGATGTACGCACCACCTGCAGTGATGAGTAGAGCAGGGATCAAGAGGAACAGACTTACCCCGCCTGTGGCCACAGCCAGTCCAATGCCCACGACACCAATGGCAATACCCAGAATAGCGGCGACACTGCCCCCGGCGATTGCTATAGCACGTGCAGTGATGTCGGCCTGAAGCTGGTCGATTTCCTGGTTGAGTTTCTTGATCTTGTTTTGATCGACACCCTTGGTCTTCATTGCGTTATCCGCAATTGTCCTCATTTGTGCTGCCTGGGTATCAAAGACATTGCGCTGATCTTCAAGTGTCTTGATCAGTGTGTCGATGCGCCCGTTATAACCCTTGAATTTTTCGTCAAGGATGTTGAGATTGTCCAGCAAGTCTTGCTTGAAGCGCTGGTCTTTCGGGTTTTTGATCAAGCGATCCACGTCCGAGATACATACATCCAAGGTCGGTATGATGATCAATACGCTGCCGCGAAGCAGGTATTCGGGCATAAAGGTCAGATCTTCGAGGACATTCACTGCCCAGGCACGCAGACTACCGGTAGTTTTGGCCCAATCCTCTTGGGTTTTTGCGTAAACATCTTTTCCGCCCGGCCAGTTTTCAGCATGACTCAGGCCTGGGAGTACATAGCCCTTGACCTGCGCGGAATAGGTCATGATTTTGAGAATTGCATCTTTGTATTTCGGATAGGTATCGTTTGATGCAGAAAGCGCAGCAGACAATACATTCAGCTTCAGATCGTTTGGTTTCATTCTGTTTCCTCTCTAGGGTTGATAACCTGCAACTGGTTTTTATGTTGCAGTTTGATGACGTTTGTTTTGAGCCTTGTCTGCTCCGACTACGCTCATATTTATATGAAACAAAAGCAAAATTCTTTGTGAGTGGAAATGCGTGCAAATTGGAAGCTTCAACAGAAAGTGAACCGCGAAGCTGGAGGGCGTATGTTCATGAGCATACATGGACAGAATATAGTGTATCGCTTAGCTTGATTGTTTTCCGCTGTCCGTTAGGGTGTATCAAAATGCATATGAGGTGTCGGGCAGGAGAACATTGTCGACATGTAAAAGTGGTTATTCAGTGTAAATATGCGTTATGCGTCAACACGGGCGCAAAATGCGTTCCGACCCACCCCTTAATCCCTGTTACAATCTTTGCCGAAAATCGTTACATTTTGGCTTTGTTGTTCTTTCGAACCAAATACCCGCATTTTCGCTGTTGACCGGGGTTGCTCCGAACAGGGCTGAAATTTCGTTACAAACGCGATTTTGTAACAACTTTGCTACACGGAAACCGTTGTGGCACAAGACTTGTAACGATGTTACGATTTGTTATGAAATTTTAGAGTTAGTACATAGAACTGAGAATTGAGCTGTAAAATGGCTTAAAAATTATATTTACCAGTAGAGGTTTGAAATTTCGTAACAAACCGTAACATTGTTACTGCATATTTTTAGCACTATGCCCAAAGCATTTTGAATGGACGAATTAGAATTTAGTCCCGTAGTCGTTTGTCCTGAGAACAAACCACCCCGCACAAGGCGGAGTGGTTGTCTGTCATGCAGGAACGGTTGCGGTCTCGCCGGTCTTGCACCTTGTAAGCTTGCGTGTTGCGGCGGCTTTCTTCGCTGCGGCTGAACGACGCACTGCTTTTTTGTGCTCCGCCACCTGCTGTTCAGCGATCTGTTGCGCGGTGGTGTTGTCCAGCCCACTGTCGGCGTTGCGGAGGGCGACGTCCACCTCGCCCATTGCCGCATTGATCAACGGGATGTCCCCGATGTTGGCTGATGAGCGACGTTGCAGCATCCCGACCACGACGTTGTTGCGTGCCTTGTTCAGTGCATCGAGCGCCTTGTTGGTAATTGCCAGTTGGGTGAGATGAGGCAGGCGGCAGAAGTAGTCGGTTTCTTCGTCGTAGTCCTCCGGGTAAGGCAGTGCGGTGAGCACGTCCATGATGCTGTGTGACTTGGCTGCCATCTCGGCGCGTTGGCGGGCCACCTCCGCCTTGTAGACGGTGGTGACGACCTCGGCGGTCAGCCCGGGTGTGGCAAGGGCTGCAACCAGTGCATCGAGTTGCTCCTTGTTGGGCACACGTGCCTCGCCCGAGGTCATGAAGGCGAGGGTGCCGGAGTAGGGCAATACTTCATCGTCATTGACGACCGAAGCGAGCAGTGCGTGCAGGTTGTCACGCAGTGCAACGGTGTCAAGCAGTTCCAGCCACGTGTCGTGTCCGGTGCCTAGGTCGGCTCGCAGACGTGCGTCTTCCGCAGTCTTGGCGAAGCCGTTGACGATCTCGGTGCTCACATCACTGCCTTCGCGCTCCACATATTGCACGATGCGGGCGCACGAGCCAATGACGCGGGCATTGAGTGAGCCGACAAGGCCGTAGAGCACGGTACGTTGGGCTTGTTCAGGCAGGGCCATGATGAGGGTGGTCAGGTCGAGATTGATAGACATGGTATTTCCTTTCGAATGTGCGGGAGATGAGTGACGGGTACAGCGTCCGTCGTCGCTTGGGCTGGATAGCGACTGATTAGTGGAAGGTGGCGGTGCGATGAACGCGGCGCTCGCGCAGCAGTTCTTCCAACGCGGCGAAGAACGCTTCGTCCGGGTCGTCTTCGCGTGCCAGCAGAATGTGCAGCGGATCAGCCGTTTCGTCTGCCTGATCCAGCACGAACTGGGCTGCCTCGCCCAGATCGTCTTCACTGATGAAGATTTTGCTCATACATTTTTCCTCGGTCTGAATATGCGGCCAGCAAGTAGCGCTGCTACGGTTGCGGCAAAGCCGCCTGCCATCGTGCCGCCGTGTAGGCTGAACACCAGCCAGAAAACACCGGCTTCAACACAGAATGAAACCAGTCGCAGGGTTCTGAGCTTGTGCCACATCGACCACAGACCTAAGAATATGATGATGCCGTAAAGTAGCGGCATGAGATCCAGATGTGACAGGAACGTGAGCATGTTCATGTGAGTCCCCTGTGTGGTGGGTTGCCCGGATTGCTCCGGGAGATGTGCTTAGCGCCGTGTACGACGTGGTGCGGACTTCACTTCTTCCTCGACGTAGGCGTTGCCACGCAGTCCTTGCCAGAAGCCTTGACCGACAGCCTTGCTGGTAGTGACGGTGGCTACCACGGTATTGCGGATGAGTAGGCCCGCAGCATTGGCAACGGCTTCCTTGTTCAAAGGATGCTTTTCTTCTTGCTCGACTGCGGCGTGGGTGCGGGTGGATACGTAGGCCATGATGAACTCCTGGATAGATGAGTTGAGAGAAACTACACACCAGAAATTCAAAGCGTTCGAATGCTTTTTTCGAACGCGCAAGGGCACGCGAAAAACGAAATCCGAAGTGGGGTGGGGACTTTGTACTGGGGTGGGAGGGATGTAGCGCGAATAACTTCGTACCAAATTCACAGAATCAAATCCGAAGTACCCCACCCCTTGTTTTGAATTCGAAACCCAAAAATTTTTCTAAAAATTGTGTACCGAATTTGTCCGTGCTACTCTCTGTAAGATGAGTGTGAAAATCTGATAGAGAGTATGGCGGCATCCAAGTCCAGACAATCGAAGCGATCCGTACTGACCGAGAAGCAGGAGGCTTTCACGGAAGCCGTTCTCGACGGCCAAACGCTATCTCAAGCAGCTCTTGCAGCCGGGTATTCAGCTTCGACTCACGGGCATGCCGTCGCGCGCGCCCCGGATGTAGCGAAAGCTCTGGCTGAGGCCCGTACTGAGCTGTCATCAGCGGCGCAGATCCGTCGCCTGGACGTGTTGGAAGGGTTCATGGACGCCATCAACCTCGCCCGGCTTGCAGGAGATCCAGGCGCGATGATTAAAGGCTGGTCGGAAGTCGGAAAGATGCTCGGTTTCTACGCGCCAGAGGTCAAGAAGGTGGAACTGACGACCAGCCAGGGCAGGCTGCGTTCGAAGTTCGAGGTCATGAGCGACGCAGAGCTGTTGGCGATAGCCTGTGGCGAGGGGGATGGCATGATTATCGACGTGGAGCCACCCATTGAGCACTGATCTGGCAACGTGCGCAGTGTGTCAGTCGCCTCGGGAGGCCGGCACTTTGGTCAACGGGGTGTGTCCGTTCTGCTCGGATGCAGGGTTTGCCCCACCCTCGGAACCGCTCAAAAAGACCCGGAGACCCGCCCGGAAGGTAAGGCTCAGCCCTGAAACCCCTCCGGAAAGCCCCGAAATCGCCCCTCAGAGCGGTTTTCTCCCCCTTGGAGAGGCCACCGCAGCTTATGAGCCGCCAAAATTCGATATGGAGGCTGCCAGGGCGAACCCTATGGCCGAGCTGGCAGCCAGGGAACTGGCTCGCCGCCGCCTTCTACCCTTTATCCGGCGCTTCCGCCCCAAGTATCTGGCTGGATGGGTCCACGAGGACATCTGTAGGCGCCTGGAGCGCTTCCTGAAGGCTGTGGAGCGAGGGGAAAGCCCCCGGCTGCTGCTGATGACCCCTCCACGCCTCGGGAAAAGCGAGATTGGCTCCCGGAACTTCCCGCCCTGGGTGCTGGGCCAGCACCCGGATTGGGAAATCATCGCTGCCAGCCACACGGCCAGCCTGACCTTGAGCTTCAGCCGGTATATTCGGGATCTGCTGCGTGATCCGGCGTTCCAGGTGGTTTTTCCTGAGTGCGTACTGGACCCCGCGAGCCAGTCCACGGAGAACTGGAACCTGCTGAGTGGTGGTGGCTATCTGGCTGCCGGGGTCGGCACAGGGATTACGGGCAGAGGTGCTCACATCCTGCTGCTGGATGACTTGGTGAAAGACAAGGAAGCGGCTGCTTCGCAAACGATTACGGATAATACCTGGGAATGGTATAGCTCAACAGCATATACGCGCCTCGCCCCTGGGGGCGGCGTGCTGGGGATTATGACGTGGTGGTCAGAAGCGGATTGGGCCGGACGCATCCAGGCGGTGATGGAGTCGGGGGAGGGGGACAAGTTCGAGGTGGTACGCTACCCGGCCATCAACGAACAGGGCGATGAGTTCCTGCTGACAGACGACAGCATCATTGAGATTCTGCCGGGAGAGCTGCCCCCAGCGGGGGCCAGGATGACTCGGCCAAAGGGCACTGCACTGCACCCTGCACGATACGATACCGAGGCGATGCTGCGCATCAAGCGCAACCTGATTGCTGCCGGTCAGCAGTGGGTCTGGAACGCGCTGTACCAGCAGAACCCCATGCCGGAGGACGGCATGTTCTTCACCAAGGACATGTTCCGCTATTACGGCATGCCACCGGCAAAGAGCGAACTGCACGTCTATCAAGCATGGGACTTTGCAATCAGCACGGGCAAGGAATCGGATTACACCGTGGGCGTGACACTGGGCCAGGATCACCGCGACAACCTCTACGTGCTGGACGTTCGGCGTTTTCGTTTCAGCGACTCGCTGATCATTGTCGACCAGTTGATTGAGTACGCACGCGAATGGGATGCCACCCTATTAGGGTTTGAGGACGGGCAGATCTGGAAGACGATGGAGGCCCAGTTCCTCAAGCGTTGCGACGAGTTGCGGTTCTACCCCAGTTACGAGGTGCTGAAACCGCTCACTGACAAGATGGTACGGGCCAGTCCGCTACGGGGCCGCATGCAGCTTGGTAAGGTGTATTTCGACGAGAAAGCCCCTTGGTTCCGTGACCTGTTTGCGGAATTCACCCGGTTCCCTGCTGGCAAGCATGACGACATTATTGACGGCGCTGCCTGGGCTGTGCGCTTGACACTGACGCGTGCCGCGCCCAGGCCCAAGGATACGACTCCCAGGATCAAGAGCTGGAAAGATCGCCTTTCCGATTTTACCGGTGAAGCCGGGGTTACTCACATGAGTGCATGACATGACACCTATCACGATGCAGTTTGAGAATCAGAGCGGTGTGCCTCGGCACGTGTTCAACGCAGTGGCTCAGTATGCACATACGCATTACGGTCGTGGCGAAGTGCTTTCTGTGTGGTTCGAAGATGGTTTTGTCGAGTACGAACTGCTTACGGGTGAAAGCGAAGTGGTCAAGTATGACGATCTGGGGGTGAGGGTGTGAGTACGCCTAAAATCGTACTGCCAGACTCTTCGGCGGGGGCTGTTGAAGCCGGTGTTGTGGGGCTGGAGCTTTGGAAAAGACTTCAGGCTGGATTGGGTAATAAATGCACAATTGTGAGTAAAACGATTGTGCATAAAGGGTTTATGGTCGTTGTGCGAGCGGTACGGCAGGGGGTGATGCAAGGTGGTGAGGTCGTTGTTGCACAAAAGAATGAATTGACGTTTATATATGCTTCAACGGTTATTCCGTATGTATTTTTGGGGAACCGTGTATTAAATGTTAAAGTTGAAAACAGGGTGTTTAAAGTTAAAGTTGCTGGCGAAAAAAGTGTAAAGACGTCACTAGTCTCGCTTAACTTGATAAGAAAATCCGCAAGGCTTTCTAGACATTCATGGGCAAGTCGGCTACCAAAGGTGAGTACGCTTGTGCCTAATTGGGAAAACGCAATTTCTCCTGTTTTGAGCTACAGTTCAAGAGTGTTGTGTGAGTATCCCGGAGGGGTGCGGATCGTCGCCTGCAGTGATCCTGTAACTAGCGCTGATTACCCTTCAGAAAAAACAATTGAAGTGGCTAAATTTGATATCCCGCACGAAGCAGAACTTACGCCTATGAAAGTAGGTGTCGTTGCTATTGATAATGAAGGAAGGGCGTCTTTTGTATTCTCATTTCTTGGGATTAATTGGAAATGTGAACTACACCCATTTGTGGTAAATAGAGACGAGTCTGGTTTTTTAATAAATGCCCATTACAAAATTTGTGAGTCTAAAATAGCGAAAATTGGTACATATTTTGTGTCGGTTACGGGGGCGTCGATAACTATAAAAATTACACGTAGTCTTGGTGTTGCAAAAGTCTCTTTTTTGGAGGATACGGCAAGTGTTCTGAATAGCTTTATTCTGCATGATGGAGAACGTCCGGTGACGTCTTTCTTTGAATTGGCGTTAGGCGTTTTTTATACCGGAAGCGAAGTTGTTTCGGCAAAGGATGGAAACTCAATGGAGTACTCTGGTATAGGTACAGATTTATATACAGAGGTTACGAATTTGGTATGGGCGATGCCGTTGGCAGGGTGCGCTGTAATGTTGTCATATGTTGGGAGGGTGGTGTGGAATAAGAGTGGCGAACGTTCCAATACGCGTATGGAGGCATTGCTGAAGCTCGTTAGGATTAACTCAGTTGGTGACTTGGTGGTTGATTTGTTTCCTCTTGAGCCTGTAAGTACCAAAACGATGCATTGGGAGCATACGCATAACCGAGGTTATATGTACAAAAGCATAGCGTTCTCTGGAGGCACCACGCACTTCTTAAGGCAGATTGACGTGTTTGATAATGTTTCAATGCTTGTTGAGGTTGAAGACGAAGCAGTAAGTGGTTCAGCGATTAGCTCCTACCCGCTCTATCCTGATCCTGGGGTTGTACGAAATATAAAATTTAGACCTATAAGTGGGCGTATCAGGCATTCATATATATTTCCAGAGCTACGTTTGTACTATGACGAAAACGTGCTCTACGTTGACGGGGTGACATATATCGGGAGGGAGTTGCCATCTGTTTTTGGGGTTTTAGAAAGTAAGGATATCGAAGACTATTCTGGACTTCAGATATTTGAAGTCGTGAGTGACGATAGCGACAGATTCGAGAACGCTAACCCAATAGTGGAAGATGAAGCTACCACGTTTGGATGCTACAGAGGGCTTGGAGGGATTAGTGTTGGTGATACGTGGGGGGCAAATGCGTATATTTCTGCAGAAAATAATTCTATGTACTCTCCTGCTATGATTCCATCCATGCCTAGCAATATGCCTGTTGCCCTATTCGTGTACCCAGGATCTAGTGCGACCTATGCCGCCGCCTTTTATGTAAATCCTGTGCTGCCAGTCCTGAGAGCCCTGGAGGCCGTGACTACGATAAATGAAGCCAGTGCGGTATTGGCGGCAGGCACAAGCACTATACTCGCTGAAATAAAATCGCTAGAAACATTGGGTAGTAACTATGTTGAACGGCAGACAGCACTTTGGGTTGGGTACGATGATCTTGCAAATGCTAACTTAGTGTTAGGTATGCTTGAGACTTTATTGGTTGGAAATAATTGGAAGTCTAGCCTAGCAAAAGTTCTTGTCGAGGCTATCCCAAGGCAATACAAACTGCTGTGGAGTAATTGTGATGCAAGCGAGTTGGCAAAAGTCGTGAGCACCCCTGGTACTTTTGTTGTTGGGGCATATGAGATGTAGGCTATGGTAGATGGATTTGATTGGCCCGTGATATGATGAAATCCTCAATTATTTTTGGGGATGATTCATGGGGCTTTTCTGCTAGCTACTCAGGCTGATGCAAACAAACTTTGCTCATGCATATCAAGTCTAACTAAAATGCAGCCTATTGTTAAAAACGATGGGGGAGCATGGAGTGTTGAGTATGAAGGGGAGCTTTCTCGTGATGAGTTTCAGGAATGTGCGGCGCTTAGCAGCCGCTTGCGGGCTGAGCGGAAAGATTATTTGAAAGGGCGCGAGACGTATTATCGGGGGCTAGATCATGATGCACTGAAGGCACTGATGCCGAGTTGTGTGAAGTTGGAGGCAGATGAAGGGGCTATGTTGAGAGCGGTTGTGCGGGAGGTGTTGTGTGTCTCAATTCCTGATTTGCCACAAGTGTGCCCTGGGTGCCACATGGTTGAAGGGAATTGCACTTGTACACGGTCGTGGTTTTAAAAAACAGTCCGCCAAATTTTTGTTCTTGTTTCGCTAAACCATCTATTTTTAATAGATGCGACCAGAGCATGAGGTTTCTTGCTGGTGGACCGCTATTCTATCTGCTAGACTCTGATGAAGTCTAATAGATATCGGCGGATTTTGCTCGTCTGCGGTGCGCTAAGTTGTTGAAATATAGATGTTTTGTATCTCTCGGCGCGCAGAGCCCCCCCCCAGTAACGTTCTTCAAGGGTTATTGATGCCAGTTGATGCAGACCTCGCACAGAAGCAGTGGCTACGGTTCAGTTGGTGCCGTGATCGCGGTCATTTGGACTTCGTTGCCAAGGCGGATAAGTGCGATAAGTTCTTTGCCGGGGATCAGTGGCAGCAAGAGGACTTGAATGCCCTGAAACTTCAACGTCGTCCTGCCATCACGATCAACAAGATCCTTGCAACGATCAGCACCATTCTGGGCGAGCAGATATACAACCGCACGGAGTGCTTGTTCAGGCCTGCCAACGGCTCACCTGCTGAGACAGCAGATGCACTGAGCAAGGTCTGGATGCAGATCAGCCAGAATAACCAGCTTCCCTGGGTTCGTTCCGATGTGTTTTGCGACGGCGTCATCCGCTCCCGTGGTTTCTACGACGTGCGCATGGACTTTGATGACGCCATGCAGGGTGAGGTACGGATCTCTCAGCTCAATTCGAAGAATGTGGTTGTCGATCCTGATGCGGAAGAATACGACCCGGATACCTGGGCGGATGTGTTTGTCACCAAGTGGGTGACTTACCAGGACATCGCCGTTCTTTATGACGAGGAAGATGCCGAATATCTGCGCAATAAGGAAGGTTCCAGCTATCCATACGGTTACGACTCCATCGAGCGTGTGCGTGACCGATTTGCCGGGCAGATTCCGCTCGGTGGGTACTATGGTGTTTCTGATGAGGCAGGCGTGCGTCGGAACATCCGCTTGCTGGAGCGCCAGTACCGGCAGCTCGACAAACAGCTCCATTTCGTTGATGTCGAAACCGGAGATATGCGGCCAGTTCCAGTGGACTGGGATCGTAACCGGATTGCTGCATTGCTCGAAAAAGCGGGCGGCAAGCTCTCGACAATCAAAAAGCTGGTCAAGCGCATTCGCTGGACCGTTACGGCTGACAACGTGGTTTTGCGGGATGAATGGTCTCCCTACAAACACTTCACAGTAGTGCCCTATTTCCCGCACTTCCGTTACGGAAGAACGGTCGGCATTGTTGAGAATATGCTCGGCCCGCAGGAGATCCTGAACAAGACCTCCAGCCAGGAGCTGCACATCATCAACACCACGGCCAACAGCGGCTGGGTCGTGGAAGAGAACAGCCTCACCAACATGACAACGGGTGAGCTGGAAGTTTCCGGCGCCCAGACAGGCTTGGTAGTTGAGTTCAGGAAGAACTCCACGCCGCCTCAAAAAATCCAGCCTAACCAGACGCCAACCGGCTTGGACCGTGTCAGCTACAAGGCAGAAGAGCACCTGAAAGGTATTTCAGGCGTGTCGGACTCCATGCAGGGTTTCGACCGTGAAGATGTTGCCGCCAAAGCCATCGCCTACAAGCAGCAACGTGGTTCGGTGAATCTGACCAAGGTGATGGACAACCTGGAGCGCACGGACTGGATACTGGCCCGGAACGTACTGGACCTCATCCAGCAGTATTATACCGAAGAACGCCTCATCACGATTACGCATGCAGATGCCACACGTGAGCCTGAATCCATCGCAGTGAACAAGGTCAACCCGGAGACAGGTGAGATCGTCAATGATCTCACGCTTGGGGAATACTCTATCGTCATTACCTCCACACCTGCCCGCGCCAGTATGGAAGACAGCCAGTTTGAGCAGGCATTGGCTCTTCGCAAGGAAGGTGTTCCAGTGCCCGACTCGGTGCTTGTTGAGAACAGCCGCTTGCAGCGGCGTGCAGACATCATCAAGCAGATGGAGGCTCAGACCAATTCTCCCGAAGCACAAGCGCAGGCCCAGCTTCAACAGCGCATCCAGACGGCAGAGGCAGCCAAGCTCGAAGCGGATGTCGTGCATACCAAGGCGCAGGCCGAACTCAAGCAGGCACAAGCCCAGCGGGAGCTACAAGGCAACGCGCCAGATACATCGCTGGAAATCCAGCGCATGCAGGCAGAGCTTGCCCTGGAAGAGCGTCGGCTGGCTGCGGAAATCCAGGCCAAGCAGGAAGAGCTTGGGCTGAAGCGACAAGAGATGGAAGCGAAGCTCGCGCTGGAGCGTGAGCGCCATCAACACGAAGTTGCGCAGCAAGCGGCTGCCCAGCACGCAGAAATTCTGCGCAAAAACGCGCAGCCCGCCACCACAAACGAAAAGGAGTGATTGATGGAAACGACCGAAAACCTGGATCGCGGTGACAACTACGTTGAGGAAGCTACCTCCGCCACTACCACTGCAGCGCAGCCAGCCACTGAGGGCCAAGTGGCTGAAGACGATGCCCAGACTACCCAGAACACGGATGGCGACGTCACGGAGCAGACGGATGAAGACCTGCCGCGTGATGAGAAGGGGCAGTTTGCCCCCCGCATTCCGAAGGCACGCTTCGACGAAGCCGTAGGTAAGGAGCGTGAAGCACGTGTTGCGGCAGAGCGCCGTGCAGCGGAGGCCGAGAAGCGTCTTGCTGCGCGGGAGCAGGCTGTGGCCCAGGTTGCCGAGACCAGCGAGCTTGAGTCCAGGGTTGACAGCATGGAAACCCAGTATGCCAAGCTCCTACTGGATGGGAAGGATGAGGACGCTGCAAAGCTGCGCCGTGAAATCCGCACGCTGGAACGCCAGATCGCTACGACGGAAGCCACACAACGCGCCAACCAGCAAATTTCGCAGACGCTGGAAGTCGAGCGGGTTCAAGCTGCAGTTGCCAAGCTGGAAGCCGAGTACCCCACGTTGAACCCCAGTTCTGAGCAATATGACAATGATCTGTGCGACATGATTCTGTCGTACCAGAACCTGCTTGTCACACGGGACGGCCTGCCTCCTTCCGCCGCACTTGTGACGGCAGCAGAAAAATTCCTGAAGCAAAAAGCGGCCCCTGCGAAAGAGGAACCGCAGAAAGGCTTGTCCGCCGCACAGGTCACTGATGATCGTAAAAAGGCTCAGGTCAAGAAGAACATCGACACGGCTGCCAAGCAGCCACCAAGCACACATGAAGTCGGACTGGATTCTGACAAGGCAGGCGCCACCAGCGCCACACCTGATGCCACGAAGATGAGCGCCGAAGAGTTTGCCGCATTGCCGGAGGCCACGAAGGCACGCATGCGCGGGGATTACATTTAACAGTCGCAAAGGCCAGGGTATGAGCGAGAGGTTCACAAAAATGCATGTGTTCGTAGTCCTGGCGATTGCTGCCTTGATTGCAGCGGTAAGCGTAGTGTGGCGCGAGCGGCACAACTGGGTTCATTCAGCATCCATGACATCCTTGTCGTTGGCCGCTGTGCTTGGCTGGGTGAACAGCAACGCAGCGGCCCTGTCCTTGCTGATTGGGGTTGTGTTTGGGGTGATCAACTCCTGGCTCAAGCATCGCATTGCAGTAGCAGCGGAAGCGGGGAAGCTGAAAGCCAGTGACGCGGCGAAGGAGGATTAACGATGGCGCGTGAGATTGCACCCTGGATCAGTATCGGTGTGGGGGCCACCGGTATCGTGTCGGCCTTCCTGATTGCATTCACAGCTCATTTCGAAGGCACACGGTATGTAGCGTACCAAGACCCCGCTGTGCCTGGGTTGCTGACCGTGTGCCGAGGCATCACCAACCGGGCTGCGCCGGGTTGGGTGCAGCCAGGGCGTCGCTATACAGAGGCCGAGTGCGCCGACAAAGAGGCCCAGATCATTCAGGCCACTATTGCTCCCGTGATCGACAAGTGCCGTACTGTGCCGATCAGCCAGCGCCAGTGGGAAATGCTGATTGATTTCGCCTGGAACGTTGGCCCGCAGACAGCTTGTCACTCCACCTTGATGAAGAAACTCAACGCGGGTGACTGCCTTGGCGCTGCGAGCCAGTTTGAGCAGTGGGATAGGGCAGGCGGTCGACGGTGGGCCGGATTGACAGCTCGGCGCAAGGCCGAGGCCAGTGAATTTCGTGTTTGGTGTGGGAAGGCTTAGCCGTGAATATCTCCATCCAGCCTTATGGTCGCGTGCTACGTATCTCAGTGTGTGTGGCCCTGGTTGTAGGGGTCGCGGTTGGCTCTTACCTGTTCGGTGTACATACGTCAGCCCCCAAGCCGGAAGTGATCACCGCCGCACCCCAGGAGCGCCAGTCTGATCAGTCAGTGATTGCCGAGCGCAAGCCGGAATCCACCCCGACCAAGCCACCGCACAAGATCCCGATGGGGGTGACTGAAGAGCGCCGAGTGAGCATCAAGCTCAAGCCTCCAGCCTTTACCAGCCCGGCAGGCTGCCAGTGCGACCCCGCGCCTCTGGATGTGAATTTATCCCTGGTGCAGGAGGAGGGCGGGCGCAGGGTGATAGCCAGCAGCCCGGAAGGGCGGATTATCTCTGCACTGGACGTACCTATTGAAGCGGCACTGATCCCTGAATCCCATCCCTGGGCCGCAGGGATCAGCGTAGGGTACGCCAAGACCCCAGGCGTGTGGATTGAGCGCGACCTAGGGCGCCTGCGCATAGGGGGTGAAGCGCTCAGGGAATCGGGCGGGGGCGTGCAGGGGCGTGTGCGCTTGGGGTGGGTGTGGTGATGCCTGCTTACCCATATTGAAAGGTGACTTGCTGCCCATTTATCTTGGAAGTCTGAGACACATCATCGGCATAGTCTCACGCTTTGAAAAGCTGGCGAATGAATCCGCCAGCTTTGCTTGTGGCTATACTTTTGTCCCCAGATCAATGCAACTTCCTCCAGAGCTTGCAAGTTCTTGTTTCTAGAGCGTGACATATTTATTAGGCGATGTTGTGTGAGTGCCGCCAATGTATCTAAATATGGCTTCACTTCGCTTATAGGCTCCGTGACTTGAGATTACCGCTTTGCAGTTCGCGACATATATGTTTTTTGACGATTCGACAGAATTTTTGTCCTCGGGGCCGAATAGACCGATGGCATTGTCTAACTCTGCTGCTCGGTATGCGGCTGCAAGCACCTCGTCTCGTGCTGAATGCATAACAAATATCCTTCCGGCAGAGTTTAGTGCCGGAAAGAACTCCTCGTTGTATTCTAAGCATTCATTGTCAACAGCTCCTGCCATGCAGTAGTAGTTTCGAACTAATGTCGTAGAGGCTTCTTTTAACGCTTTAAGTGAAACTCTAGCCCCTAGACTATGGGAAATAATATCGATAGTGGAGTTGTTTTGTAATGTCTCTAGAAGTTGTCGGAACCGTCGGGCAACAGCATTGGCTCTCGATTTAGCATCCCACCATTCCAATTTGTGGTCGCCACCAGGCCATGTGTATCCGATTACCTCGTCGTAGGTGTTTGGTAGGTTTGTGTGGATTTCGGTTTCCATGATCTGGTATGCATCACAGACCTCAAAGAACTCGTTGTTGTAACCATGCACTAATATGCAAATATTTTTACCAGTTATCGCGTTTGCAAGTTCTTTTGTGGAGTATGTGTTTAGTGTCTTGTCATCTTTTAGATCTACTTCACGAATTATATGTTCTTCTTGGCATAAATTGTCGGAGTTTGTAAAATCACGCCGTGAGCTTACAATGATCATTTTGGTTCTCCTCTTTGCTAAAAGTTAGTGCGCAATTATGACTAACAACAATAGTGTGACTTTTGGTGAGCTATGCGTTGCTAATGACATGTGTTAGTTTGTGGTAGAAGGGTTTGCTGTGATATCGGTATATACAAAAGACAAATCAGAGGTACTCCAGCCGTTATCGCTGAAAAATCGCACTCTAAGCAAGTAAAGTTTTCCTGGTTTTGCAGGAATGGCGACACTTTCTTTGTATTTTGAACCTGGATTAAGATTGTAGTTGCCACTTTTGTAAGATTGATACTGACCTATCATGTTGTATTTGACCACCGGCCAGTCTTTAGGTGGAGGCGCGTCGCCACCTAGATCCCAGTCGATGACTTGTTGATTGGGGCCGATTCCTTGTGCAGGGTTTCTGTATTCGATTACCGTAAGCTCAAGGCCCTCGTGCTCTTCATCGTATCTTCCTGAGCGAACTGGGACATTTCCGACATTGTCTATCGTGACATTTGCCAGTATGAGTGGGGTTTTTGTATTTTTTGCAATCAATTTTGGTTCAATAGCAATATTGATGTTTTCGGCGTTATCTCTGTGAATGGTAAACTGGGAGTATGACCACCATGCACCTATAATAAGCGCGACTGGCCCAGATGCTTTGGAAATAAAATCCAAAGCTCTTCCTAGGGTTTCTTGGCTAAATTTCATATGATCTTTTTCGGCCGCCCGTTTGGATTATTTCAAAAGGCCTATGCTGAGGATGCTTCTGCGATCTTACTTGGTTGATCAGTGTTGGCTTTGCCCTTGACAAAACAGTAGGCTACCCCAGCCCGAATGTGTATTTGCTATGATCGTTAGGGCAGCTCTTGTGCCTGCAGGTAATTGCGCAAGGGGTCATCCTCCCTCCCTTGACAATCTGTAAGAGTTGTATAGACTTCTTAAAGAGCGTTAACGCATAGCTACCTGCGATACAGGCAGCCGGTTCGTCCCCGTCAAAAGTCGTTTGAAGTTTTCTCGCAAGTTGCCAGCGACACAGGCACCGAGCGGCCCGCGATGAGGCCAAGAGAACCCTGAACGACTTTTGGAGGTTGCCGCATGGCACAAACGAACTTTGCCCTGCTCACCAATGAGCAGAAGACGGTCTGGAGCCTGGATTTCTGGCGTCAGGCCCGTAACCTTTCCTATGTGAACAAATTCCTCGGCAAAGATGCCAACAGCCTGATTCAGCACATTACGGAGCTGAAGAAGACTGAAAAAGGTGCGCGTGCCGTCATCACCCTGCTGGCTGACCTTGAAGGCGATGGGGTGGTGGGCGACCGCACGCTGGAAGGCAATGAGGAAGTGCTGAAGTCCTACGATCAGGTGATCCAGATCGACCAGCTTCGCAATGCCAACCGGCATGAAGGCCGGATGGCTGACCAGCGTTCGGTGGTGAATTTCCGCGAGAACTCCCGCGACAAGCTGGCCTACTGGCTGTCAGACCGTATCGATCAGCTTGCCTTTCTGACTCTGGCAGGCAAAGCCTACTCCTATGCCACCAATGGCAAGACCCGGATCGGTTCCGATCTGAAGAACCTGGAGTTCGCCAAGGACGTGACTCCCCCCAGTGCTAAGCGCATATTCCGCTGGAACAATGCCAGCAAGCTCATTGAGCAGGGCGGTGGGAGCAATACGGTTGCGGCAGCCGATACACCGTCCTGGGAGCTGTTTGTGCAGCTCAAGGCATATGCCAAGGAAAACTACATGCGGGGCATCATGGCCGATGGGGGTGAAGAGACCTTCCATGCCTTCCTGTCCCCGATGGCGATGTCCAGGCTCAAGCTGGACCCGACCTATATTGCCAACCTGCGTTACGCACAGCAGCGCGGTGCACAGAACGAGCTGTTCACCGGGTCGAGCGTGAAGATCGACGGCATCTACCTGCATGAATTCCGGCATGTGCCGAACACGCGTCTGGCGCCAGCCGGGTCGAAGTTTGGCTCCACCGGTACGGTCGATGGTTGCCAAGTGCTGTTCTGCGGTGCCCAGGCACTCGGCATGGCCGACATCGGCAACCCGGAATGGGTTGAAAAGGAATTCGACTACGACAACCAGCCCGGCATCAGCGTTGGCAAGATTCTGGGCTTCCTGAAGCCGCAATTCACTACGCAGTACAGCGACGGCACCAAGGAAGATCATGGTGTCATTTCCGCCTTTGTGGCGCAGTAAGGGGTGACTATGAGCCAGCTCAAGAAAGCTCGGGCCGCGCAATGGCCCTTGGTGTCCGAATTCACATTCAGCTTCGATGACACGATCTCCGATGTTTCCGGCGTGATGCGCTCATTTGGGGCGAATTTTGCGGATCAAGCGATTGCTGAAATCATCAATCTGCCCGAGGCAGCCGTGGTGATCGGTGGTGAGATCGTGGTGGAAACAGCGGGGGCAGGGCCGACGGCATACACCGTATCGCTGGGCGATTCCGCTATGCCCAATCGCTATGCCGCCGCAGTCGATCTCAAAACTGCCGGGCGCACCCCACTGACCCTGACGGGATACCGCAGCAGCGAAAACCTGCGCCTGACTATCGGGTCGACGGTTGCCAATGCCACGGCTGGCAAGGCCACGGTTCGTGTGATGTACACGATCCCTGGCCGTGCCAACGAAACGGTTCCGAACTAATTCACGCCTCCTTGTGGTGGATTCGGGCGGGCGAAAGCCCGCCCACCTTTAGAAAGGTGAATCATGCCCAAATACACGCTTAACCGTACCCACACCCATCGTTCAACGCACGGTGTCATTTCGTTCCTGAAGGATGAGCCGACCTGGGTGCCTCCGAACATGGAACGTGAGATCGTCGCCATTGGTGGGCAAGTCGCGGAAGGCGAAACTGCGCCGGAGATGATTGCTCCGCCGCCAAAGGAATCCGTGCAGCTCACGGAAGCCGAGCGGAAGGAATATCTGTTCCTGGCCTTTGAGGAGATTGTAGCCACCAACGATGCCAAGGACTTTACCGGCCAGGGCGTGCCGACGGTCAAGTCGGTAGAGAAGCTGGTTGAATTCAGCACGGATCGGGCCGAGATTGTTTCGGCATGGGCTGAGTACAAGATTTCCAAGGCAGGCTAAATGACACCGGCTGAGTTGCTGGCCTCGTTTCGCTCAGAAGTGGTGGATACTGCCAAGCCTTACCTGTGGTCGGATGACGAAGTCTGGCGGTATATGAACGAGGCGTACATGATGTTCTGGCGTCTCGTCGGTGGGTTGCCTGATTTCATGTCGTCCGCATGTGCGGTGGCAGTGGTATCGGGGCAGCCGACAAGTGCCCTGCATCCCGCTATCCTGCGCATCATCAGTGCCACGCGCCGTTCGGATCGTGCTTCCCTCGAAATCATAAACGCTGAAGACCTGGGACGCATGCGTTCCTCCGATTACGGGCAGGTCAAGACATTGGTCTTGGATGAAAGGCCAGGGGCGGTGCGCTACATGGTGATCGGGATGCAGAAAAATGTAGTCCGCTGGGTGATGGTTCCAGACCAAGATGACATCGTAGACCTGCATGTGTATCGCCTTCCGCTGAACAGGCTTGCGAGCGATAGCGCCCAGTTCGAAGAGCTTGAAGACATCCATCATTGGTCATTGCTCAAATGGATGAAGCATCTCGCATATGGCAAGCAGGATGCGGAGACCTTTGACAAAGGCCGGGCTGACTTGTTTGAAGGCGAATTCCGCGCTTACTGCGCACAAGCGAAAGCAGAGCAGGACCGGTACAAGCACAAGACCAGAGTCGTGGCTTATGGAGGCTTGTGAACAGAACTCCCAGCCGTGAGTGGAGTGTTGTTCCGGTTTGTTCCTTTCGCCGGAAGTAACCACGGACGCCAGCGGCAGCTTCATTCTCCAGGTTGCCGCTGGCACCTATTTGGAGGTGTTCATGAAACCAGTGGAAATCAGCGCCAGCCTTGGGGTCAGGAACGATCTCCCACCGGATCGGTTCAAGCCGGGTGATCTGCTGGCGGGGAACAATATAGAGATTGATGAAACCGGCAAAGCCTGTCGTCGTCTGGGGGCCGTGCGCAAAATTGCCGGAAAATGCCACAGCTTGTGGAGCAGCGAAGGGGACTCCTATTTTGTCCAGAATGGCTGGCTATGTCGGTTCAGTGATGGCGGGCTGACGCCGATCAAGCAGGTCGCAGGCACGCGTTTGTGCTATCAGCGGGTCAATAACGAGGTGTTCTGGAGCGATGGGACTGAAACAGGTGTGCTGAAGGGGGCTTCGCCCCGACTGGCTGGCATAGACCCTTCTGCCACGCCTGAAGTCGGCTTGTGCCTGGGTTCTGTGCCAGCAGGCTCCTACCTTTATTGCGTGACCTATGTGCGGGATGACGGCCATGAGTCAGGCGCCAGCCCCGTGCAGCGTGTGGAGGTGGGCGCAAACAGTGGCCTTGCATTCTCCCTGGTGGCCTCTTCGAACCCCGCTGTGAGTCATATCAAGGTCTATGTGTCCGAGCGAGGAGGGGAGCTGCCGTTCCTGGCCGCAACCGTGCCTAATCAGACCAAGTCTCTGATGTTGTCTGAAATTCCTACGCGAGGGGTGCCAGTACGTACTCTCCACATGGGGCCAGCACCTTCCGGCCGCGTGCTGGGGTACTACAATGGGCGCCTGTATGTGGCCCAAGGCCAGTGGCTGTGGTACAGTCAGCCCTACGAGTTCGAACTGTTTGACCGCGTTGGAGGGTATCTTGGATGCCCCGGTGTGGTGACTTTGTTCGCCCCGGTGTCTGACGGTGTCTTTGTTGGGTCTGATAGAGAAATCGTATTTCTGCAGGGGAGCGACCCTGCTGAATTTACCCGGATGAAGGCGGCGAACTACGGCGCTGTTTTGGGGACTGCTGTCGAGGTGCCGGGTTACTACGTGGGGGACGGTACGACGCAAGGCCCGATCTGGATGTGGGCCTCGGAACGGGGGATCTGCATGGGGACCAGCGGCGGGCAGTTCAAGGAATTGACGGCGGGGCGCTATGTGCTGCCTGCTGCATGCAGTGGAGCAAGTTTGTTCAAGGTTCGCGGCGGTACGCCGCATCTCATTACGGCCCTGCGCGGCTAAGGAGTTCATATGGCACTACGTCTTTCCACAGGGCTGGTGAATGCCGTGATGGCGTCCAGCTCACTCAAAGCGGCTATCGAGGGGGCGAATGGCTTCGTCATCGACATCTATAGCGGCACTCAGCCGACCAGCCCGGATGCCGCTGCGACCGGCACTCTGCTTGTCACGGTGAGTAACAACGGTGCCGGAACTGGGATGCATATGGGGGCGACCGCCACTGCCGGGGTGATCAGCAAGGCGGGTGCCGAAACCTGGAGTGGCACTGCCGTTGCGGCGGGAACGGCGGGGTGGTTCCGCTGCCGTCAGGTTGGTGATACGGGGGCGGCTGCAAGCAACAGTGCAATTCGTTTTGATGGAGCGATTGCAACAAGCGGCGCAGAAATGACGCTCGGGTCTTTGACGATTTCGGCGAGCGCCCCGTTCGTGTTGAGCACAGCAAACTTTACTCTGCCGATGGCGTAAGGAGCCAGCATGTCACTATTCATTCCTGCTGTTGGAGAAAACAAGCTCCTGGCGCTGATGCTGGGGGCAGGAAACCAGCAACTGCATTTCTACACGAATGACATTACGCCTGCCGACGCAGATACTGCAGCAAGCTACACCGAAGCGAACTTTTCCGGCTATGCAGCCAAGACGCTGACCGGCTCATCTTGGACCATCGCACAAAACGCGAACGCTGTGGCGGAGGCTGCGTATGCCGAACTGAGCTGGACGAATGCGGGTTCCAGCCAAGTGATTTATGGGTATTACGTCACTGATGCAACAAGTGGGGTGCTGCTGTGGGCGGAGCGCTTCAGCGCCAGCGTCACTGTGATGTCCGGTGATGTGATCAAGCTGACACCGAAAATCACCTTGAGCAAGGTGTGACTTGTTATGGCTATTCAAATCAGCACCGCAGCGAAGAACAGGCTGCTGAATGCCTTGGTAAAGGCTACAACGGCGGCTGGTGGGTGTTTGCCCGGCACAACTGCGACGAGCGTGGTGCGGTTACGTATATTGACCAGCGCTCAGCTTGCACCCGAGAGTACCAGTTTGAGTAGTAGTTGGACGGCCAGCGACACCTGCGCCAATATGTGGAGTACAGGGGCTGTGGGAGGCGTCAAACAGCTTGGTGTGACGTGGAGTGGGACTTCGGCTGTAACAGGGACCGCGCTGAGTTTCTGCGTTTATGAAAATTCGGTGGGGTCAGCTTCTGTGACAGGAACGGTGGGTTTATCTGGATCAGGGGCCGATTGTATTCTGGATACCCTGACGATCAACACCCCCTGCAAAGTGGTGTCGATGTCTTGGAAGATTCCTGCAACAAATGGTGCGACGGTTCGGTGGAACGAAGCGCTGCGTAATGCGATTCTGAATTGCCTATTCATTACGGGTACAGAACCAAAGCTGGCCGATGGCGGTACTCTGACATTGTACGGTGGAACTCAGCCGACTTTGGCGAGCGATCCAATATCCGGTCAAACAGCTTTAGCCACCTACACCTTTGCGACGACCGACTTTAACGACGCAGCTTCAGGGAGTATTGCGTTGGCAGCAACAAAGGCCACGACATTTGTTGCAGCGGGAACCGCTACATGGGGGCGGTGGACAAAAGGTTTGTATGCTATGGATCTGTCCGCAGGGACAGCTGGGTCGGATATTACTTTGTCAAGTGCACTTGTTGCATCGGGGGCTAGTCCGACCATCACTGCTCTTACTTTGTCAGTTTGATGCCATATGGCAAGTCTTCCCAATCTTGTCTCCGGTGAATACAGCGCGTTGCAGGGCAGGGTTCCTGCATTGTTCGCGGGTGAATACCTTCTTCCTCAGGGGCGCATCCCCAGCCTGCTTGCTGGAGAGTACAGTCCGCCGACCACTTACAGCCTGAGCGCAAGCGGTGGCATGCAGGTATCGGGGGGTACATCGGCACGCAATATCGTTCAACAGGTTGTGGCAAGCGGCGGGTGCCAACTTGCAGGTGCGACGGTTGTTGCGGTAGAAACATTGAATTTTCGCTCTGATGGCATTGGCATAACACTGGCGGGAAAGGCTCCATATCGCAATGCTACCCAGCATCTGGTCATTGCAGGGGATGGCGTGCAGGTATCCGGGGGAGCGGATTACCGCAATGCAACCGTGCACGAGGACGCGAGCGGTGGCGCACGGGTGTCAGGGGCTGCCAGCATCAGTGTCGCTCTTGGCAATCTGATCTCGGTTCAACTGCCGAGTTTCGTGACGGTTATTGCTGCACGCCAAGGTACTTTCGCTTCGTTGGAAATCGCGTTACCGAAGATCACCTCAGAGCAACTTGGCTTTGTCGGCGGGGTCGGGAAATTTGATCTGAGCTTGCCAGCATTGAGCGCAGAATTGGCTGGTGGTTCTTACGTGCTGGCTGCATTGTTGCCATCCCTCGGCAGCTCCATGACGGGTGCTGTCGGCATATCTGCGGTACTCGATACCACCTTGCCACGCTTGAACGCAAGTTCGACAGGTGCGGCAACTCAGCTTGCTGAACTTAGCCTTTCTGTCCCCCGCGTGAAAGTGGATCTGGTCGGGGTGCCGGGTGTTGTTGGTTCGCTGTCTGCCGCACTCAACAAGTTGGGATTTGCCGCCGACGCTGTTGTGGGTGCTCGTGCCGAACTGTCTGTGGCGCTCCCCCGTATTGATGGGCACCTCTTTGCGCTTCAACAGATCAACGCTTCGGCTGACATCACCTTGCCAAGGCCCGTTGCCAATCTGGCGGCGGAACTGATTGAAAAACTGATTCTTGTGTTTGCGACGAACACGATCACAAATGCCAGCACGACGTTTTCGGATTATCCGTTCAACAGCTTCTGTGAGATAGATGGCCGGTATTACGGTGCTGCAGATGATGGCCTTTATCAGTTGGAAGTCCCCCAGGAGTCGATACCGTTCTCAATGAAGACGGGGAACCTGGATTTTCGGGAACCGCATCAGAAACGTGCGAGCGATTTCTACATCGACATGCATAGCCAGGGCGACATGGTTCTCACCGTGTCGACGGACGAAGGTGACGCCTGTGAGTACGTGGTGAACGGTGATGTTGCCACACTCCATCAGCATCGCGTAGCCCTGGGAAAAGGGCTGCGCGGCAGGCACTGGCAACTGTCCCTTGCTGGTGACAAGGACTTCGACTTCAACAGTTACACCGTGGTATTTGCGCCCACGACAAGGAGGGTTTGATGGGGACCGATATTGGCGCAATGCGCGACAGCAACATCTCGTCGATGAACACTATCGTCGACACGATGACAGGCTTCATGAATGACCTGAAAGGTGTGGCTACAAGTCAAGTTACCGTGGGCAAATCCTATGCGGATTTTCTTGCGCAATACATACAGAACGATTATGCGGATACTATTTCCGCAGTCGCTGAGCAAGCGCCGTCAGAGCCTGTCTTTCCAACAGATACTGCTACTCGTCCGAGCGATGTGTCGATAGGTACGATCAACATCCCGGATTTTGGCCCTGTTCCTGAACTGACTCTGGCAGAGCCTGCACTCAGTTTGCCTGCGGCCCCAGACGCGTCGTTGCCGGATTCTCCAGGCAATGCCCCAGAGTTGAACAGTGCTGTGCTGCCGACCGCGCCGACGATTACCTTGCCTGCTGTCCCCACGATTCAGGCTCTGGCCTTGCCCGAGGCTCCTGTAATAGACATCCCAGTTTTTGATGTGGCTGCACAAGCGGACGATCTGCTTGAACCCACATCGAAGTTCGAGTTCAGTGAGCAGATGTATTCGTCTGTCTTGCTAGATGCAACGAAGACAAAGTTGCTCAATGATCTGCTCAATGGCGGCTACGGCATTGATGCAGGTGACGAGGAGGCTCTTTGGGCACGTGCGCGTGAGCGTGAGTTGCAGAATGCGGAAATCCAGATCCAGGAAGTGGCCCGTCAAGCCGCTGCGCGTGGAATGATGCTACCGCCTGGAGCATTGAATGGGGCGGTTACGCGGATTCAGAGTGAAGCGCTTGAGAAAACTTCAAGTTTGTCTCGTGACGTGGCACTCAAGCGTGCAGACCTGTATGTGGAGAACCGCAGGTTCACGATTGAGCAGGCGCGTGAGCTGGAAGCCATGATGATTCAGTATTATGGATACGCGGCGGAAAGGGCGCTCAATGCAGCCAAATATCTTGCTGAATTTGGTGTGCAGATTTTCAATGCGAAGTTGCAGCGCTTTCAGGCCAGGGTCGAGGCATTCCGTGGCGCAGCCCAGGTGTATGAGACGCAGTTGCGCGGAGCGCTTGCCCATCTTGATGTGTATAAGGCAAAGGTTGAAGGCGCACGCCTGACTGTTGAAACCCAGCAGTTGTACGTTTCGCTCTACAACTCACAGCTTGAAGGTGTGCGTTCCCTGGTCGGTCTGTACACGGCGCAGATGGAAGCCGCAAAGATCTACACCGACGTTGAACGTTCCAAGCTGGAACTGTTCCGCACGCGGGTCGAAGCTTATCAGGCACAGGTTGGAGCCAAGAGTGCCGAGTTCGGAATGTATGAATCCCGCATCCGTGGCGAAATGGCAAAGGTCTCGCTCTATCAATCGTCTGTGAGCGCTTATGCCAATAAGGTGCAGGCTTACCAGACAGGCGTGGCAGCCAAAGAAACCATCGTTCGCGCTCAAGTTGCTGCCGCTCAGCTTCCGCTTGAACAGTACAGGGCGAAAATCCAGATGTACGGAGCGGATGTGGCCCGCTATCAAACGGACGTGAACGCCGCGCTTGGTGTGTATGACTCAAGAATAAAGAAGTATACAACGCGTGTTGATGCACAGGCCAAGTTTGTCCGCGAGCGCATCAGTGCGGCACAGGCCAACGCGTCCTTGTCGGCGCAGGTGGCGCAGATTGAATCATCGCACCTGATAGCTACGGCACAGGCGATCAATGCTCATGCGCAAATTGTTGCAGGCGCGGCGGCTGCTGGCATGCGGGAAATGGGGCAGGTTGCAGGAGCAATCGGTGCGGCGGCAGGTGGTCTGGCTGCAGAAATTACAACGGGTTAAGGAGTACGAACATGGCTCTTGGTGATTACATTGGGCAGATGATGCGTGGTGCGGGGGACTGGATGTCCCGAAAAGGCCAAGGAGTGGGTAGCCGCACTGCTACGTCAATTCAGCAACCTGCTTCTGTGCCCCGCCCAGGCGGGCCTGTACCGATTGACCCCTCTGTGGCAAGTAATGCGGTATCCCGGTACGGTTCAGCGAGTGCTGCTGAAGGCCCGCTGGCAAGCACCGCTGTAGGCGCTCGTGCGAACGGGATGATGTCCCCCGAAGCAGCAGCGTTTCGCGCGTCCCAAACGCCAAACGTGGCTTCGACGACGGAAGCCCCCGCGCAAGTGGCAGGTCAGGCTAGTAGGTTGGCAAAGTTTGGTAAAGGTCTAGGGCTTGCTGGCGGAGTGCTCCAGACGGCAGGGGCTTTGGGCGATATGGGCAATCGTGGGGTCAATGCAGACAACGCGACGGATTTTGCAGCGGGTGGTGCGCTTACCTATGGTTTGCTGGCGAACCCCGCTGTTGCTACCGGAGCGGGAGCATTGACCGCAGGTAAGTTCATTGGCAAAAACCTTGTGCCGGACAACATGGCTGTGGGATTGGCGAGGGCGTGGAATTCTCTGACCGGTAACAGCGCGGCAAATAGAACCGAGCCAGGGCTTCAAGTGAATCAAGACCTGATCAACCAGATCGCCAAAGAACATCCAAACGGCATGACTGCCGGGATGCTCAGTGGGCAGCCTATGCAATCCTCTCAAGAAGCTCCAGCTCTGAGTCAGCAAGTTCCGCAACAGACTGTTCAGCCTGTCGGTTTGCGCCAGCCTGTTGCAGATCTCATCAACTCGAATGGTGTGCCACCGGCCGGAACGGGATGGGTGCGCAATAACTCAACAGGCAAAACCATGAATGTTGGTGGTCAGGCGCAAGGCTATCAGCCGGTTGACGCGGCCAGCGTGGGTGGCAACGCGGGAGGCGGAGGTAATCAGCCTACTCGTCGTGTGTCGAACGAGCAAAGTGTGGGCGCTCCTCCGGCCATCGATACATCCCTTGAATCGAATGATCCTTCCGGCATGAAGACTCTGTTCAAGCTGTATGCGCAGCAACCCGCAGCAGCGCAGTATGCCGGGGCGATCAATCGCGCCAAAACAGCGGACAACCTGGGGTTCCAATACGCCAACCTCGATACCAATGCCGATCTGCAGCGCCAACAGATGCAACAGCAAGGTTTGTTCAAAGCGGCTGATCTGGCAATGCAACGTCAGAACCTTCAGTACAACCGCGAAATGGCGATCAATCAGCTCGGGTATCAACGACGGATGGATAACGAGAAACGCATCAACGATCAGCTCGATAAGGACTTTGGGCAGGCGTATGACAAAGACAATAAACCGAATCAGGCTCGGCAAAAAGCCGAGCTTGGTTTCAATAATGTGCTGGCTCAGGCGGGCCTGAGCCGTGGTGACATCACGCCACAGATGTACAACGTGATTCACGATGCTGTGCAGTCTCCCGCCTGGGACACCGACCCTGGCATTCTGAACAACCTTGTACAGAAGTTGATGGGCTACAGCACCTCCACGACCAATAACCCGCTGAAGGCGACGGCTGCAACCGGGTTGCGTGGCCCAGGTGGCGTGGGCTTTGTGACTGGTGATAACAGGTTGAAGTTCGGCAGCAGCCTTGGTTACGGTGGGCTGGTAGATGGCGGAAATCAGGAGGCACAGGACCGCTATCGTCAGGAGCTTCAGAACCTCTCGGATCAACGTCGTTAAAAGGATTTGTCATGTCGCTGAGAGATACTTTGCTCGCGCTCCAGCCCCAGCAGCCCAATGGGACAACTTATTCCGCGCTCGGCACGACTGCGCAGCCGCTGCCTGATCCATTGCAGGATGAGCGTGATTTCGGCAATCCCCTGACGCGTGGTCTTGGGCAGGCTGTCCGGGGTGTGAAGGGTTCGACAAAAGCCTATGTGGCGTCTGCCCTGGATGCGACTGGGCATTCTGATGCTGCAAAAGGGTGGTGGGATAGTGCGGCGCAGGATGCACAACGAGCTGCGTATGTTGGACCAGATGTCAAAAACCTTGGGCAAGTTCATGATGCGGACACTGCTTTGCAATATGCTCTCGGCGCTGTCGGCAAGGGGGCTGCATATATCCCTCCTGCAATGGCAGGTGCTGTAGCTGGACGCATGGGCTTGGGCCGATTCATGAACCCGAACCTCGCGGCCACGCTCGGTGGCGCGGCAGTCATGCACCCGACGATGGCTGGTGGCGTGGCCCAGGAGCTGCATGAGGATTCCGCTGCTGCCGGGATGTCGCCGCAAGAAAAGTTTGCTCGTGCCAACCTTGTGGGTGGTACTCAAGGCGCTGTCATGGCTGCCGTTCCGGATGCCATGACTGGCCGTATGCTGACACCAGTGCCGGTCAACTCTCTGAAGCAGGCTCTGCTTGGGGCGGGGGTGCAAACAGCCAAGAGTGCTGCGGAAGCCGGTGCGGCGGTAGGAGCCTCAGATGTGATCGGGCAGGCGCACAAGATGCAGTACGATCCGAACGCCAAGTTCGACCCAATGCGGGTTGCAGATGCAGCGGCCCAAGGCGCATTGGGTATGGCTCCTGTCGGGGCGGTACATGGGGCTGTGGCTCATGGCGTTGATCTGGTTGCCAGCGGTGGGAGGCTTGCAGCCAAGGGCGGCATAGCTCTGAGCGACACGGCCATGAAGGCAGCCAACGGTGCGGCTGATCCGCTCAGGACGGTCGGTGATGCATTCAATGCCTATCGTACCCATCCTGAGCTGGCGACCCTCATGGCCGATCAGCGACTGCCTGCTGAGCTGGTCAATGCTCCGGACGAACAGGTGAATGCCTGGGCTGCCAGTAACGAGAACATGCAACGTGAGGCCGCGCTGGCAATCGCGCGTCGTACCGTGGCCGACCCGAATGCCCCCGCCCAATCGGTAGCCGTTGCTCAACATCTGTTGGACAACGCGAACGACCCAGAAGCGTGGAAGCCTTTTGTTGGGGGGCTGGTCGCGCAAGAGCGCTCCAGGCGCGTAGGCGAGAATATCCGTGAGGCAGCGGGGGAACTGGTGAGCAGGCTTGGCGGCGCCAAGCAGAATCTGGAGCCGACGCGTGACGACGAGGTGTTTCTGAGCCGTCTTGCGCCTGATCTGGATAGTACGTTCGGAAGCCCGCTGACTGAGCATGTGCGCAACACGGCTGCGGGTGTTCTCAAAGACTATGTTCTGGGAGACTTCGGACGAGATGACAATGGCAACGTAACTGTTCCCCACGGCCTCACCGCAGCATTTGGAGCAGGCGCTCCAGAAATTATTGGTAAAGCCTATGATCTGCTGCGCCGCCAGGGAAGGACTCAGGAGATTGATGAGGGTGTACAGGCCGCGCTGGCTGACATCCAGTCGTTAGTGGATAGCCGGGTGCCACAATACAAACGAGCATCTCAAGCTGTTTGGGACAATCTGACCCCAGAAGCGATGGACGCATTGCCTGCGGAAGACTATCCACATATTGCTGACTCTATCCGTCGTTACATTGACGGTGGCAAGAAAATTCCTGATGTCGAAGCACAACTTGACCAATGGTTTGGGGCAAACAAGGACAAGGTATTGGCCCAGATTGACCTTCTACATGAGCGCAACAGGCTGCAAGGGGAAAGCTACGGGGATGAGAGCGCGGCCACGCCGAATCGTGGCGAGAGCGACGCCGCAGCAAAAGACTACGAATCCCCGTTGCAGGAGCGTGAGTCTTCATATGCCTATCATTTCGGTGACAAAGAAGGTCGCCCGTTCGATCTTGCCAATGATTACGTGGGGGATCACATTCAGCGTGTAGAGCGCAACCTGGATACGGAGCGCTACAACGCAAGGTATGACAAATCAACGGGCAGAGAGGTCGTGAGTACCGAACCCGTAGGCATTGTCGATTATGCCAAGGCAACCGGTGACAACCGCCAACTGGATGCTTTGCGCCAGCAACATGAGACTGAATACGAGACCCGTGGGTCACGTGGCCTGGATCAGATGCTCAATGATCGCTACAAAGTGCTGCGTTCCCAGGAGCGAACAAACGACCAGCCTGAAGCCGTGGAGATTCGCCCAGACGAGTTGAATGCTCCGGCTACCGTGGGTGGTCGAGCAAACAAGCGGGCGTGGTCGGATGTCACGAAGCTAGGGCAGCGGGATGTTTCTACCATCGCGGACGGCCGTATCTTTTTGCCTGAAGGAGAACCCGGAGGGAAGAAGTACGGTAAGGACTTCGTAACCTCTGCACAAAAGCTCATCTCGAAGATGTGGGAGCGCAAGGGCCAAGGGGCGTTTGATGAACGCACGGCTGAACAGACCGGCCCGAAGGATATGCTGAATATGTTTTCGGCAGGGCTGTCTTCGCTGCTCAACTCCGGCAAGTTCCAGGGGGAGATGCGGGTAAGGATGGCCGACGGTACTGAACATGTTGTCAATGGCATGAAAAGCCTGCCGGATGACTTTGCGCTCTTCAGGCGTGCGGACGGCTCAGTGCTGACTCTGGGCGAGGCTCGCAGAAGCATCAGCGAGGAAGTTGGGCGTGCGGTTGTTGATGAGGGGCGTATTGCACGCGATCCGCAGACCAAGCAGCCACATATCTATGATTCCGAAAAGGAAGCGCTTGGGCATGTGGATAAAGAGGCGGGACAGTTCGTTGGCAAGTACGGAGACAACTTCGCTGTGTTTGAGAAGAAGGGGGCGGAGTTGCCGCAGGATAAGGTACGCGAGACGGCAGGGCCAAAGGGCCATGCCATCACCGAGACCGACGAGATGTCTATGCAGGCGAACAAAAAGCTAGACGCCACAGAACGGAATTTTGATGAGCTGACCGGTGCAGAGCTGCATCCCAAGGAAGGAAAACTCGATCAGCGTGCTCGTCGTCTTGACGGGCTCCGTCGTGAGTATGCTGAAAAGGTAACGAAAATCAAAGAGCTTGAGGCGGCTCCCGCGAACGCCGTTCGTGATGGCAAGCTCAGGCTTCTGAAGAGCCAGACTTCAGAACTTGTGAAGCAAGGCAAAGAACTGGCGGCTGAATACAAGGCAGCGGCAGCGAAGGCAGACGGTAAGAAGTTCAATGCCGAACCTGCCCGCAAGTTGCTGGATAGCCCACGTTTCAATGCGTGGTTTGGTGACAGCAAAATGCGCACAAAGGATGGCGCACCGGTTGTTTTTTATCACAGCTCCGATGCTGCCTTTGATACATTCGACCCGGCAAGGGCTGGTGCGAATACGAACCATGCCAGCGCAGGACTGGGGATTTTTGTCAGCCCGTCCGCTGAACGTTCTGCTGTATATGGGCAGCATACGATGCCGCTGTATGTGCGCATGGAGCGCCCCTACAGAATGAGTCTGGAAGAGTTTTCCAGTTTTGCTGATCTAGCCCAGTCGAAAGCACGGGCGCGAGCGTTGCAGGCCCAGGGATATGACGGAGTGTTTGTGCCGACGGATGGGACGACGATTGTGTTCGATCCGACACAGCTCAAGGCGACCGACAATAACGGGAACTTCAGCGCGTTTGATGCGAACACGAAACGCTCGGACGAACCGTTGGGTGCCAAGGCTTCAGCAGAAGAGCTGAAGGCTGCGAACGACTACATTACCAAAACTCTAGGCCCGGCGATGCACCGTGAATTCGTCGATGCCTTCGGTCATGGTGGTTCGGGTGAGTGGGAACAGGGCGTGGTGAGGGTCGCAACGAGTGCCCTGAACCCGTTGTCTGTTGCTTACCATGAGAGCATGCACGAACTGTTCAGCCGTTTGACTGAGGCAGGGCGGGGCAAGGACGCCGAAACTCTGCTCAAGGCAGCGAGCAGCCCGATCACACTGCGTCGTCTGGAGCGGTTCTTTGCCGACGACAAGTTCGAAGCGGTGCGGGAAGCGATCAGGAACGACCCGCAGGAGCGTTTGGCCTACATGTACCAGCTCTGGGCTTCCGGCAAAATGAAGTTTGGGCCGGAAACACAAACGATATTCCAGCGAGTTGCCAACCTGATTCGCAGGATTACGGGCATGCTGACCAACGATCAGCGGGCAGAATTGATCCTGAAGGCGTTTCACGATGGCAAGCTGGCCGAGCCAAATGAAATGGCAAAAGCCTTGGATGGCATCGCTGCGCGTGGAGATACCTTGCGTGCGGTGGCGAAAAAAATAGATCCTGTTCTCAAGCGTGGTCAGGAGTTGGTTGGGACTGCTGAGGCCCAACTTACTGGCTCAGCCAACCCCTATCTCAACCAGATTGGCCGCTTGTTCAACAACAAGGTGGGGGCAACCGACAAAGACCAAGGTTTTCTACAGGCGCATGTTCAGGCAAACAATCAGTGGCTCAACAGGTTCGGAGCTGCGGTGAGGGATGCAGGTGAGCATGTGGAGAAAGCAGACCTTGATACGGCACTTGAAGCGCTGCAAACAGGGACGAAAGCCAAAGACCGGGTGGCGAGGAAAATCCAGGATGGCGTGCAGCGGGTGTTTGATGAGATGCACGAGTATTTGCGGGGGGCTGACGTTCGTCGTTATGACGCTGAGAAGCAACAATGGGAACCTCTTGGCAAGATCGTCAATTACTTCCCGCGTGCCTGGGACAGTGCCGCACTTGTGAGAGATGGCGCCGTGTTCAAGGACCGGTTGTTGAAGTTTCATGCGGATGAACTCGAAGCCATTGCTGCACAGGCCAACAAGGAGGTGGCAGCCAAGCAGGACGCAGGTGAACTGACTGCTTCGTGGCGAGCGTTGCAAGACGAAAAGACGACACCGGTTACGGCAGAAGACGTTGCCGCCGCCATTCTGGATCGGCTCATTGGCAGTGACGGGCAGGCTGCACTGGACGAAATGCCGAATGCCTTGGGGTACAGCCCGTTCATGAAAGCAGTGAACGAACGAACCCTGGACTGGATCGACATGCGGCAGTTTCATGACTTTCAGCAGAAGGATTTGATGCAGGTGTTGTCGTCCTATGTGGGACAGGCGACCAAGCGTGCGGAATATACACGCACCTTTGGCTACGACGGCGGCAAACTTCAGGCCTCAATGGAAGGTGCCTGGGCGCATGAGATCAACCAGATCGCCGAGCGCGAATATGGCGTGAAGGATGCTGTCGGGCAGGCGAAGGCGCTTGACCCTGAAGCATGGCAGAAGCAGCTTTACTCGGTGCTTGTCTCGGGTACGAAGACCGAGCTTACACCACAGGACGCTGAAGCCTTGCCCATTCGGGCCGCCAAGAGTCTGGAACCCGCCCGCCGTGCAGTCATGGCGATGGAAGGGACACTTGGTCACGACATCAGCCCTTTGTTGAGGAAAGCATCGGCTTACAGCATCGTCTACCAGAATACCCGGCTGCTGGCTTATGCCATGTTCTCGAACCTCATTGACCCGCTCGGTATTGTTGTGCGCGGGGGCGAGATGAAGGATGCGTTCGTGGCGTTCAAGCGTGGGATGAGTGCCATTGTGAAGGAGTGGGGCGATCTCACCGGTCTGCGCGAGCGCAAGCCCGAAGATTACGACGAAGCCACCAGGGTTGCCGAAATGGTCGGCACTGTCGACTGCGCTGGGTTCATGAGTACGATGGGGAACTTGTACGGCTCACAATATCTGCCTGCCTGGGCCAAGCGCTGGAACGACAACTTCTTCCGCTGGAACGGCATGGAAGCGTACAACAAAGCCATGCGCGTACAGGCAACACAAGCTGCTATTGGGTTCATCAAGCGGCACGCGGAGAACCCTGGCGAACACAGCGAGCGTTACCTCAAGGAGTTGGGTATCACCAAGGCGGATGTGCGAGTTCAGGATGGCAGGCTCAACACTGACAGCCCGGCGATTCAGAAGGCCATCATGCGTTGGGTGGATGGCGCAATTCTCCGGCCCAATGCAGCCATTCGCCCGAGTTGGAGTTCTGACCCGCACTTTGCTGTGTTCTTCCACCTCAAGCAGTTCATGTACGCCACCCACGAAGTGCTGCTCAAGCGTGTGGTGCATGAAGTCAAAAATGGCAACACGAACCCCTTGCTGCTACTGGCGGCTGGCTACGTTCCGGTGATGCTGGCAGCCGACGCGGCCAAGGGCATCTTGCAGGAAGCAATGGGAGCAGGGGCTCCGGTATGGGAGCATGAAGGTGTCGCAGGGATTGTGGCGCATGGGGTACAGAGGGCAGGGCTACTGGGCACCGGTCAGATGGCACTCGATGCCAAGGAGTTTGGCGTCCCCGGCCTGCTTGGGCCAACCGCCGAGCAGATCGCCAGCGCCTTCACCCAGCCTGCTGCGGACTCCCTGAAGGAAGCAGTGGGCGTCGGCCCGCTGAATTTCGTGGTGAAGGGGATGGCCTGGAACGACTGAAGGCTGGGGGTAGGGTGGTAGCGCAGAGGTTTTGCGCTACCATACCTGCATGAACAGACAGCGCGGTTTTACCCTCGTCGAGATAGCGGTCGTCCTGGTGATTATGGGGGCGATGCTTGGCTTGCTCATAGCAGGAGGAGCGACGTTCTTGCAGCATGTCACCAGCGCGACAACGTATTCGCGGCAAGCTACAGTGAAAACAGCACTGCTTGGCTATCTACGGGATCATGGTCGTTTGCCTTGCCCTGCGGCAGATGCCGCCGGGGTGGAGAGTTCGATACCGGTCAGTACGGAAGCTAGTGCAAAGAATTCTTGCGGAGTTGGTGAAGGGGCCGGAGTGAAAGCGGGGGTGGTTCCGTATGCAACCCTTGGGCTGACTCAAGAAATGGCCCTGGATGGTTGGGGCAATTTCTATACTTACGTTGTGTCCAGCGACAATGCAACAACCCCCCAGCTTCTTTACCCGCGAGACTGGGTTATGCAGCAACATCTGCTTGGTGCGAGCACAGAAGATATAAAGGTTGATGACGGATCGGGAACACCGAACCCAGCGGTGGCTGTGCTTATTTCCCACGGGCCAAGTGGGGAGGGGGCATACACCACAAAAAATACGACCATCGCTATTAGTACAGGGGATACCTACAAGCAGGCTAACAAAGATGGCTGTGTCCAACGCGATAGCACTGGCTTGCGGGTTTGTTATAAACGGGATCTCACTGATACATTTGATGACTACGTGTTCCCGATTTTACGGGATGACCTTGTCACCCCTCTCTATGCACAAGGGGTGCTCTCTGCCCCTGTCGCTACATTCAACAAAGCCTGCCAAGATATTAAAGACAAGCTGATTTCTGTAGGTTTGGCAAACTATGTACCCGCCTCCGCGTCCGGGCCTGTGGTTGGTTACAACATAAGTCCCAATAATGACTACACAGTCTTTATTCAAGACCCAACAAGTTCTACACCCCTCAAATGTGAAATATCTGCCAACACTGCTATTGCGCAATCTACTTCGTACGTTGCCCTTTGTGATACTGAGTTAGTAACCGCGCAGAGTGTAACGAGCGCGACAGGGCCGATGACGTGCCGGATTACGACAGATGAGCTTAAAGCCGTATTCGCCCGAACAGGATTTCCACCATGACTTTACCTCGTAGGATGTTGTTGGCCGGGTTGCTTACGCTGCCGTTGGCATGCATGTTTTTCGGATTATTCGCGTGCTCTCCGCTATTCCGCGCAGTGCCGCTTTACGTCGGTTTTTTGTGCTCGCTACTTGCGGCCTATACCTCGGGGCATTGTGTTGTATTGTTTGGTTGCCTTTGGAGAGAGTTCAATAAATGACCAAACGTCTTGCACAGCACGGGTACACGCTGGTCGAAATCGCTGTTGTGTTGAGTATTGTGGCGGTGTTGCTGGGGTCGGTCGTGTTGGGCGGTCAGGCGCTGATCAAGGAAGGTGATAAGAAGGCGTTTGTTGGGCAGGTTGCTTCAATCCGCTCCGCCGTAGCGCTATTTCGGGATCGCTACCGCTTCTTGCCTGGGGATTTTCCTGTGACGAATGAAATCCCCAATGTTAGTGACGCATGTAAGAAGGGCAATGGTGATGGGCTTATCAGTGCCGATGAAAGTGCCTGCGTGTTTGAACACCTCGTAAGCGCCAACTTAGCTCAGCCGAACTTGTTTTCGTCCAAATATTCTGAAATCGCTATCAGCGTAATATCGAAAGACGGTGCCGTAACGGCTTACGGGGGCAGCGTGAGTTCCACGTTGCTGCGTGCTGATGTTCACAATGTGTTGCTGATGCAGAACACGCCATGTTTTCTTGCAAAAGCGGTTGATGAAGCTTTTGATGATGGGGATTTGACCAATGTCGCCAGACCAGGAAAGGTTGCGAGCCTGAACGGCACGTGCTCCGACGACTTTGACCATGTGTGGCTGGCCGTCGCTCTGTGGTGAGCGGAAGGGAGCCGCATAGCAGTGGGCTCTTCGCTCCGTCTGACGGTAAAGACGGCTTTCAAAAACCGAGAGATGGCGGCTGCTCTAGGAAATGGCAGTCGCGCCAGACGTCTGAGGCTACTTCTTTAGTAATAAAAAAGCTGCATAAAAGCTGCATTTACTACGCTAAAACCCGCATGTTTTGGTGCAGCTTGTTTGATTTGATTTCTTTAAAATCAATGAGTTAGTGGTGGAGGCGGCGGGAATCGAACCCGCGCTAAGCCCCGCCTATGCTTGATCTAGCGGAAATATTGACCAAAACCTGACTATTGGCTGGCTGGAAACCGCTCCAGCACTCAAAAACAGGCTGCAGTTGACATGTGCGCCATTGGCGTACATAGTCAGGGTATGGCCCTTTTTCATTTTATTGAAACTTCCATCTTTACGGCCCAGGTGAAGGAGCTGCTGACGGATGACGAATACCGCGAGCTGCAGCGGCGGTTGATTGATAACCCGGAAACTGGCGACCTAATGGAAGGTACTGGTGGGGCACGGAAGGTACGCCACGGCGCCAGGGGGAAGGGCAAGAGTGGCGGTGTGCGAGCCATCTACTACTACGCCAAACAAGATGGGCAAATCTTTATGCTGGTGATTTACCCGAAGTCTGAGCAGGACAACCTGAGCAAAGCCCAGCGCAACGCATTGAAGAGCATTATTAAGGAGTTGGACGATGGAAGCTAAACTATTCGATGCACTGCTTGAAAGTGCCAAGGAAGCTGTGGCCATCAAGAAGGGCACCAAGGCCGCCAGCCGGGTTACTACAGTGGAAGTTCCCGATGTCGCCCTGCTGCGCAGCAAGACAAATTTGACCCAGGATGCATTTGCAAAACGCCTGAAGGTGAGTCCCAAGACGTTGCGCAATTGGGAACAAGGCAGACGGCACCCTACGGGCGCAGCGCTGGCCTTGTTGCAGGTGGTTGAACGCGAACCTGAAGCCGCTATGCGGGCTTTGGCTGACTAAATTTTTTCCGGTCAGTGGTTATCCGTGCCTGATCTACGCGTGTCGTGGCCAAGACTCTGACCAAATACCTGTTCCGCCCGGCTTCCTGCCCCAGGATCTGCGCTTGGAATAAAGCGCCCATAGACACGCCGGATCATTCCCCAATCTTTGTGCCCCATCTGTTGCGCAACCCACATTGGGTGTTCCCCAGCCGATAGCAGCATAGACGCGTAGGTATGGCGGGTCTGGTAGGGGTTCCGGTAACGGATGCCTGCACGCTTAAGTGCGTGCGTCCAGAGCGTTTTGCGGATTGGCTGGTCGCCCGTCCAACGCTCACCGGTTCGCGGGTTTTGGAAAACCTCTTCACCTTTCAGCCAAGTGTGTTCCTTCTGCGCTTGAATGGCGGCCAGCGCTGGAGCCAACAGCTTTACATCGCGGCGCCCTGATGCGGTTTTGGTTGTTTCCACTATTTGGGACGCCGGTTCGATTCCGCCTTCAGGAACCGAATTGAGAGCCTCTGCGGCGGCAACAGCCTTGGCTCTTCGATGTGCTGCCTGGGTAGTCGCTTTGCGGATCTTCACCACGCCAGCGCGAAGGTCAATGTCTGCCCAATTCAGCGCAACCAATTCGCTTGTCCGCAAACCGGTCCAGAAGGCGAATTGAACAAGGTTCCTGCCTTGGCCAGACAGTTCGGCCAGGATGGAACTTTGCTCATCTGCCGTGAATGGATCGACGTCTTCCTCTTCTTTGGGAGGCTCCACCTTTCGATAGTTCCAGCCTGCAATCGGGTTGGCCTCAATGATTCCATCCTCTTCAGCTTCTGCCAGGGCAGAGCGGAGAACGGAAAGAATGTTGCCTATCCGTTTGTTGCTGGCGTCCAGGCCTGCGCACCATTCCCGAACCTTTTGCCTATCCAGCTCCCCGATAGACAGCGCACCGAACTTTGGGATCAGGTGGCCATTGACCGTTTTACGATAGTCTTCCCAGGTGGATGCTTTGAGTTGTTTGGCTTTTCGTTCCAGCCAGTCATCAAGAAAGGATGCGATCGTGGTGAGCGCCCCCTTGCTTTTGGCAAAGCGAGCGGCATTTTTGCTATTGGGGAAGGTGACTGAATAGTCGAATTCGCCGCGAGAGATCGAGTCAAGGATTGCAGCGCGATGAAGGGCTGCCCGTTTTAGGTTAGCGGGGGTGGGCTCAAGTTTGATCCGTTCGCGGCACCTTTCGCCCGCATAGTAGAAGTCGATTTCGACCGTACTGGCCGAACCCGCGCGAACACCATCGAACTGCTTACCCATTCGTTGTAACCCTCAATGTCAACCAGAACCCGGCCATCGGGTGCCTTCACCCAAACTTCTCCTTCTAGCCAGATTCCGTCACGCATTTTAGTCCGAACCGCATCCTCAGAGTATCCTGATTCGGTAGAGAACTTAGCGATGGTTACAAATCTAACAGCAGGCATTGAGCAATCTAGTGTTTGTAAGTGTTCAGTCGGGGGCGGGCATATGGGAACTTCATTTTTGACGTTCGGCTGCTTGCTTGGTGAGTGCCAGAAAATATTCCATCGACCTGATCGCGTCTGTTAGTTGATCAGGGAACCTTGCATCCTTTGCGCGGCTGACTGCTTCCTGAAGATCGTCGATGTGCACAAGAGCCTTTTTCACGCATTCCATGGCGGGTGCTTTGGTGGGCCGTATTTGCATGTCTTACCCCCACACCCGTTCAACTAATGAAATAGCAAAACCCACCGCGCAGCCGATCACCCCGACTGCCCCGATCAGGGCGTCGATATCTCGTGGGGCTGCTTTAATCCAGGTACTCACCACCGCCACCGGGGTATAAAAAACCGACTGCCCGGTCGTATTGCTCCCAATCGTCATGGTCTGCCTTGAAATTGGCAGGTTCAAAGCGGTCGATTTCATCATTCACCCCTTCGCTTTCCGCCTCCCCAACTCGGGGGGCCGTACAGTTATTGACACGAGTCCAAGGAACCCCAAAACCCCCAACCCCCAATTCCTCAACATCCACCCCAAAACCTTCAAGCCCTGCGCTCTCTGCACTCCCATAAACCCAAGCCACAGGGGATTCACCCTTGCCGGGCGGCAGGCGCCATGCGTTTGTCGTATCGCTGACCATCTGCTGGCCTGCGCTTTGTTTGATGCCTTGCGCTGGGCGGGTGTTGGTGGGCTGGCGTTGCACCGTCCAGCTCAAAAACCGGGTGATCACTGAGCGTTCCTTGAGCCGATCCATCACCCCGAACACTGCCGGGCCGGGGTCTTCACCGTAGCGCCCAGGCAGTACCGGGGCCGGGCATTGATTGGCCGCGTCCCAGCGTTCCCCCTCGCGGGTCTTGGCCAGCTTCAGGCGCAAGTGCTTGCGCTCTACGGTCGGGCCACCCTGAATCGTGGTGTATTCGCTCCAGGCGCCCACATCGGCGGCAGCGCGGGCCGCTTCCAATGTGTCGGTGGCCTCTGCATCGGCTTCGCGTAATCTTCTGAGTTCGCGCCACACCCCCACCGGGGCGCCCCCGATCTGCTGAAACTGGCGGGTGTTGTGGGTGGCGGCCCAAGCTTCAATCCGGGCTGCACCTTCCACTGCGTCATGGCCATACAGATCAAGCTGCACGTTGTAGCCGTCAATGTTCTTGCTGATGTACTTGGCGATATACCCAGCCGCGCTTTTGGTGGCGCTCATCTCTACTGACACAAACTTGCAGCCGTGCAGCTTGCGGTCACGGTCGGCCTCTTCACGCTGGCGGATAGCCGCTTTGTACTGGTGGGCGGCCTGGGCAAACTGCTCGCGGGCGAGTTTTGCAAAGCCACGCTTCATTCCATCGGCCTTGTTCTGTGCGGCCAGCTCCTGCACGGTTGGGGGCAGGGCGATATCGTCAGCTTCCACACGCATGGCATAGCGGCGAAACTTCGCCCGGAAACGCGCCACCGCTTCCTTGGGCATGAAGAGCAACAAATGCCAATGCGGGCAGCCATCCTGATGGGGTTCAGCCACCCGGAAACCATAGAAGCGGATACCCCGGCGAGCCACCCAGGCGCGGATCAGTTGCCACGTCTTGCAGAGCCACGCTTGCGCCTCGCGGGGGCTGGAACCGTCATACCGGGGGTTCGCCCCGCCATTGGCATGGAAGCGACTCGGGGCGGTCAGCGTCACAAATTCCGCCACATGCCCGAGGTCTCGTGCCACCGCCTCAAACCCGGCAATACGTGTCATGAGTTCGCTACGGCGGATACGTGGATTGGCGTTTGAACGTTCGGCCAGATCGGCAAGGGAGAAACATTCTCCATATTGATTGACTACATCCACCGCTTCCAGCGCCTGGGCATTGCGGCGCTTTTGCTGATCGCGTCGCAGGCAGGCAATATCAGAAACGTACTTCTCGCCATTTGCATGCACATAGCCCAGGCCGATGGCATGTTGCTCAATAAGCCGCCCGTGCTGCTCGCGCAGACGCCGACGCCACCACAATTCATCCATCATCCGGGCCAGCGCCGGGGCGGCTTCCTCATTGAGGGCGGCACGGACAGCCTCCAGGCCTACCAGCACCACCAGTTGCTCAATCGAATAGCATGAGGGCGATGCGGCCGGCACTTCATCATCCCAGGCGCTGGCGTCTTTACCTTCATCCAGGGACAGCATGGCCACCAGCAAGGGCAACACGACGGCCAGCATGCAAGGCTCAAAGTCTTGCACCTGGGGCAGATCGTTCCAGGAGGTGGAGACGGTGCGCTTGCCCAAATGCCGGGCCAACTCATGCGGCACCAGCACCGATGGCAAGCGCAATTCGGGGGCTTCTATTCCACGGCATTCACAGAAACGCACCGCTTTCTCATAACGGGCGATCACTGAGCCGTTCGTTACTGCGCCACAGGTGCGCAGACACAGGTCAGCCAGATCCTTAGCTCTGGCGCGGATATCGTCGTCGGTGGCAGAGATTGGCAACAGCAGCCCCTGCATACTCTCGGTGACTTCCCGCAACCAGCGATTGCCGTCCGCTTCGCGCTGCTTGGCCCGGCGTTCATACTCACTCACCACCCGGCGCTGCCACAGGGCAGGTACACGGGCGAGCATGTCCGCCATCCAGGCGCGGGTATCCGCAGCCCAACGGCGCTTTTGCTCAATGAGGGAAGATGAACGTGGCATCATTGCGATGGGCGCTCAGTTCGTTCTGGCTGACTTGGTCAGCACACTGGAGAGCCACGCGCTCATATCCCGCGCACGCTGTTTGATCTGCGCCCGATATCCCTCCGGGATGCTGGCCCACTTTGCATGCGTGTCGGCCCAGCCTTCAGGCAGACCGGCAATCCGCAACAGCACCTTGCGTTCGCCCCGGCTGGCATCACGCCATGTACGTGCCCACGGATCAGATTCCGCAGAGACAATCTGCGCGCATTGGGCCAAAGCCGCCCGGCCTGCCTCGCTCAATACGGGGCGGGTGATGTTCTCAACTTGCATAATCAGTCTCCCGAAGAAGCCGCCGCCAGCTCAGTAGGTGGCAGTGGCAGCGACAATTGATTGGGGTCTTGTGGGGCGCTCTCGCGTAGCGCCTGGGGACGTGCCCAGCGCGGCAGATCCAGGCTGGGGGCATCGCCTCGCAGGAGGTGGATGGCTTCCACCACCACTTTGTATTTCCCATCGCAACGCGGGTTAAAACACACCGCGAACAATTCACGCCGGGTAGAAGAAACCTGAGTGCTATCCACATAGCGCATGGCCTTGTCACACTTCGGGCAGCGCAACTGGTGCGCCGTCAGCGGCTTGTGGGCCGGGGGCAAAGGCTCGCAGCCCGGAATGCAGGTCTGGCGCGGATCAGGCTTTGAAACCGGCGCCAAGGCTTGCTTACGCAGGCTCGCGGGGATGTGCAGCCCATCGCAATAGTCCCCGTTGTGAAGATCGGCGGTGATTTCCACCAGATACTTGAGCGCCAGCGGCCCATGTGGAGCAGGGTTGCGGCACTCCGCATACACCTCACGCACCACATCGCTGACTTGGCGCGACGAGCGCACCGTCAGCACCCCGCCACACTCCGGGCAGGGCAGGTCGAGACGTTCAAGACGAACGGTCATCAGTGCGTAACCCGAACCAAGCGTTCAGCGTGGGCCGTGATCACCGAAGCCAGCGCCAGCGTGTGTTCTTCATCCAGCAGCAGGGCGCCCTGATCGAATTGCAGGGTGATACCGTCCTTGGCCCGGCGGATCAGATCACTTGCTACGGTGACGCTGTGGCAGGCATCCATCGATACGGTGTGTGCGCCGAACGACAAATAGAGCGCATCGGCGCCCTCAGTGCTATGGATGATGATTTCATCCATGTCCCCCACGCGTACCACGTGGGTACGGGTGGGTTCGCTGATGATTGGCTTCATTGGGCACCCCGATTCATGTCTCTTTTTGTCTCATCTACGCCTTGTTCTGCCTGTGCGCAGAAGGCGTGTACTTCGGGGTGAAGTGCCCCGAAAGCCCCCAGCAGCGTGGTAATGCCCAGGAAGCGCGCAGTCGGCACACCGGCTGCGGACGCCTGGGATTGCAGGTTGGCCGCGTCAGCCGTGGGGAGCTGGATTTCCATGGCAGTCATGGGGAGAGATAGCGCCGGACGGCTGGCGGTTCTTGTCTCATCTACCATGCACCCCGCGTTGTGCTGCGCCACCATTGCTGGCAGAGTTCGCCCCAACAGAGCAAACAAACCATTGAGCGCATACGAGATGAGATCCCTTGCTGCACTGGCTTCTGACGGGCAGTTGTTGAGCTTGGCGTACATCTGGAACAAGTGGTACGCGTTGTTATTCAGGCGTGTGCGCACTTCGTTGATATCGCCGCTTGGCTTCCTGGGCATGTTTTCTCCTACTTGGCCAGAACATGCGAGCCTATCGGCGCGCAATGATTATTAGCATTGGTAATTGTTGGATTTGGGCATTTATGCGCATGTAGCGCCAACAGCCGTTCGCCATTACTCCAGCGCATATCCTTCTGAGCGCCTGATAGCAAGCCGTTTATTGTGGGTTGCTTAACCCCGACCTCGGCGGCAATGGCCGCTTGGGTCATGCCAGCGGCGATCAGATCATTGATGAGCGATATCCAGTCCATGACGCGATTATAGATTTATCTATATTTGAGTCAATAGATTTTTCGTTATCGATCGGTATCAGAATTCCTATATGGATACCCTTGGCAAAAGACTCAAAGCAGCCCGGAAAGAAGCAGGGCTCACTCAAACTGCGGCAGCTAGAGCGGTCGGGATGACTCAGGCTACTCTTTCTGGTCTTGAGAATGACGGTAGCGTTGGTAGTACCTATACCTCTGCGCTGGCTCATCTATACCGTGTCAGTTCTTTGTGGCTTGCAAGCGGCAAGGGACCGATGCGGCCGGAAGGGCTTCCCCCAGAGCAAGGCAATGTATCCAAGGATTACGTGAGGGGAGCCACCACTTTTGAGGAGTCAGACCCACTTCAAGACGATGAGGTTGTGATTCCTTGTTTATCGTTGAAGTTGTCGGCGGGTACTGGCCGCTTAGAATGGGAAATTGATCCAAACGGAAAGCCGAATCGTTACCGTAAGGAATGGGTTCAGCGCCGCAATCTGAGCGCCAACCAGTTGGTTACATTGCATGTGGCAGGGGACTCCATGTCGCCAGGGCTGCCAGATGGGTGCTTGGTGACCATCGACAAGTCGGCTACCCACATTCGCAATGGGAAACGCCACGCCATTGACTATATGGGCGAATTCTTCATCAAGCGTCTTTTTCGTGAGCCAGACGGATCAATCGTGATGCGCAGTGATAACCCGGATAAAACCCGTCACCCTGATTGGGTAATTGCGCATGATCGCCTTGATGCCTTGCGCATCCTTGGGTCGATTGTTCATGTGCAACTTGATACGGACGATTGATTGCTATGGCTGGTCACATTCCTACTACGGTTGAACAGGCTGTTGGTGTGTTGCTTGGTTTGCTGCCACAAGATGAGATCGACAAGATATCCCGCATGCCAGAAAAGGACTTACTCTTTTTGCATTTTGGCCTGGGAATCTGGATACGCAACAATTTTGGGCTATGGACAGAAGGTAGCCCATTGCTGGCCGCCACCCAGCAACCAAGTGCGGATGATGCTTCTATGGTGATCATCAGGGCGCTTTGGGAGCGCCTGCAAGAAGCCGCTCCCAAGATACACTGATTATAAAAAGGCCCGCAGGTTGCGGGCTTTTTTATTTGTTCGTTCATTAGTGATTAAATTTATGAAGAAGATAAGCTCCATTCGTATTCACTTAGTTTTACAAAATCTATTCCCTTAGGATTAGTCTTTAATAGATTTTCTAGAAATCTTTCATGAAATATTGGATTTCTTGAGAATGGTGAGTTATCTGCTACAAAAATATCGTACCTCTTGTCAAGGTTGATAACGATATTTGAAACGCTTTCAACATAAATCTGTTTTTTAATGTTTGTTATTTTCTCGCCGCTCCCAGATGCGCAGTTGGATTTTTCGTAGTCAAAACAGTCTAGTTTATTTACGATGTGACAAAAGAAATATTCTCCACTTATCGGCCCTGATCGGAGGGATACGTTTAGAGGATAAAAAATAACATCGGGCGACTCGTCGAAAATATCCTTAATTTTTTGTGAAAATACACACCCCGCATTGGGTTTTAAAAAATCGGCATCAAACTTCCGAATTGATGGCGTTGTAATATCAAGGCTTATATTCACCCCTGCCGGAGGCGGTGATGGGCGCGTTGTATCAAAGTATTCGGGCAAATTGGGCGTAAATGTTAATGCCCCATACCCGTGTTTCTTAGGACTCATTACATAGTATTGGTCTAGCTGATTGAGCATGTTGTCCCCGCTGGTCTAGGATCGGTACTTTGCAACCGTATTTTACCCGTTTCCAAATCAGACTTCTGTGCTTGTTCTACCCTTGATATATGACCTAGCAATTCATGATCAGGCATCTTAGACAAACCTCCATAATTACTAGTCGCTTCTCTCTGGACTGCGTCTAGTCTGTTTTCTGCATTATTATAATAAGCGCTATAGTGGTTCCCACTATGCAAAGGAAGTCCCGTTTTGAGGGATTCTTCAGGCGTTGTTGGCAAGGAAACTCCATTAGCTCCTCGGTTAATATCGTAAATTCCTCGTTTTGAGGCTTCAGCGATAACAGGATGGCTTTGCATATGCTCGGGGATTAAGTGATGCCTTGCATAACTCTTAGGACATGGCCTCCCATCGTCAGCCATATTTTTCCCCAAAAGGGCGCATTTTTTATTGGAAAGTCCTAATGGATCAATCCATTCCGTCGGGTTGGGTGCGTACTGATGAAGGTTAAACCCACCGCGCAACCCTATGGGATCTTTGGATACAAATCTCCCCATCAGCGGATCGTAATAACGGTGCCTGTTGTAGTGTAGCCCGGTCTCATGGTCGAAGTATTGACCCTGAAAGCGTATATGGGTGGTGAGCCCCGCTTGGCGTCGGGCGGTGCTGATGAGTTCCTGGGCTTGTCCCCAGGCTTTGTAATGGGCACTCCAGACGAGATTACCTTCTTTGTCGGTGAGTTCCTGCGGAGTACCCAGGTGGTCACAGTGATAGTAGGTGGTATGGACGAAGGGCTGTTCAGCCTCAGTTGGGGTGTATTCCCAAGGAGCTTCGATCTTGCTGCGGATGGGGAGCCTAATAGGGCGGTCGGTCGCCGCTTGCATCAGCGGCACAAAACTTCCCGGCTCATACAGGTAATGGGTGGTGTGGTGATCCGCGCCGCTGGTGGCGGTGGGGACTTTGCTTTCCCAGGCCAGGGTGTCGCCGTCCCAGCCGTAGAGGGTGAGGCCGTAGCCTTTTTCCTGGGCGATGCGTCGTTGTTCGTTTTGGGCGTAGAGCGGGCCGTCGGTGCTGGAACTGTAAAAAATGGCTTGGCTGTGTTTGCTGATGCGTCGCCCCAGGGCGTCATAACAATAATACACCTCAACCTGGGCGCTACGGGTGTGCTGAAGTCGGCCCAGGGGGTTCCAGCCCAGGTGAATGGCTTCGCCATTGAGTTGGCGGGTGATGAGGTTGCCTAAGCCGTCATAGGTGTTGTGTTGCCCAGCGTATTGCCGGAGGAGGTTATCCAGAAGGCGGGAACTTCCACTTGTTTGACTGAAATTTCCTGCACGCGGGTGGCGCATGGCGTCATCGGTGGCGCTGTAGGTGGTGCCGTTGTTGCCTTCAGCGCCGAAGCGGCGTTCGCCACTGCGGGCATCTGCATCCTGATCCAGGAGGTTGCTGGCCGGGTCGAAGGCGAAGGTTTCGCGGCCCAGGGTGCTTTGGGCTTCGATGAGGCGGCCGATGGGGTCATACCGATAGTTGAGCGTGCCCCGGCGACTGTCTTGGATGCCTTGGAGTTGGCCAGCGGCATCGTATTGATAACGGCGTTGGACCTGCGTACTGGTGTTGTACCCCTGTTTGTCCGGGCTGGCCGGGGCGGCTTTGAGGACTTGCTCCAGCAAGCGCCCTACCGGGTCGTATTGGCGATGCTGTTGGAGCTGGTTGCCTTGGCTGCGTAGAATTTCGCGGTGGAGGTCATCACGTTCAAAGGCGATGGCTTCTTGTCCGTCGAGCAGCAGGCCGTGGACGTGACCACTGCCGTAGCGCAGCCAGTCGATGCTGTGGCCGTCGGGGCGGTGGGTGCGGGTGCGATTACCCAGGGCATCATATTCATGACGCCAGACGGCCAGCCGGTCTTGTTCGGTGTAGGCGTGGTGTTCGCGCACCATGCGTCCGGCTTCGTCGTAGAACCATTGCAGGTGGGCATGGGCGTTGGCAGCCAGGAGCAGGCGTCCGTTGCCGTCGTAGGCGAATTCTTCACGGTGCAGCACGCCGGGTTGCTCGGGGCTGCTGGGGCGCCCTTGTGCATCCAGGGCTTGGCCTTGGGCATCACTCCAATGGGCGCTGCGTTCAATGAGGCGACCCAGGCCGTCGAATTCAAAGCGGGTCAAGAGATGACGGTCGGCTTCCGAAACACGCCCATCTTGTGGCGCAGTCGCTGAAATGCTGCCACTGACCTGGGGTTGTTGGAGTGTCCAGGCCAGAATACCGGTACTGTCGTCGTAGTGGTAATGGGTGCGCTGGCCATCAAAGCCGGTTTCTTCCAGGAGTCGCCCGACCGGGTCGTAGTGGAATTGCCAAGTAGCGTCGTTTTCGTTTTGTAGGCCGGTCAGGCGCCCAAGGCGATCCCAGCGGTAACGCAGGGTTTGGCCCAGGGCGTCATGACGTTGGGCAATGAAGCCCGCACCGGTGTAATCATAACGGGTCATACGCCCAAGCGGGTCGAGGTGAGCCAGGAGTCGCCCTTCGGCGTCTTGAACATAGCGCTCCACACTGCCGTCGGCGTGTTCAATGGCTTCCAGTTGCCCCACCGCGTTAGGTTCCAATCCTTCCAGGCTTGCCGGGCGGGTGGCTTCTACGCCTTCAGCATAGCGGTATTGGGTCTTGGCATCGGTGGCGTCGGTGAAGGCGGCAAGGCGCCCTCGGGCGTCATAGGCCCATTGGCTGGTTTTACCGCTGCAATCGGTGTAACTCGCCAGTTGCCCGCCTTCGGTGTAGGTGATCGCTTTGACGCCGCCTTTGGCGTCGGTGATTTCAATGGGTTGCCCGGCTTTGTTGTAGGCGTATTCGGTTTCAAAGCCTAGCGGGTCAATCTCTTTGACGAGGTTGCCAGCGCGGTCGTATTCACGTTTCCAGTGTTGACCACTGCCATCTACGAGGGTGGTGAGATGCCCTTGTTCATCGTAGGCAAAGTAAAACGTACTGCCATCCGCGCGCTCATGATAGATGAGTTGGCTGCGCTCATCCCAGTCGTAGTGATCCACACTGCCATCCGGGTGGATGTGTTTGACCACATTCTTGGCGTCATCCCGGAAGAGCCATTCCTCCGCGTTGTCGGGGTGGACGATGCGGTAGGTGTAGCCCAGGATGTCGTAGTAGTGCCAGGTTTCATTGCCCAGGGCGTCGGTGACGTAGGTGAGGCGGATGTTCTCATCCCACTCCAGGCGGGTGTCGAAGCTGCCGTCATCTGCCCATTCGTGCACGGCTTTGGCGAGGCGGTTGTCGTGCTCTTCGGCCCCGCTCCATTCGAAGTTGATGCCGCGCCCGGTGCGGTCGCTGTAGCGGGTGATGAGGTGGCGGGTGTAGCGGTAGTCCCAGTGGGCGCCGTTCTCATCGGTGGCGCCAATCAGGTCGCCCGCGTCGTCATACTGGTAATGGGCAAGCGTGCGGAGGACTTGGCCTTCAACCAAAAGCTGCAAGGCAGTGATGCGTCCGGCATCATCCAGGGTGGTACTGATTTGGGCGAGTACCTTCTGCTCATGCTGAAGGGTGAATTCGGAGGGAGCATGGCGCAGCGCGCTGGCCTCATGCGCATAGCTTAGGGTCAGGCTGATTTTATTGGGCCAGTCGGATTGAATAAGACGATAGACAGTTTTGTCACCTAGACGGGCACGCTCAAAACGCTGGTTATATTCCGGCCCAAAACTGAGGAGTAGGGTCTGGGGGTCTTGCCGGGTGAGCGTGAGGGTTTCAACGGCGTGGTAATGCTCTTTGCCGACCCCAAGCTTGGGGAAGGTCACCGAGCGTCCATCCACGCCCCAGTAGATGAGTTCGTCGCCACGTTCTTCAATGTGGCAGAGCCAGTCGGTGGTCCAGCGTGCGCCCAGCGGGCCGTTGTCCAGTACCCCGAGGTTGGAGGCGTAGGTGCGTTCCCAAACTAGGGGGGTCAGGGTGGGTAGTGAAAAGTCGGTGTGGCTGAAATGCTCCCAACCCATCGCAAAACTGATACTAGGTTTCGTACCCGCAGCAACCTTGTTTTTACAGGGGCCGCAATCGTTGAGTGGCGTATGTTGCCCGCCGATGACTTCTACTTCGCCGGTGCCTTTGCCCTTCTTGGCTTGGTTGGTCTTTTTCTCATTGACCACCGAGCGGACGTGGGTGATTTTTTTCTTGGCGGCTTCCAGCAGTTTGACCAGCAGCCAGCCAATGCTCATCTCGACCCCGACAGCAGCCAGCCGGGGGAGTTCTCCGGCGGCTTCCTTGCCGATGGCACGCAGGAGATTGACTTCGCGGATGATGCCTTGCTTGATCGGTTCCGGCAAAGCGCCGGTAATGACCTTGGCTTGTGTGTTGACGATGGTTTTAGCCACCCCCACCCCAAAATGCCAGAGTGATTTGATGCCGTTTTCAAAGGTTTTAGCCGGGTCACGCCAGCCGCTTTTGCTCGCGGCCTGGGCTTCACGGGCTGCTGCCTGCATGTCGGCCTTGGCATTGAAGAGCTTGCCGTTGATGACGTTGATCACCGAGTCCGCAATCTGGTCGCACAGCTTTTTAGCGTAGTTGCTCGCGTTATCCAACATGGGTTTGAGCTGATCCAGCGCGCCCTGGGCAAACTTGTCGAGTTCCCCCGCAATCCGGGTATTGAGGTGATCGGCCAGCAGCGCCAGAATTGCGGCTCCAATCGTCTTGGCCGCCCCCTTGGCAACCCGCGCCATGTTCTGGCGAACCAGGGAGAGGGCTGGGCGTAGGCTCATCCGGGCCGCCGCCAGATTGGGCGGCATAGGGATCACGCCAAGAATGTTGATACCCAGGCTGACCCAATCCAACAATTCTTTTGTCTTGCTTTTGGAGAGGGTGATGATGTCGTTGAACACATCGACCAAGGCGATGATGTTGCCTATCACCGGCAAACTCCCCGCCACCATCTGTACCCGCTCCAGGGTGATGATGTCGTGGCTGATACTGCGCAGCCAGGCATCAAACTTGTTGACGCATTTGCCCACGTCGAGCTTATCAACGGTGTTGGTCGGTGCCACCGCGACTTGGGGCGGGCGCGAGGTCTTGGAATCAGCCATTATTCCATCCAGATCAGGTCAGGCGTGGCTTGGGGCCACGTTGTGTGTGCCGTGACAGGGAAGACGCCGATCTATGAGGCAGACTATCGGGTAATTCCGCGCCGGTTTTTAAAGGATCGACTATATCCGAATGTAATTGACAGATGTTTGCAATCGATAAGCGGCGTTGCAAACGCCCCACAATTCTGGCACGCGAGTGGCGGGGAAGGGTGGGGGGCAGGGAAGGATTGGGGCAGGCGTCAGGCGGATGAACTGACTTTGAGTTCCATCTCCAAGGACGTCGTAAAGCCTGAACTGGACAGGCTATGCGTAGCACGTGCAATGAGCCAGTCGGTGGCATCAATCTCGGGCTTGAAACCTTGCACGATGACCGGCAATTCGGGAAACAGATCGGCACGGCCCCGCGCAAGGTTTAAACTGAAACTTGCCACACCACGCTGGAGGCGTTGCCATTCTGCTTTGGCTGCACGTTCGGCGGTGGTCTTGCTGGCGTAGGTGTGGCGCAGGACCTTGGTGTTCTCTGCGCTGGCCTTGATTTCCGTGTTGGCGCTTTTGTTCTTCCGCTTGCCTCCCGTTGCTGTGCTGCCCTTGGCATTGACCAGCACCTCCCCATGCGTACCACCCCGGATGTCCTGATAGTAGGCTTTCACTGCCGTGTAGGTGTCGCGTTCGGCCATCGCAAAGCGATGCTGATCACCGGAGGCGCGGGTAATGGTGGCAGTGGGAAACGGCGTACCTGATACGGTTTCCGCTTCACCAATCGGCATGAACAAGAGCATGCCTTTTTTGACTGTGGCAAGGGCATCGTGATCGCGGGCCAAGCGCGTAAGCAGATTTACATCGGACTCATTGGTCTGATCGATATGCTCAAGGGTGAGGCCCGCCAAGCCTTGGGATACCCTGGGCGTGAGGCCATGGGCGGCGGCAATGGCTTTGACGATTTCGCCAATCTTATGCCCCGCCCAGCTTTTGGTCTGCTTGGTGATCAGTCCGGCGCGTAGGTCTGCGCTTTTGCCGCGCAGGGTGAGCCGATCCGGCGTGCCAGAATGCTCCACCTCATCCACTACAAACGTGCCCTTATCCACCAAGGGTTCGCCCCGCCAGCCCAGGAAGAGGGCAACAGTCACCCCACGGTCAGGGATGGCGAGCTTGCCGTCTGAATCATCCAGGCTGATATCCAGCGTATCCGCCTCAAAGCCGCGATTGTCGGTCAGCGTGAGCGACTCCAGCCGGGCATTGAAGGCCGGGGTGATATCCCGGCCATCGAGCACAAGGCGGTAATCGGGGGCAGGGTGGCGATAGGAGTGGTTGGCAGGGTGGCTGGCCATGTCAGGATGCCCCTTCGTTGTCATCATCCACGCGGGTGAGTTTCAGACTGAATTCAATCTTTTGGGGTGTCCCATCGGAAAGAAATATCGTTCCAGTGGTCTCCAATGACTCTATGACAAATTGCCCATAGATGTGGTGGTCGCCTCCCACAAGCAGATACTTGTCGCCGGTATCCCCCATGGCTTCCAGATCCTGCAAAGATACCCGGCCATCCGGGGAGATTTCCGGGTACACGATGCCTGCCAAGGTGATGGATTCATCATCCCGCCCCAGGAACTGGCGGGCCGGGCGCACGCCTACGCGTGAGGTGCTGGGGTGGCGCCAAGCGAGAGACCGACGCAGGTTATCGTAACTCGTGGTGTCAATGCCAAAGACGTATTGACCCAAACACATCAGCACTCCGCGCACGGTGCCTCCCGCTTCGCACGTCGGCGGGCTTCCCAATCCTCACGGCATGCCACTTCGCACCAACGATGCCCAGGTGAGACCGTCTCGCCACAATTGAGGCAATAACCGGTGGGTGCAGGCCCTTCCTGCTTGCGCGTGGCGAGCGCAATATCGCGGCTCAGGGCTTCTAATTCGGCTGCTCTGTCGTAATAGTCCATGATGTATCACTTATCTGTTTGTCGTAGTGGGTTGGTTAGTTATCAATCAGCCGCGCACGCGAACGGGCATCCTTTTGACGTTGGGCACGTTCGATCTCGCGGGCGACCATCTTGGCCAAGGCTTGTTCATCCATGCCGGGTGCCGCGTGGATATGCACAACAATAGGCGGGCTGGAATTCGCCCCTTGTGGTGCGGCTTGGCTCATCTGGATAGGTGTCACAGGCGGGGCCGCACTGATCGGGGCGGCACTCAACACCCCCACGCCCGTAGCACTCGCGGCCATCAGGCGCCGCGTCAGTTGATTGACGGTGGAAAGTGGCCCACGCTGGCCTGCCTGCAAGCCCACATCCAGCCCCTGCATGGTGTAGTGGCCAAGCGTGGCAAATACACGCGAAGGCGAGTGGATACCGAGCTTTTCCTTGAACCAATTGACGGTCGCGTCCCCCGCGTTGAAGATCGCGGTTTTCACGCCCACCAAGCCGCGTGATATGCCGGTGACAATCCCATCCATGAGCATCGTGCCAAAGCCTGTAAAGCGGCTGGGCAACTCCACCCCGAACCAGGACAACACCGCCGCCCAGGCGCGATAAATCATCCCGATGGGTGACCAGTTCAGGCACAGCGCAGCAATGCCAGCGATACCGCCTGAGAAGGCGCCTTGAACTTCCGCCCACACCGAGAGAAAGAAAGCCTTGATGGGTTCCCAATAGGTGATCAGCGTGCGGGCCGCACCAATGATCGGAAATATGGCATTCAGAATCGGGTACTTCTCGAAAACGCCATCCACATAGCTCCACACTGCAAGAAAGAAAGCCTTGAGAGGTTCCCAATACTTCCAGATCAGAAGGGCTGCAATGGCAATGCCCCCGACAATGGCAATGAGGGGGTTTTCCATGAGGAATACCGTGGAGGCACTGATTGCGCCTGTCACCACGGCCCAGGCGCCCGCAAAGCCCGCCGCAATGGCACTGAACCCGGCCATGGCACTGCCCACCATGGCAAAGGGCGCAAGGAGCGCGGCGATGCCCAGCAGCAAGCCACCGAGCACCACCAGGAGGCCACCGATGGCCACCGCCGATACAGATATCCACTTTGCCAGTTCAGGATTCTCTTTGATCCAGGCAGAGGTCGCATCAATGACCTGATTGACCGCATCGAGTGCCTGCATATAGACCGGCAAAACTTGCTCACCGATCTGCAACATGATGTCGCGTAGCTTGGCCTGGGCAATCAACTCCTTGCCGGAAGCCATTTCCATGGCCTTGGCGTGCAGTTCTTCAATGCCATCCGCCCCCATGGAGAGCTTGGCGCTCTTGTGAATCTGGTCACGCTGCATAACCATGGTGGCCATCAGGTTGGCCGCAGTGCGGTTACTGAAGATCGAGGCAATCGCGTCATTGATCTTGCCGGGGTCAGTAATCCCCTTGGCGGCGAGCTTGGGCAGCAGCACCTTTTGCAGCCATTCAAAGGGGGAGGCGGTAAAGAGTTCGCCTTCGAGCAAAGCACCGGGCTTAAAGCGCTTGAGCTGGCCCACCTTGTCATATTCGACCTTGCTCTTGTCGAGTAGCCCCAGGCGTTCCATTTCACGGGCCGCCCTGACGGTGGTCTTACCCTGATAGATCCCCTGATAGGCCGACATGAGGCCCGTACCCACGGCATGGCCACCCATTTCCTGCACGAGCGGCTCCAACTGGTTGTAGAAGGCGTCCGAGCGCATCTGCTTGGCCGCCACTCCGCCGGTTTTGATGAGGTCGCGCCATTGATCGGCGCCCACGCGGCCCCCGGTGGCGGTGATCACCTGCTGGATACGGTTGGCTTCTGCTTTGAAAGCACCTTCGCTCTTGGTGCCCCCGCGCAACTCCACCACCTTCATCATGTTCATGAACTGCTCTTCGTTCTGCGCGCCGCCTTCCTTGCCAAACACCGCCTCATTGGCAAACTTCATTTTTGCCAACATCGGGGCCACCATCTTGGCGTGGTGCGTGTCGGCAAAGATCGTGGTCGCATCCCGTACAAGTGTCATATTGTCCGTGGTGCTGGTGCCGATGACCTTCATTGCGCGGGCATATTCTTCCGCTTCCTTGGTTGCCGCAGTGCCCAGCCCCAGGGCCGCAATGCGCGTGCGCTCCCCTTGGAACTTCTTGGCTTCATCAAGCGGCACGTGGGCGGCCATCAGCATGCCCCCGCCCGCAGCCATCATGCCCACCCCTGTACCGGCCAGTTTGTCGCGGGCAGCGCCTGCCTGATGGGCGCCTTGGCTGATCCGGTTCAAGCGCTCAAGCCTTTGTTGCTGGGCCTGCAAGGTGGCGTTGGTCTCGCGGGTGGCGCGGTTTAAGCGTGCTTGGTGTTCGGCCAGATTGCGGGTGGAAATACCCTCGTTATTCAAGGCCGTGCGCAGGCGTTGGGCGCGTTCAATCAGCTCACTATGGCGATTGCGTAACTCAGCGCCCCGCGCCTTGAGCTTCTCCATCTCCTTGGCCATTTCCCGGGTGGGGTTGGCCGTGGCGGCCATGGCCTTGGTCAGTTCCTTGATCTTGGATTGGGTGGTCTTCAGTTCATTGGACGTGATGGCCGCCTGACGTTGCACGTTATGGAAAGACTTGATGGCTGCTTGCTGGCGATCCAGTTGTTTGAGCTGCTCGCGGGTTGCACGCAGGGCACGGGCCGCTCCCTGGCTACTCAGGCTCATCTGGCGCAAAGGGCGGGTCAGGCGATCTATCGCACCAAACACCACTTCCAGTTTCAAGCGATCCATGCCCATTTGCGTGTCTATCCTTATGTCATTTCGCGCATTGTTCGGCGCATCATTCCGCGCATTACTCGGTTCTGCCTGATCGCTCCACGGCCATGTCATGCCAGCGCATCAGCTCATCCAGTTCCATGTCATACATCGCTTGCGGTGGCCAGTGAAACACCACCGCAAGGTTGGCCATCACGCCGTCTATTTCGGAGAGTCGGCTTTGTTCTCCGCCTTCACAAAAAAACTGGTGACTTCACTGCCAAGAGACAGGATGTCCGCCACATCCATGGCCTTGATATCCGCTTCGGTGAGCGTCGGCGTGGTGATGCGCGGCAGCAAGGTGGTCAGCGTGAGGACATCCATCTGCATGACGTTGTAGAGAGACAGCCCCCGCAAAGCGCCTGCATTGGGTTTGGTGACGGTGATCTGATCAATGACCTGATCGCCGCGCTTGATGGGGGTGTCAAGCGTGACGGTGGCCGCGTTGGCAGAGGGGGAGGGGGTGGCTGTGGTGGGTTTGCTCATGGGTGAAATGTCCTTAAAAAGCAGTGCTAAATAACGGTGTTAAAAATGAGGGCTAAAAAATGAGAGACAAAAATTGTCTGTGCGTGGGCTTACAAGCCCAGGGCAGCGCGGCGTGCGGCCAGTAAATCCACACCATCGACAATGCAGATCATGTTCAGGATGTCGACTTCGATCAGCACTGATCCATTGACGGTGAGCTTGTAATAGCTCAAGGTGCTCTTGACCTTGAAGTCGGTCTTATCCCCCGCCTTGGCATTCCCAAAGTCAATTTCCTTGTGACGGCCACGCACGGTGATTTCCACTGCATCCACTTCACCGGTATCTTCGCGCTCATAGGAACCGGCAAAGCGCAGCAAGACCCCGCCCACGGTGGTGACCCCAAAATTCTTCAGAATGTCTTTCATGAACCCGGCATAGTTGTGACCAAGTTCCAGTTTCTCCATGCCGAGGTCGGTCTCGATTTCCGCATCCATGCCACCCGAGCGGTAGGCTTCCATCTTGCGCGAGAGTTTGGGGAGTTCCACTTCAATGCACTGGCCCACAAACGACACACCGTCGTGAAACAGATTAAAACCTTTCAGAATGCTGGGTAATGCCATGGTAATGTCCTTTCCTGTCTATGCTTAGGCTTTGACGCGGCTGGCGAAGTCAGCCAGATAGCGGTCGGTGATGCGCTGGCGGAACAAGAGGTTCTCCAGCGGGGGCACAGGGGTGTAGTCGTAGTCGATGTAGAGCTTGCCCGCCTTGAGCGTGTCCTTCTGATTCACGTCCGTGTCATACCAAGCCATCCCGTCCAGGATGTAACCCAGCGTCTTCCACTCGCGCATCTTGGCGTTGATGCCTTCGATCATGTCGCGGGCCAAGGAAGGCGTGAGCGGCTTGTCGTTGGCCCACATATGGGCTTCGGCAACGGTGTCGGCCATGATTTGCGCGGTACGGGTGTAGTTCTCAAAATAGAAGGTATCCGTCGAGCAGGTACGTGACCCCCAGAAGCGATAGCCTTCGTGCTCGATCAGGGTGGTGACCCCGTTACTGTTCAGATAATCCGAGTCAGTGGCCGTGTCTTGCAGATCCCAATACACATCCTGGGAAATGCCGGTCACGCCATTGACGACGACGTTGGAAAGCGTTTTATGCCAGCCCACCTCTTCATCGATCTTGGCGCGCAAGCCCACGGCACGCGCCGTGGCAGGCACCACAAGGCTGGAAGACGAGGCCGTATCCCAGGCCACGTAATCGGGCCAGATCACCATCAGTTCGCGTGCGCCCAGCTTGTTGCGGTAGGCGGTGGCTTCTTCCTTGGTGTGGGCGCCATAGGCTGACACATAGCCAAAGGCGCGCAGCTTCTGCGCCACGCTCGCCAGTTCTGTGGCCACTTCCAGGGTATCCAGACCGGGGCAGGCCAGAATCCGGGGCTTGACCTGCAAACGGGACTTGGCGGCAAGAAGCGCCTTCATGCCGGTGAAACGGCCTGATGCGTCCGTGCCCCCGATCACATGGGTGTTTTGTTCAGCGAGGTCTTTGGCTTCCGGGATGCGCACGACGATGCATGCCGCATTGGCCTGATCGGCAATCGCATCCAGCGTCAGCCCGATGGTGCCGGTCGAACCCGCCTTACCTGCGGCAGCCTGAATGTTGGTTTTTAAAACCGGGGTGTTCAGTGGGAAGGCATCCGCGTCCGCATTGTCGCCGGTGACGACCACGCCAATGACGGCGGTATTGACGGTGGTAATCGGGTGGGTGCCTTCGTTGAGTTCCAGCACCCGCACGCCGTGGTGATAATCTGCTGCCATGTTTGCTCCTGCTTTGGAGAAAGAGGGAATGGCACTAGAGTGCCCCATGCGCGGGAGCGTGTCGCGCAAGGGGTGTTGTAGAGTGAGGTTATGACAATAGAGTGGTGAGCGTCGGGCTTGATCGGCTCGCTCAAGCGTGATTATTTGCCCACGACCTCGGGAACCTCGGGCCACACCACATCCGCAGGAAACCCGGCTTGCGTGGTGATATCGCGTAGCGCCTGCCGGTAGGCTTTGACGCTGGCCAACTGCTTGGCCGTGATGGGGTAATCGGGCATGACAAGGTAATCGGTGGTGGCAATCAGTGCATCCCGCCGAGCACGCACCTGGGTGGCCAGCACTTCCAGGCTGGGGGCAGGGGGATCAATGGCGATGGGTAATCCTTCGGCATCGGCTGCAATGAGCTTTCCAGCCCCTTGCGCCGCCATGAGTGCCTGATGGGTGCCCACGCTGATTTCGATGGCGTCTTCCGGTAATTCGGTGTGGATCGCGGAATCATAGAAGCCACATTGAGAGGCAGAGAAATAGAGGGTCTTGTTTGTCATATCGTGTTCAGTCCTGTTCAATCCGATCAGAAGCCGATGGCAAGGTAGAAGATGGGCGTGGTGCCGCCCCCAGCGCCCCCGACGTTGTAGACGGCCACAGGAATGCCTGTCTTGGTAGCAGCGTCCGCGTTCGCTAAAACTGTGGTGACATTCACCCCCGGAGAAATGATGTTGCCCACGAAGGACACCATCCGATTGGGAAAAGCCACCGGGAAGGTCAGCGTGGTGAATGCCCCCGTGTTGGCCACATTGACGCGGCCCAATTGAATGATCCAGCCGTTTGAGCAAAAGTAGCTCGCCCTGTCCGATGGAAAGCGCAGATCGATTGAGTTATGCACATAGTAGGCATTGGAGACTTGATCTGTGGTGCTCCACGCCGGGGGCGTGGGAGCGGTGGGGACGCCCGTTAAAGCCGGGCTGTCGGAGCCGACCACTTTGCTCCATGCTGACCACACCCCGGCGTTCTCTGCTCTGAACCAGAGTTCATTGACGCTTTGCGGCATCGCCAACTGTGCGGCATACAGCCCATTGGCATTGGGGAGCACGATCACAAACCACGCCGAGATAGCCGGATTGGGCGCATTGGTGCTGGTCGCCGCCAGCCACAAGCCGGAAGTCGTCAGCGCATTCATGTCTCCCACCCAATCACTCAAGTCATTGGTGCCCAGACCAAATTGCATCAATGCCGAGCGCACAAATGCCGTGTTGGCCAGTTGAGCATTGTTGGTGCCTGCTGCAGCGGTGGGGGCGGTAGGCGTACCAGTGAGGGCTGGAGAGGCCAGCGGGGCGTAGCCGTTATGTGTGTGCCCCAGGGCGGCATACAAGGCATCGGTCTGCGCCTGGGTGAGTTTGCCACCCGTAGCGGCCTGCACAAAGGCGGTGGTCGCCAGTTGTGCGTTATTGGTGCCTGCTGCGGCGGTCGGGCCGGTGGGCGTACCTGTGAGCGCAGGGGACGCCAAGGGCGCCTTGGCGGCCAGTGCATTGGTGATGGTGGTCGCAAAGTTCGGGTCATTGCCCAGCGCCGTGGCCAGCTCATTGAGCGTATCCAGCGCAGCAGGGGAGTTATTGACGAGCGAAGCAATCGCAGAGGATACCGCCGCTGCAATGGCTGCCTGTACAAAGGCTGTATTGGCCAGTTGTGCGTTATTCGTGCCAGCCGTTGCGGTGGGGGCGGTGGGTGTGCCGGTCAGTGCAGGAGAAGCCAGCGGGGCGTAGCCGCTATGCGTGTGGCCAATGGCCGCATACAGGGCATCGGTTTGGGTCTGGGTGAGTTTGCCACTCAGCGCGGCTTGCACAAAGGCCGTGGTCGCCAATTGTAGGGTATTGGTGCCTGCAGCAGCCGTGGGGCCGGTGGGCGTGCCGGTGAGCGCAGGGGAGGCCAGCGGGGCTTTGGCGGCCAGCGCATTGGTGATGGTGGTCGCAAAGTTCGGGTCGTTGCCCAAGGCTGTGGCTAACTCGTTCAAGGTGTCCAGTGCAGCGGGGGAGTTATTGACGAGCGAAGCGATGGCGGAAGATACCGCCGCCGCAATGGCGGTCTGTACAAAGGCCGTATTGGCCACTTGTTCGTCATGGCTGTTTGCTTCAGCCGTGGGGGCGGTCGGCTGACCGGTGAGCGCGGGAGACTCCAGGGGCGCTTTAGTGTTGGCCAGCGCCTCGCACAAAGCGCGCAGGAACTGGGTACGGTTGGCCAGTTGTCGCGTGGGCTTGTTGTCCAGGCCATCCGGCCCACCCTGTACGGGGTCGGTGGTCTGAAACTCATAGACCCCCGCCTCCCAAGTGGGGGATTCTGTCAGGTTGGTCTCATTGTTGATAGTGCCCATCAAATGCTCCTGTCGGAAATAATGCCGCGTGTATATTGGCCGTCACGTCGGGCGGTGCCGTTGTGACGGTTGGCGGCTTCATTGAAATTGAGTTCTGCCAAGTGGCAGCAATTGCGCGTCACCTGCATGATCGCGGTGCGAATCTGGCGGGCTTGGTCAATCGTGACGGGCCGATGCAAAAACACCTTGAAGCGTGCCCAACTCAAAGAGCCGCCATGTTCGCGGCGACCATTGCGAAGCTGGGTGCCATCTCGCTGCCAGATATCACAGCGCTCCATGATTTCAGCATCGGGGTGACCCAAAGCGGCCAGCACACGGCGGATCGCCGCAGGCGTGCCTTTCTGGCGGTGGATGGCACGGGATTCTTTGATGACGGCGCGCTTGCGCTCTTCAGGCCATGTGGCGTCCCACGTATCGACCGATTCGGCCCAAGCCAGGATATGCAGCAGAGCTGCCGGGCAGGAGTTTGCGTCCCATAATGTGGGCACCAGATCGGCAGGCATGCGCGATGACACATCCCAAGCCAGCGCCTGGGCCGCCCGGCGCTCCAGGGGCGTGGCATTGGGGGGTAACAGACGGCCAGCAGCAGAAACCGCCACCCCTGAAGTATCCGTACTCATTGATCCACCCCCGCAGGCGTGACGGTAATGCCCATGCAATACGCGGCTTGCTGCCCGGTGCAGACAATCCCATCCGCTGGCGTGTTGATCACCGCCCGTTGCACCCCTGAGCGGTGGGCCGCAGCATGGATGCCCGAGACGGTCACGTCATAATCCAGGCGGTGACGGGCAGCAGCGTAGAGCGCCAATTCCTGCTTGGCTTCGGTGACCACCACCGCGCTATCCGGGCCGGGCAGAATAAAGAGCGTGATATCCAGCGTATAGCGGATCACCTGGGCCGCTGTAACGATCACCTCTTCACACAAGGGCCGTACTGTTTCACTGTTCAAGGCCGCCGATACGATAGCCAGCAAATCCTGGGTGGGGGTGCCATCGCCTTCAGTGGAGAGGATCGTCACCCGCGTAGTGCCCGGCGTGGGGCTGTCGACATAGGCATCCAGCACCCGTGCATCCGCACTCTTGGCAAACCACTTGTAGGCGTCCGTTGGCCCTGCCGTGGAATAGCTCTCTGGCTTGGACGCGAGACGCGCACGGTAGGCTTCATCTAATTCATACACCGCCGCTACAGGGGGCACGGCGGTGGTATCGGTAGGCGTGACGAGCAAGCGGGGTTCGCGGTAATAGGTCACGCCGATGTGATCCAGATCACCCTGGGTGGCATAGGCCAGCATCACGGCGCGCGCTTCGTCGTTATACCGGGCGCGTAAGATCATCTCCCGGTAACAGTTCTCCTGCAAAAGACGCGTGAGCGGTTCGGATTCCAAGGCTAGTGTTGCCACAATGCCCGCCTGTTGGTCAGCCGGGTAGAGCGCGATAAAGGCGGCCTTGCGTGCGGCCAAGAGCGTCTCAAAATCCAGCGTTTCAATTACATCCGGGGCGGTGAGTTNGGACAGATCAATCGTGCTCATGACGACACCTTCAGCGCCGCCCCCAGGGGTACGCGCAAATTAAAGGGGGTTTGAGTGGCCACCACGGTTCCGGCCAGATCCACGATCAGGGTGCCGGGGGAAGAAGAATCCGTGGGCTGGGTGAGATAGACGGTTTTGAGGGTGACGCGGGGTTCCCAGCGCAGGATGGCCGCAGCACACGCGGCGACCACCCGGATACGGGTCAGCGGATTCAGCGGCGCATCAATCATGAACGGCAGAAGCGAGCCGAATTCACGCCGGGCCACGCATGAACCCAAAGGCGTATTGAGAATCTGGCCGATGCACATCTGGATATGCGCCAGCCCCGAGACAAAAAGCCCCGTTTCGGGATTCATGCCCGTGGTGGCCATGACGGTGGAGGAAGAAGAGGAAGTACCCATCACTGCGGGCCTCCCGTTGTACCGCCGCCGGTGCCATGCTCAGGGTGCGTGTGGCCACGCTGGCTGATGTTCCCCGCAATGACATCGCCATCGGTCACGAAATTGCCCCCGGTTTGCTTGACCGAACCCGAGATGACCGTGCCTGCACCGCCACCAAAACCGGATAGACCGGCCATGTAGGTGAGCAGTCCTATGATCTTGGCCAAGCCCCGCACCAAGAGATTGCCGCCGATAGTGACATTCCCCGTAAATTCGGTTTCTGGCACATCGAATAGCGCCTTTTGGCTTGCAATGATGGACAGCGTCTTGATGCCTGAGATGTCCAGATGCCCCGCCGCATGGTCGTAACTCACCCGCGCCCCATCGGGGTACTCGGTGACGTGCGTAGAAGGGGAATCATCCGGGGGTGGAATGCCATCGGAATTGAGCGCAGGGATCACCACGCCCAGGGCTGGGTCGCCACTTGGGCACAGGACGATGACCTGCTCGCCTTTTGTGGGCGGGTTCCAGGTGCGGGTCGTTCCACCGCGTAATTCCACCCAGGGCAGCCAGGTGGTTTCAAGCGCAGACGCACCCGCGCCAGAGCGCACCCGCACGCGGGGTGGATTGGCGTGCTGCACTGCAAAGACTGAGCCGGTACGGATCAGGTTCTCGAAGCGGCGCAGCAGGTCGGAGAATTCGGCGTTGGGGGTATTGGCATCCATGCAGAGAGGATGCCAAGCGGGAGATCAGATGTCGTGTGGTGGGTGTTGTAGGAGTAAAGATAACGACGGGAAATGATGATGTTGCGCAAGCTGGGGAAGAAGTCCTAACAACCCCTTTGATTGTATTAAGTGAGAGGAGTGGAAGGGGTGATGATCGGATGGTCACCAGTCTTGATATTTATTAATGTTGCTTCTACCTGCGGTCGGAAAACGGGGTCTTTATACAGGTCTGAAAGAGCACGAAGTGTTAGTTGAGCATGGCTATTGAAGGCAATTTTAGGTGCTGGTGTAAATGCGCACGACATTATCTCAAAGTTGTTCACTCCTTCAAATATTAGTAGACTGTGATCGAATTTGCATCGTTCAAATGACATTCCGTCAATGTTGATTTGTTGCACCCCAAATTGTTTGCCTTCAACTTTCTTTAATGATTTACTGGGTGAGTAAAGTTGCTTGTATATTGGGCGGAGTAGTAGGTAAATAAATGGAGATATGATAAATACCCATATTGGAATGTTAATAGATTTAGATAAATAGTCTTGATAAAACTGATTCCATCCAAGAACTATAGTAACGACTGAACTGCACGCGGAAATGAGAAATACAACTATGTTGATGCCGGTATTCTTTTGTAGCCAACTGTAAAATTCTTTCATGGATTGTCTCCCCTGCTTTTTTGGTGCGATTTTGCATTGGTTGTTGATTTAGTGTCTGCTAGCTATGTATTGGAGCAATTTTGTCTGCTGAACTGTACATGCTGTTATGTAAGTGCTGCAGCGTTAAATTTAATAGATCTGTTTAAGCTGTGGCGGAAAAGTCTGGACCCTATGTGTGCATTCTCGCTGTTTGTCGAGTGTTGTTTGCCAAATTGACTTTTCAATAAGGTGGGTAGAATGACCAATCATTCTTGTGTGATGATTGAGATTCCCGTCTGCAATGATCAAGAACTTCCAATCTGTATTGTTCAAATCCACTTTCCATTTCAAATAGTGAAATCAGGAGAGATAGATTTAGCACGGACCCACCAATGGTCTGTATGTTTGTAGAGCCATGAAGTGACTGATTTCTCCACCGGTAAAGCAGGTCGAATGGGTCTTGGGTTCCATCAAGCGATGAGAGATGAGTACAGAACTTATCCAACAGTACTTTTAGTTGTGGGGGTGCAACCATTGATTTGTGCAAAAACAACAGGTCACGTAAGCTGCTGCATTGGCGATCACGCAACGTTTTTCCATTTGGGTCATAGCTCTTTGGGTTGCCTTTCTTATTTGGAACTGAGAAGGCAGAAAGAACCTGCCCATCAAAGGCAACAAAAGTTGCGCAGGCTCGCTTCAGAACTGCTTCTAGTAGAGGGAAACTGAGATAAGCAAGAACCAAGTGGGATTTTTGAAGAAGCAGTTTTGCGTGGTGAGGTTGCAATGCCTGGATGTGCATTTTCGTCTGCCATTGTTCCATCGTTTCCTGAACTGATGCTGGCGGTCTCCTGCAATTCGCCAATGCTGCGTGAATTGATGTTTCGTAGAGTGACTTGATTTCGTGTTGCGTGGGTGGGAATAATTGGGAGCGTGGGTTCAAAAGCAACTCCCCACACCATGACCATAGCTCATAGTGGTCATGGTCTATGAAGGTGTTGAAGCCCGGACGAAGTAGAACTTTAGAAAGACCGATCAGTGCCGTGCTCAGCGTTTCATGACTGAGTTCGTAGAAATTGACTCCATTTGCCAACAGTCGAAATTTCTCTGTCCTCGACCCGGTTTCAATTTTTTCCTCGGATGTGACTGAGGCCAAGCACCAATCATCGCAGAGTTGTTCAATATAGGCTGGGGTAAATTGAGTCATAGGTACAAATTACCTCCGTATATATTCGCATTGTGAAGGAGCCTGAGGCAATAACTGACTGTCGAGCATAAAGTATTATGAAAACTCCCTGCAGTTAGCCAACGCCGTTGCCTTAAGTATTACACCGCATTTGTGGAAAATGAGATTTTTCGAAGTGTCCGTTGGTCAATTAGCCTTCAATTCTGATTGGCTACATTACTTAGCATACCCCCGCCCAAACGTCATGTGTAGTCTCCTACCCAAGAAGGTGTGATCAATGTCGCAAGGTTGTTTGGAGGTAAATGTGGGTGTTTGGCCTACTTGGCCAGATGATCCAACACGACGTTTTCAATCATCGCCCGTTCTGTGTTCGTGATGCCCAATAGTTGCCGGGCCGGATACTTGATGGTCAGCGCCCCAAGTTTTCGGCTGACGCGATCCTTCAAGCCAAACTGATGTACGCGGGCTATAGCCTGTACCGGGCCTTTGAAGGTGATGGTGGCCGCGTTGGGGCTGGCCTCAACTTTGAGGTACTTGGTGGTACGCAGCTTCTTGAACATCTGGCCGCGCTTCTTGCGGGCTGCGAGTTTGGCACGGATGCGCCCCTGGGAGGCAAGGCGGGAGGTGCGCGGGGCGTAGGGGCTGCCGTCCGGGTTCTGCTGGGTGGCAATGCGCTTGGCCTGGGTGGTGCGGAGTTTCGTGGCCAACTCGCGGGCCATCTGGCGCCGGGCGGTATCACTGGTGTGGGCGATCAAGCCCGCAAGGTTCGCTTCTAGCGGGGCAAGATCATCACTCATGGCTGTTTTACGCTATCCGGGTCTGTGATGGGCCAGTCAGTCTCAACACCATGCAGGTAGAGTTCCCACCCGGCGCCGGGGGCTTCCATGCCTTCAATGACCGGTTCTGGTTTGTGCTGGGCCATGAGCGGGCCGTCTGCCTTTCCGTCTGCCGTGCTGATCACCACCGATTCGGTGAGCTTCAGCTTGATAGCGATGTCATAGGTCTGATCATTCAGAATCTCCACCTCAAAGCTGATCTTGGGGCGGTCAGGGTTTTGCAGTAGGTCTGATTGATGCGTGGCCACCCAGGCCAGCAAAGGGGCAAAGAGGCTATCCGGGTGGCCTGCAAAATCCACCAAGACGATATTCAAGGTGTATTGATAGCGCCAGCCCTGGGCACGGCTCAAGCTGGCGTGGACTTCGCCTTCATCAATGAAGAGGGCGAAGTTATCCGGTGAGGTGCTGATATGCGGATTGGCACGGATGAGCGCCTCGCGCAGGCTGGCGGGTTTGATCATGGCCTACCAACTCCAGCCGACACGCACGCGGGCCTGCAAATCGCCCGCCCGTTCGCGTAACGCTTCAGCACCCAGGCGGATGCGCCCCAGGTCGCGTTCCAGCCACACGCCTGGGCTTTTGTCATGGCCCACGCTCAAGCCAGCGGCCCAGGGGTGAGCGGCAGGCAGCAAGGCCGACTCAATCGGGATATCCAGGCCACCGATGACGATGCCGTCCGGGCTGGATGCGATCACGCGCCGCCCCCCGTTCTGGCGGATCAATGACAAATCTACCGTCACCGGGGCGCAATCGGTCTGCGCCTGGGCCGGGGGGCTGGATTGATCCGCTGGCGGAGTGGCGGCGGTTTTTGGGTACGGGTGGAGAGATGCGGGGCGGGGTTTGACCGTCACCGAGATACGCCGTTCTTCCACCGCACCTTTGGGGATTACATGCGGGGCAGGGGGCAAGGCTTCCTGTTTTGGGGTGCGTGCCAGGATCTGGCTGCCATCGGCCTGGGATTGGGCGGCAGCAGGCGCGGTGTTTTCTGGCTGGGGAGCAGAAGTCTTACAAACTACATAAACAAAGAGGCAAATACTCGAAATGAGTAATAAATTTAGTGCAATCGAGATGGGCTTTATCTGGAAATTGAAGAAAGGAAATTGTTTGATATTCATGGTGCGATGTCCATCAGGTTGTATTCAGGGCGGGCGGCTTCCTGGGCGTAGTCGCGCATCAGTTGATTGAACTCTGTGCGGGTTGCCGGGGTGGGCTGCCAGGGTTGTGTGTTGCTGATGCCTGCCTCGCAGATGAGGCGTTCCAGGGCACGGCGCTTGACCAGACCTTCCAGCCGGATGCGTTGCCCGGTGCGTCGATCCCGCCCGGTCACAAAGATCGCGCGCCCCTTGTCGTCGATCTGCAAGGCGCGGCACATATCGGTCCATTGGCCGCGCTTTGCGTGCTGGTAGGCGTCCGAATGCTTCCAGGCGGCAACCCCCGCGTTGTAGGTGAAGGAGCAGGCCGCCGCCAGCGCAAAGGGATGTGCGCGGATAGCCGGGGCAGACTCCACCACCGGGCTGCAATGGGTGATCAAGGCTTGCTCCATGCTCGCCCTGCATTGGGCTGCGGTATAGGTCTTGCCGACCACCACATCATGCGTATCCCCCATGCATTTGGTGGGAATGCCCAGCGGATCACGATAACCCACTTGGCTGACGCCTTCCTCCTTGGGAATGAAAGTCACCAGCATGGCCGCAGCAGCGGCCCCCACCACGGTGGCCAGGGTGCGCTTAGTCGTCATCGCTGATGCCCTTCCCGGTGCCGGTCACAATCTCCACAAGCCGTCCTGAAGTCAGGGCCGCCACTTCGCGCTGATCCCGACGACGCTTGTAGTACCAGTTAATGGCAAAGGTGCCGACCCCCAAGGCCACGCCGATCTTGCTTTCCAATGGCATACCGGCCCAAGCATCGGAGGCAGATTGATACAGCCCCTTGAGGGTGAGAAATACACTGGTGCCGTAGCTCGCCAAAGTGGTGTTTGATGTTGTCATAGTCTTTCAATCCCAAAGATTGACCGTTGCCGCCGTCGTGGTCGTATTGCTTCCCGTTGTAGAGGTGGCCGGGTCAGGCATCACCACCTGGGTGCCGTGAGGGAGAAACGGCCCCAAGGCAGCCATGCCGGGGTTATCCACTAAAATCTGTTCGACATAACCAGCCGTGGCGCCATACATGCGCCAGCACAGAGCGTCCAGTGTTTCGCCTTGGCGGGCCGTGGCAATCATGTTTTTAGACTCATCTGATCCATCAAATTAACTCCACCGTGGTACGCCCACGGCCTTGGATATCTGCGAGCGCCCAGGCCGCATCGCGGCGCAGATCCTCAATCGGGGACTCCACCAGTTCCGCATGCCGGGCACCGGCCCCGGTGGCATCAAAGCCCCGGTAACGTTCCGCGAGGTTGGCAGCGGCCATGCAATGCACAGCGCGCAAGAAGCGATGCACATGAATGGATTCGCCATCCACCTGGGGGGCAGGCACTTGGGCCAGCGCGGTGAAGCCTTCAGCAAGGCAGGCAAACTTCCAGTCGGAAAGCGTTTCAATGGCCGATATCGCCGCTTCCACCAAAGCCGCCCGCAAGCGTTCTTCCAGTACCGTGCCATCCAGGCGCATGGCCAGACGTGCCTTGCGTGGATCAACGACAGGCCAGAAGGGGCCGGTATCAATGACGCCACCGGATACCCCCGCAGGGTCTGCGCCCACACTGACGACGGGGCTTGAGCCGAAGGGATTTGTATTCATGCCAAGAGGATTTACTGTTGTCATATCCGTTCAGCCTTTCTTGTTGTGTGCTGGCAGTGGGGTGTGAGTGGGGTGTCTATGGGGGGCGGTGGTCAGGGCAGAAGATTTTGACAATGGCAAGCCATGTCTCCACCTTCGCCCTGAGCCGCCCAGGTGCGGGGTGCGCCCGGTGTGGGAGACTCAGGCGGTCAGCCTGAGCCTTCCAGGTTCTTCAATTCGCGTTCAATGCGCTCAATGTCCTTTTTCACGCCCACGCGCTCATAGAGTTGCAAGGCACGCTGTAGCCACGCGAGACACTGCCGCAATCGATCCGGGGTGACTCGCTTCTGCGCCAGCATGGCATAGGCCGCTGCCTTGTGCAGCGTGGCGCGCACCTCATCGGGCATGTCTTCATGGGCGGTCAAGGCCATGCAGTCCGCCAAGCATTCGGCATAGTTGGCCTGATCGACTGTGTTAGCCCGTAAGGTGGTCTCGGCCATTTCTTCGGCGATCAGGCAAGCCACCGTGCGCTTGAAGCGATCCGGCATCACGAGCTTGTAGGTGAGCGCATAGCGGGCGAGCGTCAGGGCAGAAGCGAAGTCGGCCACATCGATGTGCCAGAGCATCACCATCATGAACACATCATCTTGCACCCCGGATTTTCCGGCGAGCACCCCTTCCACCCACGCGGCATACTCGGGCAAGAGTTCGCGCTTGACTGCGATTTTGCGTTGGGTGGATTGAATCTGATGCAGGCGCCGCCGGTCTTCATCCAGCTTGGCCAACATCAACTCGTAACCGGTCGCGTGGTGGCGGGCGTTGGCCACGCCCTGCTTGGCCGCCAGGGCGGCCAAGCAGCGCTCCATATGGGCTTTGGCGTGGTTGATCATCAGGCACCCGTTGTAGCGGTACTGGCCGGGGCGGTCGCAGCATTCCCCTGTGACGCCGGATCTTCGATGATCTGGATGTTTTCAGCGGCGGCGATGCATTCGTAATTCTCGATCACGTAGGCATCATTGCTCGACTCATAGTTGGCGATGCGGTCGCGCTTGGGCTCATCGAGCACGGCACGGCGACGCCCACCTTCCTGATAGTAGATCGACAGATTATCCAGGCGTGTGACCAGCAAGGTGTTTTCAGGGAAGAAGGGCACGGTCACCGCCTGCAGGCCGCCCACACGCTTCTGGCTCATGATCACATCCGTGGCGAGCACATCGGTGGCGCGTTGATCCCGATTGACCAGGGGGAAGTATTTGTCTTCCAGCAGGCCGCGCCCCATGATCACCACCAGCCCCGGGTCTTCACGGTGCCAGGGTTTGATGTTGTTGCTGACCAAGTGCATGACCAGGGCATCCAGATTCTTGTAGCCATCATACTTGTCTACGCTGTTGCCGATTTTGACTGTACCGGAACCGGCCTTCGCCTCTGTCATGAAGAGCGCGCCATTGCTGTATTCACGGATGAGCTGCAGCCAGCCCTTGTTCACGTCCTGCAGGAGCGGGTTTTTCGTCAGATCGGTTTCCACCGCAGCACGGACGCCGTTCCAGCCGATCATGATGCGGTCCAGTGCCTGACGCGTGACGATCAGATCACGGATGCGGGTCTGGAAATCCGGGAACTTGGCCCAGGCATCGAGCTTGGCGTAGGTCAGGTGCGTGTCATAGTTGGTCTGCACGCATTGGTAGCCGCGTTCATCCATCGTGGTGATGTCGCGCGTGCTGCGTTCCTTCTGCGTGGTGTCCGTCCGGGAAGCAATCGGCCCGCCCACTCCCAGGCCCAGGATCTGGCCGGATTGTTCAGTCACCCCCATGATGTTGATCTTTTGCAGGAAGGCGCTGCTCTCCTGCATTTTGGTTTCCAGCTTCTGCTGCACGGTGGGCGTGACGGCAAATTTTTCAGCCGCATTGGGCACACCATTCAAGGTGGCTACCTGGGCGGTGAAGGCATTAAAGACTTTGCGGGTTTCGTTACGCATGGCGGTGTTTCTCCATTGTCATTTTTGGGTGTCTGTCGGGGTTGGCGGTGTCGGCTTGGGGTTTCAGCAATCGGTCTGAATTGCACCCGTGCCACCGGTGGCGTGCGGACGTTCAGGGCTGCCTTGCTGGCCTGAGAGTTGCACCTTGAGCGCGGCAAACTCCTGAGCGAGCTTTTCATGGGCGGCGGCAAGCACTTCGACCTTGGCCACCCCGGCCCCGCATTGAGAAAGCCTGGTTTCCACTTCCACCACCTGGGTGGCAATGGTTTCCACCGCGCCGTGCACATCGGCAAAGCGGGCGTCATCCCCTTGTTCGCGCCGGGCAAACATTGTCTTGATGCGCTCCACCAGACCGGGAATCGTGGTGACGTCTTCAAACTCCATCACGGTTTCAGCGGCAGAGCTAAAGAGGTTATGCGGNTGGGTTTTACGGACGGCCAGCGGATTGACTGTTGCTTGAGCCGAGAATTGCAGCATTTCAGTCCCCAGGCTTGCCGGGTTGTCGGTCACGGCCAGCCCCACCAGATAGGCTTCCCCGGTTTCGGCAAAGTTCGTGTTGATCTCGCAGGAGGTATACACCTTCTGGCGGGCCTTATTCAGTGTCACGAGATCATCCGTGGGGGAGATTTGCGCCAAGAGACGCAACTTGCCGTCCGCTTCTTCCGTACTCAAAGCCAGCACATCACCATAGGCACCAAAGGGGGAGCCGGGCAGTGGCATCACCCCCTTGATGTGTTCCAGATTCACACGGGCGCCATATGTTTGCGGGTTGTAGTTCTTGGCCATCTGCTCGATCCAGGCGCGCTCAATCGTGCGCCCATCGGTGGTGGCCCCTTCGGTGGCGATGCGGAAATACTTGGATTGCTTCTTTGCTTGCCCGGCCATGTCGGTGTCCTGTGTGCGTGATGTTTGCGATGGACACAGTGTCGGCCAGCGAGGCGTTTGCCTCAATAAAACCCTGTTGTAAAACCAGGGCTATACGTTTTGCATAGGTGGTATAGGGCGGGCGAGACAGGCACATTGGCCTGATGGACAAGACCAATACTTCCCCCTTCAGTGATCATCGTGCAGGCGCTGCTGATACCGTTCAGGCTGTAGTGACTGACGACACGCTACAAGCACGGGCGCGGGATTTGTACTACCAGGGCTACCGGGTCTCAGAGATTGCCCGGCGTTTGCAGGTGCGCGCTTCTACTGTGCACAGTTGGAAGCGTCGTGGCAAGTGGGATGAAGCCGATGCACTTACCCGGATTGAATACGTCACCGAATCGCGCCTCAATCTCCTGATCGCCAAGGAATCCAAATCCAATGCGGATTACAAGGAAATTGACGCGCTGGGGCGCTTGCTTGAGCGCCAAGCCCGCATCAAGCGCTACCAGGGCACAGGCCGTGAGGGCGATCTGAACCCGGCGATTGCCGAACGCAACCGGGGCAGCACCCGCAAGCCGCCCGAACGGAATGCGATCAGCGAAGCGCAGCAGCGGCGCATGGAAGATGCCTTCATGGATGGCCTGTTTGGCTACCAGAAGCATTGGTACCGGGCCGGGTTGCAAGAGCGCATCCGCAATCTGCTGAAGAGCCGCCAGATCGGCGCGACCTTCTACTTCGCGCGTGAAGCCCTGATTGATGCCCTGAAGACCGGGCGCAATCAGATATTCCTGTCTGCGAGCAAAGCGCAAGCCCACCAGTTCAAGAGCTACATCCAAGAGTTCGCCCGCACCACGGCGGATGTGGAACTGCGCGGCGAGAAGATCCTGCTACCGAACGAAGCGGAATTGATCTTCCTGGGCACGAACAGCCGCACGGCGCAGAGCTACCACGGCAACCTCTACCTTGATGAGTATTTCTGGATTCAGAAATTCCGCGACCTTCGCAAGGTGGCCAGCGGCATGGCGAGCCAGAAGCGCTGGCGCCAGACCTACTTTTCTACACCGTCGACCTTGACCCATGAAGCCTATCCGTTTTGGGCAGGCACACTCTTCAACAAGGGGCGGCCCAAGTCTGAGCAGATCGAGCTGGATATCCGCCATGAGGCTTTAGCGGGTGGTCGACATTGCGAGGATGGCCAATGGCGCCAGATCGTCACGATTCTGGATGCTGCGGCCAGTGGCTGTGATCTTTTCGATATCCAGCAATTGCGCTTGGAGTATTCGCCGGAAGAGTTCCTGCAGCTTTTCATGTGCCAGTTCATTGATGATGGCCGCTCAGTCTTTCCGCTCTCACTGCTGCAGCGCTGCATGGTGGACTCCTGGGAGGTGTGGGAAGACTTCCGCCCCTTCCATGCCCGGCCCTTTGCCGACCGCCCGGTCTGGATCGGTTACGACCCCAGCCACACGGGGGACAGTGCTGGGCTGGTGGTGATCGCGCCCCCTGTGGTAGCCGGTGGCAAGTTTCGCGTGCTGGATCGTATGCAGTTCCAGGGGCTGGATTTTGAGGAGCAGGCCAAGCGTATCGAACTGCTGACCCACACCTATAACGTGCAGCACATCGCCATTGATACCACCGGCCTGGGGCAGGGCGTGTATCAACTCGTTCGCCAGTTCTTCCCCATGGCGGTGGGCCTCAATTACTCGCCCGACTTGAAGGTGCGCATGGTTTTGAAGGCCTTGAACATCATTGAGCGCGGGCGCCTTGAGTTTGACGCGGGCTGGACGGATCTGGCCGCCGCCTTCATGGCCATCAAGAAGACCACCACCGCCAGCGGGCGACAAATCACTTTTGAAGCCGGGCGCAGTGAAGAGACGAGCCACGCCGATCTGGCCTGGGCCTGCCTGCATGCATTACTCAATGAACCCCTTGAAGGGGCGACGACCACCAACACCGGATTTATGGAGATTTTTGGATGAGCAAGAAACGGGGCCGCACCCAACAAACCGGCAACACAGGCAATACCAGCCAAGCCAGCCACCCCCACACAGCCGAACACCTGAGCGCCAACGGCCTGCCGGACACCCGCCCGCTCTCTTCTGGCGAGTGGGGCGCCTTCAGCTTTGGCGATCCGCTCCCGGTACTGGACCGGCGCGAGCTGTTTGATTATCTGGAATGCGTCGGCAATGGCAAGTGGTATGAGCCGCCCATTTCCATGCATGCACTGGCCCAGGTCTTTAGGGCCACGGTGCATCACGCCAGCCCCATGTACGTGAAGCGCAACATCCTTGTCAGCACATTTCAGCCACACAAGCTATTGAGCCGGGCAGAGTTCAGCCGCTTTGTGCTGGATTACCTGACCTTTGGCAATGCCTATATGGAGCGTATCAGTAACCGCCTGGGCGGCACGCTGCAACTGAAGACCAGTTTGGCCAAATACACCCGGCGTGGGCTGGACTTGGAAACCTACTACTTTTTGCGGGCTGGCCAACTGGATCATGCATTCGCCCCCGGTGAAGTGTTTCACTTGATGGAGCCGGATATCAACCAGGAAGTTTATGGCCTGCCGGAATACCTCGCGGCCATGAGTAGTGTATTGCTCAATGAGTCGGCCACACTTTTTAGGCGCAAGTATTACCTCAACGGCTCGCATGCCGGGTTCATTTTCTACATGACCGACCCCGCGCACAATCAGAAGGATGTCGACAACCTGCGCGAAGCCTTGAGGAATTCAAAAGGGCCGGGCAACTTCAGGAACCTCTTCATGTACGCCCCTGGCGGCAAGAAAGACGGCCTGCAACTGCTGCCCGTCTCAGAGGTCGCCGCCAAAGATGAATTCCTGCACATCAAGAACGTGACGCGTGACGACCAGTTGGCCGCCCACCGCGTACCGCCGCAGCTTCTTGGCATCATCCCGCACAACACAGGGGGATTTGGGGATGCCGCCCAGGCCGCCGCCGTGTTTGCCGCCAATGAGGTGGCCCCGCTGCAATCCCGCATGCTTGAAATAAACGATTGGCTGGGGGAAGAGGTCGTGAGCTTCACGCCCTATGCCTTGGCCACCAATGCAACACCATAAGTCTAAACAAGAGAAACGCCCATGAAGAAACAAACCCAATCAATGCCATTGAATACCCTGCAACAAGGGGACTGCCTCAAGTTTCTGGCGGCCCTGCCAGACCACAGCGCCGATGCCCTGATCACCGATCCGCCCTACTCAAGCGGAGGGCTGCACATCAGCGCCAAGCAGGCCGTCACATCCAAAAAATACCTGGGTTCCAATGGTGCAAGTTACCCGGAGTTCCTGGGCGACCACCGCGATCAGCGATCCCATCTACATTGGAGCCTGTTGTGGTTATCCGAATGCTACCGGGTGTTGAAACCCGGCGCGCCGGTCTGCCTCTTCAGTGACTGGCGCCAGTTGCCGACCACCACCGATGCCCTGCAAGGGGCAGGCTTCCTGTGGCGCGGCATTACCGTATGGGACAAGACCGAGGGGGTACGCCCCCAGCCTGGGCGATTCCGCCAGCAGGCTGAATACGTGGTATGGGGCAGCAAGGGCGACATGCCTTTGCAACGTGGTGTGGGCGTATTGCCTGGGGTGTACCGGGTGAGCATCAAGGCAGCAGACAAACACCACACTACCGGCAAGCCCACCGAACTGATGCGTTCCCTCGTAAAAATCTGCCAGCCCGGCGGGGTGATCCTTGATCCGTTTGCCGGGAGTGGCACCACCTTGGTGGCAGCCGCGCAGGAAGGCTACCAGTGGCTGGGCTGTGAGCTATCCGCCGAGTACGCTCAGGTAGCGCGGCAGCGGTTGGCGGCGTAGCAGGGGAGGGGACGTAGATATGACAAAGCCGCCTGCGGGCGGCTTTGTCATAATGGAGCCTGGTTTGAGTCGCAAGCACGTGGATCGCTGTTTGTTGAAAATTCCAATAGGTCAAAAATGAGACTGTTCGGTTAGCCCAGGAAATGCAGCTTTATAAATAATTCTATGTCATCGACGCAGCCAGAACGATGAATCATCCGATGGCAGTTTGAGCAAAGTACCACGAAGTCTGTTGCGGGATTCATTGCAACCTTCTTTCCCTTGATTGAAGCTAGAGGTTGAAGGTGATGAGCTTCAATATATTCTTTACCGATTTCCCCGTAACGTGCTTCAAAGTTGGTTTTACATACTCGGCAAGTATAACCATGATGTTTTTTTGCCGCTTTGGCTAGACTTGCGTTACGTTCGATGCGTTTGTGCATACGAAAACGTGTGGCATCTTCGTATGCTAGTTGTGGCGGTTCATCCCCCTCCGGGGCTGTATTGCTCACTTCGCTACTGGTTTCACCCTGAACAAGGCTTTTATACAGTTGGACTATATTTGTGAGATCCGTCGTCAGTTGAGTGTCGTTTGGGAGGTGTCCCAAGGGATAAAACTTGGCACAAATATTCCCTGCCTCGTAGAAGGCCGTATCATTATTGGGTTCGGAGGGACGCAAATCGATGCTGAAGTCTCGAAAGTCACCGATATCCTTGCCAAGCATGGCACGGAAGTTGGCTGAGCGCGATTGCAATGCAGTCTTGGCGTCAGATTTATAGATTTTCTTCGCTTCTGTCATTCCTTGATTGAGGCTAAGGTATATTCCTGTCATATCTTCGCGAAACAGATAGACTGGGTAATAGCCGCTTTGCGCTCCGCCAGTGACGAGCTTGTCAAAAATTCCTATCCAAGGACCGCGTGCCCAATTGCCTTGGCCCGCACTGCCCTTAAAAACGAGGCGTTCGTCCTCGCCGACCGTGCGGGCGACGATATCGCGTAATTCTCCTCGAATGAAGTTTGCTGGTTCATGTTTAGTAAAGCTTTCTTGGCTAGCTGCCAGATACGCATGGAGTACTCGCTCTAGTCCCTCTTGCAAACCCACAGGTGTTTCCCCCTTCAATGTGCTAATGCAAAACACGGCGTAGGGCTGATATTTGCCTCTCGCACTATGTACACCGCGTATGGCGCGATTTTAGCATCGCTCAAGAAGTAGGGGCGAAGTGACTGTCCAATGCCTACTTCGATCCGTTGTGGGCGATCAGATTCTTGAAAAGCGGACATTTAACGATGAAAATCACCGAACCTCTGACAAGCATAGCTTGCCAGAGGTTCGGTGGATTGTGATATTAGCCGCCACGGTGCTAGTTTTTGATCTGATTACTCGGAAGGCATACCTCACTAAAACGGGGCTTCTTTATATTACCTTGAGCGCCATGTTAGACTGGAACAAAGCGCAGGATGTCTTCGCCCATGAATTTGTTGATGCTGTCTTTGACGGCAGAGTGCGGGTGAACGAGCTTCTTCTTAAGGTAAAACATGCTCCACGTTGTGATTGCTGTCGAGAACCCAATTTTTTCTGGAACGAAATGGTAAATGGCTGTGAAGTGCCCTTTAAGGGTTTTTGCCAGCGCAGTTGCGCCATCGCGTGAGTAACAGCACGAAAGGGTGAGAACGCGCTGCTGGCCTTCTGGGAGTGTTGGGAACATGGCAATTAGTTTTTTGCCAATATCAACCCAAGAGATTGCGCCCCCGATAAAGCCCAAACCTGCCTTTGACCCATGCCCACCAAGGTGAACGTACCTAATTCCGGCGTATTGACGTGGCATTACCGCTTTGAAGGAGTCCACCGTTGTGCAAGTGACCTGTTTAAGGCGCGTGCCTAGATTTCGATTTGCAAGAACGGCTCGAATTGTATCTGATTCGCTTAGAACCTGTTCACGATCTTTTGAGCAAAAGCGCCAGGAATGCAAGATGTATGAACTGCAAGCTTGTGTTGAGTTTGCGCTCGCAGTTCTTCCACAAACGCCTACATTTTTCGATCCAGGCAAATGACCGCTCAACCACCCAGCGCTGGGGTAGGACAGCAAAGGTATGCAACTGGTTGCGTTTGGCGATTTGAACCTTGGCGCCCAGAAGTTCTTCAACGGCCTTGGCAAAGGGGTGGCCGACATACCCTCCATCCGCAAGAAT
>NZ_KB892864.1 GCF_000373965.1 Uliginosibacterium gangwonense DSM 18521 | reverse complement strand
GCAGATTGATACAGCCCCTTGAGGGTGAGAAATACACTGGTGCCGTAGCTCGCCAAAGTGGTGTTTGATGTTGTCATAGTCTTTCAATCCCAAAGATTGACCGTTGCCGCCGTCGTGGTCGTATTGCTTCCCGTTGTAGAGGTGGCCGGGTCAGGCATCACCACCTGGGTGCCGTGAGGGAGAAACGGCCCCAAGGCAGCCATGCCGGGGTTATCCACTAAAATCTGTTCGACATAACCAGCCGTGGCGCCATACATGCGCCAGCACAGAGCGTCCAGTGTTTCGCCTTGGCGGGCCGTGGCAATCATGTTTTTAGACTCATCTGATCCATCAAATTAACTCCACCGTGGTACGCCCACGGCCTTGGATATCTGCGAGCGCCCAGGCCGCATCGCGGCGCAGATCCTCAATCGGGGACTCCACCAGTTCCGCATGCCGGGCACCGGCCCCGGTGGCATCAAAGCCCCGGTAACGTTCCGCGAGGTTGGCAGCGGCCATGCAATGCACAGCGCGCAAGAAGCGATGCACATGAATGGATTCGCCATCCACCTGGGGGGCAGGCACTTGGGCCAGCGCGGTGAAGCCTTCAGCAAGGCAGGCAAACTTCCAGTCGGAAAGCGTTTCAATGGCCGATATCGCCGCTTCCACCAAAGCCGCCCGCAAGCGTTCTTCCAGTACCGTGCCATCCAGGCGCATGGCCAGACGTGCCTTGCGTGGATCAACGACAGGCCAGAAGGGGCCGGTATCAATGACGCCACCGGATACCCCCGCAGGGTCTGCGCCCACACTGACGACGGGGCTTGAGCCGAAGGGATTTGTATTCATGCCAAGAGGATTTACTGTTGTCATATCCGTTCAGCCTTTCTTGTTGTGTGCTGGCAGTGGGGTGTGAGTGGGGTGTCTATGGGGGGCGGTGGTCAGGGCAGAAGATTTTGACAATGGCAAGCCATGTCTCCACCTTCGCCCTGAGCCGCCCAGGTGCGGGGTGCGCCCGGTGTGGGAGACTCAGGCGGTCAGCCTGAGCCTTCCAGGTTCTTCAATTCGCGTTCAATGCGCTCAATGTCCTTTTTCACGCCCACGCGCTCATAGAGTTGCAAGGCACGCTGTAGCCACGCGAGACACTGCCGCAATCGATCCGGGGTGACTCGCTTCTGCGCCAGCATGGCATAGGCCGCTGCCTTGTGCAGCGTGGCGCGCACCTCATCGGGCATGTCTTCATGGGCGGTCAAGGCCATGCAGTCCGCCAAGCATTCGGCATAGTTGGCCTGATCGACTGTGTTAGCCCGTAAGGTGGTCTCGGCCATTTCTTCGGCGATCAGGCAAGCCACCGTGCGCTTGAAGCGATCCGGCATCACGAGCTTGTAGGTGAGCGCATAGCGGGCGAGCGTCAGGGCAGAAGCGAAGTCGGCCACATCGATGTGCCAGAGCATCACCATCATGAACACATCATCTTGCACCCCGGATTTTCCGGCGAGCACCCCTTCCACCCACGCGGCATACTCGGGCAAGAGTTCGCGCTTGACTGCGATTTTGCGTTGGGTGGATTGAATCTGATGCAGGCGCCGCCGGTCTTCATCCAGCTTGGCCAACATCAACTCGTAACCGGTCGCGTGGTGGCGGGCGTTGGCCACGCCCTGCTTGGCCGCCAGGGCGGCCAAGCAGCGCTCCATATGGGCTTTGGCGTGGTTGATCATCAGGCACCCGTTGTAGCGGTACTGGCCGGGGCGGTCGCAGCATTCCCCTGTGACGCCGGATCTTCGATGATCTGGATGTTTTCAGCGGCGGCGATGCATTCGTAATTCTCGATCACGTAGGCATCATTGCTCGACTCATAGTTGGCGATGCGGTCGCGCTTGGGCTCATCGAGCACGGCACGGCGACGCCCACCTTCCTGATAGTAGATCGACAGATTATCCAGGCGTGTGACCAGCAAGGTGTTTTCAGGGAAGAAGGGCACGGTCACCGCCTGCAGGCCGCCCACACGCTTCTGGCTCATGATCACATCCGTGGCGAGCACATCGGTGGCGCGTTGATCCCGATTGACCAGGGGGAAGTATTTGTCTTCCAGCAGGCCGCGCCCCATGATCACCACCAGCCCCGGGTCTTCACGGTGCCAGGGTTTGATGTTGTTGCTGACCAAGTGCATGACCAGGGCATCCAGATTCTTGTAGCCATCATACTTGTCTACGCTGTTGCCGATTTTGACTGTACCGGAACCGGCCTTCGCCTCTGTCATGAAGAGCGCGCCATTGCTGTATTCACGGATGAGCTGCAGCCAGCCCTTGTTCACGTCCTGCAGGAGCGGGTTTTTCGTCAGATCGGTTTCCACCGCAGCACGGACGCCGTTCCAGCCGATCATGATGCGGTCCAGTGCCTGACGCGTGACGATCAGATCACGGATGCGGGTCTGGAAATCCGGGAACTTGGCCCAGGCATCGAGCTTGGCGTAGGTCAGGTGCGTGTCATAGTTGGTCTGCACGCATTGGTAGCCGCGTTCATCCATCGTGGTGATGTCGCGCGTGCTGCGTTCCTTCTGCGTGGTGTCCGTCCGGGAAGCAATCGGCCCGCCCACTCCCAGGCCCAGGATCTGGCCGGATTGTTCAGTCACCCCCATGATGTTGATCTTTTGCAGGAAGGCGCTGCTCTCCTGCATTTTGGTTTCCAGCTTCTGCTGCACGGTGGGCGTGACGGCAAATTTTTCAGCCGCATTGGGCACACCATTCAAGGTGGCTACCTGGGCGGTGAAGGCATTAAAGACTTTGCGGGTTTCGTTACGCATGGCGGTGTTTCTCCATTGTCATTTTTGGGTGTCTGTCGGGGTTGGCGGTGTCGGCTTGGGGTTTCAGCAATCGGTCTGAATTGCACCCGTGCCACCGGTGGCGTGCGGACGTTCAGGGCTGCCTTGCTGGCCTGAGAGTTGCACCTTGAGCGCGGCAAACTCCTGAGCGAGCTTTTCATGGGCGGCGGCAAGCACTTCGACCTTGGCCACCCCGGCCCCGCATTGAGAAAGCCTGGTTTCCACTTCCACCACCTGGGTGGCAATGGTTTCCACCGCGCCGTGCACATCGGCAAAGCGGGCGTCATCCCCTTGTTCGCGCCGGGCAAACATTGTCTTGATGCGCTCCACCAGACCGGGAATCGTGGTGACGTCTTCAAACTCCATCACGGTTTCAGCGGCAGAGCTAAAGAGGTTATGCGGGTGGGTTTTACGGACGGCCAGCGGATTGACTGTTGCTTGAGCCGAGAATTGCAGCATTTCAGTCCCCAGGCTTGCCGGGTTGTCGGTCACGGCCAGCCCCACCAGATAGGCTTCCCCGGTTTCGGCAAAGTTCGTGTTGATCTCGCAGGAGGTATACACCTTCTGGCGCGCCTTATTCAGTGTGACCAGATCATCCGTGGGGGAGATTTGCGCCAGCAGACGCAACTTGCCGTCCGCTTCTTCCGTACTCAAGGCCAGCACATCGCCATAGGCACCAAAGGGGGAGCCGGGCAGTGGCATCACCCCCTTGATGTGTTCCAGATTCACACGGGCGCCATACGTTTGCGGGTTGTAGTTCTTGGCCATCTGCTCGATCCAGGCGCGCTCAATCGTGCGCCCATCGGTGGTGGCCCCTTCGGTGGCGATACGGAAATACTTGGATTGCTTCTTTGCTTGCCCGGCCATGTCGGTGTCCTGTGTGCGTGATGTTTGCGATGGACACAGTGTCGGCCAGCAAGGCTTTTGCCTCAATGAAACCCTGTTGTAAAACAGGCGTTATACGTTTTGCATTGATGGTACAGGGGCGGCGAGACAGGCACATTGGGGCGATGGATAAGACCAATACTTCCCCCTTCAGTGATCACCATGCCGCTGCTGCTGCAACTCCTGACATGGCCCAGGCCGCAGCGACTGATGACACGCTCCAGGCACGGGCGCGTGACCTGTACTACCAGGGCTACCGGGTTTCAGAGATTGCCCGGCGTCTTCAGGTGCGCGCTTCTACTGTGCACAGTTGGAAGCGTCGTGGCAAGTGGGATGAAACCGACGCGCTTACCCGCATTGAATATGTCACGGAAGCCCGCTTGAATCTCCTGATTGCCAAGGACGCAAAATCCAATTCAGATTACAAGGAGATCGATGCCCTGGGCCGACTCTTGGAGTGCCAAGCCCGCATCAAACGCTATCAGGGCACAGGTCGAGAAGGCGACTTGAACCCGGCGATTGCCGAACGCAATAAGGGCAGCACACGCAAGCCGCCCGAGCGCAATGCGATCAGCGAAGAACAACAGCGGAGGATGGAAGACGCCTTCATGGATGGCCTGTTTGGATACCAAAAGCATTGGTACAGGGCTGGGCAGCAGGAGCGCATCCGCAATCTGTTGAAGTCTCGCCAGATCGGCGCAACTTTCTACTTTGCGCGTGAGGCGCTGATTGATGCCCTGAAGACCGGGCGCAATCAAATCTTCCTGTCTGCCAGCAAAGCCCAGGCGCACCAGTTCAAAAGCTACATTCAGGAGTTCGCCCGCACGACCGCTGACGTGGACTTGCGCGGCGAAAAAATCCTCTTGCCCAATGAGGCGGAATTGATCTTCCTGGGCACGAATAGCCGCACGGCGCAGAGCTACCACGGCAATTTGTACCTTGATGAGTATTTCTGGATTCCGAAATTCCGCGATCTTCGCAAGGTGGCCAGCGGCATGGCCAGCCAGAAGCGCTGGCGCCAGACCTACTTTTCTACACCGTCGACTCTCACGCATGAGGCGTACCCGTTTTGGGCGGGGACACTTTTCAACAAGGGGCGGCCCAAGTCTGAGCACATCGAGCTGGATGTCCGCCATGAAGCCTTGGCCGGTGGGCGGCATTGCGAGGATGGCCAATGGCGCCAGATTGTCACGATTCTGGATGCTGCGGCCAGCGGTTGTGATCTTTTCGATATCCAGCAATTGCGCTTGGAGTACTCGCCGGAAGAGTTCCTGCAGCTTTTCATGTGCCAGTTCATTGACGATGGCAAAAGCGTTTTTCCGCTCTCGCTGCTGCAACGCTGCATGGTGGATTCCTGGGAGGTGTGGGAAGACTTCCGCCCCTTCCATGCCCGGCCCTTTGCCGATCGCCCGGTCTGGATCGGTTACGACCCCAGCCACACGGGGGATTCTGCCGGGCTGGTCGTGGTCGCGCCCCCGATGGCCCCTGGGGGCAAGTTTCGCGTGCTCGACCGGATGCAGTTCCAGGGGCTGGATTTTGAGGAACAGGCCAAGCGCATCGAGATGCTGACCCACACCTACAACGTGCAGCACATCGCCATTGATACCACCGGCCTGGGGCAGGGCGTCTATCAGTTGGTGCGCCAGTTCTTCCCCATGGCCGTGGGTCTCAACTACTCGCCAGACCTGAAAGTCAGGATGGTGTTGAAGGCTTTGAACATCATTGAGCGCGGGCGCCTTGAGTTTGACGCGGGCTGGACAGACTTGGCCGCCGCCTTCATGGCCATCAAGAAGACCACCACCGCCAGCGGGCGACAAATCACCTTTGAAGCCGGGCGCAGTGAAGAGACGAGCCACGCCGATCTGGCCTGGGCCTGCCTGCATGCACTACTGAACGAACCCCTTGAAGGGGCCACGACCACCAACACCGGATTTATGGAGATTTTTGGATGAGCCGCAAGACACGAAACAAGACTGAACACCTGAGCACCAATGGCCTGCCGGACTCACGCCCGCTATCTTCTGGCGAGTGGGGCGCCTTCAGCTTTGGCGATCCGCTCCCCGTGCTGGATCGGCGCGAACTGTTTGATTATCTGGAATGCGTCGGCAATGGCAAATGGTATGAGCCGCCCATTTCCATGCATGCACTGGCCCAGGTTTTCCGGGCCACGGTGCATCACGCCAGCCCCATGTACGTGAAGCGCAATATCCTTGTCAGCACGTTTCAACCGCACAAACTCTTGAGCCGGGCAGAGTTCAGCCGCTTTGTGCTGGATTACCTGACCTTTGGTAATGCCTACATGGAGCGAGTCAGTAATCGCCTGGGTGGCACGCTGCAACTCAAGACGAGCTTGGCCAAATACACCCGGCGTGGGCTGGATCTGCAGACCTACTACTTCCTGCGCGCGGGCCAACTGGATCATGAGTTCGCCCCTGGGGAAGTGTTTCACCTCATGGAGCCGGATATCAACCAGGAGGTTTATGGTTTGCCGGAATACCTCGCGGCCATGAGTAGTGTATTGCTCAACGAATCGGCCACACTTTTTAGGCGCAAGTATTACCTCAACGGAAGCCACGCCGGGTTCATCTTCTACATGACCGACCCCGCGCATAACCAGAAAGATGTCGACAACTTGAGAGATGCCCTACGCAACTCCAAGGGGCCGGGCAACTTCAGGAACCTGTTCATGTACGCCCCAGGCGGCAAGAAAGACGGGCTGCAACTACTGCCAGTCAGCGAGGTGGCCGCCAAAGACGAATTCCTGCACATCAAGAACGTGACACGGGATGACCAACTGGCCGCCCACCGCGTACCGCCGCAACTGCTAGGCATCATCCCGCACAACACCGGGGGATTTGGCGATGCCGCCCAGGCCGCCGCCGTGTTTGCCGCCAATGAAGTGGCCCCGCTGCAATCCCGCATGCTTGAAATCAATGATTGGCTGGGGGAGGAGGTCGTGAGCTTCACGCCTTATGCCTTGGCCATCAATGCAACACCATAAGTCTAAACAAGAGAAACGCCTATGAAAAAACAAATCAATGCAAACATGAACAGCAGCCCGATCATCCCTTGGATCGGCGGCAAACGACGGCTGGCCAAACACATCCTGCCTCTGTTTCCAGAACACACCTGCTATGTGGAACCCTTCTGCGGGGCTGCGGCCCTGTTCTTCATGAAGGATGCCAGCAAGGTGGAAGTGATCAACGATATCAATGGCGAACTGGTCAATCTGTACCGGGTGGTGCGCCACCATCTGGAAGAACTGATCCGTCAGTTCAAATGGGCACTGAGCAGTCGCCAGATCTACAAATGGATGCAGGCGACCCCCGAAGAAACCCTGACCGATATCCAGCGGGCGGCGCGCTTCTTCTACATCCAGAAATTGGGGTTTGGTGGCAAGGTAGAAGGGCGCAGCTTCGGGACGGCCACGACAACGGCCCCCAGGCTTAATCTGCTGCGACTGGAAGAGGATCTATCCTCCGCCCATCTGCGCTTGAGCCATACCTATATCGAGAATCTGCCCTGGGCGGATTGCATTGAACGCTACGACCGCGCCCACACGCTGGTGTACTGTGATCCACCCTACTATGGCACGGAAGGTTACGGGGTGCCCTTTGACTTGGCTGAATACGACCGCATGGCCGAACGGGCCCGAACGATGAAGGGCCGGATGGTAATCTCGGTCAATGACATTCCCGCCATGCGAAAGGCATTCAAGGGTCTGACCTTCCGAGAGGTGGCGATCAACTACAGCGTAGGTGGGGGAGGGAACAGCATGACCAAAGCAAAAGAGCTGATCATTACCAACTTCTAGCCCTGGCTGGATGAGAAGAAATGACAAAGCCGCCCGAGGGCGGCTTTTTGATGATGGGGTGTTGAGGGGCGAGATCGACCCGATTCGGTCGGTGGAGACAACCGAAACAGCCATAACGGGGAGGCACGCAAAATTGAAAGCGGTCGGCTAGACCGGAAATCAACTAAATCAACCGAGACGATTATCCACAGGCGATGATGGTCATTGGAATCGCCTGTCTAGCCTTCCGCCCTCTGCAAGAAAGGGGGACAATTCTCAGCTTTGGTGGTTGTTCAGGCTTTTTAGGATATTTTGAATTTTATAATCACTCAGCAAGAGCGTATGCCCCTAAACAACTATTTCACTTCCATGAACACTGGAACAACATTCTTCCCCTCGAGCATGGCATCAATCTGATCCAGATGGGAGAAAAACTCTTTGGGACCAACCTTTGAGTAACTCCATGCTGAGAAGACTCTCTGAGGAATCCTCCTCATAGACTCTCGTGCTCTTAAAATGCAAGATTTTGCTTTTTCGACGTTGCCGAGAATTGTATATGCTATAGCCATGCACTGAAGATAGTTAATGCTCGGATCATTGCTGAGCGTACCTTCTCGATCCTCAATTTGAGCTACAGTCTTAAAATGCTCGATACTTGGTTGGCGATCCATTCCCCACGTCGCCATAGCAAGATTAAATGCATCAGCTATAGCAAGAGTCTCTTCTGGCACTCCTTCTGATCTTAGTAGATCAGCAGCTGCCGCAAAATCACCCGCACCAATGCTCGCCAGAGCAAGCTCATGCGCAAGATAGCTGTCAGAAGCAACTCCAGATTCTGTATCTATAGCGTCCTCTGGATACTTTCTAAGGTGCTTCAAAATCTCTGCATTGGCTCGAAGTTGGTTCTTATTTCCCTCAGACTGAGTAACGAAGAACAATCTATCCTTGGCCGTTAGCGACAAGAATGCCTTTGACGTTGGCAAAGAACTATAAAGATCAGGGGCTACCTGATCTATGATAGGAGCAGTTTCAAGAAATGACTCTAGGTCAATATTAGTGGAATCAAGCATCGACCTAAGATCTTCAATTGCGTCGTCTATGTTCCCGAGTTTGTGATTTATGCCTGCGCGAGCAGCAAACATCGAACCCGTGGCATAACCATTCTGTACGGCCTCGGACGACAATAGACTTAAAGCATCTTTGCTACTGCCGATTTGCTCCTGAAGTCTTGCTAGGAAATAGCATACTTCACCGTCTTGGCCGAAATTATCTTGAATCAGGTTTATTCGCTTCAATAACTCCCTTGGACCAATTGAGTTTAGTGTGTCTGAAATATCACGGTGAGCATCCTTTAAAAATGCTAGTACAGCATCTCTATCCTCATTGTTACGACTTCGAATGGCGGTTGTTAGTTTTCTATACTCTGTTGTTAATCGACTATTGGGGCGGTTTAAGGAAAATATTTCTTGGGTAAGCAGTGACAAGCTGTTGTAATGATGTATCTCAGACGAAAGATTTATGTATCCTAATTCTTCGCTAAAACGTTGTAATGTGCTACTAAGAATATGATCCTCGTCATCGAGATCAGGAACATTAGAAACGGCAAAATGAAGGCTTATAGGCTTTGTGGTTGAATCTATTCTATAAGACCGGATATTTGAAACAATCCGTTTTAACCCTTGGAGGTTTTGCTCATTTGGGAAGAACAGAAGACAGACTGCATCTGGCAGTTGTCGTGTACATACTCCTTCCACATCACTGTGTCCTGTCCTTGAGTCAATGAGAACATAGTCAGGAGCAAGCGTATTTTTCCATTGAACCTTCAAGTCTTCGAAAAAAAGATAGCCCGATTGCTCCCCATAAAGCTTTCGCCAATCAATTGAGTTGAGCCGTTGTGAATATGTACTGTTTTGAAGTCCTGCCGGCATTACCCAAAGGCCACCACGTTCAAACTGTTCTGATTTATATATGTACTTCGCTACATCAGGAGATTCTCCAGTGGTTATGTACTGTGTTACGTACTCAACGACCCCAGAAGCGTCGCCCTCCGGTTTGGATAAATTGAAAGTGGGCAAACCAGGCGCTTCAAGATCAAAATCCACCAATAAAACCCTACGACCTGCTTGCGCAAGTTGAATGCCGACATTAACAAGCGACATGGACCTGCCTACGCCGCCCTTAAAGGAATAAAACGTAACAACGTACATATTTACCCAATCATTGCTTCAGGGAACAACTCAAACCGCTCGGCTTCACGCTGCATGCGATCTATGTCAGTTTGCGGAAGAGCTCTAAACCTGGGACGAAATGGCACTACATTTTTCGTCAAAGAATTTGAATGATCAGTTTGAATTCGCCGCCTTTCTCTTAAACGAGTGACGTTATCGCAGAAAGTCAGTAGGAATAAAAGGTTATCATTGGCTTGGTTTTGAATGAGCACCCCGCTCTCCCAGCGCGCCAAAGATGCTTTGCCAATTTTTGACAGTTCAGAAAATTCACCTTGGCTCAACCCATAGTGCTCTCGCACACTGCGCACTTCATTTGGCGTCATAACTCCTAGGTGTCGGCACACTGCATCATGCTTTAACTCACTGGCTTCCTCGGTAGTGAACGAGAAACCGCACGATGCACAGTGATGAACACGAATCGAAACAGAGAGTGTTGGTGCATCGTACTTGTCACCATATTGAAAATTTTCAACTTCGCTCGTCGCCGAGATATTGCTTGCCCCACATGAAGGGCATTCCAAGCAAGACTGGCCTGGCATGTTATCCATCTGATTTTTCATGAAGTAACATAGTCCTTAATAACGGTCGCTGTAATGAAAGCTTCGTCCAATCGCCATGTTTCCTTTTCCAATTTGGAGCTTGATATATAGAAGCGGGTCGTCCGGGGTGACTTTAACCTCCATTACCAAAGCTAAGGCTCCAGCGGGGTTATCTAAGACGATTTCCGTGAACGGATGGTTGGCTTGAAGCTGGTCTGCAATAAATTCCCATGCACCTGCCTCCGTGAAATAGAAATCTCTGATTTCGGGATGCCTTATGCGACTTGGATTCCAATCCCTTGGAAAGCCAAGCGTGCGCCGATCTTTACGGCGACAACTAGCAATTAACTGCTTAAGCGCTTCGGAGTTCACCGTTGCCAACTCCGAAGATAAAGAATCCATCCTGTACTATTGATATCATATGGATCGAATTAATCATAAGTCAACAAAAAAATAGGGCCATGAACTCATATGATTCCATGTTGTTTTCATGGTTATAGGCGGTTGAGCCGCAATATGTTACTCCGTGGTCGGGTCAGTTGCTGACCGATTACAGAAAAACGCGGGCGGCTCCAAAATTATTGATCACAACCTTAAGTATGGTGATTGTGGCTGCACAAGGGGACTCCATACCATCTTCTAAGCCATAGCGGCCAAGTTTGCAAATGGAGTATCTAGAAGAATAGCCCCCTAGTTCCTTAGCCGGCATAAGTCCGTCGCAGCTGTAAGGGAAGGACTACGTGGTGTTGCCGGTGATGGCTGCCCTTAAGGTTTTTCTGCACAATGCCATGGTGGAGAAGGGCTGGCGCAAGGTGGATCTGGCACGGGCTACAGGTTGGACAAACACGATGGTGGAGCGTGCGCTTGACCCACGGTATCAGTCCAAGGTGCCCGCCTTGGAAAAGGCACTCCACAAGTTGGGTAAGGTGGTGGTGGGGCGCACGGTGGATATCTGATTGCCCCCTGTTGCCCGGCATTCAGGCCCGCCATGTGCGGGCCTTTTTCTTGGTGCCAAGCCACGGCGCGGCCATGCCCCTGTAAGTCTCTATATGGGCGTTTGAGAGCGCCACCCCGCAGGCGACCTTGCGCCTGTCCGTTACACGTTCTCGTTTCCAGCGCCCATTGCCACCCCTTGGCGCCCCGATTTGCGGCAAAGACAGGGAGGGCCGGGCTGCCGTTTTAGCCCTCCGCGCGCGGTCGTACCCCCGCCACGCCCGCCCGGTAAAAGGGGCGCTTTTTATGCACTCATGCACCCAGGCCAAAGCCGCCCGGTGGCTGGGCTGAAGGCCATTTTTCAGGATGTGAAAAAACTTGCACTTTTACGCGTTTTTGTGCGTTTTTATGCACTGAAAAATGGGGTGCCAGTCAAGCTGGGGTTTCGATGAGCTTAGCCATACACGTAGTGAATGGCTTGTTTATACCCAAACTCCCCGATGGTGAATGGATAGCTCGCTACATCGAGCATTCTGTGGAGGCCAGTAGAGTGGTTTGCTTCTTCGTAATGTACTTGGCACGAAGCGCCATCGAAGAAGGCTCGTAGCTTCTCTCTGACGATGGATACAATCTCTACAGAACAACCGACAGAGAAAGTTACGATGTCCATTTGGTCAGTGAGGTCACGATACATATCGATCGCAAAGACATTCTTGCTGCCTGGAGCTGGCTGAAATACAAAAACATCACCGGCCCCTATTTTGGTTTCTTCGAAGTAGGTTCGGTATAACTCCGTAAGACTTTTCGAAACACCAAGAGTACTGAGCAAAGCCTGTAAATTTTGTTCTGGAATAGGAGTCTCGTTTCCATCGTCCGGCCAAGTGACGACATCATCCATGGAAACGGCAAGATGGAAATCGCAAGCAGGGATAGCTCTCATGACGATTAACAGTTATTCAGACGCAAAAACGTTCGGGTGATTGCTAATAATATGGACACGGCCGAATAGTCCGCAAGCCAATGAATGACATGTAATAGTGTTCTGAATTCCCCGGGCACTATCGGCTGGCCTGAAAATTAAACGGAATTGGGTCAAAAAATGTTGACCAAAATGTTGACCAAACAGCCTCAAAAAACCCAAAAAAATGGCCATCTTTCGATAGCCGTTTTTGTCTAACCTGTTGATTTTACTGCGTATTGGTGGTGGAGGCGGCGGGAATCGAACCCGCGTCCGAAAGTTCTCTACAACTGGATCTACATACTTAGCCGCTCTATTTTAATTTAACCCTGCGCTTAGCCGACCGGCAGGCCGACGCGGGGCGAGTCACCTTGGTTTTAGCTCCGTAACAAGTAACCCGTTACGGCACGAGTCTCTGTGAATGACGCTGCTGTGGGTTGCCCCACCTGGCCCAGAGACCTACCAGTGCAGCGGCTTAGGCCTTAAGCGGCCAGAGCGAATTGCTCGTCGTTGGCGAGTATAAATTTCCAGCTTATTTACGAGGTGACTGGGCCTCGGTATGCACCAAGCTGCTTCGCAACCCCCGTCGAAACCAGGTCGCCCCCACATCTGATGAGTTTTGATTGTAACCCGCCTGGGGCGTGCCGTCTATGAACACCGCAGATATAAAAAACGCCCGTTGTTGGCAACGGGCGTTTTTGGGTTGTGCGCTGCGATCTGTTAGAACACGGGGTGTCCGTTGATCACTGAGGGCAGCCAGGTGGAGAACGAGGGGACGTAGGTCACCAGGTTGATGGCGGTCCAGATGGCGAGGTAGTAGGGCCACACGGTTTTCATGACTTGGCCGATAGGTACTTCGCCGATGGCGCAGCCAACGAACTGCACGGTTCCGACGGGTGGGTGGACCAGGCCGAGTGCGCAGTTGAGGAGCAGCATGACGCCGAATTGCACCGGGCCGACGCCCATCTTGATGGCCAGCGGCAGGAACAGCGGTGCCGTGATCAGGATGTGGGCGGCCATGTCCAGGAAGATGCCCAGGAAGATCTGGATGAGGTTGATGTACAACAGCATGATCCAGGGAGTCTGGGTAGCAGCCAGCAGCATGCTTTCCATCGCCTCAGGGATTTCCAGCCAGGTCATCTGGAAGCGCAGCATGTTGGATACGCCGATCAGCAGCAGGATGACGCCCGTGGTTTTGGAGGCGCGGGCCAGTGCTTTGAACAGCTTTTCCTTGTTCAGCGTGCGGTAGATGATGCCTGTCAGGACCAGTGAGTAGGTCACGGCCACGGCTGCGGATTCCGTTGCGGTGGCAACCCCCTTCATCACCGCGATCAGGATGATGGCGATGATGAGCAGTCCTGGCACGGCAGCTACCATTGAGCGCAGCACGGCATTCCAGCCCGGGAACGGGGTGATCATGGATTTGCCGTCGGCACTCTTGGGGAAACCGTACTTGACGGCTTGGTAGTAAGCGGCGCAGAGGCAGCAGGTCATGATCCAGAAGCAGGGAACCAGACCGGAGAACATCAGGTCGCCAATCGACACGCCCTTGATGACGGTGTCCCCGATCATGCCGGATGCCGTGGAGGCTGCAAAGGCATAGATGATCATGTTGTGGGAGGTGGGCATCAGTGCGCCAGACAGTGAGGCGTGGGTCGTGACGTTGACCGCGTAGTCTGCGCTATAGCCTTCCCTCTTCATGATTGGGATGAGCACGCCGCCCATGGCGGAGGTATCTGCCACCGGGGAGCCGGAAACGCCACCGAACATGGTACATGCCACCACGTTGGCCAGACCTAGACCGCCACGCCAGTGACCGACGAGGTTACGGGCGAAGGTGACGATCTTGTCGGCGATGCCGCCGTGGAGCATGAGCTCACCCGAAAAGATGAAGAATGGGATCGCCAGGAAGGAGAAGATGTTCATCCCAGAGATCATGGTCTGGAATGCACCTGCTGCGGTGGACATGACTGCGTCACCAAAGGTTTGGTGCAGCAGGATGGCCTTTTCGGCGCCTTCTATGCCGTAGGCAATCAGGCAGCTCATGCCGATGGAGAAGGCGACCGGGACTCCCAGCAGGATGAATAGGATGAAGCTGATACAAAGAAGTGTCAGTGCCATGACGAAACCACCTTTTCATTCTTGAACATGGCAATCAGGTGCTCGATCGAGAAAGATGTAATGAGCACGCCGGCGATGATGGGGGGGATATAACGGAAAGCCTCTGAAATACCGAGTGTCGGAATGGTGTGTTCAAAGGTTTCACGCACCATGACACTGCAACCAATCAGCAGGCAGACGGCGAACAACCCCGTCAGGCTGCCTGCAGTGACGCCAATCCAGAAACGCAGCTTTTCCGGCAGCAAGGCCACCAGGGAATCCACACCGATGTGGCCAGCATCGCGCACGCCGGCAGAGGCGCCGAACATGGCCACGCAAATGCTCAACAAGAGAGCGACTTCTTCCATGAAGGGTGGTGCTTGATGGAATGCATAACGCATGACGACACCGTAGTCGACGTCAACCACGAGCCCCAGCACGCACGCACTGGCCGCCCACATGGCCCAGCGCGATAGCCTGGAATTAATAGCTGTAAGCCATTGCATTGATCTACTCCTAAAGTTGGCTCGCTGCGAAATGCACGCGCCGCGAGCCAGGGTGCTACATGGACCGAGGCCCCAGCTTATTTGGCGTTAACGATGTCTTGAACCAGTGCCTTGAGTTCAGGCGTGTTGGCGAACTTGTCCCACACCGGCTTTTCAGCGGCCACGAAGCCCTTGTGGTCAATTTCAGCGGCCGGAACAATCTTGGCGCCGCCCTTGATCACTGCTGCCTTGGATTCTTTTTCCTTGGCTTCCCACAGCTTCACGTAGTAGGGGATGGAGTCCTTGGCTGCCTTGCGCAGAGAAGCTTGTTCTTCCTTGGTCAGGGTGTCCCAGACCTTCTTGGAGAACACGACGACTTCCGGTGACATCACGTGCATGGTTTCGCTATACACGGGAGCCGATTCGTAGTGCTTGGCTTCGTCATAGGACGGGTAGTTGTTTTCTGCTGCATCGACCAGACCCGTCTTCAGGCCGGTGTACACTTCAGCCATCGGCATCGGGGTGGGGCTGGCACCCAGGGCGCTCACCAAGCTGACCCACAGGTCGGATTGTTGCACGCGGATCTTCAGGCCCTTCATGTCAGCCACAGTCTTGATGGGCTTCTTGGCGTACACAGAGCGGGCGCCGGATTCATACATACAGAGGGCCACGAAACCAGCCTTGTCGAAGGCGGCCAGGATCTTGTCGCCTTGCGGACCGTACATGGTCTTGCGGAAGTGGCTGATGTCGCGGAACAGGAAGGGCAGGGAGGGGATCATCGATTCGGGCACGATGCCGTGGAAGGCAGCGGTGCTGACGCGAACCATGTCCATGGTGCCGATTTTGACCTGTTCAACGGTATCCTTTTCGGAACCCAGCATGCTGTCGCCGAATACCTTGATGGTGTCCTTGCCACCGGTGGCCTTGGACAATTGGTCACCCATGTAGGCGACTGCCATATTGGTGGGATAGTCCTTGGCGTGCACGTCGGCAGAGCGGAATTGGCGTGCAAATGCGCCGGTGCTCGGTACCGCCATCACTGTGGCAACTGCAACCAGAGTAACCAGTTTGTTGAGCTTGAACTTCATAACTTCTCCTCCAAAAAGGATGGAATGACGATGAGTCTTCCAAGGAATGCGCTGCACTCCACATGGATGGCAGCAGGCAAATCTATATTGGGCAGGCAGGCAAATTAGTCACTATGTCTGACTTTTGGGCATATTCGCCCCCTTGTACTGCGAAATCGGTTAAGCGTGATTAGGCGTGAATAGGGCCTTCGAACAGACGTCGTCGGGCGTTGGCAAGATGGAAACGCATGGCTTCTGCTGCATCAACAGAAGATCCTTTTTCAATGGCGGCCATGATGTCGCGGTGTTCAACCTGTACCAACTCACGCCATACGCGTTCGCGCTCCAGCGAGAGGTTCAGGGCTAGACGCATGCCCACCCGCATCTGTTCAATGATCATTTCCAGCGAGGTCACGAAAAATACGTTTTGTGAGGCACGGGCAAGTGCCAGGTGGAACTGTAGATCGTGGTCGACGAAAGCAACATTTTCATCACGCGTGCGTGCTTCTTCCATCAGGTCGTAAGCGCGTGCAATCTCGTCAAGGTCACGGCTGGTGCGGTATTCCGCAGCAAGTCCGGCAGAGGTGGATTCGATGGCGATACGGAAGGCAAAGCATCGTTGCACGTCGGCAATGCTCTCAATCGGCGCAAAACGTTTGATGTTGCGATCCGGGCGACGCAGCATGTAACTGCCAGAGCCACGCCGGGATGCGATCAGGCCATCCAGGCGCAGGCGGGAGAGCGCTTCACGCACAGTGGGGCGGGAGACTCCGTATTTTTGGGCAAGCTCGGTCTCTGTCGGCAGGCGTCCGTTTTCTGGATATTCGCCGTTTGACATGGCCTCAATGATGCCCGCGTAGACAACATCAACCCGATTGGTGCCGGGTACGCGAGCAGGTTGCTTGTCATTCATTTACTTATGTCCCCTTCCATATTTCTTATATTTTGCCTTACATATTCGAAGAGTTGTTAATGTTTTCTTTGCAACCTTGTTAAAAAGAGCAAGAGTTTGATTTAAAGTGAATTTGTACAGGTTTCTACTTACTATAACGCGGATCGGCGTTCTCCGCATAAGCAATTCGGGTGGTTGAATACTGGACCACATAAGTCGGTTTGGCTTGGAGGCGAAGGGGGATTTCTCCAGGGGGCCGTGCCTTGTCTTTTAAAGGACATGCAGGGCACTTCACCAAATGGAATCGCCCGAATGGGCCGTTATTCATAGATAGACGGCGCACTCGGGCGAGCATTGGAGGAGGCGGGAATCAGCTTTGGGTGATGGCCCGATGCATGCGCTGGAGGGCTTCGCTCAGAAGTGCCCGGCTGCAACCAAAGTTCAGGCGTACATAACCTTCCAGCCCAAAGTCTTTACCATTCGACAGACCCACCCCGGCTTGCTCAAAGAAGCGTTGCGGGTGGGTTTGGCCCAGTTCCTTGCAGTTGATCCAGGCCAGATAGGTGGCTTCTATCGGTGTGGTGCGTAGCCCCGGTATGTTGTTTACGCTTTGGGCAAGCAGGCTGGCATTACCACGCAGGTATTCAAGCATGGCCTGGCGCCATGTGTCGCCGTGGCGATAGGCGGCTTCGGCGGCAACGAGTCCGAGTACATTGGGGCTGGCAACCAGGCCTAGTGCAGCGTGTTGATATTGCTGACGCAACTGTGCATTGGGGATGATTGCGAACGCGGCTTGCAATGCCGGGATGTTCCATGTCTTGGAAGGCGCCATCAGGGTGATGGTGCGCTGCGCCAAGGATTCATCCAGCGAGGCAATGGGGCGGTAGGGGGTGGCCGGGTTGAGCACCAGGCCGCAGTGGATGTCGTCCGAGCAGATCAACCAGTCATTGTGTTCAGCATAGCGGGCCAGGCGAACCAATTCTTCTTGCGTCCACACGCGGCCAACCGGGTTGTGTGGGTTGCAAAGCAGCAGCATGCGGATGGCTTTGTGATCCAGTGCGGCGAGATGATCCCAGTCGATGCCCCAGCGGTTGTCGGTTTCAACCAGATCACTGCGCACCAGACGTCGGTCGTTGTTGGCGGCAGCATGGAGCATTGGCGGGTAGACGGGCGGAAAAGCCAGCACCCCTGCACCGGGGTCGCCCGCAAGACGGCAGGCAAGGTTGAAGCCGGGCACAACACCGGGCAGCCAGACGATCCAGTCCGCCTCAATCTGCCAGTTGTGATCACGTGCAATGCCTTCGACCACGGCTTCATTCAAGGACGGCCAAGGGTCGGCGTAGCCAAATACCGGGTGTTGCAGACGGGTCTGAAGGGCTTCCAGCACGGGAGGCGGGGCGGCGAAGTCCATGTCGGCCACCCACAGGGGGAGTACATCGCTATCTTGATAGCGGCGCCATTTGATGCTGTCCGTGTGGCGGCGTTCCGGGGGAGTATCGAAGAGTTCGTTCATGATGTGTTCTGCGCAATGTTCAAAAATCGGGTCTAGCGTTTGTAAGAAGCCGGTCATGGTGCCATGGCAAAGTGAGCGTGTGAAATGGCTCCTGACGTGCTTGGTTCTAGCACCCGTGCCAATGCCCGTGCGGCGTAATAGCGCTATCTTGCCAAAAATGGCGACTTTGTGCTGCGGAAGAATAGGTGCCCGCGCCTGAGATGCCGCTCGCGCCGTCCATTCAGGGACGCAGGTTGGCAGGGGGCGTGCCACTCATCTGCGTAGCTTGGCTTTTGGGGAAAGCTCTGCTGTACTAAGCGGATGGCCGGTTGGCTGCTGGTTGTTGCTTTAGGCATGACAAACAGGCAGCATGCCGAAATCGTTTTGGGCAGGGGGACGCATGTTTGCCAGGAGCCTATTACGATTCGTTGATGTGCATTTTTAGGAGATATTACAGTGGCAAACGAAATTTCTGCAGAAAGCAAACAACTCGCGCTGTTGATTTGGGTGGGTTCTATCATTTTCGGCTTCATTCCCAGTCTGATTTTGTTCCTGACCAAGAAGGATGATGAATTCGTTCTTGATCAGTCCAAAGAAGCACTGAACTGGACAATTGTGGTTGCCATTGCACTCGTTGTGCTGTCGGTTGTTGCCCGTATCATTCCTTTTGTCGGGCTGCTTTCACTTTTGGTTTGGGGCGCCAGCGTGGTCTTCTGCATCATGGGTGCCGTTGCAGTGAATAAGGGTGAAAAGTATCGCCTGCCGTTCTCGATTACCATCATCAAGTAATTTTTTGAGTAGTATTTTGTCGGCTGGATTGAGAGCGACACAATACTCCAATTGAGTAAAAAAGGCGCCCAAAGCGCCTTTTTTGTTGAATGCCATTTGATTTTTATGGTTTTGCGATCTTCTGCCTCTCAGATCAAACGGCCAGATGTTCGTACAGGGCAGTTGATAGGTAGCGCTCACCAAAGCTGGGAACAATCGCCACGGTGGTCTTGCCCTTGTTTTCAGGGCGACGGGCAACTTCCAGCGCAGCCCAGATTGCGGCGCCCGAAGAGATTCCGACCAGCAGACCTTCTTCGGTTGCAGCCCGGCGGGCCGTGTCGAAAGTATCTGCATTGCCTACGCGTATGATTTCATCATAGATTCCCGTGTTCAGCACGCTGGGGATAAAGCCCGCCCCGATGCCCTGGATGGGGTGAGGGCCCCGTGGGCTGCCGGAGAGCACCGCGCTGGCATCCGGCTCTACGGCGAACACTTTCAGGCTTGGTTTGTAGGCTTTGAGCACTTCGCCGACCCCCGTAATCGTGCCACCCGTGCCAACCCCGGCAACGAACAGGTCAACGGTGCCGTCGGTATCGCGCCAGATTTCTTCCGCCGTTGTCTTGCGGTGGATTTCCGGGTTGGCCGGGTTGTCGAATTGCTGCGGGATAAAGTAGCGCGAATCGCTGGCGGCCAATTCCTGTGCGCGGCGGATGGCGCCGGGCATGCCTTCCGACCCAGGGGTGAGGATCAGTTCCGCGCCATAGGCCTTGAGCAGCAGGCGACGCTCACGGCTCATGGTTTCCGGCATTACGAACGCGGCTTTGTAGCCTTTGGCTGCACAGACCATGGCCAAGCCAATCCCGGTGTTGCCCGAGGTCGGCTCCAGGATGATGGTGTCGGGGCCGATCTTGCCTGCTTTTTCGGCGGCCTCGATCATGGAGGCTGCAATCCGGTCTTTCACGCTATGGCCGGGGTTGAAGTATTCCAGCTTGACCAGAACCTGCCCATCGATACCCGCAGCCAGTCGATTGAGGCGAACGAGAGGGGTGTTGCCGATCAGTTCGGTGACGTTGTTGGCGATACGCATGTCGAATTTCTCCTGATGGGGTAGATGGAACTATTCTATTCTATGAAAAATGAAATAAGGAAAGAACCAAAACTCAGAAACAAGCATAAGCAAAAAGGGGCCGCAGCCCCTTTGTTTGAATCATTGCTGAAGCGTATTCTCAGGCCCCGCTTTCGGGTTTTTTCATTCCGTCCCGAATCAGATTGCCCAGCAATACATCCACCAGGGTGCCGCCACTGCCACTCCCGCCGCCCGCAACAATATCCGGCACCAGCTTCACGCCTGCCTTGGCCAATGCTTCAGCCACCTGCACCATGGCATAGTTACCTGATTCCATCGAAGCAATCTTGAGCTTGATGACCTGTGCTTCCGCGCCACCCACTGCCTGAGTTTTGGCAGCTTCCGCCTCACCCACGGTGCGCAGCACGTTGGCATCGGCTTCGGCGTTGATCTTTTTGGCCTGGGCCTGACCTTCAGCAGATTTCACTGTAGCCTTGGCGTTGAATTCTGCAATGGTCACCTGCCGTTCCGCGTCCACCACGCGGGCCTGGGTGGCAGCCAAGGCTGTAGCCTGTTCGAGTTGCTGCTTGATGTCTTGCGCCTGACGCTGGGTATCGTAGGTCACGCGCTCCTGTTCCGCGATCTTGCGATCCGTGAGTGTCTTCATCAATTCGTCCGGCGGCACGATGTCACCAATCAGCGTGTCGACCGCACCTACGTTGTATTCCTTGAGCGCGGTGGCAATCGCTTCGCGTGCCTCATCCTGCCGCTTGGAGCGGTTTTTGAGGAAGTCGATCACATCCGAACTTTGCGCCGCGTTGCGGAAGTAGTTGCCAATGGTTGGCTCTAGCACCTGTGTGACCAGGGCCGACATGCTGCCGAAGCGGGCGATCACCTTGGGGGCGTCGTTGCGTGGAATATGGATGATCTGAGAGACATCCAGGTCGAACTTGAAGCCGTCGGCCGAGCGCACCGTGATGGTCGACAGGTTCGCATCTAGGTTGTGTGCTTCGGTCTTGCCGGTGGCCCAGTTGAGCACGACGTTGGCAGTGGGAACGTTGCTGACCTTGTGGGTGTAGGGGTTGATGGGGTATTTGCCAGGGTCGAGCGGATCGACCCACACCCCTTTTTCGCCTTTGCTGACTAGATTGCCGTGGCGGAACGATTCTCCGGTGACGTCATGACCTTCTCGGCCAACGTAGGCAATGACCACGCCAACATGGGCAATGGGTACCTCGGCCATATCTACGACTTCAACCGTGGCAAAGCGCGGGTTGATAAAGTAGCGCCCTGCCAACAGAACTTGTTCCTGCAGCCCCTTGCAGCCACCGTTGTCGACGAAGGATTGCGGGTTCTGGAACATGTTGTGACCATCAATCTCGGCCCCGGCAATCTCGCCTGTGGCGAGTGGTTTGCCTTCCTTGGTGGTGACGATGCCGACCTTGTTTTCGGGGATGTCGACGGCCTCCGCAAGCTGTACCTTGAAGAGCATCGGGTTGATGCGATAGGTCCCCGGTGTGATTAAGCCCATTTGTGGGCCACGTTCGCCACCGGCAGAGAGGAAGATGTTGCCATCCTGATAGGCGTTGCATTCAACTTGGCGGGCGATGATGCGTCCAGAGGGGAGCGCTTTGCCATCCAGCGCCTCGACCACGCCAATTTTGCCTTGTGGGATACTGGTTGCGTCGTTCAGCGTTACGCTGAACAACAGGGGGTTGATCCGATAGGTTCCTGGGGGGATGACCGCCATCTGCGGGCCGCGTTCGCCACTGTTTTGCAGGAAGGCGCGGGCATCCTGATAGGTGTCGCAATCGACCTGGCGGGCGATGATGTGACCGGAGGGCAGGGGCTGACCATCGCAGGATTCAACGACACCAATCTTGTTGGGTGGCACGGTGAAGAATTTCACCAGTTCCACAGTGTACTGCCACGGCCACAATGCCATGTGCAGCCCAGGGGGCAGGGTATCGGCCTGGAAACCCGCTTCGCCATTTAAGGCGATGATGCGGCCATCGGGCAGGTTCTTGTGGGCACCGAACAGCACGAATTTTTTGGTGACGACGCCCAGACTGTCATCGGGGACGATGATGACGCCAAACAACCAGAACACCCATTTGTAGCTAACCAGCAAGATCACCACGACAAGCGCGATGAGTACGGCATTCAAGTGCGCAAAAATGAAGTCCACGGCATACCTTTCTATAATTGTTGCGTTGCAATAAAACGCAGGAATGCGGGGAGGATTCTACGCGGATTGAATGGCGGGGCCAGAAAAGGCGATTGGCGGGGAGTGCGCCCCGCCAGGAGTGATGCTTTTTTGCTACAAGGCTCAGAATCTGTTCATGATCTTACTGCGAGGCTGTGATCGGGGCTCATGCGCTGCTCGAAATCCTCATTTATCAAACATAAACTCCGGTTTCTGCGCTGCTCTTCGCGCCGCTGACAGCCTCTCGCTACAGATCCTAAACAGGTTCTCAGAGCGCGCGGATCTTGCCCAAAAGCGCCGTGGTGGAGCGATCCACTTCAAAGGGGATGGAGTGCACACTGCCCCCCCAGCCGAGTACCTCTGTATACCCGACGATCTTCTCCACGGGCCAGTCTCCCCCTTTGACCAGGATATTGGGCTGGCATTCCAGGATGCGGGCGATGGGCGTGTCTTCATCAAACCAGGTAACCAAGTCGACACAACCCAAGGCTGCCATCACCGCAGCGCGGTCTTCCAAGGTGTTGATGGGGCGGTCATCCCCTTTGCCTTGACGGCGCACCGAGGCATCGGTGTTCAAGGCCACCACCATGGCAGCCCCCAGTGCCCGCGCCTGCCCCAGATAGGTGACGTGACCACGGTGCAGGATGTCAAAACAGCCATTGGTAAATACCAAGGGGCGCGGCAATGCAGCCAAACGGCTGGCGAGTTGCTCGGGAGGGCAGATCTTGCTTTCAGAAAGCGGGCGTGGGTATTTCATGCCGGAAACCAGTCAGATTCAAAACAGGTCTCTATATTAACCTGCATGGCGAAGTGCTTGCGATCAGTGGTTATGGTGCCGAGCTGCCTATGCGTGCAGTAGGGGTGATAGCCTGAGACTGTTGGCTTGATTTGTTGACCTATATCAAATGCGGGGCTATGTTAGCACCTGACTACTCTTCAAGGCCTGTCCCTCCCCCCTTGATATATCTGGAGAAAAAATAATGAATGCTCCTGAAAAGCTTCACCTGCCGGACGTCCAGTCTTCGGCAGACCTACGACAGCTTGCCATCCAGCGTGTGGGCGTCAAAGGGCTGCGCTACCCGCTCAATATCCGTACCGCTGAAGGTGAAGTTCATGCCTCCGTGGCCACGCTGGCCATGTATGTTGCCCTGCCTGCCGAGGTCAAGGGTACGCATATGTCGCGTTTTGTCGAGGTGCTGGAGCAGGACCGCGAGGCGTTGGATCTGGGCGGAATGCGCCAGATGCTCACCCAGATGCTGGCTCGGCTGGAAGCCGAGGCTGGGCGGATTGAGGTGAAATTCCCCTATTTCATCAAGAAGCATGCTCCTGTCTCGGGTGTGGCCAGCCTGCTGGATATTGATGTGGAACTGCTGGTGGAAAAGCTGGCAGGGGCAGCGGTTGAAGCAACGCTCAAGGTGGTGGTGCCTGTGACCAGCCTGTGCCCGTGCTCCAAGAAGATCTCTCTATATGGTGCACATAACCAGCGCTCCCACATCACCATCACGGCGACTCTGCGCGAAGACGTGCTGATTGAGGAACTGGTGCGTTATGCGGAGGAAGAGGCTTCTTGCGAGGTGTTCGGCCTCCTCAAGCGTCCCGACGAAAAATGGGTGACCGAGCGTGCCTATGACAACCCCAAGTTCGTTGAAGATATTGTCCGCGATGTGGCGCTGCGCTTGAAGGCGGATAGTCGGGTGGCACGCTATGTGGTGGAGTCCGAGAACTTTGAATCCATTCATAACCACTCTGCCTATGCCCTGATTGAGGGTGAGAACGTTCTTTGAGAACCTGGAGTGACCCGGCCATACCGATGATGGGCCGTCATGGCTGATCTGCTTGGGTACCCCAGGGTTTACCAAAATGCCTGATTCCCTGCCGCTTGCTAGAAGCGGCAGACTGCTTCTGCCTGCCAAACCGCTTGCCCTTTAGTCGGGGGCGTGCTGCCTGTCTTGCCTTGTTGCTTGCCCCTGATCGCGGGTGGGCGCAAGAAACATCCAATTCCTGAATGAAATTTCATGCATATGGTATTCGTTTCTTGGCGTAGGGGCTGATATATCACATTGGCGTTAAAAGGCGCACGCCCTCTTCTTGAGCGGCTTTTTCATTGTCAATTGAGTTCATGTTATGCCTTTTGATTATTTTGCCGAAGTGCATAATGTCAGCTCATTCGTCCATCCGGTTGCACCGGGCGTGTGCATGTTTGAAGGGCAGACATGATCATTTGCATCCAGTGCTTTGGCGCGGCAGGGGCGGTCAGGATTGGCATAAATAACGAGTTGGTGATTTGACGCATCCTTACAGCAAAAAATTGGGTTAATCTTCTTCTCGTCCCACCCACTGAGGGGTGTCTGTGGAAGGCGCGCAACCATGAACGTGTTTGCCCGAAATATCCTGTTGGTCGATGATCATTCCTTGTTGCAGCATGCTTTGAAGGCCATACTTGAGCCACTGCTGGCAGGCGGAGAAATCCATTGCGCCTCAACGGCGCAAGACGCAGTATCAGCGCTGCGGTCTGGCAGAATTTTTCATCTCGTTTTGCTGGACCTGAAATTGCCGGATAGCGATGGCATGCGTCTGATGACGCTTTTACGCCGTGAGGCGCCAAATGTCCCTGTGGCAATCTTTTCTGGTCAGGATGCACCTATCTATCGTCAGCTTGCGCGCGAAGCAGATGCCGACGGTTTTCTCGGCAAGTCGATGGACCCGGTGGCCCTGGTCGATGGTGTGCGCACGCTCTTGTCTGGACGCCGCTTCTTTGACGATCAGCAGGAGCGCACCCGTGGCTTGCCGCATGGCGAGGCCCGGCCACGCCCCAAACTCAGCCCGAAGCAGGAGCGCGTGCTGTGCTGCCTGATGGAAGGGCTCTCCAACAAGGAGATTGCCCAGCGGCTTGATCTTTCAGAACGAACCGTCAAGATGCATCTGACATCGGTCTACCATGTGCTGGGGGTAAACACCCGGTCTCAGGCCATCTTGGTTGGTCAGACCCTGAATCTGACCATGCCGCCAGAAGACGGCTAAGTGTCATGACGGAGCATACGGCAAGGCGGCCCTACCGGCTGGCATTCAGCGTGGTGCTGCTGGCCTTGGGCCTGCAGGTGATCTTGCAGGATATCCTCATGCGCGGGGCATGCTTCGCGGTGGGGGGGCTTGCCTTGGCATGGATCGTATGCAGGCAGGGTCGCGGCTGCGAGCAGGCTGATGTGGCACTCCCCGCTTCAGATGTGGTGGAGGACCAAACATCTCAGCGGGATATCCTCTTGGGCGCTGGGCATGATTTGCGTCAGCCGGTGCAAGCCATCTCGCTCTTTGCCGCCAGTCTCGCTGCTTATCCGATGCAGGATGCTCATCGCAAGCTGGTGGCGGGGATTGAGTCTGGGGTGCATTCCCTCTCAGGGATGTTGGAGGCTGTTTTTGGCATTGTCAAACTGCAAGCTGGCCGCATCGCATGCCAGACGCAGATAGTGGTGTTGGAAGACGCCCTGGCGCAAGCCGTGGATGACAAGCTGGATCTTGCCCACGAACGCCAATTGCATTTACGCCATGCCACCACGCGTCGTCAGGTTCAGGCTGACCCAAGCCTGTTGAAGCTGGCGTTGGGTAGCATGCTTGAACATGCTCTGGCACAGACTCCGGGCGAGGGCGGTGTGCTGCTGGGAAGCCGCAGACGGGGCGATGAGGTGTGGATCGAGCTGCGTCATGGTGGCAAGGCAAAGCTTGCCATGCAGCAGGATGTGTTTATCCCGGGGGAAGGGTACTGCGATACGCTCACCGACAAGGGCTATGGTCTGGCATATGCCGAAGGCTTGGCGCGCTTGATGGGGGGGCGGCTTGAGGTATTTGTTATGCCTGAAAAGGGGTGCCTGTTGCGGCTGAGTTTGCAGGCAGCATAAGAGATATTGAAGAATAAAAAAGCCTCCCCGCACGCGTTGGTGCCGGGAGGCTTTTACGTTTACTTGCCGTTGGCATTCGATACCGGGGCGGGTGTTTCTCCCGTCAGGCGTGCGATTTCTGCCGGGCTGACCACTTCCATCACACGTACCACGCGTACGACGTTCTTGGTGGTGCGGGCGATTTCAGTGGCGATGTTGGCCTCGTTCTCGGTGACGATCCCCATCAGGTAGACCACGCCATTCGAGCAGATCACGTCAAAGTGGTTGGCCGAGATTTCCTTGCTGTCGACCAAGCGGGCCTTGACCTGGGTGACGACCCATCTGTCGCTGGTGCGAACGCCGAAAGGCAGCGGATAGCCGATGGCGATTTCGTTGAACACTTCTCGGATGTTGGGCACGTTACGGGCCAGTTGTTCAACGTCGGCCTTGGCTTTTTCATTGTTGGCCCGACCCGTCAGCAGTATCCAGCGGTTGAACGCGTTGGCGGAAACCTGGGTGTTTTCTTCCAGGGCCACCGGGAAGTTGTGATTGAAGCGGCGCTCAATTTCGGAATCCTGGATCTGGACGCCGTAGGAGCGGCGATCCAGCGTCGAGGCCACGCCGGTTGCGCCCACCCCGGCTGCAACCAGGGGTACGCAGGCGGGCAGGGTGGTGCACAAGCTGATTATGGCAAGCAGTGTGTATAAACGACTATGTTTCAAGGTTCTTCCCCCATCAACAAACAGTCTATGCCATCGCATAAACCGTGGATAACCAAAAGGTGGACTTCCTGGATGCGTGCTGTTCTGTCGTGCGGCACGCAGATCTGGATGTCCTCGTCGCGGAGCATGGCGGCAAGTTGCCCGCCCTCCTTGCCAGTCAGGGCGATGATGCGCAAATCCCGCTCCTGTGCGGCTTCAACAGCCGTCAGGACGCTGGAGGAGTTGCCGCTGGCCGAGATCGCCAACAGGATATCGCCTGGTTGCCCCAATGCTCTGACCTGTTTGGCGAACACTTGTTCCCACGCGTAATCGTTGGCGATGGCACTGAGTACCGAACTGTCGGTGGTCAGCGCAATAGCGGCAAGCTCCGGGCGTTCACGCTCGAATCTTCCTTGCAACTTGGCGGCGAGATTTTGCGCGTCTGCGGCAGAACCGCCATTACCGCATGTCAGAATCTTGCCGTTGGACAACAGGCAGCGGACCATTTCTTCGGTCGCTGCGGCAATTGGGTGTGCCAGCATTTCGGCCGCGCTGATGGTGGCCTGGATGTTGTCTTCGAAATGCTGGTTGATACGTGCAATCAGGTCCATGCTCAGGCCGACAGAGAGGTCGATTCATCAAGACCCAGCATGATGTTCATGCACTGGATGGCTGCACCTGAGGCGCCCTTGCCCAGATTGTCGAAGCGGGCGCTGAGCAGGATATGCTCTGCGTTGCCAAACACGAACAATTCGGCGCGGTTGGTGCCATTGCAGGTGGTGGCGGGCAGAAAGCCTGCATCCAGTGTCTCGCCGCCGCCCAAAGGCATGACGCGCACAAAGGTCTCGTTGTCGTAATACTCAGCCAGCTTGGCATGCAGGGTTGCGGCAGTGGGCTTGCCGGGCAGCACACGAGATTGCAGCGGTACGGACACCAGCATGCCCTGTGCGAAGTTGCCGACGATGGGCGTGAACAGCGGCTTGTACTGCAAGCCGCAGATGGCCTGCATTTCGGGCAGGTGCTTGTGCGCCAGGCCCAGTGCGTAGAAACGCGGGCTGAGCATGCTGTCGGGCAGAGACGGGTCGGTTTCGTAGCTGGCAATCATTTCCTTGCCACCGCCCGAATAGCCCGTCACCGAATAGGTGTTGAACGGAAAATCAGCCGGAATCAGCCCCGCAGCCACCAGTGGTTGCACCAGTAGGATGAAGCCGGAGGCATGGCAGCCGGGCACGGCGACCCGTTGCGAGCTGCGGATACGCCCGCGCTGACCATGCAGCTCAGGCAGGCCATAGACCCAGTCCGGGTGGGTCCGGTGTGCCGTACTCGCATCCAGGAAGCGCGTGCGGGTATTATCAGGCGCCAGCAGGGCTACTGACTCGCGTGAGGCAGCATCGGGCAGACACAGGAAAACCACGTCGGCTGCGTTGATGAACTCGGCCTTGACGGCTGTGTCCTTACGCTTATCCTCAGGAATGGTGAGGATTTCGATGTCCTGGCGGCCAGCCAGCCGCTCGTCAATCTTCAGACCGGTAGTACCGTGCCGGCCATCGATGAATACCTTGAAAGTCATGTCTGCCTCGATAGAACTGCAAAACTGCAAGCTTGAGGGCGTGATTGTAGCCGAGAACCCGTCTGTGATCTTGTTGCAAAGCGGTGGGGCGGATTGCCCAGGCCGTTAAAAGAAAACCCCCTCCGGGTGATCGGAGGGGGTTTTCTGGTCAGAACAGGATGAGGACATGCGCGAGGCATGCCCTCACAACAGGTTCTTAGCGGGCTTGCCAGCCACCATCCACATTGATGATGGTGCCGTTCAGGTAGTCCGAAGCGGCGGAAGCCAGGAACACAGCGGTGCCTGCCAGATCTTCCGGCTGGCCCCAACGGCTGGCGGGGATGCGGTCAACGATGGCCTTGTTGCGGGCTTCGTCGGCGCGGATCGGTGCGGTGTTGGCAGTGGCGATGTACCCTGGGGCAATACCGTTACAGTTGATGCCTTGGGAAGCCAGTTCGTTGGCGATCAGCTTGGTGATACCGGCAATACCGTGCTTGGAAGCGGTGTAGCCCGGCACCAGGATGCCGCCTTGGTAAGACAGCATGGAGCAGATGTTGATGATCTTGCCCTTGGCTTTGCGAGCCAGCACGTGGCGGCAGAAGGCTTGGGACAGGTAGACCGGTGCGTACAGGTTGATCTTCATCACGAGATCAAAGTCAGCTTCGGTGTGCTCAATGAACGGAGCGCGGCGGATGGTGCCGGCAACGTTGGCCAGGATGTCGACTTGACCGGCAGCCGCGATGGCTTCATCCAGCACGCGTTGCGGCGCGCCTGGCTCGGTCAGGTTGGCTTGAACGTAGTAGTACTTGCGGCCTGTGGCTTCCAGACCTGCGACGGTTTCGGGCAGCATGGCACCGAAGTCGGCCACAACGATGGTGGCACCAGCTTCAGCCATCTTGATGGCGATTGCAGCGCCAATGCCTTGGGCAGCGCCGGTGATGAGGGCGACCTTGCCGGTCAGATCGAAAGGATTGCTCATTGCAGTTGTTCTCCAGTTTTATATCAATGCCTGCCCTGGCTTGGGGCAGTGTGCTCAGGTGCTCATTCTTCGGCTTTTCCCGCAGGCTGTCCTGTTGCAATAACGACGCCAGGGAAGTGGCTAAAATTGGTCAGGCCACCAAACCTGATTCCTAGAGTTTAACCGCTGTCTGAAAAAAAACAAACTGCTTCTTGCACAAGGCATCCCAAGCCTTCGTTTGGATAGAATTTCTCAATCTTTTCCGGCGCTTGCAGCCAGTGGAGCAAGGATCTCGATCTCCACCCTGCGCCTGGGGTCGGGGGCGTCGCGCAGGTGCCCGATCCGCGCAGACAGAGGCTGTTTGGCATCTAGGGCACGGGCAATGGCACCATTGCGGGTGCGGGGCAGATAGCCCAGTGTCTGCTTGTGCCAATCTACGCGCACGGCTTGCGCATCATAGGGGTTGCTTGTTTCAAGCACCAGTTGCAAGGCGTCTCCTTCACGCAACTGATCCCATACCGTTTGGGCCGCATGGTGGGTGAAGCCTGCCAGCGGGGTACGCTGCACAACCATGCTTTGCGCGATGCACACGTCTGGAGTGGTCAGCGCCAGCCAAGCCAGCAGCCCATACATTTGAAGCCGTTGCATCAGTGCGCTTCCATGAAGGCGGCGCGAATCCATTTGCAGCCTGAGCCTGTGAGGTCGTTGAGCAGCAAGGCATCGAAGCGGCACGGGTGGCGGGCATAGCGGCGGCCCTCACCATGCAGCCAATGGCGGGCGGCCAGTATGATGCGTTTCTGCTTGGGCCGGGTGATGCTGGCGGCAGCGCCGCCAAAATCAGCATTTTGGCGAAGTCTGACTTCTACGAACACAAGCGTTGTGCCCTCCAGCGCGATCAAATCAATCTCGCCACCTTTGCAGCGCACATTGCGGGCAAGGATCGTGAGCCCCTTTTGGCGCAGGAATTTTTCTGCAAGGCGTTCGGCCAACTGGCCATCGGATACCGGTAGCGCTTGCTCTGTGGGCCTACGCAGCAGACAATCCCAAGTCTTGCCTAGCCACTGTTTGAACGCATCCATGTCTGACCTCAATCCGCTCCACGCTTCCGCCGCATTGTATGTGGTTGCCACCCCATTGGGGAATCTGCATGACATTACCTTGCGTGCGCTGGAAATCCTGCGTGTCGTCGATGTGGTCGCTGCCGAAGATACGCGCCACTCCCAGCGCCTGCTGGCGGCGCATGGGCTCAGCCCGCGCATGCTGCCGGTGCATGAGCATAACGAGCAGGAAGGTGCTACCCGCATCATTGCGCTGCTTGAGGCCGGGCAGCATGTCGCCTTGATCACCGATGCAGGCACCCCGGCAGTCTCTGACCCCGGCGCCCGGTTGGTGGCGCGTGTCCAGGCGGCAGGTTTCCCCGTGGTGCCGGTGCCGGGGCCTTGCGCTGCCGTGGCGGCCTTGTCAGTATCCGGGTTGGGCGTCGGGCAGTTCCGTTTCGTGGGTTTTTTGCCGACCAAGCCGACGGCGCGACGTGCTGCCCTGGAGGCTTTGCGCAGTGATGAGGCCACCTTGATCTTCTACGAAGCCCCGCATCGGGTGCTGGAGTGCGTGGAAGATATGGCTGCAACGCTGGAGCCGGAACGTGAGATTGTGTTCTGCCGCGAACTGACCAAACTCTTTGAGCAGATTGAGCGCATGCCTCTTGCGCAAGCGCTGGATTGGATCAAGGCGGATGCCAACCGCCAGCGCGGCGAATTCGTGCTGCTCCTGGCGCCTGCGCCGGTGGCCGAAGGGGTTCCCGCCCAAGCTCGGCATGTGCTGGAACTGTTGCTGGCCGAGGGGCTGCCGGTGAAGTCCGCTGCCAAGCTGGCCGCCGAGATCAGCGGCACAGCGCGCAACCCGCTGTATGATCTCGCATTGGAACTGAAAGCAACCCGCAACTGAAAGATTATGTGACATGAGCATCCAGACCCTGAGCCTGATCCGCCCTGACGATTGGCACCTGCACCTGCGCGATGGCCAAGCTTTGCAAACAACTGTCGCGGATGCGGCGCGCCAATTTGGCCGCGCGTTGATCATGCCCAATCTGCGCCCGCCTGTCACAACGGTTTCACAGGCTTTGGCCTACCGTGAGCGGATTCTGGCGGCGCTGCCCGAAGGTCTCAAGTTTGCGCCCCTGATGACGTTGTATCTGACAGACAACACCCCTGTTGACGAAATCGACCGCGCCAAGGAAAGTGGGGTTGTCCACGCCGTCAAACTCTATCCCGCAGGGGCGACGACGAATTCGGATGCCGGGGTGACTGCAATTGAAAAGGTCTATCCGGTTTTGGAGCGCATGCAGGCGCTTGGTTTGGTGCTTTGTGTTCATGGCGAGGTGACCCATGCTGATGTTGACATGTTCGATCGCGAGTCTGCTTTTATTGACCGCGTACTTGCGCCGCTCGCAACGCAATTCCCGCATCTACGTGCGGTCTTCGAACACATTACAACGGCGGAGGCGGCGCGATTCGTAAGCCAGGGCGGGCATAGCATCGCGGCTACGATCACTGCTCACCACCTGTTGCTCAACCGCAACGCGCTGTTTGTGGGCGGCATACGGCCCCACCACTACTGTCTGCCGGTGCTCAAGCGGGAAACCCATCGTCAGGCGTTGGTGGCGGCTGCTGTTTCCAGCAATCCCCGTTTCTTCCTCGGCACCGATTCCGCGCCCCATGCCAAAAGCACCAAGGAGGCCGCCTGTGGCTGCGCCGGGTGCTACACCGCCCATGCTGCGATTGAGCTGTATGCGGAAGCCTTTGAGCAGGCGGGAGCGCTTGATCAGCTCGAAGCCTTTGCCAGCCTGAATGGCCCCGCCTGGTATGGCGTACCCCCCAATGCTGAGCGCATTACCCTGCGTCGTGAGGCATGGACGGTGCCAGCGACCCAGGATTACCTCCCCGGTGATCCGCTTGTGCCATTGCGGGCTGGAGAAAAGATCAATTGGCGCTTATCCTGAAGGCATCAACAATAACGAAAAGGTAGGGCGTGATGACAAACAGATCCTGGCTGATCCTTGCTGCGTTGAGCCTGAGCTGCCTTGCCGGGTGTGAAAATCAGGCCGCTTCCTACATGGTCGGTGGTGACAAGAACCACTCCATCTCCTTCCTGCGCGAGCAGCGTTGGTTCTGGAGTGGGGAGGTGGAACAGCGCATCGTCGTGGCCCGCTTTCCGGAATGCCAGCGTCGTTATGATCTTGATCTGGGTACAAAGCCCATGGCGGATTTGGAACTCTACGAAGTCCGCCCTATGCTGTATGCCGCACACCAGGGGAATACCTGGTACGCATTGGGTACGGAGCAATGCCAGGTGCAAAAATTTGATCAGGCACCCAACCCCATGCCTGGGGTCTTGCTCGGCCGTTTCAAGCAAAAGGGTGATGCGCTGGCTTTTGAGCCGAATCAGTCGGCCCCAGCCAAGTAGTTTGTCTCTGGCCCTACCGGTGTCTACATCACGGATGCCTGGATGTATTGGATAAAGCGCTGGGTGTCTCGGCCATGCTTGGCCGGGTCTTCGTGTGCAATGATCCGGTCTGCACCGCCGCTGCCCATGGGGCGGGAGAGGTCTAGATCGTAGGGCTCCACGGGGTTCTTTGTCTTGGTGTTGAAGACGATCTTGACGCGGGGCTGCAACAGACTCGTGTCGTTTTGCTCAATCACCACCGCCAGCCGCCCTGACTCCAGCCGTACCAGCGAGCCGACCGGGTAAATCCCCACGCAGCGGATGAATGCCTGCACCAGCACCGGATCAAAGTGGAAGGAACTCCATTCATGCAGTTTGCGTAAGGCATCCGTTGCCGGGATGCCACGGTGGTAGCAGCGATCTGCCGTGATGGCATCGTATACATCAACAATGGAAGACATGCGCACCAGTTGCGGAATCTGTTCGGGCTTCAGTTTGTCCGGGTAGCCGTTGCCATCCATGCGTTCATGGTGGTGCAGCGTGATATCCAGCGGGATAGGGCCGATCTCCGGCGATTTAAGCAGAATCTCGTAGCCATCGCGCGGGTGGCGCTTGATGATCTCAAACTCTTCATCGGTGAGCTTGCCGGGTTTGTTGAGCACCTCATCAGGCACCAGCGCTTTGCCGGTGTCATGCAGCAGCCCGCCGGTCCCAGCCAGCCGGGTGGTTTCCGAATCCAGGTTCAGGGTGCGGCAGAATGCCACTAGCAGGGCGCAAACGCTCACACAGTGCAGGAAGGTGTAATCGTCCTTGTTCTTGATCGTGAGCAGCCCGACGATGGCGCCGCTGTTGCGCAGAATGGATTCGGTGATGCTCTCCACCATGCCGTCGATTTGTTCCATCTCTACCGCACGGCCCAGGCGCGCATCGGCCATCACGTTGCGCACCAGTTGCTGGGCACGGCCCTTGATGGCGCGCGCACGCTGCATCTCTTCTTCGTGGGAAACACGGATGATCCCAGGCGCAGGCGCCGTGGCAATCTCTATGATCTCTTTCTGGAGCGTTTCGCGTACTTCCTCTTCAGTCGGGGCGTCTGGCACGTCCAGGCCACGATCTGTGTCGATATAGACATAGTGGATGCCCGTGTCGAGGATCTTCTGGATCTGTTTGTCAGTGCTGAGCTTGAATTGGTTTTTCAAGAACGGGTGGGTCAGCCAGTCGCAATCAAGCTCGTGGATGAACATGCCCACCTTGAGTTCTGAGGCAGATATTTTCTTGATCATGGGTGTAGATGCGACATGTGCATGACTGCTGCTGCCTATTATCGGCGGAATCGCCCGGAAACTGAATACAGTGTTGGCAATCGGGAACCTTATTTCACAGAACCTGTTCATAATCTTACTGCGAGGCCGTGATCGGGGCTCATGTGCTGCTCGAAATCCTCATTTATCAAACATAAACTCCGGTTTCTGCGCTGCTCTTCACCCCGCTGACGGCCTCTCGTTACAGATTATGAACAGGTTCGCAGAACTACCCGTATAATGGCGTCGGGAAGTTCGTCAGGCAGTCGCGCTGCGCCTTGTGCGCACCGAGGAAAGTCCGGGCCCCGCAGGGCAGGATGCCGGCTAACAGCCGGGCGCTATAAGTCGAAAGACCCAAGGCGACGGAAAGTGCAACAGAAAGCAAACCGCCGATGGCTCCGCAAGGAGATCAGGCAAGGGTGAAACGGTGTGGGTAAGAGCCCACCGCTGTCCTGGTAACAGGGCAGGCACGGCAAACCCCATCCGGGGCAAGGCCAAATAGGGGGGCGTTGATGCGGCCCGCAGAGCCCCCGGGTAGGCTGCTAGAGCTCCATGGTAACGTGGCGCCGAGAGGAATGACTGCCCCGCATCCGCAAGGGTGCGCGACAGAACCCGGCTTATCGACGAGCTTCCCAACTCATTCTTTGTGTCCCTTTGTCCGCCCCATGGCTACGAACGCCTGTTCGTAGCCATGGGGCGTTCTGTTTTCTTACGCCTTGTTCCTGCCCCCAAATTCTGATTAACGCATGCCCTGTCTGAAGGGCGATTGCGTCGTCCACAGACTGTCTGGGCGGTCCGCTCAGTAAGGGTACGCTGGCCTGGGCCGAAAAACATCTGCCCCACCCTTGCCTGTGTTACGGCGAGATGAAAAAGCTTCCGTTTGTCGGGGTATTTGCTAAGTGATTGAGGCTATTTGGTTTTCAGACGAAAGCCTGCTTGACGCACGGAATCTTCTTATCTAGAGTGGTGCAAAGTGGTGGAAAATGGATAATAGTGGGTAAGCGTGGTGTACCGAGTGCGGTGTAGCACTATCGTAATAATTGGGTGGAGGTCGAATGTTCCAGGGCGCTGCGGCGTTGAGTCTCGATGCGAAGGGTCGCTTGGCGATCCCGGCGCGGCATCGTGACGCCCTGGTCAGCCAGTGCGGCGGCAATCTGGTGGTGACGGCTCACCCCCACGGCTGCCTGCTGGTCTACCCCTTGCCCGATTGGGAACCCATCCGTGACCAGGTGCTGGCTGCACCGGGGCTGAATCCGCAATCTGCCGCGCTCAAGCGCCTGCTGGTTGGGAATGCACGTGATGAGGAAATGGACGCAGCCGGGCGGGTGTTGATTGCCCCCGAACTGCGGGAATGGGCAAAGCTGGATAAACAGGTGCGTTTGGTGGGGCAAGGCAAGCATTTCGAATTGTGGTCTGACGCGGCCTGGCTCAAGCAACAGGCAGATGCGGCGGCATTGTTTGCCAGCGGTGAGCTGCCGGCTGGTTTTGAGAATCTGGCGCTGTGAGTGCAAATCTGAATCACATCACAGTGCTGCTGCATGAAGCCGTGGATGCGTTGGCGATCCGTCCAGAGGGCGTCTATGTGGACGCCACTTTTGGCCGGGGTGGGCATAGCCGCCGCATCTTGGCTGCACTGGGGCCGCAGGGCCGCCTGATTGCGTTTGACCGTGATCCGCGTGCCATTGAGGCCGGGCGTGCCTTGCAGGATTCGCGGCTGAGTCTGGTGCACGAGCCTTTTTCGGCCTTTGATGCACAGCTCGATGCGCTGGGGATTGAAACGGTCGACGGGGTGTTGATGGATCTGGGTGTGTCTTCTCCCCAGCTCGACGACCCGGAGCGTGGCATGAGTTTCAGGTTCGATGCGCCGCTGGACATGCGCATGGATACAACGCGGGGGGAATCCGCCGCGCAATGGCTGGCCCGGGCAACCGTGGCTGAAATTTCAACTGTGCTGAGGGAATACGGTGAAGAACGGTTTGCTCATGCGATTGCAAAGGCGATTGATGCTGCTCGGGCGGGGGGGGATGTCGCAACCACTGGACAACTTGCCGCGCTCGTGGAGAAAGTCGTCTATACGCGCGAGCCGGGGCTGCACCCAGCGACGCGCACCTTCCAGGCTTTACGGATTTGCGTTAACCGGGAACTTGAGGAGCTCTCGCTGACCCTGCCACGGGCAGCAAGGCGATTGGTGCCAGGAGGGCGCTTGGTGGTGATTGCCTTTCACTCGCTGGAAGACCGGATCGTGAAGCGTTTTATGCGCGATCAATCACGCCCGCCTGCGCTACCCAAGGGCTTGCCGGTGCGTGAGGCGGATCGCCCTCGTCCGATGCTGAGTCTGGTAGGGGATGCAATCAAGCCCAGTGCGGCCGAAGTGGCCGCCAACCCGCGTTCACGCAGCGCCATCATGCGCGTGGCCGAACGTACCGCAGCACCGTTTGCTGCCTTGGCAGGAGATGCGTAATGGCCCGCCTGACGGCCGTGCTGATTCTGGCATGTCTGGCCAGTGCCCTGGGAGTGGTGGCCTCCCAGCACCAGTCGCGCAAACTGGTAACGGCCATTGAAAAGGAACAGGCAAGAACCCAGGCGCTGAAAGTCGAATGGGATCAGTTGCAATTGGAGAGCGGGGCCTTTGGCGCCCGGCAACGTGTAGACAAGATTGCAAGGGAGAACCTCAAGATGGTTCCCCCGGAGCATAACAACCAGATTTCGCTTGAGCCTCTTGGGGGGCACTTGCAATGAAAAAAGCATATACCTTCAACCATAATCCTCTGCTTTCAGATCGCCTGCCTGAGTGGCGGGCACGCGTCGTTCTGGTTGCCCTGCTGACGGGCTCGGTGGTCTTGAGTGCCCGTGCCATGTACCTGCAAGGCGTCAACAAGGATTTTCTGCAGCAAAAAGGTGAATCCCGCTATGCCCGTACCCTGGTGATGCCTGCCAACCGTGGCAAGGTGACAGATCGGCATGGTGAGTTGCTGGCTGTCAGCACGCCGGTTAAGTCGATTGCCGCCATTACCGACATGGCCCAGCTTGATGCCAGCCAGATTGCTGCGTTGGCCAAGACCTTGGGGATGAACCCTGCGGAAATCAGCAAGCGTCTGGCTTCCAAGCGTGATTTCGTCTACCTGAAGCGCGAAGTGCCGCCCGATGAAGCCGCCCGTGTGGCGAACCTGAAACTGCCCGGTATCCAGGAGCAGGAAGAGTCCCGCCGTTTCTACCCGGTGGGCGAAGTGGCATCCCACCTGATCGGCTTTACCGATGTGGATGACAAGGGGCAGGAAGGGATCGAGCTGGCACTGCAGTCCGAACTGGTCGGCCAGCCGGGCTCCCGTCGGGTGATTCGTAACCGCCGTGGCGAGATCGTGGAGGACGTGGAGTCCATCCGCCAGCCCCAGGACGGCAAGGATGTTCCGCTCGCACTTGATGCCAAAATCCAGTATCTGGCCTATAGCGCACTCAAGCAGGCGGTGGATGCCAACAAGGCCAAGGCAGGTGCTGCGGTGGTGCTGGACGCGAAGACCGGTGAGATCCTGGCCCTGGTCAACGAACCTACTTACAACCCGAACAACCGTGTGAAGCTCACGGGTGAGCAGGTGCGTAACCGGGCGTTTACCGATTCGTATGAGCCGGGCTCGATCATGAAGCCCTTTGTGATCAGCATGGCGCTGGAGTCGCACCGCTATCGCCCGGATACGATCATCGACACCAACGGTGGGCACCTGACCATCAACGGCGCCACGATCGGGGATTCGCACGCACACGGGGCACTGACGGTATCCCAGGTGATCCAGAAGTCATCCAACATTGGTACGGCCAAGATTGCTCTGACTTTCCCGCCAGAGCAGATGTGGCAGCTTTATAACGACCTGGGCTTCGGGCAGCCACTCAAGATGGGCTTCCCCGGTGAAGTAGGCGGGCGCATGCGGCCCTACAAAACCTGGCGTCCGATTGAGCAGGCAACCATGTCTTATGGTCATGGCATTTCGGTGACCCTGGTGCAACTGGCCCACGCCTATCTGGCTTTTGCACGGGATGGCGATTTGATCCCCTTGTCGCTGACCCGGGTGGATTCTCCCCCCATGCATGGCAAGCAGGTGTTCAGCCCCGAGGTCGTCAAGCAGATGCGCCTCATGCTCGAATCCGTGGTGGGCGAGGGCGGGACTGCGCAGAAGGCGGCCGTGCCGGGTTACCGCGTGGGTGGCAAGACGGGGACAGCCTACAAGCTGGAAAACGGACACTATGTGCGCCGCTACGTAGCCTCTTTTGTAGGGGTGGCGCCGATGTCAAATCCGCGTGTGGTTGTCGCAGTCATGTTGGATGATCCCCTAGGCGGGCAGCACTTTGGGGGCGATGTGGCAGGGCCTGCGTTCTCGCAGATCATGGGTTCTACATTGCGCTGGATGGGTGTGTCGCCAGATGCCCCGATTGCGCCCACGCAGGTTGCGCGTGTGGGCAAGAGCAAGGAGAACATGTGACATCCGATCTCGCCAACGCAATCATGGCCTTGATCCGCGCTGAGGGGGGGACCCCTCAGCGCGTTTGTGCTGATTCCCGCAAGGTAGAACCGGGAGACGTGTTTCTGGCCTATCCGGGGCATGCCAGCGATGGGCGCCAGTATATTCAGGATGCGGTCAAGCGCGGCGCGGCTGCCGTTTTGTGGGAACGCGAAGGTTTTGAGTGGGATACCCGCATCAAGGTGAGCAACCTGCCGGTTGATCGTCTGCGCTGGTTGGTGAGTGATATCGCCGACGAGGTCTGTGGTCGTCCGTCCGATCAACTGTGGATGGTGGGGGTGACCGGCACAAACGGCAAGACCTCCATTTCCCAATGGGTGGCACGGGCGTTCATCAACCTGGGGCGCGGCTGTGCTGTGATTGGCACGATTGGCTCCGGTTTTCCCGGGCGCCTTGCCGATACCGCCAATACAACCCCGGATGCCATTGTCTTACAGCAGGATCTGGCTCGTTTTCTGGCAGAAGGCGCTCAGGCGGTGGCGATGGAAGTCTCTTCCATCGGACTTGACCAAGGCCGCGTGGCCGGGGTTCGTATGGATGTGGCAGTGTTTACCAACCTGACACGGGATCATCTGGACTACCACCATACCATGGAGGCTTATGCCGCCTCCAAGGCCAAACTCTTTGATCATCCCGGTCTGAAGTCTGCCGTGCTCAATTTTGATGATCTTATGGGGGTGGTGCAGGCACGTCGTCTGGCTGGCAAGGATCTGAACGTGGTCGGCTATACCGTGGTGCCAGACAACGCTTCGGCGGCGCCAGCCAAATACGTGGTTGTCGCCGAGCAGTTGCGCTCCACCGCCCATGGCATGCGCTTTGTGGTGCGGTGTGGTGAAAAACAGGCCGAAATGTCGGTGGGGTTGGTTGGGCAATTCAATGCTTCCAACCTGTTGGCCGTGATTGCCGTGTTGCTCGAATCCGGTGTCAGCTTTGAGCAGGCTATCGAAGCAACCCGGACACTGACGCCACCGGAAGGGCGCATGCAGACCCTGGGTGGGGTGGGTGAGCCCATGATCGTGGTCGATTATGCTCATACCCCGGATGCGCTGGAACAAGCCCTGAAAGCGCTCCGAAGTACCGTGGTGTCGCGCCACGGCCAACTGGCATGCGTGTTTGGCTGTGGTGGTGATCGTGATCCCGGCAAGCGTGCGCTGATGGGCGAGGTGGCAGTGCGGTTGGCACACAAGGCGATCATCACCAGCGACAACCCACGCAGCGAAGATCCCGAGACCATCATTGCCCAGGTGGCAGAGGGCGCGGCCCAGGCCGAGAGGATGGTTGACCGCGCCGAGGCGATCCAGCGTGCGGTTATGGAAGCTCATACCAATGATGTGATTCTGATCGCAGGCAAGGGGCACGAGACGTATCAGGAAATTGCTGGCAAACGCCACCACTTCAGTGATGCAGAACATGCCAGCGCGGCTTTGAACGCCTGGCGCGCCAAACATGGGGCGAACAATGATGAAATTGAGTGAAGCAGCCCAGGTGCTTGGTGTTGAACTCAGCGGAGCGGATACCGAATACACCGCTATCGGGCTGGATACCCGTGAGGATCTGACAGGCAAACTGTTCGTTGCCTTGCGCGGGGACAATTTTGATGCCCACCGCTTTTTGGCCGATGCGGCTGCGCGGGGTGCGGTTGGCGGCATCGTCAGCAAGCACAACGAGTTTGCGTTGCCAGCAGCTTGGCCGGTGATTGCTGTGGAAGACCCGCGTCTTGCCCTGGGAACTCTCGCTTCCGCTTGGCGCAAGCGCTTCGCGCTGCCCTTGATTGGGGTAACGGGTAGCAACGGCAAGACCACAGTCAAGGAAATGTGTGCCGCCATCCTGCGCGCCTGGGTGGGGGATGCCCCAGAGCAGGTGCTGGCCACACAGGGCAATCTGAACAATGATATCGGCATGCCGCAGATGCTGCTGCGTCTGCGCCCGGATCACCGTGCTGCGGTGATTGAAATGGGGATGAACCACCCCGGCGAGATTGCCTATCTGGCCAAGCTGGCCGCGCCAACCGTGGCGGTGGTGACCAATGCCCAGCGCGCCCACCTTGAAGGCATGGGGGCGCTGGATGCTGTGGCCAAGGAAAAGGGCGAGTTGTTTGCCGCCCTGGGGCCGGACGGCATTGCGGCCATCAACGCCGACGATGCCCACTGCAGCTATTGGCAGACTCTGTGCAAGAACAAGCGGGTGATCAGCTTTGGCTTCGACGCGGCGGCCCAGGTGCGGGCCAGCTATCAGGCGCTGCCTTTCGGCAGCCGCGTGGTGTTGCACACGCAGCAAGGCAAGGCGGAGTTTCAGCTGGATGTGCCAGGGCAGCACAATGTGCGTAATGCCGCTGCGGCCGCTGCGGCCACATTGGGGGCGGGCGTTTCGCTGGAGGCGATCGCCAAGGGGCTGAACAATTTCTCTGGCGCCAAGGGGCGTTTGCAGGTGCGGCAGGCGAAATCGGGTGCCACCGTGCTGGACGATACTTATAATGCCAATCCCGATTCCGTTCGGGCTGCCATTGATGTGTTGGCCGCATCGACCGGTCAGAAAATCCTGGTTTTGGGGGATATGGGTGAAATCGGTGAGATGAGCGCCCAGTATCACGACGAAATTGGCGGTTACGCCAAAAGCCAGGGGATCGACCGGCTGTATGCCTTGGGTGAGCACAGCGCCTTGGCGGCACACAATTTTGGAGCGGGGGGGGAGCATTTCGACTCGGTTGAGGCTCTGGTGGCGGCGTTGGAGCCTGCGCTGGGGCCAGACCGGGTGGTGCTCGTAAAAGGTTCGCGCTTCATGCGCATGGAACGGGTGGCCGACGCGTTGGCGCTGCCGCTGCCGTCCGACAATTATTCAAGGCATAAATAATGCTGCTCAAACTGGCTCTCTGGCTCGGTCAGGACATTCGTACCTTCAATGTTTTTGGCTATATTACTCTGCGTACCATGCTGGCGGCATTGACTGCGCTGGTGATCTCCTTTGTGTTCGGCCCTGGGCTGATTCGTTGGCTCGCCGCCAAGAAGATCGGTCAGGCCGTGCGTGACGATGGCCCCAAGTCGCATCTGACCAAGGCGGGTACGCCGACCATGGGCGGCGCGCTGATCCTGATCTCCATCACCATCACCACCTTGTTGTGGGGAGATCTGTCCAACCGTTACCTGTGGGTTGTGCTGGCGGTGACTCTGGGTTTTGGTGCGGTAGGCTGGGTGGATGACTGGCGCAAGGTGGTGTACCGCGATCCCAAGGGGCTGGCGAGTCGCTGGAAGTATTTCTGGACTTCGGCCATTGCCGCAGCTGCGGCAATTTACCTGGGCACCACCGCAAGCAACCCGGCGCAGACCATCCTGATTGTGCCATTCTTTAAGACAGTGTCCTACCCGCTGGGCGTAGTGGGTTTCATGATTCTGAGCTATCTGGTGATCAACGGCACCAGCCATGCGGTGAACCTCACGGATGGTCTGGACGGGCTGGCGATCATGCCGACCGTGATGGTGGCTGCGGCCCTGGCAATCTTTGCCTACGTGGCCGGGCACTTTGGCTTCTCGCGCTATCTGTCCTTGCCGTTTGTGCCGGGCGCAGGTGAGCTTGCCGTATTCTGCGGCGCGATTGCGGGAGCTGGTTTGGGCTTCTTATGGTTCAACGTCTATCCCGCCGAGGTATTCATGGGGGATGTGGGTGCGCTGGCGCTGGGCTCTGCCCTGGGAACCATTGCGGTGATTGTGCGTCAAGAGATTGTGCTCTTCATCATGGGTGGGCTATTTGTGGCCGAAACCATGTCCGTGATGTTGCAGGTGGCATATTTCAAGTGGACTGGGGGCAAGCGCATCTTCCGTATGGCGCCTTTGCACCATCACTATGAACTGGGGGGCTGGAAGGAAACCCAGGTCGTGGTGCGGTTCTGGATCATTACCATCATGTTGGTGCTGTTTGGGTTGTCGACTCTGAAGCTGCGCTGATCAGGATTCAAAAATGCTGTACGCCGATCAACAATTTCTGGTTCTGGGCCTCGGTGAATCGGGGCTTGCCATGGTGCGCTGGCTCACCCGCCAGGGCGCACGCGTGCGCGTGGCCGATACGCGTGCCACGCCGCCAGGGCTGGATCAATTGCGGCAGGATTGCCCGAATGCCGAAGTCATCTGCGGGCCATTTGCTGATGCCTTGCTTGAAGGCGTGGCAACCGTGGCCCTCAGCCCAGGTGTGTCGATCAACGAATCAGTTGTGGCGCAAGCCCGCCAGCGTGGCCTGCGGGTGACTGGCGAGATCGAATTGTTTGTTGATGCACTCAATGCGCTGGATTTGCGCAGTCGATGCAAGCTGATTGCAATCACCGGCACCAACGGCAAGACCACCACCACCACGCTGGCAGGTGAGTTGGTTCGTGGCGCCGGACTGGATGCCGCCGTGGCAGGCAACATATCACCCGCCGCACTTACGGAATTGATGGCGCGAATCGATAGCGGCCATATGCCAGATGTATGGGTGCTGGAACTCTCCAGTTTCCAGTTGGAAACAACCGCCGCGCTGCGTGCCGACGCGGCGGCGGTGCTGAACCTGACTGACGATCACCTGGATCGGCATGGCGATATGGCTTGCTATGGCAAGGCCAAGGAGGCGGTTTTCAACGGTGCGCCGGTACGCGTCCTCAATCGGGATGATCTGGCTGTCATGGAGATGGCGAAATCCGCCAAACCCGGCGTGCAGGTCTTGTCTTTCGGCCTGAATCTGCCCGAAGCCGGGCACTACGGTGTGCGCAACATCGCGGGCGAGAGCTGGCTGGTGTGTGGCAGCAAATCGCTGATGGCACGCAAGGGATTGCGGCTGGCAGGAGACCACAACGTAGCCAATACCCTGGCTGCATTGGCACTGTGCGAAGCGGTTGGTGTGCCGATGGCTGCCATGCTGGAAACGCTCAAGCATTTCAAGGGGCTTCCCCACCGGGTGGAATGGGTTGGCACGCGTGAAGAAGGTGTCGATTATTATGACGACTCCAAGGGTACCAACGTCGGTGCCACCCTGGCGGCACTGCAAGGTTTGGGGCGCCCGGTTGTGCTGATTGCCGGGGGCGACGGCAAGGGGCAGGATTTCTCCCCCCTGCGTGACGCATTGGCCAAGCATGCTCGTGCGGTGGTGCTGATTGGCCGCGATGCTGGCTTGATCGAAGCCCAGACGACCAATGCACAGACTGTGTTTGTTCATGCTAAAGACATGGATGAGGCAGTTACCCGCGCCAATGAGCTGGCCCAGGCGGGGGATGCCGTATTGCTGTCACCCGCATGTGCCAGTTGGGACATGTTCCGCAATTATGCGCACCGTGCCGAGGTGTTTGTGGCGGCTGTGCGGCGTATTGCTGGGGTGAAATCATGAGGGCTTCTGCCATGGCTTCCTGGTTGCCTGGATTCCGTTTTGGTGGCAATGCCCGCTTGAATGGGACGCCGCAAGTGTCTGAACTGGATGGCCTGCTGTTCTGGTCAGCCGCCAGCCTGATTCTGTTCGGCCTGGTGATGGTGTATTCGTCTTCCATTGCAGTGGCAGAGGGCAGCCGCATGTTTGCCCACCAGCCTTACTATTTTCTGGTACGGCATACCATTTTTGTATTGATTGCATTGGCGGCAGGGGCTTTTGCCTTTCGCGTACCGATCCGTACCTGGCAAAGCCTGTCGCCCTACCTGTTCATGGCGGTGCTCGTATTGCTGATTGTTGTATTGGTTCCGCATATCGGCCGTGAGGTCAACGGTTCCCGGCGCTGGATTCCCCTCGGTTTCGGCAATCTGCAACCCTCCGAATTGGCCAAGCTGTTTGTGGGGCTTTACGCAGCGGACTACACCATCCGCAAGCTTGCCGTGATGAAGAGCTTTCGCCATGCGTTCCTGCCGATGGCTTCGATGATTCTGTTTGTCGGCTTCCTGCTGTTGCGCGAGCCAGACTTTGGCGCCTTCGTTGTGATCTGCTGCATTGCCTTTGGCATTCTCTTCCTCGGTGGGCTGAACGCACGTATTTTTGCCCTGCTGATGATCGTTGCAGTGGTTGGTTTTTTGTTGCTGATCTGGCTCTCCCCTTATCGTCGTGAGCGGCTCTTCAATTTTGTCGATCCCTGGAAGGATTCCTTGGGGAGCGGCTACCAACTCTCTCACGCCTTGATCGCATTTGGGCGGGGTGAGTGGTTTGGTGTGGGGCTGGGGGCGAGTGTGGAAAAACTCTTCTACCTGCCTGAAGCACATACCGACTTTTTGCTTGCCGTGATTGCAGAAGAGCTTGGATTTGTCGGGGTGCTGACCGTGGTTGTGCTGTTTGCCGTGATGGTGCATCGGACCTTTGCAATCGCCAAGCGCGCCCACTTCGTCGGGAATTATTACGCGGGCATGGTAGCCCAAGGCATTGGTTTGTGGTTTGGGGTGCAATCATTCATCAATATGGGTGTGAACATGGGCTTACTGCCCACCAAGGGATTGACATTGCCGCTGATGAGCTATGGTGGTTCGGGCATCGTCGCCAACTGTCTGGCCCTGGGCATCCTCCTGCGGATTGATTGGGAAAATCGCCAGATGAGGCGTGGGGCGCCTTTGGGGGGTGACGCCGGGGTTCCGCCGCGTTACAGCCAGAGCCGCCTCCCCAGACAAGGAGATCAATGATGCCGACATTGCTGGTGATGGCAGGGGGCACAGGCGGACACATCTATCCTGGCGTAGCCGTGGCGGAAGCTTTGCGCGCACGGGGCTGGAAGGTGGCCTGGATGGGTAATGCAACGGGCATGGAAGGCCGCCTCGTTCCACCCTTGGGGTATGAGTGCGTATGGATTCGCTTCGGCGCCCTGCGTGGCAAGGGGCTGCTGCGGATGCTGGCGCTGCCCTTCAACCTTTTGCGTGGATTCTGGCAGGCGGGTTGTGCCATGCGGCGTGTCAAGCCGGATGTGGTCTTGGGCATGGGCGGCTATGTCTCATTCCCTGGTGGGGTGATGGCGGTTTTGAGCGGTCGCCCGTTGGTACTGCATGAGCAGAACTCGGTTGCCGGGTTGGCGAACCGTGTGCTGGCCAAGCTCGCACGCCGCATCGTGACCGGCTTCCCAGGCGTGTTTCCCAAAGGGGAATGGTTGGGTAACCCGGTGCGGCAGGAGATTGCGGCCATTGCATCGCCAGAAGAGCGCTACGCTGCCCGAGGGGATCAGCCCTTGAATATCCTGGTGGTGGGCGGCTCTCTGGGCGCGCAAGCCCTGAATAGCGTGGTGCCCCAGGCTTTGGCCCTGCTGCCGCAGGAAAAGCGCCCACGAGTCGTGCATCAGGCCGGGGCCAAGCAGATTGATGCCTTGCGTCAGGCCTATGCGGACGCGGGGGTAGAAGGGACTTTGCTGGATTTCATCGAAGACATGGCGGGCCGCTATGCAGAGGCGGATCTGGTGATCTGCCGCGCTGGCGCGCTGACGGTGGCAGAGCTTGCAGCAGCGGGGGTGCCCAGTATTCTGGTGCCTTTCCCGCATGCGGTGGATGATCACCAGACAGGCAATGCGAAATTTTTGGTCGACGGTGGGGCTGCGGAGTTGATCCCGCAACCTGAGCTATCTCCTGCCGGGTTGGCGGAGCGCTTGCGTCAGCTGGATCGTGCCAGTTTGCTTGAACGTGCCCAAAAGGCTCGGAATTTGGCTCGACCAGAGGCCGCCAAGGCTGTAGCGGATTTGTGCCAATCCTTGTGCAGCAAGTGATGGCAGATGTTTTTAGGGCGCGGGGCGCATGTTGCCGTGAGCGTGTGGCGCTCAGGCAGGAGGGCTGCGGAAGAGAGCATCCGCGCTCCTTCGTCAAGACGTGTATTGCAGCGCAGAATTTGTAACACTAAGCCATTTTATCGGGTGGCAGAGAAAGTTGAAGCAATGAACATTGTAGGGCAGGGAATGCTGAGCCCTTGTAGCCGGAGCGTAGCCCAAGCATGAAACACAAGGTCAAACGGATTCACTTCGTCGGGATCGGTGGCGCAGGCATGAGCGGCATTGCCGAAGTGCTGCGCAATCTGGGCTATGCCGTCAGCGGTTCGGATATCGCTGCAGGCGCAGTGACGCGCAGGCTGGAAGAGCAGGGCGTGAAGGTGACCATCGGGCATGCGGCCGAGAATGTGCTCGATGCCGATGCTATTGTCGTATCCACCGCAGTCAAGGGGGATAACCCCGAGGTGATGGCGGCACGCGCCCATCAGATCCCCGTGGTGCCCCGCGCACAAATGCTGGCGGAATTGATGCGCCTGAAGCAGGGGGTAGCGATTGCCGGAACCCACGGCAAAACCACCACCACCAGCCTGGTGGCCAGCATTCTCGCCGAAGGCGGGCTGGACCCGACCTTTGTGATTGGTGGGCGGCTCAATTCTGCCGGGGCGAATGCCAAGCTGGGCAGCGGGGATTTTCTGGTGGCCGAGGCGGATGAGTCCGATGCCTCCTTCCTGTTCCTGAGCCCCGTGATCTCGGTCATCACCAACATCGATGCCGATCACATGGAAACCTACGGTCATGACTTTGCCAAGTTGCGTCAGGCCTTTGTCGATTTCCTCCATCGCCTGCCGTTTTATGGCGTGGCGGTGTTGTGCGTGGATGATCCGCATGTGCGTGAGATCATCCCCTTTGTTTCCAAGCAGGTCTTGCGCTATGGCACCGATGCCTCTGCGCATTTCCGTGCCGAGAACATTCGCGCTGTGGGCAGCCAGATGCACTTTGACTGCATCCGCCACAATGGCGTTGAGCCCAAGCTCGCCGTGGAACTCAATCTGCCGGGCATGCACAACGTGCTCAATGCGCTTGCTGCTATTGCTGTGGCAACCGAGCTGGGGGTGGCCGATGCGGCAATCCTCAAGGCGCTTGCCGAATTCAATGGTGTGGGGCGACGCTTCCAGCGCTATGGCGAAATTCCTGTGGCAGGTGGCGGCAACTACACACTGATCGATGACTATGGGCATCACCCGGTGGAAATGGCTGCTACCCTGGCTGCGGTACGCGGTGCGTTTCCGGGGCGGCGCCTTGTATTGGCATTCCAGCCGCATCGCTATACGCGCACGCGGGATTGCTTTGAAGATTTTGTAAAGGTGCTGGGCACGGTAGATGCCTTGCTGCTTGCGGAAGTCTATGCTGCAGGCGAGCCGTCACTGGTGGCCGCTGATGGACGGAGTCTGGCGCGGGCCTTGCGTGTGGCGGGCAAGATTGAGCCTGTATTTGTGGAAGATATTGCGGATATGCCCCGGCAGATTGATGCCTGCGCGCAGGCGGGTGATGTGGTGATTACCATGGGCGCCGGATCGATTGGGGTAGTACCGGGCAAGGTGGTTGCAAACCATGCCTGAAACAACTGGAATTGCGCAGGAGCAGGCCAAGAATATGCAATTGGGTAAAGTTGCGGTGTTGATGGGTGGGCATTCCGCCGAGCGGGAAATCTCGCTGATTTCAGGCAAAGCGGTGTTGGAGGCCTTGCGTTCGGCAGGTGTCGACGCGCATGCATTCGACCCAGCTGAGACGCCTGTATGGCGGCTCAAGGAAGAAGGTTTTCAGCGGGCATTTATTGCCCTGCATGGCCGCTTTGGTGAAGACGGAACGGTGCAGGGGGCTTTGCAGGTGCTGGGCATTCCCTATACCGGCAGTGGTGTGATGGCCTCTGCTCTGGCCATGGACAAATGGCGTACCAAGATGGTGTGGCAGGCTGCGGGTGTGCCTACCCCAAAGTTTCGTATGCTGACGCCGGGAATGGACTTTGCCGCTGTCATCGATGAACTTGGGCTGCCGCTGATTGTGAAGCCTGCCCGTGAAGGCTCATCAATTGGCGTCAGCAAGGTGGAAAACGCCGCACAGTTTCGTACTGCCTTTGACGCGGCCTACAAGCTCGACCCCCTGGTGATTGCCGAGGAGTTTGTGGCCGGGCGTGAAGGCACGGCTGCAGTGTTGGGAGATCAGGCCCTGCCCTTGGTGTACATCGAGCCTTTGGCTGTCGCCTACGATTACCAGAACAAATATTTTACCGACAAGGTGCGCTACCACTGCCCGGCAGGTTTTGCGCCTGAAGTGACTGAAGCGATCCAGGCCGATGCGGTCAAAGCCTTCCGTGCGCTAGGGTGTCGTGGTTGGGGGCGGGCCGATTTCATCGTGCGCGAGGATGGCAGCTACACCTTCCTCGAAATGAATACGGCGCCGGGCATGACAAGCCATTCGCTCGTCCCCATGGCAGCCAATTCAATTGGCATTGATTTCCCGGCTTTGTGCCGACGCATTCTGGAGATGGCAAGCCTTGACTGATCATCAACCCGCTTTCGGCAAGACGCCCGTGGCTGCGCATGGCGCGCCAGGGGGACGTGCGCGCCCTGAGAGCGGGTTCTGGCACCGGCCGGAATGGATGAATCTGGTGGCGGATGCTCTGGTGGTGGTCGCCACAGTGGGGCTGACCTATGCTGTCGTCAAGGCGGTGACCCGGTTGCCCGTGTTCCATCTGCAAGAGTTGGTGGTGACTTCCCCACTGAATCGGGTGACGCGGGCGCAGTTGGAGTACGCCGCGACTTCTTCGATGCAGGGCAATTTTTTTACCGTGGATCTGGAAAGCGCGCGCAAGGCGTTTGAGAACCTGCCCTGGGTGCGCCATGCCCAATTGCGCAGGCGCTGGCCCGGTGTGATTGAAGTCTCGCTCGAAGAGCACGAGGCAGTGGCCTATTGGCACAGTGTGGACTCGGGCGACACGCGGTTGATCAACAATTATGGTGAGATGTTTGACGCGGCCAGCAATGCTGATATGCCCGTATTCAGCGGGCCGACCGATGCGGGCGTATTGATGATCGAGCAAAGGCATCACTTCGATGATCTGCTCAAATCCACGGGGCTGCACGTTGTAGCGCTGACGCTGTCCGGGCGGCACGCCTGGCAGATCAAGCTTGACAACGGTATGCTCATGGAATTGGGGCGGGACGACGACAAGGCGCCGCTGGACGCGCGTCTGACACGATTTATTGCAGCATGGCCGCAGTTACAGGGCCGTTTTGACAGGAAAATAGTGGTCGCAGATCTGCGCTATCCAAGCGGATTTGCGGTTCGAACCACCGATAATGATCAGCGCAAGGGTGTGCAATGAGCAAGGACAACAAGGATTTGATCGTCGGCCTCGATGTGGGCACCTCCAAGGTGACCGCCATGGTGGCCGAGTTGCGACCTGATGGCCGCATCGATGTGATCGGGGTTGCCACCCAGCCTTCAGCAGGGCTCAAAAAAGGGGTTGTGGTCAACATCGAGGCCACGGTGGACGCGATCTCGCGCGTGATCCAGGAAGTGGAACTCCTGGCCGACTGCAAGGTGCGTGACGTGTATACCGGAATTGCCGGCAGTCACATCCGCAGCTTTAATTCCAATGGCATGGTGGCGATCAAAGACAAGGAGGTCACCCCGCTGGATGTGGAGCGGGTGATCGAGGTGGCGCGTGCTATGCCGATCCCGGCAGATCAGCAGATTCTGCACATCCTGACCCAGGAATTCATCATCGACGGGCAGGATGGGGTGCGCGAACCAATTGGGATGAGTGGCGTCAAACTCGAAGTGAAGGTGCACATCATTACGGGTGCCGTTTCTGCTGCGCAGAACCTCATCAAGTGCGTGCGTCGCTGCGGGCTCGAAGTGATGGACCTTGTGTTGCAGCCCCTGGCATCCAGTTTTGCTACGTTGTCGGACGATGAAAAGGAACTGGGTGTGTGCCTGGTTGACGTCGGCGGCGGCACGACCGACTTGGCTGTATTTACCCAGGGCGCGATCCGGCACACGGCGGTGATTCCTATTGCCGGGGATCAGATTACTAATGACATTGCCATGGCGCTACGCACCCCGACCATTGAGGCCGAAGAGATCAAGCTGCACCAAGGGGTGGCCATGCAAAGCCTGGTTGACCCGGCTGAGACAATCGATGTTCCCAGCATTGGGGACCGTGCGCCGCGTCGGCTCTCGCGCGAGAGTCTGGCTGCAGTGGTGCAGCCCCGCGTGCAGGAATTGTTTGAACTGGTGCAGGCCGAATTGCGCCGCAGTGGTTACGAAGAACTGCTTTCTTCTGGGCTTGTGCTCTCTGGCGGGTCTGCGCAACTGGAAGGAATTTGCGAATTGGGCGAGGATGTTTTCCATGTGCCCGTTCGTATTGGTTTACCGGTTTATCACGGCCCATTGGCCGATGTGGTGTGTCAGCCACAATACGCCAATGTGATGGGCCTGATCATGGAGGGTGCGGCACAGCGCCGACGTGGTCTGATGGCACGCGAAACGCGTAGCGTGCGTCATACATTTGAGCGCGTGAAGGCGTGGTTGGAGAAGAACTTTTAACCGCCGGTCAATTTTTTCCGGACGAACGGGAATAGTTGTACTCCAATCATTTATTTAGTAGTAAACTCCGCAACGAATACTATATTTAGAAGCATTCTGCAACGCCTATTAGTAGTGACATGTGTCACAGCTCCTATATGTAGGGGATCTTCCGCGATAGAAGAATGTTTCTAAGGTAGCCAAGGGGAAATACATGGATCTGGTCGAGATCGTTGAGAAGGAAACTAAAGGGACCGTCATCAAGGTGGTAGGCGTCGGCGGTGCTGGTGGCAACGCGGTTGACCACATGATTCGGGAAGGTGTGCAGGGGGTTGAATTCGTCTGCGCCAATACCGATGCCCAGGCACTCAAGCGCTCCCTGGCGGCCTGCAAAATCCAGCTTGGCAGAAGCGGGTTGGGCGCAGGTGCGAAACCTGAAGCGGGCCGTGCGGCTGCGCTGGAAGAACACGACGCAATCGCCAATGCCCTGCGTGGCGCACACATGGTCTTCATCACCGCCGGTATGGGCGGTGGTACGGGCACGGGTGCAGCACCGGTGGTGGCCGAAGTCGCCAAGGAGCTTGATATCCTGACCGTGGCGGTGGTGACCAAGCCCTTTGATTTTGAAAACCGTTACCGGATTGCCGATAGCGGGATCGAAGAGCTTTCCAAGCATGTTGATTCGCTCATCGTGGTGCTCAACGACAAGCTCATGGAAGTCTATGGTGATGATGCCAGCATGGAAGAATGCTTCCACAATGCTGACGACGTGCTGCGTAAAGCTGTAGGCGGCATTGCCGAAATCATCAATGTGCCCGGTCTGGTTAACGTTGACTTCCAGGACGTGCGCACACTGATGGCTGAGATGGGCCGTGCGATGATGGGCTCTGCCGAAGCTTCTGGCCTGGATCGTGCCCGCATTGCTGCCGAGCAGGCCGCTGCCAGCCCCTTGCTGGAAGGCGTTGAACTCTCGGGTGCCCGTGGTGTGCTGATCAACATTACCGCCTCCCGCTCGCTCAAGATGTCTGAAGTGCGTGAAGCCGTGCAGACCGTGCGCGCCTTTGCCACCGAAGATGCCACCGTGTTCTACGGCACCGTGTTTGACGATGCCATGGAAGACCGCATCCGCGTTACCGTGTTGGCAACTGGCTTGGGCGCTGCGCGCACCATGGCCCGCCAACCGGTGATCCAGATGGTGAAGACCGGGACGGATAACGTTGGTGTGGAAGTCAACTACGGTGATCTGGACATGCCCGCTGTGATTCGTCGTAATACCCGTAACACGGTGGAGGCGATGAGCGCAAACGGCTTTGGCACTTATGACATTCCTGCTTTCCTGCGCAAGCAGGCAGACTAAGAGGCCGTAACCAAATGGTTCTGGCGGTGTTGCGCCGCCTTGCCGTACTAGCTGTACTGTCTGCGGCGGCGCGCCTAGCCAGAACCGTTGCGCTACGCTGCACTCCATTTTGTTGCGACCTCTACGGCATGTCCAGCCAGTCGGTTTGATGGCGCAAGCTCAATAAAGAAGGCCGGGCCTCGTTACCCGGCCTTTTTCTTTGTGCAGACTGCGAAAGTGAGCGTTTGATGAGCAAGTTCTTTGCAATTGTTCCTGCTGCAGGCAGTGGCAGCCGCATGGGCTCCCAGATGCCCAAGCAATATTTGAGTCTGGCGGGCAAACCCATGCTGTGGTATGCGCTGTCTGCGCTACTGGCGGTGCCTGCAATTGAAACGGTCACCGTGGTCTTGGCGCCAGACGATACATGCTGGCAGGATTTTGACTGGTCGGGTTTCGGGCCGCGTCTGCAGGTGTTGCGTGTTGGCGGTGCCACGCGTGCAGCCAGTGTGACCCAGGCGCTCGAAGCGCTTAAAGACAGTATTGGTGACGAGGAGTGGGTTCTGGTCCATGACGCTGCCCGGGCCTGTCTCCTGCCCGAGCAGGTTGAGGCGCTGATTGCCACGCTCAAGGATGATCCGGTAGGCGGGCTGCTTGCAGTGCCCGTTGCCGACACGCTCAAACGTGCCGATTCCGTAGGGCGTGTGGCGGATACGATTTCCCGTGAAGCAATGTGGCAGGCGCAAACCCCGCAGATGTTCCGCTATGGCCTGCTTCTGCGTGCTCTGACTGCCACAGGCGGCGTCACTGATGAAGCAGGCGCAGTGGAGGCGCTGGGCATGCCCCCCAGGCTGGTGGCGGGCGACATCACCAATTTCAAGGTTACCTATCCTCAAGATATCGCGCTGGCAGAAATGCTGTTGCGCGCACGGAGTGTATGACATGGGCGTACCGTTTCGCATCGGCCAGGGCTTGGATGTACATCGTCTGGTAGAAGGGCGCAAGCTCATTCTCGGCGGGGTTGAGATTCCTTATGACAAAGGCTTGCTTGGTCATTCTGACGCAGATGCGCTGCTGCATGCCATTACCGACGCACTTTTGGGGGCGGCAGGGCTGGGCGATATCGGCCGCTTGTTTCCGGATACGGATGAACGCTTCAAAGGGGCAGATTCCCGGGTATTGCTGCGCGAAGCCTATGCGCGTGTACGCGCTGCAGGGTGGGAAGTGGTGAATGTGGATGCCACCATCATTGCCCAGGCCCCCAAGATTGCGCCCCATGCGCCAGCGATGGTGGCTAATCTGGCCTCGGATCTGGCACTGGCGCCCGATTGCATCAACATCAAGGGTAAGACCAACGAACGCCTCGGGCACCTGGGGCGTGGCGAAGGGATTGCCACCCAGGCAGTTGTGCTGCTTGGGCGCCCCGCATAACCGTGGTGGCACGGTGGCTTCACCGTGCTTTCACACGACTTCACCTTCCGCCCCTCATCTGCTCATGGTGCAGCCTTAGCCTGTTGATATTGCATATCGATAGGCTTCGGTTCTGCCATGTTTATTGCCCATCTTCCGGCTGGCTATATCGCCAGCCATATGTTGCGTGATCGTCTGCGCGTAACGCCAAAGGACTATTCCGCTTATGTATGGGCTGCGCTCCTGGGGTCGGTTGCGCCGGACTTTGATCTTTTCTACTTTTATCTCTTCGATCATCGCTGGCACAATCATCATACCTATTTCACCCATTTTCCTGTGGTGTGGTTATCCTTGCTGCTTGGAGCCGGATTTGCCTTGTGGTATGCCAAGCGCAAGTTCACTCCTTTGCTGGCCTTCATGTTCTCGCTCAATGGCTTGATCCACATGGTGCTGGACTCTGTGTTTGGTCACATCTGGTGGCTGGCGCCCTGGTCCGATTACTCTTTCAACATGTTTTCCGTGCGCAAATTCTACGATCACTGGTGGCTCAATTACCTTTTCCACTGGGGCTTGGCGGTGGAGTTGCTGATCGTGTTGTGGGCGTTCCATTTGTGGCGCAAGAGCGTGAGCAGGCAAAATTGCTTTGCAAGCGTCACGACGCCCTGAAACCCAGGGCTGCTCTCACCCAGGGCCAAGCCTGGATCTGCACGGCGGCTACGACCAGCCATGCGCCCGAAGCCAGCCAGAGCGCTGGAACAATGCGGAAGCCACGCACACTGAAATAGAGGGCGAGCAGGAAGCAGAAATAAGGCAGGAGCGAGAACATGCCAAAGACAATTGTCTCCTGCAAGGTTTCCACAGAATGGTTCTGCCCGACGAAGTAATACGAGAACAGCGCCATGGAGGGGAAGAGCGGCAGCAGGGCAGACAGGTAATACCATTTGCTGCGCGCTGCCAACTGGATCAGCAAAACCAGAAAAAAGCCGATGCTGGATTTTGCAAGCACTGAAAGTTCCATGATGGCTGGGGCCTCTGCGCCCTGTATTGTTCAATCTGATGTTTCCCATTGCAACAGAAAGCACCGCCTTTGCCAAGGGGCTGTCATTGTGTCTGTACAAGGATGGCACGCTCCATGCGTTGATCCGCTGTGTGTGCCACTTTTGTCTTTGTGCCGATGCAGGATTTGCCGCTATCGGCACATGGCGCGGCAGTTTTTGCCGTCTGGCGGCAGGTTTGACTGTTATGTGTTGTTCGCTTCCGAAGCGGTTCATTTGATGTGTATGTCAAATGAGTTGAATTGGAAATGGAATAGGGAGTCATCATGAACGTCTCCGCTGTAGATCAATCATTGGGCCCGCTGCGTTCTCGTCCGAATGTGCAGCAGGCAAGGTCGGATTTCGACCAGCTGGTGCAGTCTTTGCAGAACGGCAATTTGGGTGCAGCCCAGCAAGCCTATGCTGATTTTCAACGCGTCCAGGCGAGCTTTGCACCCCGCCAGACTGCGGCGCCAGATGCTACGACGGCAGCTCCCGGTGTAACGGCAGCGGCCAGCACCTCATTGCGTGCCAGCCAAAGCCCTGTGGCGACCGATTGGGCTGCCTTGGGGCAGGCGTTGCAAACGGGCAGTCTGGGCCAGGCGCAAAATGCGCTGGATCGGCTGGAAGGGGACGCGCAGACAGTCTGGCAGAGCCATCTGCAACAACAGATTCAGAATGCCCAATCCGTGTATGCCTTGATGCAAGGGGCCAGCCAGGAGGCGATGGCTTTGCCGACACAGGCAGGGACTGCGAATGGGGGCTTGAGTACCAGTGTGCAGACCGATCTGGCTTCGCTGGGGCAATCGATACAGTCCGGGGATAATGGCGCTGCACAACGGTTGTTGAGCCAGCTTGAGCAGGATATCAAGTCCATGTCGTTGGCATCCGGGCCCGCTACGGGCCATCTACGGAATTTTTCTGCCACTCCTGCCGATAGCACAGGAGCGGTCGCAGCCAGCGCCACGCCTACCGCCAGCACTCCGTCTGTTGCCAATACCATCACCGCGCTGGACGGCCCGCATCCGAACAATATTGCCAAGGTGGCTAGCGCCCTGAGTGCAGCCGGTGTACAGAGCGCCCGGCCAATCGGGATTACGCCGCCTGCACCACCTACACCGCCCTCATCATCTTCACCGGTTACGACAGCATCTGCCGCAACAGCGAACTCCGGCAACGCCACCAGCGGGAGCACTGACACGCACGCGTCGCACAAGGCACATGCGCACAAACCAGATAAGCATATCGCCTGATGCTGCGCTGCGCAGAGAGGATTGAAAAATGACAATTTCATCCGTAAACCCCGCTTCCTACACCACCTTGCTCAACAAGGTTTCCAATGAGGTCAACGGGGGCAAATCGAATGGCAAGGATGGCACTGCGAAGCTTGGCGATGACCAGTTGCTGGCTTTGGCAAAATCGCTGGTGGAACAGGGCGCAACGGCTTCCTCGTCATCCGACCCGGTGTATCAGGATCTGGTGTCGCTGGGCAATGCGGCCCTGGGCAAAACCGAATCAGATAATGCACTCTACAATGCCAAGGGGCTTTTGCTGAAGGTACAAAGCTCCATGCAGCTGTATGGGCCAGAGAGTCAGGCCGATTCCAGCAGCCTTTCTGCCTTGGGTCAGAGCAATGCGCTCAATGACAGCGTGTTTTCTGCGCTCAATGCGAATGCGGGCACAGACTCATCCTCCTCGTCGCTTGCCGATCTGTACAGCAGCTATTCTGGTACGTCTGGCAAGCTTTCGATTTTGGGGTGAGTTGAAAAGGGCTGCTTGCTGCGTTGATCAATCGCGCCGAGCTTGCCTTGCGCCGGATGTGGGTAGGCTTGCCAGCCCTTGGCGTGTGGGCGTTGTCCGCGCTTGAACTGATAATTGCCCTGGTGGTCTGTATCTGCTTTGCTGATCCAGACCTTGAGCCGGGGCATGAAAGTTTTGGCATCAATCACATATTCGGCGTAGTTACCTCCTGAGCCATTACCCAGATATTTGGCATAGTGGTATAGGGAGTGCGTTCTGGCGTCGAAATCACGTAGCGTGAGCCTTGCCGTGTAATGCAGCCGCACGTGATTTCCTGAGTATTGGATTTCAGGGAACCACAATAATTTCGGCTGGGCGGGGTGGGGCCTATCCTCGTAAGTGAAAACCAGGTAGTCGGTGTTGTAGGCGCCCTGGCTGCATGCCAGCGCGATCAGAAAATGCCCTCTCCCCAAAGGGAGGAAGAGCAGCTTGTCTACGCCGATTTCACTGCTGCCAGGGGTTTGCTCATAATAGGAGCCCAGATTCTCCAGGCCCGGCAGAATATTACGCTCGCATTCATCCCGCCATGTACTGTGCCGGAGCATCTGGCCGATTGTTTCCAGATGCCGAGCGCAGGCATTTTCAAGCACGAAATCCGTGGGCTTTTCCGCCGCCAGGAAATTGCAGGCCTGCTCCAGGCGGGTGATCTGCGTGCGCGGCAGTGGGGGTGTCTGGGACGTTTGCGCCTGGGAGTTGACGGAAAACAGGACGGAAAATAGGACAGCAAGCAGGGCTGAAGACAACCCGGCCAGAACGTTCGGCCGGGCCAGCAGGCGCAGCCCTGCGCCCAAAGGGTCAGGCTTCTGGGTTCTGGGCGGGCTTGCCAAGCAGCTCACCGATACGGGAATCCTTCTCTTTCCACAAATCATTGAGCCAACGCTGGATGAGTGCCCGTGCCCGTGGGTCACCAGAGGCCGCACCTTGGATGTGTTCGGCTGGAATCTGGATGGATTTGACCTCGATTACCACCTTGCCCATTTGGCCACACATCACCTGCCAGAAAGTCGGGGTGCCACCGGGGTACACAATGGTCACATCCAACATGGCATTGAACAGGTCACCCATCGTAGCCAGCGCAATGGCGGCACCCCCGCTCTTGGGCTTAAGCAAATGCTGGTAGGGAGAATGCTGGGTGGCATGTTTGGCCGCCGTAAAGCGTGTGCCTTCCAGAAAGTTGATGACCGAAGTGGGGATATGGCGGAATTTTTCGCAGGATTTGCGTGCTGTGGCAAGGTCTGCCGCAGCCGTGGCCAGGGTTTTGCCGCCTCGGCGCATGAAGGGGAAATCCAGCGCCCACCACGCGAAGCCGATGACGGGAACATAGATCAGCTCGCGCTTGAGGAAGAATTTGAGAAAGGGGATATGCCCTTGCAGGACGCGCTGCAGGATCACGATGTCCGCCCAGCTCTGGTGGTTGCAACTCACCAGATACCAGCCACGCGGATTCAGGTCCTCAAGGCCGCTGACATGCCAATCCAGTTTTTGCACCGCAGTCATCCAGCCGTGGTTGACGCTGACCCAGGCATTGGCGAGCCAGATCAGGCAATGGTCTGTCAGCTTGCGGATTGCCGGGACTGGGATCAGCAGCTTCACCAGCGCAAACGGGATGAAGAATATGCATACCAGAAGGGTGTTCAAGCCGATGATGATCGAGGCAGCAACGCCCCGGGCGGTTGCCGGAAGCCAACGCAGCATGGAAGGAGGAATCCTGATTGATAAAGAATCCATTGTACCGATGTGTGTTGGGTTGTGGCGAAGCAGTTGCACAGGCTGCGGTAGAGACTTTGAACCTTTTTGGATTGTGGGCATTCAAATCAAGATATTTTCGTAACGCCCGGTATGGGATAATGCACGCATGGTTTCCGTACAACACTCTGTCGCCAATACAGATGGCGCCACCCCGGTTCCCGAGCTGCTTGCAGCCGGTCTTGGCCCCGATGCGCTGCCTGCCTTGCAGCAGGCAGTGGAATGGGCTCAGGCCCTTTACGCTGGGCGTCAGCTCGGCAGCGGGGAAGAGGCCTGGCAGCATGCCCTGGGTATTTCGCTGATTGCCGTCTCGCTCAAGCTTGATCTGGATGCCCGGATTGCCGCTTTGCTGTTTGCGGTGCCGGAATACGAAGAGAACGCCAGCGAACGTATTGCCGAGCGCTTCAGCCCGCTTGCGGCCAAGCTGGTGGAAGGCTTGCGGCGGCTCAATCGCCTGCATATGGTGTCTCATTCCAACGGAACGGCGGCAGACCTGCATTCGCAAAACGAAGTGCTGCGCAAGATGGTGCTGGCGCTGGCTGAAGATATCCGCGTGGTTCTGCTGCGGCTGGCTTCGCGGGTGCAGACCCTGCGCTTCTTTACGGCCAATCGTGAGAGCGTATCGCTCGATATCGCCCGCGAGAGTATGGATCTGTATGCCCCGCTGGCCAACCGGCTGGGGGTGTGGCAACTCAAGTGGGAGCTGGAAGATCTCTCTTTCCGCTTCCTTGAGCCGGATACCTACAAGCGCATCGCCAAGCAGCTTGATGAGCGCCGGGTGGAACGTGAAGCCTTTATTACCGATTCCATCGCCCGCCTCAAGCTTGATGTGGCTGCCATTGGCGTAAAGGCCGAAGTCTATGGCCGCCCCAAGCACATCTACAGCATCTGGAACAAGATGCGCAACAAACACGTCGACTTCGATCAGGTCTATGACGTGCGGGCCTTGCGCGTGCTGGTTGATGAGGTGCGCGACTGCTATGCAGTGCTGAGCCTTGTGCATGAGCTGTGGGAGCCGATTCCCAAGGAATTTGACGACTACATCCTCAAACCCAAGGGCAACAACTACCAATCCCTGCATACCGCCGTACGTGCGGCGGACGGGCGGGCGATGGAGGTGCAGATCCGCACCTACGAGATGCACCGCCACGCCGAGCTGGGTGTGGCCGCCCACTGGCGCTACAAGGAAGGTGCCAAGCAGGGCGGTGGCGCCTACGACGAAAAGATTTCGCTGCTGCGCCAACTGCTGTCCTGGCGTGATGAAGTCACCGATGCTTCCGTCTGGGAAGAACACACCCGTCAGGCTGCACTGGATGACACCGTGTATGTCGCCACGCCGCAGGGCCGGGTGATCGACCTGCCTACCGGGGCGACGGCCATCGACTTTGCCTATCGCCTGCATACCGATCTGGGCCACCGGTGCCGGGGCGCCAAGGTGGATGGGCAGATGCTGCCGCTGGATCGCCCCCTGGTCAGTGGTCAGGTAGTCGAGATCATCTCTGCCAAGCAGGGCGGCCCTTCGCGTGACTGGCTCAACCCGCAGCTGGGTTATCTGGTGACTTCCAACGCCCGCGCCAAGGTGCGACGCTGGTTTGTGCAACAGGAAGAGGATGAGACTGCCGCGCAGGGTCGCGCCATTGTGATCCGCGAGCTGCAACGCAGCGGCCTGACCCAGACCAACCAGGAAGATCTCGCCGCGCAGCTGGGCTTCAAGGACACCACTACCTTCTACCTAGCCGTGGGGCGTGGAGATGTGAGTGGCCGCCAGATCCACAACGCCTTGCAGCCGGTGGTGCCGATTCCGCCTGCGCCAGAACTGGTGATCAGCGAGCGGCGCAAGGCCGTTGATCAGGATGATCGGGTGCTGGTCGTGGGCGTGGGCCGTTTGCTCACCCAGTTGGCCCGCTGCTGCAAGCCCGTGCCGCCCGATACTATCCAGGGGTTTGTGACGCGTGGCCGAGGCGTATCGATCCACCGTGAAGATTGCAAGAGTTTCCTGAATTTGGCTCACCGCCACCCGGAGCGGATCGTGCCTGCCGAATGGGGGCATCTGGCCACCGCCAAGGATGCGCGGCCTGAGGCGTTCTCGCTCGACATCATGGTCGAAGCCATGGATCGCCCTGGCCTGCTGAGGGATATCTCCGATGTCTTCACCAAGGACAAGCTCAACGTAACGGGCGTGAATACCATCTCCAAGGCTGGGCGGGCGCATATGCGCTTTACCATCGAAGTCTCTGGCGGAACCGTGGCCCAGCGTGTGCTGCAACAGATTGGCGAGATTGATGGGGTGATCTCCGCTGTGCGGGCCTGAACCTGTCGGTTTGGGCGCAAGCGACTGCAATTTCCTGATTATCGTGGCCTGTATGGCATGATGAGGCATTAATAGACCAATTTTCGGATGCTGATTTGATGGCTGATATCCTGCAAAAAATTCTGGCGACCAAGCGCGAAGAAATCGAACTGGCGGTGCAAAGCGTGTCATGCACCGCAATTGTGGAGGCTGCGGGCAAAGCGCTACCCGTGCGCGATTTTGTTGGCGCCATCCGCAGCAAGATCGCCGCAGGTAAGGCTGGGGTGATTGCCGAGGTCAAGCGTGCCAGCCCCTCCAAGGGGGTAATCCGGGCGGATTTCCAGCCTGCTGAGATTGCTGCATCCTACGAACGCGGTGGTGCGGCCTGCCTGTCGGTACTCACCGACCGGCAGTATTTCCAGGGCTGCCCGGAATTTCTGCAAGCCGCGCGTGCAGCCTGCGCATTGCCAGTCTTGCGCAAGGATTTCATCATTGATGAATACCAGGTGTATGAAGCCCGTGCGATGGGGGCCGATTGCATCCTGCTGATCGTCGCTGCTTTCCTGCCACCGGAAGGCGTGACCGGTGCCGCAGCGGCAGAGGCCGCGCAGCGCCGCCTGCTGGAGCTGGAGACCCTGGCCCATCAGTTGGGGCTGGCGGTTCTGGTGGAGGTGCATGACGCTGCCGAACTCGATATTGCCCTGCATCTGCGCACCCCGCTGCTTGGGATCAACAACCGCAACCTGCGTACCTTCGAGGTGTCGTTGGACACGACGCTTGGCCAACTGGGGCGGATCGGAGCCGAGCGCATCGTGGTGACTGAAAGCGGCATCCGGGGGCCGGAGGATGTGGCGCTGATGCGCTCGCATGCCGTCAATGCCTTCCTGGTGGGCGAAGCCTTTATGCGTGCGGCTGATCCCGGCGCAGAACTGGCCCGGCTCTTTGCCTGACGTCTCTGCTGGCAGGCTCAGCATGCGCCAGCCTTTCTTGCGAACGCTTCAAGGTGCGGCAATCACCGTATTGGCGATTGGCTTGTCCATCATATGGGCGACGGTGGCCTGGATTGTCGGGAGTGAATCCGGAGGGCGTTTCGCTGCGGCACGGGTGAGCGCAGTCTCTGGCGGCGTGCTGCGCCTTGAGGGGTGGCATGGGCGCCTGCTGGATCGTTGGCAACTGGATAGCCTCCGCTTTGCCCAGCCCGGTTTGCAGCTGGATATCCAGGGGATCAAGGCTGCCTGGCATCCGTTTCGTTTGGGCCAGCACTTGCTGGATGTCGACACGCTGCATATCCAGCAAGTAGCACTCTGGCGCACGCCATCAAATTCATCCGCGCCCGCACGTCTGCCTGTCAGCCTGAAATTGCCTCTGGATGTGCGGCTGGCGGATGTGCAGGTATCCACTTTCCGCCAAGGTAGTCTGGCGGCTGACGGGCAAAGTACGCAGGAAAGCCTTGCCTTACAGGATATTCACGCCCAATTCCAAAGTCATCGTGGCATGCTCGCACTCGATGGGCTGCAGATGCGAACCCCTTTGGGCAAGCTGGATGGACGCCTGAGTTTGGCAGATTCGCCCCCCTTTGCCCTGTCTGGCCAGATCGGGTTGCTGGCAATGCTGCAGGCACGGCCCGCCCGTATTGACACCCGTCTGCAAGGTTCCTTGGCGCATATCCAGGCGCATCTTGCCGCAAAAGAAGTTGCGGGTGAGGCCAGTGGTGCGCTCCAGGGCGAAGCGGATGTGGTAATCAAACCCTTTGAGCCGATGCCTTTGTATAGTGCCCGGCTTGCCATACAGGGACTGAATCCGGCGGCATTTTCTCCGCAGGCGCCCAAGGCCATGCTGGATGTCAGCGCACAGTTGCAGCCACGCCTGAGTGCGACGGGAAAGAATGGCCCTGCGGATTGGCAGGTCAGTGGCCCGATTGCTATCACCAATCATGCTCCTGGCAAGATCGATGAAAATGCCTTGCCTGTTGCAGCGTTGCAAACCCAGCTTGAGTGGGCAGATGGGCGGCTACGCTTGAGTCAGTTGCAAGCGCATCTGCCGAATAAAGGCATGATAATGGGGGAATTGGCCTGGATGCCCGGCAAGGCGGGGGGAACTGCTGAAGCAGCCTTGAAGCTCAAGGCAGTGAACCCGGCTCAATTCACCAGCCATGCCCAGGGCATGTTGGTGGATGGGGAGGCCCATGCGCGTGGCAACGCGCAGGCGCAGCAGTTTGGTGTTGATCTTGCCGCGCAGGGCATGCGTCTGGTGGCCGAAGGCAGGCAAGAAGGCAATGTGCTGAAAATCAGTCGGGCAGAGCTGCAGGCACGCGAGGCCAGTGCTCGCTTCTCTGGCCGACTGGCCTTGAACGGAAGCCGCGCCTACGCAGTGCAGGGGGAAGTGGAGCGCCTTGACCCGCATGCCTTCCTCAAGGATGCGCCCGCCGGGCAGATTAGTGCCAGCCTGACAAGCAGCGGTACATTGTCGCCCGCGCCAAGCGGGCAATTCGATTTGACGCTCGCCCCCAGCAAACTTGCAAATTACCCATTGCAGGGGCACGCGAAAGCTCGTTTCTCGCCAGGACGCTTGCATGAAGCGGATGTTGATGTGGATGTCATGGGCAACCGTGTGCATCTGACCGGGGCCGTTGGTGCACGCACCGATCAACTCCAGTTTCTCGTGGATGCGGCTTATCTGGAGCGCCTGGGTGGGCAATTTGGCGGTCGCGTGCATGCCCAAGGCTATGTTGGTGGCATTCCAGATGATCCGGTAGGCTCACTCAGTGCAGAAGCCTACCAGCTGCGTGCTCCAGGAGGATGGCAACTTGCAGAACTCAAGTTCAAGGCTGATTTGCAAGGCGGTGCGGGAGGGCGAACCGACGCGCATGCCCAATTACGCGATCTGGTGCAGAGTAGTGCTGCCGGTGCGCAAACCCTGCTTGCCAAGGCGAGTGTGGATTTGAGCGGTAATCGCAGCAATCACCAGTTGAGCGTGGAAGCGAGTCTGCCTCATGAGGCCAGCCTGAGTGCCAGCGCCAGCGGGGGGCTGCGCGATGGGAACTGGAATGGCTGGCTCCAGGGATTGAGCCTTACCGGGCCACTGCGGTTTGCGTTGGAAAAACCGGCCACTCTTGCTGTGTCATCCCAGCGTGTTGCCTTGGGCTCGGCACGCCTGATCAGCCAGGGGGGCGAGCAAGGGCGCATCGAATTGATGCAGACGGAATGGACGCCAGAACGCCTGTTGGCCAAAGGTAAACTCTCTGGCGTGCAACTGGGCTTCTCGCTCGACGAATATCAACGCACCGTGTTCCGTGGACGCAGCCTTCAACTGGGGGCAGAATGGGACGTGGACTTGGCGCGCCAGCATGCCAAAGGGTTAGTGCATGTTTTCCGTGAGGGCGGGGACTTTATCTTGCAGGGCGACTCCCCTGTTGCGCTGGGGTTGGAAAACCTTGACCTGAACGCGGCGATTGAAGATCAACGTCTGGCTTTGTCGGCATTGGCCAACGGGAGTCGGATCGGTGCTTTCAACGCAGTGGCCACACTGGCGCTGAGTGGGCAGGGAGCGGATACCCGTATCGATATGCGTGCACCGATGGTTGGGGTGCTGAATGCTGATATGCCCTCGATTGCCTGGTTGGGGCCGTTCGTAGATCAGAACATGCGTACCTCGGGCAGTTTGCATGGCTTATTCAACCTCACCGGCACGCCTGAAAATCCGGTGGGGGCGGGCTACCTGAAAGGCGAGGGGCTGGGGATTGTGCTCGCGGAGCAAGGCACGCGACTGGATCAGGGGAATATGCTGATCAATTTTGATGCTGCGCGGGTACGCTTGGAAAACCTGAGCTTCCGTGCCGACAACCGCATGGCTCCGCCGGACAAACGCCTGGCGGCGCCGCCTGCTGTCGGGGCTTTCAGTGGCAGCGGGGAGATTGCCTTGCCTTCGGGCAAAGGGGATTTCCAGTTCAAGCTGGATCATGTGGCTGCCTTGCAGCAGCCAGGGCAGTGGCTGATCGTGTCGGGTGATGCGCATGCCACCAGTACTTGGGATGGCCTGGATATCAACGCACGCCTGCACAGCGATACCGGGTTTGTTGGCATGGCCAAGAGTGGTGCGCCCAAGCTCTCGGATGACGTGGTGGTGCGCGGTCGGCAAAAGCCCCCACAGCGTATGCATTTGAACGCGGATATCGGCTTTGATTTTGGCGATGCATTTATACTTAAAGCATATGGCGTGGATACATGGCTGGCCGGTCAGTTGCGTATTGTGCTGGCACAAGGGGTGGTTCCGCGTGCCACGGGGTCGATCCGTACCCGCGATGGGGTGTTCAATGCGTATGGGCAACGCTTGGCCATTGAGCGGGGTGCGGTCAATTTTCACGGCTCGCTGGATGATCCAGCGCTCAATATTCTGGCCTTGCGAAAAGGTCTGGAAGTGGAGGCAGGGGTGGAGGTGACGGGTTCTGCCCAACGCCCCAAGGTCCGTCTGGTATCTGATCCGAATGTGCCTGAGCAGGAAAAACTAGCTTGGATTCTGTTTGGGCGTGCCTCTGAGGGGAGTGCTGCGGACATTGGCATGTTGCTCTCCAGCGCCGGGGCCAGTCTGGGTAGCGATGGGCCAGATTTGAGTACGAGAATTGCCAATGGCATTGGGCTGGATAGCGTGAGCATTGGCAGCGCCACCAGTACCACGCGTCGGGCTTTGCAAAGTGGTGTGGCCAACAATGCCACATCCGGGGGCTCCAGCCTGAGCAGTTCCACTTCCACCACAAGCACCAATGCAGGCGATACGATGAGTAGCCAAGTGCTGACAGTGGGCAAGCGTCTTTCAACGCGGGCGTATCTGAGCTTCGAGCAGAACTTTCTGGGGACTGAAAGCGTGGTCAAGCTCAGCTATGCGCTGTCTCGCTTTGTATCCGTTGTTGCGCGGGCGGGGACTGTAAATGGTCTTGACCTGAACTATTCGATCAGCTTCCGGTAGCTGCCGTTCAATCGTCTGGACATTTCCGGATGCATTTGAATGGTTAAGTTGTATGGCATAAATCCGTTTCAAGCGCGTGCGGCGTATCAAGTGATACGTGGCCGGCCCCGGGGTTTGCTCTGCATTTCCAGCACACCTTCGGCCTGCATGCTGACCAGGGTGCGGGAAACGGTGCTGACCGTCAGGGCTGTGATATCGGCCATGTCGCGCAGCGAGGGTAGGGTGAAACGCGATATGCGTTGGGGGGCCGTGCGCCCGGCAAGCAGCCCCACCAGACGCCGTACACGGGCAGCCGCGTCGCCACAACGCAGGGCAATCGCATCGGCGCAGCGTCGTTCGGCATCGGCCAGTGCTTTGAGCAGGGTGCCGGCTTCCGGTTGGGTTTCTGCGCCCGGCCAAGGGACGAGCACGCAGTCGGACAAGGCCGTGGCGGTGTAACTATAGCTGCCCAGCAGCAAGGTTTCAGCACCCAAGATATCGCCTTTGAGGGCGATGCCGGCAAAGGTAGCCTCGCCACGATCCTCTGTACGATCCAGGCGCACCGAGCCACTCAATATCAACCACGCAGAGCCGGTGCCGGACGCGGTGTAGATTAGCTCGCCGGTGGAGGCTTGGCGGGGAGGACTCTGATCGGAATGGAAAAAAGTGGGGCGCATGCGTTCCAGACCTCCAAGCAACCACCTGCCCCTGTTGTGGGGCGCGAAGTGTTTACCACAATTCTACCCGATTTGTTGATCATGATAAGAGGGCATGATTTCAGGTGCGGAATTCTGTCTGGTTCGTGTGAACATGTGCGATAGATCCTCTCAGCCGGCAAAGGAAAGCAAAATGAAAGAGTGGATAAGCGGTGGGTTGTCGGGGATACGCGGCAGAGGTATGGTTTTGACATGCTTTGTGGCGGCTAAACCTTTCGTCTGAATGAATTGGACGACGCCTGATGTGTGCACATAGACTGGCTTAAACAATACTAACAAGATGGGTATTGCGCCCACGTACAGTTTGGATGCGATCAGTGAAATCAAGGGGAACAAGGTGAAGAAGCATGTATTGTCTGGCATATGTGCGCATTGGCCGGGGGGCTATGCCAGCAGGTCTGGTTCGGCGGTATCGTCCCTGTTATGCTGTATAACGCTTGCCGCCTTGGTGGCGTGTGGCGGCGGCGGCGGGGCCTCGGATGGCAGTGCTGGCTCAAGTTCGAGTTCTGGCGGTGGCACGCCGTCAGGTACGACATCGAAAAATGCCATAGGGATGAATACGTGGTTCCTGAATGATTGGGATGGCAGCTTTGCCTTTGCGGACGCCATCAAGCATGCACGCCCCTGGAAGGACGCGGCTGACTGGAACAACCCCGTGGCGGGTGTCGATGCGCTGGGCTGGCCCACTGCAGATGCATCCACGGTGTTTTTCACCGGTTCTCCTAGCCAGGTCAATGGCACGTACAAACTGGTCTTCAAGGGCAAGGCCGATGTGTCTTTGCTTTGGTATACCGGTTCGGTGAGCAACAAGGTCTATAACGCGGCAACCAATACCACGACGGCAGATGTCACGATCAATAATACCGTGACGGGGTCTGGCGGCCTGGTGTTCAAAAATACACAACGTACCGCAGCCAGCGCGATCAACACGGGTTTTACCGATGTGCATTTCTATCGCCCTGGTTATCCCAGTGATGGTAGCGCAGTGTTCACGACCCCCTTCCTGAATGCTTTGGGCAAGGCCAGCGTGGTGCGGATGATGGATTGGTCTGCGACCAACCAGAATTTGACCCGGCTGTGGGCGGATCGGATCACGCCGCTGCATATGTCCAAGACCGATGTGACCTATACCACAGTGGGCGGCGTACTTGCCAATGGTTCGCTGACGACAAGTTCCACCTACGCCTCGGTGGCCGGAGTGCCGTTGGAGCATCAGATCCAGCTTTGCAATAAGCTGAAGGTGGATTGCTGGATCAACGTCCCGGTGGTGGCAGACGATACGTATGTGCGCAACATGGCCCTGGCACTGCGCTATGGTACTGATGGTACGAATCCTTACACCAGCGCACAGGCCAACCCTGTGTATCCTCCCTTGGATGCTGGCCTGAATCTGTATCTGGAATATGCAAATGAGATTTGGAATAGCGCAGGTGGCTTCAAGTGTTTCCCGGTGATCCTGGATTTGGCTGGCAATGCACCAGCAACAAGTGATTTGCTGGTGCCCGCCACCACCAGCATCTGGACCAAGATGTGGCGCTATCCAGCGTTCAGAATGTCTCAGGTCAGCAGCATTTTCCGCTCGGTGTATGGGGATGTGGCGATGATGACGCGGGTGCGTCCGCTACTCATGACGCAGCAAGGCAATGGTCAGGGCACACTTGCCGATGCCTTGAATTGGCTTGATGCGTATGCCAAACGCCAAACGCCTGCACACTCAGTCGATTATTACGTTTATGGGGCAGGGGGATCAGGGTATTACGGTGTCAATACCGAACCCGCGAACCATACAGACCTGGATGGCTTTTTCGCCAGCGGCAACTATCCCAAAACGCAGAATGTGAAGGGCTTCGGTGTTGACGCAATGTGGGCGAATAATTTCGGCCTCCAGCGCATTGCCTATGAAGGCGGGCCGAGCCTGGATAACTATACCAGCGCAGAATCACGCGCCATCAATGCCGATGCGCGGATGCAGGATATGGTGGTGAAAACCCATGATGCATGGTCAGCGCAGGGTGGCGGCTTGTTGATGTACTACACGTTGGTGGGGGCTGGGCAGTGGGAATTCACCCCGGATTTGAGCGTGACGAATTCACCCAAAATGGCGGCTCTTAATCAGTTGAACTCGCAATCTCGTGTTCCCGTCACGCTTGGGCAGGCATTGCCAGGAAGTATCATTGCAAGCAATTGGCATGACAGCTACATGGTTCGCAGTGGTTTCGATTATACCGTGACCATTGGCGGCTTGCCTTGCATAGCAGGCAATAACACGGGGTTCTGGCTGGCGTTCCCGGCGCATGCCGATCAGGCCTTTACCGGTAAACTGGTGGTCAAGGGGGCTGCCAGCAGTGCGACAAGCCTAGCGGTGTGGATCAATGGCACAAAGAAGGGGACGGTGAACCTGGCGGGGGGGAGCAGTAGCAGCCTGGTCGATAGCGCGAGCCTGGATGTGGATATCCCCTCAGGTTTCGTGGCGGTTCGCCTGGAAGTGCTCAGCGGCGGCTTTTCGCTGTACTCCATCACGGTGAATTGAGCGTTCCACGCCGCACAAAAGCACAAACCGGGGCATGCCCCGGTTTGTTGTCTTGCGTCTCCAGTATGTATTTGGCTTAAGCCTTTATTCGCCCTTGGGGGCGGAAATCATGACGTGCTGCACCAACTCGGCCAGCGAGTTGACGCCCATCTTTTCCATCACCCGGGCGCGATGGACTTCCACGGTCTTGATGCTGATGCCCAGGTCATCGGCAATCTGCTTGTTCAGCCGTCCCGCCACGATGAGTTCGAGCACTTCACGCTCACGCGGCGTGAGCTGGTCGATGCGCCGTTGCGCGTCCGCTTCCTGGCGATGCAGCTCAAACTGCTTTTGCTCGGTAGCCAGCGCATTGCGGATCAGGGCAACCATGTCTTGGTCATTGAAGGGTTTTTCAATGAAGTCGACAGCGCCTTTCTTGAGCGCGGAGACAGCCATGGGTACGTCTCCGTGGCCGGTGATGAAAATGACGGGCAGGGCCGAATGCATGGCAATCAGGCGTTCGTGCATCTCTAGCCCGCTCATGCCCGGCATGCGGATATCCAGCACCAGACAGCCGCGCATGTTGGCATGCCAAGCAGCCAGGAAGGCTTCTGCTGAAGAGAATGCGTGCGCCTTCAGGCCGGTGGATTCGAGCAGCCAGATGAGCGAATCGCGCAAAGCTTCATCATCATCGACGATATAGACGAGTTGTTCTGCTTCTGTGTGTAGAGGGATGTCTTTAGTCGAAAGAGGCATGGTCAAGGATCTTCTCCTGCGGCAACATAAACCGGAAGATACTCCCTCCGGATGGATTCGGGTCAACCCACAGACGGCCATTGTGGTATTCAATGATACTACGGCAGATGTTCAGGCCCATGCCCATGCCTTCGGGCTTGGTGGTAAAGAAGGGCGAGAACAGATTGCCCAGCTGTGCCGGGGCAATGCCGCAGCCGTTGTCGGTGACCGCAACTTCGATATAGCCTTCAACGAGCCTGGCGGCTACGTTGATATGGCGCTGTTCCATGGGGACTTTCTGCATGGCTTCAGCGGCATTCTTTACAAGGTTCATAAGAACCTGTTCAATCATGATCCGGTCTGCCATCACCATCGGCAATCCGTCTGGAATCTGGGTGTTGATTTTGGAACCCAGGCGTTTGGCTTCAATGCCTGCTATGCCAAGAGCCTCCTCAATGATGGTGGGGATGGCGACCAGGGAGCGCTGGGGCTCGCTCTTGCGCACAAAGTCCCGTACCCGTCGCACGATGTCGCCTGCCCGTGCAGCCTGGGTGCTGGCTTTTTCCATGGCACTCAGGATGTCTTCCTGGGGGCAATTGCCTTGGCGCAGACGGTTGACGCTACCCATGCAGTAATTGGAGATGGCCGATAGGGGTTGGTTCAGTTCGTGGGCCAATGTCGAGGCCATCTCACCCATGGTAATGAGCCGGGAGGTGCTTTGCAGCCGTGCTTCCTGCTCGTGGGCCAGTTGTTCTGCGTGTTTGATGGTGCTGATGTCGGTGGCAACCGCCAGACGCACAATGCGCCCGTCCACCCAGCGTAGTGCCCGTTCGCGCAGGTGGAACCAGCGCCCGGATTTGTCTTGTAGTTCGCCATCAAACAGTTCAAAGGGTAGGTCGCGGTTGGTCAGGTTGCCGGGCAGGGCCAGATATTCATCGGGCGAGGGCTGCGGCAGGGCGATGGCTTCATCGCTATCCTCGGGCTTGCCTTGGGCGGCCAGGGCGCGGTTGGCGTAGAGCAGATCGCCGCTCACTGCATCAAGTACCCCCACGTAGGCATCTAGCCCATCCAGCACTGCGATGAAGCGCTCCTGCGCGGCTTCAAGCTGGGCGCTGGCACGGCGGGATTCGGTTATATCCGTCATCGCCGTCATCCAGCCGGTTTGGTTGCCGTGAGCGTTGATCAGTGGTGAAACATGTAGGCGGATGTCCAGGCGCTTGCCATCGTCGCGGCGGATGCGCATGTCTGCCCCATCTGCCGGGGCGTCCCCAGCCAGGCTTTGGCGCAGTACCTCCCAGTTGGCGCGCATGTCACGTTCATCCCAGAAGCTAAATGGCGGGCTCTGGCCGATCAACTCTGCCGAGGGGAGGCCGGTGAGTTCGGAGAACGCACGGTTGATGTAGATGATGCGCCCAGCCATGTCGATAGCGCCCAGCCCGGTGAGCACGGAGTCTTCCATGGCCTTGCGGAAGGCGAACTCGGATCGCAGGGCATCTTCGGCAGCCTTGCGGTCGGTGACATCGTGGGCCACCGCGTAGATACGGTGTTCGCCCAACTGTGGATTGGCGCTCCAGTGCAGCCAGCGGTGGCTGCCATCGCCGCAGCGGCAGCGCACTTCGAAATTGGCGGACTGCCCCAGGGCCAGCTTTCTGAGCCCCGACCGGGCGAGGCGGTGGTCTTCCTGATGAACAAGATCAATCAGCGCTGAGCCAATCAGTTCATCCGGCTTCAGGCCCAGGATGTTGAGGAAGGCCGGATTGGTGCGTTCCAGGTGGCCGTCCAGGCTCATCACACAAAGAATATCGAGCGAGAGGGCGAAGATCAGGTCACGTTCGCCCTCCATTTCCCCGGCGCGATCATTTTGGCTCTTGGCCTTGAACAGACTCCAGGTTGCAATCACCCCAAGCGAGATCACCACGATGGCCGATAGCCAGAGCATGTCCGGGTTATTGCCCAGATTGCTGGGGAGTGCCGCGAACCAGATGACGCACAATACTACCGCCAGCAGCAATACCGGCACCGCCGAGGGGTGCCTGGAGAACAGACTGATGGCTTCCGGTTCTTGTTCGGGTTTCATCAAATCGAACGAGTTTGAGTGTGAGATTACAAAAAATATACAGGCTAACCCGTATATTGGCGCAAAATGGAGGGCTCTCTGTCAAATCTCATGCCCGTATTGCCGTGTGTCCCCGCGTTATTTCTTTTTTGAACATGGTAAGTGTTCTTGGCGCAGGATTTTACACATCGTCAGGCAGAGTCATTGAGTGTTTTGCGACAAATGCCACGCTTATCGTATAGGCGGGGGGTGATGCAGGTGTTCGCAGCAAGCGGCTGAATTATCAAGAAAAGTTGCCAGACAAAGCCTCCCAGCAACTCTTGGTGCGATGCAACATACTGATTTCGTTTTGTTTTCTGACCATTTTCCTGACAAAAAGAGTCGATTTTTTGTTGCGTATGGTGAATGGCTGTTTTATATTGTGAAAAACGCGGCTCGCCTCACTCATGTATAAGAGTTGAATGTGTGTTTGTGAGGGTGTGTGAAATGAGCTGCCAAGAGATTACAGGCTGTGTGGCCCCTGTCCAGGTAACTGGCTGGGGCCGTTCCCTCTGCGACCGTGTGTGGCGCTGTTGGCCCTCCGGTGCGTTAAAACCCAAAACAAGGAGAGAAGTCGATGGCAGCTGTGCCCCATGTGCTTCTGCAGTCCGATGCGGACCGTCAGGAGACTCAGGAATGGTTGGACGCGCTCAGTGGCGTAATTACCCAAGAGGGCAAGGAACGTGCCCGTTACCTGATTGAACGCTTGATTGAAGATGCGCGTGAAGATGGGGTGGACATTCCATACAGCGCCAGCACGTCTTACCTGAATTCAATCGCCACGGTTGATCAGCCCAACTACCCCGGCGACCCGGAAATCGAACTGCGTATCCAGGCCTATCTGCGCTGGAACGCGGTGGCGATGGTGGTACGTGCCAACAAGCACACCAACGTGGGCGGGCACATTGCTTCCTACGCTTCGTCCGCCACGCTGTACGACGTTGGCTTCAACTGGTTCTGGCATGCTCCGTCTGCTGAACACGGCGGCGATCTGGTCTACTTCCAGGGTCACTCCATCCCCGGTATCTACGCTCGCGCCTTCCTGCTGGGCCGTTTGACCGAAGAACAACTGGAAAACTTCCGTCAGGAAGTGGGTGGCAAGGGCTTGTCCTCGTACCCGCACCCTTGGCTGATGCCGGATTTCTGGCAATTCCCCACCGTGTCCATGGGTCTGGGCCCGCTGGCCGCCATCTATCAAGCCCGCTTCATGAAGTATCTGGAAGCGCGCAACCTCGCCAAGACAGCCAACCGCAAGGTGTGGGCCTTCATGGGCGACGGCGAAATGGACGAAGTCGAATCCCGTGGCGCCATTGGTGTGGCGGGGCGCGAGAAGCTCGACAACCTGATCTTCGTGATCAACTGTAACCTGCAGCGTCTGGATGGCCCAGTGCGTGGCAACGGCAAGATCATTCAGGAACTGGAATCCGAATTCCGTGGCGCTGGCTGGAACGTGATCAAGCTGGTGTGGGGTTCCGCATGGGATGCCCTGTTTGCCCGTGACCCGCAAGGTCTGCTCAAGCAGCGGATGATGGAAGTGGTCGATGGTGAATACCAGACCTACAAATCCAAGAACGGCGCTTGGGTGCGTGAGCACTTTTTCAACACGCCGGAACTCAAGGCCCTGGTGGCCGATTGGTCTGATGACGACATCTGGCGTCTGAACCGTGGCGGTCATGACATCGTCAAGATTTTCGCGGCCTACAAGCAAGCCGTGGAGCACAAGGGCCAACCGACCCTGATCCTGGCCAAGACCATCAAGGGCTTTGGCATGGGCGAATCTGGCGAAGCCCAGAACACCAGCCACCAGCAGAAGAAGATGTCGCTGGATGCGCTGCGCGCCTTCCGTGATCGCTTCCACATCCCGGTGCCGGACGACAAGATCGAAGAGCTGCCCTTCATCAAGTTTGAAGAAGGCTCGCCGGAACTGAACTACATGCGCCAACGGCGCATGGAGCTGGGCGGCTACCTGCCTGCCCGTCGTCGTACTGCCGAAAAGCTGGCTGTGCCCGAACTGCCCGCATTTGAAGCCCTGCTGAAGGCTTCCGGCGAAGGCCGTGAGTTCTCCAGCACCATGGCGCTGGTGCGGATCTTCAACACCCTGCTCAAAGATAAGCAGATTGGTCGCCACGTGGTGCCCATCGTGGTGGATGAATCCCGTACCTTTGGTATGGAAGGCATGTTCCGCCAATACGGCATCTGGAACCAGGGTGGCCAGCAATACGTACCGCAAGACCATGACCAGTTGATGTTCTACAAGGAAAGCGTCGACGGCCAGATCCTGCAAGACGGTATCAACGAAGCAGGCGCCATGGCTGACTGGATTGCCGCCGCCACCGCATATTCCGCCCATGGCGTGCCGATGATCCCGTTTTACATCTTCTACTCGATGTTCGGCCTGCAACGCACCATGGACCTGTGCTGGGCTGCCGGGGATTCGCGCGCACGCGGCTTCCTCATCGGGGGCACAGCCGGGCGCACCACGCTGAACGGCGAAGGTCTGCAGCACGAAGACGGTCACTCTCACGTGCTGGCTCACACCATCCCGAATTGCAAGAGCTACGACCCGACCTTCTCCTACGAAGTCGCGGTGATCTTCCAGGATGGTCTGCGTCGCATGTACGTGGAACAGGAAGATGTGTACTACTACCTGACCGTGATGAACGAGAACTACGAGCACCCGGAGATGCCTGCCGGTGCCGAAGCCGACATCATCAAGGGCTTGTACAAGTTCAAGAGTGGCGTGGCCAGCAAGGCACCGCGCGTGCAACTGATGGGCTCGGGCACCATCTTCCGCGAAGTGATCGCCGCTGCTGACCTGCTGCGCACCGACTGGGGCGTGGAATCCGACATCTGGGGCGCACCGAGCTTCAACGAACTGGCCCGTGATGGTCAGGACGCCGAACGCTGGAACATGCTGCACCCGCTGGAAACCCAGCGTCTGCCGCACGTCACCGCCAAGCTCAAGGATGTACAAGGCCCGGTGATCGCCGCGACCGACTACATCCGCCTGTATGCCGAACAGATCCGTGCCTATGTGCCGGGCAAGTTTGTGGTGTTGGGTACCGACGGTTTTGGCCGTTCCGACACCCGCGAAGCGCTGCGTCAGCACTTCGAAGTCAACCGCCACTGGGTGGTGCTGGCTGCCCTCAAGGCGCTGGCCGACGAAGGCAAGATCGAACGCGAGAAGCTGGCCGCTGCGATGCTCAAGTATGGCATCGACGCCAACAAACCGAACCCGATGACCGTATGAGTTAAGGGATGAACTGTGCGCCGTGGCGGCTGTGACCGCCAGGGCGCACAGGTACATTTGCGCCATCCCTCCCTCATCACTTAGGAAGAGAAGAACACATGAGTCAACTCATCGAAGTTAAAGTACCCGATATCGGCGACTTCAAGGATGTGCCCGTCATCGAGGTACTCGTCAAGGTCGGTGACACCATCCAGGCAGAAGACCCGCTGCTGACCCTGGAATCCGACAAGGCCACCATGGAAGTGCCGTCTTCGGCTGCTGGTGTGGTCAAGGAAGTACGCGTCAAAGTGGGTGACCGCGTGGGCGAAGGCCACGTGGTTGTGGTGCTGGAAGCCGCAGGCGCTGCTGCTGTTGCAGCGTCCGCTCCGGCTGCCGCCCCTGCACCTGTCGCAGCACCCGCAGCAGCAGCTCCGGCGGCGCCCGCTGCTGCCCCGGCCGCAGCTTCTGCAGTTGTGGAAGTGAAGGTCCCCGATATCGGGGATTACAAGGATGTTCCCATCATTCAGCTGTACGTGACAGTTGGCAGCACGATCAAGGTGGATGAGCCGATTGCCACGCTTGAATCCGATAAGGCCACGATGGATGTGCCTTCGACGGTGGCTGGTGTGGTCAAGGAAGTACGCGTCAAGGAAGGTCAGCGTGTAGGCGAAGGCCACGTGCTGGTGCTTGTAGCTACAACAGGTGCCGCCCCCGCAGCAGCTGCTGCGCCAGCCCCGGCTGCCGCTCCGGCCACGGGTGCAGCGATGGCTGCTCAAGCCGCTGCTCCTGTGAGCGCACCGCGTGCCACTGCCGAAGCTGGCAAGACCCACGCCAGCCCGGCGGTGCGTCGCTTCGCCCGCGAACTCGGTGTGGATGTCAGCAAGGTGCCTGCCACGGGTCCGAAGGGCCGTCTGCTGCAGGAAGACGTGCAGAACTTCGTCAAGGGTATTCTGGCGCAAGTCGCGTCGGGCGCCTTGTCTGCCGCTCCTGCGGGTGGTGTTGCAGGCGCTTCGGTGGGGGGGCTGAGTGTGCTGCCCTGGCCGAAGGTCGACTTTGCCAAGTTTGGCGAAGTGGAAACCAAGCCGCTGTCGCGCATCAAGAAGATTTCCGGTGCGAACCTGCACCGCAACTGGGTGATGATCCCGCACGTCACCAACCATGACGACGCAGACATCACCGAGCTGGAAGCCTTCCGCGTGCAGATGAACAAGGAAAACGAGAAGAGTGGCGTCAAGCTCACCATGCTCGCTTTCATGATCAAGGCTGCCGTGGCTGCACTCAAGAAATTCCCCAGCTTCAATGCCTCGCTCGATGGCGATAACTTGGTGCTTAAGAAGTTCTATCACATCGGTTTTGCGGCAGATACACCCAATGGCCTGATGGTGCCGGTCATCAAGGATGCGGACAAGAAGGGCGTGATTGAGATCGCCAAGGAAATGGGCGAACTCGCCAAGCTGGCCCGCGAAGGCAAGCTCAAGCCCGACCAGATGCAAGGCGGTTGCTTCTCCATCAGCTCGCTGGGCGGGATTGGTGGTACGTATTTCACCCCGATCATCAATGCGCCTGAAGTGGCGATCATGGGCGTGTGCAAGTCGCAAACCCGCCCGGTGTGGGACGGCAAGCAATTCGTGCCGCGTCTGATCCTGCCGTTATCCCTGTCTTGGGATCACCGCGTGATCGACGGTGCCGAAGCCGCCCGTTTCAATGCCTACTTTGCCGGTGTGCTGCAAGACTTCCGCCGCGTGATGCTTTGAGGATCGAGACAAGATGAGTCAATTGATTGAAGTGAAAGTCCCGGATATCGGGGACTTCAAGGATGTTCCTGTCATCGAGGTGTTCGTCAAGCCAGGTGACTTCCTCAACGTCGATGATCCGATTGCCGCGCTGGAATCCGACAAGGCTACGCTGGAAGTGCCTTCCACCGCAGCCGGTACGATCAAGCAGGTTTTGATCAAGGTCGGTGACCGTGTGGGCGAAGGCAGCGTGCTGCTGATGCTGGATGCCGTCTCCGGCGCTGGTGAAGCCAAGCCCCAAGCTGCCACGGCCCCTGCGCCCGCACCTGTGGCCGCCTCCCCGCTGGTTGCGCCTACTGCTGGCAGCTATGCCGGTACGGTGGATCTGGAATGCGAAATGCTGGTGCTGGGCGCTGGCCCTGGCGGGTATTCCGCCGCGTTCCGTTCGGCTGACCTCGGGATGAAGACCGTGCTGGTCGAACGGTATAGCACGCTGGGCGGGGTGTGTCTGAACGTGGGGTGTATCCCCTCCAAGGCACTGCTGCACGTGTCCAACGTGATTGAAGAAGCCTCGCACTTTGCCAGTGTCGGCGTGGCCTTTGATGCGCCGCAGATCGACCTGGATCGCCTGCGCAGCCACAAGGAAAAAGTCATCGGCAAGCTCACCGGCGGTCTGACTGGCATGGCCAAGGCCCGCAAGGTTGAAGTGGTGCGCGGCTACGGCAGCTTTATCGACCCGCATCACTTGCAAGTCGAACTGACTTCTGGTGAAGGGCAGGATCGTTCCGGCGAGAAGAAGGTGATCCGCTTCCAGAAGGTGATCATCGCTGCGGGTTCCCAATCCGTGAAGCTCCCCTTCCTGCCGGAAGACCCGCGTATTGTTGATTCCACCGGCGCGCTGGAACTGCGCTTTGTGCCCAAGCGCATGCTGGTGATCGGCGGCGGCATTATCGGCTTGGAAATGGCGACGGTGTATTCCTCGCTCGGCGCCAAGATCGACGTGGTGGAAATGGGCGACGGCCTCATGGCTGGTGCTGACCGCGATCTGGTCAAGGTGTGGGAAAAGCTCAACCTGCAACGTTTTGAGAAGATCATGCTCAAGACCCGGACGGTGGGTGTGACCGTGCGTCCTGATGGCTTGCTGGTCAAGTTTGAAGGCGAACAGGCTCCTGCCGAAGAACAGAAGTATGACCTCGTGCTGGTAGCCGTCGGCCGCAGCCCGAATGGCAAGAAGATCGGCGCTGAAAACGCTGGTGTGATCGTGACGGATCGCGGCTTCATCCCGGTCGACAAGCAACAACGCACCAACATTGCCCACATCTTCGCCATTGGCGATATTGTGGGCCAGCCCATGCTGGCGCACAAGGGCGTGCATGAAGGTCACGTTGCGGCGGAAGCCGCTGCGGGCGAGAAGGCGTTCTTCGATGCCAGCATCATTCCTTCGGTAGCCTACACCGAGCCTGAAGTGGCCTGGGTGGGCGTGACCGAAATCGAAGCCAAGAACACTGGCCGCAAGATCGGCGTTTCCAAGTTCCCGTGGGCAGCTTCTGGTCGTGCGATTGCCAACGGCTGCGATTACGGCTTTACCAAGCTGATTTTCGACGAAGAAACTCATCGTATCGTGGGCGGCTCGATTGTCGGCCCCAATGCGGGCGACATGATTGGCGAAATCGCGCTGGCGATTGAAATGGGTTGCGACCCCGTGGATATCGGCAAGACCATCCACCCGCACCCGACACTGGGTGAAACGGTGGGGATGGCCGCCGAAGTCTTTGAAGGGGTGTGTACCGATTTACCGCCGATGAAAAAGAAATAGCCTGGTTGATCAAAATCAAAAAAAAGCCGCTTTAAGCGGCTTTTTTATTGTCTATTGATTGATGAAGTTGAGGTTGAGATTTTTTATAAGTATTTGTTTCAAGTATTCATTTGTATATATTTATTTTTAATTAAAGTTATTACTTTCGGGGTAGTTAAAGTAATCAATTCATATGCTTTTGGTTTTGAAATCGTTGCCAAAGGCATTTCAAAATAGTTGTAAATAAATATTAATTAAAGTAAGCGCAAAGTCATACTTTTTTGCCATATTTGTAAGGTACTATTTAAATGTGATGTGGGTTGTTTATTTGTATGGCATATAAAGGGGGCGTTATGATTTTGAAGTGGAAATTGGCACTGGTCATGGGGGGCGTTGTGGCGCTGTCGGCCTGCGGAGGTAGTTCGGGGGGCGATAGTGCTTCTTCTGCGCAGGGCGGTGTTGCGACCAGTAGCGCGAATGTGCCTGCGCCGGGTAACGTTGTTGCGGCAAGTGCAGACGTTCGCCAGAAGGTGTTGGTGCAAGGTAATGCCAATGGATTTGTGGCTGAAAAGCTGGTTGCCGCATTGCCTGCGGGTAATATCAGTGATTATGACATCCTTGTTGTGCAGGCCACAGGCTCCCTGGACAAAAGCCAATTGGCTCAGGTCAAGAGTGCGCTCGCCGCTGGCAAAGAGGTTGTGCTGGATGGCGATGGAAGCAAGACATTGAAGGAATCGGCGTTGCTCAAGGAGATTACGGGGACGACAATTGATGTTGAAGCCGTACGCATTACTCAGGATCAGGAGGGGCGTGGGTATTACGTGACACCGGTGCAGACACAGGCCAAGGCCGTTATCCAGGCATCGGCGCAGGGCGCATTCATGACGAACGCAGAAGTAGTCAAATCGATGAACACTGTAGAGAATGTCTTTGGTATTTCTGCGAGTGGAGGTGCACAATGAAATACAGTAACATCGTCAAGACCTGCGTGCTTACCCTTTCCTTGGTGCTGAGCGCTTGGAGCGCCCAGGCTGATGAGTGTGTGCCATATCATGCCACCCGTGCCTCAGCGTTTGGCAAGAATGATTCTGGTGCATATATTCAGCAACAGGCAAACAATACCTGGGATGATTGGGTGTGGCGCGGCCCGTCCTTTTTCTGTAATTCTGGCGGTGGCGGTGGAGGTACTTGCACCTATGCTTGGACCCAGGCTAAAACTACTGGATATCAGTGGACGGTCGGCATTTCTGTCGATTTGAAAAACATTCCGGTATTGGGCTCCGGTTTCAAGTGGTTGTCCTATCTGGCACCTTTTGGTGTAAATGGTAGTTATAGCCAGAGCAGGTCTTACACGGAAACTTTTGGTTGGACCCAGGTGATCAATCAGGGCTATTATGCCCAGCCAGTCCAAGTGATACGCCGTCGCTGGGTGTCTGGTAATTACCGCGGCATGGATGTGGATACAGGCAGGTATTGCTCGACAACTATCGATAGCAGTGGCGATGGGCACATGTACCGCTGGGATGGTAACCGTTCTTTCGGCTATTGGTCAGGCAATATCGAAGTCACTCGTTTCGGCATGTACCACATCTGGAAGTAAAACGGCAGGTTCGTAGGGTGATTCGCCCAGGTGGATGCCTGGGCGTTTGCGTTATATGCCTCTAATTGAATAGCCCTTTGATCGCCTTGCCAATGCCCTGGGTGACGGAGCTTGCGCCTTTGCCCAGGCTCTCGAAGCCAATCCCCAGTGTTTCTGCCAACGCACTCCCGATACGGGTGTAGAACTCTTCGTTCAGGGAGAACTTGGGGTCATCCAGATCGCCCTTGAGTACAAAGTTCAGGTCAATCTGTTCGCTTCGGTCACGTAGCAGGGCCAGTGCTGTGTCTCGGGCGATGCCTCCCAGCATGCCGCTGCCACTGAGTTCCATGTGATCAAGCACCAGTTTGCCGGGGGCGTTGAGTTTGCGCTCGTTGACCTTGGAGTCGAGTTCCAGCGAAAAACTGCCCCGCTTGACGTGGGTGTCCGCCGCCTTGACGAGATAAGGTTCGATCAGGGTCAGGGAGACATCCTTTAGATCCAGTTTGAGCTGCGAATCCAGGTTGCCAGGGGTCAGCCAGCCCTTTAGGGCAATACGTCCTGGGTGATGCTCGCCCACCTCTGCCTGGATATCCAGCGCCGACTTTTCATCCATGTCGGGTAGATGGAAGTCATCCAGGTGTGCTTCGATGCGCCTCAGTGGGATGAGGTGCGGTTTGTGGCTGACGGTGGCATCGTAGAAGTCGATCTGGCTGTCGTGTAGGGCGATGGTGCCGAAGCTGATTTTGTGCTGGGCCTTAGGCTTGCTTTGGTCGGCATCCTCTTTATCATCATTTTTGGGTGCGTGAAGGCCCGGCACGATCTGTAATCCCTTGGTGGTGCGCATCATGGGCAGCCAGCCACCGTCGATATCAATTGAGCGGACGACCACGGTGTCAGTCAGCAGGCTGCGCAGGTCTGGCACCACGCGTACCTTGTCGGCGCGCAATTCATCTGCGGCAGGCCAGCCCATACGCTTGTGCAGAGCGCTCCCGGCTTTGACGCGCAGCCCGCGGATTTCGATGGCGTGCAGCGATACCTCGATGGATTGAACCTCACCCTCTGGCCCCAAGGCGCTGACGATCTGTTGTTTGAGCAGGCGCAAGGCTGCCCCATAGGCCAGCGCCAATGCTGCGACAAGGAGGAAGCTACCGATGAGTATTCTGAAGACTATTTTTTTGGAAAACATACGACCGTGTACTCGCAGCCAAGGGGCTGCTTGATTGAATGGGGAGGATATTTTAATCCGTGTCGGGTTTCTTTGCTTTCATCTTGCGGGGCTGCGGATGCAGGGTGCGGCGCACGGGCGGAATATGAAAAGAAAAGTGAACCGGCAATTTATCTGCATGCCTGGGCTCTGAGACCATGTATTGCTCTTGGAGTTTCACATTACCTTTCATTTATGGGTGTGTGCTGCGTGCCGGTATCATGCCCAAAGCTTTGAGGGGGGCTTGAAAAGTCCTGTTGCCGTCCTTATCTGCGAAGACATGAGACCCGCCCAACACTATTGCCGAGGCGGATTTTCCCTCGAAAGGAGCACTGCATGTTCAGAACCTTGTTTCCCAGCGACTGGCTCGCCGAGCTTGACCGGCTGCAACGCGAACTACCACGCTTTGGTGGGGCCGCAGGGAGTATTCGTGGCTCGGGGCGGAGTGGTTTTCCTGCCTTGAACGTGGGCAGTTCGCCTAATGCTATCGAGATATATGCTTTTGCCCCCGGGCTTGATCCAGCGAGCATTGACGTGAGTATCGAACGTGGTGTGCTCAAGATTGCAGGCGTGCGCAAGAGCGAATTGCCGCAGGATGACGCAAAAAATACCGTGCATATCAACGAACGCTTTGCCGGGGCTTTTCATCGCAGCGTCAACCTGCCAGAAGGCGCTGATGTCGAGCAGGTCGCGGCCCGTTATGTCGACGGGGTGTTGCATATCAGCGTCAAGCGCCGTGAGGTGACCAAGCGTCGCCAGGTCGCCATTCAATAAATGCGCAGGAGAGAGACCATGAATACGACTCAAGAAACACGTAGCCCCAAGCCTTCAAGCCTGGATGAGCACAATATGCAGCCGCCTGTTGATGTTGTGGAAGATGCGGATGGCATCACCTTGTTTGCCGATATGCCCGGGGTGCCGCGTGAAAAGCTGAGCGTCCGGGTTGAGGCCGACACACTCATCATCGAAGGGGAGTTGAGCTTGCCTGTGGTGCCCGAATTGCAGCCCGGCCATGTTGAAGTGGTGGTGCCGCGTTATTACCGTGCCTTCACGCTCGGCCCTGGTGTGGATGGCGACAGGATTGCTGCTGAGTTGAAAAATGGCGTGCTGACCCTGCGGATACCCAAGGCGGAGAGGGCTCGGCCCCGCAAGATCGAGGTACGGGTGCAGTAAAAAGTGCCAACCGGCTCCTCCTTCGAAAACACCGCTCCTGTTGGGCGGTGTTTTTGTATCTGCCGGAAGGGGCAATGTAGGTTTTTGTTTTTTTAGGTTAACGGAACAACAAGGTCGGCAGAGCCTTTGCCCGGTATAATGGTTAGTTAGTATTTTTCAGCATACGAAACGGCACAAAGGAGCTGCCCCGGGACATGAAGATATTGATTCGCATTGACCATGTGCGAGCACAGGCTCACCAGGGCAGAGGTGCGGCTTGGGAATCCCGGCCAGGGGTTGTTTCTGGCGGGGGCAACACTGTGCTTGAACGTCGCTAAGGCGAACTGTCCCTTATGAAACTACGCAGCCTTGGTGCTTTTCTTGCCTGCCTGAGTTTGAGCGCCTGCTTGAACGTTTCGCCGCCGCCATTGCCGCAGGAGCTGCCTGCACGTTGGCAACAGCAGCCAGCGGAGGTGGGTGATGTGCCCCCTCCCGTTGATTTGCAGGGGTGGTGGAAGTCTTTCAATGATCCGGTACTTGATGATCTGGTGCGCGCCGCCATGGATCAGAACCTTGGCTTGGCACAGGCACAGAGCCGTCTGCGTCAGGCCCGGCTGCTGGCACACGAAAGCCGGGTAGCCTATCTGCCGAACGTTATGGCAGGGGCGCATAGCGTCGACAACCCTTCAGGTGAGAAATCCTATTTTCAACTGACCCTGAATGCGGTGTGGGATCTGGGGCTGTTTGGCATGAAGGATGCTGCCAAGCTCCGCTCGCAAGGGGAAATTCAACGCGCCCTGGCCGATGTCCAGGCCGCACGCGTGAATGTGGTTGCAGAGATCGTGCGCAACTATATTGAATTGCGGGCGGCACAGGCGCAGATTGCTTCGACCACGACCCTGAGTGCAGTGGACGATGAACTGGCGAACCTGACCGAGGTCCGGATCGACGCCCACCTGATGGCCAGGATCGGCAAGGAGCCTGTCCTCAAGCGCCAGCAGCAAAACAAGCTGGCCCTGGCGGGGCAAAAACTGGCAGAGCTGCGTGCAGCCCAGGCCATTGCGGTGCTGCTGGGCAAGACTGAACCTGATCCGGCCTGGTTTCAGGCGGCGTCCCAGCCCCTTGCCCCAGATTTCAAGCTGACCCAGTTGCCCGCCGACCTTTTGCGTACCCGACCAGAAATCTGGCGGGCCGAGGCGGATGTCAACGCGGCTGCGGGGGAGGCCGGTATTGCCCGCGCCCATCTGTATCCCCACGTGGCATTGGGAACTTCCTACCTTCTGGCGTATGACTTGTCGACTCGGCAAAGAAGCCATTTCGATTTTTTCCCGCTGATTGGCCCGGCCATCGACATTCCTGTTTTTGATTTTGGCGGACGCAAAGCCAGCTCAGACGCGGCCAACGAAGCCCTGCAGGCTTCCGTGCTGGCTTATCGGCAGGCTCTGGTGGAGACGGTGGGGCAGACTGAGGTGGCGCTTGCCACCCTGAATTACCAGTGCACCGTGTTGAATCAGGCGGAAGATGATGTCGGCGCTTTTAAAGATCAGGCCCAGCGGCAGGCCGCCCTGATCAAGCTGGGGGTTTCCAGCCCCTATGAGCGGGCCTTGTTCCAGCGTGAGCAACTACAGGCAGACGCCACGCTTATCGATGCACGCGCAGCACAGGCGATGGCGATTGTGACGCTGTACAAAGCCATTGGCGGCGCACCTTTGCCGGAAGCGAAGGAGGCACCGTGATTTCCCTGGCGCGTCAATCCCTCATTCATGAATGGCGTAAATTCCTGCCTGCGGTCATGGCGGTGGGGTTCTCCGGGCTGTTGCTTCTTGTCCAGGCCGCCCTGGTACTCGGGATTTTTGGTAGCGCTGCCGTGTATGTCACCCGTTCTTCCGCTGATGTGTGGGTGGGCTACCCTGGCACCCAGAGTGTGAACTTTGGCCGCAGCATTGGCGGGGATGTTGCCATGCGCCTGCATTTGGACCCAGGCATTGCTGCGGTGGAACCCTATGTCTGGGTGGAGGGGGATTGGCGTGGGCGGGATGACACGCAGGGGGCCGCCTCCGTGTTTGTCTCCGGCATCAACACCTCGCCGGGGGCAATGATGTTTTCGCAGGTGTTGCCGGATGATCTGCGCCTACGCTTGCGTGAGCCGGGTGCGGTGATTGTTGATCGCGCCGACCTTGAGCAACTGAATGCTGGCGTGGGCGGAGAGGCGTGGATCAATGGCCGACTGGTGCATGTGATTGGTGTGGTGGATGGCTTGCGGGGCCTGGGCGGTGTTAACGTGCTGGCCTCGCTGGATAGCGCCCGCATGCTCGATACCTCGAACGCTTCCCCTGGTAGTGCAACCTACTTTGTGGCGAAGTTGCGCGATCCTGCAGAGATTGAAAGCGTGCGTGTCCGGATCAAGCCGGAGTCTGCCTTTGGGCCGTTTGAAGTGTGGTCCGCCGACGAATTTGCCAGCCGATCCCAGCGCTATTGGTTATTCGATACGGGGGCCGGGGTGGCCGTTCTGTTCATGGCGGTGATTGTTTTTGTGGTGGGCGCTGTCATTACCAGTCAGTCCTTGCTGGCGCTGGTGGTGGCTTCTGCGCGCGAGTACGCAACGCTCAACGCACTGGGGGTGAGTTTCACCTCACTGGCCAGGGTGTTGGTGGAGCAATCGTTGTGGGTTGGGGCAATCGGGCTTGTGATCAGCGCTTTGTTCGGTGCGGCGCTGCTGTGGCTGGCAGGCCATCAGGGGGTACCAGCCGACATGAATCCGGTTGTTGCCATTGCTTGTGCCGTGCTTGTCATGGGCCTGGCTTTTGTGTCGGGGCTGGTGGCTACACGTGGTTTGTGGCGTGCCGATCCGGCCATGCTCTTGAGATAAAGGCCGCCTGATGAACAAGCAAGTACAGAACTGGCAGGGCCATAGCATCGAAGCACAAGGGCTGTGCAAGTCCTTTATGAGCGGAGAGGTTACGATCAAGGTGCTCGATGGCGTCTCAATCGGGATCGCTGCGGGGGAGCTGACCTTGATTTCCGGGCCTTCGGGTTGTGGGAAAAGCACACTCCTGTCGCTGCTGAGCGCCTTGCAGAAACCCGATGCCGGCAGGGTACTCATCCTGGGGCAGGACATTACAGCACTGGGGCAGAAAGATCTGCAGCGTTTCCGCCTTGAACATACCGGGTTCATCTTTCAGGGCTTCAATCTGTTTGGTGCTTTGACTGCGCTGGAACAGGTGCAATTGCCGCTTGGCTATCTTGGTTTGTCCGATAAGCAGGCGCGCGAACGCGCAATGCAGGCGCTTGAGGAAGTGGACATGCTGCATCGAGTCGCTTCGCGCCCGGCCCAGCTTTCAGGTGGGGAGAAGCAGCGCGTGGCGATGGCCAGAGCATTGGCCAAGCGCCCCCAGTTTCTGTTTGCAGATGAGCCCACCAGCGCACTGGATGGTGAGAATGGACACAATATTGTGGATATTCTGCATCGGGTAGCCCGGGAGCATGGGACCACTGTTTTATGTGTAAGTCATGATCCGCGCCTCATCGGTAGTGCGGATCGGGTATTGGCAATGGAAGATGGGCTGATAGGCCGGGAGTGGCGCCCTGAAAAATCCGCTCATGGTGAATCGAATGCAGTCAAATAAGGGAAACAGCATGACTTTCAAAGTCCGTGTCATTGGCATGCTTGTTTGTGTTGGAATGCTGGCGGGATGCTCAGCGGAGAAAGTGCCTGCTCCCAAAGCGGCTGCTGCCCCTGTAGCTGCGGTGGCCATTGCGCGTGGCAAGATCGATACCCAGAAGGGAATTCTGGATATCTATGCGCCGGTTGAAGGCGAGGTTGACGCCGTTGCGGTAACGGAAGGCGCCTCCGTCAAACGGGGGCAGGAGCTGTTGCGCTTGCAGGCTACTGCCGCAGAGCTGGATCTTTCACTCTTGCAGGCGGAGATCGGGCAGACCGAAGTGGCACTCAAGGGGCAGCAGGAAAGCCTGACGAGGCTCACCCAGCAGACCAAGCGCTTGCAGGAAGCCGCCAATCTCGGCGCGACCGAGATGCAGAAGGTCGACGAAGCCCTGGCCCAGCAGAAGCAGGCCGAGACAGCGGTGGCCATGACTCGTGCAAATCTGGAAATCCTGCAGAAACGGCAAGCCATTGCGCAGTGGCAGATTCAGCGGCTGGTGATCAAGGCGCCTGCCGATGGGCGTGTACTCAAGGTTTATGCACAGGCCGGTAGCCGGGCTGGGGCGGGTAAGCCCGTTATCACGTATCTGCCGGATGGGGCACTGGTTGTGCGTGCCGAGGTGAATGAAAGCTTCGTGGTCGGGCTCAAGGAAGGGATGCTGGCAGATATCGTGATCGAATCGCATCCTGATGCAAAACCCCTTGTAGCACGGCTGAAGAAGATCGGGCAGGTCTATCGTGCCGCGCAGCTTGATGATGAATCCCAGGTGCGTACCAATGTGCGCGTTCTTGAATGCGTACTGGAGTTTGAGCAGCAACCTGATTTGCGGGTGGGGCAGAATGTGAGGGTGAGCTTTCGCAAGCAGCAATGACAAATCATTGTTAGGTGTTTTGCCCACGAAACACCGCATGATGTCGTTCTGCGATGCCGGCCTGGTTGAGGTGGGATGAATAGAATATTGTCTCCTTTCTTTGAAGCCGGGAAGGGATTTGTGGGATTGTTTGTGCACCGTTTGTCTGCGCTGGATCGGCAAATCGGTTTGAAGATGTCAATATGACGTCATGGCATCTTGCCACCGTCGCCCGAGGCGACGATCCAGAACGGGGCAGGGTGAATCTGTCATTCTGCCTATCCATTCCGCTGAATATGTGAGTCTGGGCTCTTCACGATTCTGTGACCGACAGGATTGCGACAGGTAGGTCTCCGTAAAATCATGGCGAAACGTAACAAGGAGGAGCCTTACATTGGCTACCTGGTCTATTTTGTGTGATTTCGACGGTACGATTTCCGTCGATGATGTAACCGATGTGCTCTTGGAGCGCTTCGGCAAGCCCGGTTGGGAAGCGCTTGAAAAGCGCTGGCGTGATGGTGAGATCAGCTCCCGCATGTGTATGCAGGCGCAAATCGGGATGCTGGACGCGAGCAAGGCAGAGCTTGACTCTGCCATTGACGAGATTCGTATCGACCCCGCCTTCCCCGCGTTTTTGCGTGCAGTGCAGCGTCGCGGTTGGCCACTTGCCATCGTCAGCGATGGGCTCGACTATGCCATCCGCCGCATCATGGCCCGCCATGGCATTACCGATGTGCCCGTGCTGGCCAACAAGCTGATGCCCAGTGGCTCGCGTGGCTGGATGCTGGAATCCCCCCATGCCAACACGACCTGCAAGGTCGACAGCGGCACCTGCAAGTGTGCCTGTGCCCGCCGCGAGCAAAGCAAGACCCAGCGTGTTTTGCTGATTGGCGATGGCGCCTCTGATTTTTGTGCTGCAGGCAGTGTAGACTTCGTGTTTGCCAAGTACCGGCTCAATGAGTACTGCCGGACACATGCCATACACCACACCTCGATTCTTGGCTTTGCCGAAGCAATCGAATTGTTGCCAGCGCTGGCTGGTGAAACGGACGACCTGAACGTCGCTCCTCAATCCTTGGAGTTAAGAGTAGATGCGAGATTCTGATTTGTTGGCGGATGAGGCCAAGTATTGTTCCTTTGGCGATACGGTGCATTACGCTGATCCGCCCAAGATTTTTGATCGTTGCGAAGGCAGCTATCTGTTTGATGCGGAAGGCACGCCTTACCTCGACTTGCAGATGTGGTATTCCGCCGTCAACTTCGGCTACTCCAACCCGCGCCTGAACAACGTCCTCAAGCATCAGATTGACACGCTGCCGCAGGTGGCCAGCCAGTATCTGCACCCGACCAAGATTGAGCTTGCCAAAGTCATCGCGCAAGATATGGAGAAGAAGTTCGGCAACGCTGGCCGCGTTCACTTCAACGTGGGCGGTTCGCAGTCGATTGACGACTCCCTGAAGCTGGTGCGTAACGCCACCCAAGGCAAGAGCCTGATGTTCGCCTTCGAAGGCGGCTACCATGGCCGTACCCTGGGTGCGTCTGCCATCACTTCCAGCTACCGTTACCGTCGCCGCTACGGCCACTTTGGTGACCGCGCCTACTTCATCCCCTTCCCTTACCACTTCCGTGGCCCGAAGGGCATGAGCAAGGAAGAGTACGGCGAGCAATGTGTTGCCCAGTTTGAACGCCTGTTCGAGAGCGAATACAACGGCGTGTGGGACCCGAAGGTTGGCCAAAGCGAATACGCCGCCTTCTACGTCGAGCCGATCCAAGGGACCGGTGGCTACGTGATCCCGCCCCCGAACTTCTTCAAGGGCATCAAGCGTGTGCTCGATGAGCGCAACATCCTGTTGGTGGTCGATGAAATCCAGATGGGTTTCTACCGTACCGGCAAGCTGTGGTCGATTGAGCACTTCGGCGTCAAGCCTGACGTGCTGGTCTTCGGCAAGGCACTCACCAACGGTCTGAACCCGCTGGCTGGTCTGTGGGCGCGTGAAGAACTCATCAACCCGACCATCTTCCCGCCCGGGTCGACGCACTCCACCTTCGCTTCCAACCCGCTGGGTACGGCTGTGGGTCTGGAAACGATGAAGATGTTGGCCGAAACAGATTACGAAGCCATGGTCATGGGCAAGGGCGCCCACTTCCTGGCTGGCCTGAAGGATCTGCAGAAGCGTCACCCGGAAATCGGTGATGTGGATGGCCTGGGTTTGGCACTGCGTGCTGAATTGTGTGAAGCCGACGGCTTCACGCCGAACAAGCGTCTGCTCGACAAGATGGTTGACATCGGTCTGGCTGGTGGCTTGCAGCACAAGGGCAAGAAGTGTGGCCTGGTGCTGGACGTGGGCGGTTATCACAAGAACGTGATCACCTTCGCGCCTTCGCTGCACATCAGCACTGAAGAAATCGATCTGGGGATCGAACTGCTGGATCAGTTGCTCAATCTTGCCAAGCGTGCCTGATTGACTCGCGCCAAAAAGGAGCCTCCTCCTTTTTGGCGATGCAATGATCATGCAGCGAGAAAAAACAAGGGCCGTTCGAGAACGGCCCTTTTTATGTCAGCAACGTGTCAATTGCGATGAAATCAGCCTGCCATCTGGCGAACCTTCCGCTCCCGCTGGGCCTGCTTGTTGGCAACGACACGCTTGAAGAAGTCTGCCGAGCGGGCCACGACCTGTTCCTTCTCCTGATCCACGGTGATCATGTGGTAGCTGTCGGTCAGCACCACGGTTTCTACGGGGGCAGAGGTCTTGCGCTGGATCAGTTGGGCGTTGCGCAGGCTCGCCACGTCATCTTCACGGGCATGCATCGCCAGGGCAGGGGCGGTGACGCGGTGCAGATTGCGCTGCACATCGTGAGACAAGCGGTAGAACTCGGCGAGCGAGGGCCAGGGATTGCCCGGCAGGCCCGCAGCTTCGCTGTCGCCCGAGAGCATCTTTTCGGATACGGAGCGACGCAGGCGCTCGTTCTTCAAGCCATACGGAAAGGTTTCGATGAAGGCTTTCTTGCGGCCAATCCCCAGGCGGTCAAAAATCGGCAACAGGAAGGACAGGCGCCCCACGGCGGGAATGCTCCAGCCATCGTAGAAGAATGTGGTGCCATACAGCCCCAGACCGCTGACCTTGTCCGGGTGTTCGATGGCATACTTGATCGACAGCACAGAACCCATCGACAAGCCCGCCACGAAAAGGTGATCCACTTCCGCAAGGAGCTTGTCCGCCGCCTCTTCAACGCTGGCAAACCAGTCGCGCCAGCCGGTATTGAGCAAATCTGCCTCGGTGCCGCAATGCCCGGCCAGTTGCACGCAGTGCGTGGTAAAACCTGCACGGGTCAGGCCCTTGGCCACGTAGCGCATTTCATTGGGCGTTCCGGTCAGGCCGTGAATCAACAGCACACCGGCAGAGTCCCCGCCAGAGAGGGGTTCAGATACGATCGACATGGTGTCAGCCACCTATTTTCATCCTCTACAGCCCGCAAGCGCCACTTGCAGGCTTCTTGTTACATGTCTGCCAAACGTAATTTGGCAGAATCCGGCGTGATTATCGCAAGAAGCAGCTGTCTTGATCCTGTCACCGCGCATGATTTAATAAATCTGTCAGAAACCGTAGCGTACAAGCGTCTCAAACTATGAAATCCTTATATGTAGTGGCCCTCTGGGGCATGAATCTGCTGGTCGATTCCGCAGGCCATCTGGCCTTCAAGGCTGCCGCGATCGAAAATGACACGGCGACCGGCTGGGCACATTGGCGTCATATGCTGGCCCGACCCTGGCTCTGGGTGGGGATTGTCTGTTTTATCGCAGAGTTTGTCCTGTGGCTGGCGTTCCTGTCGGTCGTGCCGTTGTCGCAAGGCGTGCTCCTGGGGATGCTCAGTATCGTCATCATCATGATCGGCGGGCGGATCTGGTTCCATGAGCACTTTACCCGCCTGCGGGTCATCGGGGTCGCCTTGATTGTACTGGGCGTGGCATTGGTTGGGGGAGCAGGGTGATGAGCGATATCCGTCGTTTCTATTTTGTGGGTTTCCTGATGTTGTTGGTGATGGATACCTTCTCGCAGGTCTGCTTCAAGATCGCTGCCAACCATGCCGAACCTTTCGTCCTGAATTTTGCATGGTTGCTGCGGGTGCTGACCGAACCCTGGGTGTATGGCTCAATCATCGGCTACCTGGGGGCCTTTGTGATCTGGATGACCCTGTTGCGCAAGGTATCGGTCGGGGTGGCATTTGCGGCGTCCCACCTGGAAATCATCGGCGTCATGATTATTTCTGTGCCGTTGTTTGGCGAACATCTCAACCTTGTCCAGTATCTGGGTGCGCTCCTCATTCTGGCCGGGGTCGTGTGTCTGGCCTATAGCGAACCGAAGGAGCCTCAGACGCATGCTTAAGGCTTGGCGTGAGATTCCCCCTACGGCGGGGCTGCCGCTACATCTGCGCGATCTTCTGCCCGTGCGGCGGGGGGATTTCGCTACGCAGGCGGCGCGTTTTTTGGGTGTTTCTCGCGCGGGGCTGGAATGTTCCGGCACGGCCTGCCTGATCGTGATCCTGAGCGCATTGCGGCGTCTTTCACCGCGCAGCAAGGTCATCGTTCCCGCCTATACCTGCCCCTTGGTGGCGTTGGCAATTGCCCACTGTGGCCTCAAAACGGTGTTGTGCGATCTGGCACCCAACAGTTTTGATCTGGACAAAACCGCACTTGCTGCGCTATGCGATCAGGATACGCTGGCGGTCATCCCCACTCATTTGGCAGGCCGGGTGGCCGATGTGGCGGGCGCGGCACAGATCGCGCATGCTTGCGGGGCGCTCGTGGTAGAGGATGCCGCGCAGGCTTTCGGTGCCCGTATTCATGGCGAAAGTATTGGCTTGATGGGGGATGCTGGATTTTTCAGCTTCGCTGCAGGCAAGGGGCTGAGCCTGTATGAAGGGGGGCTGTGGGTAGCGCGGGACCCTGCACTGGCGCACGCGATTGCGCGTGTGAGTGACGAGATCGTGCCAGTAGACTGGCGCATGGAGTGGATGCGTAGCCTGGAACTGTGTGGTTATGCTGCATTTTATCGGCCCAGTTCTTTGAACTATGTCTACGGCATCCCGCTGCGTCGTGGCTTGCGTACGGGGAATCTGGAAGAGGCTGTGGGCGATGTGTTTGACCCGGAATTGCCTTTGCATAAAGTAGGGCGCTGGCGGCAGGCGGTGGGGCTGCGCGCATTGAAAAGGCTGCCGGGATTTCAGGCTGAAACTGCGTCTCAGGCGCAAAGGCGCATCACGCAATTGGCAGCGTTGCCGGGGGTACAGGTGGTGGCGGATGCTGTGCCCAATGCGCAGGGCGTATGGCCCTCACTGATGGTGCTGCTGCCCGATGTGCAGACACGGGATGCCGCCATGGCCGAGTTGTGGGGGGCTGGGCTGGGCGTGACGCGGATGTTCATCCACGCCTTGCATGACTATGCCTATCTGCGACCCTGGGTGGAGCAAGGGGATTATCCGCACGCGCGGGATTTTGCCGACCGTTCGCTGACGATCAGCAATAGTCCCTGGCTGGATGATGCGGATTTTGAGCGGATTCTGACTGTGCTGCGGCGCTGCTGCGGCTAAACTCAAGCCGGTCGACGAGCCCTGGCAATAGCTTCCATCAGCATGCCATTGGCTTCGGCCTGTCGGGTCTGCCACTGCTGTAATTCGCTGGAGGAAATCTCGGGTTGCTCGTCCATTGCGCTCAACAGGCGTTTCCAGCGGGCCAGATAGTGGTAGATCGAGACTTCGCCAGTGATGTCACTACCGATGATGCGGCCCTGCAAAGTGCTGATCAGGCTCTGCAGATCAGCAAGTGTCAGGCAGCCCTGATCCCAGTTTGTGCGCACTTCGTCCGGGCTGAGCACATCCTTGTCGATGGAGAGGTACACCGGCGTTGCATGGCGGGCAAGTTCCTCGTTCAATGCTGCAAGCATTGTCTGCCTGTCCGCAAACCGATTGACAGCTCGCCCCAGTCCGATTGCCTTGGCCCAACCGTTGCCAACGCCGATGGTCCAGTAGCGCACCTTGCCGTTATACAGCGGCCACAGATGGTTCTCCCAGGCGTGTTGCCAGCCCACATCACCGGAGGTGATGCCCATGACATGGATGGAACGAACCTGCGGCAGCTTTGCAATGTGCTTGACCCATGAGCCGCAGTGGATGCCGAATGGGAATCGCATATTGTCCGGGTGGTTGTCACACACCACCACGTCAAAAGGTTCATGCTCGGCGAGCCGTTTGATGAGCAGGTGGCTGATGTGGTGATAGTCACCACTGCCCATGCAGACCGTGCCGTAATGGGAGGGTAAGGCTGTGGCGAGGTGTGTTTCCAGCTCCCGCCACGTTTGCATGGTGCAGCCAAAACGAATGCGCTCTTGCCATGCGCCCAGGTCAATGCGGAACGCATTTTCGAGGCTCGGCAGAGAGGCGTCAAAATCAAGAATGAGGGGCGAGTGCATTCTTGTCCGTTTCAAACCATTTGCGGTCACTTTCAAACAACCCGGAGAGGCGGCGCAGAATACTCCGCAGGATGGCGTTGCGCACGTAGACGGCATGCCGTGTGAATGTGAAGCTCGCCCCCAGGTAGGCCTTGATCTGCGGGTCGGTCCAGCCTGCAATATAGTGGCTCAGGCCGTTGGCGAGGGCGTAATTCAGATTCTCCATCCAACTCACGAAATACAGGTTGCAATCGCGGGCTACCGGGTAGCGGAAGCCGACGTATTTGTCGACCAGCATGCCGTTATAGACAAAACACAGGTTATGCCCAATGATTTTTTCTTCGTGCCAGTAGAGGAAAAGGCGTCCGTCTATTGTGGCGTCTTGCAGCACGGCCCGGAAAAATTCCGGGCTGAGCAGATCAAAATGAATCTCGCTTTGCGCATAAACCTCCAGGTATTGCGCATAGAGTTCATCGAGTAGGGCCGCGTCCTTGAGACGCTCGCAGCCGGTGTCCAGCACTTCCAGCCGAAGGGCCGCACGCGCTTTGAGCTTGCGGCGGATATCGCGCCGCCGCCCGGAAGAGAGCCGCGCCAGATATTCGTCCTGCGAGGCAAAATCGATGGGCACATAGGCCAGCGCCTGCCCATCCACCATGAAGAACCCTTTGGCAAGGCTGGCAGCGATGAAGTCTTCCGCGTACCGGTTGGCTTGTGCCGAGAGCAAAGGGGAGGCTTCTGGCACATCCTTCACAATCAACAGCATCGAGCGTCGTTGCCACGTGGCAAGAATGCGTTCAACCAACAGGCTTGGCTTGATCTGCTCCGGCAGCGGCGCATATTCGCTGGCGGTGGTGCCAATAAAGCAGGTCCGCAGATACAGAAGCCTGCGTAGCCACTTGCCGCCTGGGAGCTTTGCCAGCTTGCGTTGCACGGCGTCGTCTGCCGTGGTCAGAATGTCGAAATCGGCGTAGAACCCATGTACACCTTCGGGCAATACAAATGCCTCAAACCCTTTGGGCGGGTGATGGGTGAAGTGTTGCAACAGTGCGTCAGGCTCAAGCCCGTTCAGTGATACAGAACTATTCATGTGCGGGGGGACGGGTTCAGGCGTGCGGGGCCAGCCAGGATGCTTGTTCGGGGCGTGACAAGCCCTTGCCTCTCTGGCAGTAGAAAAACAGATTTCCCCACATGGTGATACCGATCAATCTTCCATTTCAGGATCTGTCCATGACCCTGGAACAGATCTGCTACTTGCTTATTGTGGCGTGATCGGGGTCTCGATCCGCCTTTGAGGCGCACAGCATACCCTTTGGCAGCATGGATACCAATACCTGGTCTCGCCAGATCAGGTGACGCATGACGATACCTGCCATGTGCAGGGTGGCCATGCCGATGAAGATCCAGGCTGCCGAGACGTGCAGCGCGACCAAGGTGTCTTCCAGGTCGGGGTTGCGTCCGGCGGTGATGTTGGGCAGCGTCAGCCCGAATGCCACAACCTCGTGCCCGCGAGCATTGACCAACGCCCACCCCAGCATGGGGAGCATGAACATCAGGGAATAGAGTACGGCATGTACGCCCTGGGCGATCCAGTCCAGCCAGTCCGCCCAATCCATGGCGTTGCGGCGGATTGAGCGCACCCGGAACTGGATGATGGCCCGCAGGACGAGTAGCGCCAGGATCAGAACCCCCATGCTGTGGTGCAGGGTTCTCATAGGAGCGTATCCGGGGGCGTGGTGGTTGGGAGAAGCAAATGCAACCACCAGACCCACCACCATGATGAGCGCCATGCTCCAGTGGAGCACGATGCAGATGGCGGGCCAGCGCGGGTAGCCAGATGGCGGGGGAGGTGTTTCGGCTAAGCTGGGCTTCATGCCAATTTGACCAGTAAGCGGAGGAGATTGAGGCTAGCAAGGGATTCCCTTCGTTACCCTGACAGATGGGAGGCTCGTTGCAAACCAGACAGCGTGGAAAAGTGGATGGCCACGATCAGACCGCAGTTCCCAGCCCCGGTGCGCAGCTCTACTTTGGCGTGGTGAAGTTTGGCAACTTCCTTGACGATGGAAAGCCCGAGTCCTGAACCTTCGGTGGATTGTTCTTCCAGGCGGGTGAAACGCTTGAACACTTTCTCGCGGGCCGCTTCGGGGATGCCCGGTCCGTTGTCTTCCACCTCAAGGTAAGGCTGTCCCTTGGTGTCCGTTCCACAGCGGACGGTGACATGCCCCCCCTCCGGGGTGTAGCGCAAGGCGTTGTCGATCAGGTTGGCCAGCAGTTCCCTGAGCATCCAGCCTGAGCCTTGCACATGTGCGGGCTCCGCTTCAAAGCCCAGATCAATGTTTTTTTGCAGGGCCGTGTCCAGAAAATCCGAGGCGGCCGATTCCAGTAGATCGGTGAGTGCCACCCCTTGCATTTCCACCACCGGATTGGCATCTACCGATGAACGCGCCAAGGCCAGCATCTGCTTGGTCAGATGCGCCAGGCGGGCTGCAGATTTCTTGACGATTTCCACGCGCGCCTGCGTTTCGCCGCTGAGGTTTTCCGCAATCAACTCCAGTTGGGTCTGCAGACCAGCCAACGGGGTACGCAGCTGGTGGGCGGCGCTGGAGATGAATGCCTGCTGCGCAGCACCCGCATCGCGCAGGTTACTCATCAGGCGGTTGATGGCGCTGAGCAGGGGGCGGATTTCGCTGGGCGCACTGGATTCATTGACCGGGCTGAGGTCTTCAGGCTCCCGCTGCCGGATGCCTTCGCACAAGGCATCCAGGGGAATCATGGCATAGCGGATGCCAAAGAACACCACGACCAGGGAGGTCGCAATCAGCAGCAGATCGGTCCAGAGCGTGGTGATCATGATGCGGTTGGCAGCCGTCTCACGCTTGTGAGTGGTCTCGGCCACAATGATTGTGGCGTCACTCGACCAGCCAGCCAGTGGGCGGTAGCGGTAGGTGGCCACCCGCACCGGCAGTCCGCCCAGAATGTCGAAGTGGTAGCTTGGGTTGCCCTCATAGGCGGGGGTGGCTTTGGTGGCCAGTTGCTTGTCGCCAGCAATCAGGCCCCCGTTGCTGCGGGTGACTGCAAAGTACACCTTGTCGGCCACATCGGTACGCAATACCGCTTCAGCCTGGGCGGTCAGATCAATATCGTTTTCGTCTTCATTGCTGTCCAGACGGGCAGCGACGGCGAGCGCGGTGCTGAAGAGCGCATGGTCGTAAGCCCGATTGGCAACGTGCATCCCCTCGGTGTAGTCGGTAATGATGCTGATGCCCAGCAGGGCCAGTAGCGGCATGAGCAGAAAGCCGAGCAGGCGTCGTCGTAGCGAATAGCCCGATCGGGTGGGCAGATGTAGGCTCAAGACAGCTCCAGCCGGTAACCAATCCCACGCACAGTACGGATCTGCACCACAGAATCGGCCAGCTTGGCACGCAGACGCGAAATGTAGATCTCAATGGCGTTGGGTGAGAGTTCGCCTTCCCAGCAGCCCAGGCTTTCGGTGAGCTTCTGTTTGGAGAGCACCTTGGGTGCGGCCAGCATCAGATGCTGGAGCACATCCAGTTCGCGCCCGGTCAACTCCAGGAGTGTGCCATTCAGTGTGGCCATGCGCAGGCCCAAGTCCAGCCCCAGGGGACCGAACTCCAGCCCGGAACTGACCGAGGCTTGGCTGCGACGTACGAGTGCGCGGATGCGGGCCTGGAGTTCCGGGAGCAAAAAGGGTTTGACCAGATAATCGTCCGCCCCGATATCCAGCCCCTTGACCCGGTCTTCAAGACCATCGCGGGCAGTGAGGATCAGCACGGGAACCATGATGCCTTTGCGGCGGACGCGGCGGATCAGTTCCAGCCCATCCATGCCTGGTAGCCCGATATCGATGATCGCCAGATCATAGGAGGTGAGCGCCAGGGCCGATTCGGCGGGCTCTGCGGCGCGCAGGTGATCTACCGCAATGCCTGATCGGGCCAAGCCTTCTGATATGCCGGAGGCGACGGTGGCGTCGTCCTCTACCAGTAATAGACGCATAGCGTGGTGGGATGCAATAGGGTGTATCTTTACAGTCTAAAGCATCTTGGATAAAGCTTGGCTTAAACGGTGCCTTTGTGTCGACGAAAGGCCCCCGATTGCCCAAGCCGCAAATGCCCTTGCCGGATATTCTGGAGCAGCTCGAACAAGGCGTACAAGCGCTTGGTCGGCTGGATCACGCGTGGCCTGATGCCTGGGATGCGCAGGCCGGAGGGAGAGTCCCCCGTGTGAGGGGAAGGGCGTATTCGCTGCTCACGCGGGAGATTAGTTGAGGGAAGAACTCCGCAAAATCTGCTGCAAACTCGGCGTATTCACGTTCCAGCAAGATGACTCCAGCGCCTAGTGCCTGAGGTTTGCGTAAGCGTGCGCCAATCCTGTGCAATGTTTGCTCGATCCCCTCCAGGCTGGCGTATTCGCCCAGCCAGCGGTGCTGGCGCATGCGCATCAAGCGGCTTGCTGCGTCGGCGGGGATCATGGGTTCCGCATGGTCGATGGCGTGATAGATCTCGTTTTCAAACGCAGGAAAAGGCTGGTTTGCGTAGTCTGACCATCGGGAGAGGAACAGATGGTCGTAAAACACATCCACCAGGATGCCGCCATAACGGCGCAGGGGCGGTTCAATGCGGGCGATGCTGCGGCGTACGACAGCATGCGCATCGGTGTAGGCATCAATCATCTGATGGCAGCGGGCACCGCGTTGCACGGCCTCAGGCAGGTCTTGCCAGCGTGGTTGTGCAAGCAGATCGGGCATCAGGTTGCCCAGGCGGAAGGCCACGGTGGGCTCGGAGAGGTAGAGATGCGCCAGCCAGTTCATGCCTGAGAGTGTGCCACAGAGCGTGGCAATGGCGGTTGATCGCTGATCATGGGGAGAGAGGGGGCTCTGTCATCGAGGTATCACACACGATCCGTAAGATGGTGTTGATTCTCGTAAATAACAAGGAAACCGCCAATGAAGCGTTTTGTGATGAGAGGTTTGGCAACATCGATGTTCGCTGTTGCCCTGGTTGCGTGTTCCGGGTCCGGAAGTGGCCCGAGCGATTCGACGACGCCCGCGGCGTCTACTTCGAGCGCAACGCGCACGATCATTTTCGTATGGGACGGCTTGCGGCCCGACTCGGTGAATGCCACGGATACTCCCAATCTGTACAGCATGAGCCAGAAAGGGGTGAATTTCTCGGATAACCACTCGACCTATCCGACCTTCACGATGATGAACGGCTCCTCGTTCGCGACTGGCAGCTTTCCGGCTACTTCGGGCTTCTACGGCAATACCTTCTGGACTCCACCGCAAGGCGCCTCTGGTACGATCCCTTCTGGCAAGGGGGCGGGCGGCACTGCTGCGGATTACACCGATCCGGTGTTCACGGAAGACTGGTCAATTCTGAGCACGCTGGATGCCTACTATGGTAACCAGTTGCTGATGGTGCAAACGCTCTTTCAGGCAGCCCAGGCCAAGGGTCTGGTTACCGCTGCCGTGGGGAAATCGGGCCCCGCTTTCATTCAGGACATGAAGAAAGGCGGCTACATCCTCGATGAAAACACGGTCTTCCCGCAAAGCCTTGTGACCGAGTTGCAAACCGCCAATCTGGCCTTGCCCGCTAACGTGGTCAATGCATATTCCGCTGGATCGGTGACCTTGGCTGCTGGCAACGGCAACCCGACGGCGCAATCCGGCACGGTGCAGTTCTCGCTATCCAATGGAGTCAAGGCCAACAACCCGACCGATTCCAGCGGGGCGAAAGCCACAGCGGATAACAAGTACATGATGGATGTATATCTGAATTACATCCTGCCGAAGAAGAAGCCCGATTTGTCGCTGATCTGGTTCCGCGATCCGGATTCGACCGAGCACTCCTACGGCCCAGGTTCGGCCAACTACAAGCTGGCGCTGCAGGCGCAGGATGCGCGTTTGGGGGATTTGATCTCCACACTGCAGAGTTTGGGGCTGGACAAGACCACCAACATCGTTGTGGTGTCTGACCATGCACATAGCAATGTCTCCGGCGATACGGCGCTGTTCCCCTTGCGTGCCATTTCTGCCGGGGCCTTGGGTAGCGTAGATCAGACCAATGGCTTCTCGACTTCGGGTGATATCCGTTCGGCCGAGTTGCTCTCACACGCCGGTTTCACCCATGTCTATGATGGCAGCGGTTGTCTGAAGTCTGGTATGGCCGGGATCAAGGCTGATGGCACGAACATTCTGCCGGTCTTGACCGATACGGATGGTTCTGTGTGTGGTACGGCCAATACAACCTACCAGACCAAGTCCTACAAGGTTCCTGCAACACTGCCAACGGGAACGAGTGGCGATCAGCCGATCGTGATTGCAGCCAATGGTGGCTCCGATTATTTCTATGTTCCCAGCCATGATCAGGCCACTGTGCAGAAGCTGGTGAGCTTCCTGCAAAAACGCGAAGAGTACGGCGCAGTCTTTATCGATAGCCGTTACGGTTCGCTGGCAGGTACTTTGCCGTTGTCGACGATCAATCTGGAAAACGTATCGCGCAAGGGAAATGGTCAGCCGGATGTGGTGGTGAGCTTCAGCTTCAACGAAACCCAACTCGTCAATGGCCTGCCGGGTATCGAGTATGAAAGCTTCCAAGGCAATCGCGGCATGCACGGCAGTTTCAGCCCGATTGATGTGCACAATACCTTGATTGCATACGGGCCCTCGTTCCAGAGCGGGCTGAAGAATACCTTGCCCTCCGGCAACGTTGATGTCGCGCCTACCGTGGCTTACCTGCTGGGTACCACCCTGCCGCAGGCCGATGGTCGCGTGTTGTACGAGTCTTTGATTCCCACACTGAATCCTTCAAATGTGACGCCGAAATCTGGCACCGGGAGTGCAGCGTCTTCTACCAGTGGTCTGAGCTTCCAGAGCCCGCTTGACCCGAGTGGTGCCACGCTGGATTCCGCCCTGACGGGTTCGTACTCCGTTAATCTGGTCACCAAGAACCTGACTCAGGCAGGCAAGAAATATACCTATTTTGACTATGCCAAGGTGACTCGCCAGTAAGAGTCCGTAAGCTAGGAAAAGCGATTCTGGTCAAACGACCAGAATCGCTCATCTATTTGTGGTGTGCTACTTTTAGAATGCTGTATTCATGAATTCAAAATTTGTTCGTGGCTCCTTGGGGGCTGCATTTCTCCTCATGGCGTGGCAAGGTGGCGCTCAGGCTGTTGTGTCAAATCCCAGCTTGAAGTTTGAGCAGGTTTTTTCCGCACGCCAGGAGCCTGCCAGCCTGTACTACAAGGCCAGCTATCAGGATTCACGCGGCAAGCATGAGCTTGAAGTGTGGCGCGATGGGCAGGCGCGTTTGCGTCGCCGCACGGATGCCAAGCTGGACCTCTATGCCACAGCTCAGCGCGATGGCGACCTGAGCATCTCTGTGCTCGATCACACCCGTCAGGTGCGCACCGATGTGTCCCGAAGCAGCCTGTACCAGCTTGGCCGGTTCTCCGACTGGTTCGGTCTGGCGCATGGTGTGAATAAACCCTTGCGCCCTTATGTGTTGCAGCGTTTGAGCGAAGCGCCCGTCAAACAGGAGGCTTCCTTTAAATGCCAATGGTATCGGATGGAAGTGGATGGGCAGGCCAGCTCCATCTGCTGGAGTCAGGAATATCGTCTGCCGGTATTGATTGCCAACGCGCAGGGCGAAGTCCGTTGGCAGATCACGGAAATCGACCGCCATGTCTCACTGAAAACGGTGTTTCAGATTGAGGACAAGGGCTATGCCCACGTCAATGCCGATGAGGATATCAAGGCGGATTGAGAACATACCACTCTTGTGATTTCTGGCTGAACCAAGAGTGGCACTGATTGATTTGGGCTGGCGCAGCCTCAGGCTGCGACCAGACACTCCAGCCCGTCTAGCCCCTGGCCGGAGCGCAGACGTTCGTGCAGGTGTTCAACGGCTTGCTTGACCACGTCCATCATCGGGAATGAGTATGCGACCACAGCAGGTTGAATCCCGACAAAGACGACTTCTGCAACGGACTCCCGCAGGCGTTCAATCAGGAAGCTGATCGGCAGACTATGGGTGGTCATGATGAACATGTCGGCAATGCAGCGCTCATCCACGACGCGGATCTCACCCGGCTCCAGCCCCATGTCGGTGGCATCCACAATCACCACACGTTGCGGGCGCAGGTCATGCACGCGGTGGGCGTGGTTTTCCGGGGCCGAGCCGCCATCGACCACGACCCAGTCACTGGCGGGGTTCTGTTCGAGCAATTCAGCCAGATAGGGGCCAGCTCCGTCGTCGCCCATCATGGAATTCCCCACGGTGAGCAGCAGGTTGGCGGGGCAGGTAGCTTCAGTCATCGCGGCGGCGCACCATCAGATACATGGCAGGTTCAGCTTCAATCGCAGCCAATGCTCGCATGAGGCTGGCTGACCACTCGGCTTCTTCCGCTTTGAGCAGAGGCTTGATGCCATCGAGTGCGGCCCCCAGCATGTGGATATGGGTCGCGTCGATATTGATTTCGCCAAAGCGCAGCAGGCCTTCGAGCTTGCGCCGCGCTTCACCTTCCGGCAGGCGGGCAATCCAGTTCTGGTAGCCATCCAGCGGGCAGGCCAGCACTTGCTTGAGGCAATCGATCACACCAATGTGGTGGCCCACCGCCAAGGTGTAGTACATCACCTGCTTGGCAGCGGCGGGCATGTCTTCCTCGCGTTCGAGGAACTTCTGGCTCAGCGCGTAGAAGACGACCTTGCTTGCCATCAGCCCAGTACCGCAGCGCTGATGTCGTTTAGACGGGTGAAGATCTCGGTCAGGCGCGGGTCGTCTTCCTGCTTGAGGTATTCACGGATACGGGCATTGAATTCTTGCGGAGACTTCAGATCCAGCAGGCTCATGTACTTATCGGCAATTTGACGACCATACAGGTATCCTGCCATACGACGGGCTTCGCGTTCAAGCTGTACGCGCAGATCCAGCGGCATATCCGGCCAACGTGGCTGTGCGAGTTCGGATTCGCCTTCCTGATGGTGGTTGGCCTTGAGCTTCTGGCCGAGCAGCCCCAGCGCCAACGCAAAACCGTAGATGGTGGCGGGCGGTGTCGGGGGGCAGCCGGGGATGTAGACGTCCACGGGCAGAATCTTGTCGGTGCCGCCCCACACGCAATACAGGTCGTGGAAAATGCCGCCGCCACAGCCACAGGCGCCGTAGGAGATGCAGATCTTGGGGTCGGGCGCGGCCTGATAGGCACGTAGCGCTGGCATGCGCATCGCCCGGGTCACTGCACCTGTGAACAACAGGATGTCAGCGTGGCGGGGCGAGGCGACGACCTTGATGCCAAAACGTTCGGCATCAAAAATCGGGGTGATGGCAGCGAAGATCTCGATTTCACAGCCGTTGCAGCCGCCACAGTCCACACGATAGACGTAAGCCGAGCGCTGGATGTCCTTGAGCAGCGTTTTCTTGAGCTGGGCAATCTGTTCGCTTTCGCTCAGCGGCACAGGGACATGGTTGCCGGGCGCGATGATGAGTGCATTCGGGTTGGCGGCGTTCATTACAGCATCCCCTTGTTGATATACGGGCCGAGGGCGACCTTGCTGGGGTCAGCCAGATTCTGTTTGCGCTTGCAGGCCGGGCAGGTGGCCAGATGCGTGCGTTGCGCTTCGGCCTCTTCGGCGGGCAGGCCGGATTGCACCAGCAGGGCCAGAGCGTAGTCGACTTCCTTGTGGGAGGCGAAGGGCTGCCCGCACTCGGCACAGGGTTCGAGTTTGAAGGTGGCGCGCTGGAAGAGGTCTTCACGGCGGCCTACGGCCAGTTCGAATTCCGGTGTCAGCGCCAGCGCATGGGTGGGGCAGACTTCTTCACAGCGGCCGCAAAAGATGCAGCGGCCCAGGAAGAGTTCCCAGGTGCGGGTGCCCGCCTGTGCGTCCGTCCCCATCGAGAGGGCGTTGGCCGGACAGGCGATGGTGCAGGCACCGCAACTGATGCACTGGGTCGGGTCCAGTTCAGGCTTGCCCCGGAAGCCGGGGCTGACGGGGAAGGGCGCAAACGGGTACTTGGTGGTGGCTTCGCCCGCCTTCAGGATGGTCTTGAACAGCTTGAACATTTCAGCCCCTTATTTCAGCGGCGAGCTCTTGCGCTCGCGCCCGTAACGCTCAAATTCCTTGTAAGCCACGGTGGTGGACTTCTGCTTGCGCACATCCACCAGGGTCACGCGGTCGGTACAGGAGTAGCACGGGTCGATACTGGCCACAATCAGCGGCGCATCGGACACGGTGTTGCCACGCAGCATGTAACGCAGTGGTGGCCAGTTGGCATACGTTGGCGCACGGCAGCGCCAGCGGTAAAGCTTCTGGTTGTCGCCTGTCATGCTCCAGTGGATGTCTTCACCACGCGGCGCTTCGGCAAAACCCAGCGCGAAGCGATGCGGCTGGTAGTCAAAGCCTTCAATCAGGATCGGGCCTTCCGGCATGTTGGCCAGCGCATATTCGATCATGTTGATGGAATCGAAGAATTCCTTGGCGCGGATCAGCACGCGGGAGAGCACGTCGCAACCATCGGCAGTGTGCACTTCCATCGGCAGACCCGGATACGCAGCGTAGGCGTGGTCGGCACGGATGTCGCGCTTGAAGCCGCTGGCACGGACCAGCGGGCCAACGGGGCTGTAGTCGCGTGCCACTTTCGGGTCCAGGCGGCCAATCCCGGCGGTACGCTGGGCGAGGTTCGGCGTTTCCAGCAGCATATCGACCAGGGCGGCAACTTCGGTGCGCAATTCGCCGCACAGCTTGATAGTGGCGGTACGCTGATCCTTGAGGATGTCACGCCGCACGCCGCCAATCAGGTTGACCCCGTAAGTCTTGCGGGCACCGGTGAGCAACTCGGCCATGGTCATCGATTTTTCGCGCACACGGAAGAATTGCATGAAGCCAGTATCAAAGCCCACGAAGTGGCTGGCCAACCCGAGGTTCAAGAGGTGGCTGTGCAGACGTTCCACTTCCAGGAAAACGCTACGGATGGCTTGCGCACGCGGAGGAGCTTTAATGCCCAGGGCATTTTCCACCGAGGTGGTATAGGCCACGCTGTGGGTGAAGCCGCAGATGCCGCAGACACGGTCCGAGAGGAAGGTGACCTCGTCATAACCCATGCGGGTTTCAGCGAGCTTTTCCATGCCCCGGTGCACGTAGAACATGCGGTAGTCGGCATCAATGATGTCTTCACCATCCACGAACAGGCGGAAGTGGCCCGGTTCGTCAGAGGTGATGTGCAATGGCCCCAGCGGAACGTCGGTGGTGGAACCCTTGCTGTCGTTGATGAACTTGTAGGTTTCCGTATCGGTCGTAGGCGCCGGACGGTCGCGGTAGCCCATCGAATCCTTGCGCAGCGGATGCAGGCCTTCGGGCCAATCGTCCGGCAATACCAGACGGCGTTCATCCGGGATGCCGATTGGGCGCAGACCGTACATGTCGAATACTTCGCGCTCACCCCACACGGCGGCGGGGACACGCGGCGTGACGGAGGGGAACTCCTGGGCAATCGGGTCGACCAGGGCGCGAACCACCACCCAGCTCTTGACCAGCCCTTCCATCGACAGCACGTAGTACACGGCAAAATTGCCGTTGAGCGGGCGCTCGTCGTTGCCGAACAGCACTGACAGCCAGCCGCCTTGATCGTAATACAGCCACTCCACCACTTCGGGCAGTGAGCCGAGCTGGACCGTGACGGTCACCTGATCGGCAGTCTGCCACGCTTCGTCAATGACGGCGGCGGGGAATTTTTGCCGCAGCCCTTCGACGTAGTTGCGGCCTATCCTGGTTTCACCTGATACGGACATATGCTTCATTCTCCTCGCGTGCTGCCAGCTCAAATGCCTGCCGCCACAGGGGCGGAGGCGGCTGAGACTTCAGCCTTTTCATCTTTTTTGCCTTGTTCAGGGCTCTGCCAGGGCAGTGCCATCTGGGTATCAGGCTGTTCATCGCTATTGAGCACCACGCTGGTTGCGTGGGCTACAAGTTGCCTCACTGATTGCGGTACGCAGGTCCCCATCACCAGCATCAGTACCAGCAGCACAGCCATCGGCAGCAAGGTGAGTGCACCCAGCTCCCCTTTTTGCACGGCTTCCGGGCTGGGGCCGAACACCGTACTGGCGACCATGCGGACCAACCCGGCCAGCACCACTGTCAGCAACAGCAGGCAAATTATCATCAAAACGGGGTGCCCGGCTTTGATCCCGGCGGTGATGACGAAGAATTCGCTCACAAATACGTTGAAGGGGGGCAGCCCACCCAGGGCAAGTGCGCCAGCAGTGATCAGGATGCCGGTGATCGGAGCGACCTTGAGGACGCCTTTGACGGCGTCTAGATCGCGTGTGCCGTACTTGATCAGGATGTTGCCCGAGCCACAGAACAGCAGGGCCTTGGCCAGACTGTGATTGATGGTGTGGAACAATGCTGCCAGTACGCCCAGCGGACCGCCGATGCCGAGTGACAGGGCGATCAGGCCCATGTTTTCCACCGAGGAATAGGCCAGCAGGCGCTTCATGTCACGCTGCACAATGATGAAGAACGCAGCCACAGCAATCGAAAGGATGCCAAGCACCATCAGCAGGGTCTGCGGGAAGGCCGGGCCAATCGCTTTGGACACCAGGATGTAGTAGCGGATGATGATGAGCAGCGCGCAGTTGAGCAGCACGGCAGACAGCAGCGCACTGGTGGGGCTCGGTGCTTCACTGTGGGCATCTGGCAGCCAGGCATGCATCGGGAAGAGCCCGGCCTTGGTGCCAAAGCCGATCAGCGCAAACACGAAGGACAGGTGCACCAGCGTCGGGTCAAGCGACTTGGCGTTTTCCAACACCACCGTCCAGAAGATTGCTCCTTCAGGCTGGCTCATCACGCTGGCAGCGTTGGAATAGATCAATACCGTGCCATACAGGCCGAATGCCACGCCCACCGTGCAGATGATGATGTATTTCCACGCGGCTTCCAGCGAGGAACGCTGCCCGTACAGGCCGACCAGGAAGGTCGAACCCAGGGTGGTGGCTTCCACGGCGACCCACATCATGATCAGGTTGTTGGCGGTGACGGCCAGCAACATGGTGAAGAGGAACAGGTTGAAGAAACCATAGTAGTTGCACAGCGTGGCCGTGTCGATTTCGCCATGTTCCAGTTCGTGGCTCATGTAGCCGATGGAATACACGCCAGTGAGGCAACCGACCACTCCGACCAGCCCGAGGAAGATCGCCCCCAGGCTATCGATGTAGAGCCAATGATTGCCTGCGATGAGCGGGGTGCCCAGCAGTACCTTGCTGGCGGCCAACAGGGCGAGCCCCCCCACGACCACGATGCTGAACAGATGGGCTGCCGTGGCCAGTTGGCGCGCTGCGTCGCCCGCCCAGCGCGTGGCGAAGGCGAACAGCGAGCAAGCCAGCGGTACGGATAACAGAGTGACAAGCAATTCCGATGAAGTCATTTTGGGTCAGCCCTTCAACGCCGTGAGTTGGTTTACGTTGAGCGTGTTCAGTGTGCGATGGATCTTGCGGGCGATGAGAGTCATGATCACCACGGCGAAGATCGAATCGGTCGCGATCCCGATTTCAACGAGTTCCGGTGCCTTGTAGGCCATCAGCGCCAATGTGAGGTGCGCGCCGTTTTCCATGAGGCAGTAGCCGAAGATCTGCTTGAGGATGTTGCGTTGGGTGACGATGCACAGCAACCCCAGGAAGAAGTGCGCCAGCGACACGCCCAAGGCGGGCTTGAGATCGGTGATGGCTGGCAGGCGCACGGAATCAAGCACCAGGAAGGAGGCCAGTACGGTAATGGCTGCAGCCAGCATCATCCAGGGCATGCTCAGGATGCTGCCATCGGCCTCCGGGTCACGCAGTGAGCCCAGGGCGCGATACATCACGTATGGCACGAGCACGACCTTGGTGACAAGCGAGGTGATCGACCAGAGGTAGAGTTCCTCAGCCTGCTTGGTCACCGCCAGTGCCAGGAAGATGGCCACCAGCACAAGGGACTGCAGGGCATACAGCAATGCCGAAGAGGTCGGGCGCTTGGCGCCGATCACCATCAGCGATGTGACGATGAGCAGGCCAGCGAGATTGTTGACGATCAAGGTTCCGGTCACGGTGTTTTCTCCGTTATCCAAGCCAGGAGGCTGCAATGAAGCTTGAGCACAGGGTCATGATGATCAGGACCACGAGGACAAGCTTGATGGGCAGGGGGACGGGTTGGGCTGCAGCCACTTCAGCGGAGGGCTTACCTGGCACAACCTTGCCAAACCAGTTCAGGAACCAGGCAAAGCTGGCTACCGATTCGGTCAGCGCCAGAATCATCAGCGGCAACAGCAGGATGAACTGATGCGACAGGTTGAAACCGGCAGCGAAGATGGCGTACTTGCTGAAGAAGCCGTTGAAAGGCGGCACCCCGGCAATCGCCATGGCGGCTACGCAGAAGCTCACCCCCAACAGTGGCAGACGACTGATGACGCCTCGCAAGGAAGGGAGCAGGCGCGTGCCACAGGTATAGCTGAAAGCCCCGGCCACGAGGAAGAACAGACTCTTGGCAAAAGCATGGTTGAAGATGTGGGCAATGCCCCCCTTCAGCGCCAGCTCAGAACCGAAGATCGACAGCGACAAAGCCAGGAAGATGTAGGACAACTGGGTGATGGTCGAATACGCCAGCAGACGCTTGAGATCCTTCTGCGGCAGATACATTGCAAAGCCATACAGCAGGGTGATGATCGCCATGATGACGCCGACTGTGCCAACAATATGCGGCACATTGCCCATCGAGATGATGCCACGGGCGAAGATATAAACCCCAACCTTCACCATGGAGGCGGCGTGCAGGTAGGCGGAGATCGGTGTCGGTGCTTCCATCGCTTCCGGCAGCCAGGCATGCAAGGGCAATTGTGCCGACTTGCCCCAGGCGGCGAAGAGGATGCCGAACATAACAACCAGCTTGCCCGTCTCATCCAGCCCAGCCATCGAAGAGAGCGAGAAGGTGCCGGTGGCCGAGAACAGCCACGCAGCTGCGACATACAGGCCAATGGAGCCGATGTGGGTGATCAGCAAAGCCTTGATTGCAGCACGCAGACCCTTGGGTTTCTCGTAATAACCGATCAGGCCCCAGGAGCAGGCGCCGGTGATTTCGAAGAAGAACAATTGCCCGACAAGCGTGGAGGAGAACACCAGCCCAGCCATGGCGCCGATGAAGACCAGCAGGTAGGCATAGTAGCGTGGGCGACCTTCATGTGGGTGTTCCCGGTTGCCTTCGGAGAGATAGGCCGAGGAATACACACAGACCAGCAGGCCGAGGAAAACGACCGCGAAGCCGATCAGGGTGCTGATCGAATCGAAGGTGAGGCCGAACAGGGTGGTGTCACCTATTTTGATCAGGTCCACGGTTGAAGGCATCTGCCCAGCAAGGTGGAACTGATAGCCCAAGGTGGCCACGCTGATGGTGGCCGCCAAGGCAAAGAGCTGACCAAGCCATTTTGCAGCCGTCTTGGGGGCCAGCAGGGTGAGCGCCGCGCCGACGAAGGGAAGCAGAATGGTGGCGAGAGCAAGTGTTTGCATCATCTTTTTCCTTGAATCCTCAGAGGCCCGCCAGATAGAACACGAAAGCCAGGGCGGCAACGCCGAATCCCACCCAGGTTACTCGCGGGGTCAGCATGTAGCGTCCGCGTGCCATGCTGTTCTCAATCAGAGATGCCAGCAGGAAGACCACCGCCAGCCGCAGAGGCACGACGATGACGGCAAGCACGGCAGAGAAGGTGTCAGGCGTGGTGGCTGCTCCGATCGGCAGGAATACGCCGATGAAGAATTGCGCCATCACAACCTTCTTGAGTCCCAGACCCGTTTTGAGCAGGGCCAGGGAACTGCCGGAGTACTCGGTCAGTGGGCCTTCCTGCAGTTCCTGTTCGGCTTCGGCCATGTCGAAAGGCAGCTTGCCCATTTCGATGAATACCGCGAAGCCGAATGCCAGCATCGCCAGGACGATGGCCGTGGGTGACTTGGCATAGCCCCCGGCAATCGAAGCGCTGATGCTGCCCAGGTTGGTGGAGCCTTCGATCAGCGCCACAACCAGGAGCGAGAGGATCATGATCGGCTCGACCAACACCCCCAGCGTGCTTTCCCGCGAAGCGCCCAGACCAGCGAAGGAGCTGCCGGAGTCAATCCCTGAGAGCGAGAAGAAGAAACGGCTCAGGCCGAACAGGTAGGTGAAGGTGATCAGGTCTGCCATCACCCCCAGCGGTGAGAAGTGGGTAAAGACTGGCAAGGCCATGGCCACAGCGAACATGGTGCCGAAGATCACATAGGGTGCCGCGCGGAAGACGAGGCCGGAGTCCGCCGGGGCCACATCCTGACGCTTGAGCAGCTTGAAAAAGTCACGGTAGTCCTGCAGCACGCCAGGGCCACGCCGCGAGTGCATCTTGGCACGCATCTGGCGCGAGATGCCGGTCATCAACGGGGTCAAGGCCAACAGCACCAGCGCTTGCAGAAGTGCCAACGGAATCGATTGTAGGTTCAGCATGCTGGGCTCCTTATGCAACCGCAATCATCAAGAAGACAACCAGGGCCGCCACCACATAGAGGCAGTAGATACGGAAGTCACCATGTTGTAGCCACTGCACCTTGGTGCCGATCCACTGGACCACACGCACAATGGGGGAAATCACTTTGTCTTCCCACATCGGTTCAACGCGTGTAGCACCGGCAATCACCCGTTGCAGTGAGGCATGCAGGCAGGGTGCCGGGTCCAGGGCGCTGCGCAGACGGAACAAAGCGTCGAACATATGGCTCACCGGTTTCGAAAAACCGTCGGCAGATACCCGCATCCGATCTTCCTGTTCGTAGCCGCAGGCCCAGGCAGGGCCACCGTGGCGGCGACCCAGGCGTTCGCCCTTGAACACCCCGATAATCAGGATGGCTAGGATCGGCGCAGCCAGTAGCAGAATGGCAATCAACGGCGTGGAGAGCGTGGCCTGTGCCGGGTCTCCCGGGAACACGACGGTGCCTTGGGCAACCGCGAGTGCGCCGTGACCGACCAGCGAACTGGCAATCCGGGTAATGATCGGGGCAACCAGCGGTGCGCACAGACCCAGTGCAATGGCAATCAGGGCCAACAAGCCCATGGCCCAGGTCATGGCAGCCGGGGCTTCGTGTGCGTGGGCCGCATGCTCGCTACGTGCCTTGCCGGAGAAGATCAATCCGTAGAACTTGACGAAGCACATCGCAGCCAGCGCACCAGTGATCGCCAGCATGACGACGGCGACCGGACCCGCCAGACGGAAGGCAAAGCCACCGTCGAGGCTCATCGAGAACAGGGATTGATAGGTGAACCATTCGCTCACGAACCCGTTCAGCGGGGGCAGGGCGGAAATCGCCATGGCTCCAACCAGACAGGCCGCAGCGGTATAGGGCATCAGACGCCCCAGGCCACCGAGCTTTTCCATGTCCTTGGTATGGGTGCGGAAGAGGATCGACCCTGCGCCAAGAAACAGCAGGCCCTTGAATACGGCGTGGTTGATGAGGTGGTAGAGCGCCCCCAGCAGGCCGAGGATGCCCAGTGCCGGGCGGCCGGTGGCAATCCCGATCATGCCTACGCCCACACCCATCAGGATGATGCCGACGTTTTCCACGCTGGAGTAGGCCAGCAGGCGCTTGGCATCTTTCTCAGCCAGCGCATAGAGCACACCCAGCACGGCGGAGATGGCGCCAAAACCCAGCACCACCAGCCCCCACCATGCGGAGGTGGCGCCGAGCAGATCAATCCCTACCTTGATGATCCCGAACACACCGACCTTGACCATCACGCCGGACATCAGTGCCGAGCCGTGAGAGGGTGCGGCTGGGTGGGCGCGGGGCAGCCAGCTGTGCAGCGGGATGATCCCGGCCTTGGCGCCAAAGCCGAAGAAGGCCAGCAGGAACACAATGGAAGCCAATGGTGCCGACAGATGCAGTTGGCGGAAAGATTCAAACGCCATGCTGCCACTGCAGGTGTAGAGAATGAAGAAGGCACCCATGATCAGCACCGATCCGGCATGGGCGATCAGGAAGTAGAGAAAGCCTGCGCTGACTGCTTCGTCATGTTGGTCGAACACCACCAGGAAGTAGGAGGCCAGCGACATCATCTCGAAGAAGACGAGGAAGTAGAAGGCGTTGTCGACCACCATCAGCGCCACCATCGCGGCAATGAAGGTGTTCATGAAAAAGCCCATCGCCCAGGCACCGCGCCCTTCGTATTCCCGCACATAGGAGAGCGAGTACAGCGAGGTGATCGTGGCCAGTAGCGAGATCACAAAGACCATGAAGGCGGCCAGCGGGTCCAGGCGCACGGTGAATTCGGCAAAGGCAAACGGCCCACCGAGGTTGGCGCTCATGCCGTGGCCTGAGAGCAGCACTGGCAGACTGGCAGCCAGACCGGCAACACCTGCGGCCATGCCGCCGATGCCGCAGAGGTTGATGGCGGTGCGTTCGACGCGCGAGCACAACAGGGACAGTAAGGCGCTGCCCATGTAGAGCAGCACGGATAGCAGGAGGAGCTCAAGAGAATTCATGTCAGTCGTGCTCCGTCGGGTTGATGAAGCTCAGGTTCTCACCCAGGTTCAGTGCCGAGGCGGCGCGCTTGGAAGCGTTCGATTCAGCAAGTGCTTGGGGATCAACCATGAAGATGGCCTTGGTCGGGCAGCTCTTGATGCAGGCGGGGCCGTCTTCCCGGAAGTCACACAGGTCACACTTGACGGCCACATTGCGTACCCCCATCTCCCAGCGCAGCAAGGGGCTGAGGGTAGAGGGTTGCGTGGGGGCATTCGGATGCGTGCCCGCCACCCCGGCAGTGCTGGTGCCATGCGGGGTGATCGCGCCGAAGGGGCAGGCGATTGCGCAGAGCTTGCAGCCGACGCAGATGGTTTCATTGAGCACGACCGCACCATCCTCGTGGGTGATTGCCTTGACCGGGCAGACCCGGGCGCAGGGCGCATCCTCACAGTGGCGGCACATGATGGGCGCGGTTCCCTCGGCGGTACGGGTCACCGTCAGCCGGGGTGCGGACTGCAGGCCCACTGCCTTGTGCTCCATGCTACAAGCGGCCATGCAGGTATTACAGCCGATGCAGAGCTTGGGCTCTGCGATGACGAAGCGGTTCATTGCCCGGCCCCCGACTCGGTTTTCTTCATACAAGCGATCAAATGGATCGCTCTGAGCTGGTTCATCACACTTATGTTCCTCATGAGGGATGGAACGGCATTGCCATGCGCCTACAACGGGCGCGTCATGGCTGTAGTGCAGGTTCCATGCCAGTGCCCCTAAGCGTGTCAGGGACATGGCGGCTGGGCCAAAAAGCGTGAAAATTCAATGGTGTGAATTTTTGGCAGGCTGGGTGTCGATGAACCAGATGTCGATCTGTCGGTGCCGCGTCGGCAAAAGTGTCGAGATCGGCGTGGCGTGGCGACACTTCGACACCGTGGTTCGGCCGCTCATCTTGCTTTGTCTCATCGCCTATGGAATCGGCCAAGCAGTTGGGGCGACAACCCTGTAAAATTCAGAGCATGGAATCAAGCACGCTTACCCCCCAGACCCCCGCCTTCGTCCATTTGCGCCTGCATACCGAGTTTTCTATTGAAGACGGTATTACGCGCATTGATGATGTGGTGGCTGCTGCCGCAGCCGACGGACAACCCGCACTCGGCATCTCTGACCTGGCCAACCTCTTCGGGATGGTCAAGCATTACAAAGGATGCCGGGGCAAAGGCATCAAGCCGATCACTGCGGTGGATGCATGGCTGAGTAACGAGACAGACCCCGCCAAGCCCTTCCGCATCATGCTGATCTGTCGGCATCGTGAGGGCTATCGCCAGCTCTGTGAGTTGCTCTCGCGGGCGTTTCTGGAGAACAAGCATCATGGCCGCGCCGAGCTGCGCCGCGAGTGGCTGACCCCGGAGACTGCTTCGGGCCTCATCTGCCTGTCCGGGGCCATGCCGGGGGATATTGGCGCTGCCTTGGCGGCAGGCAATGGCAAAGCGGCGACAGCATTGGCGCAAGACTGGATGCAGCGCTTCCCCGATGCCTTCTATATAGAAGTGCAACGGGCGGGGCATCCGGGTACCGAAACCTATATCCATGCGGCAGTGGCGCTGGCGGATGAGCTGGGCTTGCCGGTAGTGGCCACACACCCGATCCAGTTCCTCAAGCGTGAAGACTTCAAGGCCCACGAGGCGCGGGTGTGCATTGCCCAAGGCTATACCCTGGCCGATACACGCCGCCCGAAGTTGTTCACGGATGAACAATATTTTAAGACTCAGGCCGAAATGCAGGCCCTGTTTGCCGATTTGCCCGAGGCATTGGAGAACAGTGTCGAAATCGCCAAGCGCTGCTCGCTTTCAATCATCCTGGGCAAAAACTATCTGCCACAGTTCCCCACGCCAGAGGGCATGAGCCTGGATGACTTCTTGATCCAGGAAGCACATCGCGGCCTGGAAGAACGTTTGAGCACGCTCTACCCGAACACGGAAGAGTTGAAGGCACAGCGCCCGCGTTACCTGGAGCGCCTCAAGTTTGAGCTGGATACCATCGTCCAGATGGGTTTCCCGGGCTACTTCCTGATCGTGGCAGACTTTATCCAATGGGGTAAGCGCAATGGCGTGCCTATCGGGCCAGGCCGGGGGTCGGGTGCCGGGTCGCTCGTCGCCTACTCGCTCAAGATCACGGACTTGGACCCCACCGCGTATGCGCTGCTGTTCGAGCGCTTCCTGAACCCCGAGCGGGTGTCGATGCCTGACTTTGACATCGACTTCTGCCAGGAAAACCGCTATCGCGTGATCGACTATGTGCGTGACCGCTATGGCCATGACGCCGTGAGCCAGATCGCCACCTTTGGCACCATGGCTTCCAAGGCCGTGGTGCGCGACGTCGGGCGTGTGCTTGATTTGCCTTACGGCCTGTGTGACAAGCTCTCCAAGCTTATCCCCGTGGAACAGAACAAGCCCTTGGGTTTGGCTGAAGCGCGTGAGAAAGAACCGGCCATCGAAGAAATGATGGCGGACGAGGGGGATGGCGAATCGGTCAGCGAGCTGTGGGAGTTGGCGCTGCCCCTTGAAGGCATGACCCGGGGCGTGGGCATGCACGCCGGGGGCGTGCTGATTGCGCCGGGCAAGATCACCGATTTCTGCCCGATCTATCTGGCGGATGGTGCGGATGCTTCTACCGTTTCCCAGTTCGACAAGGACGACGTGGAGCAGGTTGGCTTGGTGAAGTTCGACTTCCTGGGCCTGCGCAACTTGACGATTATCGAATTGGCGCTGCAATACATTGAGCGCATGACCGGAGAGCGGCTTGACCTGATGGCGCTGGGCTTTGAAGACCCGGCCGCCTACCAGATTCTGAAGGATGCCAACACCACGGCAATCTTCCAGGTTGAATCGGACGGGATGAAAAAGCTCCTCAAAAAGCTGGGGCCGGACCGCTTCGAAGACATCATCGCCGTGCTGGCGCTCTATCGTCCAGGCCCGCTGGGCTCCGGGATGGTGGATGACTTCATCCTGCGCAAACAGGGCAAGCAGGAGATCGACTATTTCCACCCGGATCTGAAAGCCTGCCTGGAGCCCACCTATGGCGTGATCGTGTATCAGGAACAGGTGATGCAGATTTCCCAGATCATCGGGGGCTACACCTTGGGTGGCGCGGACATGCTGCGCCGGGCCATGGGGAAGAAAAAGGCCGAGGAAATGGCCAAGCACCGCGCCACGATTGCCGAAGGCGCGGCCAAGAAGGGTTACGACCCAGCGCTGGCCGAACACCTGTTCGACCTGATGACCAAGTTTGCCGAGTACGGCTTCAACAAGTCGCACACGGCCGCCTATGCGGTGGTGACCTACCATACGGCGTGGCTCAAGGCGCATCACTGCGCGGCCTTCATGGCGGCAACCATGTCTTCGGATATGGACAACACCGACACGGTGAAGATCTTCTTTGAAGATACGCTTGAGAACAAGATCACCATCCTGCCGCCCGACGTAAACATGTCGGCCTACCGCTTCGAACCCACCGACCCGAAGACGATTCGGTATGGTCTGGGCGCAGTCAAAGGGGTGGGCGAGCCTGCAGTCAACAGCATCCTGGCGGCACGCAAGGAAGGAGGGGCGTTCAGCGATCTCTTCGATTTTTGCGCCCGCGTGGACCGTCGGGCCGTTAACCGCCGTGTGTTGGAAGCACTGATCCGCGCAGGTGCGCTGGATGCTATTGCGCCACTCACGCCGGATGGCCGTCCGCACCGTGCCAAGCTCATTGCCAGCTCAGGGATCGCCATGGAAGCCGCCGATCAGGCCGCTGCCAGCGCCGGGCAGTGTGGGCTTTTCGATATGCCGGGTGAGGGCAGCTCGATTGCGCCGGAATACAACGAAGCCACGCCTTGGACCGAGCGGCAACAGCTGGCGGAAGAGAAAATCGCCATCGGCTTCTTTCTCTCCGGCCATCCTTTCAACAGCTATAAGGATGAGGTGCGGCGTTTTGTGCGCACGCCACTCTCTCGCATCGAAGCGCGATGGGAACCCCAGACGCTGGCAGGGGTGGTGTCGGCCTTCAGCACCAAGATGGGCAACCGGGGCAAGATGGCATTCGTGACCCTGGATGACGGCACCGCACAGATCGAAGTCACCATTTATTCAGAGGTGCTGGATGCGGCCAAGAACAAGATCAATGCCGATGAAGTATTGATTGTGGAAGGCAAGGCCAGTGCAGATGAATTCCGTGGTGGCTTGCGCGTAGTTGCCGACAAAGTGATGACCTTGGGCGAGGCGCGAGGGCGCTTTGCAAGGCTGCTCAATCTGCGCATCAATGGTGAAGTCGGCAAGAGTGGTGGCGCCCAAAAGGCCGTCGACCGCTTGCAGGGTTTGCTCGAAGGCTACCGAGGGAGCCGCGATGAAGGGGGGTGCCCGATCCGTGTCCACTATGCTAACAGTATGGCAGAGGGGGATTTGCCGCTGGGTGAAGGGTGGCGTGTACGCTTGGAGGATTCTTTGATCGAAGGCTTGCGTGAGTGGTTGTCCACGCCATCGGTGGAGATTATTTACAACTGATTATTCGGCTGATGTACTGCCGCGTCGATATTTTGAATGAAGCAAGAACAGGGCGGCGCATAGGCGGCCCTGTTTTTATTGATGCCTTAGCGTGCTAGCGTTCAACAGTCAGGGCTACGCCCATNCCCCCGCCGATGCACAGGGTGGCAAGTCCCTTCTTGGCATTCTGCCGTTGCATTTCATGCAGCAATGTCACCAGGATACGGCAGCCCGAAGCCCCGATCGGGTGACCAATGGCGATTGCACCTCCGTTGGGGTTGATCTTGCTGGCATCCCAACCGAGTTCCCGATTCACGGCAATGGCTTGCGCTGCGAAGGCTTCGTTGCCCTCTACGACATCCAGTTCATCCGCGCTCCAGCCCGCTTTCTGTAGCGCCAATCGTGTAGCGGGGGCCGGGCCGATCCCCATGATTGCCGGGTCAACCCCCGCCGAGGCATAGGATTTGATGTGTGCCAGAATCGGGAGCCCCAGCACCTTGGCACGGCGCTCACTCATGACCATGACTGCCGCAGCACCATCATTGATGCCTGAGGCATTACCCGCAGTGACCGTGCCGGCCTTGTCAAAAGCAGGCTTCAGAGACGCGAGGGACTCAAGCGTGACCCCTGCCTTGATGAATTCATCCGTGTCGAACACGATATCCCCCTTCTTGCTGGGGATGACCACGGGGATGATTTCATCCTTGAACTTGCCTGCCTTTTGCGCGGCTTCAGCCTTGTTCTGGGAAGCGACAGAAAAAATATCCTGGTCTTCACGGGTGATGGCATACTTCCTGGCAAGGTTTTCCGCCGTGATGCCCATGTGGTAATTATTGTATATATCCCATAGGCCATCGTTGATCATGGTGTCGATGAGTTTGGCATCCCCCATGCGGAAGCCGTCGCGTGACCCATTCAGGATATGCGCGCTGGCTGACATGTTCTCCTGGCCGCCCGCAATAATAATATCGGCATCGCCACAACGGATGGCCTGGGCAGCGAGGATGACAGACTTGAGCCCGGAGCCGCAGACCTTGTTGAGGCCCATCCCCGGCACGGCCTCAGGCAGCCCGGAGCGGATCACGGCTTGGCGGGCAGGGTTTTGCCCTTGGCCCGCAGTGAGTACCTGCCCGAGGATCACTTCGTTGATCTGGTCACCCGCCACCCCGGTCTTGGCCAGCAGGCCCCGGATTACGGTCGCCCCCAGTTCCGCCGGGGCCACTTTGGCGAGGCTACCACCAAATTTTCCAACTGCAGTGCGTGCGGCTGCCACGATTACCACATTTTCCATGTTGCGCTCCTTGCATCAGGCATAGCTGTCTTATTAGGGAAGGCACTCCAGACCCTGTTGAGCGCCCCCTCCTCGCAATCACGGGAAGCTCGACAACATCCGGGGTTGCCAGCGAACGAACGGTCTCAATCTTAGCGCCTTTCGGCCGCAAGACGGCCTCCCCATTCGGGCAGGCATGCCGTTTGGCGCCGACCAAAGGGTAGGCAATCACAGTGTCAATGACATGTCACGGTAGTGCAACATGGTCACGACAGAATGTGCCTATGCCACACGTACGATCTGTCTTTCTTTCTGATATCCATCTGGGCACCAAGGCCTGTCAGGCCGAGCGCCTACTGGATTTTTTGCGCGAATATCCGGCCGATCACCTGTATCTGCTTGGGGATATCGTGGATTTCTGGGCCATGAAGCGCTCCCTTGCCTGGCGCCCAACGCATAACACGGTGATACAGAAAGTGTTGCGTCGAGCCCGCCACGGTGAGCAGGTGGTGTTTGTTCCGGGGAACCATGATGAAGCGGTGCGTGCCTATTGTGGAACCCGCTTTGGTGACATCCGGGTAGAAAAAGAGTGGGTCCATGAGACGGCAGATGGCAAACGTCTGCTGCTTATCCATGGCGACGAATTCGATCAGGTCACGCGCTATCACAAATGGGTGGCCGTGCTGGGCGATGCGGCTTACAACATGTTGGTCAGCATCAATATCTGGTTGTCTTTTGTGCGTCGTTGTATGGGCATTACCGGTTACTGGTCTTTGGCGGGTTATGCCAAGCGAAAAGTCAAAACCGCGCTGGAGTTCATTTTCGATTTTGAACGCAACGTGATCCGTGCCGCCGCTGCACGCGAGATGCACGGGGTGGTCTGCGGCCATATTCACTGGGCGGCTATCCGCGACATAGAAGGCGTGACCTACGTCAATTGTGGTGACTGGGTCGATAGCTGTACCGGCATTGTCGAACACTTCGATGGCCGTTTGGAACTTGTCACCTGGGTGGAGGCTCCTTTGGGGCAGGACGCCACCGCCGATCTCTTTACTGAGGAGAACTGATCTCGTGCGCATATTGATGCTCTCTGACGTTTATTTCCCACGCGTCAACGGTGTCTCCACGGCCATCCAGACTTATCGCCAGCAACTGCCTGCGCAAGGCGTTGCCAGTACGCTGATTGCTCCGCGCTACACCAAGGGCGGAGAGGATGAAGAGGAAAATGTCATACGCTTGCCGGGTTGGACGGTGCCGATGGATCGTGAAGATCGCTTCGTCCGCCCCGGTTTCTTCCGCCAGCAGGCGATTCGTGCCGCAGCCCAATGTGATGTCGTGCATATCCAGACGCCTTTCTCGGCGCATGGTGCAGGGGTGGCTGCTGCACGCAAACTTCGCCTGCCGGTGGTGTCCAGTTACCACACTTTGTTTGAGGAATACCTCCAGCATTACGCTCCGTTTGTTCCGGCATCGTGGACGAAGTCGCTGGCACGCAATATCTCCCGGCGCCAATGTAATGAGCTGGATGCGGTCATTGTTCCTTCTAGCCAGATGCGCGAGCGTCTGCTTGAATACGGCGTTACATCCCCGATGCATATTGTTCCCACAGGCATCCCATTGGGACGTTTCTCGCACGGTGACCGTGAGCGTTTCCGCCAGCACTACCAAATTGCGCATGATCGACCCGTTGCACTGTATGTTGGCCGCGCTGCCTATGAGAAGAATATCGATTTCCTGATTGATGCCACGCGCATTGCACTGCGGAGTCAGCCGCGCCTGATGCTGCTTGTGGCGGGCGAAGGCCCAGCGCTGCATGGCTTGCAGGAACATGCACGCAGCCAGGGCGTGGGCGATGCCGTGCGGTTTGTGGGTTATCTGGACCGCACTCATGAATTACCCGACTGCTATGCCGCTGCCGATATGTTTGTATTTGCTTCGCATACCGAAACACAGGGCTTGGTCCTGCTCGAAGCCATGGCAGCCGGACTCCCGGTTGTTGCACTTGCCAAGATGGGTACCTGTGACATTCTGGTTGAAGAGTCGGGTGCCATTGCCCCTCCTGATGAACTGGAAGCCTTTGCTGCGGCCATGGTCAAGGTTGCTTCTGACCCTGGTTTGCGCATGCAGATGCGCACGCATGGACGTGCCTGGGCAACCAGTTGGTCGGACGAAACGCTGACTGCCCGCCTTGCCGATCTTTACCGCCAACTTGTTAACCGCACCAATTCGACTGAAAGCACATGGAAAGCCCATTCAAAGGAAAGACCGGCCTGACCCGCCTGTGGAACGCCCTGCATTATTCCATCGACGGCATTGCCGATGCTTATCGGCTTGAAGATGCTTTCCGGCAGGAGGTGTTTCTCGCCTTGGTATTGATCCCGGTGTCCGTGGCACTGCGCCTGTGGTTGCATTTGTCGCCGACTGCGCATGCGCTGATGGTGGCCAGTGTCTTGCTGGTGCTGATTGTGGAATTGATCAATTCGGCCATTGAAGCCACGGTTGACCGCGTCAGCCTGGAGCATCACAAGCTATCCAAGCGGGCCAAGGATATTGGCAGTGCTTCTGTACTGATCGCACTCATCAATGTGCTGGCTGTGTGGGCCTGCATCCTGATTGGAGAATTCTGATGACACAATCCCTGCGCATCAGCCTTGTCAGCGAGACGTGGCCGCCTGAGGTCAATGGTGTTGCGCTGACCATGGCACGTCTGACCAAGGGTCTGCGCGCGCGTGGCCATGCTGTTCACGTGGTGCGGCCACGCCAGCGCAATGAGCAGAATCAGGATGCCGGCAACGAGACCCTGGTGCGTGGCCTGCCTTTGCCGGGCTATAAGGATCTGCAATTTGGCATGCCTGCAGATCGGGTGTTGCGCGAGTTGTGGCAGGCACAGCGCCCTGACGTGGTTCATGCCGTGACCGAAGGCCCTCTGGGCTGGTCAGCCTTGCGCACGGCACGCCATATGGGTATTCCCGTGACATCAAGCTACCATACTCATTTCGATGGTTACAGCAAGCATTACGGTGCGCGACTGATCGGCCCTTTGATCAGTGCATGGTTGCGCCGATTCCATCGGCGTACGCTCACCACTATGGCGCCTACCACCGCATTGGTGGACAGCCTGACCCGTGCGCAGGTACCCGGTGCGCGTCTGTTGGGGCGTGGCATTGATGCACAGCTTTTCAATCCCTCGCGTAGGAGTACCGAGCTACGCAAAAGCTGGGGCGTTGGTGATAATGATCTGGTTGTCATTAACGTGGGGCGCTTGGCGCCCGAGAAAAATCTGAAGCTGGCAGCGCGGGCATACGCGGCCCTGGCCAATGTTGCACCCACCAGTCGCATGGTGTGGGTGGGCGATGGTCCTTCGCGGGCCGGGTTGGAGCGTGCCAATCCTGGCCACATCTTTACGGGGGCACAGAGTGGGGAGGTGCTGGCTACGAGTTATGCCAGTGCGGATATCTTTCTGTTCCCGAGTCTGACCGAAACCTATGGCAATGTCGTACCCGAAGCCATGGCCAGCGGCCTTGCCGTGGTGGCCTACCATGATGCTGCCGCCGCCGAGCTGATTTCCGACGGCCAGAACGGCCTGACTGTTGAGGCGGGCAACGAGAAGGCTTTTATCGCCGCAGCGGTACGTATGGCGCAAGATGCGTCCTTGCGTCAAATCTGCCGCGAGGCTGCAGCCTCGCGTGTGGCGCAAATCAGTTGGGATGCGGTGATTGGTGAGTTTGAGTCGAATCTGCTGGCCGCTTCTGAGGGGCGTCTTGGGGAAGTGCAAACGGCTGCTTAATAGAAAAGGAAGGCGGAAAAATCCTTGCTCCGTAATAAATGGCGGATATGCCCAAGCAGGGCGTCCTGTTCTTCCTTGATCCCTTCACTGAGCCGTGCGGCCATCACGGGCAGCAGCCATGCTCTGAAGTCATCACGCCCGCACCCCATTGCAGTGTTGCCCAGGTAACGTGCGAGGTATTGGCGGGAAACGAAGAGCTGGGCGATGGAGAGCATGCGCCTTGCCAGAGGCCCCGTGCCCGGAGGCGCGGACATGGCCAGCATGATCCAGGTGCGGGCGAGATCGGCAACCGGACTTCCGCGCACGGCATTTGGCCAATCGATCACCATCGGGCCACGGGCAGTCATGATGATCTGGTCGGGATGGAAATCAAAATGACATAAGGTGTTCCCTGCTGGAAGCTGGTCCAGGTGCAGGAGGATATGCTTGCGTTCTGTCTCGCTGAGCAGTGGGGCGCGCCGGATGTTCTTGCGCAGATATTCATTGAGCGAGGGCAGTTCAGGTGGTGCAGTGCGCTGGTTGATCTCCTGCTGAAGCTTGACCATGTCATGGATGATGGTGGCGACCTGCCAGGGCGCTTTGGTCAGACGGTGCAGACAGGTCGGCCCCTCCACACGATCAAATATCAATCCGTGGCGTCCGTCGACAACCACTTCTTCGTGCAGGTGTGGCATCGGGAGCCGGCTTGAGGCCAGCAGCCGGTTGATGTGGGCCTCGTGGCTGACGACCTGCGGCGGAAAGTGCTGGAAGTAGAGCTTGAGAATCCGCGATTCATCCCAAGCGAATATCTCGGCCGTGCGTCCCTGTGCAATGCGTTGCAAATTGAGAGTGGAGGTAGCCATGATCAGGGGCGTATCGAATCATCCAGCGGACGCCAGGTCTTGCGGTCGTCCCAGGGGTCTAGGGCCGGGCCGAGGGATGCTGCGCAGTGCGAGGCTTCTGCGAACATCCAGTCACGAAAGCTTTGCAGCAGTGGTGTCTGTGTGTTGCCACTGGGGCTGACAAACCAATAGGAACGCAGCGTCGGCAATGTGACCTCGAATGGCGCGATCAGGGAGTGCTTGCGCAGGGATTCATCGGCCAGACTGCGCCGGGTCAGCGCCACGCCACGTCCTTCTTCTGCCCAGCGCAAGGGCAGGGTGGCATCGTTGAAAAACAGCCCCTTTTCCGGTTCCGGCCAATCCAGCCCCGCACGCTCGAACCAGGGTTGCCAGGATTCCCCGTCCGAGCGTAGCAGGGCGCAACGGGCCAGATCGGCAGGCGTGCGCACGCCACGCTCTTGCAGATATTCCGGGCGGGCCACCGGCAAGAGTTCGTCGTGCAGCAGCAGGCTGGCTTCCACCCCCTCATAGCCGCCAAAGCCCCAGCGGATCGCCACATCAATGCCGTCGCGGGTCATATCCAGCACATGGCTGGAAGAGATTAGGTTGATCTCCACATCGGGTTCTAGTTCCATGAAGCTGGCAATACGTGGAGTCAACCAACAGGCTGCGAACGAGGGCAGGCAGGTCACCGTCATGCGTTTGGGGTTGGTGCGGCGACGTACCATGGTGGTGGTGCGGGCCAGACTGTTGAGGGCTTCGTTGGCGCCCAACGCCAGTTCCTGCCCAGCGGTTGTGAGCACGACAGCACGGCCGGAGCGGCCAAAGAGCTTAAGGCCAAAGTATTCCTCCAGACTCTTGATCTGTTGGCTCACGGCGCTATGGGTGACATGTAGCTCATCTGCGGCGGCTGAGATGCTACCCAGGCGGGCGGCTGCCTCAAAGCAGCGCAGCGCAGGCAGGGGCGGGAGTTTTCCAGGTCGTTGCATTGTAAGCTCTGCTAACAAATAGGTTAGAAAACATCGCTTGTTTATAGCGCGTTCTCCGACAAAAATACAGCGTATGGAGATTCAGACTGAGGCAGGCAGGAGACACAACATGACAAACAAACTAACAAATACCTCGATGATGGTGGAACAAGGTGCCGTGTTGAGTATGCGTCCGGATCAAGCAATCCGCGTCAATTGCGTGGATGGGTGCCTGTGGCTGACCCAGTCTGGCGTGGCAGGGGACACCTTCCTGCGTAGTGGGCAGGAAATCCGTCTGCAAGCGGGGGGTTTGGTTGTGATCGAATCCCTCGGCGATGCGCCCGCCCATTTGCATCTGGAAACAGAGCCAGGTCTGGCGATGCGTCTACGTAGCGATCTGGCCCAGGCATTGCGCAGCGTGGCTCGCTACGTTGAGCAGAGTGGCAGCACGCAGGCCATCACTCACTGAATTACTGCGTTGGGTTGAATCATGCAAGGCCGTGTCTGAGCATATCAGCACGGCCTTTGGCTTGTTGGTTTCTGCTCCCCTGCCAGCCTTTTTTTGCTAACGTTATTTATGCTGACGCATTGCCAATCTTTTTGAGTATTTATACGTCATTGTAAGCGGTGGTGTGTTCAAAACGCGTGCAGTGGCGCACAATACTCTTCATGAGCATATTGCATATCCTCCATGGCCTGCCGGGCAGCGGCAAATCTACGCTGGCCCGATCTCTGCAACCCCAATATCGGGCCATTATTCTTGCGCATGATGAATGGATGCTGCGCCTCTACGGGTGCAATCCCCCTGCCGAACACTTTGCCGACTACAGCACCCGGATTGATGCCGCACATTGGGCTTTGGCCTGCCAGCTTCTCGGGCAAGGAATCGATGTGATCTGGGACTACGGGGTGTGGACGCGCTCGGCACGCGCCCGCATGCTTGCGCGTGCCCAGGTGCTGGGGGTGGAGGCCTTGTTCTACGATTGCCAATGTGATCCTGCCGAAGCCGATGCCCGTGTTTTGCGCCGGAATGTCGACGCACGTGGGCAGGTGCTGGATGTTGATCAGCCCGCACTGGATCTGTTTCGCAGCCTGTATGAACCGATTGCGGAAGATGAAGGGCTGCAGGTGATGGTGGCCTAGCTGGTGTAGGGTGGGTTAGATACAACAAAGCCCCATTCAGGGGCTTTGTTTTTGCAATTCGAGAACGCAAAGACATCGCAGCGGTGGCGATGCGCTTTTGCGCCAAACGGTCAGGCGAAAATATTGATGATGCTGCCGACCTTGCTGGCTCCGTCTTCAATAACGGATACGCCTGCATTGACGGTGTTGGCGACACCACTGACTACGCCGTTGACCGCGCCTTCAATCCCCTGTTCAGCAGTATTGACGACTGCGTGAACACCCTTGCCAACCAAGCCGATGACGCTGGGCGCCAGGGTGATTGCTGCACCGACTGTTCCTAGATTGTTGATACCAAGCATGATCGTTCTCTCTCAAAAATTTACGATCTGTGTTTAGGCACTTCGCATGAAATGGCGGCAATATTTGCCGGTGCAAATTAGCTGCCCTGCATCATCTCACGCTTTTTAACACCTATTAACGCGTTTTTGGCGGCTTTGTAACGGGCCATAACTGTTTTACGGCAGTTGATCCGCAAACTTTAGAAAATAATTTGTTTCCTTTTACATGGGCTTTACATAACGGCAAACCCTGCCGGTTTGTGTAGGCGAGGTAGTATTAGGCTGCATGGCAAACTGTCTGGAGATGCCCGTCAGTAAAGAATTTATGGAGGGTGGTTGTTTTTATGATGAAAAAGGGGGACTTCCCTTTTGTGGCGACGCTTATGTCAATTGGATTGTGTGGCAATGCCCGATTGTGACGAGGCAATACAAAAAGGAGGAGGGGCAGGACGGTCAGCAGTGTTTCCCCTGTGCGCAGAACGATTTTTTGGGGGACGCGGCTGGATTTTTTGGTTGCGCGTGAATGGGCTTGGGAGGATGGTCAGCGAGAACGGTGTAGGTTCCTTGGCTGACGATGGTGTGTGTGGCGACAGTGAGGCCCTTGCCGGGCCGTTCACTTGGTCTGTGCTGGCGTACTCTGAAACGGAGCCTTTGGTGTTTAGCGTGGGCCAAAGCCACCATAGGGCTTGAGCGGTACGACTGAGACGATTTCCAGCATGCCAGCGGCTACCAGTGGCAGGGTGGAGAGAATCTTACGTACTTCCTGTTCGTCGGCGGCTTCGATCATCAGGCAGGCGCCGGGCATGTCGCCACGATGCCATATCTGGCGGATGATGCCTTGGCTGTAGAGGGTGCGGGCACGCTGCGTTTCGGCCTCAAGCAGCGGGGCAAATTGCTCTTCGGAAAACTGTTCGGTACGGCGGCGGGAGAGGGTGATGAATTGCATGGCGCTTTTCTCTTGAAGGTGGCGATATGCCATAGAAGAGAAAGTCTAGCAAATATGCTGGGCCATTGCTGGCTGGATGTCGTCAGGGTTTGATGCGGTGGCGGGCCAGCTCGCCCAGCGCAGCCTTGATCTCGTTGATCAGATTGGGCCAACTGTCGGCACTGCGCTGGCGAAAGATCCGCATACCCTGGGGATACCAGGGCGAGTCGCTGCGGCGGTTCAACCAGCGCCAGTCCGCGCGGTAATAGGGGAGCATCAGCCAGCAGGGAACCCCCAGCGCTCCAGCAAGGTGGGCCACGGCGGTGTCGACACTGATGATCAGGTCCAGCCCACAGATTAAGGCTGCTGTGTCGGCAAAATCCTTTAATTCCGGCCCCAGCGCCTGGATGGGGTGATCGGATGGGAGTTCATGGACTTCGGTTTCCCCCGCCCCCTTTTGCAGACTCACGAAACTGACGTTGGCTACTCGCCAGAGTGGCGTCAACATCTTGAGATGAGGGATTGAGCGGGCCGCGTCATTTTCAAACTTGGTACTGCCTTTCCAGACCAAGCCGATGCGCAAGCCCTGCCTTGGCAGGCGAGCCTGCCAGGCGGTAGCCTCGTTCGGGTGCACGTGCACATAGGGAATGCGGCAGGGAATGGTGTTGATACGGGTATTGCACAGGAAGGGCAGGCTCAGTGGCGGTGTCCAGTAATCCCAGCCTTCGGCGGAAACGTAGTCGCCCAGCGCGAAGACTTCGTCGAGCCCGTCCAGCGTCGCAAAAAGCCGCTTGAGCGCGGGGTGGCAGAGTACCGCTACCCAGGCGGCGCCCTGGTTCTTGAGGTCTTGCGCGTAGCGACAGAACTGGATCATGTCGCCATGACCGGCTTCACAGGTGATCAGGATGCGCTTGTTCTGTAGGCTTTGCCCCCGCCAGCGCGGGAATGCGAGGCGGGCCGCCAGGGCTTCGTACCAGTCGCGGGCTTCCAGGTAGGCCCAGCCTTGCGCGAAGTCTCCACGTTGGAGCAGCAATGTTCCCAGATTGAAGCTGGCCGATACGTGACCAGGGTAGAGTTCCAGTGCTCTGCGGTAGCATTTTTCGGCTTGCTCCGGGTGGCGTTGGCAGGCATGCAAGGCTCCCAGATTGGACCATAGCGTGGCGTGATGGGGGGCGACGCGCAGTCCTTCTTCATAGACGGCCAACGATTCGGCAAATCGCTTGGCCCGGCACAGCAGGGCGCCCAAATTGAGAAATACTTCGGGCTCACGCGCCCCCAGGCCCGCAGCCTGCAGATAACAAAGCTCGGCTGCGGCCAGTTCGTGGCGTTGTTCAAGCAGATAGCCCAGGTTGGCATGGGCTTGTGCAAAATCAGGCGAGAGCTGGGTGGCGGTGCGGAAGCGCTCCTCGGCCAGCTCATTGTTGCCTGCCGTCATCAAGGCAACGCCCTCGCTGAAGGCCGCTTCGGCTTGTTTGCGTGCCTGAAACCGGTCTTCACTGAACATGGCGGAGGATTGGGTTTTCATGTGGGAAATGCGCCAGCACTCATGAATTCTGCAGAGGGGATTGCCCTCTGCGTCATCTGTTATTTTTCGGATCAGTGCGCCAGATCATCGGCGCTGATCTGGCGCACGCTGTAGCCATGCTTGGATAATATTTCCGGCACGCTGTTGGCACCGACAAGATGGCCCACGCCGACAACCACGAAGCGGGCGCGCGGATCTTGTTTCATGTGCGCCTCAATCCGTTCGGCCATTCTGGCGTTACGTTGCGTGAATAAAGCCTTTTCCATGCTGGAACCTGCGGGCATGCCCACACGCATCAGGCGGTCGAGTTTGAGGCTGTCACCGGTTTTCCAGGCTTCCACGATGTCTTTGAGCAGGCCCGCGAGCTTCTTTTGCCTCACCATGGTGGCAAGTTCCCGCAGCATGGTACGTTGCTCGCGGTCGGTGCCTGCGTTCATCGCGGTGATCTGCTCGTCCAGCGTCTCCAGCTCTTCCAGCTGTATCTTGTTTTTGTCCGCATAGGCAATCAGGGTGACATCAATACCGGATTCCGGTGTGAGTCCGTTTTGTTGGGCGATCAACAGAGACAGTACCGTGCCTGCCATCCAGGGACGCATCTGGGTCAGCGATTCCGGGGGGACGCCCAGGCCGCGCACGGCCGACTCAAGCTCACGCCAATCATTGGTGGTCATCAACTGCGGCAGAGTCTGCCCCGGCGGGAGCATGGCAGCTGCAACCAGTTTTTCTTGTAGCGCAGGCGCACGTGGGTCCAGTTCCACGACCAGCGTATCGCTGGCGCGCAGGCGGCTGATGACGGCTTCTGGCAAGGGGAAGCAACTGGCGTTGCAGACGTGGACAGAACCGTACAGATAGATGGTGCCGAGTTCGTTGCGAGCCTCCCATAGCGGCAGGCGGCCCTTGTCTGCGGCCTGAACAAAGGGGCTGATCAGCAGGAACAGCAGAACGAGGCTATTGCGCAGGCAGGCAAAGAGGTTCATGACAGGCTCATTGATAAAGGGGAAAATGAAAGAGGGGGCACAAGCCCCCTTTTTTACTTATAGCGTTTTCAAGCGACCGCGTACCTCATCGATATTCTTGTAGCCCTTTCGGTCAAGCAGGGCAATCAGTTCGGCATTCAGCCGGGCGAAGATGCCGGGGCCTTCTTCTTGCAGCGCCGTGCCCACCTGCACCAGTGATGCACCGGCCAGCAGATGCTGGAAGACGTGTTCGCCCGTTTTTACGCCACCACAGCCGATCACCCGTTTTTCCGGGCAGCGACGGTAGAAAGCATTCACGTTGGCCAGAGCCGTCGGCAATACATAGTCGCCACCAATGCCACCAAAACCATCCTTGGGCTTGATGACCACGGATTCGCTCTCGGTGTCGATCACCAGTGCGTTGCCGATGGAGTTGATGCAGGTGATGAAGGCGACGGTCGGGTAACGGTTGAGGATGGCGGCTGCTTCGTCAAAATGGGCAATGTCAAAGTAGGGGGGCATCTTCACGCCGATGGGGCGGGTGTATTCCTTGGTGACGGCAGCGAGCATGGCGTCCATGGCTGCGAAATCGTAGGCGATCTGCGGCTTGCCCGGCACATTGGGGCAGGACAGGTTCAGCTCTACGATTGCGGGCAGGTTGGCGTCACGGATGGTGCGCATCATCACCAGATTGTCAGCCAGCGACAGCCCGGCAACTGACATAAACAGCGGTTTGTGGCTGTAGTCGTGTGCGCGGGCGAGATCCAGGTAGTAGCCATAGCCCTTGTTGGGCAGGCCCATTGAGTTGATGCTGCCCAGCGGCGTGGCGCGGTAACGCGGTTCCGGGTTGCCTGCACGGGCTTCCAGTGTGCAACTCTTGGTGATGTAGCTGCCAGAATCGCTGGTGTGCAGGGCGCCCAGGTCGGTCGCATCCATGCAATAGACGCCGGAGGCGTTCATCAGAGGGTTGGCGAAGGTATGGCCGAGGAAGGTGGTGGAGAGCTTGCTCATGGGAATAAGACGTGTTGATCTATAAACCTTCCAATCATAACCTCCCCAGCGGCCGGATCAACTGACTGCATTCGGGGTAGGGCTGAGATTGTCGCTTTCCGGGTTCGCATTCTCATCGCTTGAAGCAGGCAGAATCCGGCGGCGCGGGATCAGTTGCTCGTCGAGCAGTGGTTCGATGCGCGCAAACACCTCAAAGCGCGAGAAGGGCTTCTTCATGAAGTCGTCGGCGCCGATACGGGTGCCGAAGAACTGCTCGGTGGCCTGTTCGTTGCCACTCATCATGATGATAGGAATGTTACGCGTCTGCGGATCGCGGCGCAGGGCACGCAAGGCCGCAAAGCCATTCATGCCGGGCAACACGATGTCCAGAAAAACCAGTTCAGGCGATTCGGTACGGGCGATTTCCAGGCCGGTTTCGGCATCCAGCGCTTCGAGCGTGACGTAACCCGCCGAGCGCAGGAACTTCTTCAATGCGGCAATGATGGTGGGGGAATCGTCAATCAGCAGCACACGGGTGCCTTCGCGCGCATTGATGCGCTCTCGGCTGCGGCGTTCCGCCATCTGGGGCAGGCTGGGTTCTACCTGTACGGGCTGCTGTGGCGCAACCGGCGCAGGGGATTTGAATAGCGAACGGAATTGGTCAAACAGTCCCACAATCGGCCTTTCTGTCTTTCATGCTCTGTTAGGCGATGCGGTGATCTCGCTACAGTATGCTTTGGGTGGAGCATAGGGCGTGGCGGGGCGTGGTGCAACGGAGAAACGACTGAAGGCGGAGAAAAAGTTAAAAAATGTGACGTAATTCTCCGTTTGAAGGCCCCCGGCGGCGCCGGGGGCAAGAGGCTTACTTCAGATAGTCGGCCAAGGGCAAAGCGGCTTCCTTGATACCTTCGGCAACGAGGCCAGAGACGGCTTCTGCACCCTTTTCCTGGAAGTGGGTGTTGTCTGGCTTGTTGCGATTGCCGGTGGTGTTGGCGTAATACGGATATTGGGCAGGGTCGACCGCCAAGTAGTAGTCAAGCGAACCTTGTTCCCCTATTTTTGAGAAGAAGGCCATGCTGCGTGCATCCAGGTCCACCAAGGCCACCTTGTTGGCTTGGGCGGTATCACGGATTGTTTGTGAATAATCGCCAGGGAACTTGCCCTTGCCGTAGGTGTGGGTGGTTGTGCTGATTTCACCGCCCTTGAAGCTGCGACGCGTTACCGGGGTGATCAGCACCGGCGTGGCCCCTGCCTGACGGGCCATGGCGATGTACTTCTCCAGGGTTTTCTGGAAGGACATTTCCGCCGGGACGGCCGGATTGTTGCCAGGGTAGGTACAGAGCTTGGCCGTGTCGATCTGGTCCCGTGCGGGTGGCGGGGCGGGCGGTTCATTGCCGCATTTTTCGTCGTTATGCCCGAACTGTATGAGCAGATAGTCGCCTTTGCGGATGTCGGCGGCGATCATGCCAAACCAGCCTTCGTTGATGAAGCTGCGTGAGCTGCGCCCTGATTGCGCCACGTTGATGACCTGTATCGGGCTGCCTATCTTGATCTGGCGATCAAACGCCTGCCCCCAGCCCATGCGGGGAGCTACTTCGGGGTCGTAGTTGCTGGCGGTGGAATCCCCAGCGATGAATACGCGGGAGATGCTATTGGCCAAGAGAGCCTGGGTATCCATCCGGGCCATGCTCAGGCTGAGTGGGTGGAAGCGGGTGATTTCGCGGTAGCGCGGGTCGTACAGCGAGGTCTCCCCCTGTTCGCCGCTGGCTGAGCTATAGCCACGGTTGTGTTTGATCAGCGAGAGTAGGTCATAGACGCCTTTCTCCTTGCCCATGCTCACGGTGACGGGGTCGAAGTGCTCCACGTCACTGACGCGGGCTTCCTTGAGGGCGGTGGCAATGCTGGCGCGCAGCGCGGCAGTCTTGGCGGCGACGGTTTCAGCCGTGACAGCCGGGGCTTTGGCGGACTGTGCCAGCCCGGCCGGGCCTTTGAATTTGGCCTCAAGGGCCAGATCAGAAGCGATGCGGTCGGTGAGGGCGTTGACGTTGATTTCCCCGGCTGCAGGGTTGGTGCTGATGGCGACATATTGCTTGTCTGCGGTTTGGGCGACCAGCATCAGCGGGGCAGAAAGACCATCCATGCGCAGGCTGAATTGGCCTTGGGCGTTGGTCTGGATGAGCGTTTGCTTGCCCCGCGCATCGAATACGGTGACCTGGGCGGCTTTATTGCCATTGCCGACGACGCCACTGAGTGTGTAAGTGGCCGGGGCGCTGCCCTGTTGGCTGGCGCAGCCCATGAGGGAGGCAACGAGCACAGCGGTGAGGCTGAGGCGGCGGGTGGGTTTCATCGGGATGAGTCTCCTTTTGTGCGTAGAGCAGGTGAGGCCTGCCTGTGTGTCGTATGGAAGTCTTGATCAGAGATGCAAGGTTAATTCATGCGGATACGCCAAGTTGCATCGTTCATCTGGCCACCGGGATGTAAAGATCGCATTGACGTTCAAAATCCGCCGGCAGATAGCCTGTGTTATGAAAGCGACGCAGCATGGGCCCATCAGTGAGAGACCATCCTGTATCCTGGTTGATCAACCGGCCCAGCTCGGCCTGCGGGGGCGTGGCATAAGTCCCCCTTAGGCGGAGTACCGCGTAATAGCCCCCAGGCAGGGTTTGCCGATACAGGCCAGGGATGCGTTGCCCCAGGCGTTCGTCCAGCAGGCCCGCATCAAGAACATCAGGCCCCTGAGCGCGGTTTTCCACATCCGCCATCCGCCCCTGCCACTGGATGCTCCAACCTTTGCGCCGTGAGCGGGGGATGTCGGCAAGTATGGCATGGGCGCGCAGCTCATCGAACGCAGTCAGATCGGTGGCATGCAAGCCCTCGTAATGCACATATTGGATGGCTTGCGCGGGCAGGTATTCAAAGCGGATGGAGCGGGGGGGCGGGGCTATACGTACAACCGCAGAAGGCTGGAAGCCATAGTAACGGCTAAATGCGCGGGAGAAGGCGGCTGCCGACATGTAGCCCGACGCCAAGGCCAGCGCGGTGAGAGCGTGCGCGCGGCCCTGTGCCAGAGTCTGGAGGGCCTTGCTCAAGCGCAGGCGACGCACGCGTGCAAGAGGTGTCTCACCTGCGTATGCGCCAAACACCCGTTCAAAATGGTAGCGTGAAAGGTGGGCAATCTCGGCCAATTCATCCAGACACAGGGATTGATCCAGATGGGTATCAATATGGGTGGCAACCCGGCGCAGGCGTTGCAATCTGCTGGCGTATTGCAGGGCGTTCATCAGGGTGCGTGGGCGAGGGAACGGTCACATGCGCACAGTGTGCCAGCTTTGGGGGTTTATACCAAGGGATGCTGTGGCATGCATGCGACGCTGGGCAGGGCGGGCATTGCCTGCCCCACCCCAGTGTCAGGCGTCGTCAGCCGCCAAAATCCCCGTACCATCCCAGCCCAAACCCTACTCCGCTGGAATCCTTAACCCCTGCCTTGCGTGAGCCGGTCAAATCCAACCCGAGCTTGTCCTGAATCGCCCAGAACCGCAAACCAACTGCTTGGGTGGTGGGGGCGTAGCGTTGATGCAGCGCTTCGGCAAAGACCTGGACGCTGGGAATGGGATTCCAGGCAATCGCGGCGTTGGTCACCCGTTCATAACGCCGATTCAGATTGTTGTAGACCATGCCCAGGTTGAAGTGCGTGGCCAATTCCGGCGTGATTGTCCAGGTCAGGATACTCAGGCCGCCCGTATTGCGGATTGCGCCAGACTCTGGCGCGAGGCTATCCCGGCTGCGCTGATGCCATACTTTAAGCCCGATGCGGAAGGCTTGCTCCTCATGTGCTTCCTGAGCCCATTTCAGGTAGATGCTGCGATCCCGGATCGCTTGCCCGGCTGGTGCGTTGGTCTGGGTAAAACCCGCCCCTAATTCAAGTGTTGCCCAGCCTACGGCGCCTGCCAGGTTGCTTGCATGGCTGCCCTGGGCATGGTCTTGCCAAGCTTCGAATTGGTAGTGCTTGTCACCTGTGGTGGAAGCATCCTCTGTAGACATGGGCCGGGCTGCCAGTGCCATTTGGGGTAACAGACAGGTGAGCAGCAAGCCTGCTGTTCTGAAGTGGGTCAATGATTTCATGGTGAAAAGATCATAATGCATGCCTGCTCGGCATGCGCGGATGGATATGATTGTTATTGGCTATTCAAGCGTTTCGTTTTGCGCCGCCGCCATTCAATGACCAGATACCAGCGCCATGCAGTGGCCAGCAAAACATAACTCAGCACGGCAAGGCCCGCCGCCAGGATGGGAAGGCCGATCAGCAAGGGCGTACCCAGGCCCACGGCCCAGTTGATCCAGTCCAAGGTGCTTTGCCAAGGGGTGGCAAGGAGGAATTCCGGCGGGGGAACAAATACGCTCCCGCCACTGTGAACCCAGCTACCAATCTGAAAAGCTAGCACATATAAAGGCACTATCGTAACAGGGTTGGTGTAAAGGGTGGTAAGCACGGCCAGTGGCAGATTTTTGCGCACAACCAGGCATACCAGCACGGCCCCCAGCATCTGGAAGGGGCCGGGGATCAGCCCGCAAATCATGCCGATTGCGACGGCGCCGGGGGCCGAATGGCGATTCAGATGCCATAGATCCGGCTCAAAGATCGAGTCGCCCAGCCAGTGTAGCCAGCGGTGCTGGCGCAAGCTGTCTGGGTGAGGAAGACGGTGGCGCAGGAAACGTCTCATTGGGCAAAGCTCCTCTGGTATCGGCTTGGGCCGCGTATTCCGTTGACCACAGAATGAATCCAAGATTGTGCATTCGCAAGCATAATCATGACATGGAACTTGCCATCGTCGGTTTCGCCCTGGGGGTGTGGCTTTGCCAGACTCAGACTACGCTGCTCGGCGTCTGGGCGGGCATGTTTGTCCTGGGCGTGATGGTGTTGGCAGTGGCGGCTTGGCGCTTGCATGGAGGATGGCGTGCAGCAGCTTTGTTTGCGCTGGGGGTGCTGCTTGGTTTTGCTCAAGCCAACTGGCGGGCGCAGATACGTCTGGCAGAGCGCCTGGATAGCGTCAGGGAAATGCAGGAGTTTGAGCTTGCCGGGCGGATCGACGATTTACCCCAGCATTTTGACCAGGGCGAGCGCTTTTTCTTCATCCCGATTAAGGCTCCGGCTGGCATCCCGGAGAAGATCCAAGTGAGCTGGTATCGCCAGGGCAAAACCCGGCTGGCCGCATTGCCTGCCCCACGTGCGGGGGAAGTGTGGCGCTTTGCCCTGCGCTTGCGCCAGCCACACGGCAACCTCAATCCACATGGTTTTGATTATGAGGCATGGGCCTTCGAGCGTGACATTGGCGCGATTGGCGTGGTATGCCCATCGGCGGCCAATACGCGCCTGAGCGAAGGGCCGGAGGGCTTCTGGGGCTGGGTGGATCATCTGCGTGAGCGGGTGCGGGATCGCTTTGTGGCGGTGCTGCCGGATTCGCCCTGGCGTGGCGTACTGCTGGCATTGAGTGTGGGCGATCAGGCTTCGATCCCTACTGCACAGTGGCAGCTATTTGCCAGAGTCGGCATTACGCATCTCGTATCAATTTCCGGCCTGCATGTCACCATGATGGGGGCTGTGGCGGGGTGGCTGTTGGCGGCTATCTGGCGGCGCGTGCCTTGGTTGGTGCTGCGTTTGCCGGTGCAGAAGGTGCGCCTGCTGGCAGCCAGCGCCGGGGCGGGTTTCTATGTGCTGCTTGCAGGCTGTGGCGTACCTGCCCAGCGCACCTTCTACATGCTTGCGGTGGCCGCGTTGGCACTGTGGCTGGGGCGGGGCATGCGGGCGCGGCGGATACTTCTGCTGGCCTTGTGGGTCGTGTTGTTGATTGACCCCTGGGCAAGTTTCTCTGCCGGGTTCTGGCTTTCCTTCATGGCTGTGGCGGCCCTGTTGTTGATGGATGCGGCAGGTGAGGGTGGTGCTTGGTGGCGTGAATGGGGGCGGGCGCAGTGGGCAGTCAGTTTGTTCACCTTGCCTGTCCTGTTGGGGCTGTTCCAGCAATTCTCGTTGATCTCCCCGCTGGCCAATGCGGTGGCAATTCCCGCAATCAGCATGGTGATCGCCCCTTTGGCACTGCTGTTTGCGGCGCTGCCACTGCCTTCGCTGGCGGAGTTGGCAAATTGGCTTCTGGGCTGGTTGATGAGCTTTTTGCAGTGGCTCTCCGCCGCGCCTTTTGCGGTGTGGCAACAGGCGGCCCCGCCCTGGTGGCTGGTGTTGGCGGCATCCGTGGGGGCGGCCTGGGCTTTGATGCCCCGTGGTGTGCCTGCACGCTATGTGGGTTTGCTGTGCTTCATTCCCCTGGTCGCCTGGCAGGCGCCACACCCACCCGAAGGGCAGGCGCAGATCACCATTTTGGATGTGGGGCAGGGGCTGGCTGTGCATGTGCAGACGGCCCATCACGATCTGCTCTATGACACAGGTCCGAAATATGCCGCTGACCTGGATGCGGGTATGCGCGTGGTATTGCCGTATCTGCGTGCAGAAGGTGTCGGCAGCCTCGATATGCTGGTCGTCTCGCATGACGATAGCGACCATTCCGGCGGGGCAAGCTCCATTTTGACCGGCATGCCTGTGCAGACATTGCGCAGCAGCCTTTCACCAGATCACCCCTTGCTGACAAAAGCCAAACAGCATGCCTTGTGCACACGCGGGCAGACCTGGGCATGGGATGGCGTGCGTTTTGAGTTTCTGCATCCCACGCAGGACTGGGCGAGCCGGGGAGACAACGATAGTTCCTGCGTGTTACGCGTCAGTACGACAGGTGCATCATTGCTGCTGACCGGGGATATCGAGATGGATGCTGAACAGCGTCTGCTTGCCGATGTGGCTGCAAGCCTGCCAAGTAGCATTCTGGTCGCGCCCCACCACGGCAGCAAGAGTTCCTCGCATGCGGATTTCATTGCCGCCACCAGGCCCCGCGAGGTGGTGTTCTCCAATGGCTACCTCAACCGTTTTCATCATCCCGCGCCAGAGGTGGTCAGCCGCTATCAGGCCGCTGGCGTCCACATGGTTCGCAGCGACGAGGCAGGAGCGATCCGCTATCGCCTGCTGTCGCAAGGCTATATCGGCCCGTTTCTGGAACGCGCAGAGGCAGCCAGGTACTGGCAGGATCACTGATTCAGCGTGCAGCCATCATGCTGGCGGTAAAGCAGATAGAATGACTGAAGGCGTTTTTTGCTGATAAAGAGTGATTCATGCAATTCTTGAGCTTCTTTGCCCAGCTCGCCTGGGCTGACTGGTTGGGCCTGGGCTGGTTTCTGGTGTGCTGGTTTGGCTATGAGCGATTGGTCGAGCATGGCTGGAAGGGCCATTCCACCCTGCTCGTAGAAGGCCACCGCCTGCGCCTGCAATGGGCCAGACAGATGGCGGTGCGGGAAAACCGCATCGTTGATTGCGCCTTGGCGAGCAATCTGGCCAACAGCGTATCGTTCTACGCCAACACTTCGATCTATATCATCGCAGGGCTGTTTGCCATTCTCGGCGCTCTGGATCGTTTCATGGACACCGCTGCAGAGTTAAGCTTTGCCCGCAGCTTTTCGCGTGAGGCCATGGAACTCAAACTTATTTTGCTGATTACCATGTTTGTGATCGGCTATTTCAAATTCACCTGGTCGCTACGCCAGTTTAATGTGCTCTCCATCGTGACCGGTGCAGCACCTCCCCGCGATGGCGACCCTACGCTGCTTGAGCGCTATGCCCAACGCCATGCCGCCGCCAATACCTGTGCGGGCGATGACTTCAACCGGGGCATCCGCGCTTATTATTTCGGGCTGGCGGTGTTGGCCTGGATGCTTTCGCCCTGGCTGTTTATCATCTCTACCACTGTGATAGTCTTTGTGCAGGCGAGGCGGGAATTTGATTCGCCTGTTTTGCGCGCCTTGCAGGCATTGGAAGATGACCTGCCACGTAATGATGTGCCGCAGGAGCGGCCCTGATTTCCGGTTATTTACTGTTTCATGAGGATGGCATTGTGCCCTGGCAAACTCTTCTTCTCGTATTGAGCATTCACGCGGTTGCGCTGGTGTCCCCCGGGCCAGATTTCGCCATCGTCACCCGCCTGTCCATCGTATCCGGGCGTCGCACGGGGTTATGGGCTGCAGCCGGAGTGGCGAGCGCCATTGGTGTGTATGTATTGGTTTGTGCCTTGGGGCTGTCCCTGGTGCTCAATTCCCTGCCCATGCTCTCGCGCATCCTCTCGATTGTCGGGGCGCTCTATCTGGGTTGGCTGGGTGTGCAATGCCTGCGTTCCACCGGCCAGATGCCCACGGCCCAGCGTGAGGCACAAGGTGGCAAAGCCTTTGTGACAGGTTTCTTCACCAATCTGCTCAACCCCAAGGCCATGCTGTATTTTGGCTCCATCCTCTCCCAAGCGCTTTCGCCAAACCTGGGATGGCAGGATATCGCCTTGCTCTTCTGCCTGATGGTCGCCGAATCCTTCCTCTGGTTCGCGTTGGTTGCCAGCCTGTTTTCAGCACAACGCGTACTCGATTGGCTCAAAGGCCGCTTGAAATGGTTTGATCGGGTTGTCGGCGTCGTGCTGTTGGGCTTGGCGGCGAAGGTGGCGAGTGTTGCTGCGCGCTAAACTTATTTCAAGCGTGTAGTCGCTTTTCCCAGTGCATGCGTCGCCACCACGCAGCGCTCATCACCCAGCGTCATGAGCGCAAATAGCCGTTCCTCTAGCGTTTTGCAGTGGTGGATGCGCCAAGCCAAGTCTGGCGTGGCTTCGAAATCCAGCACGGTGAAATCAGCTTCGTGCCCAGCCTCGAAATTGCCGATGAACTGATCCAACCCGAGTGCTGCAGCGCCCCCCAGGCTGGCGAGATACCACAGGCGCCAGGGGTTGAGCGGGGTGGCGGTGGTCATGCTGACTTCATAGGCTGCATTCATGGTGCGCAGCATGGAAAGGCTGGTGCCACCGCCGACATCTGTTGCCAGCCCAACTTTGACGCCTGCCGCAAGTGTTTTGCTGGCATCGAAATGCCCACTGCCAAGGAAACGGTTTGAGGTGGGGCAGAACGCAATGGCCGATCCATGTGCAGCGAGCATATCCAGCTCCGCATCAGACAGATGAATGCCATGGCCATAAATGGCACGCGGGCCAAGCAGGCCGTGATGACGGTAGACGTCTGTGTAATGCGCACAGTTCGGGAAAAGTTCGCGCACCCATTGAATTTCGCCGTGGTTCTCTGAGAGGTGGCTTTGCAGGTGCACGTCCGGGTGGCTTGTGTAGAGGCGGGCAGCGGCATCCAGTTGCGCTTCGGTGGAGGTGGGCGCAAAGCGTGGGGTGATGCTGTAGCGCAAGCGGCCCTTGTTGTGCCAGCGCTCGATCAGTGCAGCGCTATCGCGCTCGGAGGATTCGGCGGTGTCACGCAGATTTTCCGGGCAGTGGCGATCCATCATGATCTTGCCGCAGAGCATGCGAAGATCATAATGGCTGGCGGCTTCAAAGAAGGCGTCGACCGAGTGGGCATGCACGGTGGCATAGACCGAGGCGGTAGTGGTGCCGTGCGCCAGCAGGCGTTGGATGAAATGCTCTGCCGAAGCGTGGGCGGTGGCCGGGTCAGCAAATGCGGCTTCTGCCGGGAAGGTGTAGTGCGTCAGCCAATCCAGCAATTGCTTGCCATAAGCCCCCATCACAGCCGTTTGTGGGTAGTGGACATGGCAGTCAACGAAACCGGGGATGAGCAGTTTGCCGCTGTAATCTACATGGCATGCAGTATGCTGCGCGACATGTGGGTAGGTGGCACAGATGGCCTGCCAGGGGCCGCAGGCCCGCACGCATCCATCTACAATATACAGGGCGCCGTCTTCAAAATATTCCCAGGCGCTGGGCGAGGCGTCTGTGCCGGGGTCGCGCAAAAAGTGCAAAATCGAGGCGCGAACGAGGACTTCCGAATGTTGTTCGGTCATGGTGCAATCCTGAAATGTCGGGGGTCAGGCTGTTTTGGCTTCGAGTGCTTCCCAGCGCTCCAGCAAGGCCAGCAATTCTTCATCAATGGTAGCGAGCCGGGCATTCATCGTGGGCACTTCGGTCGGTCGGTCACGATAGATAGCCGGGTCGGCCAGTTGCTGTTGCAGTGTGGCCTGCTCTTCTTCCAACGCAGAAATCTTGCCCGGCAGGGCTTCCAGCTCGCGCTTTTCGTTAAAGCTGAGTTTGGCCGCTCGGTTATTGTTGCGCTTGTCCTCCGCCTTGGGGGCTTCAACTTTGGGAGCCGGCTTGTTGGCTTCCTCCGTGGGGCGCTGACGCATCCAGTCGGAATAGCCGCCGGGGTATTCGTGCCACTTGCCGTCGCCTTCAAAAGCAATACTCTGCGTGACGACGTTATCCAGGAAGGTCCGGTCGTGGCTGACCAGGAACACGGTGCCGTCGAATTCGCCCAGGAGTTGTTCCAGCAGCTCCAGCGTTTCCACGTCCAGATCGTTGGTGGGTTCGTCCAGCACCAGGATGTTGGCCGGGCGGGCGAATAGCCGTGCCAGCAGCAGGCGGTTGCGCTCGCCCCCAGAGAGGGATTTCACCGGCGAGCGTGCGCGTTGCGGTGAGAACAGGAAGTCCCCCAGATAGCCCACCACGTGCTTTTTGCTGTTGCCGATCTCAACGAAGTCCGAGCCGGGAGAAATCACGTCAGTCAGCGGGGCTTCCGGGTCGAGTGCGGTGCGGAACTGGTCGAAGTACGCAATCTGCTGGCGTGTGCCCCGGCGTACCACGCCGCTATCCGGTTCCAGGTCGCCAAGGATGAGTTTGAGCAAGGTGGTCTTGCCTGCGCCGTTGGGGCCGATCAACCCGATGCGGTCGCCCCGGATCAGGCGCAGCGAGAGGTTGCGGATCACCGTTTTGGCGCCGAAGGATTTGCTCACGTCCTGCAATTCGGCAATCAACTGGCCACTTTGTTCGCCACGTTCAAGCTGGAAGTTGACATCACCCAGGCGTTCGCGCCGGGCGGAACGCTGGCGACGCAGGTCTTCCAGGCGACGCACGCGACCTTCGTTACGGGTACGGCGAGCTTCTACACCCTTGCGAATCCAGACTTCTTCCTGCGCTAGGAATTTGTCAAACTCTGCGGCACTCTTGGCCTCCATTTCCAACATTTCGACCTTGCGGCGCTGGTAGGCGGAGAAACTGCCGGGGAAGCTCGCCAGATGGCCGCGATCCAGTTCGATGATGCGTGTGGACACGGCGTCCATGAAGGAGCGGTCGTGGGTGATCACGATCACCGCGCCCCGGAAGCCCTTGATGAGTTCTTCCAGCCAACTGATCGCTTCGATATCAAGGTGGTTGGTCGGCTCATCCAGCAGGAGCAAGTCCGGCGCGCCTGCCAGCGCGCGGGCCAGTGCCACGCGCTTGATGCCGCCGCCGGACAGGCTTGCCACCTTGGCGCTGCCATCCAGGCGCAGGCGGTCGATCACCTGTTCCACCTTGTGGTGCAGCGTCCAGCCGTTGCTGGCTTCCAGCTCATGCTGCAAGTGCTCCAGGCGGGCCAGGGCTTCATTGTCACCGTGGGCAACCGCCTGGGCGCAGGTGTGGTATTCACCAATCAGGCGGGCCGCGTCACCCACGCCTTCCGCCACGGTGGCGAATACATCGCGCTCCAGCGGAAAGTCCGGTTCCTGTGCCACATAGGCCACGCGCAGCCCCTGCTGGCGCCAGACTGTGCCGTCATCAAGCTTGGCCTGTTCGGCCAGAATGCGCAACAGGCTGGATTTGCCTGCGCCATTGCGCCCGATCAGGGCCAGTTTTTCATCGGTATCCAGCACCAGTTCGGCGCGGTCAAGCAGAGCCACATCGCCAAAGGCGAGACAGGCGTTTTCGAGCGTCAGCAGCGGCATCGTGAAGCGTAATCGGTTGGTTAAGCGGGGATTTTACAACCCTTGCAGAGATTTCGCTTCTAAAAAAGAGGTCGGGCGCAGGGAATGACCACAGGGCGGGTTGCCGCGAGGGGCGCTTGATTCGGTGGAATAATTGCGGGCAGATATTTTTAATGAAAGTGGCCTTGGCATGGATTTTCTGGGGGAAGTGTTAGGCGGGCTGGTCAGGTGCGTGGTAGAGATTGTTGTGGAGATTTTTCAGGAGATTCTTTTTGAGTATGGTGTGCGTGTGCCAGGCTGCCAATTTGGCCGATTTGTATTTAGAATGAATATTGCACCAGAGGATGGTTGGTCAGCCTTTTTTGGAATTTTGTTATGGGGAATCGCGGTGGTTTGCTTTGTGTTGGCGTGGTGACAATAAGGTAGGTACGCGCAATTTGATGCCGGTTGCTTGCAGGGCCCAGTCAGCCAGCGACAGGATGCTCCGATCTTTCCAAAGCTCCAGAATTTTTGGGGCTTTTGTCTTTTTGGGGCGCATAACTAAAGTAGCATGCACTGATTTGAGCCTCCCCGCACCAGCATGGCGTTTGTTTGGCTGGAGGCGAGAAAATGAATCTATGTGTCGGTTCAAAGAATCTATTGCAATTAGCTGTGCAAGTTCATATTTACACAGCAAAATATGTGATAAATAAAGGGTATGCCGTGCCTTAGTATTGGGAAGGATGGTTTGATCCTACACCGGTACGGTTATTGCTATGGGCGTGTGTTGGTGTTGATTATGCTTTTTGTGTTTCAGGCTTTTTTGGAAATGAGGTTGTGATGAGTGGGGTGTTCAGTTCTTCGCGTTTTACCGGTCGTGCTTATTTGGCGGTTGTGTTGATTGGCGCTGGTTTGGCGGTGTCTGTGGCGCAGGCAGAGCAGATCGATACCCTGGCGCGCATCCGTCAGACTCAAACGGTGATTATTGGGAACCGGGAGGCTTCTCGCCCCTTTTCCTTTCTGGATGAGCAGAAGCAGGCGTCGGGTTACTCTGTGGAGCTGTGTCAGCGCGTGGTTGATCGTCTGCGCAAGGACCTCAAGCTGCCCAACCTGAAGGCGCAGTATGTGACGGTGTCCGGTGCCGAGCGCATCCCGAAGCTGGCTTCAGGGGCGATTGACATGGAGTGTGGTTCAACCACCAACACCAAGGCGCGTCAGGAAAAAGTGGATTTCAGCTATACGATGTTTGTGGCAGGGATGAAGATTCTGTCCCGCGCTGATGCCAGCATCATGGACCCGCAGTCTGTGGGTAGCAAGCCGGTTGCCTTGAGCAAGGGAACAACTTCCGAGAAGCTGTTCGGCCAGCTTCGGGACAGCGAACTGCGCGGCATGCAGTTGCAGGTGTTCAACAGCAATGCCGATGCCTTCAAGGCTTTGGAAGCGGGCAAGGTGGTTGCTTTTCCTCAGGATGATGTCTTGCTGTCTGGCTTGATCAGTAGTTTGCCGGATAAGAACAAGTATGTGCTGTCCAAGGAATATCTGTCTATTGAGCCGTATGCAATTGTGGTACGCAAGGGAGATTCTGGTCTTCTTGCTGAAATTGACCATACGCTGGCTGACTTGTACAGCAGTGGCGAAATCAACAAGATTTACGACCGCTGGTTCAATACCGCAACGATCAAAGTGCCCATGTCTGGCCTGCTCAAGGAAGCCATCACCCGTCCGGCCAAGGACACGGGGTTTGCCAAGCTGCTGGGCTACTCGCTTTGACCGGACTACGCCACCTGCTGCGGCAGGTGGCGTACAATCCATCTATCGTGGTGGATATCAGGACGATAAATGGGGAGTCAAGAGCCTAGGTACTGGAGAATCAACAAGAAGTGGCCTGTCCGGGCAATATGGGTCATGGCTCTTGGCGCTTTGCTGTATCTGATACTCCGCCCCATGTATTGCGATTACACGGATCGCGCCCGGCTTGCTGAAATCATCGTTTTGAGTTCCTCTGCGAAAGATGAGGTCGCCCAGGCCTTGCTTGCTGCACCGGGGAAACCTGTCTCGCTGAATGCCGAGCAATTTTTGCCTGCAGTAATGAAAATCCATTCCAGTTCGGGGGATCTGATCGAATTGGCTTATCGCAACATCACCTCCAAAGGCGAGATCCAGATTTTCAGCCCCCAATTGGGGGTGATGTTGGTTCTTACGCCACATTTGGCAGGCAAAGAAGTGAGCTGGACGTGCTGGGGGAGTCCAACCTCCAATGTGCCCGCAATGTGCCGTGGAGAGCAGCTTTCTGCGGCCCCTTAAGCCTTTATTTCCTTCAGGCAGGCGTGAATCTCACGTAGTGCATCCAGCGCGCCTTCAGGAATTGATACATTGCCGCTGCCGCGTACCTGTGCTTCATTTGGGTTGATGCGGATGAGTGGGCAGCCCAGTTGTTCGCCGAATTGCCGGATTGAGGCAATGCGTGTGCCTGCGCCTATCTCCATGACAACAGGGTTGTTGAGTTTTTCCAGCCAGACGTGAAGCCTTCCTTCCTGCTCTTCTGAACGGCTGCTCAGCCACGCCGTGTCGTTAAACATCATGACATTGGGACGTGCAATGCCATTGCAATAGGCGCAGCGCGGAAAATCGCTGATGATGCGGCAGGCATGGATATCGATTTCGGGTTGCAAGGTTTCGGCTGACCAGATGTTGCCTTGACATGGGCGCAGGCATTGCAGGTGGTGGATGCTGCCATGTATCTCCGTGATGCGGTTGGGATCGAATCCCGCCTGCTGGAAATGGCCGTCGACGTTGCTGGTGACAACATGTGCTCCTTGTGGCAGCCCTTCACTGATCTGGCGCAGCAGCGCAAACCCGGCATGGGGGGCTGTCTGGCGATACAGTTGTAATCGGTGTCCGTAGAATCCCCAGGCCAGGCGAGGGTTTTCGTGGAAGTAATGAGGCGAGGCGATCTCCTCGAAGTGGATCATGGCGTGGCCGAGCGCCGGGTAGGCGTTCCAGAAGCCATTGGTGCCACGGAAATCCGGCAAGCCAGAGTCGATGCCCATGCCTGCGCCGGAGGTAATGATCAGGCCGTCTGCGTGGGCGAGCAGTTCGGCTGCGCGCCAGATGGCATCAAGAATACTGTCCATGAGAAAAACCAGAAGTGTTCCGCATGTCTGCCGCATGGGAACAAAGTATACGATGCCTTGATTTTACATGGGCGGCGGCAGGGCGGACAAAACCTGTGTCACACGATGGGGGGTGGCGGATGCTCTCCATGATATCTTCAGCAAAATTCTCCATCCAGAGGAATGTTGGCTGCTTGTGCGCAGGAGCGATCACTTCCGCCTGGATGGCCGATTCACTGCAGGTTGGGCTGTGGCGATTTGCAGTGTAGGGGATGATGAGCCGGAGAGCGCGCAGAGAACAGGGTGAGCGGATATTTCAATATAGACGTTGAAAAGCCATGCAAGCCATATTCCTTTTTGCGTGATTAACGGCATAATTGTCACCAAGCATTGCCTGGCGTGAAACCGCAGGGCGAGCCTCCCCATGCGTGTCACTGATCACCTGCAAGAAGAGAGAAATGATGGACGCTGCGATCTTTGCCAAGACCCAGGCTGGACAGGAGGAAATCCACCAACGTACCCGTCGGCTGCATCCTCGGCTGCGATCTCTGCTGGTAGTGGTGGATGGCAAACAGGCCTCGCCGGAATTGTTGAAGGTGCTTGCCCCGGCAGGCGTGGGGCCTGAGCATTTTGAGCAGTTGCTTGAGATGGGGCTGATTGAAAAGATTGCTTCACCAGCGCCTGAGGCCGTGCAGGAGGAGGCTGGGGCTGCTGAGCCGGTTGTGCCGCAGGAGATTCCCGATGACCCAAGTGAGCGGATGATTGCGCTGTACTCGCTGTTTGGCGATACCATCAACACTTACTTCGGTTTGCGTGGTTTCAGCTACCAGATGGCTTTGGAGAAAGCCAACTCGCTGGAAGATTACGTCAACCTGGGCAATGAAATCCTCCGCGCCCTGGAAAAGATAAGAGGGGGAGAAGCCGCCTCCGAATTCAAGAGCCGGGTGAAACCTTACTTTACCTGAAGGTTGATGGGGATGACCCGACGCAGTGGTGTGGCGCGTAACTGGCGCCGCCGCTCCTTCTCGCGTTGCCAGGCACGGGCCCCGAGCAGCACGATCAGCACAAATGCATAGATGGCGGGCTGGGTGATGTCGCGCTTGACCAGCCACCAGTAGTGGACAACACTTAAAATACCTATTGCATAGACGCTGCGATGCAGCGCCTGCCATTTCCGTCCGCCCAATGCTCGAATGGCGGCATTGAAAGATGTGGCTGCCAGGGGTACCAGTAGCACGAATGCAGCAAACCCTACCGTGATGAAGGGGCGCTTGAGAATATCGTGCGCAATGCCTGCCCAGTCAAAGAACTGGTCCAGCCACAGATAGGTGGTGAAATGGAGCAGGGCGTAGAAAAAGGCATACAGCCCCAGCATGCGCCGCAGCCTCATCAGCCAGGGTAGCCCCGCTACTTGTCGCAGCGGGGTGATTGTCAGCGAGGCCAGCAATAGGCGCAATGCCCAGTCTCCGGTGCCGTGTGTGATGGCCTCAATGGGGTTGGCCCCCAGCGAATCCGTATAAAAGCGCCATGCCATGGATGTCAGGGGGATCAGGCACAGCAGGAACAAGGCGATTTTGAAGAGGGAAATCGCTGTTCGGGATGGAGTTTTCAACCAGGCGCGCATCAGAAGTTCTTTTTCAGATCCATGCCTGTGTATAAAGATGCGACTTGATCGGCATAACCGTTGAACATCAACGTTTTGCGCTTGGAGAATTCACCAATGCGTCGCTCAGTGGCCTGCGACCAGCGCGGGTGATCCACCTCGGGATTGACGTTGGAATAGAATCCATATTCCTTTGGGTTGGCCACCGCCCAGGCGGTGGCGGGCATGGCTTCTTGCAGGCGGATGCGGACGATGGACTTGGCACTCTTGAAACCATATTTCCAGGGCACGACCAAGCGGATTGGCGCGCCGTTTTGCGGCAACAACTCTTCGCCATAAAGACCCACCGCCAGAATGGCCAAAGGATGCATGGCTTCATCCATGCGCAAGCCTTCTGTGTAAGGCCATTGCAGGATGGGGTACTTGATGCCGGGCATCATCTTGCTGTCGGCCAGGGTGCTGAAGGCTACGTATTTTGCACTGCCCTGGGGTTGCACGGCACGGAGCAGGGCACTCAAAGGAAAACCCTCCCAGGGGATGACCATGGACCAGCCTTCCACACAGCGCATGCGGTAGAGGCGCTCTTCCAACGGTGCAAGTTTGAGGAGTTCTTCGATGGAGAAGCTGCGTGGCTTGTTGCACAAGCCTTCCACCACCACTGTCCAGGGGCGTGTTTTCAGCGTACCGGCGTAGTGGGCAGGGTCTTCCTTCTCTACGCCAAATTCATAGTAATTGTTGTAGCTGATGACATCCTTGCGGGGCGTGGGCTTGTCCTCAATCGGAATTTTGTTTGGAGCGATGCCGTTCAGCGCTGCTGCCAGTGCAGAGCCGCTGGTCAGTGTTGCACTGCCCAGGAGTGCGAGACTCCCGGCATGACGAATGAAATTGCGGCGTTGGTGGTAAATCTCCTGCGGCGTAATCTCCGACGGAGCAAGATCGGCGGGGCGGCGGATCAGCATGATGAATCCTTTCAGGCGCCTCCGGGGCGTCTGTTTCTCTCTGTGGGTGGGCAACTCCCGCCTGCATGGGGGGCTGTGCGAGGTGGCCTCTTGCTTAATCATGCATGGCCTTGCCCGTAAGCGCAAGCCTTTACCGTGCAGGCGTAAGTCGGGCGTAAGCATCGCCACATTCAATAGCCAGTACAAAGTTGGCAGCCGGCGAGACTGGAACCGCTAGAGGCTGTACAGCAACCAATAGAGAGAAGGAGACACACGATGGGCGCGATCAATTCAGTGCTGCAGGAACACCGCGTCTTTGAGCCGAGCGCCGAGACGGTGAGCCGGGCAACGATTTCGGGCATGGCCGCCTACAAGGCGCTGTGTGCTGAGGCCGAGGCCGACTATTCCGGCTACTGGGAGCGTTTGGCACGCGAGCATTTGAGCTGGAAAACCCCTTTCACAAAAGGCCTGAACGATAGCAATGCGCCCTTCTTCAAGTGGTTTGAAGATGGCACGCTCAATGCCAGCTATAACTGCCTGGACCGTAATCTGGAGAATGGTAACGCCGAGAAGGATGCCATCATCTTTGAGGCGGACGATGGCAAGGTACGGCGTGTCACCTATCGTGAGCTGCATGCACTGGTCTGCCGGTTTGCCAACGGGTTGAAATCGCGTGGCATCAAGAAGGGTGACCGCGTGGTGATTTATCTGCCCATGTCGGTGGAGGGGGTGGCTGCGATGTTGGCCTGCGCGCGCATCGGTGCGACCCATTCGGTGGTGTTTGGTGGTTTCTCGGCCAAGAGTTTGCAAGAGCGCATTGAGGATGCGGGTGCTGTGGCGGTGATTACGGCGGATGAGCAGTGTCGCGGTGGCAAGAATATCCCGCTCAAATCGGTTGTGGATGAGGCGCTGGGCATGGAGGGCACAGGCAGCATCCATACCGTGATCGTTTATCAGCGCACCGGTACGCCGCAAAAGACGGTGGAAGGGCGCGATGTATGGTTGCATGAGCTGCTCGCGCAGCAAGCTGAGCAATGCGAACCAGAGTGGGTAGGGGCCGAGCATCCGCTGTTTCTGCTCTACACCTCGGGTTCTACCGGCAAGCCCAAGGGGGTGCAGCATTCAACAGGGGGTTACCTGCTGCATGCTGTATTGACCATGAAATGGACCTTCGACCTCAAGCCAGAGGATGTGTTCTGGTGTACTGCCGACATCGGCTGGGTGACCGGGCATACCTATATTACATATGGCCCGCTGGCCTGTGGCGGAACTGAGATCGTGTTTGAAGGCGTGCCGACCTTCCCGGATGCCGGGCGATTCTGGAAGATGATTCAGGACCACAAGGTGAGCATCTTCTACACGGCGCCCACGGCAATCCGCTCGCTGATCAAAGCGGCAGATGTCACGGCCAGTGTGCATCCACGTAACTACAATCTGAGCAGTCTGCGCCTGTTGGGTTCGGTAGGCGAGCCGATCAACCCTGAAGCCTGGATGTGGTATTACGAGAATATTGGTGGCGCGCGGTGCCCGATTGTGGATACCTTCTGGCAGACCGAAACGGGCGGCCACATGATTACCCCGCTGCCTGGTGTAACGCCCCTCGTACCGGGCTCCTGCACTTTGCCTTTCCCTGGTATCCAGGCCGCCATCGTGGATGAAACGGGGAATGATGTGGAGTGGGGCAAGGGCGGCTTCCTGGTCGTCAAAAAGCCCTGGCCCTCTATGATTCGCAATATATGGGGCGACCCTGAGCGCTTCAAGAAGAGCTACTACCCGGTCGACTTCAGCGGCAAGCTCTACTTGGCAGGGGATGGTGCTGTACGGGATGCGACGACGGGCTACTTCACGATCATGGGGCGCATCGACGATGTGCTCAATGTGTCCGGCCATCGTTTGGGTACGATGGAAGTCGAGTCAGCCCTGGTTGCTAATCCCCTGGTGGCGGAGGCTGCGGTGGTGGGGCGCCCGGATGATCTGACGGGAGAGGCCATCGTGGCCTTTGTGGTGCTCAAGCAGGCTCGGCCAACCGGGGAGACTGCCAAAGCCTTTGCCAAGCAGCTCCAGGATTGGGTGGCCAAGGAAATCGGCCCAATTGCCAAACCCAAGGATATCCGCTTTGGCGACAATCTGCCCAAGACCCGTTCCGGCAAGATCATGCGCCGCTTGCTGCGGGCCGTGGCCAAGGGCGAAGAGATCGTGCAGGACGTATCCACCCTGGAGAACCCTGGCATCCTGGATCAACTCAAGCAAAGCATCTGAGCAGTAAAACCTTCCTGAGCCCCGTGTGGTTGGAAGCCCCACGGGGCTTGTGTTCGTCCAGATTTTGTCGCACTGGAGGGCAAATACTCCCACAAACGTGATCGGCGTGATAAAAAGTAGTCTGTATCACTAGAATGTCGTCGTGGTGCGCTGAAATCGTTCAAAGGCGCACCGCGTCTCGATGGAGAATTTGATGGGCAAACGCATCCTGATTGCTGAAAACCACGCCGATATCTCGTCGGGTATAGAATTTTTGCTGCGCCATGAAGGTCACGATGTCGAGGTGGTTTGCAGCGCAAGTGACGCAATCGAGCGTGTGGAAGACTTCTGGCCGGATCTTGCCTTCATTGAAGTCGCCTTGCCGGACCGCAGTGGCTTGGCGCTCTGCAGGGAACTGCGGGCATTGCCTAATGACAGCCAACCCTACATCGTGTTGTTCTCCAACTCGCGCCGGGAAGAGGTGCAGGCCTCATCTGGGGCCGCCGGGGCGGATGATCTGGTGATTCTCCCGTTTGTGACCCTTGATCTCCTGGCTCGTCTGCGCCCGCACCTTGAAGAACATGTAACCGAGCGTTGACGCGCCTTCTGGCGGTGTTTGGTGGACAATTTGTTGTGCAGGCAGCTTGATTCTGCTGCGGAATTACCCATTCCTGCCGTAAATGTATGAGAGCTGGCCCAAATGGGCGAGCTGTAGCGTATCCATACACGGTACAGGGGCTTCATGCATACATTGGGGCAGCACCTTACATGCAAGATAGCGGGGAGATTCGCTGGAATCCCCTCGCGGCTATTGCTTTTGTGCCTGGCCCTGTTACTGCTCGTCCCGGTTGGGGCAGTTGTCGTCTATCACCAGGAATTGGCCGAGTCGGAAGCCCACTATCGCACGGTGCTCTCGGCGATGGTCCGCTTCAAGGCCGGGCAAGTTGAATTGCGCCGACGACGCCTGAGCAACGATTCCAGCGCGATGATGCTGTACGAGGGGCTGATTGAGGCCTGTCGGCGCTTCCAGGAGGCGCCAAGCGATTCTGCGCGCGAGGCCATTTTGAATCGGTTTGCCGGGTTGCGCAAAGTCTACGGCTATCGCTCAATCAGCCTTCTTTCTACAAACGGACGCTTTCTGCTGCGCCAGGGCGAGCAGATGGACATGAATCTGCCAGATCACGAGCAGCTGTTTCGTGCGGCCATTCAAAACCGGGAAGTCGTTAATACAGACCTGTATTACGATGGCACCGGCAAACTGCGGTGGGACTATATCGTGCCTCTTTTTGGCCCCATGCCTGCGGAGTCCGCTGTCGGCTTTCTTGTTCTCAGCCTGGATACCAATGCCGAGCTGATTCAATTGATGGCAGACTGGCCCCTGTCTGTGCAACAGGGCGAATTCATTCTGGCCCGCCGTGATGTTGGCAACCTGCTTATGTTGGTGCCACCGCGTTCAGCGAATGAACCCCCGATGATGCTGCATTTGGCGCCGCAAGATCCGGGAGCCGGTCTTTTTTCAAATGCAGGAGAGACTGTACACGGCACGGACCATCGCGGTGTCAGCGTGTTCGGGGTGACCAGCCCGGTGGCCAATTCCAACTGGATGTTGTTGGCCAAGGTTGATCAAGCGGACGTTTCCCAGGCGCCGCTGCGCCAGACCTATGTATTTATTCTTCTATCCTTGGGATTTGTTGGCCTGTTGTGCACCTTGCTATTGCGTATGTGGCGTCAATCCAGCCGGGTGCAGGTCTACGAGGCCGAGGCACGCCATGTGGCCGATCAGCGCCTGCTACAGCAGTTTTTCGAATTGCCCTTTATCGGCATGGCGATCTATGGTGTGGAAGATGCCAAATGGTTGAGAGTCAATGCCTGTCTGGCACGCATGCTGGGGCAGGCGGCAGATGGGCAGACTTTGTGCAACCTGGGCGATGCCATCAGTACCGGGCAGCAACCTCGCTTCCAGGCATTGCTGCTGGAAGTGATCGATGGTCAGCTGGCAGAGGGATTTCAGGGCTTGTTCAGTTTGATGAGCGCGACGAATGAAGAACGCCATGTGCATATCAATGTACGGCCCGTGTTCAATGCTGCTGGCAAGATCGGCTCCCTGTTAGCGACAGTGGAAGACGTAACCGCACGACACCGCGATGAAAGCCTGTTGCGCCAGAACGAATCGCGGCTGCGCGCTATTTTTGAACATGCTGGTGTGGGGATTGGGGTGCTGGATAGCACTGGCCGTTGGCAGCGGGTCAATCAGCGCCTGTGCGACATTGTTGACCACTCTGAAGCTGAGATGTTGCAGATGACGTATGTCGATATCAGCCACCCGGATGATATGCGCATCAATCAGATGGCGCTCAGTCAGACATGGTTTGAAGGCAAGACTGTTCATGGATATGAGAAACGCTATATCCGCCAAGATGGGACCTTCGTGTGGGTAGAGGTGAATCTATCTGCCTTTGAAGAAGGTGGTGTATCTTATGTTCTGGCTGTTGTCATTGATATTTCTGCGCGCAAGAATGCGGAAGAAGAATTGACGGCCCAAAAACAACGGCTGCAAAGGGCTGAGTGTATAGCCAATTTCGGCAACTGGGAGATTGACCTAAAAACCAGGCGTATTCGTGCTTCGGCGGGCGCTGCAGCCATTTATGGCCTGAATGGTGGTGATTGGCCGTTGGAGCAGGTGCGGGGCCTAGCGTTTGAAGAAGACCGCCCAAGGCTGGAAGCTGCCATCGATGAACTCGTCCATCATGGAAAGGGCTTCAATCTGGAGTTCAAGATCAGGCGCCAGAGTGACGGGCGTATTCTTGTTCTGCATTCGGTTGCTGAATATGACATTGAGCATCAAACGGTTTTTGGTGTGATTCACGACATCACGGAGCGCAAACAATTTGAGCAAAGGCTCGAATACCTCGCACTTTACGACCAGCTTACCGCCTTGCCCAATCGGCAGATGTTCATCCAACGGTTGGATCAATCTCTTTCCCGGCTACGCCGTCAGCATGGTCGCCTCGCGGTGCTGATGCTCGATCTGGACCGCTTCAAGGATATCAACGACAGCTATGGGCATACAGCGGGTGACGAATTGCTCCGCCAGGTCGCCAACCTGCTGCGTAGCCGCCTGAGGAGTGAGGATGTGTTGGCCCGTCTGGGGGGCGACGAATTCGCCATATTGATCGAAGACGTATCCAGTACGCGTGGTATCGACCGGGTCGCCAGCGCATTGCAGGAAGTTCTGCGCGGCAATCGGGACCTGGGAATTGGGGCAGGGGCCGAAATCGGCGTCAGCATCGGTATCAGCCTTTACCCTGACCACGCCGAGGGCACTGTTGAACTCATGCAGCATGCGGACGCCGCACTGAATCTTGCCAAGGCAGAAGGGCGCAACACCTTCCGCTATTACACTGAAGCACTTACGGCAGCCTCGCGCAAACGCCTCTCCTATGAATCCAGATTGCATAGGGCGCTGGCCAATGGAGATGAATTCCAGGTGTATTACCAGCCCCAGTGGGATATGCACACTGGCGCTCTGCATGGCGCGGAAGCTCTGATACGCTGGAATGATCCAGATGAAGGGATGATTCCCCCGAGTGAGTTCATCCCCGTTGCAGAAGAGGCAGGATTGATCAACCCCATTACCGACTGGGTGCTCGATACTGCGTGCACTTTCTGCTGCCAGAACGGGATTGCGACTCAGGCAGGCATCCGCCTGGCAGTCAATCTGTCGCCACGCTCTTTCTCTGACCCCAAGCTCGCCCAACGCATCTTTGACACCATCAACAGGACGGGTTATCCCGCCAGCATGCTTGAGTTGGAACTTACCGAAAGTGCGCTGATGCGCGAAGGCGCCAGTGCACTGGAAACGCTCAATGCACTGCGCAATACCGGGGTCAAGCTGGCGCTGGACGATTTTGGCACCGGATACTCCTCGCTCGCCTACCTGCGCCGCTTCCCGCTTGATGTGCTGAAAATCGACAAGTGCTTTGTCGATGCGCTCAACGAACAAAGGAGTGGGGTTGATATCGTGACCGCAATTATCGACCTGGCTCACATGCTTGGGTTCAAGGCGCTTGCCGAAGGCGTGGAGAACCAAGCCCAAGCCCAAGTCCTCATCCAGAGTGGTTGCGACTACTACCAAGGCTACCTAGGGAGCAGGCCACTCCCCGGCCCCAGCTATCTGGAACTTGTCCACAAACACCGCCCCGACATGCAGCGGTCCGCTCACCCCACACTCGCCGCTGCCAACACTGGGCCAGATAGGTAGGGGTTGCTGCCGAAGCCGCTTTGCAATACAAACCACTTTTCTTTTTTTAAAATTGTGCTATAGTTACGGGCTTCCACGGAGAGGTGGATGAGTGGTTTAAGTCGCACGCCTGGAAAGCGTGTTTAGGGTAATACCCTAACGCGGGTTCGAATCCCGCCCTCTCCGCCAGAATTCTGGCAAAAGCCCTGATGCGTCAGGGCTTTTTCTTTGCTGCTTGGTTTGTATGGCACAATGTCGGGATCTAGCCTTGTCTCGGAGTCATACGAATGACTTCCCTAATTAGGCCCGGTGATCAGGATCGCAGATTTCTCTGTCGTATGGCACTGAAGGAATCTTGTAAGTTACTCCGGATGATTGGTATCGCTTCCCATCGTGAGGTTGAGCATACCTAGATCATCATTTTCTCGGACCAAATTCCCTGTAAAGCACAATAGTTGATTGATTACGTGTTTGTCACGATTTGGCGCATGTCCTTTTGAATTGGATAAAAACGCAAAACTGCAAAACGTGTTGGGCACGATTTGCAGTTTTGTGAGGTGGTTTTCTATCTGGGTTGCTGTGCTTGCTGATGGTGATGCGGTAATACGTGTTGTTTGAGGAAGGCGAGGATGTCATCCACATAGGTGAAGACGACTGGAATTACCAGGAGGCTGAGTGCCGTGGATGTGAGCAGGCCGCCGATGACTACAATGGCCATGGGTTGGCGGAAGCTGGGGTCGGCACCCATGCCCATGGCAATCGGGAGCATGCCGGCGCCCATGGCGATGGTTGTCATCAGGATGGGGCGGGCGCGCTTGTGGCAGGCGTCAAGCAGGGCGTCAAACCGTGATAAGCCATGCTCCCGCCTTGCCATGATGGCGTATTCCACGAGCAATATCGAGTTCTTGGTGACAATCCCCATCAGCATCAGCAAGCCGATTACCGTTGGCATGGATAGCGAACTGTGGGTGATCAGCAGTGCGAGCAGGGCTCCTCCTACCGATAAGGGGAGTGCTGCCAGGATGGTGGCGGGTTGCAGGAAGTCGTGGAAGAGCAATACCAACACTGTGTAGATGCATAGTATGCCAACGGCCATGGCTAGGCCGAAGCTGCCAAACAGTTCGCTCATGCGTTGCAGTTCGCCTTGCTGGACTTCATGCACGCCTTGCGGGAGTTTGCGCATGGAGGGCAATTGGCGGACTTCATTCATCACTTCACCCAGTGAGCGTCCGTTCAATTCCACCGAGAGGGTGACGTTGCGTGAGCGATCCAGACGGTCGATCTGTGATGCACCGCTGCCCATGCTGATATCCGCAACAGATGACAGGGCTATCTGTCCATTTGTGCCCGCCACACGGAGTTGGGCGATCTTGTCCAGGTCACTACGGGTTTGGGGATCGATACGCAGGCGCACATTGATTTGGCGCTGTGGCAGATTGAGTTTGCCCAGGCTCGACGAATAGTCACCATAGGTTGCCATGCGCACGGCCTCGGCGAGCGCTTCTACAGTGACACCCAGTTCGGCTGCGCGAGCGTAATTGGGGCGAATCTGGATTTCAGGGCGTTGTAGTGCCGCGCCTGAGGTGACGTTGCCAACACCCTTGAGGGTGCGCATATCGCGTTCTACAGCGGCGGCTGCGGTTTCCAGTAGTTGAGAATCGTCGCTGGCTAGGGTGACGTCCAGCTTTTCGCCATTACCCCCGCGTCCAACGGAGAACTTGGCCCCGGGAATCTGGCTGAGGACTTGGCGGATCTGGTCTTCGGCTACCGACTGTTTGGCGCGATGCCCGCGTGCTTGCAGATCGACAATCAGCGTTGCGCTGCGCTCATCACTGGTACTGGTAGCATCCAGCCCGCCGCCGGTGCTGGCGGTGCCCACTGAGGCAAATACGTGCACCACGTCTGGCATCTTGCGTAAGAGCGCATCGGCTTTTAAAACCTCTGCTGCCGTGTCTTCCAGAGGGCTGCCGGGGGTCAATTCGATGGAAACCCGGGTTTGCCCGTCATCCATTGCCGGCATGAAACCTGTTTTGAGCAGCGGAATCAGTGCAAGTGAGCCCGCAAAGAAAACCAGTGCCGCAGCGACAATTGTTTTGCGATGGTTGAGTCCATAGCGCACCCAGCCCAGGTAGCGCGTCATGACAGAGGAATCCTGACTTGAATGGTCGCGCTTTTTCATGAAGTAGGCGGCCATCATCGGCGTGAGCAGACGTGCTACCAGTAGTGAGGCTAGCACTGCCACGGCAGCCGTGACGCCGAACTGCCGGAAAATCTTGCCCGGAATGCCACCCATGAATGCGGTGGGCAAAAAGACTGCGACCAAGGTGAAGGTGGTGGCGATCACCGCCAGGCCGATTTCATCAGCGGCCTCCATGGCAGCCTGATATGGGGTTTTGCCCATGTTCAGGTGGCGTGCGATGTTCTCAACCTCTACAATCGCGTCGTCAACCAGGATGCCTACGACCAGTGCCAGAGCCAGTAGCGAGATGGTATTCAGGCTGAAGCTTGCCAGATACATCACAATGAAGGTTGGCACAATGGAAAGCGGTAGAGCTGTGGCCGAGATCAGCGTGGCCCGCCAGTCGCGCAGGAAGAGCCATACCACCACCACGGCCAGGATCGCGCCTTCAAGCAACAAGTGCATGGAGCCCTGGTAGTTATCCTTGATAGGTTCGATGGTGGTGCTGGCTTCCTTGATCTTGACTTCGGGGTGGGATGCCGAGAACTGTTGCACGGCTTCACGTACCGATTCTGCCACCCCCACGTCAGAGAACCCCAAGGCTCGCTTGATCTGGAAGCCGATCACGTTTTTGCCATCGGCATACGCCAGGGTGCTGCGGTCGGCGATCGTGTCATTGATCTTGGCGATCTGATCCAGGTGTACGCTGCGCCCGTCTGCGAGCGGAATGCTCAAGGCTGCCACTTCCGCAGCGGTATGTACTGCGCCAAGGGTACGCAGGGACTGTACCGCCTTGCCGACTTCACCACGGCCACCAGAGGCATCTTTTTGCACTGCCTTGAGTTGGGTGGATACGTCGCTGAGCGTAACACCCATCCCCGCCATCAGCGCAGGGTCCAAATCGATATGCACTTCACGATCCACCCCTCCGACTCGGGAGACGCTGGAGACGCCTTTCACGGTGAGCATGGCTTTGGCCACGTCATTGTCGACGAACCAGGACAGTTCATCTTCACTCAGATTGGGTGCTTCAATCGTATAGGTCAGTAGCGCTGAACTGGCCGTGGTGACCTTGGATACCGTTGGCGTATTCATGCTTGAAGGCAGGTCCGCCTTGGCTGAATCAACGGCGTTGCGCACTTCATTGAGTGCGGCCTCGCTGTTTTTGTCAATTTCGAATGAGACGCTGATCGATACCGAGCCATCGGTGACGGTGGTGGTGATGTGATCAAGTTTGGTCAGCGATGCAAGCTTGTTTTCGATCTTGCGGGCCACCTCGGTTTCCAACTGCGCGGGGGCAGCACCTTCGAGCGAAGCGGAAATCGTGATGGTGGGTAGATCCATGTCCGGGAAGTCCTGGATGCCCAGCTTATGCAGGCTATATACGCCGAATACGGTGAGCAGAACGAACAGCAGCAGCGAGGGGACAGGGTTGCGGATGGACCAGGCGGAGAAGTTCATGACTTCTCCTTGCCGGTGCTGACGTTGACCAGATCACCATCTGCCAGGAAAGCACCGCCGGATTTCACCACATGGGCCGTTGTGTTCAGGCCCGTAGTAATTTCCACCAGGCCATCGTGGTGGCGCCCAGTGCCGACTGTACGGCGAACAACCTTGTTACCCGCACCCACTTCAAATACGTAGCTATGCCCGTCTCGCATTACCAAGGCGGATTCAGGGATGGTGAGTGCGAATTGCATGCCAACAGCAATTCTGCCGCTGGAGAACATCCCTGCGTTTGCCTTGTCATCTTGTGGCAGGCTGACGTATACGTAGGCGCGACTGGTGGAAGTTGAGAGGGTTGGGGCGGCAACGCGCACCATGCCGTTCAGGCGTTTTCCACCTGGAAGATCAATCTCTGCAAGCTGGCCTGTCTGCACCATGCCTAATTGCTTAGCATCCACCTCGGCACGCCATTCCAGGCGGTTCTGGCGAACCATGCGATAGAGTTCGGTGCCGCTGCTGACTACTTGGCCCAGCACAGCACTACGGGAGCTGATGACGCCATCATCTGGTGCGACAATCCGGGTCTGCTTGAGAATGACTTTTTCCGACGCCAGTTGGGCATCGGCCAGATCGACTGCTGCCTGTGCAGTCTGTTCTGTGATCAGGTACTCGTTAATTGTCTGTTCAGACAATGCACCGCTCCCGCGTACGGTACGGGCGCGATCGGCGTTGGCCTTGGCTTGCGCAAGACTGGCACGGGCCGAAGCGAGGGAAGCTTCATACCTGCGCACATCCGCGAGTACGGATTCCTGTGCGAGTTCCGCCAGGAGTTGCCCGCGTTTGACGCGTTCCCCCACGTCTGCATGTAGAGTTGTGATGCGTAGCCCCCCGGTTTCAGCGCCCACGATGGCTTCCTGCCAGGCAATCAATGTGCCATTGGCATTGATCTGCAAAGGCCATTGCATTGTGCCGGGGAGAACCGTGGACACGCTGAGCACAGCTTTTGCCGGAGCCGCGACGGGCTCGCCAGCCTGTACAGGCTGCTGATGCGTTATCAGCACTGCGGCACCGGTCAGCATGGCCAGAGCGCTGGCGATCAGGATTTTACGTTTGAGGATATTCACTGCGCATCTCCTTGCGTGTTGCTTGTGCCTGAGGCTTGCCAGCCTCCACCCAGGGCTTTGTAGAGGGCGATCCAGTATTCAAGGCGGTTTTGCTGCAATTGCAGCAGACTCAGGTCGGCAGAGATCGCCGAGCGTCTGGCGGTTTCCAGATCCAGTTGGCTGGTGCCACCTGCCTGCCAGTTGATTTGCGTAGCCTGGAAGTATGCGCGATAGCCATCGGCGCTTTGGCGCAGCTCCTCTTCGCGGCTGGCTGCTTTGTCCAGCCGTACCAGGGCTTGTTCGACTTCCTTGACGGCATCCCGTACCGTTTGCTGATAGCTGGCAAGGGCGCTGTCATAATCGGCCTTGGCACTCTTGATGTTGGCTGAGATCGTGCCACCATCAAAAATCGGCAGGCTCAGGCTGGGGCCGAAAGACCAGGGTTGCGTGGGGCTGCTGCCTTGGCTGGCATTGATTCCGATGCTCCCAGTCAGGCTCAGGCTGGGCCAACGGGCCGCTTCAGCCACACCGATCAAGGCACTGGCAGAGGCCACCGCACGTTCGGCGGAGACCACATCGGGGCGCAGGGAGAGCAGCGCCGCAGGCACGCTGGAGACTTGTAGCGCGGCGGGTTCGGGTAAGCGGACCTGGCCTTGTGCCAGGGTATTGCGTAAATCGGGTTCCTGCATGCCGGTGAGGTTCACCAAGGTTTTGACCAGTACATCGCATTCGGCTTGTTGTGATAAGGCGCTGGCGCGGGTGCTGGCGGCGGATGCTTCGGCCAGACGGGCATCCGCTGTCGAGGAGAAGCCTGCCTGGGCGGAGACGTGGGTGATCTGTGCTGTCTTGGCCTGCGAGTCGGCTTCATCCTCGTAGTATTTCTGGATGATTTGGCATGCTCGGTAATCCACATAATCTACGGCGACTTCTGCCGCCAGTGATACGCGTGCGTCATGCCAGTCTGCAATGCGTGCGTCAAGCAAGGCATCGGCAGACTCTACGGAACGACGTACCTTGCCGAAGAGATCCAGTTCCCAACTCGCATCCAATGCTGTGCTGGCCGTCCGGCTGATGCCAGAGTTGCCACGAAGCGAGCCGGATTCGCTGCCTGATGCGTTTGCAGTGAGGCTGGGCCAGCCATTTGCTGCAGATGAGCTGCGGCTGGCGCGGGCCTTCTCAATGCTTGCGGCTGCCTTGGCCAAGCTTGGGCTGCTGGCCTGGGCGGCCTTGAGCAATTGAGTGAGTTCGGGGTCGTTGAACTGTGCCCACCAATCATTCAACGTGCTGGTTTGCTCAGAGCTGGGGCGGGGGGCTTGCCAGTTCTCCGGAACAGGGGTGGTGGGCTGGCGATAATCCGGCCCTACGGCGCAGGCGGCGAGTAGCGCGCAGATCAGCAGCGGCCAGATGATACGGGGGAGTTTCATAATTGTTTTGCGATGCTTACAAACGTGGCGAAGCATAGCAACCCCCACAGTAATGAATAAGCTGGTACAAATCGAATGCAATCATGTATAAAATCGAACAATGATTGATAAACTTCGAAGTATGGCCGTATTCACCAAGGTGGCTGAATTGGGTTCATTTCGCCGGGCGGCGGAGCGCTTGAACCTGTCGGCTTCGGTGGTGAGCCACCACGTTACCCAGCTGGAAGCCCAGCTGGGCGTGCAATTGCTCTTCCGCTCGACTCGTCATGTTGTGTTGACGCATGAGGGGCAAGGCTTCTACGGCTCTTGTTGTGCCATGCTCCAGGCGGCCGAGGAGGCGCTTGAAGGCTTGCGAGGTCAGGATCAGGAACTCAGTGGCAAGCTTGTCATCGTGGCACCTGCGCTTTTTTCTTCGGGGCCGTTTTTACAGGATATAACGTCTTTTTGCCAGCTTTATCCCAAGGTGCAAATCCAGTTGGAGTTTGATGATTCCCCACGCAATCTGGTACAGGATGGGATTGATATCTCAATCAGCCTGGAACCTGAAAGCAGTGCGCTGATGGTGTGTACGGAAATGTTCAGGCACCGCCCAGGGTTGTACGCCGCACCTGCATATCTGCAAGGGTTTGGAGCAATCCACAGAGTAGAGGATCTGAATCATGTTGATTGGGTATGCCATAATCGTGACGTGCATATGGTATTGCGAAAGGAGGGCGGGCAGTCTGTTCAAATTGATCCGACTCCACGCTTGTCGGTCAATAGTATTGCAGCGCTGCATGAGTTGGTGCTCAGTGGGCTTGGCGTGGCCCAGCTGCCTGGACTGCTGGCCAGGGTAGATGTTGACAAGGGGGTACTGGTGCCGGTTTTGCCAGATTGGCGTTGTGATTCGGGGGGCTGTTACCTTGTGTATTCAGCAAAAGCCAAGGCACATTCACTGACGTTGCGGTTTGTGGAATTCCTGTCGGAACGGGTGCGACGAGGATTCGTGAAGGATAAACAGTCTCAGTTCGATACCGAATAATGGAGCGAGTCCTATTTAACCGTTAACTTCAAAAGAGAGACCGGGATGGTGTTCATCGCCGGTTACTGTGCGGGTGCGCAGAGGTGGCATTGTGATCCGTGAGCTTGCATCGGGGTTGGCTCTGGTCGGGTGGTGTGTGTTCACACTGGTCGCGTTAGGCGCATTATCATGCGCTCTGCGATAGAGGGGACAAACACATGAGCAAACACTACGTCCTGGCGCTTGACCAGGGCACAACAAGCTCTCGCGCCATTCTGTTCGACCATTCCGGCAATGCTGTGGGTATGGCACAGAAGGAGTTTGAGCAGATTTACCCCAAGGCAGGATGGGTAGAGCACGACGCCATGGAGATCTGGGGCACCCAGAGCGGTGTGGCACGCGAGGTGCTGGAGAAAACGGGAACGCGCCCGGAAGAAGTGGCGGCCATTGGTATCGCCAATCAGCGAGAAACGACCGTGGTGTGGGACAAGGCCACGGGCAAGCCGATCTACCACGCAATTGTCTGGCAGTGTCGGCGCACAGCAGCGATCTGCGATGAACTCAAGGCCAAAGGCATGGCCGACTATATTCGTGAGGCGACCGGCCTGGTGATTGACGCCTATTTTTCCGCCACCAAGATCAAGTGGATTCTGGACCATGTGGCAGGTGCACGTGAGCGGGCTCGGCGGGGTGAATTGCTGTTTGGCAACATCGATACCTGGTTGATCTGGAACCTCACACGCGGCAAGGCGCACGTTACCGATTATTCCAACGCCTCGCGCACCATGCTGTTCAACATAGCCACCCTGCAATGGGATGAACGCATTCTCGCTGAACTGGATATTCCGATTGCCATGCTACCGGCGGTTAAACCCTCCAGCTGTGTGTATGGATACACGGATGCCCATACCTTTGGTGGTGCGGAAATACCCATTGCCGGTGATGCGGGGGACCAGCAGGCAGCACTGTTTGGCCAAGCCTGTTTTGCCGATGGCATGGCGAAGAATACCTATGGCACAGGGTGTTTCATGTTGATGAATACCGGCCATAACCGGGTGCCATCACGCAATGGCCTACTGACCACGATTGCCTGGGGGGTGGATGGAGAAGTGGAATATGCCCTGGAAGGCAGCATTTTTGTGGCCGGGGCCTTGGTGCAATGGTTACGCGATGAACTGCGAATCATTGAGCATGCTGCACAGTCTGAAGAATTGGCAACCAGTGTGACAGATAGCAACGGTGTCTATGTTGTACCTGCTTTTGTTGGCTTGGGCGCGCCGTATTGGGACATGTATGCACGGGGCGCTATTGTTGGCCTGACCCGTGGCACCAATCGCAATCATATTGTCCGGGCCGCGCTGGAAGCGATTGCACTGCAGACCAAAGATGTGTTGCAGGCCATGGAGGAAGACTCGGGCATCAAACTCAAGGCGCTCAAGGTGGATGGTGGGGCGGTTGCGAATAACTTCTTGATGCAGTTCCAGTCAGACATCCTGGGTGTTCCCGTTGATCGCCCGCAGGTGACTGAAACCACTGCGATGGGGGCTGCTTTCCTGGCCGGGCTGGCCGTGGGGTTCTGGCAGAACAAGGCAGAGATTGCCGCCAAGTGGAACGTAGACCATTGCTTCATGCCAAGCATGGATGAGAGCACGCGTAGCCGTCTGTATGCTGGATGGATGAAGGCGGTGGAGCGCTCACGGGCCTGGGAAGACGCATAAAAAAGGCCGTTTGCCTCAAAAAGAAGCAAACGGCCAGACGCTACAAGGGGAAACTATTCGTAATACTTGTTGTAGATCGGGGCCGTGCCGGAAACCCCTTCAAGCAGATGCACGCGGTAGTCGCTCTTGAGCTTGCGGGTGGCATCCCCGTTGTAGAGGTAATCTACGTTGGAGGCTACGCCCACCACGACGCCATTCTTCGGTGCCTTGGTCAGATCCAGGCAGGATTCGCCACTGGCTACCGGCTGGCTGTACACCACGGAGCCATCTTGTGCGCGATATGCCAATTGGAAGCGCATGTTGTTGCCCAGAGGTTGGAAATTCACCCGGACTTTTTTGCCTGTCACTTGCAGCGGAATCTGGTTGGCACCTGTCCAGCCCGGCAGCGTGGTGCTGTTGGGGATCAGCGTGGTGCCGCTGAGCGTTGTGGCTGCGTAGAAAGTCAGGCGGTGGGTAGTGGCTTTCTGGATGCCTCCGTCAACTCTTTCAGAGCTGATGGTGCGCCCCCAGTTGTCGTTGATCGGCGTCTTGAATGCAGTCGACCATGGCCCGAAGTCCACCATGGCTTGGCGGGCGCGATACTCGGCAATCAGGCGCTGGGTTTGCTCTGCCCCCAATGCGCTATACAGCGATTGCATGACAGAGTTGTAGGGACCCTTCTTCCAGATCCAGGCATTTGCGCCCTTGGAGACGTGAACCGCCAGGAAATGTGAGAAGACTGAGTTGTATTGATAGCCACCCAGATACTCCCGCCACGTGGAAACCTGTTGGCCATTGACTTGCAGGTCTACACCTTCTGCATTGGGCCCACCGAAGCTGCCATCCTGTAGCCACCCGCTATAGTTTTCGATAGGGATATGGGGCGCCAGGAAAGGGGCTCCATCCAGGAAACCAACGCCATAGGAGCCTGTGCGTGAAGCCTCCATGTTCATTTGTAGCCACGTGTTGCTGCCTTCGTTGAACCAGGCTGCCTTGTTGCCCATGCTGGCCAGGATGGCGTGGATGTATTCGTGGGTAATGCCGCCACGTTCGCTTGCCGTAACCACCGGGTAGTATGACAAAAGCACCATCGGATAGCCATTGATGTCGCTCTGCCAGCCACCCATTTCGGTGTTGGAAGCGCTGTCTGTGCACAAGCCTGAGCCATACAGGTAGATGTTGCTGAAATAGCCTTCCTGTTCCAGGCGGTCAACCGGCCAACCCATTGTATTGAAGATGTAATTGGCATCTTCATTCATGTTTTTGAGCACGCGGTCGATATCTGCATCGGTAATGGACGGGTTGCGCTTTTTGCCCCAGATGAAGGCAAAGCGACCGGATGTCTTGACCCCGCCGATCAGGCTGGCATCGCAGCCTTGGTAGACCTTGAATTTGGTCGGATCGACCTTCGTGGTTTCCGTGCGGAAATCGTAGTTCAGGTTAGGCGTATAAGCGGGCGACGTATACGGCGTACATTGCGCAGTGCTGGTTGTGCTGGAAGAGCTGCTGGAGCCGGAAGTGGTTCCACCCGAAGTGGATGTGCTGCCAGAGCCGCTTGTACTACCCGATGAGCTGGATGTACCGCCCGAAGTTTTCGGCACGATGCTGCTGGAAGATACGGAACATTCATTGTTGCCGCCTGCAATGCGCCCACCAAAGGTAGTTGAGGTGCAGTTGAAAGCGCCATTCAGTTCTTTGTAGAGGAATTGGTCTGCACGCCCGAATGCTACCTTGGTAGTGGCGGATACAGAACAACTGGCCCCTTCCTTACAGATGGTGGTGAACCCGGAAGGGCGATTGGCTGCATAGACCGTGCTACTCAGCAATGCCGCGACGAGTCCCAGATATAAGGGGGTTCGCATTGTCAAATCTCCTTAAGTCAGAATCTGTGTGAATTCTGTATTGATATGAGCTATTTCTTATGCATAAAAGTAAAACAATGTCAGATTAGATTTGATTGTGTGAATTGTCAAAATCATCTATCGGAAACTGAGGTTTATCCGCTGAACGGTTTTAGAATGAATTCTTGTATGTCATTAAATTGAAAAGAAGTGCTTTGTGGCGATTGGAGGCGCTTCGGTGGCTCGTGTAAGTTGATCGTTTTTGAGTATTGCGTGCCGCTTGCGCATTCCAGGCAAGGGAGAGGGTATGCAGAAGAAGTAAATGGTGTGCGGCAGGGCGCCGCACACCCGTTGATTGGTGCCAGGGACGTGCCTGTTGGCAAAACAGCACGTCGCCTGCCTGCAAAGCTTATTCGCGCTCGAAGGCGCCCAGATCTGGGGCTGAACCCTTGTAGCTGATCCCGCTGACATTAACCCCTGCGTTGATCAACTTGCTGCCCGCAGTCAGGCGGAACAGGTTGGTGGTGGGCAGGGAGCCATCGGCATCGCGTGCCTTGGTGGCAAGGTTGGTGTCAAGGCTGACAAAATCTGCGCTGCTGGCATCCAAGCCAGTATTCCAAGTGTTGTAGCTGGAGTCTGCATTGCAGATGCTGTCGGCGCTGCTGCCTGCGAGCGAGACGTTGTTGCGGAAAGTATGCTTCTCGCCTGAGCTGACTGCGCTGCAAAAACCGTAGTTGATGCCGTTTTTGTAGGAGGTGTTGTTGATAAGGGTCACGCCGCCGGCGTTGTTGTTCTGGTCAAAACCCTTGACACGATTGCCAAATGCGACAGAACGGCTGATGCGGTTGTGGTCAATGGTCCCGTTGCCTCCCAGTTTGAATCCATTGCCGTTACCAGCAAAGCTGCCGTATTGCCAGATGTCAATGCCATTGAGGAAGGCCCAACTGTTTTCGATGGTGACCGGCTGAGTGCTGTCGAAGGTATCCCATCCGTCATCCGAGTTGTACCACGAACGGCAACCGTAGAAATAGTTGCCAGGGCCTTGGGTCTGTTTGGAGGCAAAGCCATCTGCCATGCTGCCGTTCTTTTTCGGATCGTAGTTGTGGTGGGAATCCGAGTTGATGACAGTGGTGTAGGAGCCGCCCTTGTTGATTTCCAGGCCGCTGTTACGGTTGTAGTAGAACGCGCAGTTTTCAAAGGTGTTGTGGGCGCCGGTCACATAGGCGCCCTGATAACCTGCACGGGTGATTTCGATCCCCTTGAAATACCAGTAGTTCCCTGTTACAGAGAAGCCGAAGGAATCCTGTACATAGGTTTTTTCAGGGAAGGAGAAATCGATGACGGCCTTGCCGCAATTGGCGGCCACCATGTAGATCGGGGCGCTGGCTGTGCCGGACTTGGACAGGGTGATGGTGTTCTTGGCGCCGGCTGTGTAGGTAATGGCGTAGGTCCCCGGTTGCAGCAGAATCATTTGCCCTGCGCTGACAGCGGACAGGGCAGCGGAGAAGCTCATGGGGGCGGAAAAGCTGGTTCCCTTGCCGCTGGCTGATGCGGTCGGGGTAACGTAATAGACCTTCGATGCGGTCAGGTTGCTGGTTTCTGTGCCGCAGCCCGTTATGGTGGGGGCTGCGTGGGCGGTTACGGCCAGCAGCATCGCTGCGAGGCCACTCAGGAATAGTTTGATACGCATGTCGTCTCCTCGTGTGTAGGATGCCCAAGCGAGTTGGCGCGGGCATTGTGTTGCGATGTGTACGGCCAAGGATGTGCCGGAAAATCCGGAGGCACTGTGCCCTGTTGCAGCCCTCGCAAAAGGCTTTGAGTAATCTTGGTGTGCGGAATCTATTGATTCGTGTTACCGGTGTCAAGCCGCATCTGGAGCGGAGTTTTCTCTTTTTAACAAAATCTGGATGCTCATGAATCCCCGTGGATGCGGCATGCTGCCTAGGGATTCCCCTGATCATGCACGATAGATTTGAGTGGATGAAAAACCACAATAAGTAGGTTTTGTCCGATGAACGGAGGTTGGGGCGTTTTGCTGAGACGGGGGATCACATGCATGTGACGGGACTTTTGTTTGTCTAAATTGATGCTATAGTGAGTATCAAAATAGGCAGAGGTCTCTATCATGGTAACTTCGGTGCAATCTGGAAAACCAGTCCGGAAAAGAATTCGCCCAAATGCTGCTCAGCAGGCGCCACTCTACCCCGTGCCGTCCGGGGAGGAAGGAGCCCCCTTGGTGGCGTACAAAAGTGCCAAAGGCATAGACGACTTTGTTGCCCGTGTGCGTAACGCAAGCCCTTGGGATCTGGTAGAGGCTGAACGCGAAGGGGTCAATGGCGTGATTCTGAAGGATCTGGCCGAGCGTATGAATGTGCCTGCCAGCCGTGTTTTCAATATGATTGGCGTTCCCAAGGCAACAGCGGAAAAGAAGGCGGCAGCGGGTGAGATGCTCAAGGGGAGCAGCGGTCAGGCGGTGATCGGCATGGCCAAGCTGATCGGCATCGCGCAGGCGATTCTGGCCAATTCGACGGCTGTAGAAGCCAAGGGTTTTGATGTCGTCCAATGGCTGGGGCAATGGCTGGAGCGGGCACAGCCTGCGTTGGGTGGGCGCAGGCCGGGGGATGTGATTGATACGCCTACCGGGCTGGAGATCGTATCCCGCCTGCTTCGCGCTATAGAAAGCGGCTCCTATCAATGATTTTGTGGCGAATCGCAACCGAGACGCGGCAATACCCTGCGGATGACATGAGTGGGGGCGGGGCTGCGGCCAGCCCGGGGCGTTGGAATGACGATAAGCAATATGTCATCTACGCCGCGCCAAGCCTTGCAATTGCCGTGCTGGAAACCGCTGCCCATCTCGATGATGCTGGCTTGCCGTTGAATAAATATGTTGTGAGGATAGAGGTGCCCGATGCGGTTTGGGCGGCCCGCGAGATCGTTGAGGCGGCCGCGTTGCCTCAGGCCTGGAATGCCATTCCCGCCGGGCGTGCCAGCATTGATTTCGGCTCTGATTGGCTCACCTCAAGGCGTAGCCCGATTCTGGTCCTGCCCTCCGTGATCGTGCCAGAGGAGTGCGTCGCACTCATCAACCCCCAGCATCCCTTGGCTGCAACGATCTCGGCACAGACGGTTCGCTTGTTTGAATATAATCGCCTGTTTCGTGCGCGGTAGTCATACAGCATTTTAGGCGGTGTAGCCCGCCATGCAGATCAACGACTTCAAAACGGGGAGCCGCGCGTAGGATCAGCGCAGACGATCAAGTGGCACGCTCCGCCCCCGACGTGCGAAATGCCCTTTTACAAAGGTGATATGGTAGCAGTTGATGATCTCCTGGACTGCCTCGAAAGTTTCGGCGGCGCCCCCCAGGTAGAAGAGCCAGGTTCGGCGGAATTTTTCGTTGAAACGCTCGGGGTCAAGTGCCTGGATTTGCGTCCATCGTGTTTCCAGATTCTTCAGCCATTGCTCTACGGTGCGGTGGTAGTGATAGGAGCGATTCTCGATGGCGCGTACATCCAGCCCGTATTCTTCCATGAGGATCAGCGTCTCCGCGAGGCTGGGTATGTAGCCGCCGGGGAAGATGTGCTTGATCGTGCAGTAGTTGGTGGGCCGCTTGCGCATATTGAATGTGGCAGAGATCAGGCCGATGCCGCCGGGGCGTAGGCTGGTGGCGATGCTCTTGATCCATTGTTCATTGCAATTGCACCCGGCATGCTCATGCACGCCAATCGATACATATCGATCATAGGCTTCAGGCTCGTTTTCAAGTTCCCGGTGATCTTTTTCCACGAGTGTGATGTCACCCTGGAAGCCACGTGCATTCATCAACGTGCGCATGCCATCGTTCTGATTTTTGACGAGTCCGTAGCAAGTCACTTTGGCGCCATACTTCTGTGCGGCGAGCATTGCCATATATCCCCAGCCAGGGCCGATTTCAACGAGCTTGTCGCCGGGGTTCAGGCGCAGCTTCTGGCAGATCAGGTCGAAGTTGTTGTGCTGCGCCTGCTCAAGGGTGAGGGTGTCTTCTTGCCAGCATCCCTCGGTGTAGCCATAAGTGTCGCCCAGTACGAGATGGAAGAACTCCGTCGGCAGACCATAGTGGTAGGTGGCATTGAGTTTGGCTTGTGCGAGATCGGCGTTGTTCTGCCGCCATTCCAGGAGTCGCCGCTTAATAAAGGTGAGCGGGTGTTCGATGCGCCCGAACGGTTTCTGATAGCCCAGGTTGACCAGTTTGCGCAGGCCATGTTCGCCCACGATGTCGATATCCCCGTTGAAGTAGGCTTCCATGAATTCAAACATTCCACCGAAGACCATGCGCAATTCCGCAGTACGGCGAAGAAATATGATTTTGACATCAGGGTTGCCCAGGCGGGTGCTGTGATAGCTGGAGCCATCTGAAAACACCACTTCTATGTGGTATTTTTGCCCTTCGGCAACGCTATCGACAATTTTTCGGATCAGCGCTCGAACCATGATGATTGGGGCACCGAAAACCTTAGTGCTGCTCGGAGCCTGAGTACATGGAGCGGCGAGACCCGTTGAGCGGGTTGGCATGACGACCAAAATCGAATTCGCGCCCATCCCAGCCTGCCAGCCGTGCCGATATGCCAATCTGTGGTCGCAATTGCTCAATCCAACTTGTCAGTCTATTTTCCCATGCCATGTCATCCTCCTGGCCTGTGAATCCGCTGCCGCAATTGAGTCTGTTGAATTACATTGAGCTAAAGAAGCAGGCCACTGGATTGAGGGAGCAAGTGGCATACCGAGCATCGCAAGCATCTGTTGCAGCCCACACAAATTTCACTCCAATCCGGGGGAAGCGCTACTCTTTTTGCCCGTCCGTCCATGCCCAGCCGGGTTACGGTCAGGCCTGGACTTGATCAAGCAGCCGCATGGCTTCGGTGGTCAGATCGGATGCATTGGGGCGAAAGGCAAAGGGGAAGGCCTGGGGTAGGCGTGGGTAGAGGCCGTGGCTGCTGCGCTGGTAGGCAGGGTCGTAGTGGAGTTCGATCAACTCACGGAACAGCGCAGCCTTGGCGTTCGCATCAATCAACGTGTGCCAATGGGCAATGATCTGTTTGCCGTGTAACGCGGTGAGGCGGGTGAGCAGGCCTTTGAATTGCTCCGGGGCGTCGAAAAGGGTGGCATAGTCTTCACAGAGGAAGTCGACTCGGTCTGCCAGTGTGGCTTCGACCCGAATGCATGTTGCATCAGAAAGCGCGCGCATCAGGGCTTCGGGCAACTGGATCTGGCCGATCTTCTTGCTCTCTGCTTCCACAAACACCGGGCGGGCGGGGTCGAGCTGCGCTAAGGTTTGCACCAGTAGGCTATCGAAACTCTTATGACTGGGTTGGGTGGAGCCGGGAAGGGCCCCCAATAATGAACCCCGGTGGCAGGCCAACGCCTCCAGATCCAGCACCTGGGCTCCACATGCGGCCAGGGCACGCAGCAGGCGGGTTTTGCCGCTACCTGTGAGCCCGGCGAGCACCTTGTAGTGAAAGCGGCGGGGGAGTTCCTCCAGTTGAGCCAGTACGTGGTGGCGATACACCTTGTAGCCCCCTTCGAGTTGGCGGGCTTTCCAGCCGATGAGCTTGAACCATGCCGTCATGGAGCCAGAACGCTTGCCGCCGCGCCAGCAATAGATCAGTGGCTTCCAGTTGATCGGCTTGTCTGCAAAGATGGTTTCCAGGTGGTGGGCAATGTTTTTGGCGACCAGGGCTGCCCCCTGTTTGGTGGCCTCGAATGGTGAAACTTGCTTATACAAGGTGCCGATCAGTACCCGCTCTTCGTTGGACAGAACTGGGGCGTTGATAGCGCCGGGGATATGGTCGTCGGCAAATTCCAGCGGTGTGCGGACATCAATGATGGTGTCAAACTGTGCAACGTCGGCAAGAGAGGCAAGCTGATTATTCATATGGCGCCAAACGACGGATAATGCCGCTATTGTAGATGAGGGACACATCCATGGATAAGATTCGCCTGACCCAGCTCTCGCACGGAGGCGGTTGCGGTTGCAAGATCGCTCCGGCGATGCTGGCTGACATGCTCAAGACCCTGCCACAGATGCAGTGTTTTCCCGATTTGCTGGTGGGGACCGAAACGGCCGACGATGCGGCCGTCTACCGCCTTAATGACGAGCAGGCGCTGGTGGCAACGACGGACTTCTTCATGCCCATCGTGGATGATCCCTTCGATTTCGGGCGGATTGCCGCCACCAACGCGATTTCGGATATCTACGCGATGGGGGGCAAACCCATTCTGGCGCTGGCGATCGTCGGCATGCCGATCAACACCCTTCCGCTGGAAGCCATCCAGCAGATTCTTCAGGGCGGCGCCAGCGTCTGCGCTGCAGCCGGGATTCCGTTGGCAGGCGGGCACTCGATTGATGCGCCAGAGCCGATCTATGGCCTGGTGGCGCTGGGTTTGGTGCATCCTGACAAGGTCAAACGCAACAGCCGCGCCCAGGCGGGGGATGTGTTGATTCTGGGCAAGCCCCTGGGGATAGGCATTCTGGGGAGTGCAATGAAAAAGGGCGTGCTTGATGCCGATGGCTACCGCCAGATGATCGACACCACCACCCAGCTCAACACAGCAGGGGTTGAGCTGGCTGCACTTGAAGCGGTGCATGCGCTGACGGATGTGACCGGTTTTGGACTCCTGGGCCATCTGCTGGAGCTGTGTCGTGGCGCAGGCTTAAGCGCACATGTTGATGCGGCACGCCTGCCCTTGCTGCCAGCAGCCATCGGTTTTGCCCAGCAGGGGATTGGCCCTGGTGCGATTGACCGTAACCTTGCCAGCTTTGGTGCAGATGTACACTTTGCTGCAGAGGTGCCCGTATGGCAGCAGCGTATCATGGCGGATGCACAGACCAGCGGCGGCCTGCTGGCTGCTGTGGCGCCGGAGCAGGCAGAGGCTGTGCTGGCACTTTTCCATCGTCAGGGGTTTGCCGCAGCCAGTATCATCGGCTGTATGCAAGCAGGCAAACCTGTTGTTCTAGTGAGCCCGTAATATGACCAACGAATTCAAAACCACTGCTGTCGTCTTTAACCACGATGGCCTCGGCCAAGCCGAAGAAGCCCTGAGCCACAAACTTGCCACCAACTATCTGCGCACGCTGGTGGAGCTGGAACAATATCCGCAGGCCATCCTGTTTTATGCAGGGGGTGCTAAGCTGGTGGCGAGCGGGTCGCCTTGCCTCAAGGAGTTGGGCGAACTCGCGGCAGCAGGTGTACCACTGATCGCATGCCGCACCTGTCTGGACTACTACGGCTTGATGGAACAGGTGCAGGTAGGTGAAATCGGTAACATGATGCGCATCGTAGAAGCCCAGGGCGCAGCCAGCAAGGTGGTCACGGTGTAGCGCCTGGGTAACGATGCATGGCCCTGAGTACTATGCCTTCGGTATGTATTTCTCAAGGGCCTTGTAAAGGGTCTGCACGTCATCACTGCCCAGCAAAAAGCGCTTGTCATCCTTGAGGGTGAAGGCAATGGCGTCGAACCCGGAAACGTTGTAGAGCCAACCCCGGCGCGTGTAGTGGATGCCCCAGCCATCAATGATGGTGGTCCGGACAATCTCGTAATGCTGGATCTGTGCGAGGACGACGCGTTTGCGGATCAGGCCAAAGCCAAATTGCCAGTGCAGAAAGCGGTCGCTGACCCGCACAGTGAGCGATGAGAACAGCCCGGCGATGACTGCAGCGACAGAGCCGACAACGAGCAGCGTGTTGTGCTGGCTGGGGATGGTGAATGCGCCCCAAAAGGAGACGAACATCGGCAAAAGCATGGCGATTACGATGACTTTGCCGCGTTGGGTGTGGGTATAGCTGAAGTTTTCGTGATACTGGACGACGGATTTAGGTGCCTGGCTCATGGTAGGGATACAAAAAATGGCTATCGTGCCCGCCATGATAGCCTCTTCCACCTGTATCGTTGAGCAGGATGTAAGGCTGTGTGTGGCGACGGGAAGGATTTTTCAATGGATGCTGAAAATACGGTGCAGATTTTTGATTGGTTATGGACCTCGGGCCAATTGTCCGTTGAGGATATCGCCCGCCTGCCGAAACTGGGCTTTCGGGCGGTGATCAATCTGGCCTTGCCGACTTCCTCCAACGCCTTGCCGGGCGAAGCTGAAATGGTGACCAGGCAAGGGCTGAGTTATGTGCATATCCCGGTGCTCTGGGAGCAACCCGCGCAGGCCCAGCTTCAGCAATTCTTTGCCATTGTCCAGGCGCTGGCTCCGGGCAAGGTCTGGGTGCATTGTGCGATGAACATGCGTGTATCGGCGTTTGTGTATCTCTATCGCAGGCTGTGTATGGGGGAGGAAGATAATGTCGCCTTGCCGACTCTGCGTCAGGTGTGGGAACCCAATGCAACATGGCAATGCTTTATTGATTCCGCATTGCAGGCGGGGCCGCGTCCTGTCGATCAGTCGGTGCCAAGCTGATCAATAGCGGCTTGCAGGTTGCGACGTGCCGTGTGCTCGTACAGAGCTTGGAAGGGCACTGTGCTGTAGATGTAGCGGCGGGCTAGAAAGCCTTGCAATACCTCGCTGCGCTTGAGCCGGTAGATGTCTTCACTCACCCAGGCATATTCTGCGCGAATCTGCTTTTCATATTCAGTAAAGCGATCAGGGCGTGCACCGAGGATGGCCAGATCAATATCGACGATCAGCCGTGCCTCATCATCGGCAGGCGCAGCGCTATGCTGTGTTGCCAGAACCAGCCTGGATACACGTTCTGCCTGTTCAGATGATGCGCCCTTTTCAACAAGGGCAGTGTGTGCCCAGGCCGCGCTGCGCAGTTCGTTGTCATGGGCGTGCACATTGTAGATGGCATCATGAAACCATAATGCCATGGCAATTTCGGTGCTGTATGTGGTGTCTTGCCCGTATGCGTCCAGGGCCGTCAAGCACTCGCCCAGATGTTGCAGGGTGTGGTAGTGGCGATGAGGCTCACTCCAGGCTGCGATGAGTTTGGCATAGAGCCTGCCACCTTCATCGTGGAGGCCACAGTGGGCGCTGCACGCTACCCAATTTGCCTGGAGCGCTGAGTGGAGCATTAGCCGCCCACGGCGCCCGCAGCCTTCCAGAGCGCTTGTGAGCCTTCCGTATAACGTGGGGTGAAGATCAGGGTGGGCATGTGCTCAGTCCTGTTGATTTGGGCCTTTGCCTTGGGCGGGCATCTGCCGGATGAGTTGCCAAGCCATGATGGCCATGCCCAGCACACCGGCGATCAGGACGCCCCAGAGAGCCATCTTTTTCCAGTTCTCTGGCTTGTCTGCCAAGGGCTGCGCCGGGGCACTGACGCTTTGCTGCGGTGCAGAGGCGATCACAATGGTGCCCTGAATGCTGGCCGCGCCAATATCCGGCGTCTTGCCACTGCCAAAACCGGGGATCAGGGTGGTGGCCGGAAGCGCAACATCACCGGCCTGCCTGTTGCCCACCGCCAGTGTGAAAGGGGCCTGACCGCTGGCAAGGAAGATGAGTTGCGCGGGCTCCAGCCCATAGGCCAGTTTCGGCCCTTGGGTCAGGGTGTTGCTGCGCGGGTCGATGCGGATGACAAATTCATCAATCATGCCGCCGGAAAGTGTGATCTCGTTTTGCGACCAATCCCGCCCGCTATTGTTGATGCGGTAGACCACTCCGCGTTGCAGGCTTTGCCAGCGGCGGCGATCCTGGCTGGGCTGGAGGACTTCCATCGGCAGCAGCACGTTACCTGCGGGCAGTTCGATGCGCAGACGGTTGATGGGCATGGCAACGGGTAGCTTGTAGGCATATTCACCCGGCTTGAGTTCCCGAGCGGTGTGGCTCGGCACCACGGGGGCAGACCAGGCGATGGGCGCTGCCTGCCAGCGGGTGGCACTTTGTTCAAGGGTTGCGTTGCTCAGGCTTGGTGCTGTGGCAGGTTCGCGCCAGATCAGGCGAAGGTAGCGCTCGCGCAGGCCATCCAATTCAATTGCGCGCCGCTCAATGCGCTGGCCGCCAAATTCGAGACGGGCAAGCTGGATGTCGCTGCGCAGGGTATGCCAGTGTTGTAGGTCGTTGCTAGATTCCAGGTCCACGAGCTGAAAGTTTGCCGCAGTTCCGCTCCAGTCCAGCTCCAGGCTGCGCACGGATTCAGGTGAATCAATGCGGCTGGCATCCAGCAGGTAGCCGCGCAAGGCTTCTTCCTTGTGCGCGGGGGCGCTGCCTGTGTTGGCGTGAGGGCGGATGTTGCCATGGATTTCGACGAGCGAGCCATCCTTGTCCTGACGGACCACGACGTTGAATGCCTGTTCCGGCTGAGGGGTGTCATTGCCCGTTGTTGTCGTGGTGCCCGCATAGAGGGGAAACCAGTGCAGGGTGGTTTTCTGCGTCTGGGTTGCCATCTCACCGTCAATTGCCAGACGCGTATGCGGGACGGCTATGCCCTGGGCGTTGAATACCCGCAGGTCGCGCAGATCGCCAAAGGCAGAGCCTTGATAGGCTTCGATGGGCAGTGTGACGCGATAGTAGGGCGCGTTGCCTGGGGTCTGGATGGCAAGTCGCGCGCTGAAGTTCTCAGGCTTGTCCTGCGCCGTCGCCATACCGGGCAGGATCAGCAACAAGCCGCAGAGCAGGATACGCGGGGTGCGGAGGAAGGAGTAAGGCATCAAGACTGATTTTCCTTTCGCGCGGGCAAGGGGGCGAAGTAGCCAACGATGAGCAGCAATACACCTACGCCGATGAAGGAGATGATGCGCTCCAGGCCGCCACGATTCGAGAGTTCTATGAGGAAGAGCTTGGCGACCACAATGGCGACCAGCACTGCGCCAGTGATCCAGACCTCACGCCGTTGCAGGCGGTTGCCCAGGATCATGGCGCCGATGGCGCACAGGCTCCAGGCAATCGACAGGCTGGCCTGCACGACCATGGAGTGCATCATGGGTTCCAGATCATAGGGCAGGTCGGCATAGTGATGCACGGCGCGCAGTACCACGCAGGTATAGGTGATGAAGGAGATCCCCAAGGTCAGCAGACGCAGGGGGGTATGCAGCGCCTGCCAACCCAGTATGCCTGCTTCAGTGTCGGCTACGCGATCCAGCCAGCGCCAGGTGGCAAATAGCACCAGCATCAGTGCCAGATCCAGCGGATTGAGTATCGGCAGATAGGGCAGTGGCGCAGAATTGCCACCGCTGCCAAAGTTGGCCAGACACATCCATACCATCAGCACCAGCACCAGTGGCAAGGTGGTGGAGAATTTGTACGCCACCAGCATTGTTGCCGCAGGCCACAGGCGAGGTGTTGCGCGGCGGGCGCTCCACAGCAGCCAGACTACCAGCGGTAGCACCCAGCCCAGCCAACGCCAGGAACTGCCCGGCTCACCCATATCCAGGAAGATGTAGCGCAGCTCCAGCGATGCCAGCAGCAAGATGATCCAGTTGGCGATGATGTTCAGGCGCGTATTGGCTGGGGCAGACAGTTGCTGACCCGCAACGTGCAGAATGCCGAATTGCGCGGCCAGGGCCAGGACGAACCCGGCCAGCCCCCAATGCCCCAGTGGGTGAATGCCAAATTGATAATCACTGAGGGCATTGATGATGGTAAGCGGTAGCAGTGCGATGCACACACCCGTCAGTTGCGTCCAGCGCCAGCGGCGGGCGATGGCCAGCAGCACCAGTACCGTGGCCCCTGTGACCGCCAGGAAGCGGTGGCCGATGGTTTGCCCGCCCAGTTCTGGGGTCAGGCGCATCAACTCGACATTCCAAGCAAATACCCACCAGAGGGTTGCCCACAGCAAGGCGGGTAGAACCAGGAAGCGGTTATCCAGTGCAATATCCTGCTTGCCCGCCTGATCGGCGTGGTTAGCCACGGCATGCAGGCGCCAAGCCAGTGCAAAGGCCGAGAGGGCGATGACAATCGGCGTCCAGAACCCGGCATGAGCAAAGGCAGTGAGTTCAGACTGCATGGAGACCACACGGGGGCCGGAAGAGAACGCAAAGGACACGCCCGCCACCACTTCAAGCGCCACGGCGAACCAGAACGCCGGGCGCAGGCCAACACGTTGTGTCGCCCAGAGCAGGAAGAAGCCACATACAGCCCACACCGCTGTGGCCGTCTGCCAGGGCAGCACGAAGAGTACGGCTAGTGACAGGAAGCCCAGCCCGAACACCATCATCCAGGCCAGTGCCTTGACCAAGGTTTCGTCATGGCGCTCCCGTGCATCGCGTACCGCCACCCCGATGCTGGTGAGTGACGCCAAGCCGATGAGGCTGGCTACAATCAGGCCATGCCAGCCCGAGCCTCCCAGCGCAAATACGCCACCCGCGTCGCTACCATGCTGCATATTGCTGATGAATAGCGCGCCTGCTGCCAACTGCACCAGGAAGGCATTCCCCAGCCAGCCACGCGCCTGTAGGCGCAGCCCGATGAAGGATGTCGCCAGTCCGGCCAGTGCCAGCGCCGCAGCGGCCTTTTCGGCATCCAGGCAGAGCGGGGCGATGAGGTAGAGGAACCACAAGCCAGCCGTGCTGAGTGTTGGGGTGAGCAGCGGCAATTGCTGCATAGAGGCTTTGTCTGCATGCAGCTGGTGGATGGCTAGGGCGGTCCCCAGGAAACTGACCGCCACCAGCAGAGCCACAACCGAGTTACCGTTCAGTACCGTGGCAAGACCGACGTGGACAGAACCGAGCGCCAGGATCGCCCCCAGGACCTGCACCACGAGTGCATTGCCCAGCCACCCCTTTGCATTGATGCGCAGGCCGATCACGGCGGTGGCGAGCCCAGCCAGCGCCCAGGCGGCGGCTGTTTTTTCGGTATTCAGACACAGTGGCGCGATAAGGTAGAGGAACCATAGTCCGCCAGTACTCAGCATCGGCATGGTGACGCTCAGTACCTCCTCGGGGTGATCCTCACGGCGCAGGAACCAGCGCATTACCCCCACACTGCCAAGCAGGCTGGCTGCGATCAGCAATGCAACCATGGGTTTGCCGGCGAGCAGCGTCTCACCGCCCAGGCGCAGGGTGCCAAGCGTTGTCAGTGCTGCGATCAGCAGGGCGATCAGGGCGTTGGCCTGCCAGCCCTCACGCCGCCACAGCAGCCCCAGCGAGATGATGACCATTCCACCCAAAGCCAAGGCCACCGCGCTGCCTTCTGCCGGGTTGAGCAGCGGGGCGATCAGGAACAGGAACCACAGGCCAAGGGTGTGGAAAATCAGGGTCATGCCACCATCCCAATGCTCTGCGCGTTCATCGCGCGGGATGTGGTGGGTATGCACAAAGGCATTGCACAGCAGCGAGAGGCCCAGCATGGCAGCGCCTAAGGCTGAACCGTGCAGCAGGGTGTCATCCCCCGGCTCAATGCGCGAGAGGTAAGACATTACGGCCCCAAACTGTAGCAGCAGGGCAAATACGCGGGTCAGCGAACGATGCTGACGGTGGCCGATCCAGTAGAGGCCCGCAGCTTCCACGGCCCAGGCCGCAGAGGTCCATTCTGCATCCAGACCCAGTGGGATCGCCAGGGTGGCAAAGATCACGCCCAGCGCCAGGAAGGTCTCGGTGAGCAGACGGCAGCGGATCGGCTGGCTGGCGTGGATGAGGCGGGCCAGCAGCATATAAAACAACCCGAGCGCCAGGGCGCTGAAAGCCGCGCCATATTCAAACTGTTTGACCAGGGTATGCTGGATGCCAAAGCCCACCAGTGGTGTGCCAAAGAGGATGGTGCCATCCACATAGCGCTGTGCGCGATGGCCCTGGCGCGTGAGCCAGTCCGCCCACATGTCGATTTCGCCACGGGGTGCGTCCGGGTCCTCAAGCAGCATGCGGCGGGCAAACAGCAGACCGATGCCGACGAACATCAGGAAGAACAAAATCAGGAAGCCCTGGCAACTGGCGTAATGCTCCGGTTGATAGGAACGCATCCCCCAGGAGAGGCCAATCGAGAAGGTGCCAAAGAAGCCGATCAGGTTCAAAGGACGCCATGCCTTGAACCAGGCAATTGCCAGAATGGCTGCATTGAGCAGGGCGAAATAGGAGAACAGTGCCACGTGGCTGCCTCCACCCGTGGAAACCAGCACGGGCGCAGCAAAGCCGCCAAGTGAGCCTGCCACGGCAAGCGACATGGCATTTTGCGTGATAGCCAGTATCGCCGAGAGGGCGGCGACGGCAACCAGCAGAAACAGGCCGAGATTGAGCGGAATTAGCGGTGAGTTGTGCAGTTTGAGGGCTGCGAATACAGTCAGATACATCACCGCCACACTGCCGCCTTGCATCAGCAAGGCATAGGCGGGGCGCTTGATGCGCAGGCGCCAGCCCAGTACCAGGGCTGCAAAGGCCGCGCAGGCCACGCCCAGATAACGCACTTCCAGCGGGATCACGACGCGGTCCGAGGCGTAACGCAGCAGGAAAGCCAGCCCGAGGAAGACCAGCAACATCCCCATCCGCACCAGGGTATTGCCGCCAAAGAGCCATTCCTTGGCCGCGAGGAAGCCATGCTCGATAAAGCTTGGCCCTTGCGGTTCTTGTGGCACCGGATGTGGTGGGCGAGGCGGGGGCGGGCGCCGAACGAGTTCGGGCGTGGATGCCGCAGGTGCGGGGGTAGGCTGAGTCGGTGCTGGTACTGGTGTTGGCGTGGCGGGTATCGTCGGGGATTTCTCTGCCAAGGCCGCTTCTTCGGCCAGGGCTGGCATTGCTACCGGGGGCGTGACTGGCACGGTGGGCCCGATACGCCCGGTTGATGAGATCTTCGGCAAGGCTTGTTGCTCAGGGACCGGGGCGACTTCTTCTTCCAGCGCCAGGGCTGTGTCGATGACCGGAATATCTGTGCGCTCAGCGAACTCAATGGGTGCCGTCACAAGTTCTGGCTGCTCGGGCGGAATCTCCGTCGGTACACTGGTCGGGACTTCTGGTACAAGCAGGAATGAAGGTTCTACCGGCGCTTCAACAGGGGGCGCGATAAGTTCATCGACAGGTTCTGCAAGCGGCACATCCAGCCGGGCAGGCGTGTCCTGCTGTACAGTCGCCGGGACGGATCGTTCCTGGGGCAGGCTGGGGGCACTTGCCTGTGGTGGTGTCGTCACGGATGCAGGCGTCGGAACAGTTGCAGCTTGGGAGATAATAAGCCGGGAAGGTTGTTGTGCCTGGTTTTGCAACTGCCTGATGGCGGCGTCCATCTTCTTGAGCTGCTCACCCATTTCCCAGAGGGTTTGCCGCTGATTGACCAACATACCGCACAGCAGGCCGATCACGGCCCCACTGAATGCGCCAAAGCCGCCTATTTCAGAGGCGACCCCCGCGAAATACCCCAATATCACCCCGAAAAACAAGCCAAGAAAAGGCATTGATTTCGCTCCCCGTGCAAAAATATAGCGTCACTTTTTGTGATAAATCTGTAACAAGGCCGAAAGATAGCATTGTTTCCGGGGCGTGATGTGGCCGTTGAGCACTGTCAATCGGTCTGACAGTCCGGTTTCATGCCTGCGGCGACAAGCTGATTGAAGATTTCCTGATGCAGGGGCACGCCTGCCTCCAGGTTGCGCGTGTAGGCTTCCCAACCCCGCTCGCCGGGCCAGTTGCCTTGGCCGGAGCCTGCATTGGCCTTGATATAGTCCAGATACTGGCTCACACGGAGCGTAAAGGCGTCCAGCCCGCCGAATACCTGTGGGTCAATCGCAAGGAAGAGCTTGGTGGATTCGGGGTCCAGCCCGCTACGGTCCCCCGCCACGATCTCGTGGCCGAAGGCGCCATTGGCCAGCGCTGCGGTCATCAGTTCCATCATCAACGCCAGCCCAGTGCCCTTGTGCCCGGCAAAAGGCAGCACTGCTCCGCCAAGGATTGCTTTGGCGTCGGTGCTGGGTTGGCCTTGCGCATCAATCCCCCAGCCCTGGGGAACTTCATTCCCTTCCCGCAGCCAGGTATTGACCTTGCCCACCGCCGCCTGGCTCATGGCCATATCCAGCACCATGGGGTGGTTTGCATCGTGCCGGGGGATGCCGATGGCCAGCGGGTTGTTGCCGATGACCCGCGTCTTGGCGCCCCAGGCTGCCATGGTGGGCATGGCATTGGTGGTGCACACGCCGATCAACCCTTGCTGTGCGGCATGGCAGGCGTAGGCGTGGGCACGCCCCCAATGGGTGGTGCGGGTAGCCAGGCAGAGGCCGATACCGAATGTGTGGGCACGTGCGATGGCTTCATTCATGCCAGTCAGTGAAGCATGACGCCCGGGGCCATTGTCACAATCAATGAAGGAGCAAGCGCCAAAATCCTTGCGATGGGTGTAGTGGGGGCGGGCGCATACCCTGTCTTCGCGCAGGGCAGTCATCAGGGGTGGGAGCATGCGTACCCCGTGTGAGGGGACTTCATGCAGATCGGCTGCCACCATGGTTTGCGCTTCGACCAGAGCTACGTCGGGGGCTACATTGCAGCCTTCGAGCAAGCTGGCAAGGCGGTGGGTCAGCGAGGCGGCAGGGATGCGTAGGGTATCTGTCATGGTGGAAATCCTGATGAATGGGTGTGTGAATGGCAATTTGAGGGTCTATTGGCGCGCCACTTTGGTAGCCGCCTGCTGCTACCGATCATTCCAGAGGGCTAAAGAATGGTAAGCGGGAGCCGATATCCCTTCAGTGCCTGTTTGTGGCCGCATGCGGAAAATGCTTGGTTTTCGATTTCACCAGGGGCTTTTCTTCATACATCGCAAAATATGTTTGCAGTATAAGGTGTCTGCCCTTTGGTCTGGTTGTGTAGTGCCCCTATGCAGGCTACACAGACTAAAGCCCGATCTGATGCAGCAAGACTCATATTAAAGCCTGGAGGAATGATGCGAGTGCATGATGCTGAAGAGATTGAACAACGTATCCGTCTTCTTGCGCTGAATGCGCTACTTGATGCGGTACGGTGTGTGCCCAGCGGCGATATGGAGCAGGTTCTGCCCTCTTTGGTTTCAACCGAGGCTTTGGCGAATGAGGCGGAAGTCAGATGCCTGAAGGTTTTGCAATCTGTGCACCCCAAGCGCAGGGCTGCTTGACGGCCTAATATCCCCGACAGCCTCTTTCGCGGCAGATTTTCGATAGACCCTGATTTGCGTTTGCCCTTGAAGGCCCTGCCAAGTTCGTAATTGGCGGGGCTTTTCGTTTCTTTTTCGGGCGGCAAAATTTGCCAGGGCGGCAATAATGGCCATAAGACGTCAAGGTAGGTGGTCATGGCCGATAGTGATCTTGAGAAGACAGAACCAGCGTCGTCACGACGCATCCAGCAGGCCAGGGAAGAAGGCAACGTTCCCCAGTCGCGGGAGCTGTCGACTTTTCTGGAGATGTTCGTCGGCGCCATCGTCCTGTGGATGGGGTCGCAATGGTTCTTTCAACGCATTGGCGCTCTGATGCAGGATGGCTTGGTGTTTGGTCGCGCCCAGGTGATTGAAACGGGGGCCATGACACATGTTCTGGGCCAGATGGCTACCAGCGGCTTGATTACCGTGCTGCCCTTTTTCGCGGTGTTGATCGTTGCCGGGCTGGCCGGGCACTTCATGGTCAGCGGCTGGAATTTCACCTCCAAATCCTTTTCCCCCGATCTGACCCGGCTCAACCCGCTTTCGGGGCTGACTCGCGTGTTCTCCTATCATGGCTTGGGGGAACTGGTAAAAAGTGTCGTCAAGTCAGTGGTGATCGGTTCGGTGGGCGCCTGGGTGCTGTGGTCTCAGCGCTATGAAATCCTGGGTCTGATCAGCATGTCGCTGGAGCCGGGCACGTATATGCTGGGCCACCTGATTTTGAAATCCTTCNTCTACATTGCTGCAAGCTTGGCGATTCTGGCGGGCATTGACGTGCCCTTCCAGCTCTGGCGCTACTACGACCAGCTCAAAATGACCAAGGACGAACTCAAGCAGGAATATAAAGAGCAGGAAGGGGACCCGCAGATCAAGGCCCGTATCCGCGCCAAGCAGCGTGAGATTTCCCGTCGTCGCATGATGGAGGCTGTACCCAAGGCTGATGTGGTGGTGACCAACCCGACTCACTTTGCCGTGGCCCTGAAATATGATGCCGACAAGATGGGTGCCCCCTTGGTGGTTGCCAAAGGGGCTGACCTGATGGCCCAGGCCATTCGTGAGCTGGCCAAGGAACATCATGTGCCGCTGCTGGAAGCACCACCGCTTGCGCGGGCGTTGTATCGCCATGCCGAGGTGGGGGACCAGATTCCCGCAGCGCTCTACACCGCTGTGGCCGAAGTGATGGCCTATATCTATCAGCTCAATCATTTCCTGGCGCAAGGCGGCTTGCCCCCCACTGCGCCGAACAGCCTCCCAGTGCCCGAGGGCATGGACCCCGGCTCTTCTGCTCTGACTGAAGGGTGATTCCTATGGCGACCAACCAGAACACCTTTGACATGCGGCAGATGTTCTCGATATCGAACATCCGCCAACTCGCAGCGCCCATCCTGCTGATGATGGTGCTGTCGATGATGGTGCTGCCGCTGCCGGCCTTCATGCTGGATGTGCTGTTTACCTTCAACATTGCATTATCGATGATCGTGCTTCTGGTGGGGATGTACACTCGCAGACCACTGGATTTCTCGGTATTCCCGACTGTATTGCTGGTCACCACTCTGTTGCGTTTGTCATTGAACGTTGCCTCTACTCGGGTTGTGTTATTGGAAGGGCATACCGGGCCGGATGCTGCGGGTAAGGTGATCGAATCCTTTGGCCACTTCTTGGTCGGTGGCAACACCACAGTGGGCGTGGTGGTGTTCGTGATCCTGACCGTGATCAATTTCGTGGTGGTCACCAAGGGTGCCGGGCGGATCGCTGAAGTGGGCGCACGCTTCACCCTGGATGCCATGCCCGGCAAACAGATGGCGATTGATGCCGATTTGAATGCGGGCCTGATCGATGACAAGGAAGCCAAGCGGCGCCGCTCCGAGATTGCGCAGGAGGCTGAATTCTATGGTGCCATGGATGGTGCCTCGAAATTCGTGCGCGGCGATGCGGTGGCAGGCATCCTCATCATGATCATCAACATCATCGGCGGATTGATTGTTGGTGTTGTGCAGCACAATATGGATTTTCCGCGCGCGCTTGACAACTACACCTTGCTTACTCTGGGCGATGGGCTGGTGGCACAGTTGCCTTCACTCATCATCTCGGTGGCTGCCGGTATGGTGGTTTCCCGGGTGGGGGATGACAAAGACATTGGCGAGCAGTTCGTCGGTCAAATGTTTGCCAACCCCAGTGTATTGATGCTGGTGGCCATTCTGCTGGGTGTACTGGGGATGATTCCGGGCATGCCAAACCTCATCTTCCTGCTGCTGGCAGCAGGGCTGTTTGCACTCGCCCGTTTCCTTGGCAAACGCATCGTCGAGGAGGCAGAGGCCGCCGCCGAGGCACAACCTGTGCAGACCGCACCGCAGCCGCATGAGTCGCAGGAAGCAAGCTGGGCTGACGTGATGCCGGTGGATGTGCTGGGGCTGGAAGTGGGGTATCGCCTGATCCCGATGGTCGACAAGAATCAGGATGGTGAGCTGCTCAAACGCATCCGGGGTTTGCGCAAGAAATTTGCACAGGAAATCGGTTTTCTTGCTTCCCCTGTGCATATCCGTGACAACCTCGAACTCAAGCCCAATGCCTATCGCATTACCCTCAAAGGCGTGGAGGTGGGGACGGGCGAAGCGTATCCGGGCCAATTCATGGCGATCAATCCCGGGCGTGTGGCGGGGCCTTTGCCGGGCAACCAGACCAAAGACCCGGCCTTTGGCCTGCCTGCGGTATGGGTTGATCTGGCCCGGCGCGATCAGGCTAATGCCCTGGGCTACACGGTGGTGGATGCTAGCACTGTGGTGGCGACCCACCTGAACCACGTGATTCTGAGCCATGCGGCCGATCTGCTCGGGCGGCAGGAAACCCAGGCGCTGCTCGACCACATTGCCAAAGAGTCGCCCAAGCTGGTTGAAGATCTGGTGCCCAAGGTGCTGCCGCTGCACACCCTGCAACGCGTGTTGCAATATCTGCTCGAAGAAGGCATCAACATCCGCGACATGCGCTCGATTGTTGAAACCCTGGCCGAGTGGGCGCCGCGCAATCAGGATGCGGTCGAACTGGCTTCCCGTGTGCGCATGGCGCTGGGCCGCGCCATCATCCAGCAATTGTTCCCTGGCTCGACGGATGTGGGCGTTATCGCGCTCGACCCGTCGCTGGAACGTGTGCTCAACCAGACCATGCAAGGCGGACACGCCGATGCTGGGGTGCTCGAACCTGGGTTGGCTGACACCCTCTTGCGCGAGACGGCGAGTGCCGCGCAGCGTCAGGAAGACCTTGGCCTGCCGCCTGTTCTGCTGGTGCCCAACAATCTGCGTTGGTTGTTGGCGCGCTTCCTGCGCCGGGCTGTGCCCAACCTCAAAGTGATCGCGCATTCCGAGGTACCTGAGTCGCGCACTATCCGTGTGGTGGCCGTGGTGGGGACCTAAAGCGGCAAACCGTGCTGCGTCCATGTTCCCACTTGCCGCGTCTGCGGCAGATTCTGCCGGAATAGACGCGGATTTCCCTGTTTGTTCCCGCGCTCGAAATGGATGATTCCAGCCAATAATTGAACCATGCAAGCTGTAAAACCCCCGGTCGGCTGGTGCGCGGGTAGCGCAACAGGAGGTTTCTCGTCATGGTCAATGTAAAACGGTATATCGGAAAAACGGCACGTGAGGCGCTGGCTGCGCTCAAGGCAGATCTAGGGCCGGATGCAGTCGTGCTGTCCAATCGCCAGGTGGAGCAGGGGGTTGAGATCGTCGCCATGCCTGCCGACCAGATGCATGAATTGTCTGCTTCTGTGCGCCAGACCCGTGCGCCTGTCGAACCTGCACGCCCTGCGCCTGTGGCCGCACCTGCTCCAGCCCCTGCTGTGGCAGATGATGATGGGGATTTCACCGTGACCCTGGGTCAGCATATTGCCCGGCTCGCCAAGGAAAATCAGGTCCGGCAAGGCTTCGCACCGGCCAGCACAGTCAGCCGCGAGCATGATGCGCAGATGATGCGCGAACGTGGCAACCTGCAAGACCGGGCGCCACAAACCCCGGTGATCCGGCCTTTCAATCCGCCACGCGTCAATGCCCAAGGGGAATACATCGACGAGGCGCCAGTGCGCCCAGCACCCGTGGTCCCCCAAGCGCCTGCTGTGGCAGCGCGCCGGGACGAAGGTGACAGCGCCCGTGTGCAGGCGTTGGAAGCGACCAATGCGCAGTTGATGAATGAACTCTCCTCGATCCGTGGCATGCTCGAACGCCAACTAGCCGGGTTTGCCTGGAGCGAGATGTCGCGCAATGCCCCAGCCCGCGTGCAGATGATGAGCGAACTGCTCGAAGTGGGTTTTTCTGCTCAACTGGCGCGTAGCCTGACTGAAGGCGTGGAAGGTGCCGCCTCGTTTCAGGATGCCCGCAACCACGTCAAAAATGGTTTGAACCGGATGTTGCCTCTGGCCCAGAGCGATGCAGACATCATTGATCGGGGCGGGGTGTATGCCCTGGTCGGCCCGACCGGGGTCGGCAAGACCACCACCACGGCAAAGCTCGCAGCCCGTTGCGTGGTGCGGCATGGGGCTGACAAGCTGGCCCTGATCACGACCGATGGTTATCGGATCGGCGCGCACGAACAGTTGCGCATCTATGGCCGCATCCTGGGGGTGACCGTGCACGTGGTGCGTGACGCGGCAGACCTGCGCCAGACCTTGCAGGACCTGCGCAAGAAGCATCTGATCCTCATTGATACCATTGGCATGAGCCAGCGCGACAAGATGGTGGTGGATCAGGTCGCCATGCTGACCAGTGCAGGTAATGTGCGCCGCCTGCTGGTGCTCAACGCCACGGTGCGTGGCGACACACTTGATGACGTTGTGGCCGCCTACGACGGCCCGGATCTTGCGGGTTGTATTCTCAGCAAGGTGGATGAAACCAGCTCGCTTGCCCCAGCACTGGATGTGGCGATCCGGCATGAACTGCGGATGTACTACATCGCCAACGGACAGCGTGTGCCGGAAGACCTGCATGCGCCGAACAAGAGCTATCTGGTGCATCGGGCGATGCGGGAACTGGCGGGTGAATCCCCCTTCAAGCTGGATTCGGCGGATGCTGCCTTGCTGATGTCCATTGCCCCACAAGATAACCGTAACAGCGTTGCGAGGAGGATGTAAGCATGCTGGGCGAACAATACGATCAAGCCGCCGGGCTGCGTCGCCTGTTCCACACCACCCCGCCCAGGGTGGTTGGGCTGGTGCCGTGCTGCGCAGCAGTGATGCCCTGGGTCGCCCGGCAGATCGTGGAGCGGGCCAGCATGGGCGAGGCCATTCTCGCGCTTGATGAATGGGGTGCCTACGGAAATCTGGCGGATGCGCTCCACGCATCCCCCCGCTTTGATCTGCTCCAGGCCGCACAGGGCCAACTCATGCCGAGTGATTGCCTCGTGGATGTTGGCCCTAATCTGCAATTGGCTGCAATTTCCCGGCTGACGACCATGCTCGGCAGCGATCGCATGCTCAACCAACGGATTCTGGGTTTGTTCAAGGATCTGCAACGCCATTACCGGGAATGGTTTGTCGTGACCCGTCCGGCAGATGCCTTGGGCGTGTCACCATTGCTGCTGGCTTCCCCGGCGTTGATTCTGGTCACGGACACCCGGCCTGAGTCAGTCACGGCGGCGTATGCTACGCTCAAGCAACTGGCTCACTATGGTCAGCCTGAAGTGGCCACGGTGGTTTTTGCCCAGGGCGATAGCCGTGAGGCCCAGCACATGGCTGCCAACCTGCATCGTGTGGTGCGCGACCAATTGCGGGTGAGTTTGCGCTTTGCGGGCGATCTGGCTCAAGCTCTGAGTCAGAGTGGTGGTGCAGAATCCAGCGAATTCATGAACCGCCTCAGTCTTGCTGCGGCCAATCCTGCCCAGCGCCCGGCCAACTGGAGGCCCAAACACGTACACTTGTAAATATGTAATGACAGAAGTGCCGTTCATGATGCTCTGCATCGACCAACAGGGCAAAGAGGCCGCATAATGGTGGCAAAGACCTTTATGGTGAACCTATGCTGTAATCGGCGCTTTATTGCTGGCCGTGATGGAGAGGGAAACAATGTATAACGCGGCTGGAACACTGGATAAGGACCAGCTCATTGCGCGCTATGCGCCGCTGGTCAAACGCATCGCCTATCATCTGATGGCCAAGCTCCCCGCCAGCGTGCAGGTGGAGGACATCATCCAGAATGGCATGCTTGGCTTGTTGGATGCCATGTCACGCTACGAAGAGGGGCTGGGCGCGCAGTTTGAAACCTATGCGGTGCAGCGCATCCGTGGTGCCATGCTGGATGGTCTGCGTGAGAACGACTGGCTGCCGCGCAGCCTGCGCCGGGAAATGCGTCGCATTGAAACTGCGGTGCACTCGCTTGAGCAGTTGCATGGTCGCCAACCCAGTGAGGGAGAACTGGCCCAGGCGCTGGACATGAGTCTGGCGGAGTACCAGAAGATGTTGCAGGAGGCACGCGGCTATCAGCTCGTGTATTTCGAAGACTTCAGCGAAGAGGACGACGACGATTTCCTGGAACGCCATATAGTGGGCGAGGCCATGGACCCGTTGACGCTGCTGGAGAACAGCAACATGCGCGCGGTGTTGGTTCAGGCCATTGAAGACCTGCCCGAGCGTGAAAAGATGGTGATGGGCCTGTATTATGAAGAAGACCTCAACCTGCGGGAGATCGGCGAGGTGATGGGGGTGTCCGAGTCGCGTGTCTGCCAGCTGCACAGCCAGGCGATTGCGCGTCTGCGTTCGCGCATCTCGGGGGCATCCAAAGAAGGCACCCGCAATGGCCGACGGGGCAGGCAACCTGCCAACGCGGCGTAGTGATACTGCGCAGTGATACTTTGGCGCGAACGGGGATGACGTGGATCTGATCAGTATTGTCGGCCTGCTTACCGGGCTGGCTGCCATTATCGTCGGGCAAATTGTGGAAGGCGGGCATATTGGCTCGCTGTTGCAGCCCACCGCCTTCATGATCGTGATGGGGGGAACCTTTGGCGCGGTCTTGCTCCAGAGCCCTTGGCGTGTCTTTAGTCGTGGCTGCCGCATGGTGGTGTGGATATTCCACCCGCCCAGAACCAATGCGCATGAGGTGATCGCCCAAGTGGTGGCCTGGAGCGGTGTCGCCCGCCGCGAGGGCTTGCTGGCGCTGGAATCCCGTATTGCCACCCAGCCGGACACCTATGTGCAGAAGGCGCTGCAACTGCTCGTCGATGGTATCGACCCGGAACGCATCCAGCAGGTGCTGGAGGTGGAAATCGACGCCTGGGAGGCGGAAATGAAACATGCCGCCAAGATCTGGGAAGCCGCAGGGGGCTATTCGCCCACCATTGGTATTCTGGGGGCCGTGATGGGGCTGATCCACGTGATGGAAAACCTCACCGACCCCGCCAAGCTGGGGGCCGGGATCGCAGTGGCCTTTGTGGCAACGATCTACGGGGTGGGGGCGGCGAACCTGATCTTTTTGCCCATGTCCAAGAAGCTGATGAGCATCATTGCGCATCTGGTGGCTGTGCGCGAGATGATCCTTGACGGCGTGTTGGGCATTGCCCATGGCGACAACCCACGGCTGATCGAGTCGCGCCTGTCGGGTTACATTGCTCATCACCGTTGAGGCAATCCTGAGAAGGTTCTGAGGGGATTTTTGTCGCTGCCCCCTCAGTAGGATTTGAGCCAAATGGGGCACTGCTGTATCATCGCGTTTTCCTGCAGCTCAAAGACCCATGACCAAGTACGTCTTCGTCACTGGCGGTGTCGTGTCCTCGCTGGGCAAAGGCATCGCTGCGGCCTCTCTCGGGGCCATTCTCGAGTCACGTGGTATCCGTGTCACTCATCTCAAACTAGACCCCTACATCAACGTCGATCCAGGCACGATGAGCCCCTTCCAGCATGGCGAAGTATTCGTCACGGAAGACGGTGCCGAGACTGACCTTGACCTCGGCCATTACGAGCGCTTTACCAGCGCCAAGATGACCAAGCGCAACAACTTCACCACAGGCCAGATCTACGACAGCGTGATCCGCAAGGAACGTCGCGGCGAATATCTGGGCAAAACGGTGCAAGTGATTCCGCACATCACCGATGAGATCAAGCTCTCTATCAAGCGTGGTGCAGAAGGCGCGGATGTGGCCATCATCGAAGTGGGTGGCACCGTAGGGGATATCGAATCCCTGCCGTTCCTGGAAGCCATTCGCCAGATGGGTATCGAAGAAGGGCGCCAGAACACCTGCTTCCTGCATCTGACACTGCTGCCCTACATCGCTACCGCTGGCGAACTCAAGACCAAGCCGACGCAGCATTCGGTGAAGGACTTGCGCGAGATCGGTATTCAGCCGGATGTGTTGCTGTGCCGTTGCGACCGTGAAATTCCCGTGGAAGAGCGCCGCAAGATTGCGCTGTTCTGTAACGTGATGCCCGAAGCCGTCATCGAAGTGATGGACGCTGACTCCATCTACAAGATTCCGGGCATGCTGCACGAGCAGATGCTCGACGAGATCGTCTGCCACAAGCTCAATATCCTTGCCAAGGCAGCAGACCTCTCGATCTGGGAAAAGCTTGTCTACGCGCTGGAAAATCCTCAGCACGAAGTCGACATCGCCTTCGTGGGCAAGTATGTGGATCTGACCGAATCCTACAAGTCCTTGATCGAAGCGCTCAAGCACGCCGGGCTGCACACGCAGAGCAAGGTCAATCTGCACTACCTGGATTCTGAAGACATTGAGAAGAACGGTTGCGATGCCCTGCACGGCATGGATGCTATTCTGGTGCCTGGTGGTTTTGGCAAGCGCGGGACCGAAGGCAAGATTCTGGCGATCCGTTACGCCCGCGAGAACAAGATTCCCTACCTGGGTATCTGCCTGGGCATGCAATTGGCAACCATCGAGTTCGCCCGCCATGTGGCTGGCTTGGAAGGGGCCAACAGCACCGAGTTTGAGCCGGATGGCCCGCACCCTGTAGTGGCGTTGATTACCGAGTGGAAAGACCGTGAAGGCCGCATTGAGCGCCGCAGCGAAAAATCCAACCTCGGTGGCACCATGCGTCTGGGCGCGCAACGTTGCCCGATCAAACCCACCACCTTGGCCGCCAGCATTTATGGTTCAAGCGTTAATGAGCGTCATCGCCACCGCTACGAAGTCAATAACGTCTATGTGCCGCGTCTGGAGGCTTCCGGGCTGATCATCAGTGCCCGCACGCCGACCGAAGATCTGCCGGAGATGATGGAGCTGCCACAAACGGGTGAAAACTCCCACCCGTGGTTTGTCGGGGTGCAGTTCCACCCTGAATTTACCTCCAATCCTCGCATTGGCCATCCCTTGTTCATCGCCTACGTGAAGGCCGCTATTGCACAACGGGAGAAGAAATAATGAAGTTGTGTGGTTTTGAAGCCGGGTTGGATCACCCGTTTTTCCTGATCGCTGGCCCCTGTGTGATCGAGTCACGCGAGATGGCCCTGTCGACCGCTGCCCAGTTGAAGGAAATCACCACCGAACTGGGGATTCCCTTCATCTACAAATCCAGCTTCGACAAGGCCAACCGTAGCTCCGGCAAGAGCTTCCGTGGCCTTGGCATGCAAGCCGGGCTGGATATTCTGGCCGAAGTGCGTGAAAAGGTGGGTGTGCCGGTGCTGACCGACATCCACAGTGAAGACGAAGTGGAAGCCGTGGCCGCCGTGGTGGACGTGCTGCAAACACCCGCCTTTCTGTGTCGCCAGACCGATTTCATCCATGCCGTGGCGGCATGTGGCAAACCGGTGAATATCAAGAAGGGGCAGTTCCTGGCTCCTGGTGACATGAAGAACGTGGTCGACAAGGCCAAGGAAGCCAACGGCGGGGCTGACACCATTATGGTCTGCGAACGTGGTGCTTCTTTTGGCTACAACAACCTGGTCTCGGACATGCGCAGTTTGGCGATCATGCGCGAGACGGGCTGCCCGGTCGTCTTCGACGCTACCCACTCGGTGCAGTTGCCGGGCGGGCAGGGGGACAAGAGCGGTGGTCAGCGCGAACATGTGCCGGTGCTGGCACGCGCAGCGGTGGCCGTCGGTGTGGCCGGAGTGTTCATGGAAACCCACCCGAATCCGCCCTGTGCCTTGTCCGATGGGCCGAATGCCTGGCCGCTTGGCAAGATGCGTGAGTTGCTCGCTACGCTGAAAGCCATTGATACCTTGGTCAAACGGGATGGCTTTGCCGAATTGAGTTTGTGATGCGTGTATAAGGGTTTAACGATAGTGTCGTTGTAGGCTGCGATCATTATCGTTACGGGTTTACCGTGCAGAACCGCTGCCGATGCGTGCCGCTACGCTTTATGTGTTCAGTCAAACCTAATTGGTTCAGATTGTGTACAATTGCGAGGTTTGCGCATCGGTCAGAGTGACGGACCCGCATGCAGGATGTGTTCTGGCTCTTGGAGCAGGGCCACATCAGGCAGCATGGCCGAACCGCTGGAAGAATTTATCTAACAAAGGAAAATAGACATGAGTGCAATTGTTGACGTCATTGCCCGCGAGATCCTGGATTCTCGCGGCAATCCTACCGTTGAAGCCGATGTGCTGCTCGAATCCGGCGTGATGGGCCGTGCCGCTGTGCCGTCTGGCGCTTCCACCGGCTCGCGTGAAGCCATCGAACTGCGTGACGGTGACAAGAGCCGTTACCTGGGCAAGGGCGTGCTGAAGGCTGTTGAAAACATCAACACCGAAATCGCTGAAGCCATCATCGGTCTGGATGCTGAAGAACAAGCCTACATCGACAAGGTCATGATCGACCTGGACGGCACCGACAACAAGAGCCGCCTGGGCGCCAACGCCCTGTTGGCCGTGTCCATGGCCGTGGCCAAGGCTGCTGCTGAAGAAGCTGGCCTGCCCCTGTACCGTTACTTCGGTGGTTCGGGCCAAATGTGCCTGCCCGTGCCGATGATGAACGTGATCAACGGCGGTGCCCACGCTAACAACAGCCTGGACTTCCAAGAATGCATGATTCTGCCGGTTGGCGCCAAGACCTTCCGCGAAGCCGTGCGTTGTGGCGCTGAAATCTTCCACAACCTGAAGAAGATCGTCGACAAGAAGGGCTACCCCACCACCGTGGGTGACGAAGGCGGTTTCGCTCCGAACGTCTCTGGTGCTATCGAAGCGCTGGAACTGATCATGGAAGCTATCGCTGCTGCTGGCTACAAGGCTGGTGAAGAAGTTGTGCTGGGTCTGGACTGTGCCGCTTCTGAGTACTTCAAGAACGGCAAGTACGAAATGGAAGGCGAAAAGCTATCCCTGACCCCGGCTGAAAAGGTCGACTTCCTGGCCAAGCTGGTTGAAAAGTTCCCCATCATCTCCATCGAAGACGGCATGGCCGAACAAGATTGGGACGGCTGGAAGATCCTGACCGACCGCCTGGGCAAGAAGGTGCAATTGGTGGGTGACGACCTGTTCGTGACCAACACCAAGATCCTGAAGGAAGGCATCGACAAGGGCATCTGCAACTCGATCCTCATCAAGGTCAATCAAATCGGCACCCTGACCGAAACCTTCGCCGCCGTGGAAATGGCCAAGCGCGCGGGTTACACTGCCGTGATCTCCCACCGCTCCGGTGAAACCGAAGACAGCACCATCGCCGATATCGCCGTGGGCCTGTCCGCTGGTCAGATCAAGACCGGTTCGCTCTCCCGTTCCGACCGTATTGCCAAGTACAATCAACTGATCCGTATCGAAGAAGATCTCGGCGAAGTGGCTGTGTACCCGGGCCGCGACACCTTCTACAACCTGCGCAAGTAATTGCCGGTTGTAAGGGATTCGCAAAAAGCGCTCCTTCGGGGGCGCTTTTTTTGTGCGGCTGAAGTTGTGATCACCGTGTTGCAGGTGGGCTGCCCTTTGCCCAGATGCAGGTGGTGCTGGTCATCATTTTGATTTTTATGGCAATATCTGATCCATGCGTTGGCCTGCTTTGATTTTTTTCCTCTTGTTGTGTGCATTGCAATATCCGCTCTGGTTCGGCCATGGCGGTTGGCAGCATGTACGCAAGGCGGAGCATGAGCTTACTGTGCTCCAGGAAGCGAACGACAAGATTGCCTTGCGCAATGCTGAGATGGCGGCTGAGGTCAAAGACCTCAAATCAGGCTACGACGCGATTGAAGACAAGGCCCGTTTCGAGTTGGGGCTCGTTAAACCCGGCGAAGTATTTGTGCAGATACCGGAGCCGATCAGCGCGGATAAGACCCACTGAGAATTCACTGAGCCTTTTACCGGGCGTGTGACCCATACCCGGTCAGAGCTTGTGTGTTGCCTTGGCTCATTCCTTCAAGGCAGGGTCCCAGTGTTCGTCTGCCTTGCCATCCTTGATCCGCCACATATCAAACCACGTTGTGCTGTAGCTCTTGCTCGGGTCGGCCTCGTTCTTGACCACTTGCGGATAGACCACAACCACCAGATCGCCTTCAGCCAGTACCGCGACAATCGGCGTCGTGATCTTTGCCGGAATGGGGCTGGGCTTGACCTTGAGTACATCCACAAAGTAATGCACCACTCCGGCTCTCCCCGAAGCTGCATTTGGATTGTGCTGGATGTAACGCTCGCTCAGATACTTGTCGGCCAGATCCCAATGCCCCGCCTCCAGCAGATCACGCACAATGTGATAAACCACTTGTTTGTTGGCGGCGAGCTTCGGGTCCGGGCTGGTGAAGAGGGCCTCTGCGTCTTGTACGCCCACCACTGCCTCCTGTGCATGGGCGGGGGCAAGCAAGGGCATTGAGATTGCAAGTGCTAGTGCCATGAGCAGGCGGGCAAATTTACGAGACAGGTGGATTTTTGGGGAATGCATGTTTTCTCCTGATTTAATGGTCTCTGTATGAGGGTAGGTCTATGATAGAGACCACTTTTGCACTTGATAAGGAGGCAGTTTTTCGTGCCCAGGTTATCTGAAGGAAACCACCTTGCCGTGGCAAACCCGCTCCCCAAAGATGCTGCATCAGAGCTTGATCCCTCGCGCTGCCCGGTACGGGATGTGCTCGACCATATCGGCAACAAGTGGACGGCACTTATTTTGCTGACCCTGCAAGCCCAGGCACAGCGTTTCAGCGAATTGCATCGCGCCATTCCAGATATTTCCAAGCGCATGTTGACGCAATCCTTGCGTGAGCTGGAACGTGACGGACTCATCGAACGTCGGGTTTATCCGACCAAACCGCCCAGCGTGGAATATCGTCTCTCGTCGTTAGGGGAATCAATCATGGTGCCATTGCTGGGTTTGGTTGAGTGGGCAGAGCGTCATCATGCCGATATCCGCCAGGCCAGAGTGTATTTTGACGGAGCGCGTGATTCGGAACCTGCTTGATATGAAGGTACTGCACCGATAGTTTATGTATTTGACATCATTGGTGCAATGTTTTTACCGTGCTTCCACCAACAGCAATTGAGTTTCAGCCCCTTTTTGTGCTGGAATGGATAGCTTGAACGCAACATGACCGTGTCGGGAGGATAAATGCTGCGGGTTTCGGTGCTGACTTACAAAGGGATCTCCATCATCGAGTCTTTGGTGATGGAACTGGATGGGCAGGCGGGGGCGATTGGGCGGGACGCTGCCAATCAGTTGGTGCTGCCGGACCCGGACCGACACCTCTCACGCGTACAAGGCGTCATCCGCTATATGGGGGGCGAGTACCTGCTGTTTGACCAAGGCGGCAACCCGAGCACGGTGAATGGCCGCCCCCTCGGCAAAGGGCATAGTGCCCTGCTTGCAGATGGTGACATGATCGGCATGGCCGAATATCAGCTGCAGGTGAGCTTGCCACATCGTTCGCAGGTCGCAGCCATGAGCAAGCCGCATACAGCCACGCCACCTGTGTCTGACGTGGCACCCACACACGCGTTGCCAGCAAGCACGCTACCGACGCCGGTGGCCGTGGTATTGCCCCAGATTGCCGTACCCCCGACGCCTGAAGTCAGGCTGCCACAGCCGACCCCAGCTGCGTTGGATGAGTTGGAACTGGAATTCGAATTCACGCCATTGGAAAATGCGGAGTTAATGCCATTGGCAAGTGAGCGCGCAGCATCCTTGTCGGCGCTGGTCGCTGGGCAGCCTGCGGAGAGAGCCCCTGTAAATCAGGCTCCAGCCTCCGATATCAATACCCAAGTCTTGCTGGAAGCCTTCCTGAAAGGTTTGAATGTGCCGGGCTTGAACGTGGCGGGAGGGATGACTCCAGCATTGATGGAGCAGATTGGCGTAAGCTTTGGTGAGGCAGTGCGTGGTACGGTGCAGTTGTTGATGACGCGTGCGGCCATGAAACGTAATGTGCACGCGGTGGCTACCGTAGTTGTCAGCCGCAACAACAATCCGCTCAAACTGTGCCCGGATGCCAATTTTGCGCTCAGCCAGATGTTTGCACCCCAGGCCCCAGAACGTTTCATGGGGCCGGTTGAATCGATGCAGGATGCGTATGATGATATCAAGGCCCATCAATTGGGTGTGGTTGCCGGCATGCATGCAGCACTCGATGGCTTGCTCGCCCGTTTCCAGCCACAGGCGCTGGAAAACAATTTGAGCGCAAAGAGTCTCTTTGACAGTGTGATGCCCGCCAACCGGAAGGCCAAGCTGTGGGACGCCTATGAGCAGCATTTTGAACAGATTTCCAGCGAAGCAGAAGAAGACTTTCACGCCCTGTTTGGTGAGGAATTTCTGCGCGCCTATGAAGAGCAGGTAGAGCGGCTGGCCGAAGAGGCACAGGCGCGGAGAAAACCGTCGTAATCCCTCTTGGAGAAGCCCCATGCAGCAGTACGTTGTTGATGCCTTTACCTCAAAACTCTTTGCAGGAAACCCCGCTGCTGTATGCCCATTGGATGCATGGCTGGATGATGCCTTGCTGCAAGCCATCGCCATGGAAAACAATCTGTCGGAAACTGCTTTCTTTGTTCCCGAGGGGGAATGCTTCCACCTACGCTGGTTCACCCCGGCGGCAGAGGTCAAGCTCTGCGGCCATGCCACACTTGCCAGCGCGCATGTTCTTTTTACGCATATGGGATACGAAGGAAAACAGATCACGTTCCATACCCTCAGCGGTGCTCTATGCGTTGAGCGTACTGCAAAAGCCACCTACCGACTGACGCTGCCTGCGCACCATGCCCGGCCCAGCGCAGCCATCCCGGCAGAACTGGTGGCGGCATTGGGGGTGCAGCCATTGGCCTTGCTTGAGACGGATGTCTATCTTGCGGTGCTGGCTGACGAAGCCACTGTGCGCCACCTGAGCCCGGATATTTCGCGTATCGCCCAACTGCCGTGTCGAGCCGTGATTGTTACGGCAGCGGGCGACAAGGTTGATTTCGTCAGCCGTTTCTTTGCACCGAAAATGGGTGTGCCAGAAGACCCTGTGACGGGTTCTGCCCATTGCGTGCTCACACCCTATTGGGGTCAGCGTCTCGGCAAGCAAAGCCTGTTGGCCCGGCAACTTTCAGCGCGGGGAGGTGAGCTGCGCTGCGAATGGAATGACACATCGGTGTGTCTGGAAGGGCAGGCTGTCACCTTTATGGCCGGTCAGCTCATGCTCTAGCGGCTTTACCCGCTGGCGATGCCGGAGCTGGAAGGCGATGCTGGCTTGCAGAGCCGGTGGGCATGCAAGCCAGCGTGGGTAGAAAGCCTTAAACCTTGTACTGACCGATGGCCTTTTTCATCTTGCTAACGTTTTGCTCCAGCGTGTGTGCCGTCTCGCCCGTTTGATGCGCCACAACCAGGTTTTCGTCGGTCTGGCTGGAAATATTCTCCAGGTTGCGAGACATATCCTGCATCGCCAGCGTTTGTTCACTCGCGGAGTGGGAAACGTCCGAGACGTGGCTGAGCGTTTCATCCATCTGCGAATTGATGGCCAGTAGCGCCGCTTGTGCGTCATGCACCAGGGCGACACTCTGGCTGACCTGTGAGGCGCTCTGGCGCATGCTTTCCACTGCATTGCCCGTTTCGGCCTGGATACGGCCAATCATCGCGTCGATTTCACGTGTGGCCTGCGTGGTGCGCTCTGCGAGTTTGCGCACTTCATCGGCCACGACGGCAAAGCCTCGCCCCTGTTCGCCCGCACGGGCGGCTTCAATGGCAGCATTGAGTGCGAGCAGGTTGGTTTGATCGGCAATTTCTTTGATGACGGCCGCCACCTTGCCGACCTCTTCAGTTCGCTGGCCAAGCTGTTCCACTGTTTCGGCAGAGTGCGCCACCGTGTTGGACAGGGCACTGATGGTGTCGCAGGCTTTCTCCGACAATTCAGCTCCGTTGTTGGCCCTGTTGCCTACTTCCTGTGCGGCAGCATGGGTTTCATCAATGCGGTGGGCGACTTCCTCTATGGAGGCGCTCATTTCCTCTATGCCAGCGGCTGCTGAGGAGGTGTTGCGACTTTGCTGGACGGACGAATCCACCAGCGATCCCATATGTTGATTCAATATTGTGGTTGATTCGGCCACTTCGCGTGAGGCGTCGCTGATGATCTGTAGCGTGGCGCGCGTGGAGGCAATCAGGATATCCACTTTGCCTGCTACGCTGCCGATCAGGTCATGCCGATGGGGGGGTGAGTGTGGTGAGCAGATCCCCTTTGGTGAGCACACTTTCCATTCCGTCGCCAATGCTGCGCAGATCCTTGAATACGCTGGGCAGATAGGCAAGCATGAGGTACAGGGCGCCGAGCAGGCTGGCAATGCAGAATATTGCTGCACATGTACCCAATCCGGCATCGGGCCACAAAGCATGACTGGCCCCCAGTGCGCTTGCCAGGATGGAGAGCAGGGCAAGTGCCTGGACGCGGAACTGGAAGGAGAGCAGATATTCCACCAATGCGCCGTGGCGCTTGATGACACGGCCATTTTCGATGCGGATTGATGTATCCCCGGATAGGATACGGGAATAGGCGGCTGAGGCGGCGGCAATCTGTTCGGCACTGGGGCGTAAGCGCACAGACTGGTAGCCGGTGATCTGGCCGTTTTCACGCATAGGGGAGACATTGGCTTCCACCCAGTAGAAGCCACCGTCCTTACGCCGGTTCTTGACCACGCCCTTCCAGGGACGACCTGCCTTGAGGTTGTCCCACATATCCGCAAAAGCCTCGGGCGGCATATCGGGGTGACGGATCAGGTTGTGAGGCTGCCCCACCATTTCATCAGGTGCAAAACCGCTGATCTCAGCAAATGCAGCATTGGCTTCAGTAATCTGCCCTTTCAAATTAGTACGCGAGTAGATGAACACATTCGTGGGCAAAACCGTTTCCACTGCCGTGACGGGGAGGTTCTTGCGCATAAATATTCTTTCTGCCTTTATTTAAAATAGATTGGCGAATATTTGCCATTGCTTCCATCTTCCGCCCTAACGGGCAGTAAGTGCGCATGCTCCACCAAAAGTTGCAAAATAGTCTAAATAGGGAAATATTTGCTTTAATCTGGTGCAAAAAATTTGCACTACTTTGTGGCACATTTATGCCATTTAACTTGGCATGAATGCCTGGATCAGGAGGAACGAGTCTCCTGGGGTTCGGCTTTGCTTGGTGAGTGGGGCAGGAAAAACAGCTGTGAATTATGCTGTTTTCATCTGGTGAGATTTCGGTGATACCGCCATCGCAGAACTTGAGCCTGACGTGTATAACCAGACGGCAAACAGGCTTTTGTTAGGCTCACATGGATTCGCCACAAGCCTTTCAGGCGGCTTGTGGCCAATCAAGAAGGTGCTGTAGAGGCTGTACACTCTGTAGCGAGAGGCAGCGTGAAGCGCTGCGCATGAGCCCTGATCACAGCCTCCCAGTAAGATCATAAACAGGGTGCTTAAAGCTTGTAGGCACTGACAACCTGTTGCATGGACGCTGCAAGTTTGTCCAGTTCATGCGCGGCCGAGGCGCTCTCGCTGGCCGCCGCATTGCTTTCCTCTGCCATCTGGGCGATGCGCTCAACCTGCTGGGCAATGCTGGTGCTGGCCGCGCTTTGCTCGCGGATGGCACTGGTGATTTCGCTGACCATCTCGACCGCCTGTTCGCTGGTCTTGCCAATCTGGTCGATGGCGCGGTTGGCGTCTCCCGCCCGCATGACACCAGCGTTCACGCGTACAACGACTTGCTCCATGCTGGCCACTGCATCTTTGGCGCCACCGCGCACACCTTCGATCATTGAGGCGATTTCGTGGGTGGAGGTAGCGGTGCGTTCGGCCAGCTTACGGACTTCGTCTGCCACGACGGCAAAGCCACGCCCTTGTTCGCCTGCGCGGGCGGCCTCAATGGCTGCGTTCAGTGCCAGCAGGTTGGTTTGGTCGGCCACATCGCGGATAACCGCTACAACGGAGGAAATCTTGTCAGTTTCTACCTCCACCACGCGGATGCGCTCGCTGGTGTTATTGACCTGGGTGGCGATTTCATTGATGTCCTGTACGGTCTGGCCGATCACCCGTCCGCCATCCTTGGCCAGTTTGCCCGAGTCTTGCGAGAGCAGATTGGCTTCGCTGGCACGGTCTCCTACATGGCTGATGCTGACCGTCATCTGTTCGATGGCGGCGGCCATATCGGAAGCAGAAGCACTTTGCTGGCCCGAGGTTTCAGCGACTTGTTGAGCGGTCTCTGCCATGTGCTCTGAGGACTGTGCCACTTTGCCAGCGCTGTCGTAGATCTGCTTGAGGCTCGTCTGCATCGACTCGATCAGGCGGTTGAGCGTGCGGGCCATGTTGCCCAACTCATCGTGACCATGCACGGGGGCACGGACACGAAAATCACGTTCATGCTCGATCTGTGTGATGGCCACATGCATGGCATGCAATGACTTACGAATACTGCGCAACAGGAGCAGACCAGTGGCGACGATGAGCAGCAGGCCCACAACAATGACGGTCCAGGATGTAAAGCTTGCCCGCTTTTCCTTCTCAGCAGCGGAGAGGCTTCTTTCCTCTGCCATTTTGTCGAGGAACTTGATGTGCTCATCAATGGCGGAACTGAGTTTGGCAGAAGCAGGGATGACCACCGAAGTGATGATCTTGCGCGCTTCCTCGTTTTCATTGTTACGGGATTTCTCCAGGGCGGGCTCGAGGGTTGCCAGAAAAGCGTCGGTAGCTGCCTTGTCCGCCGCAAAGAGTTCCTGATCCTTGCCAGGGTCCGCTAGCTTTTCATAATTGGCAAGCTCGGTTTTGAGCACATCGGCACTTTTGTTCAGGGACTGCTCAATTTTCTTGAGGGCATCCTGATCGGTGTTCAGCGCATGGTTGAGGATGTGGACCCGCAGGCGCAGGGTTTGGGCTTGAACCCGGTAGAGTGTTTCAACGCTCGGCAGGGTGTCAGTTTGAACCTTGCTCAAGGCTTCAGACAGTGATGCAGAGGAAGCGAGGCCCGCCAGGCCAACAACCAAGGCGACCACAGCAGACATGCCGATCATGAGGATGATGCGTAGGGCAATGGTGAGCTTCATGACTTGCTGTTTCCTCTCAGTAAAACGATACAACGATGTGTGCCGTGGTGGCGCCTTTGCACGCAGGAAGCCATGAAGGATTTGTGAAACCTTTCAAGGCGCTTGCCATAGTATGCGGATTTCTTTTTGGGCTACGGGGGATGTGCTCAAACCCCCGTCAAAAAACTACCGGGACCAGCACTTTACAAGCTACTTCTCTATCGAGTGTCCCCGGCGTTTCTTGACTGTCTGATCGGGCATGCCCGTGAGTGATCAGTCTGCGCCGAATCTAATCAGGTTTCGGGCATACGCGGTAATAACAAATGTTAATCAGGTATCACCACGCTTGGTCTCTTGCGCAAATCTTCGGATTGCCCGGCTGGCAGAGGGCTCAGTCCAGGCTCAACGCCCAGCGCACGTGGTCGCGCAGCCGCTCTTCATTGTCGAACGACAGACCGAAATCTTCCTCGATTTTGCGCACATCAAATAGATAGGGCAGGGGGCTGTATTGGCGATTATCCAATTGAATCGGCACGCTTTCGCCAGCTTCTTCCATGGCCATTTCGACGATGCTGGCCCAGGATACCCACTCGCTGGATAGGGCGTAGTGGATGGAGAATTGTTCCGGGAACCCTAATAGCGACAGGTACACCTCTGCCACATCATGGGCGTGGATGAACTGGGTGCCATCGTGCTGGGTCAGGCGGATGGGGATTCCCCGTTTGACTGCCCGGCAGATATGGATAAAGCGTTGGTCAAATTCTGCGTCACATCCTTTGACGATGGGTTCGCCGAACACGTAGCCGGGGCGCACGATCTGCATGCGTGGGCCGCCGGAGAAGGCGTAGGCGCGGGCGTACATCTCGGTGGCTGCTTTGGTGGCCCCAAACAGATCCACCGGGCGATTCTGTCGCAATTCATCGTTGAGCACATCCACCTCGCCATTGGCCGTGGTGGAACTGGTGTAGATCACCTGGGCTACACCCGCGCTGCGGGCGGCTTCAAACAGGGCGACTGAAGTGGCTGTGTCTGCGGCCAGCATCTGTGGGCCGGTGGCGCCCCAGCCGTGGGAGACATGGATCAGTGCATCGCAACCGGCTAACTGTTTGGGCCAGCTCTCCGGGCGGGTCATATCCATGCTGATGCAGCTCACGCCAGCACGCTTGGCCAGAGCCGGTACTTTACGGGAACACGCGGCGAGCACTTCATGGCCTTCTTGCGCCAAGCGAACGGTAATGTAACTGCCGATCAGATCGGTTGCGCCAGTGACCAATATTTTCATGTAGAGCCAATTCAGTCCAGGGAAATGGGCGCCATTGTGTGCAGGGGCCGCGATTGCGTTATAGATTTATCTGACTATTCGGCATCCTTATTCTGACGGGCGGAAAACCATTTCATATAAATAGTTATTGTGAAGTAAGGTGGTTCGATCCATTTTTTGGGGTATCAGGTTAATATGTAGGATTGTGTTACCGGCCATCTCTTTACCAGGTTCTGTTCATGAAACCATCTCGATTCCGACTCGCCTCGCTCACGGTGCTGCTCTCTGTGCTCCTGGTGGGCTGCAACAACGCTGACAAATCCTCCACCGCTGCATCCTCTTCCGGGACAGATGCCGAGGTCGTTCGATTGGGTTTCTCTGCCCCGCTGACCGGGCCACAGGCACACTATGGCAAGGGCTACCAGAATGGGGTGCAGATGGCGATTGATGACGCCAACGCTGCCAAACCGGTAATTGGTGGCAAAGCGGTGCGTTTTGAATTGCTGGCCGAAGACGATATGGCTGACCCGCGCTCGGCCACCCAGGTCGCGCAGAAGATTGTGGACGCCAAGGTGGCCGGGATGATCGGGCACTTCAATTCCGGCACCTCGATTCCCGCCTCCAAGATCTACGCCTCGGCAGGCATCCCGCAGATTGCCATGGCCACGGCTCCGGGCTATACCCAGCAGGGGATCAAGAGTGCCTTCCGTTCCATGACCTCTGATACCCAACAAGGTTCGGTGATGGGCAGCTTTGTGGTCAAGACGCTCAAGGCGTCGAAGATCGCGATCATTGATGACCGCAGCGCCTATGGTCAGGGGCTGGCAGATGAGTTCGAAAAAGCTGCCAAGGCTGCCGGCGGGCAGATCATCAAGCGGGAGTACACCACAGACAAGGCCACGGATTTCACTTCGATTCTGACTTCCATCAAGTCAGTCAAACCGGATGTCATTTTCTACGGTGGCGCCGATGCGCAGTCGGGTTTGCTGGTGCAACAGAAGAACCGCTTGGGAATTTCCGTGCCCTTGGTCTCCGGCGAAATGACCCGCTCGGATACCTTCCTCAAGCTGGCCGGGCCGGATGCAGAGGGGACGATTGCCTCGTTGGCAGGTCTGCCGCTGGACAAAATGCCTGGCGGGGTGGATTTCGAGAACCGTTTCAAAGCCAAGTATGGCGAAATGGAAATCTATTCTCCCTATGGCTATGATGCTACGCGGGCCATGATTGCCGCCATGCTCAAGGCTGATTCGGTTGATGCGCAAAAATACCTGCCGGTGTTGCATGCCATTGATTATGCCGGTGTCACTACCCCGCATCTGGGGTATGACGAACAAGGCAATATCAAGGACGGCGGTATTACGGTCTACAAGGTCGTCAAAGGCAAATGGAGTGTGATGGAGACCATCGGCGGCAAGCAGTAATTCGGCCTGAAATCAGGAGTAAAAACGCCACCGTAAAGGTGGCGTTTTTGTTTGAGAAAGCTCTGATGCTCAGGGCATTGGGAAGCTGCGGCACAGCTCACGCACTTCACCACCAACCTGGAAGATGGTTACATCATCCAGGCCCGAGGCGACGATGCGGTCGATCCATTCTGCGATCTGGAGGAATTCCTTTTCGCCAAAGCCTCGTGTCGTCATTGCCGGGGAACCCAGACGGATGCCGGAGGGGTCTTGCGGGGGGCGGTCATCCCAAGGCACGCTGTTGTAGTTAGCCACCAGTCCCGCCCGGTCCAGTGCTTCGGCGACGGCTTTGCCGGGTAGCCCTTTCTTGCGCAGGTCGATCAGCAACAGGTGGTTGTCTGTGCCGCCGGTCACCAGGGTAAAGCCACGTTCAAGCAGGCCACGGCCCAGCGCCTGGGCGTTGAGCACGCATTGCTTAGCGTATTCGGCAAAATCCGGTTGGGCGGCTTCGTGCAGGGCGACCGCGATGGCAGCGGTGGTATTGTTGTGCGGGCCACCTTGCAGGCCGGGGAACACGGCCTTGTCGATCTTGCTGGCGTGTTCGGCGCGGCACATGATCATGGCGCCACGTGGGCCGCGCAGCGTCTTGTGCGTGGTGGTGGTTACCACGTCAGCGTAAGGTATCGGTGAGGGGTGCGCACCACCTGCTACCAGCCCGGCGATGTGGGCCATATCGACCAGCAAAGGGGCGCCGATTTCATCGGCAATCTTGCGGAAAGCCGCGAAATCAAGCTGACGGGGGTAGGCCGAGTGCCCGGCAATGAGCAGCTTGGGCCGATGTTGCAGGGCCTTGGTGCGAATCAGGTCGTAGTCGAGCAGCCCCGTGTGCGGGTCCAGCTCATAGGAGGCAATGTTCCAGTATTTGCCGGTGATGGAGGCCCGGGAACCGTGGGTTAGATGCCCGCCGTGGGCAAGCCGCATGCCCATCACCGTGTCACCAGGGCGTACAAAGGCCAAGTAGGCAGCCAAGTTGGCAGGCGAGCCGGAGTAGGGCTGCACGTTGACGTGTTCGGCATTGAAGATCAGGCGGGCACGAGCCATTGCGAGCCGCTCGACCTGATCGACAATCTGTTGCCCCTCGTAATAACGGGCACCGGGGTAACCTTCGGAATACTTGTTGGTAAGGACTGAGCCACAGGCTTCGCGCACGGCGGCTGAGGCGAAGTTCTCGGAGGCGATCAGGCGGATGCTGTCGCGCTGTTTTTCTTCTTCAGCCTGAAGTAGGGCGGCGAGTGCAGGATCGAACATCGGAAGGGATGAGAGGAATTGCATGGCGATCTCCAACTGCTAAATGAGTTGGCCGATCAGGTGTGCACGCCGGGGCGCCTTTGCCTGATCGGCAAGGAACTCGCCCAGACGCGCGGCTTCTCCAGCGGTTACCCGATGGTTCCGCACTCCCCTGGGGTGTCGCTCCCCGATTAGCGTCAGTCATGCGGACAGGGAAAAGTGTAGCCGCCTCGCTCTGGCAGCGCAATGGGTTTGCTTAAGGGGGTGGCTGCGTTTATCGGGTTGCCAGAGCGATGCTGGCGGCAACGGTGAAAAGCGCTACCCCGGTGAGTTTTTCCAAACCGCGCAGATGGCGTTCCAGGCGCGCCATGACGCGCGGATGGCCGACCGCCCAGGCCACGCACAGGTCCCACAACAGCACGATGGCAAACATCCACAGCCCGTATCCAGACTGGATGATCAGCGGGGTATCGTGCTGGATGACAAGTGTAAACAGGCTGACGTAGAACAGCGAATTCTTCGGGTTGAGGATGCCGGAGAGGAAGCCCGCGCCAAACTCTTGCCACCAAAGGGTAGCGCGGCCTACCTGATTGGATATTTTGGCCTGCCAACTGGTTGCGAAGGGCGCGCGTAGAAAGACCCACCCCAGCCAGGCCAGATAGAGACAGCCCGCCCACTTCAGGATGACAAAGATCAGTGGGTATGCGCTCAACAGGCTCACGCCCATGACGGCAAACGCGATGAAAATGCCATTGGCAAATGCGATGCCAGCACACACGCCACTGGCCATGCGGAAACCGTGGCGCAAAGCACTGCGCAGGATAAGGAAGAAATCCGGCCCAGGGCTGAGCAGGGCAAGGAAATGGGCGCTGGCCACAAGGAGGAATTGGGTATGCAGGGACATTGGGCAGACTTTCGTGAAGCAGAAAGCCGCCAGCTTGGCCTCATCAGCTTGCCGGGTATTGAAGGATATTGCGCCGGTACTGGTTGGGGGTGACGGCCACGCGTTGCTTGAAGGCGCGCTGGAAATGGGCCTGATCCGCAAAACCCAGCGTGAGGGCAATCTGCGCTAACGGCATGCCTTGCTCAAGCAGAGCACGCGCACGGTTGATGCGCGCATCCAGTTGCCAGGCATGCGGCGTCATCCCCACGCTGCGCTGGAAGGCACGAATGAAGTGATAGCGGCTCATGCCAGCCGTTTCGGCCAATGTTTCCAAGGGAAGATGCTCGCTGCATCGGTCCAGGATCAGGGTTTTGACGGCCTCCAGCCGGGGCGGCTTGATGCTGGAATCCGCAGCCGCGTAGAGTGCTTGCGCAGGGCTGAAGGTCTCGGCGGCGAAGCAGACCAGGGCAGCTTCCTTGTCGGCAAGCGTGGTGGCACCAAACAGGCAGGCATTCAGGGCCGTGAGCCCGGCATGAATCTGCTGGGGCGGTTTGTCTCCACCTGCCTGGGTCAGGGCAATGGCATCAAGCTGGGCGAGTTCGCCCACTACCTGCTCCAGCCAGTTTTCGTCCAGATAAAGCATCTGGTAACACCAGGCGGCTGCGTTTTCCGGGTTGCAGGCGTGCACCTCTCCAGCCGGGATGAACACCACATCGCCACGTTCCAGGCGCTGCTTGTGCAAGCCGTGGCTAAACACCGAACTGCCCCCATCTACAGCCCCAATCGAGAATGCTGTATGTGTATGAGGTGCATAGCATGCGGTGCTGTCACGTGCGCAACGGCTCTGCGCAAAAGCAAGGGCCTTGTGGCGCCAGAAGCGATGGGTTGGGGGTGATGATGCTTGGGGCATTATGGTTGCAATGTGCTCTCGGCCACGGTGCGGCTGCCTTGCCAGTAGCCGCTGTAAGTGCTGCTGCGTACTGAGCAGGCCGAGGCAACGAAGTACGAGCTACGCTCCACCTCAATGGCTTCTCCCCGCGCATTCAGTTGGACCCCTGCCAGATCCATGCGGACTTTGTCGGCATGGATGGCCGTTTGCCCGCTGATTTCGCTGGCGGTGGCAATCAGCTCGGAATTGCTGATGTCGATGGCGACCTTGTCGGAAGTAACTTGCACGTTGAGCATTTGCACAATGGAATCCCGTATGACGATACGCTCCGCCTGCAAATCGCGCAATTGTACTGCCGTGCAGCCATTCAGGCGAATTTCACGAAACTGCCCGCTATAGTGGGTGCCGGTTTCGCCATTGCATTGGAGATCCGGTTTGCCCGTGCCCAGTGGCGGAGGGGGTGGCGCAGGGAAGGGCGGGAGTTCCAGCGCCAGATTGAGTTGGCGCATGAAGGCATCCCGGTTGCCTGCTTCCATGGGAACGTGGCCGACTCCGGGAAGCGTTTGTAACTGTGCCAACGATAAGCGCCTTGCTAGCATCTGCCCGGTGCGTAGAGGGGCGATGGGGTCCTCCTCACCCCAGATGATCTGGGTGGGGAGCCTGAGCGTGTAGATGGCCTGGGTGAAATCTTCCTCCGCCAGCGCCATGGCTGCGTTCGCGTTGCTGCGCGAGCCCAGTACGGTACTCCATACATCGTCCGAGGCATTCAGCAGCGCGGTCGGGTCGGGCATGCCAAACACCTTTTCCAGCGCGGTATCGCTGGCGTCCCGGGCATGTGCGAGCAATCCACGCAGAAAATCCGGCATGCCTTCGCCATTGAGACGTCCGGTAACGGTGTGCTTGACGAAGGATGTACGCTGCAAAATGCCTGCAGCATCCACCAGCACCAGCTTGCTGATCTGTGCCGGGTAGGTCGCGGCAAACCGTAGGGCAACGGCGCCTCCCATTGAGTGACCCACGACAATCGCGGGGCCATGCGCACGGCGGGTGAGCAGCCAGCTTAACACCCGAGCATAATTGGTGGGGGAATACTTGCCTGCCGGGGTGCTGGAATAGCCAAAACCGGGCAGGTCCAGGCTCAGCACATGGTAGCGTTGCGCCAGCGGGCCAATGATATCTGCCCAGTCTGTCAGCCCGTTTTGTCCTAGTCCATGCACCAGCAGTACGGTTTGGGGGTGATTCTGCCCGGCTTCAAGGGTCAGCACTTCGCCATTGAATATGGGCTCATGCTCCATTTGTAGTAGCCACTGACTCGGCAGACTTTGCCGCAATGCCGCCAGCGTGTGGAGCTTCTCACGGCAGTAGTTGCACTGTGGTGTGCTTGCCCCGGTCGTGGGCAGGTCCTGCGCCTGCCCGGCCAGCGGGTAGAGGCCAGCCAGGCAACATATCAATATGGCAAACAAGCCGCTGCGCAGCATGAGCGCATTCCCTTTGCAAAAGAAAGGAATGGTAATGTAGTTTGCGCAGCGTAAGTGCTGATCTGCTTAGTGGTAGGCGTCCAATGCCTGTGTAAACTGCCCAGAATTGTTTAAGGCGCCCATCTGGTAGCCGTTCCAGCCCGGGTAGGCCGCCGGTTCCCAATAGAATACCCCCAGGCCATAGCTGCCCTGGGCTTTAACCTTGGAGATCAGGTCGGCAATCATCGCCTTGGCAGCGTTGGCCTGCTGCCAATCCATGCCGATTTCGGCCACCATGATGGGTTTGCCGTAACGGGCAACCATGTCAGTCATGTTGGTGGCGATGTTGGTGTTGTAAGTGGACCACGATGCGGCGTCGGGATAATGAGACATGCCAATTACATCCCACTTCGCCCCGGCATTCTTGATGCCGTCAAAGAACCAGCGATACATGGAATTGTCATATCCATTGGACAGGTGAATAACAACCTGGGTGTTGGGATACACCGCTTTGGCGGCCGTGTAGCCACTGTTGATCAGGCCCGCAAGCTGTGGGAAATTATCGTACTTGCCCTCGGGCCAAAGCATGCCGCTGTTGATCTCGTTCCCGACCTGTACCCATTCGACAGTAATGCCATTGGTTTTGAGCGTATTGAGCACATCATGGGTGTGGTTATAGACATCAAGCTTGAGTTGCTCGTAGCTGTCGTTGGCCCAAGCGCTGGGTTTGGTCTGGTGAGCCGGATCAGCCCAGGTATCGCTATAGTGGAAGTCGATCATGATGCGTTGCCCCAGGGCTGCAGCGCGTTTGGCTTTGGCCAGGGTGTCGGCGGTGTTATTCCAACCATCGCTGGGGTTGACCCATACGCGTAGCCGGATGGCGTTGGTGCCCAGGTTCTTGAGCAGCGCGAAAGGGTCTGTGGCGATATTGCTGGCGCTGTAGAACACCTTGCTGGAGGCTTCCTCCTGCGTGACCCAACTGACGTCTGCGCCATAGGCGAAGTCGACGCTAGAAATTGGGGTGCCTGTACTACCGTCACTGCTGCTACCGCTCCCACCTCCGCCGCCACACGCGACCATGCCCAGCATACACAGGCACGCCAAGCTACCAGCAGTCCAAGCACTCCACTTCATTGCTTTGTCCCCAATAATTAAACGTTTAATCATTTTTGATAAATAGCGCCTTAAAATTAAGGCCAGCCTAGCATAAACGATAAATTTGGTTAAAAACGCAACTGCATCTGTATGTTTTTGTGAAATAGTTCGGTAAACCTCTCTTGACGCTAAACTGATTCGTGGCAGACTTGAATTCGCTTAAAACGTTTAATCAAGACGAACGTTTGGTTTTCGTTTTTTGGTTCATCATTTCGGGCATTTTGCTCAATCGTCAGAACGAGACAGGCAATCGTTATTTAGTGGCATGCGCTTGTTGTTGACATGCGTGATGTTGTTGGGCCAATGAAGTAAAGAGCGGCAACTCATTAAGAGGGGGAAGGTTGATGTTTTCCAGAAGATTTTGTTTGCGCAGCCTGGTAGTCGGGTTGTCGATGTGTACATTGGGCTCGGCTTGGGCGGCGGACAAACCCGGCCTGACCATCTGGACGGGCGATGAAAGTTTTGCTGCCGGGTTCCGCAAGGTAGCTGAAGATTACACGCGCAGAACCGGGATTCCGGTGACTGTGACCATGCCTTCCCAGCGCGTGACCGATGCGTTCCAGGAAGCCGCCTCCAAGGGGTTGAAGGGGCCGGACATTTTCATCTGGCCGCATGACCACATTGGTGAGTGGGCCCGCAAGGGGTGGATACTGCCGATCAATCCTTCGCCACGTTTGAAGGACGATGTGTATCAGATCGTTTGGGATGCTTTGACTTCCAATGGCAAGCAGTGGGCTTATCCGGTCGCCGTGGAAGTGTTGACCATGGTTTATAACAAGAACCTGGTGCCCGAACCGCCCAAGAATTACGAAGACCTACCCGCCTTGCACCAGAAGCTCAAATCTAAGGGCGTGACCACCATGTCGTGGGACGTGCGCAGCTCCTATTACTCTTGGCCACTGCTGGCTGCTGGTGGTGCGAACGTGTTTTCCCGTGACATGAATGGCAACTACCTGCCCAAGCAGGTGGGTGTGAACCAGCCCACCGTGCTCAAGGGTTTGGAATACACGATGTCGTTGGTCAAGGACGGGATTATCCCCGGCTCCATGCAGACCAAGGAAGCGGAAGAAGCCATGAAGAATGGCAAGCTAGGGATTCTGGTGACGGGCCCATGGCTGTGGGGTGACCTGAAGAAAGCCAACATCAACTACGGCATTGCCCCGCTGCCCAACTTCGGTGGCCGTGCTGCACGCCCCTTTGTGGGGGTTGTGGGTGCGATGGTGAGTGCCAAGTCGACCAACCAGAAGGCTGCCTTTGACTTCCTGGAAAATGCCATTACGCCGCAAGGCCTGCAAGTCATCAACAAGTACCGCCCGCTTGGTATTCCCGCCTCCAAGGAGCTGTTCTGGGGCTTCTATGAAGATGAACATATCCGCAAGGCAATGGAAGGCGTGTTCACCGGCGGTGTGATGCCTAACAACCCGGAAATGCAGTACTACTGGAAATACTTCGACAAGGCGCTGGCTGATTCCTTCTCGGGCGCTGCCAAGCCCAAGGATGCGCTGGACACCGCCGCCAAGGCGATGGCCGCAGGCCAGTAACGATTGGGGGGGCATACTCAAAACTCTGCACGGTTTTAAACCGTGCAGAGTTTTTATTTTCGGCTTCTGAAATTATGGTGCGCTTGGTGCTGGCACGTAAAAAGCTTGTTTGGCGTCTCGATCAAAGCCAGCGGCTTCATAGAAGCTCAGGGTCTTCTCGTCCTTGCGCCCAGTCATCAGCATCACCTTATAACAGCCCAGTTGCCAGGCCATGTCGCAGGCATGATTCAGCAGGCTACGGGCATAACCGTTCCCCCGCTGGTTTGCGGTGGTAACCACATTTTCAATCAGCGCATAGGGACGTGCGCCACGGGTAAGATTTGGGATGACAGCCAGGATGCAGGTGCAAACTAGGGTTTTGCCAAGATAACCGCCAAGAATGCGTAGCTTTTTGTCATCACGGATGCTGCGCCAAACCGCTTCCACCTCCTCACGCACCGGTAGTGGCGCGTCCCCAGGATTCAATTCTGCGTACAGCGCCAGTAGCGCATCCAGATCATTTTCTGCAAGAGGGTGAATGTCAAGTTCAGTCATGATGCAGGCGTGAAGATGATATAAGCATTTTGTGGGATAGATGTGAAAAAGGCGCACCCCTCACGAGGTACGCCTTTCGGTGTGAATGCCTGCGCTGAACGCTGAAATTACAGCGTGTTGACGGCGTTCAGTTCCTTGAAGGCCAGTTCGAGACGGGCGATCATGGTTTCCTGGCCCTTACGCAGCCAGACGCGCGGATCGTAGTACTTCTTGTTCGGGCTGTCCGGGCCTTCCGGGTTGCCCAGTTGGCCTTGCAGGTAGCCTTCCTTGGCCTTGTAGTAGTTCAGAACGCCTTCCCAGGTTGCCCATTGGGTGTCGGTGTCGATGTTCATCTTCACCACACCGTAGGAGACGGATTCTTCGATTTCGGCAGCGGTGGAACCCGAACCACCGTGGAACACGAAGTCCAGGCTCTTGGCGGGCAGACCGAATTTTTCGGACACGTACTTTTGCGAGTTGTCCAGAATCTTCGGGGTCAGCTTCACGTTACCGGGCTTGTACACACCGTGCACATTGCCGAAGGAAGCAGCGATGGTGAAGCGCGGGCTGATCTTGATCAGGCGCTCGTAAGCGTAGGCGACGTCAGCCGGTTGGGTGTACAGAGCAGATTGGTCCATGCCGGAGTTGTCCACGCCGTCTTCTTCACCACCGGTACAGCCCAGTTCGAGTTCCAGGGTCATGCCCATCTTGGACATGCGTTCCAGGTACTTGCAGCAGATGTCGATGTTTTCTTCCAGCGGTTCTTCAGACAGATCCAGCATGTGGGAGGAGAACAGCGGCTTGCCGGTTTCCTTGAAGTGCTTTTCGCCAGCGTCGAGCAGGCCGTCGATCCAGGGCAGCAGCTTCTTGGCAGCGTGGTCGGTGTGCAGGATAACGGGCACGCCATAGGCTGCAGCCACAGCGTGAACGTGCTTGGCACCGGAGACGGCGCCGATGACCTGGGCCTTTTGGCCTTCGAGCTTCAGGCCCTTGCCGGCGAAGAATTGCGCGCCGCCGTTGGAGAACTGGATGATGACCGGAGCCTTGACCTTGGCAGCGGCTTCGATCACGGCATTGACAGAATCGGTGCCAACCACGTTGACAGCGGGCAGAGCGAACTTGCCAGCCTTGGCGGCGGCAAAGATCTTTTGCACGTCATCACCAGTGGCAACACCAGGTTTCACAATATCGAGAATCTTCGTCATGAGGGAAATCCTTAAATATGAAAGGCTCGGCACAGGTACGACTGTGTGCCGAATGGGGTTACTTAAAAGGTTGCTAAAAGATACTAACTAAATACTGTATTCCATTTCCGAGGGGATGCCACGCCAACAGGCATTAGGGACTTCCCGAATTCTTGATAACGGGTCAGACCATGCTCAGCAAGGCTCTGCGTAGCAGAAGTTATCAGTATATTCGATGCCGAGATTCTTTTCTTGATTTGCGACACCGAAAAGCCCCAAAAGGGTGTGTGGGGCGACCGGGATCAGGGGCGGCTCTTCATCAGGCCGCGCCAGATTGCGCGCGGGTTGGTGCTAAAAGGGTATGTTCAGTGGGTAGTGGTTTACCCGCAGACCAAGAAATGCAATTCCTCTTGTGTGTTGTGCTGCTGGCATGGACTGCTGCAAGCGCTGTAATTTTATTCAGAACAAGAGTTTGGCGGCTTGCAAAGCTTCACAGGTTGTTTTCATTCTGAATGATTAAACGTTTCATTTATAAAAAATGAAAATTATCTTTAGTGCAAAAGATGAACAAAAATCAATCCATTAACTATTGAAATGACTGGATAAATTTTTTGTTGATTTGCTGGAGGGCTTGATTTAACGTTATACGCAGGGTGCAGCTTGACCCGGCGTTTCGCCTTAAGTGGGGACGAACTAAGGCGGAATGGAGCGTGTAGGCAAAAAAGTTCGCAGACAATAAAGTGGAGACAAAATCATGCATCACACCAGACTGGGCGCCGCTTGGCGCGCGTGCGTATTGGGTTTGAGTCTGTGCCTGCCTTTGGGGGCGCATGCGGCAACGTTTGCCAAAGGGGCGGACGTGAGTTGGGTGGACCAGGAGGAAAGTGCCGGTTACAAGTTCTACAACAGCTCAGGGGTCGCCACAGATCCCTTCGTGCTGCTCAAGAACATTGGTGTCAACGCCATTCGTTTGCGCGTGTGGGTCAATCCCAGCAGTGGCTGGAACAATGGTGCCGATGTCCTCTACAAAGCCAAGCGTGCTGTGGCGCAGGGGCAGAGCATCATGATCGACTTCCACTACAGCGATAGCTGGGCGGACCCGAGTCAGCAGACAAAGCCTTCTGATTGGTCAGGCCATACCTATGCGCAGCTCAAGACGGATGTGTATAACCACACCTACAACACCTTGAATTACCTCAAGAGCAATGGTGTGACGGTTCAATGGGTACAGGTTGGAAATGAGATCAACAGCGGCATGCTCTGGCCGGAAGGGAGCACCAGCAACTTTTCGCAGCTGGCCGGGTTGATCAATAGTGGCTACAGTGCCACGAAGGCGGTATTCCCGAGCGCCTCGGTGATTTTGCATCTGGCTAACGGCTACAACAATACCGTGTTCCGCTGGTTCTTTGATGGCGTCAAGAATGCGGGGGCGAGCTGGGATGTGATCGGGATGTCCCACTACCCGGCAGCTTCCAGCTGGTCGACAACCAACGCGCAACTGGCTACGAATATGTCTGACATGGTGTCGCGCTATGGCAAGTCGGTGATGATCTGTGAGATCGGCATGGACTGGACCCAGGCCGCTACGGCCAAGAGCATGATTGCCGATACGATGACCAAGGTGCAGGCGCTGGGGAGCAAGGGCCTGGGCGTGTTCTACTGGGAGCCGGAGGCTTATCCCGGGTGGCAGAATTACACCATGGGCGCTTTGAACGGCAACGGCCAGTTCACCTCGGCAATGGACCCATTCTGATCTTCCCTGTTTTTTTGCAGTAAATGATTCGGGTATGATGCTTGACGCATTGTACCCGATTTGTTTTTGTGCTTTTGAAAATGCCGGAAGTGCTGAAATTGAGCATTACGGGTGAAGGCAAAACAGATATCACTTTTCACCAGACAACGCTGCGAGTCCTCAATGAATACAGCGACGGATGTTCAACGCCCTTCTCCCGAACAGGTAGTGGGCTTTTGGCAGGCATTTATGGCCAAGGTATCTTTGCGTTCGCAGTCTTGCAGAATGGTCGGCGTGAATTGAGGTTTTATGTCAGTGATCCGGTCAAGGCCACGGCTCAGGTCCAGCAACAAATCGGGCAGTTGCGCATCTCTGACTATGAGCATGGTGTAGAGGCCGACTACACTTGGGACGCCTACTATGAGTTCTATTTGCGGGTGATTCAGAAGAGTAAGAAACCTGCCATGGAGGGAAAAGAATTGGAAATTACAACTACCGAGTCGAACGTTGTCTATCGTAACCGCTGGATGACGGTGCGCGAAGACAAGATTCTGAGGGCGGGCGATGTGCCGGGGATTTACGGCGTTGTGGAAAAAACAGATTTTGCCGTGATTGCGGCGATTGAGGGTGAGCAGATTTATCTGGTCGAGCAGTATCGTTATCCGCTCAAGGCCCGCTATTGGGAACTGCCACAAGGTTCGTGCGAGGATGAGAGCCTGCCTCCCCTGGAACTGGCAAAGCGGGAGTTGCGTGAAGAAACCGGGTTGGTGGCAGCTTCCATGCAACATATCGGCCATCTGTTTGTGGCAGTAGGGTACTCCAGCCAGGGTTATGACGTGTTTCTGGCCAGCGGACTGAGCCAGCAGGAAAGGGACTTGGAGCCGGAGGAAGCCGGGCTGGTCGTCAAGGCTTTCAATATTGCGGAGGTCAAACAGATGATTCTGGATGGGGTGATCCGCGATGCAACGGCAGTAGCAACCTTTGGTTTGTTGAGCCTGCGCGGAGTAATCTGATCTTGGGTAAAAAGCGTAAGTTACAGCGAGTGCATGCAAAAAGCATTGTGGGAGCAGGTGGCTTCTGCTCCGAGATCGCGGCAATCGTCTCTGCGGAGATTGCTTTGGGCAATCGCATTGCGCAAGCCCCGGAACATGCGGGCTGGCCGGAGGCTGAGTCCGTTTTCGGCGAACTAGCCGAGGATTTCCGCACGGACATACAGCACCCGCCAGCCAATGTCAGCTATTCGGTCTGCAATGATCCACACTATGGCTGGTACGGTGAATATTATTGCAAAATCCACAAACACCTGCTGGTGGCAGGGAAATGCCGACATAAGTAGGCAGGAGTGGTTGATGTGGCAGGGTCGGTTTCCCCGCTGCGGAAGTGTATTTTACCCTTTCATGTGCATGAACCTTGGTATGAGTCTGCCCTCGTGCTCCACCTCTTCCACAAACATTGCATAAGGTCGTGCCCATAGGCCGCTGGCATTGTAGAGCGGGCGATAGATGACCAGGGGCTCCTGTGTTTCGCTATGGCGGGCGACACCAACAACCTCATATTCCCCGCCTTTGAAGTGACGATAAGTACCAGGCTTGAGCGTTGGAAGCGGAGTCAATGAGGTGTCGGCCATGTTTAGTCAAATGATGCTGCAAGAGTAGGGTTATTTGTGGTGCGGCGTGTCGGTGAATGAGAATACACCCTTGTCGTAGGCCTGGGTATAGGTATGCCAGTCTTCTTCTACGCGGGCAGCGCATTCCTGGGCAAGCTCCATGGTACGCGCGCGCCATTTTTTGCGTTCGGCAAATTCGATGAGTTCATCCATGCAGGCCGCGCCTTTGCGCCCGCTGCTGCGCAGTTGGCTCCAGGCGAGAATCTCGGCCATGGTTGTGATGACAGTGCCCAGGCGCAAAGGGTGTTGGGCACAGTGAGCCAGATTGATACAGTCTTCCGATGCCTGCATTTCACGCAAGACGAAGGGTTTTTTCCCCACTTCCACCGCATGCAACAATGCAATGGGGATGGCCTGCATGTAGGTTTGGAGGCTGACGATACGTTCGGCCTCGGAGCGCCAACGTGGCTCTGGTGTCTTCAGGCAAGGGGTGAGAGAAGAGGTTTGTGCCGCTTTGAGGTCAAGCAGGTAAGTGCCATCGGGTGAGCCTTTGCCACGCACAAGGATCACATAGCGATCCAGGCCCAGGCTCCCCAGTCCGCTGACGCGGCGGGCGATGTCGATCACCTTGAAAAATCGCGGATCAGGCTGTTCTTGCGCGAATTCGGCCATGAAGGTGCTGACTTTCTCGCGTTGTCGGTCCGTCACAGCGAGCGCCTTGCCTGTATCGAGGCGGATGCGCCGGTTCTTGCCATGCAATTCGGTGCGTCGATCCAGCAGATCAATGCGACTGCGCTCGCGCAAGCTGTCGAGCAGCTTACGGATTTCGCCTTCGGCTGTTTCACGCTCGACCCAACGTGCTTTGCCCGTGCTCAAAGCTTCGGCATAGGCGTTGAGTGCGGTTTGACCCAATTCGCGTGCCATCTCCGGGTCGATGCCCAGCACGGGGGCCGCCACCAGGACGCTGCTGATCAGCCGTAGCACAGGCCAAGTGCAGGGGGCAAGAGTGGCTTCGTCGAAATCGTTGATGTCGAAATAGCACAGGCGATTGTCACCCTTGTAGGTGCCGAAATTTTCAAGATGCATGTCGCCGCACGTCCACGCCAGAGGCGCGCGATACAGGCTTTTGTCTTCCGGTAGGCGGGCATGGAACAGATGACAGCTTGCGCGCAGGAAACTGAAGGCGTCGCTGCGCATGGCAGCATATTTCATGGATAGCCGTTCCGGGTCGCGGTGGGCATTGTATTCGAGGATGGAGGTGATGATGTTCAGCATGTCTGGCTCCACAATATTTGGATTCGAGTGTTTGCCTTTCTCTCTTACTAGAATGATATTGCAGGATGTTTAAACGTGCGAAATCCGGGGCTTTTGGGCAGGGGGATAGACGCACGCAAAAACGGGAGCAGACGGTTATTCCGCCTGCTCCCGTTTGATGCTTGAACGACTTGGCGCTGATCAGATCAGGGCTTAAAGATCCACGCCCATGACAAGCGAGAACCCCGGCGTGGTGCTTGGGCGCTGCATGTTTTCTTTCATCAGGCCAGACATCGGGAATTTGACCTTGCCATCAAACCATTTGTTGTAAATATTTTTGAATTCACTCTGCAAGAAAAGGGTTTTGAGCGAGTTGTTCACCATTCCGACGAATTTGGTGTCGTTCTTGCGCATCGGGAAGGCGACCACTTCCACCGTCAGCGGCCAGGTTGTTAGCTCCAGATTTTGCGGACTCTTGCTGGTGGCGCGGAGGAATTCCAGCAATACGTCCAGTTGGAAGAAGCCTTGGGCACGACCCGACTCTACCGCTGCCAGACCCGCCTCGCTGGTGGGAACGTACATGATGTTCAGCGTGGGGTAGTCGCTGCTCTTTAAGCGCAGGAGGATTTTGTCGGCCGAGGTGCCTTTGATGGCGGCTACCGTCTTGCCTGCCAGATCGCCTTGGCTCTTTAGACCCGCTTTGGGGTTGGTGAGAAAGCGCAGGGCACCAAACAGCACAGGGTAGCTGAAGTCAAAGTCGTTTTGCCGCAATTTGGTGTTGGAGGAGAGCGTGCACTCCATGTCAATTGCGCCAGATTTGAGCTTTTCAAAGCGGTTCGCGGCGCTGACTTCCACGTCTTGCGCACGCAGGTCTGGCAGCTTGAGTTCCTTTTGCATCAATTCGACGACTTTGTGGCAGACATCGATTGAATAGCCCGCAAACTTCCCATCTGGCGCCTTGTTGGAAAAAGGCGGGGCACCATCCCGCACGCCGATGTTGACCACATGGGTTTTCATGATGCGGTCAATCGTGTCGGTGCTTTGAGCGTGGGCAACACTCATGCTCAGGCTGAACAGCCCTATCAAAAAGCCCAGGCAAGGCTTTGCTTTTGCAATCAGGTTAGGCAAATACATCGTAGCTCCCAAATGTTATAGAGGTGGAGAAGCTGAAAAAAGGGGGATGTTAAGTTCTGCTGAATGTTTTCAACTGTCCTGCATAAAGTCATATGGCATTGTTGTTATACCAATGCCTGATTCTAATGAAGGGGTAGGGGGGGGGAATGTAGCGACTCAGGGACTTGTAGGATCAAACCCGAAAAGCCGTGCGGGGGTACTCACCAGTACAATCTCTTTTTCATCCGGATCGGGGAACCATGTGTCGAGCCGGTTCTTGTTGTCGGGATAGGCGGTGAGTTGCTCATAGCATGTGTGTGGCCAATCGCTGCCCCACAGCATGTATTCAGACCCAAAACTTCGGCGGAGTGCGGCCATCCACTGGTCGATGGTTTTTTTGCTGGTAGCACACCGGTAGGGGGCCGAGGCCTTGACCCATACCTGCTTGCTGTGCGCCAGCGTGAGCAGGTATTGGAAACCGGGATCTTTCTCGCCCAAGGTGGGGTCGGGCAGGCCAATGTGGTCGATAATGACCCGCAGCCCCGCATCAAGCAGGTCGGGAACAAGCTCGGGCAGGTCATGCGCTTGGCGTTGGATTTCAACGAGCCAGTTGCGCGCCGCCAATTTTTTCAGCAGGGCTTGCCAGGTCTGATTACGCAGATCGGGCAGGGGCATTCCAAACAGATTCAGGCGAATCCCGACTGCGCCTGCAGCCGCCATCCGCTCAAGCTCTTCGTCGCTGATATCCGGGGTGACGACTACAATGCCACGCAATTGATCGGGGAAGCGTTGCAGGGCATCCAGCAGGTAATCATTGTTGGTGCCCAGGAAGCTTGGCTGTACCAGCACGCCATGCGAGATGCCATTGGCTTCCAATTGGGCCAGATAGTCCTCGGGCGTTGCGTCATACGCCGGAGCATAACGGCGCTGTTTGGCAAGCGTCAGCCCGCGGTGAAAAATATGGGCGTGGGTGTCCACGCCACGAATTTTGGGGTTGGATTGACTTGGCATTTTGCTCTTGATCTATGCTTTGGCCTCATTCGCTACCATGGTAGCTTCCGGGGCAACGGCTTCGAGCGCCTTGCCCTTTGTTTCTGGCAGCATGAGCACGGCGAGGAACGCGACACCATAAGCAATGGCGGCATCGATACCGATGGCTTCGCCCAGTGGCATGGATTGGCTCATGTGGCCGACCAGAACCGGGAAGGCAGCTGAGACGATGCGCCCGAGGTTGTAGCAGAAGCCAACCCCCGCGCCGCGCATGTTGGCCGGATACAGTTCATTGAACAATGCGCCCATACTCGCCGGAATGCCAGCAGCAAAGAAGCCCAGCGGGAAGCCCAGGATCAGCATCTGGGTATTGGTCAGCGGCAAGAAGACATAGAGCAGCACGGTAATTGTGCAGCAGATTGAAAACAACGCCACATTGCGGCGTCTGCCGATGCGATCAAGCAATGTGGCGCTGGCCATGCAGCCACACCAGAATGCCACGATGATGACAGTCAGGTAGCCGCCGGTGGAGAGTACGGATAGGTGACGTTCTGTTTTAAGGAAGGTGGGCAGCCATGTCATCAAGGCGTAATACCCGCCGTGCGCACCCGTGCCAAGAATCCCCCCCAGTAAGGTGATGCGCAGAGTGGCGGGAGAGAAGATTGCCAGCAGGCTGACGCGGGAGGCGGCTTTTTCGCGTTGTGTGCGCACCGGTTCGGCCAGGGAGCGGCGTACATACAGTATCAGCAGGGATGGCACCAGACCCGCACCGAACATGACACGCCACGCGATGTCGGCAGACAGCCAGGAGAAGAGGCCGGTATAGACCAGCACCGATGCGCCCCAGCCGACAGCCCATGCGCTTTGCACGGTGGCCATGACCTTGCCACGGTGCTCAGAGCGGATGGTTTCTGCCATCAGCACAGCGCCAGCCGCCCACTCACCGCCAAAGCCAAAGCCTTGAAGCGCCTTGAAAATCAGTAATTGTTGGAAATTTTGCGCAAAGCCGCTGAAGAAGGTGAACCCCGCGAACCATAAAATGGTGAGTTGGAGTGTTTTGACCCGCCCCCAGCGGTCGGAGAGAAAGCCTGCAATCCACCCACCAATGGCTGATGACACCAAGGTTGCGCCGCTGATCAAGCCAATCTGCGTTTTATCGATGGCCAATGCCGCGATCAAGGCGGGAATGGCCAGCGTGAAAATCTGTGCGTCCAGCGCATCCAGCCCCCAGCCGCTGAAACATGCCCAGAACGTTTTGCGCTCAATGCGGCTTACTTGTTTATACCAACCAAACATCCTGCCTCCCAATATATATCCCGGGTAAAAATAGAGTGGCATCCATCGTGTACCAGAGCATCAGGCGGCGCTAGAAGCAAAGCCTGACGCGATGAAATGCCAATCGACTCATCTGCTACATGATGAATCCAGCCGCTGCGTTACTGGAATGGGTGTGCCAGGGTGGCGCGATATGCATGCCATGACATGACATTGTTATGTCTGCGGCCCTGTTTATAACACTCTGGTTCTGAATGTGAACCTCCGATGCCGTCAGCTTAACGCATTCTTACAATTTGTTGTATGAAAACATCTAGTCATATATATGACTGAATGTATGGTGAGTAAGGTAAGAGCAGATCGGCTGCGTGTCAATATGGCATTGGTAGTTTGGGTACTGGCTGTAAACCCTGACGCAGACTAGAATGTGGCATCAAACATATGAAGAATAACGTCATGAGCAATTCGCCCCTGGGCGGGGATCAACGCCTACCTCTGTATCAGCAGCTGCGTGATGATCTGGCGCGCCGGATTGCTGCGGGTGAATGGCTGCCGGATGAGGCAATTCCGACTGAGGCGGAAATCAAGACGGCCTACAACATTGCGATTGGTACTGTGCGCAAGGCGGTAGATGCCCTGGTGGCAGAGGGCTTGCTGGAGCGCAGCCAGGGCAAGGGGACTTTTGTGCGTCGCCCGCGTTTTGACGCCTCTCTGTTTCGTTTTTTTCGTTTTCAAAATGCAGCGGGCGAGAAAATCCGCCCCAAGAGCCGCATTCTTGCGCGCACGGTGGAATATCCGGCACAAGTGATTGCTACAAGCCTGGGCCTGGGGGCCAGGGTCAAGGCGATTCGCCTGCTGCGTTTGCGGGTGGTGGAGAACGAACCTTTCCTGATTGAAGAAATCTGGCTGCCTCGTGCACGCTTTTCTGCGCTGCTTGATTTGGCCCTTGAAGATTTTGGCGACTTGCTCTACCCCCTGTATGAATCGCGCTGCAAACAGGTGGTGGCTTCTGCCCAGGAAACGCTGACCGTGGAGTTGGCAAGTCCTCCCTTTACAGACTATCTGAAGGTACCACCTTCGACACCCCTGGTGGTGATTGAGCGTATCGCCTACGGCTACGACAAGCAGCCCCTTGAGTGGCGGGCTTCACGCGGTGCTGCGGAGCGGTTCAAATACCACGTTGATATCCGCTAGGTCTGAACAAGTTCTTAAAACGTGGGCGGGCTTTTGCCAAGCCGCCCACGAAAAAACCCGCAATCGTTGCGATTGCGGGTTAAAACCCGGCGGTTGCAGCCGGGACCCGATGATGAGGAGGCTGTCCCGGGATTCTCAGGCGGCTTTCTTGCTCTTGGCTGCGCCAGTCGTGGAGTTGACGGCCTTGACGGTTGCGTCAGTAGCGGCGGCTACGTTGGCTTCGGTCAGTTCAACTACTTGTTTGGCGGCCTTGCTCATGCTGTCATAGGCAGAGCTGGCGGCGGCAATGGCGGACTTGACGGCGGCCACAGCCACGTCGGAACCTGCGGGAGCAGACTTGGCAGCCTTATCCAGGGCAGCGGTCAGATTTTTGTTGGCTTCGCCGATCTGGCTTTCGATGATCTTGGAAACTTCGCCTTGGATCGAAGCGGTGATCTCGTACACGCTGCGGCCATAGGAGACAATCTTTTCAATCGTCGGTTGTGCCAGGGAAGATTGCAGTGAAACCAGCTCTTGCACATCCTTGGCGCCCAACAATGTCTTGGTGTTGGCCACGCTGTCTTCAAGCAGCGAGCGGGCGGTGTTCAGGTTCAAGGTGGCGAGTTTTTCGACGCTGCCAAAGGCGGTGTTGGCCAATGTCAGGATGGACTCGATATTGGCCTTGTTGGCGGCTGCAATTTGTTCAGGGGTAGCGAATGTCATGGGTGATCTCCGGTATATAGGTTGCCAGGCAGGCACACTGCCTTCAGGGCACATCAACTTAGGGTGCGTTTGACGCGCTGCACAATGTCATTTTACGTTGTGAAAGTCCGAAGTCAAGAATAAATATTGCGCTGCAGCAAAAATTTCATATAAATCCAAAAAGCTTTGCTGTGACTCACATTCTGCCGAACTTGCACTGTGCAAAAGCCCTCTTTTTGACTTGCACGATGGATTGTGGTGAAGCGATTTGTGCAGCGCAAGATGTTCGTTCGGGCAGATGATTTTGCGGTGCGGCGTAAAAACGAAACGATGGAGGAAGATGCCTGGATCGGCTTTTGCTACATAAATGGTCTGCCAGCGTTACAAGGCTGGGTGAAATCTCCATGGCGAGGCGTTACACTGGCGACGCCTGTGCCACAAGTGCAGGGAATGAGTCAATCTTGAGCCCTGATCGGGCGGGAGTTTTACATGAAAGTCACAGTAATAGGGATGGGGGCTGTTGGCACCGAGATCGTAGGGTTTCTGGTCAACATGAGCGATGTGTCCGAAATCGTCGCCATCGACCGCGACCACGGCAAGTCTTTGGCAGAGATGCTGGATTTTGCTCACACCACGGCATTCACCTACGCTAAGAATCCATCTCTGATCGCCGGGGATTTCGCTGACAGCGCAGACAGCGATATTGTCGTCATCACCGCTGGCGCACAGATGCAGAAGGGCCAGACGCGCGATGATCTGGTTCGCGTCAATACCGCCATCATGCGCGATCTGATCGCACAGATCGAACGCTATTCTCCCCAGGCCATCGTGATCATGGTGACCAATCCAGTGGATGTGATGAGCCATGTCGCCTTGCATGCGTCCTCCTTCCCGCGCAACCGGGTGATTTCGGCAGGAACCATCATCGATTCGGCGCGCTTCATGCGCATCCTGAGCGACCATGTGCGGATTGATCCCAAAAACATTTTTGGCTATGTACTGGGCGATCATGGTTCCACCGGGTTTATTCCGTGGAGTATCTGCAATGTGTGCGGCATGGATGTTGACAATTACTGCCGCCAGAATGGCATTGAGCCCATTGATAAGGCGGCGATCCGCCAGCGTGTGCTGGATGCCGGGTTTGAGATTTTCAACCGTAAGGGCAACACCAACCACGGGATTGCTGCCAGCGTATTTCGGGTGATTCGGGCCATTGAAACCAACGAACAGTCTGTACTGCCTGTGGGGGTGATGTTGCAGGGCGAATATGGGGTGCAGGATGTGGTGATGAGCGTGCCCTGTGTGATTGGCCGCAGTGGGGTGGAAAAGATCCTGCAATACGAATTCACGGCTGAAGAACGGGCGGAATTCGCACACTCAGAACAACACCTGCGGGAATTGATTGCTCTGACCCGCTGATTCCTTCAATCCGGCTGGATGTGGCGGGCCGCTTCGGCGACAATGGTGGGATGTTCGATATCGTCTTGTACCAGCCGGAAATCCCGCCCAATACCGGAAATATCATCCGTTTGTGTGCCAATACCGGCGCCCGGCTCCACCTGGTGGAGCCGCTGGGCTTTGTGCTGAGTGAAAAATCCCTGCAACGCGCGGGGATGGATTACGCAGAGCTGACCAATGTGAGCCGTCACCTTGATTGGCAAGCCTGCTTGGCTGCATTGCAGGGGCGGCGCTTTTTTTATCTGACCACGCGTGGCACGCATCCCCCCAGTGAGGTGCAATTTGCACCTAGCGATGTGCTGGTTTTTGGTTCGGAAACACGTGGGTTGCCTGCATTTATTCTGGATACGGCCACGCCTGGGCAATGCCTGCGTCTGCCGATGATGTCGGGCTGCCGCAGCATGAACCTCTCCAACAGCGTGGCGGTGGTGGCCTATGAGGCTTGGCGGCAGCAGGGCTTTGCGGGGGGCGTTTGAACGGCCAGAGTCCTAGCTCGCCTCTGCGGCATCAGGGTTGTGCCGCCACGTGGCCGCATAGGTATAGAGTGCGGTGAATAAACAGATGTCGAATGCGGGCCCAAAGGCCAGGAACAGGGTGGGTGTCATCAGCCGCGACCCTAACTGGATTAGGGCTGCATGGGCAGCAAGCTTGAGCGGCAGCGTCAGGATGAAATAGCTGGCGATGAGGAGCGTGGCAAATATCCGGCGCTCATGGCTACGCTCAATGATGGCGTGAGTCAGGGCCATCACGCTGGGTAACAGCAGCAGAAATCCCACGGTAAAGAGCGAAAGCCAGCGGGTGTGCTCCGCGATTGTGTAGGGGTAGGCGGTTGGCAGGATGGCCATCACTCCTGTATTGATCAGATGGAAAAGCCCGATGAGCATGAACAGGCTGCGAAATGGCGGGCGTAAGGCGATCCGGCACAGCAAAATGAAGCATGCCGCCCCGAGAGCATGCCAGCCAAAGGTCTGCCAAGTGGGCGTGGGCTCAGATGATGCAGCGGTGATGTACACGATCCATTCATGACTGAAGGCCACCTGCAAATTCAGGCCCAGCAGCTCGATCAGCAATTTTGTGGTGTGCGCCCAGTAACGGCTGAAAGCGGGCACCAGCAAGATCAAGGCCGTCGTCAGAAACAGGGTGGCCAGCGCGCACAGCCCGATCTGGCGTGCATTGTCCGCCAGCAAGGCACGCAGGCCGGCAGGGGCCAATACGCGGTCTCTTTTGACGTACTCATCCGGGTTTTTGCTCAGGATGGTGGTCAGAATGGTTGTGTTGGATGGCATTTTGAGTACTATTCCTGCAAATAGACTTCACCGCGTTGGGTTGCCCACACCGTGCCGTGCGCCATGCAGCCTTCGGCAATCTTGATGCGTGGCGCAATGGCTGTGGTGGGGTGTTCTAGCGTACCAATCTGGCAGGCGCTGTGAATCAGGATGCTGCCTTTTGCGATGATTGGGCCGGTCAGGCGGCAGCCTTCCTCGATCACCACGGCGCCATCACAGTACAGCGTGCCTTCCAGGGTCGAGTAGGCGCCTATCACCAGCGTTTTACCCGCACGCAGGTCGCCAATGACCCGGCACTCGTTGCCAATCTTCAGGTTTTCAATGGCGATCAGGTCGCCTCGTACCACATGGTTGTCTGCCACGCTAAGGTCTCGTACATACTTGGGCTGGCCGTCTTTGGTTTGCGCAGGCGTGTAGCGCCCGACCACTTCGGTTTCGAAGTGCTTGATCTCAGCTTGTCGGCCAAAATTGATCTGGGGGGCGCCCAGTTGCTCAAAGCGGGCACGACGCGCAATCGAGATTTCTGTTCCGGCATTGGCCCAGCCTTTGACCCATGCGCCCTCGGCGACATCCAACCTGCGGTCGGAGCGCACCCAGCGGGTGACGCGGGCGCGTGTGTTGATGGCAATATCACGTGGCGATAACACGCATCGGGTCATGGTGTTGTGGCCGATGTTGATTTTGCCTTCTGCATAGATTTCCCGGTCACACACCAATTCCCCTGGAATATCCAGGTGGCCTGCTGCAATCAGCATGGTTTTCAGGCGGGTCTGACCCGATGTAATTTCATTGACCAGATGGCTGTTGATTCCCAGAACAATGTAGCGCCGCCCTTTTTCGGTTTCCCCTTTCAACGTCCCCTGGGTACGGGCCAGATTCAGCAAGTTGCCAAACTGGCGGCTGATGACGTGGCGGAAGGTTTCGCACTGTACCTGCGGGAGCAATGCCGCGTCTTTTGGCGGGAGCCGATCTGGTGGCCGCTTCAGCGTGCGGGCCGCTGGTACGAAGGGCAGGGCAATGCTGAGAAACCCCAGCAGAGTCAGACCGATGAAAGTTTCCCAGGGCAGGTTCATGAGGACGTTTCCTTATGCAGCAGGATGGATTCCTCGGATGGTCGCGGATTTGGACGCTGCCGCTTGTGCTGAAGACTGATGCGGCAGCCTTCAGCCATGCGATCCACAAAGCTGGCGCAGGCCAGCGGGAGCAGGCGGATTTCCTCACGCAGCCCCGCCATGCGGGCTGCCGCCGCGACGCTGAAGGCCGGGCGCGGGTGGCCGAGCGGGTCAAAACTGGTGGCGGCACACAAGGCAATGGCAAGGCTGCCCCACAAAATGTCTCCCAGGGCGTAGAGCAGAATCCCGCAACCCAGGCTGGCAAGCCAGACCAGTGCCTGCGCTGCGGCAAAGAATACGGCCCGCCCCTGCACCCTGGCGCCACGCGGCACATGCCGGGCGAATGCCAGTGAGGCCAGACGCAGGGCTTGCAGGCTGATGGAGGGGTGCAGGCGGGGGGAGCGGATGGTGTCCTGCGACATCTGCAATTCTGTCTGCATTTCCGCCAGCAGTACCGCCTGCCAGCCCGTGCGCACCAATTCCAGCACGATGCTGGCGCCATCCGGGGTAAGGCTGGAGGTGTCTTGCGCAATATGCTTATAGGCTGCGCGGCGCAGGGCGCGAATCCGTGCCTTGCCGCAGAGCATGAGGTCGATAGCATCTTCCTGCGTGGCCAGCAATACATCGGCATGGTCAGCCAGGGCGACGAGCCGGGTGCCCAGCGCATTCTGCGGCTGGCCAGGAATGACCCGATTGAGCACGGTCCCGACTGCCGGATCAAGCAGGGGGCTTACTGCCTGCTTGAGCCAGTTGCGGGGGATGGGAAGGTGCTGATCCAGCACCACCAGGGCCATGCCAACGGATTTGTGCAGGGCGCGTGGCAGCAGCGTGGCGACGCTGGCATCTTCCCCCTGTTTGATGGCGAGGGTATGGACGTGTTCCGGCAGCGCTTTAGCAAGGCGGTGGGCAGCATCATGCACGCCAATATCGGCGCTCTGGTAGGCCACAACCAGGTGGATGCGCTCTGGTGGATAGTCGAAGGGCAGGCTACGCAAGATGTCGAGGCGATGTTCCTGCGAGGTCGCGTCCCCCTTGGGAACCACCAGGATCGACACGACGGGCCAGTTCGCATGGTCCAGCAGAATGGGTTTGTGTTCGCGCCGCAGGCGCACCAGGATGACCCGAACCCATTCGCGCGCAACGTATGCCAGCAGGAATAGCGCCATGGTCAGCCACATCAGCCGCAGCGCCAATCGCACCCAGGCGGCAAAGCCTCGTGGTAAGTGTTCACCATAGGCTGCCGGGCTCCCCGTTTGTGCCGTGAGCGAGGGAATCGACCGGGTAATTGCCAGGCGCTCTTCGTCAGCTTCCAGCGCCCTGTTGGTTGCTTGCTGGGCTGCGGGAGTCGAGACGCCTGTACTCGGGTGCAGCGCCGGGTCGATCTTCAGGTGCAGCTCAAAGTTTCCCGCCCAAGCGTGGGGGCAAAGGCACGCGATTGCCAGTGCTCCGATCCAGTGTCGAAGGCCGCGCCGCGTCCAGTCTGTTTGGCGCGAGCGGGGCGGACATGTGGGCGGCGAAGATGGACGAATGTGCATGCGCGTAGTTTAGCGGATACGGCCCTGAAACATGCTATCAGCGTGTAGTCTTGTCTGCCCAAATAAAGAGAGCGGCTGGCCGGGAATCGGGTTTTCTGGTGTGCACAAGCCCCGTCCCGGCCCAAGGGGCACCTGAAAGCTGCTACAGCGCAGCAATCTCCACATTGTCGATGAGGCGGGTATTGCCCAAACGTGCAGCCGCCACAATCACCAGGGTATCACCTGGGGTGGCTGGTTGCAGATCAAGCTGGCGGCGCACCGAAATGTAGTCAGGTACCCAGCCATGCTGGCGGAGTTCATCGCAGGCTGCATTCTCCAATTGGGCGAAATGGGTGTACCCGGCTTCCAGTTGTGCGCGCATGCGTTGCAGGACGGCGTTCAGGCGCGGGGCTTCCTGGCGCTCTGCCGCGCTGAGGTAGCCGTTGCGGGAAGAGAGCGCCAAGCCATCGGCGGCCCGGACGATCTCGCAGCCGATCATTTCGATGGGCATGTTCAGCTCGCACACCATGTTGCGCAGGATCATCAACTGCTGGTAGTCCTTTTTGCCAAACAGCGCCACTTGGGGGCGGACGATATTGAAAAGTTTGCTGACTACGGTTGTTACACCGCGAAAATGGCCAGGACGGGTGGCTCCTTCGAGGATGGATTCATGCTCAGGGGCCGGGTACACTTGGTAGCGCTGCGGCTGAGGGTAGAGTTCTTGCTCATCTGGGGCAAACAGGTGATCGACCCCGACGGAGGACAACAGGGCACAGTCGTTCTCAAAGGTACGCGGATAGCGGTCAAAATCTTCGTTGGGCCCAAATTGCAGGCGGTTGACGAAGATGCTTGCTACCACGGTGTCACCGTACTGACGGGCGGTTCGCATCAAACTCAGGTGCCCTTCATGGAGATTTCCCATGGTCGGGGCAAAGGCGATGCGGGATTGGCGGTCAAGCGCGGCATTCAGGTTGGTAATACTGGTGTGGATCTGCATGGAAGAAGTGCTTCAGACAATGACGTCGGGGAGGATGCCCCAAATGGGGGAGCAAAGGCAAATCCTTCCTTGCCCGCCTGGGCAGTCTTTTCGGACTTCATATAAGAAGTTTGGGTGACGATATTGAACTTTCCAACAGCATGAAATCGGCTGGGCACATTACTTGGCGAGGTGCCTGGGGGTGTTGTAATGATCCTTGGAGGCATGCGCGTGCAGCAGCCAGATAACCGTTCTTCCTCTCAGCCATTCAAGGCGGCTTTGCGGGTGGCTTTGGCGTACTTTGTGGTATCCGTTCTGTGGATCGGCCTGTCGGACCGCCTGCTGGAAATACTGCCAATGGATGGCGCCACCCGTGCCCAGATGCAGGCATGGAAGGCTTGGTTCTTCGTCATCACCACGGCCTTGGCGTTGTTTGTGGTGCTGCTGCGCGATGGGATTGCGGTGGAAGCGATCTTCCAGACCATGCGTGCCAGCGAACAGCGTTTTCGCTCTCTTTTCGAGCGCATTCCCTCGATTGCCGTTCAAGGCTACACAAACGAGCGCAAGGTGCTGTTCTGGAATGACGCCAGCGCGCGTCTGTATGGCTATGAGGCCAAGGAGGCGCTGGGCAATCGTCTTGAAGATCTGATTGTGCCGCCTCCCATGCGTGATGATGTTCGCATGGCCATCCGCAACTGGCTGGATCAGGGCATCCCAATTCCCGCAGGTGAGGCGCGCCTGATCCGCAAAGATGGCACACCGATCACCGTGTATTCCGCGCATGTGATGATCGAGAATCTCGAAGGCAAGCCAGAGCTATATAGCCTGGACGTAGACATGACGGCTCTCAAGCAGGCAGAGGCCAAGCTGCGCCTGGCGGAGGTTGTTTTCGAGCGCTCCGTGGATGGCATTATCGTAACGGATTCCGACAACTGCATCATCTCCGCCAACGAGGCTTTTTGCCGGATTTCCGGCTATTCATTTGAGGAACTGCTGGGCAACACGCCCAACCTTTTCAGTTCGGGGCGGCATGGCTATTCCTATTACGCCCAGATGTGGCGCGATCTGCTCGAACACGGCTATTGGCACGGGGAAATTCTCAACCGCCGCAAGGATGGGGAAATCTATTGTGGTTGGCTGACCATCAGCATGGTCAGCAATGAAAAGGGGGCGATCACCAATTTCGTCGGGATCGTTTCCGATATCTCAGAGAAAAAGGCGATCGAGGCGCGTCTGGAACATGTGGCCAATCATGACGAACTGACAGGGCTCCCCAACGCCTTGCTGTTGCGTGATCGCGCTTCGCAGGCCTTGGGGGCGAGCAAGCACGAAGGGAATCGGGTGGCACTGACTGTGCTCGACCTGGATCACTTCCGCGTCATCAACGATTCACTCGGGCATGTGATTGGGGATCGCCTGCTCAAGCAGGTGGTGGCCCGCCTGGATGAATGTCTGGACAAGGGTTACACCTTGAGCCGCCGTGGGGGCGACGAGTTGATCATCCTGTTCCCCAGCATTACGGGCAATGAGCAGATCCGGGTGTTGATGGAGCGGGTGCTCCAGCAGTTTGCCACGCCTTTTGCGGTGGATCGCAACATGCTGGTGGTGACTGCTTCACTGGGTGTGGCAGTGTATCCCGAGGATGCTGGTGATTTTGATGATCTGATGCTCAAGGCCGAAACCGCGATGTACTCGGCCAAGCAGGCGGGCCGCAATACCTGCCGCTTCTATGCCGAGCAGATGAACGCGGATGCGCATGAACGTTTCTCGTTGCAAAACCGTCTGGGGCGGGCGTTGGATCGCCATGAACTGGTGCTGCATTACCAGCCGCAGTTCGATTTGAAGATGGGCGAGTTGGTTGGCGCGGAAGCACTGATCCGCTGGGCCGATGGGGAGCGTGGCCTAGTGCCGCCGGGCAAGTTCATCCCGATTGCAGAAGAGAGTGGGTTGATCATCCCGATCAGCGAGTGGGTATTGATGGAGGCTTGCCGTCAGGCGCAAACCTGGCGTGACGCAGGCTTCCCGGATATCCAGATCGCGGTGAACCTTTCCGCCTTGCAGTTCAAGCGCAGCAATCTGATCGAGAGTGTGGCCAATGCGCTGAAGAGCAGTGGTTTGCCTGCACAATGCCTGGAGCTGGAATTGACGGAGTCGATCCTGGTGGATGATGCGGATGGTGTGTTACGCATTCTCTGTGAGTTGAAGGCGCTGGGGGTGATGTTGGCGATTGATGATTTTGGCACGGGCTATTCCAGCCTTGCCTACCTGAAGAAATACCCCATCGACAAGCTCAAGATCGACCAGTCCTTCGTGCGGGACATTGTCGAGGATGATGATGACGCAGCCATTGTGCACACCATCATCCAGTTGGGGCGCAACCTGAAGATGACCACTTTGGCCGAAGGTGTGGAGAACGAATCACAACTTGCGTTTCTGAAGGTCGAGGGCTGCCGGATTGCACAGGGCTACCTGTTTGGCCGTCCTGTTCCTGCTGCCCAATTCCCAGCGTTCTTTACGCAGACCTTGCCGTAGGCGGGCGCAGATCGGAACATATTAGGCGCACGGCCAGCCCCAGAAAGAGCAGTGCCGTGGTGGCCTCCAGCAGGTTCTGGATGACCGGATTGTCGCGCAGCTTGCCACCAATCCAGCCTGATCCCAGCGCGATGGAGCCAAAGACCAAGGCTGCACATAGCGCAAACAGCAGACCCAGCACGCTCAGTTGAGCCCAGGCAGGCCAACCGGAAGGGGAGAGGAACTGCGGCAGGAAAGCCAGGAAGAAAATGGCAACCTTGGGGTTGATGGAGTTGGCAATTAATCCACGGCGGAAGTGGGGCAGGAAACGGTCGGCATCCTGAGCATTTCCTGTTGTCACCACAAAGCCACGTCGGGCGAGCACATTGCACAGAATTTGGGCGCCGATCCAGCACAGGTAGGCTGCGCCCATCCACTGCACGGCCTTCAGGGCAATGGGCGAGGCCGCCAGGAGGGCGGATACCCCGACCACAGCCAGTAGGGTGTGATTCAGGCAACCCGCTGCACACCCCAGGGCAAAACCCATGGCGGCGCGACGACCGGTTGAAACCCCCAAGCCCAGCACCCCGAAATTGTCTGGCCCTGGCGCCAATGACAGGAGTAGGGCCGTAGAGATGAATAACAGGAGCTGGTTCAGGTGCATGATGGTCTTAACGCTTGGCCAGATAAATGCTGTTGGGGTAGCTTTGGCTCAGTACCCGGCGGGTATCGTCGCGCAGGTCGGGGATGCCCAGGGTATCGTAGCCAGCGATCATGATCGATAGTGCCTCTTCTACCGAGGCAGACTCTGGAAAGGTTTTGATCACATGTTGTGCGCGGTTGACCGCAGCCAGGGGGGAGCGCCGGTTCAGGTAATAGCGGGCAGCCAACAGTTCATGCGCGGCCAGTGCATCGGTCAGCGCTTTCATTTGCCGTCTGGAATCGGGCTCATAAATGCTGTTGGGGAACTTGGTGATGATCTGGCGGAACACATCGTAGGCTTCTTCCAGCCCCTTGGGGTCACGCTGTTCCAGCGGTTGCAAGGGGGTGATCAGGGAAGAGAACGCATCGCTGCCACCTTCGCCCAGTAGCGCCTGCCCCTTGAGGTAATAGGCGTAATCCACCTTCGGGTGGTTGGGATAGGTCTTGATGAAACGCTCACAGGCGGTGATGGCAGAAGCCTGATCTCGCGTCATGTAATAGCTGTAGGCCACGTCCAGTTGCGCCTGTTGGGCATAGACGCCATAGGGGTAGCGGGCCTGAAGCTTTTCATAAGACTTGATTGCGGTGTCGTAAGTGCCACTTGCCATCTGCTCATGGGCTTCCTGGTACATGGTGGCAGCGTCTTTGATGGGCTCTTCGATTTTCTTTTGAAACCAGCTGCAGCCGCCCAAGCAGAGGGCCAGCACTACCAGTAGAATGCGCGAGGTGAACTTTGACATTGTGACACCATTGGAAATCGATCTTGACGATTATAGCGGAAGCGACCTGCCTGTCTGCCTCCGTATTGAAACAGAACTTGTGCACGCCGCAGAAAGATTGGACGTCGCTTTGGCGGCACTGGTTCCCGAACATTCGCGCAGCCGCCTGCAAAGCTGGATACGGCAGGGGCGCGTGCGTCTGGATGGCCAGACCATCACCGATACAAAAAAGCGCCTGCGCGGGGGCGAATGTATCGAGCTTGATGTGGGGGAGTTGGAAAGTGCCACAGCAAGCCTGCCTGAAAATATTCCTTTGGATGTGGTGTATGAAGACGCTGCACTCATCGTGCTGAACAAGCCTGCTGGGCTGGTTGTCCACCCAGGCAGTGGCAATTGGAGTGGCACACTGCTCAACGCATTGCTGGCCCACCATGCCGAGGCGGCTACCCTGCCCAGGGCAGGGATTGTGCATCGACTGGACAAGGAAACCTCGGGCCTGATGGTGGTAGCCAAAACCCTGGCGGCGCAGACCGATCTGGTGCGCCAGTTGCAGGCCCGTACCGTCAAGCGCCATTACCACGCCTTTGCCCTGATCGGGGTCGGCGGCAAGCCCATGCCTGAACGTGGGCTGGTGGATGCGCCAATTGGCCGCCACCCCACGCAGCGTACCAAAATGGCGGTGATACAAGGCGGGCGGGAGGCACGGACGCATTACCGGGTGATCGAACGCATGCCCCAGGCCACCTGGATTGAATGTGTGCTGGATACCGGGCGTACCCATCAGATCCGCGTACACATGGCGCACCTGGGCTACCCCTTGGTCGGCGACCCCGTCTATGCCGGACGACGCAGCATGCCTGCCGTGGCTGCAGGTTTCGCTCGGCAGGCACTGCATGCTTTCCGCCTGGGGCTGATCCATCCGCTCACCGGGCAGGCCATGCAATGGGAAGCCCCGATGCCGCAGGATATGCAGGATCTGCTGGCCGGGCTACGCCAATAGCCTGTGGGATCGGGCTTTGTCGGCTGGTCAGCCTCAATCCTGCTGATCATTGTTCTTTGCTTCTTGTGCGGCTTCTTCGCGCGTCTTGCGTAGGCGCCGCGAAGGTGTGCCCACGATCCACAGCAACAGGCCCAAGGGGAGAATTCCCCAAAAAAACAGGGTCAGCACTCCTGCCAGGATGGAATTCTGGCTGATACTCAGTACCAGCACCACGAACAGCCATGCGATTGCGACTATGTACATTGGGGCGCCTTGCCTTGACCGTATGAAAATGGCAATGAAAGAATCATCCCGCGTTGCAGCATTTGCGGATTGGTCTGCACACTGCGCGCGAATCCTATCAGGAAGTGTGAGCCTTCAAGGAGTCCTGCTTGATGACGTCAGAACAATCGCAGCAATCGTCCCCTGCTGAAGCTTGGCTCCAGGCCAGCCAGAATTTCATGCAGGGGTTTTTTGACCAGGTTAGTCGTACCCAAAATAGTATCCAGGGCGCCGCAGCCATGCCTTCTCCCCTGGCATCCCTGACGGGAGCCGAGCAGGAAAGGCTGACCCAGTTGCAGCGTGAGCATATCGAACAGCATGCCCGGCTGTGGGCGGGTGTGGCCCAGCGCAAACCCGGTGAGGCGGCCGAGCCCATCATTCCCGCCCCCAGTGGGGATCGGCGCTTCAACGCCCCGGAGTGGAGCGATAGCCCGGTCTATGACTATCTGCGTCAGGCTTACTGGATCAATTCACAATTTCTTTCCAATGTATCAGAAGCCTTGCCGCTGACGGACAGGGTGGCCAAGAGCCGCTTCCAGTTCCTCACCCAGCACTATATCGACGCAATGGCGCCTTGCAATTTCGCCGCTACCAATCCCGAGGTGGTGCAGAAGGCGATTGAAACCAAAGGGGAGAGCCTGACCCGTGGGCTGCTGAATCTGATTGCCGATGTTGAAAAAGGCAGCATCTCGATGACGGACGACTCCGCTTTCGAGGTCGGCCGAAATCTTGCCACGACCGATGGTGCGGTGATCTTTGAAAATGAACTGATGCAGTTGCTGCAATACGCGCCGCTTACCGACAAGGTCTGCAGCCGTCCCCTGTTGGTCGTGCCACCGTGCATCAACAAGTACTACATCCTCGATTTGCAGAAGGAGAACTCCTTTGTCCGCTACGCGGTTGAGCAGGGCATCACTGTCTTCCTGATCTCTTGGCGCAACCCCAAGGCCGAGCAGGGCAACCTGGGGTGGGATGACTATGTGGAGTCTGGCGTGCTTCAGGCGCTGGATATTGTCCGCAGCGTCTCCAAGACGGCCAAACCCAATGTGCTGGGGTTCTGCGTGGGTGGCACTTTGCTGGCAACGGCTTTGTCTGCTGCCTATGCCAAGGGCGAAAACCCGGTTGAAAGTGTGAGCTTTTTGGCCGCCATGTTGGATTTTGCCGATACCGGCGATATCAGTTGCTTTGTGGATGAGACCACGGTGGCCGCACGTGAGGCGTCGATTGGCAAGGGCGGCTTGATGACGGGCCGCGAGTTGATGAATGTGTTCTCCACGCTGCGGCCCAATGACCTGATCTGGAACTACGTGGTCGACAACTACCTCAAGGGCAACAAACCGACCGCGTTTGACATCTTGTACTGGAATGCAGATTGCACCAATCTGCCGGGGCCGTTTGCTGCGTGGTATCTACGCAATACCTATCTGGAAAACAATCTGCGCGTACCGGGTAAACTCAAGGTCACGGGCGAGGCACTTGATATGGGCCGCATCACTTGCCCAAGTTACTTCATCGCCACACGTGAGGATCATATCGTGCCTTGGCGGACAGCCTTCTTGGGGCGGCGCCTGATGGGGGGCGAGTCAACTTTTGTGCTTGGGGCGAGCGGGCACGTGGCCGGAATCGTCAATCACCCCGTCAAGAACAAGCGCAGCTATTGGACCAACGTGATGTCTGCTACCACGTCGGAAGAGTGGATGGAAAGCGCCGTGGAGCACAAGGGCAGCTGGTGGCCCAACTGGATGGACTGGCTCAAGAGCCGCAGTGGCGAGCTGGTGGCAGCCCCCACCAAACCGGGCAACCGCCAATACAAGGTGATTGAGGCTGCACCGGGTCGCTATGTGAAAGAACGTGCCTGATTCGTTTGTGGGCCGATATTTGAAGAGAACGATTTTCCCGATAACAGATTTTCAACAGAGGTAACTGAAAATGGCAAAGAATGTTGCACTGGTGACGGGTGGTATGGGTGGTCTGGGGACGGCAATCTGCAAGGCACTGGCCGATGATGGCTGGAGGGTGGCAGTCAACTGCCTGCCGGATTTTCCCCCCGCAGTCGAGTGGGTTGCCAAGACCAAGGCAGACGGTTACAACTTCTTCGTGGCCGAAGCAGATGTTACGAACTACGACCAGTGTGGTGCCATGGTCAAGAAGATTGAAGCCGAGTTCGGGCAGATCGACTGCCTGGTCAACAATGCGGGGATCACCCGTGATGCTGTGTTCCGCAAAATGACCAAGGATCAATGGGATGCGGTGCTCTCGACCAACCTCGACAGCGTCTTCAACGTCACCAGCCCGATCTTGCCGCTGATGGCCGAGCGTGGCTTTGGGCGCGTGATCAATATTTCTTCGGTCAATGGCGTCAAGGGGCAATTCGGCCAAGCCAACTATTCGGCTGCCAAGGCCGGGCTGCTGGGGGTGACCAAGGCACTGGCCCAGGAAGTGGCCAAGAAGGGGGTCACGGTGAATGCGGTGGCCCCAGGCTACGTCGGCACCGAGATGGTGTTGGCGATCAAGGAAGACGTGCGCGAGCAGATTCTTGCCACCGTACCGGTCGGGCGCTTTGGCAAGCCTGAAGAAATTGCCGACCTGTGCGTCTTTCTCGCCTCCGACAAGGCTGGCTACATCACTGGGGCCACCATCAATATCAACGGTGGCCTGCATATGGTCTGATCAGGCCTTTGCCGACCTACACACAACCCCGCACGTCAATGCGGGGTTGTTTTTGTGCACTGCTATAATTTGTCTGCTATACCCGGCTTTAAGTACCCGTTGCTGTGCGAGATCCTCATGTATGGTGTATACACTGTGGTTTTGTGCTGCTCCGCAAACTGTCGGTGCCCGTTCGCTACAGAACGTAGAACAGGTTCACACACCATCGCTCAGGAAAAATAAAATGGCTGGACAAACCCGATTGATCAAGAAGTATCCCAACCGTCGCCTCTACGACACCACCCTGAGTTGCTACATCACCCTGGCCGATGTGCGCGATCTTGTGTTGGGGCAGGAAGAATTCCAGGTGCTTGACGCCAAGACGGGGGACGACCTTACGCGCAGCATTCTGCTGCAGATCATCCTTGAGGAGGAAAGCGGCGGGGCGCCGATGTTCACCAGTGACCTGCTGGCCCAGATGATCCGCTTCTATGGCAACGCCATGCAAGGCTTCATGGGGCGTTATCTGGAGAACAATATCAACGCCTTTACCGAAATGCAGGCAAAGCTCCAGGAGCAGACCAAGGGTCTGTATGGTGAGAACAGCCCGATCAGCAAAGATTTGTGGACCCAGTTCCTTAACTTCCAGGGGCCCGCGATGCAAAGCATGATGGGCACCTACATGGAACAGAGCAAGCGCATGTTCACCCAGATGCAGGAACAGATCGAATCCCAGACCCGCAGCATGTTTACCGCATTCCCGTTCACAGGAGCCGCCGATGCGGCCAGCGAGCAGGACAAAGAGAAAAAATAAAGCACTCCAAAGTGGAGTGCTCAGGCATGAAAAGCCCCTTTGTGGGGCTTTTTCATTTTTTAGATATGCTTGGGCGTATTGGTATTGTTGCCCTTGAGCATGTTCCACACTACCACTGCACCAATGATGTCGAACGCTGCCAGAGCTACAAACAAGGGGTTGTAACCAATGCTGGTGGCGAGCACACCGACGATCAGAGAGAAGATCGTGCCGCCCAGGTAGCCGGCCATGCCGGTCAGGCCTGTTGCGGTGGCCACATCATTCTTGCCGAACACGTCTGAGGCCAAGGTGTAAAGCGCGCCAGACAATGTCTGGTGTGCAAAACCTCCCACACAGAACAGCGCAATGGCCACATAGGGGTCGGATGCCAAACCAATGCAGGCGGGCCCGATCATGCATACTGCACCGGTGACGACCACCAGTTTGCGCGAGGTGATCAGGGATGTATTGAAGCGCTTCTGGAAATACGGAGCCAGATAACCCCCCACCACACAGCCCAGGTCGGCTGCCAGGAAGGGCAGCCAGGCGAACATGGCGATTTCTTTCAGGTTCATATGGCGTACTTCGGCCATGTAGAGCGGAATCCAGAAATTGAAGGTTTGCCAAGCCGGTTCAGCCAGAAAACGCGGGATGGCGATACTCCAGAAAGACTTGCTGGCCAGGATCTTGCCCCAGGAAGGCTTTTGCGCAGCGTCCACCTTGTAGGCGGCTTCTTGGCCGGAGATGATGTAGTCGCGTTCTTCGTCAGAAAGGTGCTTCTGATCCTTGGGGTGCTTGTAGAACAGCGTCCACATGGCGAGCCAAACAAAACCGATCAGGCCGATGATGACGAAAGCCCAGCGCCAGTTGCCTTGCATGATGCACCAGATCACCAGGGGCGGTGCAATAAGTGCACCCACCGATGAGCCGATATTGAACCAGCCTGTGGCAATCGAACGCTCTTTGGCCGGGAACCATTCAGAGGCTGCCTTCAGACCAGAGGGAATGCCCGCCGCTTCGGAAACACCCAGCAGACCACGGAAGGCAGCCAGCGAAACCCAGCCGTTGGCCGTGCCGTGCAGCATGCAGACGGCTGACCAGAGCAGGGCGAAGATGGCAAAACCGATCTTGGTGCCCAGCATGTCCAGAATGTAACCGGCAATCGGTTGCATCACCATATAAGCAGCCTGGAACGAGGCCACGATGTAGGAGTACTGCTCGGTGGAGATGTGCAGCTCCTGCTTGAGCGTGGGGGCCGCTGCGGCAAGTGAGTTACGCGCCAGATAGTTGACGATCAGACCGCATGTCACCAACGCGATCATCCACCAACGCATTCCTTTGATCTTGTTCATGCTACTTCCTATGAAATGAAACCACACACAGCACGGGGGAGATGTGCCAAAAACAAAAAATCAGCCCTGCACAGACGGCAGTGTTTTTTAGGGAAAGCCGGGTTTTCTTCGAAGTGGCCAAAAGGCCAAGTGATGAGTCCATATGCCTGACTAATTAAGACAATAAAGTCAGACAAATGCAGCCGTGCCAACCAGAAAATCAATACTTGATCTGCGAAAGCCTCAAAGTTCTGCGCATCAGTTTCTTTGCCGATTACGCAGCGTATTTTAGTAATCCCATATTAATCATGGGTTTTGATGTGGTCTTGGCGCGGCTGCTCATCTTGGGGTAGAGGCGTGGTGCCTCCCGGTAAAGATGGGCAAGGAACTGTTTGCTGCCAACAACAGGGTTTATTGTCAGACAAGTTTGCTTGATAGTCAAACAGCTAGGAGTGGGTTGTTTGATTGTTGTCAGTTGATAACGGTAACGCCGTGTTTTGAACTGCAATAACTTGTTTCCTGTTGTGAATGAGCTGCCTGTGCCTGTTTGCAAAGTTGACAAGAAAGCCTTGTTTACAAAGCAGCTCTGCTAGAATGCGAAGATATTCGTGGGCGTAGCCGTGCTGGCTGCGCCCCTTGTCTTTTGGTGATAGGAATTCAATGAGTCGTCAAACCGCGCCCCGCGTGGGCTTCGTAAGTCTTGGATGCCCAAAGGCGTCTTCCGATGCTGAAAATATCCTGACCCGCCTGCGGGCAGAGGGGTACGAGGTTGCCTCCAGCTACGAGGGGGCCGAGCTGGTCATCGTGAATACTTGCGGCTTTATTGATGCGGCCGTGGAAGAGTCGCTGGATGCGATTGGCGAAGCGCTCAACGAAAATGGCAAGGTGATCGTCACCGGCTGCCTTGGGGCGAAGAAGGATGCCAGTGGCAAGGGTATCGTTGAGCAGGTGCACCCCAAGGTGCTGGCTGTGACCGGCCCGCATGCCACAGAGGAAGTGATGGAGGCGATCCATCACCATGTGCCCAAGCCCCATGACCCGTTTACCGATCTGGTGCCCCCGCAAGGGGTGCGCCTCACGCCTGATCACTTTGCGTATCTGAAGATTTCCGAAGGCTGTAACCATCGTTGCACCTTCTGCATCATTCCGTCTTTGCGTGGTGATCTGGTGTCCCGCCCGATTCATGATGTGATGCGTGAGGCCGAAGCACTGGTCAATGCAGGCGTGAATGAACTGCTGGTGATCTCGCAAGACACCAGCGCTTACGGCGTCGACGTGAAATACCGTACCGGGTTCTGGCAAGGCCGACCGGTCAAGACCCGTCTGCATGAGCTGTGCTCAGCTCTTTCGGAACTGGATGTGTGGGTACGCCTGCACTACGTGTACCCCTACCCGAGCGTGGATGACATCATCCCGCTGATGGCCGAAGGCAAGATCCTGCCGTATCTGGATGTGCCATTCCAGCACGCCAACTCGCGCATCCTGAAGTTGATGAAGCGCCCGGCGAGTGCTGAGAACAACCTGGAGCGCATTCGCCGCTGGCGCGAAATCTGCCCGGATCTGACTATCCGCAGTACCTTCATCACCGGTTTCCCCGGTGAGACGGAAGCTGAATTCGAAGAGCTGCTGGCCTTCCTGGAAGAAGCCAAGCTCGACCGCGTGGGGTGCTTCGCTTACTCGCCGGTTGAAGGTGCCGCTGCCAACGATCTGCCTGATGCGGTGCCAGAAGAGGTGCGTGAAGAACGCAAGGCGCGCCTCATGGAGTTGCAGGAAGATATTTCCACGCAACGCCTGGAGGCCAAGATTGGCCGCGAGATCGTGGTGCTGGTCGACGATGTGGATGAAGAGGGTGCAATTGCCCGCTCTGAAGGCGATGCGCCGGATATCGACGGGCTGGTCTACATCCCCGACGGGCTAGATATGGAAGTGGGCAAGTTCTACCGTGTGCGGGTGACAGATTGCGATGTGCATGATCTGTACGCTGAACCCATTTACGCGGGCGAGGAATAAAACAGGCGGGCACCATGTTGCTGCTGGATGCATTGGCCGAACGGCGGATTGAAGAGGCGCGCGACGCAGGTGAATTTGACGACTTGCCCGGCGCAGGAAAGCCTTTGTCTGCCGAGGACTGGTCGATGGTGCCCGAAGATGAACGCATGGCTTACCGCCTGCTCAAAAATGCGGGCTATCTGCCACCCGAGCTGGAGTTGCATCGTGAGGCTGTTGCACTGGCGCTCAAGCTTGCCAGTCGCGGCGAGCCTTCCGCGCAGACAGCCAAGGCGCTGGATCGCCTCGCACGCATCAACATGCTGCTGGCAGAGGCCGGCAAGCCGCAATTGATGGTGCCTCTGGAATATATTGATCGGATTGCCGGTCGCCTTTGATGACTGAAATGGCGGTTTGCTGATGGATGCGGTGCTGGAACGCTTGCGTGCAATTGTGGGGGATGCCCATGTACTGGTGAGCGTAGAAGATCGCGCCAGTTACCAACGGGATTGGCGCGGACGTTACCAGGGAGATGCCTTGTGCGTGGTGCGCCCCGGTTCGGTTGAAGAGGTTTCCGCCGTGGTATGTGCATGCGCTGAGCATGGATGCCCCATTGTGCCACAAGGTGGCAACACCAGCCATGTGGGGGGCAGTGTGCCGCTTGGCACTGGCCGCGAAGTGATCGTTTCCACCAGCCGCATGAATCGCATTCTAGCCGTGGATGCGCCGAACAATACCATCACGGTGCAGGCCGGTTGTACGCTGGCGGCCGTGCAAGAGGCTGCACAGGCGGTTGAACGTCTGTTCCCCTTGTCATTGGCCTCAGAGGGCAGTTGCCAGATTGGTGGCAATCTGGCCAGTAATGCCGGTGGCGTACATGTGCTGCGCTACGGCAATATGCGCGATCTGGTGCTGGGCATTGAGGCTGTATTGCCGGATGGACGTATCTGGAACGGCTTGCGCGGGCTGCGCAAAGACAATACTGGTTACGATCTGAAGCATCTTTTTGTCGGCTCCGAAGGCACGCTTGGCATCATCACCGCTGCGGTACTCAAACTTTTTCCGCAGCCACGCTCACGCGCGGTTGCCTGGGTGGCGGTACCCGATGCGCAAACCGCACTGGATTTGCTCGGGCTTGTGGCTTCCCGTGCTGCCGAACACCTGTCTGCCTTTGAGATTATCGACGCCTCGGCTTTTGAGCTGATTCTCAAGCATATTCCACAGGCCAAATCTCCCCTGTCGAGCGTATCCCCTTGGTATGCCTTGATTGAATTGGCTGACAGTAATGCAACAAGTACCTTGCAGGTCTTGCTGGAAGATATTCTGGCAACTGCACTGGAGAAGGCTTGGGTGACGGATGCCGTGCTGGCCGCCAGTCAGGCCCAGATTGAGGCGCTGTGGGCCTTACGCGAGAGCGCTGCGGACGCGCAGAAAATCGAAGGGATCAGTATCAAGCATGACATTTCATTGCCGGTGAGCCGCATCCCGGAATTTCTTCAGGCTGCCGAACAGGCTTTGACAGAGCATTTTGGCAAGATCCGCATTGTCGCCTTCGGCCATGCAGGGGATGGTAACCTGCACTACAACCTTTCGCGCTACGAGGCAGAGCGGAATGCAGAGTTCATCGCCCGCACGCCAGAGGCGAATCGGATTGTGTATGACATTGTGGCGAGCTTTGGCGGTTCGATTTCTGCTGAACATGGCTTGGGGCAACTCAAACGTGAAGAGATTTGCCGCTATAAGTCAGAAGTGGAACTTGACATCATGCGCAGCATCAAGCGGGTGTTGGACCCGGCGGGCATCATGAATCCGGGTAAGCTGCTTTAGTCACTGCCGCTTCTTGCCGATGCAGGCGGGCAATCTGCCCTGCCAAGGGGGCTGTCATCAGATTCGGGCAGGCTCGACGCAGATGCTGTAGATAACCATCGAATGAGGCACACGGATAGCCAGGGTCGGGCAGGGCGCCTGATGCTTCCAGGCTGATCACCCCCGCGACATCCAAAGCTTCACGGTAGCCGGGGTTGAGTGTGGCCTGGCTGTAGACCGTATTGGCTTCTTCCAGCCAGCGATGGCAATGATTCAGGTCGCCTATCCAGATTGCATCACAGATTTGTTGCATGCGGGCCAGCACAAATTCCCAACGCGTTTGTGACCACGGGAAGCGCATGTGAAACGGCAGATGCAGCACGCCGATCGCAAGGCTTTGCCGTGGGCGCGGCCCAAGGCTCCACGGGTGGATCAGGCAGACATCTGCATGAGCTAGGGAGGGCAAGGTAGCCTTCTGCGTGATGTTCTTGGCCGGTGGGTGGGCCAGTAGTGGCGGCTCACGTTGTGGGAGCGGGCGCAGCACAGGGTGGGGCAAGGTGGCCGGGCTGTTTGCCAATTCGACCATGTGCGCAAACGGGTAATCCAGCCATGCGGCAGCGTCACCTTCAGGGCTCAGCCCCATGGTATCTGCGTTGAACAGCATGGGGGCTTGGCCGGTGGTGCCCGCTACTTTCTGCCATGCAAGGTGAAGGTGAGCCAGATCACCACCCAAGAGGTGACCATACATCCAGCGTGCACCAACCCGCCAGTCTATTTTGCGCAGATGTACGATATAGGCTGCCAGCCATTGCATCTGCGTGTGGTGGAGAAAACCGGTCTGGTACAGTTGGCGTATGCACGGGTCGATGGGCAGAACACCTGTGGCTGCCATGCGGATGTCTGCAGGGATGGTGGATTGGTACTGCAGAGTGTGGCTGCGTTTCTGGATATCCTGGAAAATGCCTTCGCCCCGATGCCGCCAAATGTGCTGATGGTAGGATGCATGCAGAGCGGTTTGGCAGAGGTGGTCGTTGAGTGTCAATCCCGCGCGTTGATTCCAGATATTCAGCACTTCTTCCATACGCAAAATGCCGTGAGTGATATAGGCTTGGAGGCGCTCTGCCTGAAGGAGGGGGTGGGGCTCACGCGCCATAGAGGGTCGCGTGGCCTGGAGCAGGCAACGGATTGCTGCAAAACGTGTTGGTGCCATGTTCGCAGGTTCGCCCATGAAAGAAGTGCTGCATTCTGGGGTGGATAGTCTAGTATGCACGCCTTTGTGAACGCCCGCCGGAATCCCGGCCCAATGGCACAAAAAACGAGGACGGGGCTTGACATCAGGGCAGACGCTCTCTACAATTCATCTTCTTCGCTGACGGGGGTATAGCTCAGCTGGGAGAGCGCTTGCATGGCATGCAAGAGGTCAGCGGTTCGATCCCGCTTACCTCCACCAAGTGAAGAAAACGACGAATGTCCCCATCGTCTAGAGGCCTAGGACACCGCCCTTTCACGGCGATAACCGGGGTTCGAATCCCCGTGGGGACGCCAGTTTTAAGGCGTTGCAAAAGTAGTTGCAATGCGGCGCCAGTAGTTTTATGATGCGCACCCGCTTCGGTTGCGGCATTGAGGAGTGGTAGTTCAGTTGGTTAGAATACCGGCCTGTCACGCCGGGGGTCGCGGGTTCGAGTCCCGTCCACTCCGCCAATAAACAGAATCTGCCCTAAGGCAGATGGCTGATGAAGTAAGTGGTACTGTGGGGGTATAGCTCAGCTGGGAGAGCGCTTGCATGGCATGCAAGAGGTCAGCGGTTCGATCCCGCTTACCTCCACCAAAACGGTTTTTAAGTTGTTCAGGGTCCCCATCGTCTAGAGGCCTAGGACACCGCCCTTTCACGGCGATAACCGGGGTTCGAATCCCCGTGGGGACGCCACCCTTTCTTGGGTGGCATATAGGCAACAGCAAACCAGCCCAGAGTGGACTGGAGTCATGTTGGAGCCTTTGATTTCCAAGTTTTATCAAACATATTTGTCAAATCTTGGCACTTCTGTGTCTTTGTGCCCAAGAAGCCAGTGTGAGCGACGACATTCGGTTGCCTAGGCGTGACATAGTTACGCGGCTGTCTGCCTGCTCAGGCGGGTAAAATACGCGCTACAGAATCCAGACGAGGTTAAACGCATGGCAAAGGCCCAGAAATTCCGCCTTGGCGAACTGCTCCTGCAAGAAGGCGTAATCAGTCACGCCCAGCTCGATGAAGCGCTGAACCAGCAAAAGCAGAGCGGCCGCAAGTTGGGGCGGGTTTTGGTGGATACCGGCGTGGTAACCGAAGAGCGGATTGCCACGGCGATTGCCAACCAGTTGGGGATTGCCTATTTCGATCTGCGCGAAAAAGATCCCGAGCCTCATCTGGTCGGGTTGCTGCCAGAGACGATGGCCCGACGCTTCCGCGCATTGGTACTGGCCGAAGAGGAGCGCCAATATCTGGTGGGGATGGCAGACCCTTCTGACATTTTTGGCTTTGACGAAATTACCCGTGCCTTGAAAAAGGATGTCACCCTCGCTGTGGTGGCCGAAGGGCAGCTGTTGGCCTCGATTGACCGCCTGTACCGGCGTACCGAGGAAATCTCCGGCTTGGCCCGGGAGTTGCAGAACGACCTGGGTAATTCGTATGTCGATTTTCTGGGGCAGGGGCTAGAGGCCACGGCAGAAGACGCACCGGTCGTCAAACTACTGCAATCAATTTTCGAGGATGCCTGCCAGATCAAGGCTTCCGATATCCACATTGAGCCGCAGGAGAGCCGACTTCAGATCCGTTTCCGGATTGATGGCGAAATGCACCTGCAAACCGAGGTGGATAGCCGTGTGGGCCCGGCGCTGGTGCTACGCCTCAAGTTGATGAGTGGACTGGATATTTCGGAAAAGCGCCTGCCGCAGGATGGGCGTTTCAATGTCCGCATCAAGCAGCAAAGCGTGGACATTCGTCTATCTACCATGCCAACGCAATATGGAGAATCGGTGGTCATGCGGATTTTGGCCCAGAATTCCGGTTTGCTGGATCTGGCACGCATTGGCATGCCTGCGCAGATGCTGGAAAGCTACCGGCGCATGATCTCCCACTCCTACGGCATGATTCTTGTGACCGGGCCAACCGGCAGCGGTAAAACCACCACGCTCTACGCCAGTCTTTCCACGCTGAATGCGCCCAATACCAAGATCATCACGATTGAAGACCCAGTGGAATATCGCTTGGCCGGTATCAGCCAGGTACAGGTCAATGACAAGATCGATTTGAGCTTTGCCCGCGTGTTGCGCTCCACCTTGCGGCACGACCCGGACATCGTGCTGGTGGGTGAAATGATTGATAGCGAAACCGCCCAGATCGGTGTGCGTGCTGCCATGACGGGGCATTTGATGTTATCCACATTGCATACCAATGATGCGATCAGCACCCCTGCGCGTCTGCTGGATATGGGCGTGCCGCAATACCTGCTTGCCACCACCTTGCTGGGTGTGGTCGCCCAGCGGCTGGTACGTGTGGTCTGTGAATCCTGCAAAAGCCCATATTCTGGCACCACGGCGGAGAGAAACTGGCTGCGCGTAGAGCTTGGCGATGCGGCAGACTCAGCCCCCTTGTGGCATGGGCGTGGCTGTTCGCAATGCAATGGCTCAGGTTTCGTGGGGCGCGAAGCCATTTACGAAATGCTGGAGATGAATAGCGTGCTTGCCGATGCGCTCAATCGAAGTGGCACGCAGGAATTCATCCGGCTGGCCCGCCAACAGATGGTAGGCAAAACCATGCGCTCGCATGCTGTGGCCCGGGTGCTGGCTGGGCAAACCACGGTGCAGGAAGCCATGCGCGTCAGCACCCAGATCGACGAATAAGGTAGCCCGATATGCCAACCTATGCCTACAAAGGGCGTGACGCACAAGGGGGCTTGGTGCAAGGCTCTGTGGATGCCGCCGACCCTACCACCGCTGCCGACCTGTTGATCGGGCGCAGTATCATACCGGTCGACATTGTGGAAGAGGCTGCCCACCGGAGTGTTTTTGCCAATTTTGGTCTGCGTGACAACAAGGTGAGCGAAGAAGACATCATGTTCTTCAGCCGCCAGATGCACACCCTCATCAGGGCTGGTGTGCCTATCCTCCAGGCACTTGCCGGTTTGCGAGACTCGGCCACCAATGTTGCTTTTGCCCGCATGCTTGGGCGCTTGCGCGAAGGCTTGGACAGCGGGCGCGAGCTGTCGATTGCAATGTCTGACGCGGGCAGCTTCAGCGCGTTTTACATCAGCATGATCCGCGTGGGAGAAATGACCGGGCGGCTGGACCTTATTTTCATGCGTCTTTTTGAGCATCTGGCCTTTGAAAAGGATATGCGGGCCAAGATCAAGGCTGCGTTGCGTTACCCCACTTTCGTAGTGATTGCCCTGGCCGCTGCGCTGGTGGTGATTAATATCATGGTGATTCCTGCCTTTGCCAAGGTATTCACTACTTTCCACACGGAATTGCCGTTGATGACGCGTATCCTCATCGGTTTTTCCAACTTCTGCATTAATTACTGGTGGGCAGTGTTGGGGGGGCTGGTGGTGGTTGTGCTGGGATTGCGCGGATTTGTGGGCACGCCTGCCGGAAAATTGTTTTGGCATCAGCACAAGCTTCGCCTCCCCATTGTGGGCTCAACCATCAACAAGGCGACTTTGGCAAGGTTTTCACGGGCGTTTTCACTTGCTTTGAGTAGCGGCCTTCCCGTCATCCAAGCGTTTGGGGTGGTTTCCCAAGTGGTCGATAACGCCTGGATGGCCGTCAAGCTCGAACAAATGCGCCGTGGTGTGGAGCGTGGCGAGAGCATTTTGCGCACAGCCGCAGCTGCACGCATCTTCACCCCCATTGTGTTGCAAATGATTGCCGTGGGTGAAGAATCTGGCTCGGTGGATGAACTATTGCTGGAAATCGCTCAGATGTACGAGCGGGAAGTCAATTACGAACTGGAGAACCTCAGTGCGCGAATTGAGCCCATTTTGATCGTCTGTCTGGGGGCGATGGTATTGGTACTGGCGCTGGGGATCTTCCTGCCGATCTGGGATCTCAGCTCTGCCATGTTGGGCAAGCACTGATGAGTGGCCGCAAGGATTTATTCGGAATACCCGTTTTTGAAGTTTTGACATGCATTGTGATTGCGGGCTGCGTGATCGGCGTATTGGCTTCACGCATTGAAACCTTGTTGGAAACAGCAGAGAAAACAGCTGTTGAAACTACCGTGATGAACATCCGCAGTGGCTTGAATCTGGAGAAGGCGCAGCGGATTGCAGCAGGCAAAAGTGTGACGGATTTGGCAAATCATAATCCATTGGATTTCCTGCAGGCTCCGCCGGTCGGACAAAGCAACGAAAACCTGATAGATTTAGCGAAACTCTCTAGTGAGACGGGTTGGTACTACGAAAGTAGTCAGTCTATTCTTAGCTACAAACCTGCCAGAAGCCAACATTTGAAAATGTTGGTGGCAAGTGCAGAAAAGTTGTTGCAATGGAAGGTTGTTGTGAGAAACTCCAACGAGGTAGGGGTGCAGCTCATGACTCCGTATCAGTGGTTTTAATATTTGTTGCGTTTTTAAGGAATGAATCATGAAAAAACAGGGTGGTTTTACCTTGATTGAGTTGGTTGTTGTGATCGCGATCCTGGGCATCCTGGCCGCCATTGCTCTGCCGAAGTTTGTGAGCCTGAGTTCAGACGCCCGCATCGCCAAGATGAAGGGTGCCGCAGGGGCTGTGAGCGCTGGTTCAGCACTGGTACATGCCAAGTATTTGGCACAAGGCTCAACTGGTACCTCGGTGCCTGTTGAAGGCGGCTATGTTTTCCTGGTGAATGGGTATCCAGGCGCATCCCAAGTTGCGATTGCAGCAGGCTTGGATAGCAATTTCGTCACGTCTTCCACTGGTTCTGTTGCGACGATTCTTGAATCAACCGGATCTTCGTGTGCGATTACTTACACCGAAGCAGCTGCGAATAGTGTTCCTGCTGTGAGCACAACGGCGTTGACCAGCGCCAACTGCCCGTAATGACTGATTGGGCTGCAGAGTTCTGCTTCGCAGCCCATGGAGTTTTTCTACATGTACCTCAGGGGGCGGACGTTTCGGTGTAAAAGCGACCTTCTACATCGAGGTGCAGGTTTTACGCTCCCGGAGTTGGTTATTACACTGGTGGTCATCAGTATCCTGGCCGCTGTGATTATCCCTCGCTTTGCGCAGAAGTCCGATTTTGATGTGTTTGGCTACGCCGAACAAACGCGTGAAGCCCTGCGTTTTGCCCAAAAATCTGCGATTGCCAAACGTCGTTTGGTGTGTGTGGCAATTGCCAGTAACAATATTTCCCTCCAGTTTGCCAGTTCTTTTGGAGTGAGCAGCTGCAATACGGCTTTGATCAATCCTGCTACAGGCAAGGCATATGGCGTAGCCTCTCAAGATGCTGCGCCAAGCGGGGTGGGTATTACTTCGATCAGCTTTAATTTTGATCCCCTTGGGCACCCGAGTTTTGCAGCGAATCAAACCCTGAATGTAACAGGCGGATCTTCGGCCCAGCTCATTACAATCGAGGCGGAGACTGGCTATGTGCATTGATCAATGCCGTCACCAGGCCGGTCTGACCCTGATTGAGCTGGTCGTTTTTATCGTTGTGGTGAGCATTGGTTTGGCCGGTATTTTGAGCGTACTCAACTTCACCACGCGTAGCAGTGCTAACCCGATGCTGCTCAAGCAGCAGGTGGCAATTGCCGAATCCTTGCTGGAGGAAATCGAAAGCAAGCCTTTTACTTATTGCGACCCGGATGATGCAAACGTCACCACCGCTGCCAGTACAGCAGGTTGTGCAACCCTGGTGCAGGGTTTGGGGCCGACGACTGCGACGGAAAACCGATACAACTCAACTGATCCTTATGACAATGTGGGAGACTATGCCGGGTTCAGCATGGCCGGTATCCTTACCCCAAATAAAGTCACGATTAGTGGTCTCGCGGGATATAGCGCAAGCGTGGCCGTTGCTCAGGCTGGTACCAGCGTGGGTTTGACGGATAACACAGCGGCATTGCGCATTGACGTTACGGTGAATGCTCCCGGCATGAGCCCCGTCACCCTGACGGGTTACAGGTTCCGTTATGCGCCAAATTCTCCCTGAGCGCCGCGCAGCAGGTTTTACCCTGATTGAGATGGTGGTGGTGATGACCATCACCGGGATTCTGGTCGCTATTGTGGCGGTGTTCATCCAGCGTCCGATGGAAGGGCTGATGGATACTACGCGGCGTGCCGCTCTGGCTGATACGGCAGATACAGCTTTGCGCCGGATGAGGCGCGATGTGCAACGCTCACTGCCCAATAGCGTGCGATTTACAACGGTGGGTACGACTTCGATCATCGAATTTCTACCTACGGTCACTGGCGGCAGATACTGCATTGAGCCGGGAACAACGGTGGCTGGTGTAAAGTGTACAGTGCTGGATTTTACGAATGCGGTCGGCAGTTTTGATTATATCGGCCCGCTGCCTGGATGGGGAACCGGGGCGGTTACTGCGGCAGAAGTCGTAGTCTACAATCTGGGTATCCCCGGTGCAGACGCCTATGCTGGTGACAATACCGCCACGTTTTCCGCAATTAATACAACAAGCAGCACCGTTAGCTTTACACCCAGCAAGCAGTTTCCATATCCATCTCCGGGCAACCGCTTCCAGGTGATTGGAGGGCCGGTCAGCTATGTGTGCAGTGCGACAAGCAATGGTCAGGATGGTACAGGCACGCTGGTGCGGGTTAGCGGCTATGCCAAGCAAGCGACACAGCCGACTGCACCCGCATCACTTTCTGGCGCAGTCAGCAATGTATTGGCGACCAATGTGTTCCAGTGCGATATTGATTACGCACAGGCTGTGGTTGATCAATATGGCATGTTGAGTATGACGCTTGGGGTGCAACGTAAGGGTGAGAAAGTGGTGTTGACTCATGAAATGCAGATCAACAATGCACCGTAATTCTGCTCATCCTCATCCGTCTGGCAGGCGCGAGGCACAGCGAGGCTTTGTGCTGGCGAGTGCAATTTTTCTGCTGGTGATCATGGCTGCCTTGGCAGCATTCATTGTGCAAGTGTCGGTGGCGGGCAGCACGACCAGTGCACAGGACATCCAGGGCGCACGCGCTTATCAGGCGGCACGCGTTGGCGTTGAAGCAGGCTTGTTTGCAGTGCACCAGAATGGTAATTGCCCAGGCGCAACGATGGCGAATATCCCCGGCCTGAATGGCTTCAAGGTGACCTGGGTTTGTTCTGCCACAGCTTTTAACGATGGGGCAGATCATAACGTATGGCAAATTACCGCGACAGCCTGTACAACTTCAGGTACACAGTGTCCTTCTACGAATACGACAGAGTTACAAAGCACGGATTACATTGAACGCCAACTTGTAGTGCTGACTGAATACTGATGATCTATTGGGCCAGGAAATTTCTCGTTGCATTGAGTTGCCTGCTGTGTGCGCTGTCTGCGCAGGCAGCCATCAGCGTGTATACATCTGGAACGACTGCGAATTACATATATGGCAACGGTAGTCTCTCGACAAGCACGCCTTCTGTCGCTTTGAGTGGGGATTTGTTGATTGCCCAGGTGGTGGCCTTGTCTTCAGCCACAATCACGGCACCAACAGGGTGGACACTGGTTTCGAGTGCCAGTACGAGTCAGAACGGTGTGCAGCAGCGCATCTATTATCTCAACCTATCTGCCTCGCCAGCCTCAAGTTATACATGGACCATGTCTGGCAACAATAACCGGTATGCTTCTGCCACGATCTATGCTGTGCGTGGTGCTGCCGTTGCCGATTGTGGCAGCGCGGCCACGACCAATTGTGCAGGAAGTTTCCAGGCCAGCGGCGGCAATACAATCAACGCGCCAAATGTGCAATCCCAACCTCCTACCTATGCGGCGGGGAGTTTGCGGATGGCATTTTTCGCCTCAAGCAACGGCGGAACCTGGATTAATCCTAATCTGGAAAATAGCGCAACGACCGGCGTCTATTTCTGGAGCAATGACGCCAGCCGTGGTTTGGCCTTGGATGGCAGCTATTATCTTTTGCCCAGTGCCTCCAGTGGCGATCAGCAAACTGCATGGATGTATGCAAGTGCGGGGAATATTGGCAGCACTTTGATCATTTCTCCTAGTAGCCTGTCGTTGACTTGTGTGAGCGACAGTTTTAACCGTACAACAGGTTTGGGCAGCGATTGGGCGTCTGCTGTTTTGAATGGTTCATTTACACCTTCCATCGTGAATAACCGCTTGCGTTTGACCGATACGGGGACAAACGAGTCAACAGCGGTCAGCTTTCAGCGCTTGCTGCCCGGTTCAAGCAATTATGTGCAGTTGTCATTTAATTATTATGGTTATGGGGGTACCGGGGCTGATGGTATTGCGGTGATTCTCTCTGATGCCAGTGTTACCCCTCAACCTGGTGGATTTGGGGGCTCACTGGGTTATGCACCCAAGGCGGCTAATAACGTAGGTGGTTTTGCAGGCGGTTGGCTTGGCCTTGGTTTGGACGAGTTTGGTAACTTCTCAAATAAGAACGATAGCGGTGCCTGCGCACCGGGTGTCAGTCCTTGTGCTACGTCTGCCGTGCCGCAATCCGTCAGTATCCGTGGCTCGGCAAGTAATTATTATTGGCTCAAGGGTACGGGGACCTTGGGGACTTCTGTGAGCAATACCACTGGGCACATGTATCGGGTGACGGTTGATTCACGGGTTTCAGGGCAAGCACTGGTGAGTGTTGAGCGGGATACCACGGGAACGGGCAACAGCTACACAACCTTGATCAACTCCTTCAATGTGGCGGCAGCAAGTGGTCAGGCATCGATTCCCAATAATTTCATTCTGTCCTTGACGGGGTCGACCGGCGCTTCAACCAATACCCACGAAATCGACAATTTGCAGGTTTGCGCTCAATCGATGAGTACAATTACTGCAATTGATCACTATGAATTTACGGTCAATTCAAAAGGCCTTACCTGCACGCCAGCCACGGTCACGGTTCGTGCATGTCTTGACGCTGCCTGTAGCAGCACATATAGCGGGAATGCCAATGTCACCTTGCTGCCAACGGGAGGGTGGGTTGGGGGCGATACAAAAACCTTTGCCGGTAGTGGTGCATCATTTCAACTCGCTGAGACAACGGCCGGAACTTATACGGTGGGAGTGGTGGCGAATAGTTCCACCCCCGCGATCAAGGCGTTTACGCAGAATCCGGCACTTTGTTCGGTAAATGGTGGTGCCTTGTCGGCCAGCAACTGTAGCGTGGTGTTCAGCGATGCAGGGCTTGTGTATTCAGTACCAACGCAGACATCAGGCGTCACGTCCGGCTCTATTACAATTGCGGCGTTGGGCAAAGATAGTACAGGCGCTTCCCAAACTTGCGTTCCTGCTTTTGGCGGAGTGACGCGCAATGTCGGTTTCTGGTCTGGCTATGTCAATCCGGCAACGGGGACCATGCCACTTACATTGAATGCGATTGGCAGCTCTGGCGCAGTCACGAGTACGACAGCCCTGTCCACCAGCTCAGCCTCTCCCTCAACGGTTCCCCTGTATTTTGATGCCAATGGTCAAGCTACCGTAACGCTGAATTACATGGATGCAGGGCAGATATCACTGAACTCAAAGTACGCGGGTAGCAGCTCGACCAGTGATGCAGGCCTGTCCATGACGGGCACGAGCACTTTCCCGGTTATTCCTTATGGTTTGTGTGTGGATAGCGATGATTCGGATTGGGCTGTTTGTTCCGGCACGGATGTGGCAACGCTGAGTAAATGCAGCAAATACCGTCAGGCGGGGCAGCAGTTTCATATGCAGGTGTCTGCACGCGCGTACGTGAGTGGTGCGGCAAATATATGCGAAAAGGATAGATTCGGTAGCTACAAGATGCCGCTGACACCGAATTTCGTGCTGAGTGGTATCAAGCTCACAAGTCCCTTTGCTGTACAGAATGCCGGGTTCGTTGATGGCGTTTTGGGGACTACTTCCATTGACATCAACTCCGCTAATACTAGTTCGAGCACGATAAGCTACAGCAAGGCGCTGACCAAAATCACCAACCAGACGGTGTCTGATGTGGGGGTGTTCTCAATGACCGCTACGGGAACATACTTCGCTCAGACGGTCAGCGGGTCGAATAATTTCGGGCGTTTTTATCCGGCGGCGTTTATTGTAAGCGGCAATATGCTGACCAATCGTGCTGATCTAACCAGTTGTATCAACTCCAGTTCATTTACCTATCTGGGTGAGCCTTTGACGGAGAAATTTACTCTGAAAGCTGTTTATGCGCTCAACTCGGCGAGTGTGGTAAGTAACTATCACGACAGCTTTGCATTCCTCAGCTTAGTGCCGCCGGCTAGCAGCGCTGCGACGACCGGGCTCCTGTTCGGAGCGCAGGACACCAACAGTTCCCCATCAACAAACCTGAATAGTCGTGTGGCGGTCTCTTGCAGCGGAACGGGGGGGGCATGCGGGGGTTGGAGCAGCGGGGCTGCGGCGATCAATGCATCCCTGTCGGTCAAACGCGCCTCTGGCACGACCGGGGCGGACGGTCCTTTTGCTGCAGGATTCGGGATCAAGGCTGTCGACACTGATGGGGTCACCATCCAGGGCCTGGACGATGGGAAAAAGATCTTGAGCCTCAACTATTCTTATGGGATGAATTCAACGCAGGATGGTGCTTTGATTGGAACAACTCAACTGTTTTACGGTCGGATATTCCTGGGGAATGCAAATGGTTCCCCTACATTGACATTGCCTGTGCCCGCCTACGTGCAGTATTACAACGGCAGAGGCTTTGTTACGAACGCAAATGACGCCTGCACGCAGATAACGGTACCCGCCGCAGTCGCCATGTCCAGCACAAGCAAGGCTGCAGTTATGTGTAGCGGGGGCATCGGTTTGTATGGTTCCCTGACGGGGATCAGCGCAACGATGAATGGAACCACTTCGGGCAAGGCCACGCTGATTTCAGGCAACGCGGGTCTGGTGTTGAGTAGGCCTGCGGGGATGGCAGGGTATCTGGATATGGCTTTGGCCGTGCCAAACTACCTCAAATACAATTGGGATGGTATTGACCAGACGATAGATGCCAACAATACCAGTTGCACGGTTCCAGGAGACGGGGATTTGTTTGATGACAATCCCCGCGCAAGAATCCGTTTTGGCGCCAAAAGTAACGACAAAATGATTTACTTCCGGGAAGTTTACTAGCTTTATCGCTTCCATCGGCGGTAGTGTGTCAGGATTCAAGGTATAACAAATACATAGGGCAGGATATGTTCGGTTTTGGTCGGAAAACAGAGCAGACGCCGCTGGTGTTGGCGAGTTCGCCAGGCTATGTGGCGGCTGTCCAGTTGGCAAGCAGGCGGTATCGGGAGCGGCCAGCTCTGTGTTTGGCGCAGGTATCGGCCAGCACCGCCAAGGCGGGGGGCCGTCTGGATCTTGCTATCCGGCAATCTCGTCTGCGCCATGTGGTGGTGTGGGTGTTGCTGGAATCTTCCGAGTATCAGTTTCTGCAGACCGAGTTCCCCATGGTGCCACCTGAGGAACTCAAGACGGCGATTCGCTGGCAGGTCAAGGATATGTTGCGTCTGCCCATGGACAAGGTGACTTTGGACGTTGCTCCGCCCATTGAGCAGACGCATGGCATGCGCCGCCCGCAAGGGTATGTGGTCGCGGCTGCTAATGATTTGATCCTTGAACGCATGCAGCAATTTCGCGCCTACAACGCAAGCGTTGAGGTGATCGATGTGCCTGAGATGGCGCAGCGCAATCTGGCGGATCTACTTGAAGTGCCTGATCGGGGTACGCTGGTATTGTCCATCACCCATAACGGCTGCCTGCTGACGGCCAGCCGGGATGGCGCGCTCTATTTCAGCCGTTCCTTTGATTTGTCTTTGGCCTCACTTGCAAGCCAGGATGCGATGCGGCGCGACCAGTTTGATCGCTTGGTGCTGGAGTTGCAGCGCTCCGTTGATGTGGTGGAGCATCAGTTTTCTGCGCTGTCTGCGTCATGTCTGTGGTTGGCGCCCTTCGCTTATGCAGATGAACTTTTGAGTCTGTTGATTGAAAATCTTTACATTCCAGTCAAACCCATTGTTTTGGAGACTTTATTCGATTGCAGTCTTTGCCCTTTGCCAGCACATGCAGATCATCAGGCCAGCATCTTTCATGCACTGGGCCTAGCATTGCGCGATGTGGAGCGTGAGTCATGAAGCAGCAGATCAACCTTGTTAATCTGGCACTGCTGCCGCCAAAACCTGATTTTCAATTCAAAAGCATGGTTTTGTCATTACTGGTGATTGTTGCCGCAATGCTGCTGCTGACCTTGTTGTTTGTCTCCCGTATCGGAGCGTATGAAAGCGCTGCGGAGCAAAGCAAACAGCGCGTGACACTCAAGGAAACGCAGGTCAAAGCCTTGGAGCAGCAGGTGGCGGCGCGCCAGAAAGACCCTAAGGTTGCCGCCGAACTGCTGGGCAAGCAAGATGAACAACGGCGACTCCAAAAGATGGCAAATGCTTTGCAACAGGGTGGTTTATTGGGGCAGCCAGCGCCAAGCTATGCCGCATACTTATATGCGCTGGCCAGCAAACCAACCCAGGGTGTTTGGTTGACCCAGATCGAATTCCACGGCCCCCGCATGCTTTTGCAAGGCATGGCGATGCAGGCAGACGATATCCCCGCATATCTGACACAACTCAAGGGGATGTCGGCCTTTGCCGGGCAGCGCTTTGTGAGTTTTGAACTCGGACGCAAGGTATCAGCAGAAGGCGTAGCGCAGTCTGGGCCCACTCCACCTCAGGCATTGGAGTTCAAGCTTCAGCCTGTAGTCGAGAGCAAGGAGTGAGAAGATGAAAAAAGCATGGATCTTCCTCTCCGACCGATTTGATGTGCTCAAGCCACGCGAAAGGCTGTATGTTTTCCTGGGGGTGACGGTATGCTTGATGCTTATTATCTATGCAGTGGCTTTGCAGCCTGTCATTGTGCGATATCGGAAGGCGCACGAGGCTACAGTCCAAAGCGATTTGCAGTTCAAGCAGCTCAGCGACCAAGAGGTTGCAATGGTAGAAGCCTCTGCCAAAGATCTAGATGGGGACTCCAAAGCACTTATCAAGCAGATACAGGCAGATAACGCGCGGATGAGCGAAGAACTGACCAAAGCTCAGGCGGAACTGGCTACATCAGACAAGATGGCTGGGGTTTTGCATGATTTGATCAATTCGCAGAAGGGGCTGGAGCTTGTCTCTATCCGTTCAGGCACCGCAGAAGATTTGTTGGCGGCTGATGCTGCAGCATCAAAACCCGTAGCGGATGGCAAAAGCATCTATCGCCAGAGCATAGAGGTGACGGTGCGCGGCGATTACGCTGCGCTGGCTGGCTATATGAAAAAAGTAGAGATGCTGCCATGGAAATTTTATCTGTCGGACCTGAACCTCAAAGTTGACCACTACCCTGTGTCAACCATGACCCTTACGCTGAACACTCTGAGTATGGAGCGCGCATGGCTCGGTTTTTAAATGCCTGGATCTTTGCGGTGTTGTGTGCGCCCGTCTTCGCGCAAAGCAGCGGATTTTATGATCCCACCAGGCCGCCCGCTGCCTTTTTGCCGGGAGCGCCTACTGCTGCCAGCAGTGCTGCGATTGAGGCGCCTCTCGTGCTGCAATCGGTTTTGCTATCACCACAGCGCAAGTCTGCAGTCATCAGTGGGCAGAGTGTGGCGATTGGCCAAAGTATTCGTGGCTATCAATTGCGTAGCCTTGGCCCCAGTCAGGCACAGCTTTATGGCTCAAATGGCATGATTATCTTGAAATTGCTTCCGGTTCCACGTCAGAACACGGCACGAACCCCGGCCGTTGAACCGGAAAAAACCTCGCGGGGAGACTCGAAATAATGCGAAACAATCCTCTACTGTGGCCCCTCTTGCCGATGTGTGCGGTGATTCTGGCTGCCTGTTCAAGCGTGCCTTCCGCATATGACAAACCGAAAGACACTATCAAGGGCGATCTATCCGACGCCAGCAACGAAGCTTTGAATGTGCAGGCCGATGGTCAGGATGCCTCGCGGGCGCTTTATCCTTCCATGCGTTTGGATATGCCACCTGTTGTGGCTGAGACGCTTGAGCCACGGTTTGATCTGGTTGTCAATCGTGCCTCTGCACGTGATGTGCTTTTGAGCATGGTGGCCGATACGCGTTATTCCATGCTGTTGCCCAATGACCTGAGTGGTGAGATTACCGTCAATCTCAAGGCGGTCACTGTGCCAGAAGCGCTTTCTGCACTTCGCCAACTCTACGGTTATGAATACCGCATTGAGGGTAGCCGGATCTTTATCCAGTCCCAGAATATGCAGACACGGATCATGAAGGTAAATTACCTGAACGCCGTGCGCAAAGGGGGATCGGATATCCGGGTGATATCTGGATCGGTGTCGGATAATACCTCCTCAAATTCGAATTCAAACTCCGGTTCGAGCAATTCCTCATCGAATTCGAGTTCTGGATCGTCCAGTTCTGGTAACACCTCGTTTGTGATGAGCAAGATCAGCACGACCGAGCAAAGTGACTTTTGGAGTGAACTCTCTGCGGCCATCACTGCAATTCTTGGGGGCAGGGAAGGGCGCAGCGTGGTGATCAGTCCGCAAAGCGGGGTGATGGTGGTGCGCGGGTTGCCCAGTGAATTGAGCCAGATTGAAGCGTTTTTGCATGCTTCACAGGTATCGCTTGAGCGACAGGTTGTTATTGAAGCGAAAATCATAGAGGTGACGCTGAGCAACAATTTTCAGGCGGGGATTAACTGGGGGCTTTTCAACAGCAAACTTTCCGTCGGGCAATTGAATATAGGTGCAGGCGCAAGCAAATCCTCAGGTATTACCACGACTACCGGGGTTACCAGCACGCCTATTTCAGGCACAGCAGGGCAGACTTTGGCCAATGCCAGCAATGCAGTAAACAGCATGTTTGGTTTGGTGTTTAAAACAGGTAATTTCAGCACGATGCTGAATCTGCTTGAAGAACAAGGCAAGGTCCACGTGTTGTCGAGCCCGCGTGTGGCAACGCTGAACAACCAGAAGGCTGTGTTAAAAGTCGGGACCGATGATTTTTTCGTTACCGAGATCAGCACCAATGCCACAAGCAATTCGAGTGGTACTGGCCAGACCGTAACGCCTAAAATTACCTTTCAGCCATTTTTCTCAGGGATTGCGCTGGATGTAACCCCGCAGATTGATGACGACAATCTGATCACATTGCATATCCACCCCATGGTGAGCAAGGTGACAACCGTAAGCCAAACAATCAATCTTGGGAGCACGATCGGTACCTTTGTTATACCGCTGGCATCAAGCGCGGTGAGCGAGATGGATAGTGTGGTGCGTGCACAGGACGGGCAAATGATTGCTTTGGGCGGATTGATCAAGCAAAGCACCAACAATACCGACGATCAGGTGCCGGGGATTGGTGCCTTGCCTATCGTGGGGAACCTGTTCAAGCAGAAGTCGCATGAGGTAGAGCGGCGTGAATTGGTGATATTGCTCAAACCCACCGTGATCCAGTCGTCGGTTGACTGGGCCGATGACATCAGCAATAGCGAGCGTCGAGTCAAGCGCTTGCTGGATACAGACAATATCAATTACTTCAGCGATCCAGATCGCAAGAGCAACAAGAAGGCACAGCAATGAAGCGTATTGAACTCCTGCTGCCACTGGTGATGCTAATGGCATTGCCGCATATTGTTCAGGCCGAAGAGAAACTTGCTGCACCCGCCTGTGCTCCGCTTAAGCCTGCGGTGCCTAAGGCAAAAAAAATACATCGCGTGAAGCATGGGCTTAAGTCACCGCTGGCTTCCAAACACCCCGTGGTTGAGGATGTCACCAGTTACTCCCCTTTTGAGCAGGCCTTGCGTATGCTCAAGCTTGGCCGTGTTGCAGAGGCGCGTGCCTTGTTGCGAACGCAGCTGCGACTTGACCCTGCCCATTTGGATGCGCGTCGCCTGCTCGTACAACTTTTGCTGGATGCAGGGTTCAAGTCAGATGCTGAGGCCTTGCTTAAGCAGGGCCAGGATCTTTCACCCCAGAGCCTTGATATCGCCCGGGCCCTGGCCTTGCTGCAGGCCGAGCGTGGAGCGGTAGTCGATGCGCTGGATACACTTGAAAATAGTCGGCCCTATGCCAAGGAAACAGATGGCGAATACTTGGCATTCATGGCGGGTTTGTGCCAGCAGGCTGGGCAGCATGAGCGGGCAAACGGATTGTTGGAACAGGCTTTGGTGACCTCTCCTGGGAATGGTGCCTGGCTTTATGCTCAATGGGTTTCACGGCGGGCCTTGGGAGACAGACTTGGCGCACGGGGGAGTGCTGAAGCTGCTCTGACCAGCGGCCAGGTGAGCAAGGAACAGGCACGTCTGATGCAGGCGGCGCTGCGCCACGATGCACAAGATACGTCAGACGATGAAGTTACCCCTTGAGTATTGTGAGAATAGTGTCTATAATGCGGTTTCTGTTTGATTGAGAGAAAAATCAATCGGCAAAGGGTTTCTGACCTAAGCTTTGCTTAGGTCGAGGAGTGGTAGTTCAGTTGGTTAGAATACCGGCCTGTCACGCCGGGGGTCGCGGGTTCGAGTCCCGTCCACTCCGCCAAATCAAAAAAAGCCGTTGAGCATTCAACGGCTTTTTTCGTTGACACGCCTTTTGTGATCTCTATTTCAACTTGCGGGGCAGAGGGCTTTATCGAGTTTGCATGCCGAGCTCGTCTTGGTGGATTTGTTTTTGCCAGAGTTTGACTTGTTGCCTGCGGCAATCCGGTCAATCATTGCACGAATGGCCTTGATCTGTCCGCCGCTCTTGGTTGCATAGTTCGGATCAGCATAGCCCCACCAATCCCAGCAACCTTGCGGATTGGTAGCGGTGACCACCGCTTGAGGGTACAGCACAATAATATTGTTGGTGTCAGCCCAAGCGTTGTATCCCGTATCCTTCACATACTGTAATCCATAATACAGGCCACCGTTTTCACCGCTACCGTTGGTTGGGATGTAGCTTTGCCCTTGGTTGCAACCATGTAGCACGACATGTATTTTGCATTTTTCTCCCGTGTCACAAGGGGCAGGAACGTACAGCCATGCGGTACTATCCATTCCCCCCATGTACATATTGGGCGAGAATTCCCGTTGGTTGAATTGCAGAAGGCGCCCTTTGAGCGTGCCTGTTTGTGCCGGTTGCAGGGAACCGTAAATCCAATTAAGGATGTCGCCAGCGGTATCTGAATCGCATTTACTGATAAAGGGATTGCCAAGCTTTGAGCATTCATTGCCATAGCCTGGGGTGGGCATGGTGTGGTTGGCGTCCGGGCTGCCCGCAACCTGAATGTTGGCAGGGTCTGCAAAGTTACCGTAGAACTTTTGCAGATCATCAAAAACCGGTGGTGGAACGATTACATCCTTGGCACCTCCATACAGATATATCCGTTGCTGGCGCACGTTGGCAGGGTCGTCAATGGCTTTGCTTTGGGAAAATTGAGCAACCTTTGCGTTCAAGGTGTTTATATCTGTTGCTCCAGGGGTGTTTTTGCACATTGAGGACAGCAGTGCTGTGCAAGTGCAGATTTGCGTGGCCTTACTTACATTGTCTTGAGCGCAGTAATAGGGGCCACCAGCCACCACGCCTACGCCTTTGATGATGGATGAGTGGGCAAACCCTAGTTGTACGCTCATAAAGGCCCCTGAAGAAAGTCCTGAAACAGAGGTCTGGCTGATATCCACGTTGAATGACGGAAGCTTTTGTACATTGTCTGCCAGCACTACCGCAGGCATCGCCAAGCCAAAAGCAAGGTATACAGCTGCAATGTGAGAGGAACGAAAATTTGACATTTGAAGCTCCAAATTAGCAGTTTTGAGATTTCACTTTGTAATCTACGGTGCAGTGTGGTACGTGAAAACGATGATTCCAAGCCTAAGCGGAGCAGATTGTCAGCGGATGAAGCGCTGTCCAGTCAAAACAAAGTGGATTATTGCTGCATGCCCGTACTTGCATTCCGTGTGCAATATCAAAGCCAAGTCTCATGTCATTGCAGGATGCATAGCCAAAAAGACCTATGCCCTCTGGCTGGTTGAGAGTGGGATTTGCCCACATGGGTAAAGCCCCGATGCAGATGCTCGCTCAATGCCGCGTATGAAGGTGAAGCATCTCAAGTCACATTGGTGAATGTTTTGCTAACTTGGCCAACTTCTATCCTGTTTTACTCTCAGCAAGCTCATAAACTGTTTGGTTCGTTGATCGAACCTATTGTTTTGATTGGAATTCTGTGTTTTTTTCTTGTTTTGCCGTTTTTTCGTTCGGATTTCCGAACGGGTTTCAAAGCCCCTATTCGGAAAATCGAATCTCAACTTTGCACGGCTAGATAAAAAGTCAAATAAATCATTGCATTAGAAAAGTTTATTAGCTGGCACGCCTCATGCTCAATAACAAGCAGAAATACTAGTTCCCAAGAGGGCCGGAAACGGATGACTCAAGTGGGCACATGCAGCATCGGGATTCTGGCAATCCGCAAGGCGCCAAGTCCCTCAAAGGAGATGATTCGGTTTGCGTTGAATGCAACCGGGTCGAACGAGACAGCAGTCAAGAGGAGATGTACATGGACAACACAGCAGTCATGGGAAGTGAAGCACCAAGTGGTGGTTTGCTCAGCAAAATCGGTAGCTATAAAGTAGGGCCCTTGCCCCTGCCGCTATATGTTGCTATTGCAGCAGTGGTTATTGGCGCTGCTTTGGTCAAGAAACTGCCCGCAGATATGATTGGTGGTTTTGCGTGCATCATGGTGTTTGGTTTTCTTTTGGGGGAACTGGGCGCACGGATTCCTGTTTTGAAGAGCATTGGTGGTTCAGCCATTCTGTGTTTGTTCGTGCCATCGGCCATGTTGGGTTATCAAGTGCTGAATCCGGAGATGGTCAAATCCATCACCGCAGTCATGAAGACTTCCAACTTCTTGTATCTCTATATCGCTTGTCTGGTGACCGGTAGTATGCTGGGGATGAATCGGCGCGTACTGGTTCAAGGCTTTCTGCGCATGTTCATACCATTGGCGGTCGGCACCATTGCTGCGGTGGTGGCAGGGGTTGGTGTTGCGATGTTGTTTGGTTATGAGCCGAAGTACACCTTCTTCTATATCATTGTTCCGATTCTTGCAGGTGGGATTGGCGAAGGCATCCTGCCGCTTTCAATGGGGTATTCCGAGATTCTCTCCTCTGCCCAGCCCGCGATGATTGCCACACTGATTCCAGCGGCATTGATCGGTAACGTGGTGGCCATTGTTTCTGCGGGTATCCTCCGCCGTATTGGTGAGACCAAGCCGCAATTCTCTGGTCAAGGCCTGCTGGTTCGTTCGGGTAATGACAACGAACTGCTTAAGGAGCAGAACACAGAAAAGCCTCTGGATCTTTCCCTGATGGGCGCTGGTTTGCTGTTGGCATGCTCCATGTTCATCCTGGGTTCTTTCCTGGCACCATTCACGGGCATTCCCGGCCCGATCCTGATGATCTTGTCTGCCGCGCTGCTCAAGGTTTCCAAGGTGATGCCTGTGCGCATGGAAACGGGTGCGCATCAGATGTACAAGTTCATGACGACCAACCTGACCTTCCCTCTGTTGGTTGGCCTGGGTGTGTTGTATGTGCCTTGGAATGACCTGATCAAGGCTTTTACCTTTGCCTACTTCTGCATCTGTACCGTTACGGTGGTGTCGATGGTGGCTTCCGGCTGGTTTGTGGGCAAGTTCCTCAAGATGTACCAAGTCGAATCTGCCGTGGTCACTGCATGCCATAGCGGTCTGGGTGGCACGGGAGATGTGGCAATTCTTTCTGCCTGTAATCGCATGGGATTGATGCCTTTCGCACAAATCTCCACGCGGATTGGCGGCGCACTCATGGTAGTGCTTGCAATCTTCCTGCTCAAAGCTTTTCACTAAGTAGGCAATCTGGGCGTTGCCGGTCGCTACAATACGGGCTTTTCCCGTAGCGCACCGGTATCGCCCAGCGTATGACCGATGCAGTTTCTCCAGGCGGCTGAGGGACTGATAGGGGGAGGCTTTGCCTCCAAAACTTGAAAAAATTATAGAGCCGCCTCTTTTTTTGTAACGCAACAGCCATTGTCTTCATGCCAAATCTATAGAGCTGAAGGTGGCTGAAAGACGAAAAGCTGAGGTAAAAAAATGAATGATCGTGCACTGACATCCACTGACTTTAATCCCCTTGTCATTGAATCGGATTGCTGCGGGCAACACATCCTCGAAAACCCGCTGCTGAACAAAAGCACCGCCTTCACACTCGAAGAGCGTGACGCGTTCCACCTGCATGGGCTGCTGCCGGACCACATTGAAAGCCTGGAAGACCAGGTACAGCGCCGTCTGGAATGCGTGCGGGCCCTGCCGAGTGATCTGGACCGCTATGTCTTCCTGCGGGATCTGCAAGACACCTGCGAGACACTCTACTTCGCACTGATCACCGAACATCTGGAAGAGCTGCTGCCAATCATCTACACCCCCACCGTGGGCGCAGGCTGCCAGCAGTTCAGCCACATCTACCGTCGTCCGCGTGGGCTGTTCCTGAGCCTGCCGAACAAGGATCGTCTGGATCAGATTCTGGCCAACCCGCGTTTTGACAACGTCGAGTGTATCGTCGTCACCGATGGTGAACGTATCCTCGGTCTGGGGGACCAAGGGGTGGGCGGTATGGGCATTCCCATCGGCAAGCTTGCGATCTACTCGGGCTGCGGCGGTATTGATCCGTCGACCACGCTGCCGATCACGCTGGATGTGGGCACCAACAACGAAGAACGTCTGGCTGACCCGCGCTACATTGGCTGGCGCCATGAACGCGTGCGTGGTCAGGAATACGATGACTTCATCGAAGCCTTCGTGGCCGCCGTCCACAAACGCTGGCCGAAAGTGCTGCTGCAGTGGGAAGACTTCCACAAGAACAACGCCAACCGTCTGTTGGACCGTTACCGCGACCGCCTGTGCACCTTCAATGACGACATCCAGGGCACCGCTTCGGTTGCGACCGGCACCTTGTTGTCCGCCATCCAGATCACGGGTGTAGCGCTGACCGAACAACGCATCGCCATCCTCGGCGGTGGTTCAGCCGGCATCGGCATTGCTGATCTGATCAAGCACGCCATGGTTGAAGCTGGCCTGAGCGAAGAAGAAGCCCGCAAGCGCTTCTACATCGTTGGCCGTCATGGCCTGGTGACCGAACAGACCCCGAACCTGGAAGCCTTCCAGAAGGCCTACACCCAGGACAGCGCCCTGCTCAAGAGCTGGAAGCTCGACAGCGCCGACAAGGCCATGCTGCTCGACGTGGCCCGTAACGCCAAACCCACCGTACTGGTTGGCGTTTCTGGTCAGGCCGACTCCTTCAGCGAAGAGATCATCCGCGAAATGGCCCGCCATGTCGCCCGCCCGATCGTCTTCCCGCTCTCCAACCCCACCTCCTGCGTCGAAGCCCAACCGGCCAACATCGTGCGTTGGACCGAAGGACGCGCCATCATCGGCACTGGCAGCCCCTTTGCCTCCATCGACTACGAAGGCAAGACCCACCACTTCGCCCAGACCAACAACTCCTACATCTTCCCCGGAGTCGGTCTGGCTGCGCTGGCGGTCAAGGCCCGTCGCGTCACCGACGGCATGTTCCTCGCCGCAGCGCGCGCACTGGCGGCCATGTCACCCGCCAAGGACGACCCGCAAGGCAAGCTGCTGCCGCCCTTGAACGACATGCGCAAGGTCTCGGCCAACATCGCCGTGGCCGTGGCCAAGCAGGCCCGTGCTGAAGGGCTGACCGAGGCTTATACCGATGCACAGATCGA